>CAVYUH010000012.1:0-371609 GCA_963771645.1 uncultured Actinomycetota bacterium | reverse complement strand
CGGGCCCAGGGCCCTTCTCGTGAGTTGCCCGCCGTCGCCGTCGCCGTCGTCGTGGCACCGACCATGACCGGGAGCGACATCAGCGGCTGCCGAAGCAGTGCTCACGCCCGCACGCATCCAGAACAGTCGACACATGCTCGTGAGTGGGGCGGATTGCCGAGGGCGAGGAAGATGTGACCGTGGCCGATGAGGAATCGATCGACGGGCTGCCTGTGATCGCCTTCGCGGACGCGCGCAGCTTGCGGAGCTGGCTGGAGGAGCAGGCGACCGTTTCCTCCGGCGCCTGGGTCCGCCTGGCCAGATCTGGTTCAGGTCGTGCGAGCGTCACCTTCCTGGAGCTGCTCGACGCGGGTCTCTGCTTCGGTTGGAGCGAGAGCATGCGTCGTCGAGATGGTGAGGAGACGTACTTGCAGCGCTTCACGCCGCGGAGGAAACGCGGTACGACTTCTGCACGCAATCGCGAACGCGTTGCCCGTCTCGTCGCGGAAGGCCTCATGACTGAAACCGGACTCGCCGTTCTCGACCTCACTTGAGACTCAGGCACGCGATGTGATCCACCTCCCGGCGTGCTGAGGGGGCGAGCACTGCCCGGTGCTGCGCCCATCGCCGGCAATCGCGCACCGACTCGGTTCGACGACATCAGGTCCGCTGACGTGGCGGCTCGCGCGGGTGCGAGCCGCGCCTGCTGACCCTCGAGCCGGCGACATCGGCGCGGCCGGCTTGCAGCAGTCCACTGCGGAGCCGAGCGCTGGCTACCCTGCCAGCAGGGATGGCTGAACACCCGGCACCGACATCAAGGAGACCGGCCATGGCGACAACTGCTCGCGCGACGGTGCAGTACGAGGACGAGCGGGTCCGGGTCACCCGTTGGGACTTCGCTCCTGGGCAGAGCACGGGTCGCCACCTGCACGAGCACGACTACGTCGTGGTCCCTGTGACCGACGGGCGAACCACCATCCTGACCCCCGAGGGCACTGTCACGTCCTCGCAGCTGCGAGCCGGAGAGTCCTACACCCGCCCGGCCGGCGGCGAGCACGAAGTCACCAACGCCGGCACCGCGCCGCTGACCTTCGTCGAGGTGGAAGTGAAGAAGGGGTAGAGCCGGTCGCCGCGAGCAGCTTCGGCTGGGGCAGTACCGCCGCTGACCGTCCTCCTTGACCACCCGGTGATCATCTCCTCGTTCATGGCTCGAGGCTCCGATGGGCGCCTGAACGGATCACCGCCGCTCGGCCAACGCGCAGTCGATCGACGAACCTGCCGCTTGACGATGGCCGCGCAGCCCGCCGCGGCCGTCGCCTGCGTCGTGGCACCGGCCACGACCGGGAGCGACATCAGCGGCTGCCGAACCAGTCGCCGCACCTAACTGCTCGGCGCAGTGGCTTTTCCGTCGAGCCAGAGCGCGTCCAGGTCCTCCCGGCGGTCGGCACCCGCCGTTCCGCGAGCGTGCTCGTTGCGCATCAGATGGAAGATGAGCAGGGCATGCCCCGGTCCGAGCCCGTATTCGGACTTGAGCCACGACTTGACGTCCGAGGCTTTCGTCTCGGGCGACGCGAAGCCCCTGGCCTCGGCGACCTTCAGCAGCTCGCGCGGGGTCAGCGCGGTCTTCTCCTCCACGGTGTACAGGTACGCCTGCAGCGGTAGCACTGGGTTCTCCTATCGGACGCGCTCACGATCAGGAGAAGGATGTCGGAGATGCCGGCGGATCCACGCCGGAACGCCGCAGCGACTGACGACGTCCCCCGAGCGGAAAGGCCGCGGCGAGACCAGGGAGCGAGGGTCAGCGGGCCGGGCGAGGTCGACTCCACCGACTGGTCGCGCCTGACCACATGGGCGTCGACTTCCGGCGTCGGGGGTGGTGGATCGGGAAGGCGGTTACGGCAGCGACCGTGGTGTCGTGGTCCGACGGGCCATGAGGGCTCCTGCCGCGATGACGATCCAGAGGGCTTGCACGGCGGCGAGCGCCGCAGCGGCGGCTTGCGCGGCCGGGAGGAAGACCTCGAGGAGTCCGACGAGGAGGAACGCTGCGCCGAGACCGAGCGCTGTCGCGCCCAACCACCGTGGCAGCAGTGGTGAGTGCAGCAGGATCCAGCCGAGCGGCAGATACACCGCCGGCGCGGGGACGACCGGGAAGACCTGGACGAAGCGGGACATCAGGTCGAACCCTGCTCGGGCGCTGGCCGTCACGCTCTCGGACGCGGTCGTCGACCAGGTGAGGGTGAACACGCCCTCCAGCAGCACGAGGGCCAGCAGCGCCGCGGAGCCGAGCACGACGATCTGTCCGGGCAGCGACCCGCGGTGCCGGGTCAGACTCACCAGCCCGATGAAGAACACCACGCACAGCGCGGATCCGGTCGCCTGCAGCCACACGCCGAACGTGATGAACAGCTGATATCGAGCACCGATGTCGACGACCTGACTGGTTGCCGGGTGAGCGGCGTACAGCACGGCGCCGAGCCGGGGAACGAATGCCGGGACCCCGAAGTACGCGCCGAACAGCACCGCCCCGAGGACGCCGGAAGCCCCGATGAGCACCCGTGCCCGCCGTGCCTCCATCACCCGTGTCCTCACCGATCAGCCCACAGAGACCGTCAGGCTCAGTTGCGCCGGTCGGGAGGGGCGCCGCGCGACCGGTCACGCTCCTGGGCGGGTTTCTGCACGCCTCCAGCATGCTCTCGATCCGCCGCGACGGGACCGGGCTGCGGGACACGCAGCGCTGCGCGAATCGGTCGCATGCTTCCGCGGGCTGTCCGCGAGCGGTACGGCAGGGCTCGAGCCCGGCGAGGGTTCAGGCGGTGCGCCGTCGCAGGGTGATCGAGCCGAGTGCGACGAGGGCGATCACCCAGGTCAGCACGACGGCGACCTCGCGCAGCACTGCTGTGGTGTCGGTGGTCGCCGCGGCATCCTGAAACGCCTCGATGGCGTGGGTGAGCGGCAGCCAGTCGGAGATGGAGCGCAGCACGTCAGGCATCTGGCTTCGGGCCACGAAGATCCCGCCGAGGAGCGCCTGCGGGAAGACCAGGGCCGGCATGAACTGCACGACCTGGAACTCACTGCTCGCGAACGCGCTGGCGAACAACCCGAGGGTGGTGCCGAGAAGCGCATTGGCGACAGCCACGAGCACGAGCAGCCAGACGCTTCCCGTCACGTCCAACCCGCAGACCCAGACCGCGAAGCCGACCGCGACGAGCGACTGCGCGACGGCGAGCAGCCCGAAGGCGATCGCGTAGCCACCAACGAAGTCGAACCGCCCGAGGGGCATGGTCATCAGTCGCTCGAGCGTGCCGGAGCGGCGCTCTCGCAGGGTGGTGATGCTCGTGATGAGGAACATCATGATGAACGGGAAGAGCCCGAGCAGGTCAGGGCCGACCCGCTCGAAGAGTGCGTGGTCGTTGAAGATCCACGCCATCAGCCCGATCAGCAGGCTCGGTACGACCAGCAGCAGACCGAGGGTGCGGGGATCGTGCCGGATCTGCTCGAGCACCCGCCCCGCCGTCGCCATCGTGAGGCGCGGGTTCATGGCCCTGCGGTTCCTGCGAGAGCGAGGAACGCTTCCTCCGCGTCCTCGGTTCCGGTCCTGGACAGGAGGCCCTCGGGCGTCTCATCCGCCAGGAGACGACCGCCGCGGAGGATCAGGATCCGATCGCAGCGCCGCGCCTCGTCCATCACATGACTGCTGACCAGCAGCGTCACCCCTTGCACGGCGAGCCGACGGAACAACGACCACAGGTCCGCACGGAGCACCGGGTCCAGACCGACCGTGGGCTCGTCGAGCACGAGCAGTTCCGGCCTCCCCAGCAGCGCAACCCCCAGGGACACCCGGCCGCGCTGCCCGCCGCTCAACCGGCCCACCAGCCGGTCCGCGTACGCCTCGAGGTCGACCTCCGCCAGGACCCTCTGCACATCGTCCTTCCGCGTGCCCAGCACCCGAGCGAAGTACCCCAGGTTCTGCGCAACCGTGAGGTCGTCATACACGCTGCCCGCCTGCGTGGCGTAGCCCACCCGGGAACGCAGCCCGGCCGCCCCTGCCGGCGCCCCGAGGACACGCAGCTCGCCGCCGGCGATCCGCTGGCTGCCGGCGACCGCCCGCAGCAGCGTCGTCTTACCACTCCCACTCGGCCCTAACAGGCCCACCACCCGGCCCGAGGGGACCGTCAATGAGAGGTCATGCAGCACCTCCCGTCGCCCGCGCACGACCGTGAGCGAGCGAGCCTCGACCGCCACAGAATTCTCCACCTGGCGAATAAAGCACCGAGTGCCCGGCGCGTCAAGCGCCGGAGGGGCCTCCCTCTGCGCCCAGCAGGTACCACTGCAGCACCGGCCCGACCCGAGCCACGACGTCCTCCGTGGACGCCTCGGCCAGCGGCGAGAGCTCGATGCCGTAGCGGGCGACGATGAGTCCCACGACCTGCGAGGCGGCGAAACTGGCCCGCAACTCCCCCTCGGGCAGCTCCAGCGTCGCCGCGATCCGCTGCAGCACCTCCCGCAACAGGAACTGGCGCAACATCCGCGCAGCGAACTCGTGCCCGAGCGCGGTCCGAACCAAGGCCAGCACCGCGGTCCGCACCGCAGGCTGATCGAACACCGTCAGGATCGTGCGGGCCAGCCGCGCCCCGACTGCGTCCCGAGGACCCGCGAGGATGTCCGCGACGATCCGGTCCGGCCGCACCGGGATATCCATCGTCGCAGCGAAGAGGTCCGCCTTGTCGGCGAAGTAGTGGTGGACCAGCGCAGGATCCACACCCGCCCCTCGCGCAACCGCCCGAAGAGAGACCCCGTCGTAGCCGTGCTGACCGAAGGCCTCACGCGCGGCCGCGATGATGTCCGAGCGCGCCCCGGGCTCGGACCCGGAACCAGCCCGACGGCCACGCCGCCGCTGCCGCCCTTCACCGTCACCCTCACCGCTCACACGCCGGAGCCTAGAACGGCCTCTCGCCACCACCGCGGGACGGAGGACGAAAACGATCGTCGGCGGCCGGCCGTCGTCGTCTTGGCCAGCCCGTCTCCCGATCCGACGTCTGAGACCTGCGCGGGGGCGCCGACCTCGAGGCGGCGGAGCCCCGCGAGGCCGCCCTGCCGCAGCGCTCGCCACGTGCGCGCACCGCGTACACACGCCAACGCCCTCCCCGTCTCCGGGAAGGGCGTTCGATAGGGCCTGAAGCCCGGAATCATGCGGCGTGGCGGGTGAGGGATTCGAACCCCCGAAGTCGAAGACGGCTGATTTACAGTCAGATCCCTTTGGCCGCTTGGGTAACCCGCCTGGCTGCTCCGGCCAGCCTGTTGCAGGCTGGCCGGAGGCGCGGACTCAGGATACCGGGGCGGACGGGCCCCGCGAAATCACGATGAAGTCTCGGTGTCCTGCCACGCCGGTCCGTCCTCGACGGCGCGGGTTGAGCTCGTACCAGTCGGTCATGCGCTCATCCTCCCGTCAGCACCGGATCGGGGCCCAGACCTACACTCGTCGCCATGGCCGATTCCTCCTTCGACGTGGTCAGCAAGGTCGACACCATGGAGGCCGAGAACGCCCTCAACCAGGCGCGCAAAGAGGTCGATCAGCGGTACGACTTCAAGGGCGTGGGCGCCCAGATCGAGTTCAAGGGCGAGACGATCACCCTGAAGGCCTCGAGCGAGGAGCGCGTCCGCGCGGTGCTCGACGTGGTCCAGTCGAAGCTGATCAAGCGCGGCATCTCGCTGAAGAGCCTCGACGCAGGCGAGCCCTTCGCGAGCGGCAAGGAGTACCGCATCGAGGCGAAGCTGAAGAACGGGATCGACAGCGAGCACGCCAAGAAGATCGGCAAGCTCATCCGCGACGAGGCGCCGAAGACGGTGAAGAGCCAGATCCAGGGCGACGAGCTGCGCGTGCAGTCGAAGAGCCGCGACGACCTCCAGGCCACGATCGCGCTGCTGAAGAACGCCGACCTGGACCTCGACCTGCAGTTCATCAACTTCCGCTGACGCCGTCGCATCCGTCCGCGCCGCCGTCGGCCGTCGCCGTCGCCCAGCACCACAGCAGGACGTATTCACTTCGGCAGGACGAGATCGGTCATATCGTCCTGCTGAACCGATTTCGTCCTGCTGAAGTGCTCGCGGGGAAGCGGCGGAAGGCCCCGTTCTAGGGCGTGAGGCGGCCGGGGGCGGCTCCGTAGACTCCGGCCATGCCCGCCAGCCTCTCCCTGGCGATCACGATCGGCCTGTTCGTCCTGGATCTCACGATCCGCGTGCTGGCGGTCGTCTTCGTGCCGAAGAACCGGCGTCCCGCCACCGCGATGGCGTGGCTGCTCACGATCTTCTTCGTGCCGTACCTCGGCGTGCTCGTCTTCCTGCTGTTCGGCAGCACGAAGCTGCCGAAGAGCCGCCGCGACAAGCAGCTGACCATCAACCGGTACATCATGAACGCGACCGAGGGCATCGATCAGGCGACGCCGGATCACCTGTGGCCGGCCTGGTTCGCCTCCCTCGCCGAGCTGAACCGCAGCCTCGGCGCCATGCCGCTGCTCGGCGGGAACACGGCCCGCCTGTTCGGGGAGTACGACCGCTCGATCGCCGAGATGACCGCGGCGGTCGACACCGCGGAGCACTTCGTGCACCTCGAGTTCTACATCCTGTCCGCGGACGAGACGACGGCCCCGTTCTTCGAGGCGCTCGAGCGCGCCGTGCAGCGCGGCGTCACCGTGCGGGTGCTCATGGACCACGTCGCCTCGCTCCGGGTGCGCGGATACCGGGCGACGAAGCGCCGGCTCACGCGGATGGGCGCCCAGTGGCACCTGATGCTCCCGGTGCAGCCGTTCCGTGGCCGGTACCAGCGGCCCGACCTGCGCAACCACCGCAAGGTGCTCGTCGTCGACGGCCGCGTGGGCTTCATGGGCTCGCAGAACATGATCGACCGCAGCTACGACCGGTGGACGAACCGGCGACGCGGCCTCAATGGAAGGACCTGATGGTCCGCCTCGAGGGGCCGACCGTCGCCGCCCTGAACGCCATCTTCCTGAGCGACTGGTACGCGGAGACGGACGAGCTGCTCGCCCGGGAGGGCCGGCAGTCGGTCGAGGCCGTCGGCGAGGAGCACCTCGACTGCCAGCTCGTGCCCAGCGGGCCCGGGTTCGAGGGCGAGAACAACCTGCGCCTCTTCAACGCCCTCATCTACGCCGCCCAGAACCGCATCGTGCTGACCAGCCCGTACTTCGTGCCCGACGACTCGATGCTCTACGCCGTCACCACGGCGGCCGAGCGCGGCGTGGAGGTCGAGCTGTTCGTCTCCGAGATCGGCGACCAGGCGATGGTCTTCCACGCCCAGCGCTCCTACTACGAGGAGCTGCTGAGGGCGGGCGTCGCGATCTGGCTCTACGCGAAGCCGACGATCCTGCACGCCAAGCACTTCACGATCGACGACGACGTCGCGGTGGTCGGCTCGAGCAACCTCGACATGCGCTCGTTCTCGCTGAACCTCGAGGTCTCGATGATGGTCAGGGGCAAGCAGTTCGTGAACGACCTGCGCCAGATCCAGGAGGGCTACCGGAGGGCGAGCCGCCGCCTCACCCTCGAGGAGTGGCAGCAGCGGCCGGTCCGCTCGGCCGTGCTCGACAACGTCGCACGGCTCACCGCGGGCCTCCAGTAACGGATACGGCAGGCTGGGACCCCGCCTGCCGAAGGAGTGCCGATGGTCGCCGTCGCCCGTGCGCCCGAACCCCGGTTCGTGGTCGCTCCCGACGGTGTGCGGCTCGCGACCTACGACAGCGGCGACCCCGACGGCCGGACCGTGCTCGCGGTGCACGGCTTCGCGTCGTCCGCATCCGCGAACTGGTACGCCACCGGATGGGTGCGGGAGCTCGAGCGCGCCGGACGCCGGGTGCTCTCCTTCGACCAGCGCGGGCACGGGCTGAGCGGCAAGCCGCACGAGCCCGCCGCCTACTCGATGGCGATCCTGGTCGCGGACGCGCAGGCCGTGCTCGACACCTACCTCGCCGACGACGTGGCCTACGTCGGCTACTCCTTGGGCGCCCGCGTCGGCTGGCACACCGCGCTCGATGCGCCGCACCTCGTCGAGCGGGCCGTGCTCGGCGGGATCCCCGACGGCGATCCGCTCACCCGCTTCCGCGTGGACGGGGCCCGCACCTTCGTCGCCGACGGCACCCCGATCGGTGACCGTCTCACGGAGACCTATCTCACGATGGCCGCCGGCATCCCGGGCAACGACCTGTCCGCCCTGATCTCGCTCGTCGAGGGGATGCGCGGGGGCGCGCAGCCCGACCCGGCCGACCCGCCGCGCGTCCCGGTGCTCTTCGCGACCGGCACCGAGGATCCGATCCTCGAGGCGTCGAAGCGGCTTGCGGCGGCGACGCCCGGCAGCGCGTTCTTCCCCATCACCGGTCGGGACCACTTCAACGCGCCGACCTCCCGGGAGTTCCGGGAGCGGGCGATCGCCTTCCTCGAGGAGGCGGCATGACCGAGCGGCTGGTGCGCGAGGCGGCGCGGGTGCTGCTCGTCGACGAGGCGGACCGGGTGCTGCTCATCGAGGGCTTCGACCCGGCCGCCGCCGAGCTCGGGACGTGGTGGATCACCCCCGGTGGCGGGCGCGAGGGCGACGAGGACGCCGAGCGCGCCGCCATCCGTGAGGTCTGGGAGGAGACCGGGCAGGTGCTCGAAGCGGTCACGGGACCGCTGTGGCACCGGACGACGGTCTTCCCCTTCGACGGCACGATCGTGGAGCAGACCGAGGACTTCTTCTGCGCCCGGGTGCCGCACTTCGAACCCGCGGGAGCGGCGCTGACGGATCTCGAGGACCGGTCGACGGTCGGGACACGCTGGTGGACGCTCGCCGAGATCGAAGCGACCGGCGCGCAGATCTTCCCGGAGACGCTGGCGGACCTGCTCCGCGATGCCCTCCGCCGACTTCCCCCCGCCTGAGCACGTCTGAGCGCTCGCTGTGCATCCGCTCCACGGACGCACTGTCGCTTGTACGGTCCGGGCATGGCATCACGCAGCATCCGCGTCGCGTTCCGCACCGACGCGCTGAACGACGAGCTCGAGGTCCACGACATCGCCGTCGCGGAGGACACGGACGACGCGCCCCGGATCCTCGAGAACCCCCACGTCGACTTCCCGGGCCGCTGGACCCTCACCGGTGGTGACGCCGCATCCGGCTGGATCTACGAGCGCGACCGCGAGGTGGCCGACACCAACGACACCGTCGCGATCTGAGCCCGAGCCGACCGCCCTGCGGAGCTGCCACCCGGGTCGCGTCCGTCCGGCGGGAGGATTCGGCCGATCCGGGCGGGCACGCGCGCCCCGATCGGCCGAACGCGCCCGGGTGGCGGCGTCAGCGGGCGGGTTCGCCCAGTGATGCGGCGAGCATCTCGTCGCGCGGCACGACCTTGACGCGAGCGCGACCTTCTGGTGCACCGAGCGACTGCTCGTGCGCGTCGAGCAGGTGCCACCCCTCGACGGTCGTGTAGCGCACCCCGCGCGACTCGAGCAGCTCGACGACGGAGGCCTCGTCGGGGTGCTCGGGCGACCACCACATGCTGCCGTCGCGGAGCACGTGGTCGACGGTCTCCATCGCGTCCGACTTCGTGTGACCGATGAGCCCGACCGGGCCGCGCTTGATCCACCCGGTGGCGTAGACGCCCGGCATCAGCGCGCCGTCGTCGCCGAGCACCTGGCCCTCGTGGTTCGGGATGACGCCGTGCCGCTCGTCGAAGGGCAGGCCGGGCAGCGGCGAGCCGAAGTAGCCGACCGCCCGGTAGACCGCCTGCACCTCCTGGGTGCGGAACTCGCCCGTGCCGCGCGCGCCGCCCATCCCGTCGGGCTCGGTGCGCTCCCACCGGATGCCGGTCACGTGATCGGTCCCGAGGATCTCCACGGGCCGCGCCCACCAGTGGAAGTGCATCCGCCGGCTCGCGGTGCCGGCCTCGCGCTTGCGCCAGCCCTGCAGGATGCGGTCCATGACGAGCACCTGCTTGTTCGTCGCGATCGCGCGCTTCGCGGCCTCGTCGTAGTCGAAGTCCTCGTCGCGCACGACCATGTCGACGTCGGGCACCTCACCCAGCTCCCGCAGCTCGAGAGGTGTGAACTTCACGTTCGCCGGACCGCGACGGCCGAGCACGTGCACATCCGTCACCGGGGACGCCGCGAGCCCTTCGACGACGTTCGGCGGCAGCTCCGTGGGCATCAGGTCGGACACGTGCTTCGCGAGGATCCGCGCGACGTCGAGCGCCACGTTGCCGTTGCCGATCACCGCGACCTCGCGGGCGTCGAGCGGCCACTCGCGGGGCACGTCGGGATGCCCGTCGTACCAGCTGACGAAGTCCGCGGCCCCGTACGACCCCGGCAGGTCCATGCCCGGGATGTCGAGGTCGGCGTCGCGGATGGCGCCGGTCGAGAAGATCACCGCGTGGTAGTGCTTACGGAGGTCGTCGAGCGAGATGTCCGTGCCGTAGTCGACGTTGCCGAACAGCCGGACCGCCCCGCCGTCGAGCACCTCGCGCAGCGCGCCGATGATGCCCTTGATGCGGGGGTGGTCCGGCGCGACGCCGTAGCGCACCAGCCCGTAGGGCGCGGGCAGGCGCTCGAAGAGGTCGATGGACACGTCGAAGCCGCGGTCGGCCTTCTTGGCGATGTCGGCGGCGTAGATGCCGGCCGGTCCCGCTCCGACGATGGCGAGGCGCAGCGTGGTCACAGGATTCCTTTCGAAACGGCGGCGGATGCGGATGGGTGCAACCGCGACCCTCAGCTGGAGCGGTCGACGAGCAGGTCGGCGAAGCGCACGAGCGCCCGCTTGACCGCGCCCTCGGGCAGCGCGTCGAGCGCACCGACCGCGTCGGCCGCCCAGCGGTGCGCCTCGGCGGTGGTCTCGGCCGTGACGTCGTGCGCGCGCAGGTCGGCGATCGCCGATTCGAGCACCCGGTCGTCGGCCCCGTCCACGCCCTGGTCGATGCGCAGCAGGAGCGCCTCGTCCGCGGGCTCGGTGAGCGCGCGGCGGCGCAGGTAGAGCAGCGGCAGGGTCGGCACGCCGGCCCGCAGGTCGGTTCCCGCGATCTTGCCCGTGTGCGCCTCCTGCGGCGCGAGGTCGATCACGTCGTCGACGAGCTGGAAGGCCACCCCGATCCGCTCGCCGAACTCCGCGAGCGGCCGCCGGTACTCCTCCGGCGCGTGCGAGAACGTCGCGCCCCACTCCGCCGCGGCGGCGATGAGGGAGCCGGTCTTGTCGCGGAGCACCTGGAGGTAGTGCTCCACGGGGTCCTCGCCCCGCTGCGGGCCGATGGTCTCGTGCAGCTGGCCGAGCACGAGCCGCTCGAACGTCTCCGTCTGCGTCACGGCCGAGGATCCGTCGATCGAGGCGATCAGCTTGCTCGCCCGGGCGAAGAGCAGGTCGCCGGTGAGGATCGCCACCGAGTTGCCCCAGACGGTCTGCGCGCTCGGCACCCCGCGCCGCTGCTCCGCCTCGTCCATGACGTCGTCGTGGTAGAGCGAGGCGAGGTGGGTGATCTCGACCGCCTCGGCTGCGAGCAGCACCTCGGTCGTGATGCCCTCGCCGAGCTGGGCGGTCAGCAGGGTCAGCAGCGGGCGGACCCGCTTGCCGCCGGCCGCGAGCAGGTAGCGCGAGGTCACGTCGGCGAAGGAGTCCTCGAAGGTGACCCGCTGCAGCAGGCCCTGCTCGACCTCCTCGAGGCCGTCCTCGATGCGGGCGGCGAGCGCACGCTCGCCGGCGGACACGAACAGGCGCTCGGTGAGGCCGATCTGCGCGGAGAGCGACTTGCTCCGGCGGGCCACCGGGGTGCGAGAGCTCACTCGCTCGCCCAGACTCCGGCCGCGGGCTTCACCCCGCGATGCAGGGCCACGATGCCGCCGGTGAGGTTGCGGTACCGCACCTGCTTGAAGCCCGCCTCGCGCATCCACGCCGCGAGCGTGGTCTGGTCGGCCCAGGCCTTGATCGAGTCCCCGAGGTAGTCGTAGGCAGGCGCGTTCGAGCTCGCGATCTTCGAGATCCTCGGCATCGCGCGCTCGAGGTAGGCGAAGTAGGCGGCGCGCAGCGGCGCGAGCGGCGGCCGCGAGAACTCGCAGATCACGATGCGGGCGCCCGGCTTCGCCACGCGGTACAGCTCCGCCAGCGCACGGTGCGGATCCGCGACGTTGCGCAGACCGAAGGAGATGGTGACGGCGTCGAACTCGTCGTCGCCGAACGGCAGTGCGAGCGCATCCGCGAACACGAACTCGACGCGCGACTCGTCCTGGTGACGCGCGCGCCCCACCGCGAGCATGCCCTTGCTGAAGTCGGCCGCGACGACCCGGGCACCGGATCGCGCAAGGGCCTCGCTGGAGGTGCCCGTGCCGGCCGCGAGATCGAGGATCCGCTCACCCGGCCGCGGCGCGACGGCACGCACCGTGGCGATCCGCCACAGCGCGGCGTTGCCGCCCGACAGCACGGCGTTGGTCATGTCGTACCGGCGGGAGACCCGGTCGAACATCGCCGCCACGTCGGCTGGCTTCTTGGAGAGGTCGGCCGAGGACACCCTGCGAGTCTACTTCGAGGGGGCGCGCGTACTCTGTGCAGGTGAAGGATCGGGCCGCAGGCGGATTCTCCGTCGCGACCAGGGCGATCGTGGATGTCGGCCGCGCCGACGACGAGGCGGAGGCCGAGCTCGGCGCCCCCGTCGCGGTCTGGGCGAGGGGGACGACCGCCTCCTCGCGTTCGGCGTCGCGCATCGCATCACCACCTCGGGCCCCCGCCGGATCGAGTCGGCGGCGGACGCCTGGCGGGCGCTCGTCCAGGCGAGCACGGTCGACGATCCGATCACGCTGCCCGGCACCGGGCTGATCGCCCTCGGCGCCTTCGCGTTCGCCGACGGGTCCACCGTGCCGAGCGGGCTGCTGGTCCCCCGCAGGATCGTGGGGCGGCGCGACGGGGTCGCGTTCCGCACCGATATCCAGGGCGGCTCGGCGGATGCGATCCCGGTCCTGCTCCCGCCCTCGATCCCCGGCGACCGGTTCCCGGCCGAGGCGTACGAGGACGCGGTCTCCGTCGCCGTGGCCCGCATCAGGGCCGGCGGCATCGAGAAGGTGGTGCTCGCCCGCGACCTCGCGCTCGAGGTGGGCGACGACTTCGACGTCGCGGCGGCGCTCCGCGTGCTGCGCGAGCGGTACCGCGACGCCTGGACCTTCTCCGTGGACGGCTTCTTCGGAGCGAGCCCCGAGACGCTCGCCACCGTGCACGGCAGCCGCGTGACCGCGCGGGTCCTCGCCGGCACGGCGCAGCGGGACGACGACCCCGCCGCTGACGCCGCGGCCCGCGACGACCTGCTCGGATCGCCGAAGAACCGGTTCGAGCACGCCCTCGCCGTCGACAGCCTGCTGCTCACGCTCGGCGGCGAGGTCACCGAGCTCACCCTGGGCCGCCCGTTCGCGCTCGGGCTGCCGAACGTGTGGCATCTCGCGACGGATGCGACGGCCCGGCTCGCGCCGGGCGGCACCGCGCTCGACCTCGTGTCCGCGCTGCACCCGACGGCCGCCGTCGCCGGAGCGCCGCGGGAGGCCGCCCTCGCCGTGATCAGCGAGCTGGAACCGTTCGACCGGGGCCGCTACGCCGGTCCCGTCGGCTGGATCGGCGCGACGGGCGACGGCGAGTGGGCCATCGGTCTGCGCTCCGCCCAGCTCGAGGCGCCGGCCAGGGTCCGGGCATATGCCGGAGCGGGCATCGTCGCCGGATCCGTCGCGAAGAGCGAGCTCGCCGAGACGGGCTGGAAGTTCTCCCCCGTGCTCGAGGCGCTCGGGCTGCCACCGCTCAGCGCGGCAGGGGCACCTCGAGCAGGCTCGGACCCGGTGGCGGTGCCGTGAGCGCCTTCTCCAGGTCACCCCGGGTCGTCACGCGCTCATAGGCCCAGCCGTAGGCGGTGGCCAGCGCGCCGAACTCGACCGGGCGCGGCGTGAGCAGCACGCGGTCGAACGCGGCGGGATCCGCGGTGCCCGCCACCTCGAGGGAGTCGAAGAGGGTGCCGCCGCCGTCGTTGCCGACGATCACCTGCACCCGGGGAGCCGGCTCGTCGGGCGTGCGGAGCAGCGCGCCGGCGTCGTGCAGGAGCGCCAGGTCGCCGAGCAGCACCCGGACGACACCCGCTCGCGCGCCGGGGTCGATGCCGGCGGCGATGCCGAGGGCGGTGCTCACCGTGCCGTCGATGCCCGCGAGGCCGCGGTTGGCGACCACGCGGATCCGCTTGCCCGGCACGGCGCCGTCGGCCACGCGGATGAGGCGACTCGCCCCCAGCACGAGGCGGTCGTGCGGCCAGGTGGCGCGCCAGACGGCATCGACGAGCGACCGGCGGGTGATCGGGGCCCGCACGGCCGCGAGCTCCCCCTGCGCATGGGCGCGCCGCTCCTTCGGGCCCGGCGCATTCGGGTCGCCGGCGTAGGGCAGGTCGTCCGTCTGCTCGGCGATGCGGCGCGAGGCCGCCACCCAGCGGCCCGTCCAGGACCGGTCGGGGTGCGTGCTGGCGGCGGCGACGACGCCGGTGCGGGTCGCCCGGCCGCCGGTCGGGTCGAACCAGTCGCCACCGGGCGGCCCGACGAGCACCACGTCGACGTCGTCGCGGGCGAGCAGGCGGGGCACCTGCCGGCTGAGGGTCGGATGCCCGAACACGACGGCGCGCTCGATCCGGCCGCCGAAGTCGGCGTCGTCGAGCAGCTCCCGGTAGGCCGCGACGAGGTTCGGCCCGAACCGTGCGCCGCTCGAGACCTCCGCGAGCAGCGGGGCGCCGAGCGCATGGGCGAACTCCTCCGCCTGCTCGCCCGCCTTGTCGCCCGCGATCACCACCGTGCGCGGGCCCGGATCGAGCACGAGCGGCGGCTCGCTGGCCGGCGCCTCGACGGGCGCGGCCGGGCCCGGGGCCGCGGAGCCACCGCCGGACAGCGGCTCCCGGTAGGCGAGGTTGAGCTGCACGGGTCCGCGGCCGTCGAGGGCGGCCCGCCATGCCGAATGAGCCACCCCGACGGCCGCCGCCACGTCGTCGTCGGTGGCGGGCGCAGGCACGTCCCACTCCGCCCGCACGGCCGCGGCGTACATGCCGGGCTGCACGGTCGTCTGGTTCGAGCCGCTGCCGCGCAGCTCGGCCGGCCGGTCGGCCGTGAGCAGCAGCAGCGGCACACCGGCGTGATGCGCCTCGAGCACGGCCGGATGCAGCTCGGCGACCGCCGTGCCCGACGTGACCACCACGGCGGCGGGTCGTCCGGTCTCGATGCCCAGCCCGAGCGCGGTGAACCCCGCGACCCGCTCGTCGATCCGCACGTGCAGGCGCACGGCCCCGGACGCCTCGAGGGCCGCCGCGGCGAGCGCGAGCGCCTGCGAGCGGGAGCCCGGGGACACGACGACGTCGGTGAGGCCCGACCCGACGAGCGCGCCGAGCAGGGCGGCCGCGGCGCGGCCGGCCGGACTGGACTCAGTCACGCGGCGCGGCGCCGTCCTCGCCCGACTCGCGCTCGAGGCGGCGCAGGTCCTCCTCCATCCGCCGGATCCGCTCGTCCGACGTCAGCGCCGAGTAGCCGGACCGGCCGACGGCGGGCTGCACGGGTGCGGCGTTGCGCTGCGGCACGCCATCGACCCGGTCGCGGCCGAGGCCGAGCCAGAGCACGCTGCCGAGCAGCGGGATGAGCACGATGAGGATCAGCCAGAACGGCTTCGGCACGCCCCGCACCTGCGTCTCGGGCGTGAGGATGCAGCTGACGATCGAGTAGAGCTCCAGCGCCAGCACGACGAGCGCGACGACGAGCTCGATCCTGGCCACGAGGGTCAGCGTAGGCCGGAAACAGGGTCCCGGCCACGGGTTCAGCGGCGGCGGCCGTCTCCGTCGTCGTCCGCATCGGAGTCGAGGTTGGCGAGCTCCTGCTCGAGCAGGGCCAGCTCGTCCACCGTCGGCACATGGCCCGAGGACGGCGAGTCCCGGCGGCCGCCGCCGAGGAAGGTAGGGTCGTCGTCCGGCGGCAGGAAACGCCGCTGGGTCGGCCCGCGCCCGATCAGGAACCAGAGCACGCCGCCGATCAGCGGCAGCACGACCACCACGACGAGCCAGAGCGGCTTCGGCAGGCCGCGCACGCGGGCGCGTTCCGTGAGTGCGCAGTCGACGAACGCGTAGATCGTGAAGACGACGACCGCGATCACGACTCCCACGACCAGGCGCGCCATCCCGTCACTGTAGATCAGCGGGGAGCCGGCGCCGCGTCTGCGGGCGCCCCATCCCATAGGGATTCCCTGTGACCGGCGCGGCGCCGCGGCGAGGGGCGGCGCCTATCCTGGAACGGTGAGCGAACGGGAGGGCCGGCGGCGGGGCGCGCCCGCCTGGATCGTGTTCACGGTGCTGCGGATCCTCGCGTTCGCGATGCCGCTCGTCGTGGCCGTCGCGCTCGGCGCGAACCTGCTGCTCGCCGCCGTGATCGCCGCGATCATCGGCTTCTGCATCTCCGTGATCTTCCTGTCCGGGCAGCGCCACGCGTTCTCCGGCGAGCTGGCCGCCCTGCGTGCGCGTCCCGACCCCGTCCGCGGTCCGGACACCGGCGAGGACGAGCTCGCCGAGGACGCCGCGATCGACTCGGCGACGGATCAGAGCGGCAGCGCGAGCGCCGCGGCGAGACCCAAGCCGTAGACCAGCGCCGAGATCCCGGTGAGGCTCAGCGCGAGCACGAGCTCACGGGACGTCTTCGCGGTCGCGGTGATGAGCACGGCGGGGCCGGCGAGCAGCACCGTGAGGAACACCAGCGACGCGGCCGGGTAGAAGAGCGTCAGGTAGCCCAGCACCAGGTACGGGACCAGCATCAGGACGCCGAAGAGGATGCGGCTGCCGCGCGCGCCGATCCGCACGCTCAGGGTGCGCTTGCCGGCGGCGGCGTCCTGATCGATGTCCCGCAGGTTGTTCACGACGAGGACCGCGCAGGCGATGCAGCCGATCGCGACGGAGCAGAACCAGGCCTCGGCGTTCACGAAGCCGATCAGCACGAACGTGGTGCCGGCCGTCGCGGCGACCCCGAAGAAGAGGAACACCGCGATCTCGCCGAAGCCCGCGTACCCGTAGGGCCGCTTGCCGCCGGTGTAGAACCACGCGGCGAGGATGGCCGCGGCGCCGACGGCGAGCAGCCACCACACCTGGGTGACCACGACGATCACGATGCCGGCCGCCGCCGCGAGCATGAACAACGCGAGCGCGATCGCGAGCACCCGGTGCGGTCTCACCCGGCCGGATGCGGTGAGCCGCGGCGGCCCGACCCGGTACCGGTCGGTGCCGCGCACGCCGTCGGAGTAGTCGTTGGCGAAGTTCACGCCGATCTGCAGCAGCAGCGACACCGCGAGGCAGAGCAGCGCGAGCCAGAGGTGCCTGCTGCCACCGCCCGCGACGGCAGCGCCGGTGCCGAGCGCGACGGGCGCGATCGCGAGGGGCAGGGTGCGGGGCCGGGCGGCGGAGATCCAGCTCGCCTGCGGCAGATGCTGCGCCGCCGCCGCTCGAGCCGCCGCCTTCGCGGGGCTGCGCCGTACCGGGGGTCGCTTCGCCGTCGCATTCCTCGCCACGGCGTCACATCCTAGGGACTCGCCCGAGGACGGCCCGCCCCGCCCCGCCCGCAGGCCTCCCCGTCGTCGCTCGCGTCGCGATCCGAGCCGCATCCGCCGACGGGTTCCGGCTCGGATCGCGACGTGAAGCGGGCGCACTACTCCGCAGCCAGCTCCGTCAGGCGCACGCGGTCGGGCTTGCCGTTGCTGAGCAGCGGCACGGGGTCCACGACGACGATCCGCCGCGGCGCCGCCGCCCGGCCGAGCCGAGCCCCGACGACGGCCCGCAGCGTGGGCAGATCGGTGCCGCCGGCGCTCGTCACGACCACGGGCACCTCGCCCCACTCGGGATCGGCCGCGCGGACGACCACGGCGTCCGACATCCCCGGCAGCCCCTGCACCAGCTGCTCGACGACCGCGAGCGACACCTTCTCGCCGCCGGAGACGATCACGTCGTCGAGCCGCCCCGTCACGGTGAGCCGCCGCCCGTCCCACTCCCCCGCGTCGCCGGTGCGGTACCAGCGATGGCCCGGCTCCGACACGAACGCCCGCGCCGTCCGCTCGGGGTCGCCGAGGTAGCCGTCCGCGAGCACCGCCCCGGCGAGCTGCACCTCGCCGCCGACGACGCGCACCTCCACACCGGTGAGCGGCAGGCCGTCGTAGACGCAGCCGCCCGAGGTCTCCGACGCTCCGTACGTCCGGACGATGCGGATGCCCGCCTCCGATCGCACGGGCCGCCTCGGTGTCGGCGAGCCGGCCACCGCCGATCAGCAGCGCGTCGAGGCTGCGGGCCGCGTCGGCGACCTCGCGATCGTCCATCGCCTCGAGCACGCGATGCAGCTGCGTCGGCACGAGCGCGCTGTACCGGCGCCGATCGGCCGGCAGCGCACGGATCGCCGCTGCGAACGCCTCAGCCCGGAACGGGCCCGGCGGGATCGCGATCGGCTCGCTCCCGGCGGCGAGCGCGCGCACGATCACCTGCACGCCCGCGATGTAGTGGCCCGGCAGCGCCAGCACCCACTCGCCCGGGCCGCCGAGCGCGCTCTCCGTCGCGGCCGCGGAGGTGAGGAGCGACGCGGTGGGCAGCACCACCCGCTTCGGGGCGCCGCTGCTGCCGGAGGTCGCGACGACGACCGCGGTCGCGACCGGCACCTCGTCGGGCAGGCCGTCCGGATGCGGGCGTGCCCGGCGCGAGCGGCAGGATCGCCGGCCCGGATCCGTCGAGCGCGGCGCGGAGGGCGACCGTCAGGTCGGCGGGATCCCCCGCGGGGACGGCGAGCAGGGGGCGCATCAGAACGCGTACGGGAATCCGCCGAAGTCCGGCGGGCGCTTCTCGAGGAAGGCGTCGCGCCCCTCGGCGGCCTCGTCGCTCGCGTAGGCGAGCCGGGTCGCCTCGCCCGCGAACAGCTGCTGGCCGACCATCCCGTCGTCCACGGCGTTGAACGCGTACTTGAGCATCCGGATGGCGGTCGGCGACTTCCCGAGGATCGTCCGTGCCCACGCGATGCCGGTGGCCTCGAGCTCCGCGTGCGGCACGACCGCGTTGATCGCGCCCGCGGCGAGGGCCCGCTCGGCGCTGTACTCCTGGGCGAGGAAGAACACCTCGCGGGCGAACTTCTGGCCGACCTGCCGCGCGAAGTAGGCGCTGCCGTAGCCGCCGTCGAAGGATCCGACGTCGGCATCCGTCTGCTTGAACCGCCCGTGCTCCGCCGACGCGATCGTGAGGTCGCAGACGATGTGCAGCGAGTGGCCGCCACCCGCAGCCCAGCCGGGCACGAGCGCGATCACGACCTTCGGCATGAAGCGGATGAGGCGCTGCACCTCGAGGATGTGCAGGCGGCCGATGCCCTGCCCGCCGTCCTCGTACTGGTACCCGTCCCGGCCGCGGATGCGCTGGTCGCCGCCGGAGCAGAACGCCCAGCCGCCGTCCTTGGGGCTCGGACCGTTGCCGGTGAGCAGCACGACGCCGACCTTCGTGTCGGTGCGGGCTTCCTCGAGGGCGCGGGCCAGCTCGTCGACCGTGTGCGGGCGGAACGCGTTGCGCACCTCGGGCCGGTCGAAGGCGATGCGCGCGATGCGTCCGTCGAGGCTGCGGTGGTCGGTGATGTCGGTGTAGCCGCGGCCGGTGTCGCGCCAGACGGCGGGGTCGAAGAGCTCGGACACGGCCATGTCTGCAGCGTAGAGGCGCGAGGATGGGCGGATGCTCCCGGCCGTCGACGACCTGCTCGCCGGGCTGCGCGTCGTCGCGCTGCCGATGGTCACGCGGTTCCGGGGCATCACGGTGCGCGAGGCCGCCCTCGTCGAGGGGCCGGCCGGCTGGACCGAGTTCGCGCCCTTCCCCGAGTACGGCGACGCGGAGGCCGCCGCGTGGCTCGCGGCGGCGATCGACTTCGGCTGGTCGGCGACGCCGACCCCGCTGCGAACCCGCATCCCCGTGAACGCGACGGTGCCCGCCCTCGAGGCCGACGGCGTCGCCGATGTGCTCGCCCGCTTCCCCGGCTGCCGCACCGCCAAGGTGAAGGTCGCGGAGCCGGGCGGCCGGCTCGCCGATGACGTGGCGCGCGTGCGGGCGGTGCGCAGCGTGCTGGGGCCGGAGGGCCGCATCCGCATCGATGCGAACGCCGCCTGGAACGTGGACGAGGCCGAGCACGCGTTGCGCGCCCTGTCGCCGTTCGACCTGGAGTACGCGGAGCAGCCGTGCGCGCGGCTCGAGGAGCTCGCCGAGCTGCGGGACCGCATCCAGGACCTGGCGATCCCGATCGCGGCGGACGAGTCGGTGCGGAAGGCCGAGGACCCGCTCGCCGTCGCGCGGGCCGGAGCTGCCGACGTGCTCGTGGTGAAGGCCGCACCGCTCGGCGGCGTGCGACGGGCGGCGGCGCTGGTCGCGGAGGCGGGCCTGCCCGCGGTGGTCTCGAGCGCGATCGACACGTCCATCGGCCTCGCGATGGGCGCACATCTCGCGGCGGCGCTGCCCGAGCTGCCCTACGACTGCGGGCTGGGCACCGCGGCGCTGCTCGCCGCCGATGTGACGGACGAGCCGCTCATCCCGGTGGGCGGCGCGATCGACGTGCGCCGGGTGACGCCGTCACCGGCGCTGCTGGCACGCTGGGCCGCGGACCCCGAGCGGGCGGCATGGTGGGCGGACCGCATCCGCCGCTGCCACGCGCTCCTCCCCGCCTGACCCCAGCACTTCAGCAGGACGAAATCGGTTCAGCAGGACGAAATGCCCGTTCTTGTCCTGCTGAAGCGAAATGGTCCTGCTGAAGTGCTCGGCGTGCTCGGGGTGCGGGCCTAGTTGGTCAGGCCGCTGTAGGCGTGCAGGCCGTGGAAGAAGACGTTCACCACGCCGAAGTTGAACAGCACGGCGCCGTACCCGATGAGGTTGAGCCAGCCGGAGCCGTTGCCCCGCCAGCCGCGCGTCGCCCGGGCGTGGAGGTAGCCGGCGTAGATCACCCAGATGATGAACGTCCACACCTCCTTGGTGTCCCAGCCCCAGTAGCGGCCCCACGCGTGGTCCGCCCAGATCGCGCCGGCGATGAGGGTGAAGGTCCAGAGGATGAAGCCGACGATCGAGATGCGGTAGGCGAGGTTCTCGAGCGCGGTTCGAGGTCGGGAACGTCGAGAGCAGCCGCACGCGATCCGCCCGGCCGCCGCCCGCGATCACGCGCTCGCGCCGCGCCTGCACGAGCTGCACCGCCGACAGCGCACCGGCGAGCGTGAAGAACGCTGTGCCGAGGATCGCCACGAACACGTGGATGACGAGCCAGTACGACTGCAGGGCCGGCGGCAGCGGCGAGACGGCGACGCGGAAGCCGATGGTCGCGATGCCGAGCAGCACGAGCACGAGGCCCGTGATGACCGAGCCGAGGAAGCGCAGGTCCACCCGCGTCAGCACGAGCAGGTAGATGCCGACGATGAGCAGCGTGCCCGTCATCGAGAACTCGTACATGTTGGCCCACGGCACGCGGGCGGCCGCGATGCCGCGGAGCACGTCCGCACCGAGGTGCAGCACCCAGCCGATCGTGAGCACCGCGAGGCCCACCCGGGCGGCCGTGCGCCGCACCGGGCGCGAGGGCGTGCCGGTGGTGGGCGGCGCGGCGACGAGGGTCGCGACGCTGCCGGACGGTTCGCGGATGCCGCGGGCGCTGCGGCACGCAGCGCGGCCTCGTCGGCCAGCGCGGACGCCTCGCTCGAGCGCCGCGCGAGGTCGAACGCGAAGGCGATGAAGGCGACTGCGTAGAGGCCCATCGCGGACAGCAGCAGGAGGACCGACAGCTGGTCGAGCGGAGTGGTCACGGCAGCAGCCTAAGCCGCGTCCGCCGAGCGCCGGCGCGGAGCATCAGACCCCGACCGGCGTGCGGGCGAGGGGTCCCGGATCCGCTTCGAGCGCCTCACGGTGCTCCTCCGCGAACTCGTTCACGGCGCGCTCGAGCGCGGGGTCGTCGCCGCGGGCGAGCGCCGCGTACTCGAGGTGCAGGCCGCCGTCCTCGTCGGTGACCTTCAGCCACATCCGCCGCCGCGGCACGAGCAGCGACGTGATGAGCCCGGCGACCGTGAAGATCACGAAGCCGCCCACCCAGCCCTGGGAGGGGTCGTGGTGGATGTCGAGCGCCGCGAACCGCGTGATGCCGTCGAGGTGCACGGTGCCCAT
The DNA here is from genome assembly GCA_963771645.1 of uncultured Actinomycetota bacterium. GTDB lineage: Bacteria > Actinomycetota > Actinomycetes > Actinomycetales > Microbacteriaceae > Amnibacterium. Next base: position 349,440 of record CAVYUH010000012.1, on the reverse strand, counting down.
GCCGTTCGGCAGGGTGGCGGTCGGCTGCTTCGGGGTCAGCTCGATGCCCTTGACCTTCGTGGTCGGGCCCGGCTACCTGCGTCATGTGCGTGGTGTCGAGCGTGTAGACGTTCTGCGGGCCGCTGCCGAGGTCCCCCTCCCACACGTTGAAGGTCACGACCGGGTTGAGCAGGTCCGGGTAGTTCGACGCGAGCGCCCCGGTCGTCAGCTTCGTCGCGGTCGGATAGAGGAAGCCGATGAGGCCGATCTGCTTCGGGCTCGCGCTGCCCACCTTGACGACGCCGAGCGAGGTCATGTCGCTGTTCTGAGGCCGGAACGGCACCGTCGCGCCGTAGATGACCTTGCCCTTCGCGTCGCGGACGCTGATCCTCGCCGCGTAGCCGTTGCCGAGCAGGTAGACCTGGCTGCCGCCGATCGACAGCGGGTCGTTCACCTTGATGACGCGGTGCTGCGGCTGCTGCCCCGGCACCTGCGTGGTGACCTTGGCCGTGTAGTCGATCGGCTCGCCGAGCGCCGCGAGGTTGTGCTGCTCGTACTTGACCGCGAGCGAGTCGAGCGTGATCGCGTAGGGCTGCAGCGACGAGTCGCCGAAGAAGCGGCCGGTGGAGATGGAGTCGTACGCCTGCTGCTCGTTGACGAAGGTCTGGCCCACCGCGACGACCCGCTGGCCGGTGTAGGTGAACCCGCCGCCCACGAAGACCGACACGAGGACGCCGACGAGGCCCGCGTGGAACACGAGGTTGCCGGTCTCCCGCAGGTAGCCGCGTTCGGCGGCGATGCTCGACCCGTACCGCTGCACCCGGTAGCGACGGCGGCGCAGCAGCCGCTCCCCGACCTGCAGCGCCCGCTCCGGGTCGCCCTCGATGTCCGCGGTGCGGTAGGCGGGCAGCCGCCCGAGGCGGGACGGCGTGCGCGGCGGCGCGGCCCGGACCGCCTTCAGGTGATGGGTGAGGCGTGGGATCACGCAGCCCACGAGCGACAGGAACAGCAGCAGGTAGATCGCCGAGAACCAGGCCGACGTGTAGACGTCGAAGAGCTGCAGGAAGTTCGCGGCGCCGAGGAGACCGGGGTTGCTCTGCTTCCAGGCGATCACGCCGTTCGGATCGGCGGAGTTCTGCGGGATCAGCGACCCCGGCACCGCGGCGATGGCGAGGGCGAGCAGCAGGAGCAGCGCCGTGCGCATGCTGGTGAGCTGCCGCCATGCCCAGCGCAGCCACTCGAGGGGGCCGAGCCGGGGGTTCTCCGGACCGGACGGATCCTCGAACCCGCGGTCGAACGCGTCAGAGGGCCTGCTCATACCCACCCCACCAGGCCTGCAGCCCGCTCAGGGCGCCGAGCCACAGGCCCGACACCATCAGCACGCCGATCACGATGAGCAGGCCGCCCCCGGCCAGGTTCACCACGCGGATATGCCGCTTCAGGAATGCCACGCTGCGGGTGGCCCAGCCGAGCCCGACGGCGATCGCGACGAACGGCAGTCCGAGGCCGATCGAGTAGACGAAGGCGAGCAGCGCGCCGAGCCCCGCGGAGCCGCCCTGCAGCGCGAGGGAGTAGATCGCCGTGAGGGTCGGGCCGAGGCAGGGGGTCCACCCGATCGCGAAGACGGCACCGAGCAGCGGAGCGCCGAGCAGCCCCGTCCGCGGCTGCCAGGAGGGCTTGATGGTGCGCTGCAGCGGGCCGAGGCCGCCGATGAAGACGATGCCGAGCAGCAGCACGACGACGCCCGAGATGCGGGTGAGCACGTCCCGCCACTGCACGAGGAAGAAGCCCGCGGAGCCGATCACGGTGCCGGCGAGCACGAAGACGATCGAGAAGCCGAGCACGAAGAGCGCGGCGCCGAGGGCGAGGCGGCCGCTCGGCCGGCCCGTACCGGTCGGGCGGTCCATGCCGCCGACGTAGCCGAGGTAGCCGGGCACGAGCGGCAGCACGCAGGGCGACGCGAACGAGAGCGCGCCTGCGGCCAGCGCGACCGGCACGCCGAGCAGCAGCGCACCCTGGCCGACGAGGGCGCTCATGCGTCGCGGCCGGACTTCGCCGAGGCGATCAGCGTGTCGAGGATCGACGGATCCGCCTGGCCGAGCATCCGCGCCGTCACGCGGCCCTGCTTGTCGAGCACGAGCGTGGTCGGCGTGGCGTTCGGCTGGATGCTCCCGGCGAAGGCGAGCTCGACGGCCCCGTGGTTCGCCTGGTCGAGGATGCTCGGGTACGGCACGCCGTACTTCTCCTCGAACGGCTTCGCCTCACCGGCCTCGTCGCGCACGTTGATGCCGACGAACTGCACGCCCTTCCCCTTGTACTTCGTCGCGAGCGACTTCAGGGTGGGCGACTCGGTCTGGCACGGGCCGCAGCCCGCGTACCAGAAGTTCACGACGAGCACCTGGCCCTTGTAGGCGGACGAGTCGAACGTGCTGCCGTCGACGGTGGGGCCGGAGAAGCGGATCGGGTCGGTGGTGGGGTGCTGCCACTCCTCGACGCCCGTGCCGTCGACCGTCGTGCCGTCAGCCCGGCGAGCTCCACCCCTGCTGGGTGCAGCCCGTGAGCAGCAGCGCGACCGCGAGTGCCGCGGCCGCCGGGAGCCCGCGCCTCACGAGGCGCCCTGGTCCACGGCGGACACACCCGCGGCCGGATCGGCGTACGCGGTCTCCACGATGCGGCCGTCGCGGCGCGCGAGGGTGGTCACGCTGGAGAGCGCGCAGCGGCGGTGGCGCGGATCGTGCGGCAGCGGCTCGCCGGCGATGCTGCGGTGCACCATCCAGATCGGCAGCTGGTGGGAGACGATCACGGCGTCGCCGTCCTCGGTGCTCGCGAACACGTCGAAGATCGCCTGGCGCATCCGCTCGACGATCTCCCTGTACGGCTCGCCCCACGAGGGCCGGAGCGGATTCACGAACAGCGGCCAGTCGCGCGGGTCGCGGAACAGGGCGGTCCCGGCGGAGACGCGCCCCTCCAGCGCGTTGCCGGACTCGATCACGCGCTCGTCGGACTCGATCGGCAGCCCGAAGGTCTCGGCGATCGGCTGCGCGGACTGCTGGGTGCGCAGCAGCGGCGACGCGACGATGCGGGTGATCGGCAGATCCGCGAGCGACTTCGGCCGTGCGCGCGGCCATCAGCGCGCCGCGATCGGACAGGCGGAACTCCGGGAGCCGTCCGTAGATGACGCCCGCCGGGTTGTGCACCTCGCCGTGCCGGACGAGGTGGAGCGCTCGAGCGACCACCCGCACAGTGTACGAACGGCGTATAAGAGGCCTGCGCCGCACCTCGAATCGCACCGTTCCGGAGATTCTGCGCGACACGCCGACCCTGGCGCTCCGGAGTCGGCGTGTCAGCCGATTTCTCCGGAACGGCGCGATGGAGGGGGCTCGGGATGCCGTTGAGCCGCGCTCGGTAGGCTTCCGGCCCGTGACCTCCCGCATCCGCATCGCCGATCTCGCCGCCCTCGACGACGGCCCGGTGGCCGTCGGCGGCTGGATCGAGACGGTCCGCGACCAGAAGAAGGTGCAGTTCCTCGTGCTGCGCGACGAGAGCGGCGCCGTCCAGCTCGTCCGTCCGCGGCCGGCCGAGGACGACGAGATCGCCACCGCGATCTCCGGGATGACGCATCGGCAGCTTCGTGCGCGTCGAGGGCGAGCTGAAGCACGACGAGCGCGTGAAGCTCGGCGGCATCGAGGTGCGGATCGAGTCCCTCGAGGTCGTCGCCGCGGCCGAGCCCGAGCTGCCGATCGCGGCCGACTCGAGCGTCGACAAGCGCCTCGACTGGCGCTTCCTCGACCTGCGGCAGCCCGCGCAGCAGCTCGTCTTCCGCGTGCAGACCACGTTCGAGCACGCCCTGCGCACCTGGTGGGTGGAGCACGACTTCCTCGAGGTGCACACGCCGAAGCTGATGGCCTCGCCGTCGGAGTCGCGCGCGGAGCTGTTCCAGCTCAAGTACTTCGACACCGTCGCCTACCTCGCCCAGAGCCCGCAGCACTTCAAGCAGATGGCGCAGGCGGCCGGGTTCGGCGGCGTCTTCGAGATCGCCGACGCGTTCCGCGCCGACCCGTCCTTCACCGCACGGCACGCCACCGAGTTCACGAGCGTGGACATGGAGGTCAGCTGGATCGACAGCCACGAGGACGTGATGGCGATCCACGAGGAGCTCCTCGTCGCCGGCTTCGAGGCCGTGAAGGCGAAGCACGGCGAGGAGATCGAGCGCCTCCTCGGCATCGAGGTGACGGTGCCGTCGCGCCCGTTCCCGCGCATCCCGCTGGCCGAGGCGAAGCGGATCGTCGCCGAGCGGGGCTACACCGTCCCCCGCGCGGACGAGGACATGGACCCCGAGGGCGAGCGGCGGATCGCGGCCTACGTGCGCGAGGAGCTCGGCCACGACTTCGTGTTCCTCACCGACTACGCGACGAGCATCCGGCCCTTCTACCACATGCGTTCCGCCGAGGACCCGTCGCTCACGAGGAGCTACGACCTCATCTACCGCGGCACCGAGATCTCCACGGGCGCGCAGCGCGAGCACCGGGTGGACGTGCTCACGGCGCAGGCGGAGGACAAGGGGCTCGACCCGAAGGAGCTCGCGACCTACCTCGACTTCTTCCGCTACGGCATCCCGCCGCACGGCGGATTCGGGATGGGCCTTGCGCGGGTGCTGATGCTGCTGCTCGAGCGGCAGAGCATCCGCGAGACCACGTTCCTCTTCCGGGGGCCGAACCGCCTGCTGCCGTGATCCCGCGGGCGGTCCCCCGGAGGGGATGAGATCGCCCGGAACCGCTGGACCGTGGGGTGTGGGCGGCGATCAAGGGGTGGCGCGCTCCGCCGACGGCCGCCCTCGCGGAGCCGCTTCCCCGAACCGCTGGGCTCGGTCGGCTAGGCCAGCAGGTCGCGCCGGAGGCGGTCGGGATCGATCCGCCACCGGTCGTGCATGCGCTCGTCGATGAGCACGACGGGGATGTCGTCCGCGTACTGCTCCGCGAGCCGCGGCTCCTCGAGGATGTTGCGCTCGACGAGCTGCACGCCGACCCCGTCGTTCTCGAGCTCGCCGAGCACCCGGTCGACGACCGCGCGGGCGTCGTCGCAGAGGTGGCATCCCGGCTTGGCGATCAGGGTGAGGGTCGTCGCGGGCACGCACGCAGCGTAGCCGGGGCGGCTCGAAGGATCGCGGCCCTACACTTCCCCGGATGTCCGAGGAGCTGCCCGCCCCGCCCGCGCTGCCCGTGGCGGCCTTCTTCGACATCGACAAGACGCTCGTGAACGGCGCGAGCCTGCTGTTCCTCGCCCGCGCCGCCCGCACGCTCGGGATCGTCTCCCTGCGCGACCTCGCCCGCTTCGGCTGGGAGGCCGTGAAGTTCCGCCACCGCGGCGAGCACCTCGGCGTGCTCGACGAGGTGCGCGACCGCGGCATGCGCCTGCTCGGCGGCGTCTCCGCCGAACGCCTGCACCGGCTCGCGGCCTCGGTGGTGCAGCGGATGCGGCTGCGGATGTGGCCGGAGAGCCAGGAGCTGCTCCGTGCCCACCTCGCGGCCGGGCACGAGGTGTGGTTGATCTCGGCGACGCCCGACTTCCTGGCGCAGGAGCTGGCTGTGAGCCTCGGCGCGACCGGCGGCATCGGGACCGGGCTCGAGATCGAGGACGGCGTCTTCACCGGCCGCTTCTCCGGTCCCACGATGCACGGGCCCGAGAAGGCCGCCGCCGCACGGCGGCTGCTCGCCGAGCGGGGCTACGACCCGGCCGACTGCTACGCCTACAGCGACTCGATCAACGACCTGCCGCTGCTCACGGCCATGGGAACCGCGGTGGCGATCAACCCCGACCGCGAGCTCGCCGCACGCGCGCGACCCAGGCCGGCTGGCGCACGCTGCGGCTCGACGCGAGGAGCATCCGGGCCGAGCGGCGGCGGGTGACGGGCTGCCGCGCGGCGCAGCCCGGAGGCGTAGCCGGGCCGTTCGCGGCCCATCGCGGGCGGGCCACGCGCGACCGGCATCGGCCCGGAGGTGACCGCACGGCGGCGCAGAGACGCGAACGCGGGCCGCACCCTGAGGTGGAGGCCCGCGCGCGAGGTCTCGAGGGCGCGCCCGAACGGGCGGCTCTCGACCTGTCGTCAGCGGCGCGATGCGCCGCGCGACGTCACTTCTTGTTGCGGCGCTGGTGACGCGTCTTGCGCAGCAGCTTGCGGTGCTTCTTCTTCGCCATGCGCTTGCGGCGCTTCTTGATGACCGAACCCATACGAACTCCTTCACGTTCCGGTGGCGTCCGCGCCACCGGTACGGACCGCGGAATCGCCCCGACAGTCTAGCCCGAGGCGCGACCGGGCGGATCCGAGGATCCGGTCAGGCGGAGCGGGAGATGGTCGGCTCGACCACGTGGTTGCTCATCGCCATCTGCACGGCGGACTCGGGCACACGGAACGAGCGCCCGAAGCGGATGGCCGGCAGGTCACCCGAGTGCACGAGGCGGTAGACCGTCATGCGCGAGACGCGCATCATGTCGGCGACCTCCGCGACGGTGAGGAATCGCGCATCACTGAGTCCGGACACGGCGACCCCTTCCACCCCGACTGCCCGTTGCTGACGCGGGAAGCCCCCTTGATACCGCGGCCTCGAGTGGTATCACCGTTCACTGTAGGGGCAGATGTGACAACGAGTCCACCCTTCAGGACACGCTGAAGCGCTGCGTTCACCCGCGCGACACCCGCGGCCGCGCCGCATGTCGGCGTGCCCCGGCCGAGCGCTCGAGGGCGGATCCGCGCTGCGCGGGGCTAGCGGGTGCGGCGGAACCGGCCGGCGACCCCGGCGGTCGCAGCGCCGAGCCGGACGGCGGTCGCCCGCATCCGCGGGGAGAGCGGATGCGAGGGGCGTGGCCGCGGCGACCGCCATCGTCTCGGCGGCGACCGGCTCCGCTGCGGCGACGACGGGCTTCACGAAGGCGCCGAGCCATTCGGCGATCGGCTCCAGCTGCGCCGGCTCGAGCCGGTAGTAGCGGTGCTGCCCCTGCTCGCGCACCGAGACGATCGAGAACTCGCGCAGCGTCTTCAGGTGCTTCGAGACGGTCGGCTGGCTCAGCGAGAGGCGGCTGACGAGCTCGCCCACGCTGGCCTCGCCGGATCCGTCCGCGGCCTCGGTCTGCTCGAGGAGCGCACGAAGCAGCTCGCGTCGCGTCGGGTCCGCGATGACGTCGAACAGGTCCGCCATGGGGCCACCGTATCGGCGCCCGCGCCCGAGCGCCACGGACGACGCCCCTCGAACAGGGGGTGCGGCTCAGCCCGCCGCGATCTCCTGGGCGCGCGCGATCGCGGCGGCGAGCGCCTCGTCGAAGATCCCGCCGAGGTCGTGCTGCTCGAACACGGCCACCGCGCGCTCGGTCGTGCCCTTCGGGCTCGTGACGCGGCGTCGCAGCTCCGCGGGGTCCTCGCCGCTCGCCCCGAGCAGGCGCAGGGCACCGTCGGCGGTGCCGACCACGAGCGCCCTGGCCTCGTCCGCGCCGAAGCCGAGTCGCGTCGCTGCGTCGATGAAGCGCTCGAGGAAGAGGTAGACGTAGGCGGGCCCGGATCCGGAGACCGAGGAGAGCGCATCGATCCGGTCCTCGGCCACCTGGACGACAGTCCCCACGGTCTCGAAGGCGGCCACCACAGCGGCCACGTCCTCGGGACGCGCCCCGGCGGGTGCGGCGACACCCGTCACTCCGGCGCCCACGGCGGACGGGGTGTTCGGCATCGCGCGGAACACCGCGAGCGAGGCGGGCAGCGCCTGCGCCATCGTGGCGATCCGTACCCCCACCGCGACGCTGACGACCACGGCGTCGGCCTCCAGGGCGTCGGCGATCTCCTCGAGCAGGGCCGGTACCCCGGCGGGCTTCACGGCCACGATCACCACGTGCGCTCCGGCGACCGCCCGGCGATTGGCCTCCGGGTCCTGCTCGGCGATCAGCACGGTGAGCCCCTCGGCCGCTCGCGGCGCGCGAGCAGGGGTGCGGGTGGTGACGCGCAGGTCCGGCACGCCGGCCCCGATCAGGCCGGAGAGGATCGCCCCTCCCATCGATCCACCGCCCAGGATCGCGACGGATGCGGGCAGGGCGGAGGCGGTGGGGTCGGTCACCCGCGGAAGCGTAGGGCCAGGAGCCGCTGCGAGCCCGTCTCGTACACTGGCTGTGCGGGGAGGTGCCTCATGTCGAACAACGACGTCGATCCGGCGGCCGCGATCAGCCAGGCCGTCGGCCGGGTGCGGAACGTGCGCAACGTGTCCACGGTCCGCATCGGTCTCGAGGAGCGCACCGGCCGTGCGCTCGTCGTGATCCGGGTGGGCCTGCCGCCGCTGCTCGAGCTCTCGGACGTGGTGAACGTCATCGCCCACGTGCAGCTGGCCGCGGCACGCATCGCCCCGAAGGGCGCGGCGGTGTTCGTCGAGCCCGACGTCGCCCACGACGAGGCGACCCCGACGGAGACCATCGTCATCCGCGGGATGGAGTGATCAGCGCCGTTCGGCGAAGAACGCGGTGAGCAGCGCCGCGCACTCGTCGGCGGCGACGCCCGCGACCACCTCCACCACGTGGGGTACGCGACGGTCGCGGAGGACATCCAGCACGGATCCGACCGCCCCGGCCTTCTCGTCCCACGCGCCGAACACGAGCCGCGGGATCCGTGCCGCCAGCACGGCGCCGGCGCACATCACGCAGGGCTCGAGCGTCACGACGAGCGTGCAGTCGTCCAGCCGCCATGCGCCGCGGGCGGCCGCAGCGGCCCGGAGAGCGACGACCTCGGCATGGGCCAGCGGATCTCCGGTCGCCTCACGCTCGTTGCGGCCGGTCCCGATGATCGCGCCGTCCCGGTCGACGACCACCGCGCCGACGGGCACGTCGCCGGTCCCGACCGCCCGGCGGGCCTCGGCGAGGGCGAACGCCATCAGCGCCGCGTCCTGACGCCGCATGCGCACCCCTCTCCGCCGCCCGCTCCGATCAGTAGCCTGACAGCATGCGCGTGCACGTGGCCGACCATCCGTTGATCACGCACAAGCTCACGGTGCTCCGTGACCGCACGACGCCGTCGCCGACGTTCCGCGCCCTCGCCGAGGAGCTCGTCACCCTGCTCGCCTACGAGGCCACCCGCCAGGTGCGCGTCGAGTCGGTGCAGATCGAGACGCCGGTCGCCCCGACGACGGGCCTCGCGATCAGCAGCCCGCGTCCGCTCATCGTGCCGATCCTGCGGGCGGGCCTCGGGATGCTCGAGGGGATGGTGAAGCTCATCCCGAGCGCGGAGGTGGGCTTCCTCGGCATGGTGCGCAACGAGGAGACCCTCGAGCCGACGATCTACGCCGAGCGGCTGCCGAGCGACCTCGAGAACCGGCAGTGCTTCGTGCTCGACCCGATGCTCGCCACCGGGGGCAGCCTGCTCGCGGCCATCGACTACCTCTTCGACCGTGGTGCCGTCGACGTGACGGCCGTCTGCCTGCTCGGGGCGCCGGAGGGGCTCGCCATGATCGAGGCCGCCACGCAGGGCCGCGACCTCACGATCGTGCTCGGCGCCCTCGACGACCACCTGAACGAGCTCGGCTACATCGTCCCGGGTCTCGGTGACGCGGGCGACCGCCTGTACGGCACCGTCCCGAGCTGACCGGCCGCCGCGGTCGGGCTTCCCAGTCGACGGAGGATTCGTGCGCGCAGGCGCACGATTCTCCGCTTGGAGCGCCCTTCGGCGCAGAAGTTGCGCCGCTCGAGCAGCGGATGCGTGCGTGCAGGGTTCTGCGGCTCGCCGCACTCCGGCTTGACATCCCTCCCAGACATCGGTCAGGATGCCGGGCATGTCCATCATCGCCGCTCGCGTGACCGCCCCCGAGGCATGTCAGGCTCCGCAGGCGATGACGCGCGGCCTCGTCGGCCGTCGAATGTGTCGCTGAACCGTTCCTGAGCCGCCCGGTATCCGAATCCGGGCCCCGTCGCTGATCGCGACGTTCCGCCCCTCGTGGGCATCGGTTCCGCTTGCGCGCATCCCGCGCCGCACTCCTCGAAGGACTCCTCCCGTGTCGATCGCTTCCGTTCTCCCTGCCGTTCCCGCCGTCCACCACCGCCCCGCACTCCGACTCGTGCCGAACGCGCCCGTCGAGACGCCGACCCCTGAGGCGCGCACCGCCGAGGCCCGCGGATTCGCCCTCTTCGTCGGCGTCGACGAGGCGGCCGCCCGCGCCGCCGGCATCGACCTCGCCACCCTGGTCGAGCAGCTGCGGCGGGTGACCGCCGAGCTCGCGCCCACGGCCGAGACCTACGCCGCGGTCGCCTTCGCGCCGGCCGGTGCCGGCGGTCGCGACCTCGACATCGTGCGCCGCGCCCTCACCGAGCGCGCCGCGGCGCCCCGCTCGGAGCCGACCGCCGCTCGCCGGCGCACCGGCATCGTGCTGGACCTCTCCCGCAAGCGCCTCACCATCGACGGCGACACCGCCCCGCTCACCTACCGGGAGTTCGAGCTGCTGCAGCACCTCGTGCTCCGGGAGGGCCGCACGGTCGCCCGCGCCGACATCATCGGCACCCTCTGGGGCGAGGGCGACAGCGACATCCCGAACGAGCGGACCATCGACGTGCACATCCGTCGCCTCCGCGCGAAGCTCGGCGAGTACGGCGGGATCGTGCGCACCATCCGAGGCAGCGGATACCGATTCGACCGTCACGCGGACGTCGTCATCCGGTACGGGACGGGCCCTTCGCCCGACCGGTTCTGACCCCGGATCTCACAGCGAAGTTCCGGCCTCCGACACGCCGTAGGGGCTAGCGCGCCGTTATCGAACCGTTATACCTTCACAGGGCATCGAACGTTTGCTGTGGCGGTCGGTGCGTGTGATTGCAGGACACTCTTGGTGCAAGGGAAGAGGGCCGGTCGCCGCCTCTGCGACCGGCCCTTACCATGCCGCCGGGTGCGCAGTCGGACCGCGTATCGCCCGCTCGACCGCGTCCGCGACGAGGCCGGTCGGCGGCGGCGGCGAGGCGCTCGCTCAGCGGTGGGCGGCAGGACGGCCGGAGAACGACGATGCCCCGATGGCAGGTGGCGTCATCGGGGCATCGTCAGCAGTGGGTGCACGAGGTGCGATTCGCCGTGGGTGCGGCTCCCCCTGTCTCCCGGCGGGCTCCGGATGCCGATCGAGTCACTGGTGATCCGTGGCTCGAACTCGGGTGGCATCCGGGGGGTCCGTCGAGTACGCCGTGGGCGCGGCGCCTGAGGGGAGCATACGAAGACACGCCGGGCCGGGATCGAATTGTCCCCCGAAACGGGGTCATTTCGGCCTGATTGTCCCCCGACGACCCACCATGATCCCCAGATTCCGGGGGCAGTCGCGGGTGCGGGGGCGGGCCGGCCGCCCTCCTTCCCTGTGAGCCCGGCGATGCCTCCGCAGCACGCCCCTAGATTGCTCGGATGGCCTCCCCCGCCGACGCCACCGTCGTCTGGTTCCGCGACGATCTGCGGGTCTCCGACCACCCGGCGCTGCATGCCGCCCACGCCGCCGGGGGGCCACTGGTGCTCCTCTACGTGTTCGACGACTCCGGCGATGCCGCCCGCCGGCTGGGCTCGGCGAGCCGCTGGTGGCTGCATCACAGCCTCACCGCGCTCGCCGCCTCGCTCGAGAAGCGCGGGGGCGTCCTCATGATCCGCCACGGCGACCCGGTCGACGTCGTGCCCTCGGTCCTGCGGGACGCGAAGGCGGGCCACCTCGCGCTGAACCGCCGGTACGCGGCGGGCGAGCGCGCCCAGGACGAGGCCGTCACGGCGGCGGCCCGGCAGCAGGGCGCACAGGTGCACGAGTACACCGGCTCGCTGCTGCACGAACCCGGCGAGGTGCTCACCGGCGAGGGCGAGCGGTTCGGCGTCTTCACCCCCTTCTTCCGCGCCCTCACCCGGCGGGGCGAACCCCGCTCCCCCTATCCGGCGCCGTCCGACTCGCCGGCCTCCCGGATCCGGTCGCCACGGAGTCGGTCGAGTCACTCGGACTGCTGCCGACCGACTTCGATTGGACCGCCGGCCTCGGTGAGACGTGGGTGCCCGGCGAGAGGGGCGCCCACCAGCGGCTCGACGACTTCCTGCACCACCGGCTCGAGCGCTACGCCGACGAGCGCGACCTCCCCGCAGCGGAGGCCTCGTCGCGCCTCTCCCCGCATCTCAAGTTCGGTGAGGTGAGCCCGTACCAGCTGTGGCACCGGGTGCGGCGGGCGGAGGCCTCGCCCGCGGTCAAGGAGAAGTTCCTCACCGAGCTCGGCTGGCGCGAGTTCGACTACGACCTCCTCGCCGGGCACGAGCACCTCGACACGGAGAACGTGCACCGCACCTTCGACCGGTTCCCCTGGGCGGACCCGGATCCGCGCCTCATCCGCGCCTGGCAGCGCGGCCGCACCGGCTACCCGCTCGTCGACGCCGGGATGCGGCAGCTCTGGCACACGGGCTGGATGCACAACCGGGTGCGGATGGTCACCGCGTCGTTCCTCATCAAGAACCTTCGGATCGACTGGCGCATCGGGGAGCAGTGGTTCTGGGACACGCTCGTCGACGCCGACCCCGCGAACAACGCTGCTCAGTGGCAGTGGGTTGCGGGCTCCGGCGCCGACGCCGCGCCCTTCTTCCGCGTCTTCAACCCCGTGACGCAGGCGACGAAGTTCGATCCTGACGGCGAGTACATCCGGCAGTGGGTGCCGGAGCTGCGCGGACGCAGCGGCAAGGCGCTGCACGAGCCGTGGACGTCCAGCGACTCGCTGCTCGACGAGGGCGGGCACGGCGCCTACCCCTCGCCGATCGTCGACCTCAAGACGTCACGGCAGGCGGCGCTGGACGCGTTCGATCGGATGCGGCGCTGACCTGATCCGGTGCGCCTTCCGGCCATCGGCCACCGCGGCTCGTACGCTGCCGAGATTCCGGCCGCCCGTCTCGATCAGGTGGCCATCGCCGTTGGGGGCTCCCGAGATGTCCGACCATGACCGCGCCGTGCCGAGGCACGCTGTGCACCACGGCCGCTCCGCTTGGGGCGCCGCGCTGAAGGTGCTCGCGATCACGACCGCCGTGGTCGTCGCGAGCTCCGCATCCGTCGCAGCGATCGGCGTCTGGTCGCTCGGCCGCACCGTCGCGGCGAACGCCGTCGACATCAGCAACGGCGGCTCCGTGCCGACGATCGCGGCGATGAACGGCAGCTTCAACGTGCTGCTCGTCGGCGCCGACAACGCACCGGGCCAGAAGTCGTTCGGCGGCGCCCGCGACGCGACCTTGAACGACGTCAACATCCTCGTGCACATCGCTGCGGACCACCGCAGCGGCGTCGTGATGAGCCTGCCCCGCGACCTCGTGATCGCCCACCCCGAGTGCGAGGACCCGACCACCCACGAGACCTACTCCGCGATGGCGGCCCAGCCCCTGAACACCGCGTTCGCGCGCGGCGGCCTCGGCTGCGTCGTCTCGACCGTCGAGAACCTCACGGGCGTCAAGGTCCCCTACGCGGCCCTGTTCTCGTTCGAGGGCACCGTGAAGATGGCAGACGCGGTCGGCGGCGTCCCGGTCTGCGTCACGAAGGCGATCGACGACCCCGATTCCGGCCTCAAGCTGCCCGCGGGGCGCTCCGTCATCTCGGGCCGCACCGCGCTCGCCTACCTCCGCAGCCGCCACGGGGTCGGGGACGGCAGCGACCTCTCCCGCATCGGCTCGCAGCAGGCCTACATGTCCTCGCTGCTGCGCACGATGATGAGCCGCGACACGTTCACGAACCCCGTCAAGCTCTACGGGCTGGCGCAGGCGGCCGCGCAGAACGTGCGGCTCTCCCAGTCGCTCGCGAGCGAGGACACCATCGTCACGATGGCCCTCGCGCTGAAGGGCATGAACCTGCAGCACCTCGTCTTCGTGCAGTACCCGACCGGGGCGGACCCCGAGAACCCGAACAAGGTCGTCCCGAACACCGAGCTCGCCGACCTGCTCATGCGCCGCATCCGCGCAGACCTTCCGGTGGCGCTCGACGCGTCCTCCCTGGGGCTCAGCACCGAGCTGGCGACGACGGCGAAGAAGGCGAAGGCGGCGACCGCGAGCACGTCGACCGCGGCCGCGTCCCCGACGCCGAAGCCGACCAAGACCTCGACGGCCGTCATCGGCGGCCTGCGCGGGCAGACCGCGGCGCAGCAGACCTGCTCCATCGCGGCCGGCTGACCGGGCGTCCGCTCCGCTGGGAGGATCCCGACGGTCCTCGCCGAGCGCGAGCGGCCCGGCGTAGCGTCGCGCCATGAGCAACACGGGCCCCGGCGACGACGACGTGCTCGCCGGCACTTTCGATCAGACGAACGGTCTCGCCCAGGGACTCGAGGGCGAGTCCGACGGCACCGCCGCGGGCGACGTCGACTCCGGCGCGCTGCGCAACGGCCGGATGGGCGTCGCGCCCGTCACCGAGCAGGACGACGCGGACGCCGAGACCCTCCAGGAGGAGGAGACCACCGGCACCCGTCAGGGCGCCGCGGACACCGACAAGGGCCGGGTGCCCTGACCTGACGGTCACGAACCGGACGCGGGCTCGTCGTCCGAGGCCGCATCCGTCACGCCGGTGAGCGAGTCCCCGTCGCCCGACAGCCCCTCCTCGGGAGGGACGTCGTCGGCCATCGACTCGCCTGCGTCGTCGAGCCCGCCGCTGCCCGGCATGTCAGGACGCGCGGCGCCGCCGATGGCGCCGCCGGACGGCGCGGCTCCCGCCACGCTCGTGTCCGCGCTCGTGTCCTGGCCCGCGACATGGGAGACGACGCCCGCCGCTCCGCTGGTGATCTCGCTGTTCCTCATGCCGGGACGGTAGGAGCCGAGGCTCCGAGCCGTCCGCGGATGCGCTCAGTCCTCGTCGAGCGGCTCCAGGACGAACACCGGGATCTCCCGGTCGGTCCGCTTCGTGTACGCGTCGTAGTCGGGCCAGACCGCCACCGCGTGCTGCCACCACTCGTCGCGCTCGGCGCCCTCGACGATGCGCGCCGTGTAGTCGCGCTTGACGGCGCCGTCCTGCAGCTCCACGTGCGGGTGCTGCACGAGGTTGTTGAACCAGGACGGATGCTGCGGCGCCCCGCCCTTCGACGCCACGACGGCGTAGCGCCCGTCGTGCTCGACCCGCATGAGCGGCGTCTTGCGGAGCCTGCCGCTCTTCGCCCCGACCGAGGTGAGCACGATGATCGGCACCCCGCGGAGGGTCGCCTGCTGCGTACCGCCGCTCGCCTCGTAGGCCTCGGCCTGCTCCCTCGCGTGCCGGTCCGTGCTCGGCTCGTACTCCCCGCTCAGCGGCATCCGTTCCTCCTCGTGCTCGTGGTGCCCTCCGAGGCTACGACCCGGCGGAGGCCCGCCTTCACAGCCCGCAAGAAGCACTTCGGCAGGCCGCGAGCGCGTCGTTCCCACGGACACGGCCGTCGCGCGGCAAGCCCCGCGCCGGACCGGCCGCCGCGCCCAGGCCCCTGGTCGACCAGGAGCCTGCCGAAGTGACGAGAGCCTGCCGAAGCGCTCCCCGCTTCGTTGCGCGCGCTTTCAGGTGGCGTGAACCCCCGTTCGGTACGAATCCCCTATGGCATCGACGCGCACCTTCCCGGCCTGGCTCAAGGAGCAGGAGTACCGCACCGACGAAGTCGGCGAGTTCGCCAAGCAGGTGAGCCGGCAGGGCGATCTGCCCGAGTCGGGTGGCAAGGCGATCTACGACGGCTACTTCGAGACGGAGCCCTCGCAGCAGCAGGTCTACGAGCGCGCCTGGAGCGAGTTCGAGGCGAACCCGGAGCCGTCGCTCCCGTGACCGAACCGCTGCGTTTCGGGATGTTCGTGCCGCAGGGCTGGCGGCACGACCTCATCGGCATCGACCCGGCCGAGCACTGGTCGACCATGCACGGCATCGCCGCCTTCGCGGACGAGGGCCCGTGGGAGTCGATCTGGGTCTACGACCACTTCCACACGGTTCCGGTCCCCTCGGACGAGGCGACCCATGAGGCCTGGACCCTCATGGCCGCGTTCGCCGCCTCGACGAAGCGTGTGCGGCTCGGTCAGATGTGCACGTGCATGAGCTACCGCAACCCCGCGTACCTCGCGAAGGTCGCGGCGACGGTCGACATCATCTCCGGCGGCCGCGTGGAGATGGGCATCGGCGCCGGCTGGTACGAGCACGAGTGGCGCGCCTACGGCTACGGCTTCCCGCGGGTCGGCGAGCGCCTCGCGCGCCTCCGTGAGGGCGTCGAGATCATGCACCAGGCCTGGACCACCGGCACCGCCACGCTGCAGGGCGAGCACTACCAGGTCGACGGCGCCATCGTCCGCCCGCTGCCGCTGCAGCAGGGCGGCATCCCCTTCTGGATCGCGGGCGGCGGCGAGCAGAAGACGCTGCGGATCGCGGCCGAGTACGCCTCGTACACGAACTGGTCCGGCGCCCCCGACGAGTTCGCGGCGAAGAGCCGCGTGCTCGAGGAGCGCTGCCGTGAGGCCGGCACCGACTTCGGCCGCATCGTCCGCAGCGCCAACTACAACTGCATCGTCGCGCCGACCGAGCAGGAGGTCGAGGAACGGATCCGTGCCCTCGAGGCCAAGATGACCCCGTACCTCGGCGCCGAGAAGGCCGCGTCCTTCGTGGCCGAGTACCGCACGGAGAACGCGCTCGCGGTGGGCACGCCCGAGCAGATCGTCGAGCGGCTGTCCCGGATGCGGGACGCCGGGCTCGGCTACACGATCATCTACTTCCCCGAGATCGCGACCGACCGCGCCGGCGCCGAGCTGTTCACCCGCGAGGTCCTCCCGGCGCTCCGGTGAGCGGCGAACGGGACCTCGCGACGCTCCTCGCCGGAGCGCGACCGGTGCTCGTGCATCCGGCGGTCGTCCTCGTCTCGGTCGCCGATCCAGCGGGTCTGCCGGCGCTTGCCACGGTCGTCGAGGACGAGGGCGTCACCGTCGTGCTCCGGCAGGACGATGCGCAGCGACTCGGGCTCGAGTTCGACTGGGTCGGAGCCTGGATCACCCTCCGCGTCCACTCCGCGCTCGAGTCGGTGGGGCTCACCGCCGCCTTCAGCACGGCGCTGGCCGACGCCGGCATCAGCTGCAACGTGCTCGCCGGGCTCCGCCACGACCACCTGCTCGTGCCAGCAGATCGGGCGGCGGAGGCGCTGGGGCTCCTCGCGTCGCTGCGTCCGGCCCCGTGACTGTATCGACGGTTTATATAACGCAGTGATATAGTTGGGGCATGGCCGAACCCGCTTCCGCCCCCATCACCGAGGAGCAGCTCGCCCTCGGCCGGGCCTTCGAGCAGATCGTCACCTGGCTCCGCCGCTCCCGGAGAGCACAGGACGTGTCCGCCACGGCGTTGAGCCTGATGGACCGCCTCGACTCGACCGGCCCGCAGCGGATCACCGACCTGGCGTCCCGCGAGGGCATCACGCAGCCGGCGATGACCGCCCTGGTCAACCGGCTCGAGGAGCACGGCTGGGCCGAGCGCGCCGCCGACCCGGCCGACGGCCGCGCCATCCGGGTGCTGCTCACCGACGCGGGCCACGAGCGGCTGCTGCGCCACCGCGCGGATCGCACGCGCCGGATCGCCGAGCGGCTCGCGGTGCTCGACCCCGAGGACCAGCGCGCGCTGCTCGCCGCGCTCCCCGCACTCACCCATCTGACGGCCGACATCGAGGCCGCCCCGCCCGCCCCTACTGGAGATCCTGTCCATGCATGACGCCCCCACCACCTCGCCGTTCCGCCAGCCGCGGGCCGTCTGGGCGGTCGCCTTCGCCTGCGTCGTCTCGTTCATGGGGATCGGCCTCGTCGATCCGATCCTGAAGAGCCTCGCCGGCCAGCTGCACGCCACCCCCACCCAGGTGGAGCTGCTCTTCACCAGCTACCTCGTGATCACCGCCGTCGCGATGCTCGTCACCGGATGGGTGTCGAGCCGCCTCGGCGCCAAGCGCACCCTCATCGCGGGCCTCGTGATCATCGTCGTGTTCGCCGCGCTCGCCGGGTCGAGCGGCTCCATCGGCGGGATCGTCGGCTTCCGCGCCGGCTGGGGCCTCGGCAACGCCCTCTTCATCGCCACGTCGCTCTCCGTGATCGTGGGCAGCGCCTCCGGCAGCTTCGCGGGGGCGATCATCCTCTACGAGACCGCGCTCGGCGTCGGCATCGCGCTCGGCCCGGTGATCGGCGGCCTGCTCGGCAACATCAGCTGGCGCGGCCCCTTCTACGGCGTCAGCGTGCTCATGGCGATCGCCCTCGTCGCGACGCTCACCCTGCTGCCGAAGACCCCCACCCCCGCGCGCAAGCAGCGGCTGGGAGAGCCGCTCGCGGCCCTGAAGCACCGCTCCCTCGCGACCACGAGCGTCGTCGGCCTGCTCTACAACTGGGGCTTCTTCACCCTGCTCGGCTACTCGCCGTTCCTCATGGGCATCGACAGCCCGATCCAGCTCGGCCTCGTGTTCTGCGGATGGGGCGTGCTCGTCGCGGTCTTCTCGGTGTTCGTCGCGCCGCGCCTGCAGCGCACCGTCGGCACCGCGCGCACGCTCTACGTGAACTTCACGTTGATGGCCCTCGATCTCGTGGTGATCGGCATCTTCTCGACCACCCCGGCCGTCGTGATCGTCGGCGTGATCATCGCCGGGGCCTTCATCGGCGTGAACAACACCCTCGTCACCACCGCGGTCATGTCGATCGCCCCGGTCGAGCGGCCCGTCGCATCCGCCACCTACGGCTTCGTCCGGTTCATCGGCGGCGGGCTCGCGCCCTTCGCGGCCGGCCAGATGGTGCAGTGGATCGACCCGGAGGCGCACCTGCCGTTCCTCGTCGGGGGCGGCGCGGTGCTGGTGGCCGCGTTCGTGCTCGCGACGGTGCGCAAGGCGCTCGCCGCGGCCGACCGTGGCGAGGTCGTGCAGCCCGAGCTCGACGCGCTCGACGAGGTCGAGGACCGCACGCCCGTCATCGGGGGCCTTGCGGTCGGCGACGCCAACTGAGGCTCCCAAAAAGGCGGAGGACCGCCAGCGCTGCATACCCATTTGCAGTCCGGCGGCCCTCCTCGTCTCACCAGCGACGGCCCGAACGGTCGGATGATGAGACTCCGGGCCCGGATGGAGGGGGAGGCCATCCGGAAGTCGTGTGTCGGGCTGGGGCGTGCGCCGTCAACCCCTTCCGGAGGGATGACGCGGTCAATCTATCGGCGCGGGAGAACCGCCCGCAATCGCTAGTCCCCCGTTCGGGGCGTCTCGTACCCCGGGCCGGTGCGGATCCCGGACGCGGGAGGTCGAGCGGCTATGCTGTCGGGCGCCGGGAGACGTCGCATAGTCCGGTCGAGTGCACCACCCTGCTAAGGTGGAGAACCCTATTAGGGTTCCGTGGGTTCAAATCCCACCGTCTCCGCACTTCAGAAGCCCCGAGATCCGCATGATCCCGGGGTTTTCTTCATGTTTGGGGCGGTGGCGAGCCAGTGTTTGCCCACACTTTGCCCACACTTGAGCGCTCGTACGCCTCATCGAGCCGGTCCGAAACGGCGTTCAAGTCGTCGTCGAACAGGTCGGCGTAGATGTCGAGGGTCATCGCCGCGGAGGCGTGGCCGAGCATCCGCTGGACCGCCTTCACGTTCGCCCCCGCACTGATCGACATGCTCGCCGCAGTGTGACGGAGGTCGTGGAGCGTCATCGGCTCGAGGCCGGCCTCGGCCAGGGCTCGTCTTGAACCACGACCTGCTGCCACCACTCACTCGGACGCGGCGCATGTGCAACCCGTCCCGGCCGGCGAACAGCAGCTCGTCCCCGTCCCTCTGGCCCACTTGCTCGAGGAGGGCAGCCTCGAGCAGACGTGGGAACGGGACCACGCGCCGTTTGTGCGTCTTCGGTGTCCCGACCTGGATCTCCCGACCGACCTCGACCGCGTTCGTGGAGACCGAGATCCGGCGTCGCTCGAGGTCCACATCCCGCACCCGCAGGCCGATCGCCTCGCCCCATCGCAGGCCGGTGTACGCGAGAAGGAGAACGAGCGCGCGGTGCTCCCCCGCGGCGAGGGCGAGCGCATGAACCTGCTGGTGGGTCAGGTACCGATGTTCTCTTCGCACCTTCCGAGGCAGGTTCACGCCGCGAGCAGGATTTCGACAGGATCCGTCGGTCCTTCACCGCGACGTCGAGCACGCCGGCCAGGACTCCATAGACACGAAGCACGGTGCTTGCTCCTCGTCGCGTGCTGAGCTCCGATACCCACGCCTGCACGTCGCTGTGACGAACCTCCCCGACCCGCACAGGACCCCATCTGGGTTCCACGTACACGCGCCACGCGATCTGGAGCGGACGAAGCGAAGACGGCTTCAGATGGGTTTGGTGCTCAAGCCACGCTGCTCCCAGATCGCTGAGGCGTGCCCGCGCATCGACGACGTTCACATACTCGCCGCGGGCTTTCGAGACCTCCACGGAGGCGAGGAAGAGCTCCGCCTCGCGCTTCGTCGCGAATCCCCGCTTGTCCGTCTGCGTGTGGTCCGGCCTTCGATAACGGACTCGGTAGCGCTTCCCGGCGGACGATTCGTATGCGCTGACCGACCCCATCGCTGCTCCTGACCCACGTCTCAACGACCGCAGGCTAGGAGGACCCACCGACGCGCGGCGTCGGCTTCTGTCGAGTAGGGCTCGACGATTCCCATCGCCCCCTCCGGCTCGTCAACCTGGTGTGCGCGATCCGGGACACGGTCCGACACGGGATGGCCACTCTGCGCGTCGGCGCAGCCGGCAGGCGCGGATCTGTCCGGATCACGCAATCCGACGAGCCTGCGCGTTCGCAGGATCGTGGCGTGGGAGTTCACCTGCGCTGGCGCCCCGCTTAGGGTCCTGCTTTCTGCAGTGCGATTTCCTGCGCTGCATATCGGGGAGGTGGAGCAGCGTTGGCCACCGCTTCGTCCAGCACGCTGGTCCTTGCGTCGACCTGCCCAGATCGGGTGGCGACGATCCGCCGACCCGGCCGTCGCCGCATCAGGTGCTGGTGCTTGGGCAGTGGCGTGCTCACTGGTTGGGGTCTGCAGTCTCATGAGGCCGGGCTGCCTGGAGCGGTCGCCGACGCTCTGGCCGCCCGTTCCGGCCGGGGCGTCGATCTCACGGTTATCGCCGATCCAGAGTTGACGAGCGATCGCGCGCTCAAGGCGCTTCCTGGTCTTCGCCTGCGCAGATTCGACGCGCTCGTGGTGGTCCTCGGCGAAGACCCGGCTGCTCAGCTTCTCCGTCCCGCGGACTGGAAACGACGCGCCACCGGCCTCCTGGCGGCGTTGGTCTCTCACGTCGACACCGGGCGCCGGGTGTTCGTCTATGCCTCGTCACGCGCAATGCTGGCGAACTCACAGTCGCCTTCGCGGCGCGTCTGGCGACGGGCGAGCAAGCTCGACGACCTCACGGCACGAGCATGCGGCCGCGCCGGCGTGCGATATGCGGAACTCGCGCCCTCCCTGCACGGATCGGGCTCGGCGGCCGATTCTCCCCCACCGACTACTCCTCCTGGGCGGATCAAATCGTCGAGCGAGCGCGACTTGCGCTGCTCGATCTGGACGAGTGGCTCGCTCCTCGGCAGACCGAGTCCTACCGAGACAGTGCCGCGGACGAGGAACTGCGGCAGGCAGCGTTGGAAGCGATGCACCTGAAGAGCGCCGGGGCAGGGGAGCTGATCGACGTGATCGTCCGACGGGCGAAGGCGGTGTTCGGTGCCGAGGGGGCCGCCCTCAACATCATCGACGGGGACCAGCAGTGGCAGCTGTCCACGACCCGCGCCGCGGCGGTCACGGTGCCAAGGCAAGACGGTTTCTGCGACGTCACGATCGCCGCGGAGGGACTGACCCTGATCAATGACGTTCAGCGTGATTCTCGAGTGTCGAGCCGAAGGCTGGCCAAAGGTCCTATCGGTGCCCGCTTCTACGCCGGCGTCCCGATCCACACCTGGGACGGCTACCGGATCGGCGCCCTGTGCATCTACGACCGCGCGCCGCGATCCATGCGGGAGGCCGAGCTACACGAGTTGCACGAGCTCGCCGGCCGGATCGAGCAAGAGATCTGGACGGCCGCCCTCCGGCGCGAATAGTGGCGTTCAGCTTGTGAGGCTCGCTTCCAGGCATACAACACCAGCGCACCGCGGCAGAAGTCCAGCTGACTCCAGTCCTGCTCCGCTGATTCGAGCAACCATCGAGCATCTCGTCTAGCTCTCAGTCCACTGCCTCAACAACCTGCAACCCAAACCGCGGCACCTCTCAAATCACCCTCTCTCCTCCCACAGCCCCAGTCGTCGGATCACACTGCTACTCCCTCCCTCCACGCTCTCAAGCACATTCCTTCCCTCCCTCCAACCACTTTCCGCCCCATTTCCCTCTTTTCCCCTTCTTCGTTTTGTCCCGTCCTGGCCTGTCTCCTGTCCTTGCGAACCACCCTCTCTCAAGGAACGCAGAGTGAGGGTGGTTCGCAAGCGGCATCCGCCGAGGAGGCAGGCCAGGACGGGGCAAAACGAGGCAAGACCCGTCGTCAGACCCGTCGCACCCGACGACGGGGCAAACGACGGGGTTTCGATTGCATCCCTCGACTCCGATTCACTCGGTACGAGTCATCGACAACAGGCGCAGTCCCGATACTCGCGGCCCCTATGCTCACCTCGAGAGGGCCTCAAGATCTCGCCACCCACGAGACGAGGGCCTCCTCGGATGCGCTGGCCGACCCGAATAGCGTAGAAGTCGAGGGAGACATTGGGAGCAATGCTTCGCCATCAGACCATCTCCGGAGGCCACCTGGACTTGGACCGATGGGCGATCGTCGATCAGTGCAAGTTCGTCGGCGTTCGCATCACTGCCACCGATGGAGAGGTCGCGATGCGACGATCGGTGTTCGAAGTCCTGTGATCTGAGCGGCCTGGCTGCCGAGGCGTTCGACGACTGCACGTTCATAGACTGTCGCGGCCCGCGGCGGGCTCCGCACTCGCGAGTCGGCAGCCCCTCCCGACCGTCGAAGCGCGTCACCCCCTACGTCTGACGCTGACCCGGAGCGAAACCGGGGTATCTGGCTTCGCTGGTACCGCCGAAGCGCGCCTTCGCGGTCTCGTGCTCCGAGCACGACGTGTTTCGGCGCTCGAATCCTCAGGCGAACTGGCGGACGTAGGCGGGAAGATCGTCACTCGCTTCCAGACACAGAACCCAGACGTCCTCCTCTCCGAGGCAGGATTTCGCAGCGGATTGCGCAGCACCGTCGGAGGCACCGGCGCCGATGACGGCACGAACACTGCCGTGCGAATACCGCCCGAGGGTTGTGAGGGATTCGGTATCAGGACAACTGGAAGCAGCATGGGCCTGGTCACGCGTCGGCGACACCGCTGGCGGGACAAGATCAAGGCTAGCGCCGGCCGGTCCACTGGCGACCCGCTCGAAGTCCGAAGCATCAGAGTGGCCGCAGGACCGACCTGACCCGCAAGGGGTGAACGCGGGCCGCTCCGCCCAGCGCCCAGGGGGACCCGCCCCACGGTCCCTCCTGTGTGGGACGTCACAGCTTCGCAGGGGGCCACACCCCCGCCGGCCTCGGGATGAGGCCCGCGGGCGGCAGCGGCAACGGCACGACCGGCACCGGCACCGGCACCGGCACCGGGAGGACTCTCCACGCGAGTGGCGCGCAGCACTGTCCCGCCCGCCGCCCCCTGACGTGGCTTATTTCGCCAGGAAGGTCAACACGGCGGCGTTCCATTCCTCGGCGTTCGAGACGTTGACGCCGTGGGGAGCGTCCGCGATAAGGACGAGTTCGCTGCCGGGGATGGCGACGTGGGTGCGGGCGCCGGAGCCCTCGAACGGGACGATGCCATCGGAGTCGCCGTGGATCACCAGCGTCGGCACCGTGACCTTCTTCAGGTCCTCCCGGAAGTCGGTCGTCGCGAACGCCTCCATCGCACCCAGCGCAGCCTTCTGATCCGACTGCTGCGCCAGCTCGACCGCCGCGTCGACCTCGGCCTGGGAGACCTTGAGGGCGCCTCTCGCGGTGAAGAAGTCGCGCAGGAACTGCGGGAAGAACGCGTCGCGGTCGCTCCGCAGGCCGTTCTCCATTCCGTCGGCGACCTCCTTGGGCAGCGGGCCGTCCGGGTTGTCGTCGCTCTTAGCGAGGAACGGGGGGACCGCGGAAGCGAACACTGCGCTGTGGATGCGGTCCGCGCCGTACTTGCCGAAGTAGTGCGCGACCTCGCCGCCACCCATCGAGAAGCCAACGATGGTGACATCGCGTAGATCGAGCGACTCGAGGACCGAGTGCAGGTCCTCGGTGAAGGTGTCGTAGTCGTAGCCGCGCCCCGGCTTGTCGCTGCGGCCGAAGCCGCGGCGGTCGTAGCTGATGACCCGGTACCCGGCGGCGGCGAACGCCGGCACCTGGTGCGCCCAGGAGGCGCCCGAGAGCGGCCACCCGTGGATCAGGACGACAGGGCGCCCCGAGCCGCCGGTGTCCTCGACGTGCAGGTCGACGCTGCTGAAAAGTCCGCGATGAACGGTGATGTCTGCCATGGAACGTTGCACCTTCCCGATGCCTGCCCGCGGAGGATGACCGCTCGGTTAAGGGCACCGAAGCGGGACCGTACGGGGCCTACCTGTCAGTGGCAGCCAGACAGGTGCCCGGCCAGATGACAACGGCTGAGCAGCGCCCACACTCAACCCATGGTCTCGCTGGACCCATCGGCAGGAACCCCGCCACCAGCGGCCTGGGCGCCTTCACCTACTTCTCGGAACGCGAGGTGTGCGGCGGCACGGCCTTGGCCCACGCGCCCACTGACGGCCGGAGCCGCTGAGCCTGCACGCCTGACGTCCGGCCTGTAGCGGGACCGATGTCCTGACCCAGAACTGTCACCGATGTCCTGACCCAGAACTGTCACCGATGTCCTGGACATCACAACGCCGCGCGATGTGCCGACCACCCCGTCTGCCCACATTTTGCCCACACTTGAGCAGCTGAGCAGTGATTCAAGGGCCAGCCTGGTGACCGAAGAGGCCCTAGATTCCGGGGATTTATCGTGGAGGGGCCTGCCTTCGAGCGGCCCGCGAGGGTTCAAATCCCACCGTCTCCGCTGTAGTCGTGGCCCCGAGATCTGCAGAGTCTCGGGGCTTTCGCTCTGTCTGGGGGCCCGCTCGCGTCGTGGCCGAACCCGTCGCGCCGAACGACGGGGTGACGACGGGTCCGCAGTCCGCCAGCCGACTCGAGGCGCCGGATCGGCATCCAGATCTCGCCTGCCGACAGCAGCTGAGCCCTGATGCAGGCGAGGTCGTCGCTACGAGAGTCACCGCATGTTCGCCGGGCTGCTCGCCACGATCTTCGTGCTCGTGCAGCCTGACGCATTCGGAGCCGAAGCACTCATAGCGGCCGCTCTCATCGCGACGGTCGTGGCGATCTCGATCGCACTACGGCCGGCCGGAGGGCTGCGACCGGAACCGGCCGCGCACGCCCTGAACGGCTTCGCGGATCTCCGCGTGCTCCTCCGCGCCCACGACCCGGACGCCGAGGGACACCGGCGCGCCAGGGCCCCGGGCACGACGCACTGAGCCGCACGGCCACTCGGTCGGTGCGGCACAGGTCGCTCCGGCAGACCCGGGGCGAGCCCGTCGTTCCGCCGGAACGGCGGTCCACGTCGTCGCGAAGGTGTCCCCCATGTCCCTACCTGATCTTCTCGCCCCGATCCGCTCGGCAGTCGAGGCCCTCCTGACGCTCCTCCACGGCGCCCTGGCCAGCGCCGGATTCGATCCAGCCGGAGGCATCGGCTGGATCGCCGGGGTTGCTCTCCTCGTACTCGTTGTTCGCGTCCTGCTGCTTCCCCTCGCGATCCGTCAATATCGCTCCGGTCTGCGAATGCAAGCGATCGCGCCCGACCTCGCCCGCGTCCGCGAAGAATTCCGAGGCCGCACCGACGCGGCGTCGCGCCGTGCCTTCGCCGAGCAGACTGCCGCGGTCCAGCGGCGCGGCGGCGTGCACCCCGTTGGTGCGATGGCCCCGCTGCTGATCCAGGTACCACTCTTCTTGGCCCTCGTGCAGACCCTCGAGCAGGCTGCGCATTCGACGGGGACCCCCGCTCTCATGTCCTTCGCAGCCGCGATCGCGTTCGGAGCCCCGCTCGCTGCGACCGCGCTCACAGGCGGCCCTGCCGCCGGACTGATGGGCATCGGCCTCCTTGCAGTGACCGCGGCCGCTCAGGTGCTCACACAGCACCTGGCGGCCTTGGGAGCGTCACCGGTCCCAGGCGGACGGCTGCTCCTGCTCCTGCCACTCATCACCGCGGCAACAGGGCTCGCCTTCCCGATCGGTGTCACCGTCTACTGGGCCTGCTCCGCGCTGTTCACACTCGGTCAGCAAGTTCTTCTTCCGCGCATCGTGCGGGTCGAATGACCGGGGACAAGGGGTTGACCGCTCCGATACGGCGCTTCGTCCGGGACGCGCCCTTTCCGGTTCCTGCCCGAGCAGGACGGGACCCTGCAGGTCCCAGCCCGGTGCGCGGACAATCGGTGCGTGGACCCGCACGCCGCACTCGCCGAGATCGCCTTCCGCCTCGAACGGGAGCGCGCGCCGATCTTCAAGATCCAGGCGTTCCGGCGCGCAGCGGCAGCGATCGATGGGCTGGACGCCGGCGAGCTCGCCGCCCGCGCCCGCGACGGCCGACTGAAGTCCACCCGCGGCATCGGCGGCCGGTCGCTCGAGGTCATCCAGCAGTCGCTCGATGGCGGCGTGCCCGGCTACCTGCAGGACCTGCGTGACCGCGCGGACGAGGAGACGACGCCCGATGGCCGGGCGCTGCTGGCCCAGCTCCGCGGCGACCTGCATACCCACAGCGAGTGGTCCGACGGCACCACCCCCATCGAGCTGATGGCCGAGGCGGCGCAGCTGCTCGGCCGCGAGTACACGGCGCTCACCGATCACTCCCCCCATCTGACGATCGCGAACGGCCTCACCGTGGAGCGGCTCGAGGCGGAGCTCGAGATCGTGGCCGCGATCAACGAGCGGTCGGAGGGCTACCGGCTGCTCTCGGGGATCGAGGTCGACATCCTCGAGGACGGCACGCTCGACCAGACGCCGGAGATGCTCGACCGCCTCGACGTCGTGGTGGGGAGCGTGCACTCGAAGCTCCGCGCCGATCGGGCGACGATGACGCGGCGGATGCTCGGGGCGCTCGAGGACCCGCATCTCAACGTGTTCGGCCACATCACCGGCCGACTCGTCGAGGGCAGCCGGGGCAACCGCCCGCAGTCCGAGTTCGACGCGGACGCGGTGTTCGCGGCCTGCGCCGAGCGGAACGTGGCGGTCGAGATCAACTCGCGGCCCGAGCGGCAGGACCCGCCCGACGACCTCATCCAGCGCGCCCTCGACGCCGGCTGCCTGTTCAGCATCGACACGGACGCCCACGCGCCGGGGCATCTCGACTTCCTCGGCCTCGGCGCATCCCGGGCGGCCGCGAACGGATGCCCCCGGAGCGGATCGTGACGACCTGGCCACTGGACCGGCTCCTCGAGTGGTCTCGCGCCGGCCGCTGACCCCCTTCGAACCGCACCTCGCCGTACTGGTAGGCTCATGCGGTCGGTTTCGGACCGGCATGCGCCCGTAGCTCAACGGATAGAGCATCTGACTACGGATCAGAAGGTTGGGGGTTCGAGTCCCTCCGGGCGCGCAGAACGGAAGCCCTGGTCAGAAGAGGAACTCTTCGTCCGGGGCCTCTTCCGTTTGACGCCGCTTCAGCCGTTGTGTGTGCGATGTGTGCACACTCCGGTTCTGGACCGCTCCGGCCGGCCGCGGGACGAGGGCTTCGGCGGCCTCCGCGGCCGCCTTGTTGGCTCCCCGGAGCAGGTGGCCGTACAGATCGTTCGTGATCGCGATCGACGCGTGCCCGAGCCGCTTCGACACGACGGCGAGCTCGACGCCCTGCGCGATCATCAGCGAAGCGTGCTGATGCCGGAGCCCGTGGAAGGTCATCTCGGGTAAGCCCGCCTGCTGGACGAGGTGCTCGAACCGCTTCGTGACGAACTGCGGCAGCAGCGGCAACCCGTTCTCCCGGGTGAAGACCCAGTCGTCGCCCTGCCAGAGGTTCTCCCACCTCGCTCGGTCGGCGTCCTGCGTCTCCCGCCAGGCGGCGAAGGCAGCGACTGCCACCGGCCCGAGGCCGACGCGACGGTTCTGGCCGGCCGAGGTCTTGGCTTCCCCCTCGACGGCGTGGCCGCCGGCGTCGACCCGTTGGCGCCGGACGACGAGTTCGCCTTCGTCCAGGTCGACGTCGGACCACTGCAGCCCCAGCAGCTCGCCGCGACGCAGGCCGGTGAACACGGCGATCTCGAACAGCGGCCCGAGCCGGTCCGACTGGGCGACCTGCAGGAACTCCCCGAGCTGGACGGGCTCCCACACTGCACGGCGCTGCGGTCGCTCCGGCGGTAGCGCGATGTTGGAGGCCGCGTTCGACTCGACCATGTCGAGTCGATGAGCCGCCCCCAGCGCACTCGACAGCACCGCATGGATGCGATGGACCGTCACCGTTCCCCGTCCTGCAGCCAGCTGTCCTTGGAGGAACCGGTCGACGTGATGGTGGCGAAGGTCGCTCAGCCGCAATTGGCCCAACGCCGGGATCAGGTCCCGCTCGACGTATCGGCGGTACATCACGGCTGTCGAGGGGCGCAGGCCCTCGCGCACGCGTCGCTCAAGCCAGTCGGGGAGCCACTGCCCGACGGTGAGACCACGATCGTGGCGGTAGCGCCCCGTCGCCACCTGATCGACGAGTCGAGCCCGCTCGGCCTGCGCAGCTCGCTTCGTCTGGTAGCCCATCCGGCGGACCTGAATACGCCGGCCGGACCCGGGGTCCTTCCCGCCGGACAGCGCGAAGCCCCACGACCCATGCTTCGGATCAGCGCGGAGTCTCGGACAGGTCGCAGCCCGCTGCACCGCCGATGCACGATCGGGAAGTCCCGGGTAGAGCGTGCCGTCCGGACGGCGACACCCGCATCGTCGGTAGATGTCGGCCACGTCGGGCCTCCTCCGCGATCAAACAAGCCGGCCGCCGGCGCGGCCGGCGCCAGTCTCGATCACGAGGACCGACAGCAGATTGCTTCCGCCCTCTGTGGCCGCCCGTGCCATGTGCGCCACGCCTCTCCCGCCGCCCGCCACCACGCGCTAGCCCCTCCCCCGCCTACCGTTCTCCGGGGACCACACCTCCGAGCCACCAATTCGCACCGTCGCTGGTCGCTTCCCTTCACCTCGTCGTCCGCCGCTCCTGCTTCACTGTTGCAGCATCACCAGCCCCCTTGGCCCCTCCCCCCAACACGCTGCTCTCTCTCTCCCCCACTCCTCCGAGTTTTGTTCCGTCCTGGCCCGACTCCTGAAACGCAAACCACCCTCTCTCAAGGAACGCAGAGTGAGGGTGGTTCGCGTACGGCATCCGGCCGAGGAGGCAGGCCAGGACGGGGCAAAACGAGGCGAACCCCGTCGTTTCCCCCGTCGTACGCACGACGGGGCAAACGACGGGGTTGTGCCATGAGTTGTAGCAAGTGGGGGGCCTGGGACACTCCCGGTCGAGCCTCCTGAAGCCCCACGGTGCGCGGCCTCCAGGACCCGGCTCGCTAAGCAGCAGCGCCAGCCCGACACCTCGCCCGTCGCGACTTCGAGCTCGACCACCGGGACCAGGGAGAGGTCGGGTTGCTCTAACTAGAATTGGCTCGACGCGACGATCCGATAGATTCTCGACGTGACGACGAACCGAAGATCTGTTGCGGTCGCTTGGCTTGCACTAATTGCGTCACTACTGGCAGCCGTCGCCCTCGTTGTCGGAAGTGCAATAGCGCTGAGCAAAGCTGCCGATATTGCAGTTCAGGAGGACCCACAGGCTCTCAGTTCGGAGAGGTCTTCCCATGGAACGTGGGAATCGCCATGGATACTGCTTCTAGAGCCACGTTTCAGCGGGAAGTAGCCGTCGCAGGCGCGCGGTGGGAGGTTGTCGCCGAACTCAGACACAATTCGACGAGTGGCGTTGGCTTCCGATGATGGAAAGCCGGGGCGACGCCGCCCATTCTGTGTCGGCGTGGTGATGACTTTTGCCCGAGGTTGGCCCTGGCACGCTTGACACTCCATTCGACATTTATTTCCAATATCTCGAGGACGACTCGGGGTCGAAGCTCAGCATCGCCCTGCTGCTTACGGGCGGAATGGACCGGAGCGGTTGCGCTCAGTGGGTGGACCGGGCAGGCGTTAGCCACACAATTAAGCCGGTGGCCACCTACAGGAGCGACCTCAACATCGTCCGGTGCTGGATACCCGCAATCGGCCCGTACTCATCCCTCAGCCTGGGCATGAATAACCTAGCCATACGGCAACTCGCTCGAGTTAACGATGTAGGAACGGAGGAGGTGGACTTCATTAATCCTGCACCGCAACTCTTTACGTTCATGGGTGATGCCGAGGCACTTGGCTCCTCGAGCGTGGACTCGGCCCAAACTCTTCCCTACGCATTGACGTTAGTCTCGCGAGGAGGAGGCATCCAGAGCTCGACGGGTCTGCAACTCAAGCAGATCACCGGTCTGTCTCGCTCTGTAGAGAGCAGTACCGGGGACGTGACCACCTTCATCACCACAAATAGAACAAACTAGAGGGCGCTGAGACCGAGCGTCAATTGCTTTGGCTTGCGGTCGGCGTAGCGCTCGGGCTTCTCGCACCCGCACTCAAGACCATCATGGACTCAGGTCCGTCGGCTGGTTAACGCAATCAGAAGAACAGCTTGACGGGTGCCCCTGCGCTTGCTCGCGCGCCTCGACGACGCCGGCGAACTCAGGGCTGATCAACCGTAGGTGAAGAGCACTTGCGGCAACACGGTCTGTTAGCTGGCCTACCGGCCTCCAATACGCAGGATCGGTGGGCAGCCCCTTACAGTCCACATCCGCGGAGCCGAGCCGGCACCGACGGGGAGCGGCTGGTAGCCGGAACTCTGCGCCGCCGTTTTCGCTGTAAGCCCACCCGGTCCGCAGGTTCTGAAACACCTCCCTGGCCGCTTGCACACACGATGTGCACACACTCGCTGACCGTCGTAGCGGCTTTGGCCGACGCCGCACCCCCAGGTACCGCGCAACTTGACGCTTCCGTCGTCGAGGCGAAGCTCGATGAGTGCCCCGTGATGTGAACACCGGCACCGCTGGGCGCGGGGGAATGCGCGGGATGCCAATCTCGGACAGAAATCGCCTGCCCTCACACTCGGTGTTTTTCCTCTCGGGCCCTCGCTCGCCGTGGCCGAAGGAGCTGAGCGCCAAGCCTCGGACTGGAATCGGCCGACTTGAGACCCAATCGCGTGTGTGCGCCGTGTGTGCAACCGATACCGATTCTGGTGATCGTCGGCGAGTCGTGGCAAACGAAGAAACGCGGAATCATGCGGATCGGCGATCACCCAGAGCCATAGTTTGTCCCCGTCAGCGACATTCCCGTGCCTACGGATCAGAAGGTTGGGGGTTCGAGTCCCTCCGGGCGCGCAAGTCGGCCAACGACAGAAGCCCTGATCAACTTCCATTATCCCTCGAGCCGCCAGCTTGAGCAAGCACACCGGAAGACTGCCCACATGTGTGCACCTATGTGTGCACCCACTCGGGGCCGGACCGGGCGCGCTGCCCTCGAGCGGCCGTGGCCGAATCAGAAGAGCCAATCAGAAGAGTCCGGCGGAGCAGTGCCGTCCGGTGCTGGTTCTCCACACCCACGCCGTGGGCTCCGGCGCCGAGGAAACGGCTGCCGTGGCCGCTCGAGCGACTGCTCCGCGGATCGCCAGGAGTACACCCGCAGAACGTCGAATAGCAGTCTCCTGGGTGTTTAGGGGCCTCAGCGCAAACCGATCGCCACCTGGAGCCCGAGGCTGGTGACGGACACGATGACCCAGAGCAGCGCCCCGAGCAGGAGGGGCTTGGCCCCCGCACGTCGGAACCCGGGCAGGTCGGTCGACAATCCGATCGCCGAGAGCGCCACCGTGATGAGGAAGACGGAGACCGCGCTCAGCGCGGGGTGGGCAGCTGCCGGGATGAGGGCAAGTGAATTCACGCTGGCAACGAGGACGAAACCGATCAGAAACCACGGCACGAGGCGGAAAACATTCACGCGAGAACGAGGACCCCGGGTCTCGACACCAGCCGCGTCCATGCTGGCCGCCTCGGGGTTCTTGGTTCTGCGGCCGGCCCATGTGGCGAGTCCGATGGTGATGGGGATGATCATCAGTGTGCGGACGAGCTTGACCACGACGGCGAAGTTCGTCGCAGGAGCGCCGTAGGTGGTCGCGGCGGCCACCACGGAGGACATGTCGTTCACCGCCGTGCCAGCGAAGAGCCCGAAGGCGTGCTGGCTGAGCCCGAGCAGGTGCCCCAGGATCGGGAAGACGAGGACGGCTGTGATGTTGAACAGGAAGATCGTCGAGACGGCGTAGGCGACGTCGACGCTGGCTGCGCCGATGACCGGGGTGACGGCAGCGATCGCCGACGCCCCGCAAATGCCGGTGCCGACGCCAATCAGCGTCCGCAGGTCGCCGACGATCCCGAGCCAGCGGCCGATCAGCCACGCAGCGATCAGGCACACCACGAGGGAGCCGAGCATCACCGGCACCGACTCGACGCCCACCTTCGCGATCTGCGCCAACGACAGCTGTGACCCGAGGATCACGACTGACAGTTGCAGCACGAAGCGGCTCGCGGTTCGCATTCCTGGACGCAGGAGCGCGCCCGGCTTGATCACGGCCCCAAGAATGACCCCGATCAGGATGCCCGACACCGGCCCCCCGACGATCGGGAGGAAGCGACCGATCACGGTGGCAACAACGGCGATAGCCACCGCAAGGGCGAGCCCCGGCACCGTCGCCCAGATGTTTTGCGAAGGGGAGCCCGCTGGCGACGAGGGGGACGCGTTCACGCTCCAACCCTGCCGCAGCCGGACGCGCGCCAGCCGAGTGCCACCACACCTCCCGAACCGGCTGCCAGCCACGAACGGGAGCACAACCGAGAGGAAGGCAGCCAGTGGCTTCCGCGGCCCGCGTTCGGCCTCGAGCCGGAGTCGCACGCCCGGTTGGCCACGAAGCCGGTGACGAAGGAAACGGCGACCTCCCTCGGCACGCCCGCGACATGCTCGCGTAGCGGCCAGGGGTGCGGCGGCGGCCCCTTTCGTGCCCGTCCGCGCCGGAACCGGAAATGAACGCAGAGACACCCCCGAAGGTCGCGGGAGCTGTCAGTAGCGCAGGTAGGCCCAACCGTCCCACTGCCGGTCTACGAGGTGGGCGCCGGCCGACGGCACCGTGGTGACATCGGCGAGGAGCTGGTGCTCCGAAATTCCGGCGCGCGCCATGCTGTTGCGGCAGGCCGCGACGGTTACCAGCGGCGAGACGGTTGCTGCCACGTCTTCGGCGGCGGGGCTGCCTTCGGTCAGCAGCCGCACCAGTGGTCCTTGCACGATGACCTCGAAGCGCGTGCCGGGTACCAGCTCCAGCGCAGCCTGGCGCGCGACCCGCAACGCAGTGCCGAGCCCGGAACCGTCCTCGCCGTGGGCGTGGATGAGCACGCCGCGCTGAGCCGTCATGGCGTACTGCTCAGAATCTCGACAAGCTGCTCGACCGTCGGAGCTCCTGCCAGGCCGTGGCCGGTCGGATAGATCCGACAGGCGAGCTCGCTGGTCGGGCCACTGGAGGGGAAGGGGTCGCTGCCGTCGATGAGGATGGTCGGCGAGCCCGCGAACGGAAGCGCGGCCGCATCCTCTGGTGTCGTCACCAGCCGCACCCCGACTTCGACCCCGCCCCGACCAGTCCGGGTTAGAGCCTCGCGGAGGTTGTCTGATGCGGCAGGGGTGTTGGGGCAGTCGGCGATAACCAGCATCTCGATGCGCATCAGGCGAGGGTGAGGAAGAGCTTCTCGAGCTCGTCTACCGTCAGGTGGTTGCCGTGGTTGCCGTGGTTGCCGTGGTCGTCGGGGGTGGCGAGGCAGTTCCGCATCGCGGTGGAGACGATGGCGAAGCCGGCGCGGTCCAGCGCCTTGGCCACGGCGGCCAGTTGGATGACGACATCTCGGCACTCCCCGCCCCGCTCCACCGCGTCGATCACAGCGGTCAGCTGTCCCTGCGCTCGGCGGAGCCGGTTGAGGATCCTACGGTCCTCGTTGAGCAGGCTTCTGGTCACGTCAGACGTCGTCGCCTCGGTGTCCCCGGTCGTGGTCATGCCGGCCTCCGCGCTCATTGTCGGCCGGTCTCGACGGGAAGGTCCGCTTCGACCCATGCGGCCGTTCCACCCTCGACGTTGACCGCCGAGAGGCCATGCGCTTGAAGGGCCTCGACGGCCTGTGCGCTGCGCTGGCCGGACTGGCAGATGACGTGGATGCGGCCCTCCGGTAGCTCGGCGAGCCGGGCGACCACCTGTCGAAGCGGCAGGTTGCGGGCGCCGGGAACGTGACCACCGGCGTACTCGTCGGGTTCCCGAACGTCGACAACCACCGCCGCCGGCAGCGTTGCGAGTTCGGTAACGGTGATGGACTTCATACGGCACTCATCTCTGGCTTGGTGACGGTTCGGGTCCCGGCGGTCCAGGTCGCGTAGCCGCCGTCGAGGTTGACGACGTCGTGGCCGAGCTGGGTGAGCAGCCGCGCGGCGGTGTGCCCACGTTGCCCGACCTGGCAGTGCACCACGAGGGGTCCCGGCGGGAGCTCATTTTCGCTGGTGCGCAACTCGTTGAGGGGCACGCTCACCGCACCGGGGATGGAGCCGGCCGCGTGCTCCTCCGAGGAGCGGACGTCCACCAGGACGGCGCCTGCAGCACGGGCGGTCTCGAGTTCGTGCCACTGGATGCTGCGCGTGGCTCCGCTGGCAAGGTTCTCGGCGACGTAGCCGGCAAGGTTCACCGGATCCTTCGCCGATCCGTACTGCGGCGCGTACGCCAACTCCAGCTCCGCCAACGCGGAGGCAGGGAGGCCGGCGGTCATCGCGGTCGCCAGGACGTCGATCCGCTTATCCACCCCTGCTCCTCCGACGATCTGCGCACCCAGGATCGCGTCGGTGGACGGGTCGATCAGCAGCTTCATCGCCATCGTCTCCGCTCCGGGGTAGTAGGTCGCGTGCGAGGCCGGGTGCGTGTGCACAACGCGATGCGGGCGTCCCGCCGCACGGAGGCGATGTTCGCTCCAACCGACCATCGCGATAGTGAGGTCAAAGAGCCCGACGACCGCCGTCCCGAGCGCAGGGCGGCTCGGCCGTCCGATACCGCAGATCGCGTCCGCCGCCGCCCGCCCGTGCCGATTCGCGAGCCCGGCCATCGTGACCAGGGCGGCGGCCCCGTCGACCGCGTCGACCTTCTCCACCGCATCCCCGACCGCGTAGATCGCCGGATCGCTCGTGCGCTGGAACGCGTCCACAGCGATGCCGCCTGTCGGCCCGAGGGCGAGCCCCGCGGCCTTGGCGAGAGCAGCATCGGGCCGCACGCCCCGGGCGTCGATGACCAAGTCCGCAGCGAGCTCGTCACCATCGGAAAGCTCCACGCGTCCGGCGGCGAGGCGCACCACCGTCATGTGCAGCCGGAGGTCCACCCCGTGCCGCTCGAGGGTCGCTATGACCGGCGCCGCCATCTCCGGATCCAGCGGCGACAACGGCTGGTCACCCCGCTGCACGAGCGTCACATCCAAACCCCTGCGGAACAGGTTCTCCACCGACTCCAGGCCGATGAACCCACCGCCCACCACGACCGCCCGCGCGCCCGCCGGGACGCCATCCAGTACGGCCTCTATTGCGTCCACGTCATCGATCGTCCGCAAGGTCCGCACCGGCACCCCCGAACCCGGAAGCGGGTCGCCCGTCGTCGCGCCACCCGCGAGGACGAGCGCGTCGTACGACTCGGCGTAGCGCCGACCGGTGACCAGATCCTGCACCTCCAGCAATCGGGCTGACCGGTCGATGCCCGTCACGAGACTGCGCACCCGCACGTCCAGCCGGAACCGCGCCGCCAGCGCCGTCGGGGTCTGCAGCAGCAGGCTGTCCCGGTCCTGGATCACACCGCCCACGTAGTACGGCAGCCCACAGTTCGCGAACGAGACATACTCACCCCGCTCCAACACAACGATCTCCGCCGCCTCATCCAAGCGACGCAGACGGGTAGCAGCCGACATGCCTCCCGCGACCCCACCGACCACCACCACGCGGCGAGCGTGGCCGGGCCGGAGTCGCACGGTTTCGTCCACGATCAACGTCCCTGGAAGAGGCGGCCGAAGAAGCTCACCTTCGTCGTCGCGCTGGACTGCGAGTCGGCTGCACTGTGTCCCGGGCACCAGTCAGCGCGAGGCACACCACGCCTCACCTGATCCACGTGCTGCCCGCAGCCGGCCCACGTCGTCTTCCCACACTGCTTACACGTCACCGCACGGCACATCAGTTACTCCCTTGCGTGTCGGTCTTCGACTATACCCCCCGGGGTATAACGTCACCGCATGCCCGCCCCTGGATCGACGACCACTAGGCCCACGCGATCTGGGACGGACACGGCCATCGACCGGTCTGGCTGCGGTCACCAAATGGCCCCGGGCCTTCGTGCTCAGAGGGCGAACATCACCGCTACGCACAACAAGCGCCGGCCTCCACCGCCATTACGCGTGAGGCCCGTACCCTCGGCTGCCAGCCACGCGAGGTCAGGCTGGAAGCTCGCCCGGAATTTCGAGGCGCCATACGAATGTATGCAGCAATGTGTGTACGCCAAACCCTCGCACCTGGTGAGGGGCACCTTTTGGCATCCGCCCGTTCTGACCCCGGATCAGAAGGTTGGGGGTTCGAGTCCCTCCGGGCGCGCAGATGCAGTGAAGAGAATACTGCTACGACCAGTGCTTCCATCGGAACGGCACCGCGCGATCGCCTCAGCGACACCTCGCCGATGTGTGCCGAATGTGGGTACTCATGTGTGCACCGGTGTGGGCACCCGGTCTATACCGCGAGCGGCACTTTCTGATTCGAATTAGAAGATCGAGGGCCAGCGGCCTCACTCATCCTTCCGATCTCGATCGACAGAAGGGGGATGAAGTCGGGTCACCAGAGGAGGGGCCGTGCGAGGTCGACTCTGGTCAGATGCTGCGGTGTCGGGCGACGGCTTCTTCCATCTCGGCCAGGTTTGGTGCGAGGCGCGCGTCGACGGCGACTGGATCGGTGCGGTGCAGGTCCTGCATCCCGCGCCGGGTCGTCAGAGCGGTGTTGATCTCATGCTCGCCGCGCTCGAGTGCCGCGATCAGGTCGCCCACGACCTCGTCCACTGGCCGCCGGCCGAAGCCGAGTGACTCGCCCGCCTGCGAGGACGTCATCATGTCCGTGTCCGTGGCCCCGGGGTAGAGGGTCGCGACATGCACTCCGGAATCCGACCAGCTCGCGTCGCAGGGCATGGTGGAAGCCCGCAAGACCGGTCTTCGTGGCCGCGTAGACGGTGTAGAAGGGCAGCGGAAGCAGGCCGATACCGCTGGAGATCCCGAGCAGGATCGCACCCCGGGGGGACCGCTTCAGGGACGGCAACGCGGCCTGCGTCAGCAGAACCGGCGCCACCAGGTTCAAGGTGAGCATCGCCCGGACGTCGGCTTCGTCGATCGTCTCGAGGCGGCCGGCGCGGACGTTGCCGGCGTTGTTGACGAGCAGATCGATTCCGCCGCCCTGGAGCGCGACGTCGATCACACGGTGGTGCGCGTCCGGCTCGGTGAGGTCGAGGGCCAGCTCGCGGGCCGTCCCTCCCGCCGCCCGGACTTCATCCGCGGTGGCGGCGAGCGTTCCCGGGTCCCGGCCGACGAGCAGCAGATCTGCGCCGCGGGCGGCGAACGCCAACGCGATCGCCTTGCCGATCCCCCGACCACCGCCGGTGATCACCCCACGGCGGTTCGACAGATCAAGGACAGGCGGATCGGACTGGTCGGCGCTCACCGGACCACTGTGCAGGAGAACGGATGAACGCCAGCAGGACGGGAGGACACCGATGAGCTCGCGATTGCTCGCATGCCGATTAGCCGTGGACTTGCAAGGGGAGGTTGGCCGTCTCTGCTACGCCCGTGCGGAGCTCGGCGACGGCTCAGTGCCCCAGTGGATCGGCGCCACCGATTCGATCCCGGAGCTGTTCCGACTCGAGTCGCGGCACCCTGCACGAAGGGTCCGTGTTCCGTGTGCCCATCCGAACCGGGACGGGCTGCCTGCGCACGAACCGGGGCGAGGAGCCGCAGCACATGCGGCGAGCTCTGGGGTCGAGGAGGCCCGCCGTCGTTGCAGGCCTCGAGCGGATGGCCCCAAAGAGTGACGCGAAGTGCACCCGCAGCGAGCCCGCGACCTTGCATCATTCGAACGGGTCGACCCAAATCTCAGCACTCCCCATGCTTGGGCTGATCGGCTTTGTTGGGGACCCGGCGTATCGTCGCGGTGCGATTCGTTGCTGTCGCCGCCGTACCGCGCTCGACCTCACAGCGGGCCCTTATCGGGAAGATCCTCATGCCGTCGTTCGAAAACCACTCCGGGTCCCCGGAGGACGCGCCTCTGATCGGCGGCCGCTACCGACTCAAGGAACCCCTCGGCGGCGAGGGCGCCTCCGTGTACCGGGCTTTGGACCAGGTGCTACGCCGGGACGTGGCCGTCAAACTGTTCGCGCCCGGCGAAGGCGCCGACGGTGTGCTCGGCGACGAGGGACTGCTGCTGGCATCCCTGAACCACCACTCTCTCGTGACTCTGCTCGACGCCGGCGTCGACGCTCGCGGCGCTGGTGAGCCGCGGGCGTACCTGGTGCTGGAACTCGTCGAGGGCGCCGACCTGCGGCGGCGACTCGAATCGGGCGTCCTCCCCCTCCGCACGGCGGCCTACATCGGCGCGGACATCGCCGAAGCGCTGGACTACATCCAGGGACGCGGCATCGTGCACCGCGACGTGAAGCCCAAGAACATCCTGCTTCCTGACGAGGACGCCCTCCGCCGCCCGCGGGCGAAACTCGGCGACTTCGGCATCGCCGCCCTGGTGTCCGCCTCCAACGGCGCAACACCGGTTCAGCGCACCCGCGCTTATCTGAGTCCGGAACAGACGGCCGGGGCACCCGGCGGCCCGTCCACCGATATTTACTCACTCGGCCTGGTCGTCCTGGAATCCCTGACCGGCCGGGTCGCGTTCCCCGCGAGCGTGACCGACTCGGCGTCTCAGTGGAGCCGCCCGAACCCGGAGATCCCCAAGACCCTCCCCAGCGGCTGGCGCGATCTCCTCGCCGCGATGACCGCCACGGACGGCGCCTCGCGGCCCACCCCCGGCGAGGCCGCCGCAGCCTTCCAGCAGCTCGCCCGCGACGCCGAGCAGGTCGGTGGCGGATGCCCCCCCGCCGCCGAGGAAGCGCGGCTGGCCAACCTCGCCCGATACGACATCCTCGACACCGCCCCAGAGGAGGCGTTCGACCGGATCACGTCCCTGGTCAGCCGCACCCTGCAGGTCCCGATCTCGACCGTGAGCATCGTCGACCGCGACCGCATCTGGTTCAAATCGCACCACGGGGTCGGCGCCGAGCAGATCGGCCGTGACCCCGGATTCTGCGCGGCCGTGGTCGAAACCGGTCGAGTCGTCTACGTGCCCGACGCCACCGCCGACCCCGCCACACGCGAAAACCCCCTCGTCACCGGTCTGGGCGTCCGCTTCTACGCAGGCGCCCCACTGATCGGTTCAGACGGATACGTCCTCGGCAGCCTCAGCGCCCTCGACACCAACCCCCGCACACTGACCGACGACCAGCTGTCGGTCCTCACAAGCCTCGCCGACATGGCCACCTACGAGCTAGAACGCCACCGCGCCACCCGCCTCCGCCAAGACTGAACAACCCACCCGCCCCGAGGCCGGCCGGCAAGCCAGTCGGCTACTGCTGCAGCACTTCTCGACTCGTTCCGCGGTGTCGATGAGCCGGCGCGGCGCGTGTCGGGCGGGGTCGGCGCCGCTTGTCCGATTCCTACGTGGCGAGCAGGATGTGTTTCACACAGTGGCGTGGGGAGTCGTTTCAATGGCGTTCGAGGTCGGCATGGTCGCGGTGACGATGGTGAAGGCGGACCGCGCTCGGGAGTTCGAGGACTGGGTCCGATCGGTACTCGTCCCCGCAGCGAGCAAGGACCCGGCCGTCGCGGGCCGATGGCGGCTCGTGCGCGCAGGCAGCGGGCCCGATCCCGTGCCCTACGCCTTCCAGTTCGACGGTTCCGACATCACCGAATTCGATCCCACTCCCCTGCTCGTGGCGGAACTCGGCGAGCAGCAGGGCCAAGCAGAGATGGCGAAACTCCAGCAGATGTTCGCCCAGGAGCAGACACTGCTCGTCTTCTCCCCGCCGATTGTTGACGGCTGACCTCAGAAGCACGAGCCGAAAAGTCGGCCCGGAGCGAAGAGGGTCGACTGAAGGGCTCTCCTGACCTGCGTGGTTGATGATCTTCCGGGACGAGTTGTTGAGTCAGCGCTGGGGGTTTCTGCGATCGCCACGAGTGTCGCGCGGCCGAGAGTGTGCGGCCCATCGTGAAGACCAGGAATGCCGGCGTCCCATCGGGCGGGAACTCGAGCTCTTCGACGTCGAGAGCTTGCAGCTGCGGCCACAGGCCATTCCAGCCGCGGGCGCACCGCGTGTCTTCGACGTCGGGGCGCCCCTTCAGCTGAAACGGCCTTTCCGAGCGCTCACAGCTCCTTGAGGACTGCGGTGACCAGGGTGCGTGCCATCCAGACGAGCACCTCGATCGCGTCGGAGACCGCCAAATCAGCCACGTCGCGGGTCCATACCACGGCGTCGGCGCCGAACAAGGGCATCAGGGCCGCGCGCAGTCGCGACCGGTCGGCATTGGGAACGGCCGCGGGGAGTCCTGATAGCAGGTCGTCGATCCATCTGTCCCGCTGCATGCGCCCGCGGCGGGACAACCCGCGTTGGTCGCTGCCCTCGGCGAGGGAGAGGGAGAGTACAGCCCGGAGCTCGCGTTCATGCTCGAACGCCCATCCTGCCGTCGACCGAACCAAGGCCTCAGCCCGATCCACCAAGCCGATGGGCTGGGCACCTCCCGAGCCGGGGACGACAGGAAGGTCGACCTCCTCGACCGGCCGTGTCGCCCACAGCAGGACTGCGTCGTTGTTGAGGAAGTGCCGGTACGCGGTCGCCCGGGACACCTCGGCTCGCGCCGCCACGGCCTCCACCGTCATGGGACCCCCGTCACGCAACTGCTCACGCGCGGCCGCCGTCAGCCGCTCACGCATCCGTCGACTCGCTGGAGTTCCCAGGTCGTTCCCGTTGACACCGATCGGCACGAGCAGGATGATACCAACGTCTCAGTATGAGACGGAAATCTCAATTCAAGGAGAGTCGACATGACGAAGGAAGTGCTCACCCCGCGGGTCTCCGTGCTGGGGCCGCAGGACGGGGAACTGCTGCGTGCCGGTCCGGTCGTGCATCGCGTGCTCGAGGACGGCAGCACTACGGAAGGTCGCCTCGGGCTTGTCGAGTGTCGGTTGCCGGCCGGCTGGGGCGGCCCCCCGCAGCACATCCACCGCGCTCACGACGAGTCCTTCTTCGTCCTCACCGGCCACGTCCGCTTCCGCAGCGGCTCAACGGAGCACGTCCTGGGCCCGGGCTCGACCTTCGTCGCCGGCATGGGGACGCCGCACACCTTCGGCAACGCGAGCCCTGACGAGCCGGCGTCGTTGCTGCTCACCGTGACGCCCGAGCGGTACGTCGGGTACTTCCGAGAGCTGCAGGACCTCCGTCCGGGCCCGGACGGGATGCTCGTTCCGACGGAGATCCTGGCGCTGATGGCCCGGTACGACACCGAGCCGTACTCGCCGTCCTGAGTCCGGCCGGAGCCCCCGGGAGGACCGACCCGAAGTCGTAACCCTGGAGCCGACACCCGACGAGGCCACTCGGGACTCCCGGCGCGGCGCCCGGAGGGTTCCTCGGACGTTCTGCATCGCACGAGAGCGACTGCACCGATGTGCGCACCACCTTCCGAGAGGCCCGGAATTCCACGATATGCGTCGAGGCTCTTCGGACCAGGGAATAGAGCCCTGTGGTACCAGCCCCCGGCACCGCAAACCTTCGACCGGAAGGTGACCCCAATGCGGAGGCTCGCGTTGACGCTCTGAGGGAACGGGGTGTATTCCGGGCGCTGGGCAACGTTGCCCGGCCCTCAAGGAGGTCACGATGGCTCTTACTTCTGTGTGGCAACGAGGAAGCAGGAAGCGGCGCGCGAGTCGCGTCGGACTCGCGACTGTCCTGGGCGCAGTGACCGCGATCGCTGTTCCTGGGGTGGCTTCAGCATCAGCTCCTTCCTCCGTCACCATCATCGCCGGGCATCTTGCGAATCCCCGCGGACTGTCGTTCGTGGGCGGAAGTGAGACCCTCCTGGTGGCGCAAGCCGGCTTCGGATCCGGCAGCCGGTCCGCCGGCGTCCAAGTGGGTACCGGCCAGACCGGACTGGTGACCGCGGTCTTCGACGCCGACGGACGGCACTCGCGGACCGCCACGGTCGCCGATCACCTGTGGTCACAGACGGCCAATCGGCCGCAGGAGGGCACGACGACCGTCGGAGCGGCCGGGATCAACGCCGCGAACCCCGACCGTGTTCTCGTGGCCATGTCAGAGAACTACACGGCCGGTCTCGGACCCCAACCCCAGGAGGGCCGGCTGCTCGGCATCGACGACGGCCGTGCG
Source organism: uncultured Actinomycetota bacterium (assembly GCA_963771645.1). GTDB lineage: Bacteria > Actinomycetota > Actinomycetes > Actinomycetales > Microbacteriaceae > Amnibacterium. Next base: position 306,860 of record CAVYUH010000012.1, on the reverse strand, counting down.
TACTCGGTCGCCGACGTCGCAACGGCGGACCTCAAGTGGGAGAGCATCCCAGCCAACAAGGCACTCAATCCGCAGTTCCCCGACGTCAACCCGTACGGCGTCACCGTCACGCGCGGAGGTCAGACGTACGTCGTGGACGCGGCAGCGAACACCGTCGACCGCATCGGACGGGACGGCTCCGTGCACGTCATCGCCTACCTGCCCAACACGCCGCTGAGCGACGCCGTGCCAACCTGTCTCAGCCAGGGCCCTGACGGCGCACTGTACGTCGGCACGCTGTCCATCGCCGACGGGCCAGCGGCCGCACACGTCTACCGGGTGGACCCCAGCTCTCACGCTTCGGTCACCGCGAAGGCGACGGTGTGGGCGAGCGGGCTCAGCGCGATCAACGGCTGCGCGTTCAGCCGCGACGGCAAGTACTTCTACGCCAGCGAGTACATCGCCATGGAGAAGATCACCGGCCCGGTCGTCGGCCCACCTCCGGCTGCGGTCGTGAAGATCCCCTTCAACCACCCCTCTTCGCACACATACCTCGGGCTGGATGCGCTCCACTTCGCTGGAGGAGTCGCGGTCGATGACAACGGATCGGTCTACGTCGCGAACTGGAGCAACCAGCCGGCCGGCCCCGCCATGGGTCAGGTGGTACGGCTGAACCGCTAGAAGCAGAACCAGTACGAGCGGCCTGGCGTCAGTGGCAACCCTGCCCTGCACCGGGCCGCTCGCCTTTGTCTCCCCAGCCCCGTCGAGCGAGGTCGCGGACGCCTTCTCGGAACGCATGGGCCCCCTCAGTCTGCCGGAGGGACCGATAGTGGCAGCGGCTAAACGCGCCCTGCGGGCGTGAAGGTACTCACGGCTGCGCACGTCATCTCCGCGACTGTCACGTCACGACAGACTGTGGGCCGGGATAGGCCTCGTTTCGACCGGTCCGACTCATCCGGATCTGGGCATAGCGGTCACAGCCGCGACCAGCGCAAGCGGCGGCCAGGAGGCGAGCCCCCCGACGCCCAGCCGATGGTCGCGGCCGCCAGGACCAAGCCCCCCGAAGTCGAGAACAGCCCCAGCCCGCATGCGCACCGGGAAGTGACACCCGTTTCGCCAGGCCGACACGCCGACGAACAGGGAACTGGGGGCGTGCGCCGGGCGGCGATTTCTGTCACCGTCGACTCGCTCTTGGGGGAGGGCGGGCCGAGGACGGGGGCGTCGTGCCACATCGGGGCGGCGATCTGCGTCGGGCAGCGTCGTCGTCAGCAAGCAAGAGCGCCGATTGCTGCCTGTTCGGGGAGATCGGTCGCGTCGAGGTCACCGCCTGGGCGGTGGCACCTGCCAACCCCGGAGCAGCTCGATCCACTCACTGAGCACGTCTCACGTTCGTATGGAAGGCCACACATGAACAGAACTCTTGCCACCGCGATCGGTTTCGCCGCGGCCGCGATCCTCATCCTGATCCCCTCGGCAGCGCAGGCTTCAGGGAACTACCCGACGGGGCAGACGGGCATCGACAACAGCTTCCCGAGCTGCCACGACAAACGGATACCGGCATCCACGGCAGCCTTCGGCATCGTCGGCGTCAACGGGGGAAGCAACTACACGCAGGACCCCTGCGCCAAGTCGCTGGCGAGCCTGTTCAGCGGCAAGGCCGTGCCCGTGAGCCTCTACGTCAACACGGGCCTCTACAGAGGCGGCAGCTACTTCGCGCAAGCGATGACCACCGGCAACTGCGGCACCAACCAGGGCTGTGGCGCATTCGAAGACGGCTACCTCGCCGGCCAGTACGCCTACAAGTACGCCACCAGCCAGGGCCTCGGCCTCACCGCTACGACCTGGTGGCTGGACGTAGAGAACACCAACACCTGGGACACCGACCTGAGCCTGAACACACAGGAGATCAAGGGCGAGTACAAGGCTCTGAGCGACGCGCTCATGAGCACTCCTGGCAGCACCATCGGCGTCTACGCCGTCCCATCGCAGTGGGCGGGCATCGTCGGCAACAACTGGGACAAGACGAACGACGCTTGGCCCACATGGATCGCTAACGGCCTCAACAACCCCAGCCAGGCAACTATCCAGTCCTATTGCACCGCCCCGAGCGTGACCGGCGGCACGACTAACGAGATCGTGCAATACGTCGTCAACAAGCAGGACTACGACTACGGCTGCTGAACGCCTCAGGTCGAGTCCGAGGCAGTCGCCGTACTTTCACGCACTGCCTCGGACTCGAGGCAGTGCGTGACGGTGCCGAAGCGATCGGCAGCAGCCGAAGCCCCTCCGATGAGGGCGAAGTTGTCCAACCACCATCCCGTCCCGACTCCTGGGACGTGTGTTGAAGCACCACAAGCGCCTCCATGACCCCTACGGCCGCCCAGAATCTGCGGCTTCCCTGTGGATCGCGATGCAACACGCAAATGTGGGCACTAATGTGTGCACGCGAGATCGAAATACCTGATAGAAGGCTTTTTTTGAGCACGCACCCTCCTGACTACGGATCAGAAGGTTGGGGGTTCGAGTCCCTCCGGGCGCGCAAGCGAGCTCGGCCGAAGAGCCTGCACGAAGCCGGGGTTGTTCTCTTCCACCAGCGACACCCAACACCTCAGCGGGTCACCCGTATGGGATGTGGGCGGACATGTGGGCGCCGCATACCGTGCGGTCGTGCCAAACCGACGGGACCACGGCCGAGGCGCCCTTCACGAGATGAAGGGCCGCGGTCTGGGGCGCGGTGTCGGCGCGGCCATGCACCGGATGGCCAGAAGGTCGGCGTTGCTCACGCTGGGACTTCTGACGGTCGCGCTGGCAGGTTGCAGCTCACCGGCGCCCATCCCGTCCCCGACGCCCACCGTGACGCCGACCGCGTCGTGGTCGCTGGCCGCATTGGGCGATTCCATACCGGCGGGCAGCGCCTACGATTGCACGCCCTACCCGCAACTGAGCGCCTCCGACCTGTCACTACCGGGCGCGCCTGCGGTCACGGCGTCGAACGAGGCGGTCGGCGGATACACCAGCGTCGACGTGGTCACCAACTGAGCGGCGCAAGCACCGCGATCGACTCGGTCAAGGCTGCGCTCTTGGTCGAGATCGAAGTGGGCGCGAACGACGTCTCGCCTTCCAGCTCGTGCGGAAACGACGTGTCCTGCTACCTGCCGAAGGTCAAGGATCTCCGAGCCTGAACCTCCACGAGATCGTCACTCGCGTGCACGAGCTCGCCGCCGGCCATCCGGTGAGGGTGGTGCTGCTGGACTACTGGAGCGTCTGGCTGGGCGGCCAGTACGCACACCAGAAGGGCCAGGCCTACGCAGACGCCGCGGCCGGCGTCACCGGCGAGGTCAACACGGTGATCCGGGAAGTCGCAGCGCAGACCGGGTCGACCTATGTCGACCTGCGCGCGGCGTTCAAGGGCCCCGACTACGCCTACGACGAAACCCATTACCTCGCCACCGACGGCATACATCCCAACGCCTCCGGCCACCAGAAGATCGCCGCTGCCCTGGGTGCGGTGGCGGCGAAACCGAGGTAGTCGGCAGTGATCGCGAACGAGCACCACCTGCAGACCGAGGATGGACGCGTCGTTGACGGTCACCGCCCGGCGCCCCCACCTACGAGCTACCCACGTTCAAACCGGAAGAGCCGCAATACGGGGCGAGACCCGTCGTTTCCTCCGTCGCGTCTGACGACGAGGGATACGGCACCGGCGCCGCGCGTCTGTTCGCCGGCATCGATCAGGACGACACCGATTCCATCTTCCGGCTCTGGGACGCGGCCCCCGCAGACAAGCGACAGCTCCTCACGACCGGATATCTCAGGGCCTCGCACCGGGAGCTGGACGGCCGCACGACGGAGGGCGATCCCCACCACCCGCGCACCCGCCGGGTACCGGTGACGCCGGGCGCGATCGAGGAGTACGTGCTCCGTGCTCATCCCTTCGCCGCGTCGCTCCTGCCGGGTCACCGGCTCGTCGCGGAGCTCTCGAGCGACGAACCGTTGACCGACGAGCACAACGCACTTCTCCCGCCGGACGCCTATCACCTGCCGGTCGGGCGCCCGGTCGCAGAAGTCTACCGCGACGCAGCGCATCCCTCGCGTCCCGTCCCGCCGTACACCGTCACCGAGCCCTGACCGCAGTAGCGAAGTGCTCGAGCGTCGGTAGCGGTCTAACGTGACCGACACCGATGAGCGGGAGGGTGGCGATCGTGGACGAGGCGGGTGTGTCAGAGGTCTTCCGTGTCCTCGACCTCACCGGGGTCTTCGCAAGTGCCCTCCTCGGCGGCGTCATCGCACGTCAGGCGAAGCTGGACCCCATCGGGTTCGCCGTGCTCGCGGTGCTGTCCGGCCTGGGTGGCGGGTTGATCCGTGACGTGCTGCTGCAGCACGGACCCCCGGTAGCGCTGACCGACTACGCCTATCTGCTGACCGCGTTCGCCGGCGCGGCCGTCAGCTATCTCATCCGGGTGCGAGGCCGGGTCTGGGACCGGGTCTGGCCCATCGTGGATGCCCTCGCGCTCGGCACCTGGGCGGCCGCGGGCGCGCAGAAGACCCTCGGGGTGGGCCTCGGCTGGCTCGCTGCGATCCTGCTCGGAACGATCACCGCCGTGGGCGGTGGCGCCGTCCGCGACGTGGTGCTGCGCCGCATACCGGGGATCCTCGGGGGCAACACCCTCTACGCGACCTGCGCGATCGTCGGCGAGCGCGGTCCTCGTCGTGCTGGCGGAGACCGGACATCCGACAGTCGGACTGATCGCATCGACGATCGTCGGCGCCGGCCTGTGTCTGCTCGCGCGGTGGCGCGGCTGGATCCTGCCCAGCGCCGATGCCTGGTCACCGGCTCGGATGATCCCTGCGTCCGCGCGCGGACGACTCAGGCGACAGACCGCCCGCGGGGAGCAGCCCCGCGAGCGCAGCGAACCAACGGAGGAACCATGACCGCGGCAGCAACCACGACGGCAGTCCTGGCTGGGCTGGACCGGGCCCGGACTGCGGCGGAGGACTTCTACCGGCATCTGCACCAGCACCCTGAGCTGTCCCACCAGGAGACCGACACCGCGGCCGCGGTCATCGACCGGCTGAAGAGCGCCGGCTACGACGTGACCTCCGGGGTGGGCGGCACGGGGGTGATCGGGATCCTTCGTAATGGCGACGGGCCGACGGTGCTGCTTCGCGCCGACATGGACGCCCTCCCGGTGCACGAAGAGACCGGCCTCGCCATACGCCAGCACGACCACTGCGACCGATGGTCTCGGCACGACGGTCCCCGTGATGCACGCGTGCGGGCACGACGTCCACGTCACCACCCTGCTCACCGCGGCGGCGCTGCTCGCAGCCGCCCAGGACCATTGGCAGCGGCCGGCTCGTCGTGCTGTTCCAACCTGCGGAAGAGGTCGGCGACGGTGCCCGCGGCATGGTGCAGGACGGGCTCGCCGAGATCGTCGGCAAGGTCGACGCCGCGCTCGCTCAACACGTCCTTCCACTGCCGTCGGGCGTCGTCGGCACCAGGAGCGGAGCGGTGCTCTCGGCCGCCGACAGCATGCGCATCACCGTGCACGGCCGCGGAGCGCACGGCTCCATGCCCCAAGCCGCGGTCGACCCCGTCGTGCTCGCTTCCATGATCGTCGTCCGTCTTCAGACGGTGATCTCCCGAGAGGTCGCCCCGACCGAGCCCGCCGTGCTCACCGTCGGCAGCATCCACTCGGGGACGCAAGAGCAACGTCATCGGCGACCACGCGGTGCTCGAGCTGAACATCCGCACCTACGACGAGCAGACCCGCAAGGACGTCCTGGCCGCGATCCGACGCATCGTCACAGCCGAATGCGATGCCTCGGCCACGCCGGCGCCCCCGAGTTCGAGATGTTCGACCAGTTCCCGACCACCACCAACGATCCCGACACCACCGCGAAGATCTCGGCTGCGTTCAGCGACTACTTCGGCGACCGGGCGACCGAGCTCCCACTGCAAAGCGCGAGCGAAGACTTCAGCGACATCCCCTCTGCGCTCGGCGCCCCCTACACCTACTGGGGAATCGGCGGCATCGATCCGGAGACCTATCAGGCGGCCGCGGCAGCCGGCCGCATAGCCCAGGACATCCCCGTCAACCACTCTCCTTACTTCGCGCCGGTCCTTCAGCCGACCCTGGACACCGGTACCGAGGCGCTGGTCGTGGCAGCTCTCGCCTACCTCGGCGCGGAGGACTGAGGCGGCGTCCAGCGCGGCCCCCTCCTGTTGCGGCTGGCACTCGAGGATCACCATCGGCTCTGCCACAAGTACTGATGACCGTGCTTCGCGCGACGATGTCGGCCGCGAGGCCGGCCAGCCGCCTGCTGATCCCCGCTCGTCGAGACCTCAGCCCGAGAAGCAGGGAGTCTGTCGAAGTGATCGAAGATCGCCTTCCGCTTGCGCCACGGCGACGGGGCCGCGAGGAGAAGGGAGTGGGCCGACTGAGGGTCAGGCGACGGGTTGAAGTTCTGTTGGGCCCCGAACCGTCCGGCACGGGAACACGGTGTGCACACACGCCGGCGCGCGATCGGCCGTATTCCCCCGCCCGGATCGAGGGGCGCGGTTGGCAACGTCTGTCTTCTTCCGACTTGGGGGGTGGACGCGCTGCACTGCCGAGCGCGCCCGAACGGCCGCAGAGCCAACGATCGAGCCCACATCAGGCCCCGCTGAAGGACGATCCGTGTGTGCACCGTGTGTGCAACCCGCTGCAGCCGAATGATGGTGATTCAAGGCCGGCACCGGGGACGAGCCCCACGTGCCGGGCCACGGCATCACCGTGCATCGTGTCGTCGACGGACGACTCCGGGAGAACCAGGCGGCGTTCTCCCCCGATGAATGAGCTCAGTCAGCGGGCAGCACCTGCGGCCGCAGGCTCTTCCTGCCGCTGTCGCACCCGGCTTCGTGAACGTCCGCCCGCCCCTTCACCTGAAACGGGTTCCCCGAGCGCTCACAGCTCCGCGAGGACTGCGGTGACCAGGGTGCGTGCCATCCAGACGAGCACCTCGACAGCGTCGGGGACAGCCAGGTCAGCCACGTCGCGGGTCCAGACGACGGCGTCGGCGCCGAACAACGGCATCAGGGCCGCGCGCAGTCGCGAGCGGGCGGCGTTGGGAATGGCCGCGGGGAGCCCCGAGAGCAGGTCGTCGATCCAGCGGTCCCGCTGCATGCGCCCGCGGCGGGACAACCCGCGTTGTGCGCTGCCCTCCGCAAGAGACACGGCGAGTACGGCCCGCAGCTCGCGTTCATGCTCGAACGCCCATCCTGCGGTCGACCGGACCAGGGCCTCGGCTCGGTCCACCAGTCGACGGGCTCGGCACCTCCTGAGTCCGGTACGACGGGAAGGTCGACCTCCTCGAACGGGCGCGTCGCCCACAGCAGGACTGCGTCGTTGTTGAGGAAGTGCCGATACGCGGTCGCCCGGGAGACCTCGGCTCGCGCCGCCACGGCCTCCACCGTCATGGGGCCCCCGTCACGCAACTGCTCACGCGCGGCCGCCGTGAGCCGCTCACGCATACGTCGACTCGTGGGAGTTTCCAGGTCGTTCCCGTTGACACCGCTCGGCACGAGCAGGATGATACCAACGTCTCAGCATGAGACGGAAATCTCGGTTTAAGGAGAGTCGACATGACGAAGGAAGTGCTCACCCCGCGGGTCTCCGTGCTGGGGCCGCGAGGACGGGGAGCTGCTCCGTGCCGGTCCGGTCGTGCATCGCGTGCTTGAGGACGGCAGCACCACAGAAGGTCGCGTCGGGCTTGTCGAGTGTCGGATGCCCGCCGGCTGGGGCGGCCCCCCGCAGCACGTCCACCGCGCTCACGACGAGTCCTTCTTCGTCCTCACCGGCCAGGTCCGCTTCCTCAGCGGCTCAACGGAGCACGTCCTCGGCCCGGGCTCCACCTTCGTCGCCGGGATGGGGGCACCGCACACCTTCGGCAACGCGGACCCCGACGAGCCGGCGTCGCTGCTGCTCACCGTGACGCCCGAGCGGTACATCGGCTACTTCCGTGAGTTGCAGGACCTCCGCCCCGGCCCAGATGGGATGCTCGTCCCGGCAGAGATCCTGGCGCTGATGGCCCGGTACGACACCGAGCCGTTCTCGCCTTCCTCAGTACAGCCATAGCCCCCGGGATCGCCGACCAAGAGCCGTCACCCTCGAGGCGACGCCCGACCGGCTCACTCGGAACTTCCAGCAGCCCCAGAGTTCGACGCGCCTTCTGCTGCGGGGCAGCCGAGGGGCGGGATGGAGGCGGCCGGCGTCGCATCAGCGAGGACCAGGCCCTGAAGAAAGGCTTTCCGGCCGCGCAGTCTCGCAGTAGATTTCCGCCGTTCTACCCGCTGATGTTGAGCCGTGGAGGCATCGTGGCCGAGGCTGGGACGCTGGACAACGATGTTCGGGGTTGGACCCTCGACCACGACCAGTTCCGCGGAGTGATCGCCGACCTCATCGAACAGGTACGTGCCCTCCGCGCCGCAGACCTTTCGGCAGCGAAGGCGCTCTCGCACTGGTGGCGGAGCTTCTCAGGGTCCATGTCGCACCACTTCCGGGCAGAGGACGAGGGCATCTGGCCGACCCTGATCAGGCACGCGCCCCAGATCACGGCAACACTCGCCGACCTCAGCGCACAGCACCGCCGCATCGAATCCGAGTTGAGCGAGATCGACCGCCGCTTCGATCTTCTCCCCTCGACGGTCGCAACGCCCGGATTCGAGGCGGACCGCTTCGCGCTGCTGGCGGCTTTGACGCAGTTGCAGACCGCGATCCTCAATCACCTCGACACCGAGGAACGCGAAGCAGTCCGAGTGCTCAGCACACGCGTACCCGCTCCGGAGTGCCGGCAGATCGAGCGGAACATGGTGAAGGGCCTGAGTCTCCGCGAGGTCGCCGACCTGCTCCCCCGCATCCTCGCCTTCGCCGACGACAAGGAGCGAGCGATGATGCTCGCCCGCCTCCCTGCACCCGTCCGGCTCCTCAACGGCCTGATTTTCGCCCCGCGCTACCGCCGAACCCGCGCCGCTCTACCACTCGGCAAGAACCCCTAGCGCAACCGGCACCGGCGCCGGGGCGAGCGCCCGACCGCTCTCGCGTCCTAGGGGATGCCGCTCGGTCCGTCCTAGGGGATGCCGCTCGGTGTCGACGGGAAGGATGTCGGCGTCCCGTGAGCGCTCGCCGCCGAGCTGTCAGATTCCCGAAGGGCTGTGCCGGACCCCGTTCCCGTGCCACGGTAGGCGGGAGGGTTTGGGAAGGCTGTCCATGCTCGGGTTGAGACGACCACACGCGACGCTGCTGCCTGCGGTGGAACCCGGCGACGCCCCCCGGCAGCACCGACTCGTCGTGGGGCGGCTGATGCTCGGCAGCGCCACGATGTTGTTCCTGGAGCTCGCCCTGATCCGCTGGCTCGGTGCGAACGTCGTGCACCTGAGCTACTTCTCGAACTTCGTGCTGCTGGGCTCCTTCCTGGGCATCGGGCTGGGTTTCCTGATCAGCCGCAAGAGCTGGTCCGCCCTGCCGTTCACGGCGCCGTTGCTCGCGCTGACAGTGGTCCTGGCCCTGCGGTTCCCGGTCGCGATCCAGCGCGCCGGGTCCGACGTCATCTACTTCACCGCGCTGCAACACGACCGGCCCACCCGCCTGGGTCGCGCTCCCCGTGGTCTTCCTGCTGGTGGCCGCGACGCTGGCCGGCCCGGCGGAGGTGGTGGGCCGCTGCTTCGGACACCTGCAGCCGCTGACGGCCTATCGCTACGACCTGGTGGGGTCGCTGATCGGGATCGGCCTGTTCACGGGGCTCTCGTTCCTGTGGGCGCCGTCCGTCGTCTGGGGGATCCTCGCCGGTGGTGCCCTGGTCGTCCTCGCGCCAGGGACTCGGGCCCGGCTCGTCGCGGTGGCGAGCGCCCTCGTCATCACGGCCATGTTGCTCGGGGAGACCCTGACGCCGGGGGTCAGCTGGTCGCCGTACTACAAGATCACCACTCATCATTCGAGACTCGGTCCCGGTGCGCTGAGCATCTGGGCCAACGGAGTGCCGCACCAGACGATGGCCGAGGCGTCATGGCGGCTGGCGCACACTGCCCAGCAGTACGGCACGCCGTACAAACGCATGCCGCACGTCCAGCTCGACGACGTGCTGGTGGTGGGAGCCGGATCGGGCAGCGACGTGGCGATCGCGCTGCTCAAGGGGGCCAAGCACGTCGACGCGGTCGAGATCGATCCGCGGATCCTGCAGCTGGGCGAGGAGTTCAACCCGGACCACGCCTACCAGGACCCGCGCGTGAGCACCTACGTCAACGACGGGCGGGCATTCCTCGAGCGCACGGACACCAAGTACGACCTGATCCTCTTCGCCCTGCCCGACTCCCTGGCGCTGGTCAACGGCGCCTCGCAGATCCGGCTCGAGTCCTTCCTCTTCACTGAGGAGGCGCTGCGTTCCGCTGCCGATCACCTCAAGCCCGACGGCGGCTTCGCCATGTACAACTACTACCGCGAGAACTGGCTCATCGACCGGCTGGCGGGCACCGCTTCGGCGGCGTTCGGCCACGCCCCGTGCGTGGACAGCTTCGCCGCGCACCAGGCGGTGGTCACGATCGCGAAGCAGGCAGGCAACCAGCAATGCGGCTCGGCCTACGCGCCGACGACCAAGGTGGTGGCACCGGCCACCGACGACGCGCCGTTCCTCTACTACCAGGGCGGGTCGATCCCACCCATCTACCTCTGGACTCTCGGCGGGATCCTGCTCCTGTCGCTGCTGCTCGTGCGCGTCGTGGGCGGTCGGTTCCGGGCGATGCGCCCCTACGGCGACCTCTTCTTCATGGGTGCCGCGTTCCTCCTGCTTGAGACGAAGAACGTCGCGACGTTCGCCCTGCTCTTCGGCACCACGTGGCTGGTGAACGCGCTGGTCTTCGCCGGTGTGCTGGTCACGGTGCTCGCGGCGGTGGAGACGACGAGACGCCTGCCCACACCACCGATCAAGGTGGTGTACGCCGGCGTGCTGGCATCGCTGGTGCTGGCCTGGGTGGTGCGACCCGAATGGTTGCTGGCGCTGCCGTTGGTGCCGCGTTTTGTGGTGGGGACGGCGCTGGCGTTCCTGCCGATCTTCCTGGCCAACGTGGCCTTCGCCAAGCGCTTCGCGACCACGTCGGACTCCCAGGAGGCCTTCGGGGTGAACCTCCTGGGGGCGATCGTCGGCGGCTGCCTGGAGTACGTCGCGCTGCTCACCGGGTACGCCGACCTCCTCGTGGTGGTCGCGCTGCTCTACCTGGTCGCCTTCCTGCTGCTCCCCAAGACCGCGGCCTCGGGAGGCTCCGCGGCGTGATCGCCGGCTCGCTCACGCACCTGTCAGTCGAGATCGACTGGACAGACACCGGCCGAACCGACGCCAACGTCGCAGCGAGCGAGACGCCCACGGGCGCATCCGGCGACGATCTGGCCAGGTCGGCGGCCCACTCCTGCCACTGCTCCCCGCAGAGCTCGAGGAACAGCGCTTCGCGATTCGCGAAGTACCGCAGCACCCCCGACTTGTGGACTCCGGCGCCCTCGGCGATGTCGGTCAGCGTCACCGCCCGGACGGTCCGGGCGGCCGCGAGCCGCGACGCCGCCGCCAGCATGTCGCCGCGGCGGGACTCCTTCTGCTCCGGCCGCCGCGCGCGTTGGAACGAGGTCACCTGCTGATGTTAATGGAACGCTGTTGCATTGACATCGCAACGGCGTTTCGTTAACGTCTCCACGGGCCGCCGCTTCGCCGCCGAACGCAAAGCGCGGAGATGACGGCGCTCTCGTCGCCTGACCAGTCGGTCACCGTGACCCCCGTCGGAAAGGACGAGTTCATGACCATCCGCTCGAAGACCGCGATCGTCACAGGCGCTTCATCCGGCATGATATCCAGATACGTGATCGACAGTCGTTCAAAAAAGGAGATTCATGACATCCGAAGGCTTGCGATGATGGGGGCGGCTTCCGCGGTCAACTGCTTCAAGCCGTCTTCAGTCGAGTCGAGCGCGACCATGAACGACATTCCCGTCGGGAGCGAGCCGAAGTACACCAGGACCTGTTCAGTCCCGCCGACACCGTAGAAGTTGGAGCCCCGAAGACCGACCCGGGTGAAGAGATCCGCGCATGTCGGGTTGGACGGACAGCCCGGGTCACCGTATTGGGCGGATGGAGACGCACTGACGACGCGAGCCGTCATCGGAAGGCCTGCGATGGTCCGGCTGATGGCTTTCGACACCTTCAAGTCGCGGTTGTGGTCCACCCATGACAACAGGGAGTCCGCAGATCGGCCGACCTTCTCGAGGACGGTCACCCCATGCCCCTCGCCCGTGCTCTTCACGGCGGACATGTCGATCCACACGAACACGTGATCCTCCGAGCTGCTCACAGGAACGAGGTCGAGCTCGCCAGCGTCGTTCTCCGTGCCCGTCCAGCCACCGGGGATCGTGATGTGGAGCCCCGGCACCACTGCTTGTGAATCGAGCACGTAGGAGCCCTTGGAGAACTGACAGGGCGCGTCGTCGGTGCACCCTCCCGGAAGCGCTTCGACCGCCTGCGAAGCACTCGGTGACGCGGGAGCGCGCCGGCGATCCGCTCGCGCAGGAGGTCGTGGCCATCACGAGGGCGGCCGCCGCGGCCAGCACGACCGCGCTTCTGATCCGGTCAGCAGCCATCAGACCGAGCGATGACGGCAGGACCGGGGTGCAGGGCCACGGGTGCCGTAACGGAGCGATTTCTGTGGGAGACAGACCGCTGAGCGGCGAAGCTGCGCCGTATCGCGGGCAGTGCTGGGCCTCGTCTCGCGGCCCGCCCTCCGCGAATCACGCAGCCGCGGCGTCGTGCGTGAGCCTGTCCTCCTCCTCCTCGGAGATGGAGGTGCGCACGGTCTCCCCGCCGAAGGAGCGCATCTCCTCGGCGAACTTGATCCTCGTCGATCTTCGAGGCGTACACGACGACGGCCGACTTGCCGGCACTGACCGCCGACTGGACCCGTTCGCGGAACTCCGCGTTCACCGGTGACTTGTCGAGATGGGCGACGAGGGCACCGAGCGCGCCGCCGATCGCGAGTCCGAGGAACGGGATGAAGAACAGCAGCCCGATGAGGGTGCCGAAGAGGGCTCCCTTCCCGACGTCCCTGCCGAGGTCGACCGCTGTGCGGCGTCTCGACGTGCTTCTTCCCGGACGCGCTCCACCTTGACGAGCGCCAGCCCGGCGAGCTCGACGACCAGATCCTTCTGCAGGTTGAGCACCTTCTTGTACGCCGCCTCGGCGTCCGGCTCGCTCTCGAACGAGATCACGATCAACTCGGTCATGGCGCACCTCCCGGCATCGACGGATCCTCGGCGCGCCGGTGCTCCGGCGTCCACGCCCGTCGCGGTAATCGTGTCCCCCGCGGTTCGCGGGCCGGATCACCCGGGCCGGGTGAGCCCGGCCCGTGCAGGTGCCGCTTGTCGCCGAGCAGCACGGGCGAGGTCGATAGGCGACACCGATACGGAGCATCACCACATCCGCGTTCCCGATATCCCTCCGTGCCGGGAGGGTGGAGACGTCCGCGCAGTGAGCGCTCACTTCGAAAGGAACAGCGATGACGCCGTCCTCCCCCGCCGAACGTCCGCTTCCGCGAGTCGAACCGACGAGCACCGGCCACCGACTGGTCGTGGATGGACGGCCCGCGCTGCTGCTGGGCGGCCAGCTGCACAACTCCACACCGACGGATGTCGACCTGCCCGCGGTGCTCGACCGGGTGAGTCGACTGCATGCCTCGTTCGTCATCGGGGCGGCGAGCTGGTCCCTGGTCGAGCCGGAGGAGGGACGGTACGACTTCTCGAACGTCGACGACCAGCTCGAGGCCGCGCGGGCATCCGGACTGCGCCTCGTCCTGATCTGGTTCGGGGCGTTCAAGAACGCCGGCTCGACGTACGCCCCGAGCTGGGTGCGCGCCGATCCGCACCGCTTCCCTCGTGCCCTGGCCGAGGATCGCCGCAAGGAGGCGTTCACGCACGCCCAGGCGACCGCGAGGCCCGTCCTGTCGGTGTTCTCCGAGGCGCTGCTGGTCGCCGACCGGCGTGCGTTCGTCGCCTTCATGACGCACCTCCGGGACGTCGACCCGCAGCACACGGTGCTGATGGTGCAGGTCGAGAACGAGGTCGGCCTGCTCAAGGACTCCCGCGACCGCTCTCCCGACGCCGAGACCGCGTGGGCCGAGCCGGTGCCGCGCGAGCTCTCCTCTCAGCGCCGTCGCCGCCCGCGACGAGGCGCGCGCGGCGTGAGGGCAGCTGGCAGGAGGTGTTCGGCGACGGATGGGAGGCGGACGAGCTCTTCATGGCCTGGCACTTCGGCCGGTACGTCGAAGCGCTCGCCGCCGCCGGGAAGGCCGTGAAGCCGCTGCCGATGTACGCCAACGCGTGGCTCGGCCCGCAGCCGGGTCAGCCGGAGGCGGGCGACTACCCGAGCGGCGGCCCCGCCTCCCGCGTGCTCGAGGTCTGGAAGTGCGCGGCGCCCTCGCTCGACTTCCTGTCCCCGGACATCTACGTGGACGACGTCAAGGCGGCGATCGCCCCCTACGACCGGCCCGACAACCCGCTGTTCGTCCCCGAGTCCCGAGTCGCCACCGGGAACGTCTTCTGGACGCTCGGCCTCGGGGCCTTCGGCTTCTCGGCCTTCGGGATCGACGACATCCGAGCCGGGCAGCCGCCTCGCAGGGGCGTACGCCGTCCTCGCCGGCATGACCGACGTGATCACCGCCGCGCAAGCGGAAGGACGCATCGCCGGGGTCCTCCTCGAGGAGGGTGAGCAGCAGCAGCTCGCCTTCGGCGATCTGCGACTGGTGGTGCAGGGCTCGCGCGCCCTGCTGCAGGCGATGCTCCTCGACGCCGGCGTGCAGGCGCCACCCGCGACGGTCGAGAGGCCGAGCGAGACGGACCACGGGATCCCCGCTCCCGCCGACACCCGCGCGTTCGGCCTCGTGATCGAGCAGGGACCGGACGAGTTCCTCGTGATCGGACAGAACCTCGCCGTCGACTTCTCGGCCGCGGAGGCAGGGGTCGAGGTCGACAGCGTCGAGGCGGGCCACTTCGACCAGGGCCGGTGGGCGCCTACCCGGGTGATCAACGGCGATGAACGACTCACCGTCGTCCCTCTCGACGAGGTCGGGGTGGCGCGCATCCGCCTGCTTCGCCTTCCTGCGGAGACGCCTCGCTGACGAGCGGGCTCGTCCGCGTCGCGAGCGTCGGCGCGCTGACGTCCGAGCTCGGTCGGGGCGCAGAGGCCTCGAGGAAGAACGAGTTCGAGCAACCCTTCCGCTTCAGCAGCGAGCAGTTCCGCCACCTCCGGCGTCAGCGCGACGCGGAGGTGGCGGGTATGCACGAGACCGCCCGCGTCAGAGGCTCTGCGGCACAGTCGTGGCGCTGGGACCACCGCCCGATGGAGTCAGGCGGGGTGCGCGTCCGGCGCAGTCAGCTTGCGGACCGGGCCATCGACCTCGCCGGCGACGCGCACATCCGCAGCCGGCGTCGCTTCCACCGCGCCCTCGACCCGGCCGACGATGACGGCGCTGGCCCCATCCTCCACGTGCACCTTGCCCTGGGCCTCCCCGGTGAGGATGAGCATCCCTCCGGGCTCGACCTCGGTCGCGCCCACGATCAGCCCGGACGCGAGCAACCTGACCCCGGGCTCGACGGTCACCGCGCCCTTGTGCGTTCCTCGAAGGGTGGTGTCCTCGTCGATGGACACCGCCCCGACCGTCGTCGCGCCGCTGTCCGTCAGATCCGTCATCGGGGCAACCTACCCTCCGATCCCCGGCATCCCTGCGGCCGTCATGCAGGATGCGCGCCACGTCGATCCCCGAGGTGCAGGACGCTCCGAGGTCCTCGGCGTGGTGCAGCGGCTCGAGGGACCGTCGGCCCTGTCACAGGAATACGCTCGTCTCAGTGGACCGGAAGGAGGCCTCTACATGAACGACGAGACGCAGGCGCGCATGGACGCGGCGATGGCGGCACTGGCCGACTACTTCCGGAAGCCGGAGTCGGAACGGCAGCCGGGCGAGCTCGGCCGACTGCAGGCCGAGCGTGACGCCGTCTATCAGGAGAGCCGCACGGCGAACCCGAACCGGTCGGCGCCCTAGACGACGGATGATCGAGGGCCTGCCGCGGCCGGCCGCTCGACCGGCGGTGCGCCCAGATGAGCGAGGCTCTCCGCGTCAGGCTTGCCGCAGCTCTCCGGGGGCAGGGAACACGGTGGCCCAGTCGTGGCGCATGCTCGCCACCGTCCAGCCGAGGCGGCCCGCCACGTCGGCGATCGGCTTCCGCCTCGTGGAAGCTCTCGGCGGATCCGGTGTACCGGAACTCCCTCGCGTCGTCGTCGTGATCGACGAGCAGGGCAAGAGCGGGGCCGTCCGAAGCCGCAGCCCACTCGAGCATCTCGCGGTCACCGCCGGTGTTCCCCGCGGCGAAGATCGGACGACGCCCCAGCTGCGCCTGGATCGCGGAGACCTTCGCCTCGCCTTCGTTGGCGCCGGCCACGATCTGCGCCGCCCGGCGGAGGGTCGGCCTCCCCTCCTCGTCCCGGCTGTAGGTGTAGGCCACCATCGTGCCCACGACGGCCTCCGGAGGAACCCCGTACAGCTCCTGACTGACGGCCCGGACGAACTCGCAGCCGCCGCCGCTGACGATCGTCACGGTGAACTCGGCGTCGGCGCAGCTCCTCGATGAGCTCGAGCATGGGCTGGTACACCGCGGTCAGCAGCGGGCGCTGCAAGGCGGCGTTGCTCGCGCGGCCGCATGAAGGCACGCACCTGATCGACGAACTCCTGCGCGGTCTCCCCCTCGAAGAGCTGGAGCAGCGCCAGTCCGACACGGGCAAGACCCATGTCCCCTAGGGCTGCTCGGTCTCCGTCGAGGAGCGCGGCGAACTCCGGACGCTCGCGCAGTGCCGGGTCGTCGGCCGCTCGGCTGCGCAGCGCGTCGACGAAGAAGTCGAGCTGCGCGTACGAAGGCCGCTCGCACCACAGCGTGCCGTCGTTGTCGAAGCAGGCCACGCGCCGCTCCACCGGCACCGCCGATGCGTCATCGAGGAACTTCACCAGGCGGTCCCGCGTCGCGCCGGCGCGCCAGGACGGCAGCAGCTCCGCCGTTGCGCTCATGCCGCCGGCCCACGAAGGAGCATCGCCGATCTCCGGAACCCATCCCGCAGCCGAGAAGCCCGATTGCGGATGCGCTGACCCGCCTTGCGCGACATGTCGCCTCCCGCTCGGGGACGCTACCCGTGGCGCGCATCGCCGGATCGAGAGATCATCCTCCCGGTCCTCGAAGATCACCCTTCTCCCACGCCCCTCGCAGATCGGGGTCGGTCTCAGGGAATCGGTCGACCGCCCTCGGTATCGACCCGGCCGCCAGCTGCGGGAAACCCGGTCCGGCATGGGATCTCGCGGCCTCCTGCGACCGCGCGCCTCGCATTCCGCCCCTTCCGAGATGGCTGCGACTTCGAACTCGTTCTTGAGGGGAGAGTGCCGGAAGCGATCAGGGCGGACCCTGCGATCGACTCGGCGGTGACGACTAGCGGCGCTGCCCCAAGTTCACCAGCGACGTCTGCAGGATGCCCAAGCCGTCGGCGTCGCCCTGCTCGTACCGGCCCCCTCCCCCGATCGTCGCCACCTCCCCGTTGGCGAACGTCAGGTCGAACATCGCCCCGATGGGACCGCCGGCTGGTCCGATCCTCACGTCTCGGAGGGCGACCCGTGTGACCGTGCTTCGCGGGGTCGCGGTCGAGAAGGCGACCTCGCCCTCACCGAGGGCGTCCACCGAACCGGCGATCTGGACGTACACCGAGGGGGTGAAGGCCCGGATCTCGACCGAGACACTCTGATCGGGCTGCTCGTCCACCGCGCTCTCGAGATACAGCAGCTCGCCGGCGCTCAGCAAGGCCACGCGAGCGGTGATCTGCGCGACGAAGGCCTGCACGGATGGGCTCGGGCTGTCCAACAGGGAGCGCCGCCACCCCGGATCGCTCGCCGCGAGGGCGACCCGCACCGACTTCATCGTCTGCTCGTCGCCCATGGACGCTCCTCTGCTCGGTGAGTCGGGCCAGCGTAGGCAGCCCATGCGAGGACCAGGGGCTGCGCAGGCGGCTTCCTAGGAACGCCGGCGCCCCCCTGGCAGGGACGGCGTCCTGCGAGGAACCCGCCGCTGAAGGTGGGGTCGGTCAGCGCGGAGCGAGCTCGAGCCAGGAGAGGTCGCCGGTGAAGCGTGTGGCGGGCTTCATCGTGGTGTTGGCGCTCACCCATTCGAGCAGGGCCGCATCCGCCCCCTTGGCGTGCTCCTCGGACTCCCATTGGCTGATCGAGACCACCTTGTCGTCGTCGAACATCACCCCGTACGAGACGTAGCCGGGCGTTCCGGTGACGATCGGGATCACGGCGGCCCGGGCCTTCGCCTCCAGCTGCTCCTTGTCCTCGTCGTACGTGTAGACGACCACTCGTGCGTACATCGCTGACTCCTTCGTCGAGGCTGTCTCGCGGCCGAACAGCGATCCGGCCCGCCCGTACGCGCACCGTAGACCCGGGCTGGACGATCGCCTACGAATCTCGAAGTCCACCTGAAAGGTGCTATCGCGAGCGCTGCGAAGGCCACATGGGTGTGTCCGGCCCCGTTCGCGGCCGCACCGGACGGCTACCGTTCGCCGCACTGGGCGCGCACCGGTCGTACCGCATCGGGTGGTTCGCAGCAGGCGGGTGCGAGCTGCTCGTGCGCGGCAGCAGGCATCGGATCGTCGCCGGCCCTCGAGCGGGCGCACATCCCTCCTGCAGAGGTCGAGACCCCCTTCCGCACCGCCGATTCGCGGAACTTCTTGCCTCGGTGGAAGGTGCCGCAGTGCGCGCCGCTTCTCGATCTCAGGGTCGGCGGGCGAAGATGTGGCTCGGACCACAGCCACCGACGTTCGAGCGAGGAGAACGATGCTGGGACGGAAGCGCGCGAAGACGGCGGAGCATGAGGACCGGGTCGTCGGCCACGAGGAGATCCTCGCTGCCGCGAAGACCCTCCTCGGCAGCGAAGGACTCATCGCGATCACGCCCGAGCGTCTCTCGGCCGCCGCGGGCGTCCCCGCCGATCGGCTCGATGTCGACGCGGTCGCAGCGGAGGCGTACCGGGAGACGGCCGTCGCCGAGATCGCCGAGGTGCGACGCACGGTGCTTGCCAACCCGTCGCCGGTCGAGCAGATGCGCGCCCTCCTCAGCTGGCTCTCCACCGCACCGGAGGACAGCGACGGCGTCCGGCTCGAGGCCTGGGCGCTCGCCCGCCACAAGCCCGGCCTGCGCAGCGCCGTGCAGGAGAGCGAGGCCGCCTGGCACGGGCTGGTCGCATCCGTCATCCGGCGCGGCGCCCGGAGCGGGGAGTTCCCGCAGGCGGACGCCGACGACATCGCCGCACACGTCATCTCGCTCGTGGATGGCATCAACGCCTACCAGCTGATCGGCTACCGCTCCGACTTCGACCGGATGCGGCTGCTCACCCGGGTCGTGCAGGCCGAGCTCGGCATGATCTGGGGCCCGAAGCTGGCGGACGCGCTCTCGTAGCGATCGAACCGGGCCCGCAGGTTCAGTGCTTCGGGGTGACGGTCAAGGTCTCGTCGGTGTAGTCGATCGAGACGGTGCCGAACCGGCTCAGCTGATCCGAGCCGAGGAGCCCGTCGGTGCCGCCGCCGTCGTCGAGCTCGCTGATCACGGCCGAGCGCTGCAGGGGCAGGGTGGCGACACCCCAGCTCCGGACGATCATCAGCTCGCTCTCGGTGGAGCCGCTGGCCGTCTGGAACTCCGCGCTCGCGCCGGTGTCCTTCAGGTGCAGCCTCTCCGCGAGGCTCCGGCTGACGGCCGACGTCGACGCCCCCGTGTCGAGGGCGAACCAGTAGGGGCCGTGCCCGTCGATCATCACCTGGACGGAGACGCTCGTGTCCGCGCCGTCGTGCTCCACGTCGATCGGCACCGTGACCGGATGGTCGAGCTCCGCGGCACCCACGCGCTGGGCGGGATGGAGCAGCAGGCCGAGCACGACGACGACCACGACCCCGCCGAGGACGATGAGGGCGCCGATCCCGCGCCGGGTCGATCTGCCCATCCGAACCGCTTCCGATCGCCGTCTCGCACGCCGGCCGGCGCGTTCAGCGACACCGTAGGAGGTCGCTCGCCGAGTGCCGGAACGCCGGGCCGCGTGGCCTCGGTCCCGCGGAAGCGAGATCCACGTGACGCAAGCCCTCGCCGGCGTCAGCGGCGGTGACGCCGCGGCGCTGAAGAGCGCCTTCACCATCACGACCGTCGGCGACCTCGGCAAGTACCAGTACTTCGCGGCGGCGATCGCGTTCTACGACCTCAGCCAGGCCGGCGGCAAGGAGCGCAGATGCGGATCACGGCCCTCGGCGGAGCCCGGCGGGGCCGTCCTCGTGCAGCGGTCAGCCGAGCCAGCGCCGCCAGCGGGACGGGCCCGGGTCCGGACCCCGCCACTCCCCCAGTGCGGCCGCGGCCTCCGCGATGTCGTCGGCGGTGAGCGTCGTCACCTCGTCGCGGTCGAGGGAGTCCACGGCCCGGTCCTGGTCGCGCGCCAGCCGGAGCGCCTGACGGTTCAGCGTCTGCTCGAAGAGGGTGCGCGCGAACCGCGCGTTGCCGGACTCGTCCCCCCGCTGGAGGCCCGAGAGGATGCGTCGGAGCGTCTCGTCGGCGCCCGGCGCGAGCGTGTACTCGTGCTGGGCGACGATCGTGCCGAAGATCGCCTCGAGCTCGTCGGTGGAGTAGTCCGGGAATCGGATCTCGCGGGCGAACCGGGAGCGCAGGCCCGGGTTCGACACCAGGAACGACTCCATCAGCCGCGGATACCCGGCGACGATCACGACGAGACGATGGCGGTGGTCCTCCATCCGCTTCAGCAGCACCTCGATCGCCTCGGGGCCGAAGTCGAGCCGGCCCTCGCCCTCGGGCGACAGCGAGTAGGCCTCGTCGATGAACAGCACGCCGTCCAGCGCCTTGCGGATGACGCGGTCCGTCTTGATCGCGGTCGCGCCCACGTACTGCCCGACGAGCGCCGCGCGGTCGACCTCGACGAGGTGCCCCTTCTGCAGCAGCCCGACCGCCCGGTACATCTCGGCGAGGAGCCTGGCGACCGTGGTCTTGCCGGTGCCCGGGTTACCGAGGAACACGAGGTGCTGCGAGGTCGCCACCTCGGGGAGGCCGTGCGCCTTGCGCCGGGCCTGCACCTGCAGGAACGCGACGAGGCCCCGCACCTGCTCCTTCACGGTCTCGAGCCCGATCAGGGCGTCGAGCTCCGCCTGGATCACCGGCAGCGGCCGCGCCGGTCCGGACCTGCCGCTGAACAGGTCGCCCACCATCTCCTCGACGCCCTCGAACCCGGGCTTGCGCAGCTGATCACCCACGCGGCCGAGGGTGTCGCGGAGGTCGTCGAGCGAAGGACGGCGGGGAGCCATGCGCGGAGCCTAGGCGGGGTTCATGGGCGCTTCGGGAGTGGCGGGCGGCGCCTGCCCCTCGCGGTCAGCCGGCGAGCGCCTCGGCGCCTTCGACCTCGCGGTACCGCCCGGACTCCAGGAACGTCTTGAGCCCCGACAGCACGATGGGCCAGCCGCGGCTGATGTCGGGCAGCACGACGCTGCCCTGCCGGAAGCCGGAGTGCGTGACGGTGAGGCGCGTCTCGGTGCCGTTCGCCGCCAGCTCGTACGTCACCACGGACCGCGGCTCGGCCGCCGCCTGCTCGACCGTCCCCTCCGGGTAGCCGAGGGAGTCGACGAACTCCTTCGTGTAGGGCTGCCAGGAGTACGACAGGCGGTTGAAGGGGTCGTACTCCTTCACGACCATCTCGTCGTCGCCGATGCGGAGACCGCGGTCGGTGTGCAGCACGGTCCACCGGCTCCCGGGGGTCCAGTCGGTCTCGAACTCCATGCCCCAGTACCGGCGCGTGAAGGCGGGATCGGTGAGGCCGCGCCAGACGAGCTCGGGCGGCGCCTCGATGTAGGTGGTGTAGACGAAATCGGACTCGGTCATGGCGGTTCTCTCCAATGCGGACTTGAGATCCGTGAGCGCGGCGATGCGCTCCCGGTCGTACTTGCGGATCCAGCGGTCGGAGATCGCGTTGATCGGCTCGGCGTTCAGGTGGTGCAGCTTCTCCCTGCCCCGCCGGACCGTCGTGATGAGGTTCGCCCGCTCGAGGATCTCGAGGTGCTTGCTCACCGACTGGCGGGCCATGTCGAGCCGGGAGCCGAGCGCGGTGAGCGTCTGGCCGTCCTGCGCCATGAGGCTGTCGAGCAGCGCTCGGCGCGATGGGTCGGCGAGCGCCTTGAAGACCTCGTCGTCCATGATGCTTCTCCGAACCAGCAGCCGGATGGCTGCCGTGTTCGAACGATAGGCAGCCGTTCGTCTGCATGTCAAGTGCGACCTTCCTCGCCGGCGTTCCGGGCGCGTCCGCTCGCCGCGGGACTACCGTTCGCAGATGAAGCACAGGGGCTTGGCAGCCTGTCTCGCGGTGCTCTGCACGGCGACGTTCCTCCCGACGACGACAGCGGCCGCCGCCCCCTCCAGGACGGCCCGTGCGGCCTCCGCGTCCGCGACCAGCCCCGCCCAGGCCGCGTTCGATTCCATGACGGACGCGGAGCGGGTCGGACAGCTGATCATGATCGGCTGCTCGAGCACCTACGCGAGCCTCGGGTGCCTGTCGGCCATCCCCGGCGAGCACGTCGGCTCGGTGATCCTCGACGGCACCAGCCACCTCAGCATCGCCCAGGAGCACGCCGTCACCGCGACGCTGCAGGCGCGCGCTCCGGCGCATCTGAAGCTGTTCGTCGCCACGGACCAGGAAGGCGGGTACGTGCGGCGGATGCAGGGGCCGGGCTTCACCGACTACTCGACGGCGCTGGTGCAGGGCACCTGGTACACCGCCGACCTGCAGCACTGGGCGACCACGTGGGGCGCGCAGCTGAAGTCGGCCGGCATCAACGTGAACCTCGCCCCCGTGCTCGACACGGTGCCGCCCGGTGACACGAACAACCCGCCGATCGGGGACCTCGACCGGGAGTACGCCCACTACTCGGGCGACGTGACCACCCAGGGCACCGCGGTGCTCCGCGGACTGGCTGCGGGCGGCGTCGACGCGACGGCGAAGCACTTCCCCGGCCTCGGCCAGGTCACCGGCAACACCGACACGACCGCCGGCGTCACGGACACCCGCACCTCGACCACGAGCGCCTACCTGCGGCCGTTCGCGGCGGCCGTGAAGGCGCACGTGCCGTTCGTGATGATCTCGACCGCCGTCTACGCGAAGATCGACGCGACGCGGCCGGCCGCGTTCTCGCCCCCGATCATCACCGGGATGCTGCGGAAGACGATGGGCTTCACGGGCGTCGCGATCAGCGACGACCTCGGCGCCGCGAAGCAGGTCGCCTCCTTCTCCGTCGGCTCGCGCGCCTGGCGCTTCGTCGGTGCCGGCGGCGACATCGTGCTCACGGTCGAGGCCGCGCAGGCGCCCGCGATGATCGCCGCGATCCTGTCCCGGATGAGGACCAGCGCCACGTTCACGAAGCAGGTGGACGCCGCCGTGATGCGGGTGCTCACCGCGAAGCAGGCGAGGGGCCTCCTCGACTGACGCCGGCCGCGCATCCGCCCGCGTCCGGAACGGATGGCGTCCGGCGAACCCGTACCCACGCCCCGAACGGGTGCCGGAGAAGAAGTCGAGTCCTCCGGGAACCGATCGGGCACTGCCGGACACTTCATAGATGTGAGCACGGACGACGTCGACGACTGGGGGCGAGCGGTCGCGGGCGACGGTGAGGCCTTCGGCCGCATCTTCGACCGCCATCGGCCGCGGGTGCAGCGGCACCTCTGGCGGCTGCTGACGTCCACCCAGGACGTCGAGGACGCCGTCGCCATCGTCTTCCTCGAGGCCTGGCGCAAGCGGTCCACCATCCCCGTGGTGCAGGGATCGCTGATCCCGTGGCTGCTGCTCACCGCCACGAACGTGGCGAACAACGTGCGGCGCAGCGGGCGCCGCTACCAGGCGCTGCTCGCGCAGCTCCCGCCACCGAGCCACGCCTACCAGCAGACCGACTCGCTCGACGAGCCCGACGTCGTGATCGCCCTCCGCGGGCTCTCGCTCGCGGACCAGCAGGTGCTGACCCTCTGCGTGCTCGAGGGCTGGTCCGAGCTCGAGGTCGCGGCCGCCCTGCGCGTCCGCCCGGGCACCGTCAAGTCGCGGCTGCACCGCGCGAAGAAGCGCCTCGCCGAGCGGTTCGGCTCCCTCGCCTCATCCCCTCTCGAAGGAATCGTCGATGGCCTCTGAGCCTGCAACCACCACCCGGGACGCCGCGCTCCGCCGGCTGCTCGTCGACCGCGTCGAGGCGACCGCGAACCCGCACGGCGCCTCCGCTGCGCCACCCGGAACCCGCCCTCGCCTGCAGACCGGCCTCGTCACCGCCTTCGTGTCGATCGCGGTCATCGCGGTCTCGGCCGGCGCGCTCGCGCTCGCCGGGGCGCCGCACGTGGCGCCCGCCGGCGCCACCAGCCACGGCGCAGGTCCGTCCACCGGCATCACCGCGCCGGTCACCTCGTCACCGACGCCCACGACCCCCGACCCGGCACCCACCGGGCTCATCACCCACGCGGGCTGGCACGACATCACCCGCGATCAGCTGCACGCCTACGTCATCTCGACCCCGTGGGGGAAGGACGACCCCACGAACGGTGCGATCTGGGAGGAGCAGGCCTGGCTGGACAAGCAGTGCATGGCGAGCGAAGGGCTACCTCTTCGACCCGATCGGTGAAGCGAACGACATCGCCACACTCGACGCGCACAGCGGCTTGACGGCCGAGCAGCTGCAGGGCTACCACGACGCCATGTACGGCCCCCCGACCGACGCGCCCTACGACTGGCGCACCGCCGGCTGCCACGGGCTCTCGGTGCACGAGACCGGCCAGGACAACGCGCACTGACGCGCACCACCATCGCGACCGACACCAGGAGATCGACATGAAGCGCCACCCCGTCCTGCTCGGAGCCGTCACGGCCCTCGCCGTGGGCGTGCTCGCCGGCTGCAGCCACGCCGCACCCGCGACACCGGGGGCGCCTGCGGCATCCGCCGCGCCGGTCGTCCGGACGTCTCCGTCCGCGGCTCCCGTCCGCCTCCGCCGGCCCCACGACCGCAGAGCGCGCCACTGACGTGCGACGACCTCCTCACGCATGCGCAGCTGCTCGCCGCCGCCCGTGGTCCGCACTCGCCCGCGAACCGGACCGTGAGCGTCACCAGCACCGCCGGCGGGACCATCACCGCCGAGACCGCGGTGCAGGGCGCCGGCGGCCTCAGCTGCTCCTGGCGCATCGGCGGCGACGGCGGCACTGCCGACGACGTGGTCGTGAACGCCGCCGTGCTCCCCGGCGCGGCGAAGGACTGGAGCGCGCAGGTCTTCGGCGACGCCCCCACCGCGAAGCGACGCGTGTTCGCGGGCATCTCCGCCGCCGCCACCTGCGCCGATCCGGGCTGCGGCGCCTCGGCCGCGGTGGGGTCCAGCTGGGTCCGTGTCGACCTGCTCACCGTCGGACTGGGCGAAGGCACCTCGGTCTTCGCCGGCGAGACGGAGGACACCCTCTTCGCGAACGCCCGGCCGGCCATCGCCACCGTGTTCGCGACCGTGCAGCGCGCCACCGCGGCGCAGCTGCGGTTCCCGTCGCACGTCGGCACCCGGGGCGCGTCGGACTGCCGGAACTTCCTCAAGCCCGGACCGCTCGCCGCGGCCATGGGCGTCCGCTCGGCCTCCTACGCCGAGCCGAGGTACCCGGACGGCGTCTCGGACTCGCTCGCCGGCGCCGCGGAGCACCGGATCGGCGTCTCCTCATGCTTCGTCAACGGTTCCGGCACCGGTCCGAACAGCACCGCGCAGGTCACGATCGCGCCCGATCAGGCCTGGGCGGTCACGGCCATGGCGGCGCACCCGGACGCCCGGGGGACGTTGAAGCCCGTCACGCTGACGAACCAGGTCGCCGGGGAGCACGCGCTCACGGACTGCACGGGCACCGCGAACGAGTGCTCGGTGGTCTTCTCGCTCGGCACGACGGCGATCCAGGTCGACGACGGCATCCGCTCGAAGCAGATCGCGGAGGCGATCATCGCCGAAGCGCGGTGATCCTCAGCTCGGCGGCGTTCCGGAGGGCGACGAAGAGCGGCAGCCGCTGCTCCTCGGCCGCCGCCTCGGGATGCCACTGGACCCCCACGACCCAGCGGCCGGCGTCCTCCGTCTCGACCCCTTCGACGAGCCCGTCGGCCGCGAAGGCGGTGGGGCGGAGGCCGCCGCCGATGCGCGCGACCGCCTGGTGGTGCCCGGACTGGACGGCGACGTCGGGCGCGAAGCCGTAGGCGGCGGCGCAGCGGCTGTCCGGCATCCAGCCGGACGTCGTGCGCGGCGAAGGCGAACTCGTCGGCCGCGGGCAGTCGGTGGACCACCGAGGACTCGGCGACGTCGACCTCGAGGCTGCCGCCGAGGACGACGTTCAGCAGCTGCATCCCGCGGCAGATCGCGAGCACGGGGTGCCCGTGATCGAGCGCGTGCTGCAGCACCGCGACGTCGAGCTCGTCCTGTGCGTCGCTCACGCCCCAGAGCGTCGGGTCGTCGACCGGACCGCCGTAGCGGGCGGGCGAGACGTCCCCGCCGCCGGGGACGACGAATCCGTCGCAGTCCTCGATCCCGCGCAGTCCGGACTCGAGCAGCACGGGCTCCGCGCCGGAGCGCCGCACGAGCGCGACGATCGCGGTGAAGAGGTCGTCGACGGCGGTCACGAGCGCATCCGGCGTCCCCTCGGCCGCGAGGCGGACGGGGATGCCGATGGCGGGACGGTCGTGGATCACCCCGCCATCCTCGCCCACGGCTGCGGCATCCGGCACGCCCCGGACACCCGCGTCAGCTCTGCTGGTCCTGGTACTCGTACGGCCCGTGCGAGTTCCACCTCACGGTCATGGTCGTGACGGTCGCGGTGCTCCACCTGCCGGCCGCGTTCTTCGCCCAGACGGAGAGCACGTAGGTCGAGAGGCGCTGCGGCACGGTGCTCGAGGCGTGGTGCTTCGAGGTCCGCAGCAGGGTCGCGAGCGAGCGATACGTCGATGACAGGTACCAGCTGTGGCTGTAGCGCACGGTGCTGCCCGACTTGCCGACGATCGACACCTTGTACTCCGTGATCGAGCTGTTGCCGCTGAACGAGGGCTTCCGCCACGCGATCCCCATGTGCACCAGCGAGAGCCTCGGCCAGCCCGTCGCCGGCGCTCCCGGAGCGAGCACCGGGATGGGCTTGATCGCCTGGATCGGCGGCGTCGGCAGGGGCGCGCCGCTCGAGGTGACCGATGCGAGCCGGTCGTCGTCCGTGGTGCCGGTCGGCGTGAACGAGAAGGTCTGAGCGGCGCCGTCGCCGATCTGGTTCGTGGCCGAGACGGCGAGGGTGTACGTCACGCCGTCGGACAGGCCGGAGAAGGTCGCCGCGGTGTCCGCAGGGTCGCTGTCCTGAGGGACGGGCGATCCGTCCTGGCTGGTGAGGGCGACGTCGTAGCCCGTGACCGGATGTGCGAGCCGGTCCTCGTAGTCCGCGGCTCCGCTCCAGGACGCCGAGACCGCGGTCGAGTCGGCCCCCGTGTTCCGCACCGACGCGGAGAACCCGTCGACCTGCCCCGGCACGCTCGCCGGCAGGCTGCTGCGGAACCCGTAGATCCACGACGCCTCGTACGTGTAGTCCTCGACGAAGGCCCAGTCGAGGGTGGCGTAGCCGTCGGCGCCCCAGCGGGTGCCCCACTGGTTCTCGATGACGACCCCGGTCGAGTTGTACCCGACGATCAGCACCGCGTGGTCGCCGTAGTAGTCGCTGCCGGGGATCGAGGACCCGCGCAGCACGGAGTGCGCCGCGTCCAGCCGCTCGAACGGCTCGAAGACCGGCATCCCGAGCACCACGGGGTGCTTCTGCGTGATCGCGGTCTCGATCGCCGCGCGGGCGCCGGTCCCCGGGCCGCCGATCCCGGGCACGCTGTAGAGGTAGTGCGGGGCGGTGGTCCTGGCGGCGGACGCCGCGGTCCGCTCGACGGCGGTCGGCCGGTGCCGCCAGTCGTAGTCGCCCTGCGTGTACTTCGACTGCGGCGCGATGCCCTGGTCCATGAGGACCGAGTACGCGTCGGCGGTCGTGGACCCCTCGTCCACGCCCCCGTTGATCTGCGAGTAGAGGTACATCGGCGCGTAGGTGGTGCTGCTGCCGTTGTAGGCGCTGTAGTACCCGAGCATCGAGTAGCCGATCGCCCAGGCGACGCACGAGCCGACCTGCTTCTGGTCGCCGGGCGCGACGGTGCGGCCGCGCAGGCTGTAGGTGTCGGGGAGCGTCGTGGCGGCGAAGGCCCGCATCTGCCCGGCTCGGGGCGTCGGCTTGAGGCCGTCCGTGTTCGGCGCGACGGCGGCTCCGCTGCGGATGAAGCCGCCGACCGGGTGCTCGGCGGGCGTGCCGCCGGCGAGCGTCGCGGCGGATGCGGGCAGCGCCGACTGGGCGAGCAGTGCGGTCAGCAGCGCGACGATCGCGCCGGTGTGCAGCGCGGTCCTGATGCGCACGATGGTTCTCCGAGTTCTCAGCGGTCTGCTCGGGTCTGCAGCCCTCGCCGCGCTCACTCTGGAGGTTCGACGGATGCGCCCTCCAGCGCCAGTTCGGGTGGCAGGGCTTCCCCCGGCCCCGGAACGGGCGCCGCCATCAGTACAGGTAGCGCGGCGGTCCAGAAGTACGGCGTCCGGGGGGCGACGCTGAGGCGCATGCCCGCCGGCACCTCGTCCCGTCCGAGCATGAGTGAGGCCGACTGCAGCTGCCCGTGGTCCTGCGCCCCCACCACCACGAAGGCGGTGCGCACCACGTGCGTCGACCGGTTCATCACCAGGACCCGCCAGCTCCAGGACGCCGGCTGCTTCGTCACCACGTGCAGCTGCAACGTCCCGCCATCGCCGACCCGGGCCGGGTGGGCCCGCACGTATGCGCCGTTCCCGTTCGTCGCGGCGCCGTCCTCGCGGTCGTTCGCGTCCAGCAGCAGGTTCCCGGCCGACGGGACCGGCAACGACGCGTCCGGCGCCGCGAGCAGATCGTCGCGCGCCTTGACCGCGGCGGGTGACGACATCGACTCGAACGCCGCGGTCAGCAGCGCAGCCTCGCTGGTCGCGGAGAGCGTCTCGAAGTCGGCCGGGTGCGCGTCGACCGTCACCACGGGCGCTGCGGTGGGAGTGGGATGCGGGGTGGCCCCCGTGAAGCTCGCCGATCCGGACCTGAGCATCGCGAAGCCGCCACCGGCCACGAGCGCCAGCCCGACGGCCGCGGCGACCACGATCAGCGGGCGCCGTCCGCGAGCTGCGTGAGCGGCCGCCGCCTCGGAGGTGCCCCGCCGGTATCGCAGACGACCCGGCGGCGGCCGATGCGGGGCGGGCGAGCGCGCCTGCCCCCAGAACAGCCTGGAGCGCGACCCACGCCTCGTGCCGATCCGCACGGATCGCCTCCTCCGCCCGGCGATACGCGTCCAGCTCGGCCGGCGCCCGCGCCCGAGCGGTAGAGCGCCGCGCGCAGCGGCTGCAGCGCGGCGAGCGGCGAGGCCGCGCCGCTGGGACCCGCGTCGTCGGGGTGGGCGAGCCATCGGAGCGCGTCCTCGGCCGCGTGCGGCCCCCGGTACTCCGCGCCGAACCGCCGGAGCAGCGACGCGTCCTCGACGATCGATGCCGGGACCAGCGGCTCCTCGAGCCCGGCGTCGTCGGGGGCGGGCACCCGCGAACCGTATCGGCCCATGCGGAGTCCGGCACCCCCACTTCCGGGACTCTCCGCGTTGCGCCCCACCCGGAGTGGGACCCCCGAAGCAGGGATGACTCGGATTAGCGTGCTACCCGGTCCCCTACGCCCGCCCGCGGGCCGCACGGGTGTCTTCCCTCGAGATCGCCGGATGAAAGAGGAGTGCGCCTTGGATCGTTCAACTCTCCGTCATCAGGCGCTCCCGGAGGTCTTCCCCGATCGCGTCGCTGCGGTCCACCGATCCGGACGCGCGCCCTTCCAGCTGCTGATGTTCGGCAGCGGCATCCTGGCCGGGCTCGGCCTGCCCACGCACAACGCCGGGCTGCCGGGCGCGGTCGCCGACGGTCTCGCGGAGCGATCCGGCCGTGGGGTCGACATCACCGTGGTGGTCGACGCCGATCCGACGAGCGAGCGCGCCGCGGCCGGCCTGCTCGGCCTCCGGCTGCACCGCTTCGACGCCGTGATCGTCGTGCTCGGCGACCACCACGCGATGAACCGCACCGGGGCGAGCCGGTTCACGGCCGACATGGACGCTCTCGCCCGGCTGCTGACGGCCGAGGTCGCCGACCGGGCGCCGGTCTTCGTCTACGACTCCGCGCTCGCCATGCTCGACGTCGCGGGCGAGCGATCCCGGCGCATCCGCTCCGCGGCGGACCACCACACCAGGATCAGCGAGAGCGTGCTCACGGCCGACGGAGTGCGCTTCAAGCAGCTGATGCCCCCGACGAACCGCGCCGGGTTCGGGAGCCGCTTCTCGTCCATCGCCTACCAGGCGTGGGGCGACATCATCGTGGAGCGGCTGCGGCTGGAGCTCGCCGAGGCCGACGGCTGGGTGTCATCGACCACCGCCGAGGCCTTCCGCCGGATCCCGGATCTCGAGCCGCTGCGGCAGGAGGCGCTCGACTCGATGCAGCTCGACCCGGCCGAGCGGGACGAGATCATCGACTTCCTCGTGCGCCAGGCGAAGGTGGTCTTCCGTGCGGCCGGTGCCGCCGTGAACGTGATCGACCACGACCTGCAGTGGCAGCGATCGACCACGCAGGACACGACCATGGTCGCGCCCCGCTGCGACTCCTACTGCGACGTGACCATCCGCTCGGACGGGCTCACGCTCATCAACGACGCCCAGCGCGACTCGCGGGTGCGGGAGCGGGCGTTCGCGAAGAGGGCGCGGTTCTACGCCGGCTACCCCATCCACACCTGGGACGGGTACCGGATCGGCGCGCTGTGCATCTGGGACTCGGAGCCGCGCGAGATGGCCGAGAGCGAGCTCAGCCGCCTGCGCGACTTCGCCGGGCGCATCGAGGAGGAGCTCTGGGCCGCCGCGCTGAAGCGCATGAGCGCCGGCGAGGCATCCGCGCCGGCCCCCGGGACACCCGCAGTCGCAGAGCAGCCGGGCGACCGTGCGCTGACCTCCCTGCTCCTCGGTAGCCTCGGCGACATCGAGCGAGGAGACGCGCGGATGCCGAGGGTGACGATCGAGCAGCTCGCCGAGCGGCTCGGGCTCTCGACGGCGTCCGTGTCGTACGCCCTGAACGGACTGCCCGGGGTCAGCGCGGCGACACGGACCCGCGTGCTCGCCCTCGCCGATGAGCTGGGCTGGCGGGCCAACGTCGGCGCTCGCGCGCTGTCCCGTGCCCGTGCGGATGCGGTCGGGCTGCTGCTGCCGCGAGGGCCGGAGGACGTCGGCGCGGAGCCCTACTACATGGCGCTGCTCGCGGGGATCGAGTCCGCGCTCGCGGACGCCGGCACCGCGCTGATGCTCCGGTTCGTGCGCTACGGCGACGACCTCGCCGTCTACCGGCAATGGCATGCCGAGCACCGCGTCGACGGGGTCTTCCTGACGGACCTGCGCGTGGATGATCCGCGGCCGGCGCTCCTCGAGCAGCTGGGCCTCCCCTCCCTCGTGCACGGCGGGCGCAGGGCCGACGACGGCTGGCGCTTCGGCCAGGAGGAGGAGGCCGAGCTGCTCGTCGGACACCTCGCCGCGCTCGGGCACCGTTCCGTCCTCCATGTGGCGGGTCCCGCGGACCTGGTGCACGAGCTCGAGCGGCGCCGGGCGGTCGAGGCCGCCGGCAGGGCCGCGGGGATGCAGGTGCAGACCCTCACGGCCGACTACACGCACCGGGGGGCCGAGGCCCAGGTCGAGGCCGCCTTCGGTGCCGGTGCGCAGGCGACCGCGGTGGTCTGCTCGAACGACCTGATGGCCGTCGGCGCGATGAGGTCGCTCCGCCGCGTGAAGCGGGACCATCCCATCGCCCTGGTCAGCTGGGACGAGTCGGTGCTCTGCGAGACCGCGGAGCCCGCGATCACCGCCGTGGAGCGCCACCCCTACGAGGCCGGCCGCACGAGCGCAAGCCTGCTGCTCGCCGCGCTCGACGGCGCCGCCCTGGAGCCCCGTGCGCTCCCCCGCCGGCTGCTCGTGCGGGCGACGAGCGTTCCGGCGGCCTGAGCTCGCCACGCGGGTTCAGGAGATCCACGGGTCCGATCGCTTGCCATCCGCGGTGTTCCGCCGTTGGCTTAAGCGCGTAAGTCGGCAGCGCTGCCGGGCCCCGGAACGGGGATCGGTGCGTCCGACACGAGTCGGCACGACCGTGCGGACTCCTGAACCCCTTTGGAGCACGATGACCAACCGATACCTCCGCCGGGGCGGCGCAGCCCTGGCAGGCGCGGCCCTGCTCGTGGCGGCACCCCTCGCCGCGGCACCCGCGTTCGCGGGCGTGCCGCATCCGCTGTCCCCGCACACGTCCTTCTTCGTACCGAAGGCGCCGGACGGCTCGCAGCAGCAGATCGCCCGGCTGCAGCACTCGGGACACCGGGCGGACGCGGACCTCATCCGAGCCGAGGTGACCACGCCGCAGGCGGTGTGGTTCACCGACGGGACCCCGAAGCAGGTCGCGAAGCAGGTCAAGGTGACCGCCCAGAAGGCCGCCGCGAAGCGCACGGTGCCGACGCTCGTCGTCTACGACGTGCCTGGACGCGACTGCTCCCAGTACTCCTCAGGCGGGGCCGGAACCGACGCGGCCTACCGCGCCTGGATCGACGGCGTCGCGAAGGGGCTGTCGAAGGGCGAGAAGGCGATCGTGATCGTCGAGCCGGACGGCCTCGCGAACCTGCCCTCCGACTGCCCGAGCGCCTATCCGGGCCAGGACGTCGCCGCTCTCACCGCCGGTCGCATCGCGGACATCAAGTACGCGGGGACGACGATCACGAAGGCCGACCGGAACGCGCTCGTCTACCTGGACGCCGGGCACAGCGGCTGGCACAGCGTCGCGGACGCGACGAGCCGGCTCGAAGCCGCAGGCGTCGCGGACGTGCAGGGCTTCTCCCTGAACGTCTCCAACTACCAGTGGACCCCGAACCTCTCCGAGTACGGCACGTGGATCTCGGACTGCATCGCGCTGCACCCGGACGCCGCCACGACGACGCCGAGCGACTGCGGCGACCAGTACTACAGCGGAGGACCGGCGAACAACTGGGTCCAGCGTGCCCCCTCGACGGCAACAAGGTCTGGAGCACCACCGCGACGGACCCGGCGGCCAACACCGCCGGGATCGACTCCCGCTACACGCAGGAGCTCACCGCCGCGAACGTGAGCCGACCGCCCACTTCGTGATCGACACGAGCCGCAACGGCCAGGGGCCGTGGACCATCACCGCTCAGAACCCCGACCCGCAGACCTGGTGCAACCCCCCGGGCAGGGGCCTCGGCGCCCGCCCGCAGGCCGCGCCGTCGTCGGCGTACCCGATGCTCGACGCGTACCAGTGGATCAAGACGCCGGGTCAGTCGGACGGCCAGTGCAACCGGAGCATCGCCGGCAGCACCACGGATCCCGAGTGGGGCGGTATCACCGACCCGGCGGCGGGCGCCTGGTTCCCGCAGCAGGCGCTGCAGCTCGCGAAGCTCGCCTCGCCGCCGCTGCGGCACTGATCACCGCTGCGGCGGTCGGGTCCCGGCCGCCGCACCGCCTGCCTGAGGCCGGCCCCGCCCAGCAGCGGAACCGGCCTCACGCGCGTTCGGCGTCCATCGTCGACGTCTCCGCGGTGAGGATCTCGGCGATGCGCCGTCCCCAACCCGCCACCGTCGGCGCATCGGTCGCGACCTCGAGCCGGGCGCCGGGGAGCAGCGCGGCGAGCCGTTCGGCGCCCTCGACAGGATGGCTCGGGTCGTCGGGCCACGCGAGGATCAGCACCTCGTGCTCGAGTCCCGTCAGCGTCTCGTCGGAGGGGAAGACGCTGTCCGCCTGACCGCGCACGACAAGGGGCAGCAGCTCCGCCGACACCGACGGCCGTTGCCGCCGATGCCATCCACCCTCCTGGAGCACCGGAACCGGCGGCATCGCCGTCGCGGCGCGCGTCCAGGCGTCGATGCCGCGCACCTCGGCGAGATCCGCGGCCGCACGGAAGAGCTCGACCTGGCGGTCCCGGGCGGGTCCGGTGGCCGGCGGCACCACGAGGACGAGCCGGCGCACCCGGTGCGGGGCGGTCGCCGCGGCCCACAGCACGGTGCCGCACCCCGTCGCGACGCCCAGCAGGTCGACCGGTGCGTTCGGAGACACGGTGTCGGCCAGCGCGAGCAGGTCGGCGGCGAGCTCGGGCCAGCGGTAGTCGACCGGCTCCGCGCGCCCGTCGATGCGCCGTGACCCCGGCTGTCGTACCGGACGAGCCGGATGCCCGATGTCGGGAGCACGCTCCAGTCGAAGACGCCCCATGCGTCCTCGTCCGTCCGGCTGCCGGTGGGCTCATGGGTGGCAGATCAGTGTCGGGCCCTCGTCCGGGCCCTCGACGTCAAATGCGATCGTCGCCGTCGATCGATCGAGGAAGCGGTCCATGAGGTTCGCCAGTCTAGGAAGCGCACTCGAGAGCATCACGAGGCGCCCGCCCCTCCCGGCCGCCACCGGATCAGTAGCGTGGAAGGGTGACGCTTCCCCACTCGGACACCACCGTCCTGTTCCCGGACGGCACGGTCTCGGCAGATGCCGTGGTGCTGCACGTGCAGCCGCTGCCCGACGGCCGAATCGGTGTGGTCCTGGACCGCACGCCGTTCCACCCCGTGGATCTCCGCCTGGCCGGACCAGGGGCCGGATCGCGGGGTGCTGGTCGCCGGCGACGACGAGTGGCCGGTGCTCGACGTGCTGATCGGTGCCACCCAGGGGCAGGAGCTCACCGTCGGTGACGCGATGCCCGTGCGACCCGGCACCGAGGGCTGGGCATTCGTGGTCGTTCACGTGACGCCGTCCGACACCGAGCTCGCGGAAGGGCGCACGGTGCGCGCGGCCGTCGACACCGACCTGCGGACCGCGCTCTCCGTGGGCCACACCGCCTGCCACCTCGCCTCGCTCGCCCTCGACCATGCCCTGGCAGGCGCCTGGTCGAAGCCCGTGCCGACGGACGACCTCGGGGCGCCGGCCTTCGACCGCCTCGCCGTGGACCGGTCCGTCATCCGCCGCTACGGGTCCGTGGACACCTACCGCGTCGGCAAGTCGCTCCGGAAGCAGGGCTTCGATCCCTCGTCGCTCGACGACACCGAGGTGCTCGCCGCGCGCGTCGAGGCCACGCTGCGCGATTGGATCGGCACGGGCGCTCCCGTGCGCATCGAACGCGAGGACCGGGGGCTCAGCGGGCGGCGCACCTGGGTGTGCGCCCTGCCGGACGGGGAGGCGCGGATCCCGTGCGGCGGCACCCACGTCGAGTCCCTCGCGGAGCTCGGGCCGGTCGCCGTGCGCTTCGCGACGGAGCAGCAGAAGGGCGGCATCGGTCTCACGATGACCACCCGGGTGACGCCGGAGCCCTGACTAGTCGTCCGACCCGCCGTCGGAGCCGCCGCCCGAGCCGCCGGATCCGCCCGATCCACCGGAGCCGCCGCCGTCATCGGAGCCGCCCGAACCGCTCGCCGAGCCGGCCTTCCCGAGCCGCCGGACCCGCTCCCGTGACCGCCGTGCCCGCCGCTTGCCGGACCCGCCCTGAGCTCGAGCCGTCGTCGCCGGTGCCGTCGCCGGAGCCCGACGATCCCCCGACCCCTGCGACGGTTCGTGGCGCCGGATCCGGAGCCCTCGCCGCGCCCCGCCGGGACACCGTCCTCCCGCCCGTCATCGGATCCGCCGCGTCCGCACGACGGGCTTCGCGACCTCCGTCGTGTGCCGCGGAGCGACGGGGACCGCCGGCAGGACCGCCGGGTCGGCGGCATGCGAGACGGCGGGGACCGGCGCCGCCGCCGGCACGACCGCGGCCG
Source organism: uncultured Actinomycetota bacterium (assembly GCA_963771645.1). Classification (GTDB taxonomy): domain Bacteria; phylum Actinomycetota; class Actinomycetes; order Actinomycetales; family Microbacteriaceae; genus Amnibacterium. Next base: position 270,856 of record CAVYUH010000012.1, on the reverse strand, counting down.
GGAGGCGGTGCCGCGGGGCGACGGCCGCCGGGTGCGGATGCACGACCTCGACGACCGCGGCGACCGCGCCTGCGGCGCCCGCCCGCAGGTCGGGATCCGCGGCCGCGGCGGTGACGCCCGTGCCGAGGGAGGCGAGCACCAGGACGCCCACGATCACGCCGCGGCGGGAGTGCCGCGACCGGCGGGATGCCGCCGACCCGGCGAGCAGCGCGTCCACGGCCGCGGACGGCATGGGCACAGGGCCTGCGCCGAGCCCACGGAGGTCGGCCAACAGCTCCGACAGCTCGGGCTCGTCGTCCAGTCCGGACTCCGCGAGCAGCGCGAGCAGGTCGTCGTCGAGGCGGGTCACGCGAGCACCTCCGGCACGGACACGCGATCACGGAGGGCGCTCAGCGCGCGCCGCTGCAGCTGCTTGACGGCGCCCGGCGAGCGCTGCATGACCTCCGCGGTCGCCTCCAGCGAGAGGTCGGCGACGACGCGCAGGGCGAGCACCTCGCGATGCTCGTCGCTGAGGTGCGCGAGGTGCGCGAGCACACCGGCCGAACCGGCGAGCGCGTCGTCCTCGGCGGATCCGGCGGTCCGCAGGTCCTCGTCGGCAACGTACTCGACGACCTCGGGTGAGCGGGTCCTGGCCCGGTGGTGGTCCACCACGCGGGCATGGGCGATCGAGAACAGCAGCGTGCGCATCCCCTCGATCCCTCCTGTGAGCTCCGCGAGCCGCGGATAGAGCGCCAGGAACACGTCCTGCGTGACGGCTTCGGCGTCCTCGACGCCGCGGGCCCTCAGGTAGCCGAGCACGACCGGCGACCAGCGCCGGTAGGCGGTGGTGAACACGAGGGCATGGGTGTCCGCCGGGCCCTTGCGGTTCCCCTCGGCGCTCACCGGCCACCTCCTCGTGCGGACGATAACCGCGGAGCGCCTGCCGGAACCGGCGGCGCTCCGCGGTGGTCGGTCAGTCGTCGGTGCCGGAGCCCGAGTGGGAGCCCCAGTGGGAGCCGGAGCCGGTCCCGTCGTCCTGGCTGTCGCCGCCCTGGCCCTGGCCGGCGTCCGAGCCGCTCGTCGCGCCGGAGTGGTGCTTGCCCGAGCCGCCGTGACCCGTCCCCTTGCCGTCGCCGTGACGCTCGGTGCTCGAGCCGCTGTCGCCCTCGTTCGCGTCGTCGGAGCCGCTCCGCGAGTCGTCCGTCGCCTCCGGGTCCTCGTGCTTCACGTGGGTGGTCAGGTGCGGTGCGCACCAGGCGGCGATGTCGGCATCGGTTCCATGGACCTCGGTGAGGAGGTGGGCGTAGCCGGTCGAGCCGACGGGCAGCCCGTGGTGGCTCCAGGCGGTGCAGAGCCCGTGCGCGTTCGCCGGCACCGGGACGACGGTCACCGTGGTCGCCGTGGTGGTGGGGTCGGGCGTCTCGTCGGGTCCGGCGTCGCGGTCACGGTCGGCTCCGGGGTCGCGGTCTCGGTCGGCTCCGGGGTCGCGGTCTCGGTCGGCTCCGGCGACTCCGTCGGATCCGCGGACTCGGTCGGATCCGGGCTCCCGGTCTCGGTCGGCGTGGCGCCGTCGTCGCCGTGGGCGTCGTCGCCCTGGGGCGCGGGAGCGCCGAACGAGACGTGCGCCTGCTGCTGCAGGCCGGTGGGCAGCGCGCCGGTGCACGCCGCGGCGGCGGTGCCGCCGAGCGCGATCGAGCCGACCGCGAATGCGCCGACGATCAGCTTGCCGCCGATCAAGGTGGTGAAGAGTGACATCGGTTCCCCTTGGTGGTTCGTGGTGGAGAAGGCGTCCCCACGCCTCCACAGCCGTAATCGCCGCGGGGGTCGGCGAGGGTACGCGGCGGCCGCCCCCAGATCGGGGTACACGGGTCCCGGCGTCCCGGTTACCCTGGAAGGCGAAGGGGAGTAGCTCCCGCGGCATGCCGCGGCGGTGCGTCGACATACCGGCCCGAATCGGGCCCGGTGCACTACCCGCGATCAGGGCGAGCGAGACCTTCGGCCAGACCGACGCCGCCCGCGAACCGCGGGCGCCCGATTCGACCGGAGCCCCGACATGCCCGCATCCCGCACGACGCCCCACCCCGGGCCGCCGTCCCCCGCCGACGTGCGCCGATGGCGGCAGCACCTCGCCGACGAACGCGCCGAGGCCGCCGTCTACCGCGACCTCGCCGGCCGCCGCTCAGGCGAGGAGCGCGAGATCCTCCTCGGGCTCGCGGATGCGGAGGGCCGGCACGAGGCGCACTGGCTCGGCCTGCTCGGCCCCCACGCCGGACGACCCCTGCGCGGCGATCTCCGCACCCGGCTGCTCGGGCTGCTCGCCCGGCGCTTCGGGTCGGTGTTCGTGCTCGCGCTCGCCCAGCGGGCCGAGGGCCGCTCGCCCTACGCCGACGACCCGGACGCGACCTCGACCATGGCCGCGGACGAGCGGCTGCACGAGGAGGTCGTCCGGTCGCTTGGCGACCCGCGGCCGCAACCGGCTCTCCGGATCCTTCCGGGCGGCGGTGTTCGGCGCGAACGACGGCCTCGTCAGCAACCTGTCGCTCATCCTCGGCGTCGGCGCCAGCGGCGTCGCGAACCACGTGATCCTGCTCACCGGCCTCGCCGGTCTGCTCGCCGGCGCGCTGTCGATGGGCGCGGGCGAGTACGTCTCGGTGCGGTCGCAGCGCGAGCTGCTCGCCGCCTCCACCCCCGATCCGCAGGCGCACACGATCCTGCCCGAGCTCGACGTGAACGCGAACGAGCTCGCGCTGCTCTACCGCTCGCGCGGGATGAGCGCCGAGGAGGCGGAGGCGCACGCCCTCGAGGTGCTCGCCGGGCGCAGCACCGTGACGAGCGGCCCGACGGTGGCGGCCGACGTCGACGAGCACGAGGCGGTCGGGACCGGGCTGGGCGCAGCGGTCTCGAGCTTCTGCTTCTTCGCATCGGGCGCGGCGGTGCCGGTGCTCCCCTACCTGTTCGGGATGCAGGGCCTCCCGGCCGTGCTCGTCTCCGCGGGCCTCGTCGGGATCACGCTGCTCGCCACCGGCGCGATCGTCGGCCTGCTGTCGGGCGCGTCCCCGCTCGGGCGCGGGCTCCGGCAGCTGCTCATCGGGTACGGCGCGGCGGCCGTCACCTACCTGCTCGGCCTGCTGATCGGCGGCGTCACCGGCCTGACCGCCCCCCGGAATCGCGCCGTTCCGGAGTTCTTGCACGACTCGCCGCCCCAGCGACTCCCGCGGCGGCGTGTCGCCCGATTTCTCCGGAACGGCGCGAGGGGGGCGGTCAGGCGGCCTTGCGGATGCCGGCCACCACCCCCGCGAGCGCCGCTCCCGCCGTCGCCGCGGCCGCCGCGTAGGCGAGGGGGCGGTGGCGGATGGCCCAGGTCTGCGGCGTGATCGTCATCGACCTGGAGTCGAACGCCCCGTGTGCGCCGCGGTCGCCGGACACCGGCTCGTAGAGGTTCGGGCCGATCATCGGCTGGTGCAGGTCCGGCGCCTGCTGGCCCTTGTACCCGGTGCGGGCGAGGTACCAGTCGGCGAAGCGGGACGAGACCCGGTTGCCGACGATCGTGAACACCGTCGGCTCCCCCACCCACACGCGGCGCCGCGGCTTCTCGGCTGTGTCGACGACCACCTTCGCGCAGATCTCCGGCTGGTAGATCGGCGGCACCGGCTGCGGGTGGTGCGGCAGCTGCGACTTCACCCAGTCGAACTGGATGGTGTTCATCGCCGGCATGTCCACCTCGCATACCGTGATCGGGCGAGCGGCTGTGGCGCAGCTCGGTGATGAGGCTGTCCGTGAAGCCCTTTATGGCATGCTTCGACGAGCAGTACGCGGCCTGCAGCGGGATGCCGCGGTGCGCGAGCGCCGATCCCACCTGCACGATGTTCCCGCGGCCGCGGGTCTGCATCCGGTGCAGCGCCGCCCGGGTGCCGTTGACGAAGCCGAAGAAGTTCACGTGCACGGCCCGTTCGAAGTCCTCCGGATCCGTCGTGGCGAACTCCCCGAAGACGCCGACCATCGCGTCGTTGATCCACACCTCGATCGGCCCGAGCTCCGCCTCGATCCGGTCCGCAGCGGACTCCACCGCGGCCCGATCCGCGACGTCCGTCGGCACCGCGAGGGCGCGCCTCCCGCCGCCCGCACGTCCGCGGCGGCGCCCTCCAGCCCGTCCTCGCCGCGCGCGAGGATCGCCACGTCCCAGCCGCGGTCGGCGAGCTCCCGCACGATCGCCCGCCCGAGTCCGGCGGTGCCACCGGTCACGACGGCCACTCCCTTGCTCATGATTCCTCCTGCAGGTCGGATGCTTGCGTACATACAACGATTGCTAGTGTGCATACGAACTCCGAGGCACGGGCTCAACGGCGAGTCCGGCTCGGAGGAAGCGCAGCAGCGTTCCCATGGAACCCCCATCGGATGGGGCTGCCGGGGAAGAGACTGCTGACATGCCATCCCGGATCGAGGACTACGCCTTCGTCAGTGACTGCTACTCCGCCGCCCTGATCGGGATCGACGGCAGCGTCGACTGGCTCTGCTTCCCGCGTTACGACTCGGAGTCGATGTTCGCGGCGCTGCTCGGGAACGAGGACGACGGCCGATGGCTGCTCACCCCGCAGGCCGTCGGCGCGACCGCGACCCGGCACTACGGCGAGCACGACCTCACGCTCGTCACGCGCTGGGACACCGGCGAGGCGGAGATCGAGGTGCTCGAGTTCATGCCCCGCACGGACGGGGAGCCGAACCTCATCCGCCGGGTGCGGGGCATCCGCGGCCGGGCGGTGATGCGGGAGGAGCTGCAGATCCGCTTCGGATACGGCGACGCGGTGCCGTGGGTGACGCGCGACCGGTCGTCGCATCCGGCGGCGCTGATCGCCACCGCCGGACCCGACTCGGTGGTCGTGCGGGGGCCGGAGCTGCACCCGGAGGGCACGAAGCACGTCGCCGAGTTCGAGATCGGCGAGGGCGAGACGGTCGACCTCAGCCTCACCTGGTTCGCCTCGCACAAGCCCGTCCCGCCGGCTCCCGACGTGGACAAGGCCCTCCGCAGCACGCGGCGGTGGTGGTCGGAGTGGTCGAAGCGGAACACCTACGAGGGCCCGTACGGCGACGCGGTGCACCGCAGCCTGCTGGTGCTCCGCGCGCTGACCCACGCCGTCACCGGCGGCATCGTCGCGGCCGCCACGACCTCCCTGCCCGAGCAGTTCGGCGGCCCCCGCAACTGGGACTACCGCTACGTCTGGCTCCGGGACGCCTCGCTGACCATCTCGGTGCTCGTCCGGCACGGCTACCGCGACGTCGTCGACCACTGGCGGCAGTGGCTGCTGCGGGCGATCGCGGGCGACCCGGAGGACCTGCAGATCATGTACGGGATCGCCGGCGAGCGGCGGCTCAACGAGTACGTGCTGACGGCCTGCCCGGCTACGAGGGGTCGAGCCCGGTGCGGGTCGGCAACGCGGCGTCGCTGCAGTACCAGGCGGACGTGATCGGCGAGGTGATGGTCGCGCTGCAGGAGGCGCGGGCCGCCGGCATCGAGGAGACGCCCCTGGCCTGGTCCCTCCAGCGGGCGCTCGATGGCCTACCTGGAGGACCACCTCGGCACCAAGGACCAGGGGCTCTGGGAGGCGCGGGGTGAGGCGCACTTCTACACGCAGGGCCGGGCGATGATCTGGGCCGCCCTCGACAGCGCCGTGCGCGGCGTGCGCGACCACGGCCTCGATGGCCCCGCGGACCGCTGGGAGCGGCTCCGCGACGAGGTGAGGGCCGACATCGAGCGGCACGGCTTCGACGAGCGCCGCAACACCTACACCCAGTACTTCGGCTCGGGCGAGGTCGACGCCTCCCTGCTGCTGCTGCCCCAGGTCGGCTACTGCGCGCCCGACGACCCGCGGATGCTCGGGACCGTCGCCGCCATCGAGCACGACCTCATGCAGGACGGCTTCCCGCTCCGCTACCGCACCGCGCGAGTCCGGCGACGGCCTGCCGGCGGGCGAGAACCCCTTCCTCGCCTGCGGGTTCTGGCTCGCGGAGCAGTACGCCAGGTCGGGCCGGCTCGACGACGCCCGGGCGATGATGGACCGGCTCTGCGCCGCCGCCTCGGACCTCGGCCTGCTCAGCGAGGAGTACGACACCGGCGACCGCCGCCAGGCCGGCAACACCCCGCAGGCGCTGTCCCACCTCGCGCTCATCCGCACCGCGGATGCGATCGGCCAGGCGGAGCGGGCCGGCGGCGCGACGACGCAGCGGCTGCCGACCGGAGGTCGCTAGCCGGCGTCGTCGTCCGCGTACGACCGGTAGACCCCGATCGCGCGTTCGAGGTAGCGCTGCACCACCGCGCGCTCGTCCTCGTCGAACTCCTCCGCGAGCGCGTCGAGGCCGTCGATGAGCGCGCCGAGGCGGTCCATCACCTCGGCGCGGGCGCTGTCGGATGCCGTGAGCCGCACGCGGCGCCGGTCCGTGAGATCCCGCTCCCGCACGAGGTGACCCGCTCGCTCGAGGCGGTCGACCAGCTCCGTGGTCGCGCCCGGGCTGAGGCCGAGCCGGCCGGCGAGGTCGGTCGGACCCATGGCGCCCGGTGAGGCGGCGAGATGCGCCATGGCGGCGAGGTCGGTCGGGAACATCCGCAGCCGGCGGCCGAGCGCCTGCTGCGCCTCAGCCATCGCCACCTGCAGCTGCCGCAGCGCGAAGGTCTCCGGCTCGCTCGAGCGCGCCCCACCCGTCGCGGTCCGCCGGCGCCCGGTCGTCCTCGCTCACGCGCACCATTCTATGCGCTACTGTTTCGGTCATCGAATGATTCGGTTGCCGAAGGGAATGGGATGAACACGTCATCCATACGCGGCCGCTGGCTCGGCCTCGTGGCCATCAGCCTGGGCGTGGCGCTGATCGTGGTCGATTCGACGATCGTCAACGTGGCGGTGCCCTACATCGTGCGCGACCTCGACCTCAGCTCCACCGAGGTGCAGTGGGTGCAGGAGTCGTACACGCTCGTGTTCGCCGCGACCCTGCTCGTGTTCGGCGCGATCGCCGACCGGATCGGACGACGCCGGCTGCTCGTGATCGGCACCGTCGTCTTCGCGCTCGCGTCGGTCGCGGCCGCGTTCTCGGCCATCCGGGCCCCTGCTGATCCTCACCCGCGTCGCGCAGGGCTTCGGCGGCGCGATGATCCTGCCGACGAGCCTCTCGCTCATCAACGCGACCTTCACCGGGACGCGAGCGGGGCATCGCCTTCGCGGTCTGGGGCTCGACGATCGGCGGCATGGCCGCGGTCGGCCCGCTGCTCGGCGGCTGGCTGACCACCGCCTTCTCCTGGCGCTGGGCGTTCGGCATCAACCTGCCGATCGGCGCCGCGATCATCGTCGGCGCGCTGCTCTTCGTGGCGGAGTCGCGCTCGGAGCGCGCAGGACGGCCCTCGACTGGGTCGGCGCGCTCGCTCGCCGCGGTCGGGCTTCGCGTCGCTCGCCTTCGGCCTCATCGAGGGCCGGCAGTACGGCTGGTGGACCGACCGGCGCACCGGCTCGAGCTCGGCGTCGTGGTCGTGGCCGTTCGCCCTCTCCCCCATCCCCGTCGCCTTCGCCGTCGCGGTCGTGGCGCTCGGCGGCTTCGTCCTCCGCGGCCTGCGCCGCACGCGGACCGGGCGGCCGAACCTCGTCGACTTCGGCCTGCTGCGCATCCCGAGCTTCCGCAACGGCAACATCGTGGCGATGGTCGTGAGCCTCGGCGAGTTCGGCATCATCCTGTCGCTGCCGATCTGGCTGCAGAACGTGCAGGGACTGACCGCGCTGCAGACCGGGCTGGTGCTGGTCGCCCTCGCCATCGGCTCGTTCGCCGCGAGCGGCGTCGCCGCGACGGCCGGGTCCCGCCTCCGCCCGGTCACCGTCGTGCGGATCGGGCTCGTGCGCCGAGATCGTGGGCGTCGGGCTCGCCGGGCTCGCGGTGCACTCGGACACCGGCTGGGGCTGGCTCGTGCCCTGCCTCTTCGTCTACGGCGTCGGCGTGGGGCTCGCGACGGCGCAGCTGACCTCCGTCGTGCTCGTCGACGTGCCCGTGCAGCTCTCGGGCGAGGGGTCCGGCATCACGAGCACCGCGCGCCAGATCGGGTCGGCGCTCGGCGTCGCGGTGCTCGGCACCGTGCTCTACACGGGAGCGCAGCTCGCCTTCCAGCACGCGCTCGACCAGGCCGGCGCGCCCGCAGCCGTCAGCGGTCCGCTCGTCGACGGGGTGGTGAACAGCTCCGGCGGCGCGATCGCGGGGCTCGCCGGCGACCCGAGGACGGCGCCGGCCGCTGCGGAGGCGAGGACCGCCTTCTCGGACGGCACGGCGTACGCCGCGTGGTCGGCGGCCGCGTTCCTCACGCTCGGGCTGGTCGCCTCGTTCTCCCTCGGGCCGGCCCGTCGGGAGGACGAGGTCGCCGAGGTGGCGGAGCCCGACGGGCGCCGTGGCCTGACCCGGGTCAGCGGTGCCCGAGGTCGTTGCCGACCGAGCAGGTCTGCTCGGCGGCGGTCTGCCCGACGACCGTGTCGGGCAGGTCCACGCCGTCGCCGGAGGATGCGGACGGGGAGGGCGACGGCGAGGGCGAGGACGACGGCGAGGACTGCGTCGGCGTGGGCGCTGGGGGACGAGGATCCGCCGCCCTGCACGACGGACCCCTGCCCGTCGGTCGCGCCCTTCTGCTTCGCGGCGAGGCGCAGCGTCTTGTCGGCCTTGATCGCGTCGATGAGCGTCGTGGCCGGCTCGGTGTTCGCCGTGACGCCGTCCCCGGAGACGACCGTCGGGTACTGCACCAGCACGAACCTGCTCAGCGAGATCGGCGCGACCGCGCGGGCGATCGACACCATCGTGTCGATGCTCGCGAGCGTCGAGGAGAGCACCATGCTCTCGCCCGCGGCGTGCGCCAGCCCGTAGAGCTTCGTGACATCGGTGAGGGTCGAGCTGCTCTTGACCTTGCGCACGAGGGCGGAGAGGAACACCTGCTGGGAGCTGATGCGCGTGAGGTCGCTGCCGTCCCCGACACCGTGACGCGTGCGCAGGAACTCGAGCGCGCGGGCGCCCTGCAGGGTGTGGATGCCGGCGGTGAGGTGCAGCCCCGTGTAGTCGTCGTTGATCGCCTTCGCGACGCAGACCGGCACGCCGCCCACCGCGTTCGACATCTCGACGACGCCGTCGAAGGTGATGAGCGCGACGTAGGGGATCTTCATCCCCGTGAGCTTCGCGATCGTGTCGCGGGTGCACCCGACGCCGCCGTACTCGAGCGTCGTGTTGATCTTCACGCCGTCTCGGGATCGAGGGTCTTGCCGGGATGGTCCGGATCGGGACAGGCGGGCACGTCCACGTAGAGGTCACGCGGAAAGCTGAGCACCGTGGCTTTCGTGTGGTCGGCGCTGATCCGGATGAGGATCGTCACGTCGTTCAAGGTGCTGCCGGGATTGTCCCCGTAATGGCCTTTCTGCCCGTTCCGGGTATCGCTTCCGACGAGCAGGAGATTCACCGCGCCGGAATAGGCGCCGATCGTCGGCACCGTTCCGCCACCGGTCCCGATGTTCACGGAATTGGCGCTGATGGAGCCGGCGACGCGGGCGACGGCGATGGCGCCGACCGAGACGGCCGCCACGAGCACGACGCAGAGGCCGATCGCGAGAAATCGGAACGCCTCTGCAACAGGGCTCGCGCTCCGCAGCCGGCCGTGCTGCGCAAGGGGACGCATTCGCGGTGATTCCACCGGCATTGCCCCCATTTCCCGGGTCAGAACGTGCCCCTCACGGGGGTTTCTCAGTTTCGGGCCCCGCAAGTACGTTCGAAGCGGGGGTCCGGAAACGGAATTGTACCGACGCGTTTCACCTGGACGGGTCGGGATTCACTGCGTGATCCCTGCGCCCATGTCCAACGCACAGATCGACGTACCGATACCCATGCAGCCCTTCCGCATCGTCTCCATCACCGCCGCAGTCGCGGTGACCCTCGGCACCGCCGTGCTCACCGCCACGCCGGCGCTCGCGGCCCCGCTCTCGGCGGCCTCGGCCGTCTCAGCACCGACGCCCCCGCCGACTCCGACGCCTGCCCCGATCGCCTTCGAGCCCTGGGCGACCGCGCTCAGCCAGGTGAGCGGGCACTCCGCCGTCCAGCGGCACGTACGGATCACGGGGACCGGCTTCCTCGCGGTGGACGGCGTCAGCGCCGGCCTCGCCGCCGTGCTCGTGAACGGCACCGCTGCGGACGACCTCGTCGTGCGCAGCGACACCTCCGCGACCTTCCTGATGGCTGCAGCCCCGAGCTTCCAGCCCGGTCCAGTCTCGATCGCGCTCGAATCGGGCGACGGCGTGCCCGTGCCGACGGCGCTGACCTTCACCTACACGACCACGAGCGGGCTCGACAAGCAGATGGCCTACGCGGGCGCGCACTGGAGCCTCACCGCGAGCACGGTCTTCGGCTACATCCCGGGCAACGACTGCGCCGACTTCACCAGCCAGATGCTGCTGGCGCGCGGATGGAAGCAGTCGTGGCAGTGGTACGACACCGGTGCGGCCCCGAGGACGAAGCGCCCCGTCGCCAGCCTCACCTGGATCTCGTCGACCGCGATGAGCGACTGGCTGCGCACGCGGCCCGACCTCGCCGAGCACCTCAGCTACGCGCAGGCGGACCGCGACCAGGTCGTCGTCGGCGACATCGTCCAGTTCAACTGGGATGACAAGGCATCGCCCGGCATGTGGCAGCACACCGCCGTCGTCTCGAAGGTCGTCACCCTGCCGAACGGGCACCACGACTTCTTCTACACCGCCCACACGAACAACCAGCTGTTCGGCGGCACGACGGGCTACCTCGTGTCCTCCGGTCACTACCCGCACCTGCACATCCAGTTCTGGCACCTGAAGAAGTAGCCGGACACGGACCGGAGCCCTCCGCATCACCCGCCGGTGATGCGGAGGGCTCCTCCGTTCCCGGGCGACCAGGGCAGCGGGACGCTCCGATCGGCGAGCCGGGGCAGCGGCAGGGGCAGGCCGGGGAGCCCGTCCAGGCTGACGGCCACGTGCTCCTTGCCCTCGAAGTAGCGGCTCAGGGACTCGTCGTCCTCCCGGGCGAACCGCCGCTCGTGCAGGTCCCGATCGCCCTCGTACTGCATCAGCGGGACGGCGTAGCCGCAGGTGTCCCGGATGCGCTCCGCGTGCACCACGACGACGGCGCGGAGGCCGTGATCCGCCGGATCGGCCTCGAACCGCCGGACCAGCGCCGTGAACCTCGGGTCGTCACGGAGCACGACCTCCCCGCGCCCGTGCACGCGGACGATGTTCGGCGGTCCTTGGAATGCGCACCACATCAGCGTGATGCGTCCGTTCTCCCGCAGGTGGGCGATGGTCTCGGCGTTGCTGCCGGCGAAGTCGAGGTAGGCGACGGTGCGCTCGTCGAGCACCGTGAACGACCCGGTGACGCCCTTCGGGGAGAGGTTCACCGTGCCGTCGCCGGACAGCGGCGCGGTCGCCGTGAAGAACATCGGCTGCGCCTCGATGAACGCCCGAAGGCGCCCGTCGATGGCGGTGTACTCCTTGCCCACCCGTGGCCCTCCTGCCGGTCCGCGACGCCCGAGGGCGTCCCGGCCATCCTCGTCCACAGCACCTTCCCCACCGGCACGGCCGCCGCGCGGCTTCGCCGCGTCGGAACCGGCCGGCGTGGGCCCAGCAGGACGAGATTCGCTTCAGCAGGACGAAAACGCCGATCTCGTCCTGCTGAAGCGAAAATCTCCTGCTGAAGTGCTCAGGGGGTCGGGGTTAGGGCAGGTGGCGCTCCAGCAGGCTCAGGTCGGCCGGGCCGAGGCGGCCCTTGCCCGTGTTCGCCTGGTGCCAGTACGGGTAGAGCAGCGGCACCCCGCTCACGTCGTCGAGCCGCTGCGAGCTCCTCCGCCGTCAGCACGAGATCGGCTGCGGCGAGGTTGTCGCGCAGCTGGTCCTCCGTGCGCGCGCCGACGATCACCGACGTGACGGCCGGCTTCGCGAGCGTGTAGGCGAGCGCGACCTGCGCGGCCGAGACGCCGTGGCCTCGCCGATCGCGACGAGCTCGTCGATCGTGGCGTACAGCCGGTCCTCGTCGTGGACGGGCGGCTCGGTCCAGCCCTCGAAGCGGCGGGTCCCCTCCGGCGCGTCCTGACCGCGGCGGTACTTGCCCGAGAGCAGGCCGCCGGCGATCGGGCTCCAGACCAGGATGCCGAGGCCCTGGTCGATCGAGATCGGCACGAGCTCGTTCTCGGCGTCCCGCGCCTGCAGCGAGTAGTAGATCTGCTCGGATCACGAAGCGCTCGAGCCGCGCTTGTCCGAGGTCCAGAGCGCCTTCATCAGCTGCCAGCCGGTGTAGTTGGAGGAGCCGATGTAGCGGACCTTGCCGCTCGGACGAGGTCGTCGAGGGCGGCGAGGGTCTCCTCGAGCGGGGTGTGCCCGTCCCACTCGTGCACCTGGTACAGGTCGATGTGGTCGGTGCCGAGCCGGCGCAGGCTCGCCTCGGCGGCCCGGACGATGTGGTGCCGCGAGAGCCCGGCGTCGTTCGGCCCGTCGCCCATCTCGCCGCGCACCTTCGTGGCGATGAGCACCTCGTCGCGGTGGGTGCCGAGCGCCTCGCCGAGGATCTGCTCCGAGAGTCCGCTCGAGTAGACGTCCGCGGTGTCGATGAGGTTCACGCCGGCCTCGAGGCAGATCTCGATCTGGCGGCGCGCGCCGTCGACGTCGAGGTGGCCGATGGGGCTGGCCCACCCCGTGCCGCCGAATCCCATGGTGCCGAGGGTGATCGTCGAGACGCGAAGGCCCGACCGTCCGAGCTGCCGATATTCCATGCCGACGAGCCTATTGAGCCCTCGCTCGTCGCCGGCTGACGGTCAGCGGAGGTCGTCGATGTAGGCCCGCACGACGTCGTCGAAGGAGCGTTCCGGCTCGAGGCCGAGCGCCGAGGCGCGGTCGGTTCGGAAGCGTGCGGGCCACGTGGCGAACATCGCGGTGACTGCGGGGTCCTGCTGCCAGTCGATCAGGTCGCTGGTGCCGGAGCCTGCAACCCGGTCGAGCGCCTCCGCCATCGCACGCGGCGTCGTGGTCAGCCCGGGCAACGTGAGCGCGGAGCGGCTCCCCCACGCCGCGTCCTCGACCCCGGCGGCGGCGAGCAGCCCCTCGATGGTCCGGCGGGGCGAGGACAGGGCGACCTCGGTGTCGGGCGGGACCGGGCACACCGCCCGCATCCCGGCGAGCGGCTCGCGGATGATCCCGGAGAGGAAGCCCGAGGCCGCGGCGTTCGGCCGGCCCGGTCGCACCGAGACCGTCATCAGCCGCACGCTGCGTCCGCGCACGAACCCCTTCCGGCTCGCGTCGGCGACGAGCAGCTCCCCCACGAACTTCTGGGTGCCGTAGCTGGTCTGGGGTCGCGGCAGCGTGTCGTCGTGCACCTCGCCGATCGGCGGGAGCGCGGGGTCCTGCCCGAAGACGGCGAGCGAGCTCGAGAAGACGAGCACCGGCGGCGTCTGCGTGCGGCACCGCTCGAGAACCGCCCTGGTGCCGTCGAGGTTGCCCCGCATGCCGAGGTCGAAGTCGGCCTCCGCCGCCCCGCTCACGACGCCCGCGAGGTGGAACACGAGGTCGACGTCGGGCGTCTCGGGCATCCGCTCGTCGAGGCCGCCGGTGAGCACACGCACGCGCGGGTCGGTCGCGAGGTCGACAGGCGGCGCCGCGAGGTCGAGCAGCACCAGCTCGTCGACGGGCTCGGCCGGGGCGCCGCCCACGGCGATCGTCCCGTCGGCGAGGATCCGGCGCGCGAGGAGCGCCCCGACGAATCCCGCCCCGCCCGTGATGAGCACCCGCATGCCTCAGTCCCTCCGTCCGCCCGCGGCGACCAGCCGCTCCACCACCGAGGCGAGCGCGTCGTCGTCGCCCACGTTGCCCGCGAAGACCACGTAGGGCAAGCCGGCGGCGGGCCCGTCGACCGGCTCCCACAGCGAGACGATGCCGGGCAGCAACGTGCCCCGCGCCCAGGCCCGCCGCACCCCGAGCGCCACCGTCGCCGTGTCGGACGAGGTGATGCCGCCCTTCGCCACGACGAACCCCGGCCGACGGGCCTGCACGACGCGGCGGACCACCTCGCTGAGCGCCGCGCTCACGGCGCGGGCGATCGCGAGGCTGGCCGCCCCGTCCGCCCCGGTGATCCGTGTGCGGCTCGTGCTCAGCACGACGAGCGCGCCGTCCTCCCCGGCGAGCACGTGATCCGTCGCCCGCGCCACGGCGGCTCCCGCGTCGTCCACGACGGCGGCGACGTCGAGCTCGACCGCCGTGAACGGCACGCGGGCCCGCAGCCGCTCGAGCTGCCGCGTGGTGCGGCCCACGTGGGAGCCGACGACCACCAGGCCCGCGGCGCCCGGCTCGACGAGCCCGGCGAGGCGCGCGTCGTCGATCGGCGGCTCGGCCGCCTGTCCGAGCCGCGCCCGGACGAACGAGGGGCCGACGCGGAAGAGGAACCGGCGGCCGTCCCGCTCCGCGGCGAGCACGGCGACCACGACCGCGCGCAGGTCGTCGTCGGTGACGACGTCGGGGATGAGCACGCCCGTCGCCGTCGATCCGGCGGCGGAGCTCCTCCGCGTCGCCGCGGACGACCGCGAGCGGGAGCTCGGTCGTGGGGGCCGGTCGTCCGCTCTTCTCCGCCACCCAGTCGGCGAGCCGGGAGCTGCGGTAGCCGAAGGTCGCATCCGTCGGCGAACTCGCTCTCCCCGACCGGCTGGAAACCGTCCCCGACCGCGACGAGGTGCACGCCGTCGACCGTGATCCGCCCCGCGTCGACGTAGGCGGGCACGAGCAGGACGCCGTCGACCGGCCGGCCCCGGCTCGCCAGCACCTCCGCCAGCACGTCGGTCTCCAGCGGGAAGTGCCCGCGCAGCGTCGAGTCGCTCCGGCTCGCGAACGACACGTCGACGCCGGCCTCGTCCGCAGCGTCGAGGCATGCCTCCGCGACCTCGCGGTTGCGGGCGGCGGCGTCCTCGGGGCCGAGGCTGCGCGTGTTCGTCAGGACGAAGAAGCCGGGGCCGCCCTGCGCGAGCGCCCAGCGCAGGTCGTCCCGGCTCCACCGGGTCAGCACGGGGACGTCGGTGACGGTCTGGGTGCCGGTGGGATCGTCGTCGAGCACGACCAGACGGCGGGCGTCGGCGAGCACGGCTCGCACGCTCGACGGTGCGAGCGGCCGGGCGGCGGGGGATCCGGAGGACGGATCCCTGCCGGCGTCCCTCACGCGCGGTTCGCGGCCGCAAGCGCCTCCTGCTCGGCCTCCCGCACGTGCGGCCGGTCGCCCTTGCGGCGCAGGGTGAGCATCACGCCGCCGGCCGCGAGCAGGCTGATCGCCAGGAAGATCGAGGCCGTGAAGAAGCTGCCGCCGCTCGCGTCCTGCATGAAGCCGGCGACGTAGGGGCCGACGAAGCCGCCGAGGTTGCCGATCGCGTTGATGAAGCCCATCGCCGCGCCCGCCACGACGACCGGCATCGCCTGCGATCCGGCCGCCCAGAACGGGCCGTCGTACGCGAGCGAGCCGGCGACGGCGATGCTGATGAACACGATCGCCACGCACCGGGGCGGCGCTGCCGGTCGCCGACGGAGATCACGAGCGCGACGGCGCCGGTGGCGAGCGACAGGAGGACGTGCGTGGAGTAGCGCCCGCTGCGGTCCGCCGCCTTCGCGTTGAACCAGAGGCGCGACGATCGCGAGCACGTAGGGGATCGCGGTGACCCAGCCGACGACGAAGGGCACCCCGCCGGTGATCGTGCCGACGACCTTCGGCAGCCAGATGTTCACCCCGTAGAAGCCGATCTGGACGAGGAAGTAGACGAGGGTCAGCCGCAGCACGACGGAGTTGGTGACGACGTGCTTCAGGCCGAGCCTCTCGTGGTCGCCCTCCTGCGCCCGGTCCGCCGCGAGCCCCTTCTCGATGTAGTCCCGCTCCTCCGGCGAGCACCACTTCGCCTCGCGCGGGTGGTCCGCCACGAGGGCGAACCACAGGGGCGCGGCGATGATGAACGGGAACGCGCCCTCGACGATGAACAGCCAGCGCCAGTCGGCGATCGAGAGGATCCAGCCGGACAGCGGGGCCGTGATGATCGACGCGATCGCGATGTTCATCATCCAGAAGGCGTAGGCCCGCGCCCGCTCGGCGGCCGGGAACCAGTGGCTGATGAGCACGAGGATCGCGGGCCAGATGCCCGCCTCGGCGACGCCGAGCAGGAAGCGGAGCACCAGCAGCTCGCCGAAGTTCTGCACGAAGCCGGTGGCGACGGCGAGCACGCCCCAGACGAAGAGCATGATCCCGACGAACTTCTTCGCGCTCCAGTGCTCGGCGAGATGGCCGCCCGTGATCTGCAGCGAGATGTAGCCGATGAAGAAGATGCCGGCCGCGAGGCCCTGCTGGGCGGCGTCGATGCCGAGGTCCTTGTGCAGGCCGTTCAGCGCGAACCCGATGTTCGTGCGGTCCATGAACGAGATGATGTAGACGACGATCGCGACCGGGATGAGCCGCTTCCAGCGCATCCGTCCGACCTGCGCCGCCGACTCGATCGTGCTCGCCATGGTGCCCTCCCCGACACAACCTTGTGTGAGTGCAACGATCTCACCGGTCCGCCTGGAAATGGCCTCCGAGGTGGCCGAGGAATCGCGGGCTATCGTCGTGTCGTGCCCCGTCCCGAGTTCCGGATGCCCCCGGGTGTGGCGTGGCTGCGCGGCACCGCGGACGGCGGGCGGTGGCTGGACTCCCTGCCCGGGCTGCTCGACGACGTGGCGGCACGCTGGCGACTCACCGTCGGCGAGCCCTATCCGTACGCCTTCGCGTCGGTGGCGCTGCGGGTCCGTATGGCGGACGGCACCGACGCGGTCCTGAAGCTGCAGTCCCCGACCGCGAGAGCGCCCACGAGGCGGCGGCGCTGCGGGCGTGGGGCGGGTCCGGCGCCGTGCGGCTGCTCCGCACGGACCCGGAGCGGCGCGCGCTGCTGCTCGAGCGCTGCGAGCCGGGGTCCCCGCTGCTCGAGGCGCCGGCCGCCGACCGCCTCGCCGCGTTCTCGGCGCTGCTCCCGCGGCTGTGGGTCGCTGCGCCGGCCGAGGTGACGCCGCTGGCCGAGGAGGCGGCATGGTGGCTCGGGTCGCTGGAGTCGTCATGGAAGGCCGCGCGGCGCGCCCTCGACCGCGAACTCTCTCGACGCCGCGCTCCTCGCGCTGGAGGAGCTGCCTTCCGACGCAGGGACCGCTGGTCCTGCTGAACCAGGACCTGCACGCCAGAACGTGCTCGGCGCGACGCGGGAGCCCTGGCTCGTCATCGATCCGAAGCCGCTCGCCGGCGAGCGGGAGTTCGGGTTGGCGCCGGTGCTCCGCGACGTCGGCCGCTGGGACCTCGACGCGCTGGTGCCGGCGCTCGACCGGCTGACGACGGAGCTCGGCCTGGATCGCGATCGCGCCCGGCGCTGGGCCCTCGCGCAGACCGTCGCGTGGGGCTTCGACGAGGGGACGTCGACCCGCTGCATGCGCAGGTGGCGCGCATGCTCCACGAGGCATGATCGCCGCAGACCGAGACCGGGAGGGGACATGTCGGGCACCGATCACGTCGTCGGGTGGCTGACGGACCCCGTGCACGCGCACTGGTTACGGCGTGAGGTGGACCGGCTGCTCGACTTCCCCCAGGCGGTCCTGGCCGAGCGCGGAGCAGCGCTGCTCGACGGGCGGGGCGTCCCGCACGTCGGGGTCTCGGCGCCGACGTTCCTCACGGCCCGCACCGCGCACGTGTTCGCGCTCGCGGCCCTGCGCGGTCGGCCGGGAGCCCGCCCGGTGGCCGCCGCTCTCCTCGCGACCCTCGAGGACGGCGAGGCCGCCGGCTGGCCGTGGCACCCGGCGCATCCGGAGGAGGACGGCCGCGGGCTCTACACGCTCGACTTCGTCGTGCTCGCCGCCGCGACCGGCTCGATGCTCGGGCTCCCCGGCGCGGGGGCGCTGCTGCAGCGCGCGCTGGCACGGCTCGAGTCGGCGTTCCTGGATCCGGGCACCGGCTTGGCCCGGGACCGCGCCTTCGCCGATGCGTCCCGGGACGACGGCTACCGCGGCCTGAACGGGAACATGCACCTGGTCGAGGCCCTGCTCGCCGCGGGCGACGCCACCGGCGATCCGCGATGGGGTGCTGCGGCCGTCCGGATCGGCCGCTTCGTGATCGAGCAGGCGGTCGAGCGCGAGTGGCGGATCTGCGAGCACTACGACGCGCACTGGGTCGCCCACCCGGAGGCGCACCGCGACCGTCCCGACGACGACTTCCAGCCCTACGGGGTGACGCCGGGCCACGGCTTCGAGTGGGCGCGCCTGCTGGCGTCCGCGGCGTCGTTGCCCGGCGCGGACGGCTTCCTGGAGGGCGCCGTCGCGCTCTTCGACCGTGCCGCGGCCGACGGGTGGCACGCCGACGGCCGCGACGGCTTCGTGCTACACGACGGACTGGTCGGGCGCCCCGGTCGTCGCGGGAGCGGCGTCACTGGGTCGCCGCGGAGGCGGTGGCGGCGGCCGTCGGTGCTGCACCGGCTGACGGGCGAGCCGCGGTTCGCCGCGGACTACGAGCGCTGGCTCGACCACGTGGCCGCCGTCTTCCTCGACCGCGTCGACGGCTCCTGGCACCACGAGCTGACGCCCGACCTCACGCCGGTTCCCGGCGACAAGCCGGATCTCTACCACGCGGTCCAGGCGATGCTCGATCCCCGCAGCTGCCGGTCACGACGAGCGTCGCCGCAGGGGTGCTCGCCGCGCGCGCGTGAACGGCGCTCCGCCGTCCGCTCAGCTCCGGCGGCCGAGGAGCAGGCGGTTGATCAGCCATCCGGCGATGGTGACCAGCACGATCGCGCCCGCCATCGACAGCAGACCCGATCGGCTTCGCGATGATGCCGAGGCTGACGATCAGCGTCGTCGCGCCGGCGGGCGGATGCTCGAGCTTCAGGAGCGCGAGGATCCCCGTCGTCAGCGCGACCGACAGGGCGCCGGCGATCAGGTACGGCGGGGTCAGGCCGGCCGTCGGCACCGAGGGGGCACCCACGAGCCCGAACACCGACGAGGCAGCCGTAGCCGATGACGAGGGCGACGCCGTGCCCGACCAGCGCGTGCAGGGGCCGCGAGGCCCGCTGCCGCGGCGACTGGAAGAAGAGCATCACGGTCGGGCCGAGGCTCGGGAACAGCCACGGCTGCTTCAGTGCCAGGCCGACCGCGCCGGCGAGCGCGAGCACCAGGAGGCTCAGCAGCGCGGCGTAGAGCGCCGTGCCCGGCCGGCTGCCCTCGACCCGGTCCAGCGGTCCGCCGGTGAACCGGTCGGTCGTCCCGCCGCTCACCCGGCGACCACGAGCGCCTGCGGAGCGGCCTGCTTCATCCGCGTGGTCAGCCACGCGACCTGCACCGCCGTCTCCGCCTCGCGTGCCGTGATGAGCTCCTGCAGCTCCTCGTCGCGGAGCGCCGCGGCCGCCTGCCCGACGAGGGTCCAGGTCATGTCGACGAACGAGGCGAGCAGGTGCACGTCCTGGAGGTCGCGCAGGAGCGCGAGCGGCCCGGTGCGCGGCTCCGGCAGCGCCGCGGCGTGCAGCCGCTCCGGCTCGTCGTCGGGCTGGGAGCCGTACCGGTCGACGAGCGGCTGGATGGCCTCGACGTGCTCGTCGCACTGCTTCGCGAGGACCGTGCAGATGGAGTGCACGTCGGGCTCGTCGCCGTGGCCGTCGGCGACCGTGCGGAAGGAGGCGGCGAGCTCCCGCTCCGCCTGCTGCAGCATGCCGAGGTAGACGGGCAGCTTCACTTCGCGTTCTCCTCGTGCTCCTCGTCGGGCGCCGTCGGCGGCTCGGCGGCGCGGGGCCGCTCCTCCACCTCGGCCTCCGGGCCGCCGACGGTCGGCGGGACGCCTGCCGGGTCGGCCGGCCGCGACGCGGTGGTGGTCGGAGCCGGAGCCGGGCCCACCGCGTCCGCCACCTTCTCGATCCGGACGGCGGCGACCTTGAGGATCGGCTGCTTCGACACCGGATCCCACTCGGTCTCGGTCAGCTCGTTCGCGGCGGTCGGGCGATCGCCCGGCCCGGACCGCCCCTGCTCCCAGTAGCCGTAGTGGAACGGCGCGAAGACCGTGCCCTCGCGCACCTCGCCCGACGCGGGCGGGCACGACGATCTCGCCCGCGGCGGGAGGCGACGCGCACCAGATCGCCCTCCTGGATGCCGAGCCGCTCCGCGTCCGGCACCGACAGCTCCACCCAGGCGCGACGGCGCCGCCTTGTGCAGCTGGCGGGAGCGGGCCGTCTTGGTCCGGGTGTGGAAGTGGTAGACCGTGCGCCCGGTCGAGTAGAGGAACGGGTACTCGTCGTCGGGGGCCTCGCTCGCCGGCGAGTAGGGCGCGGTCTTCAGGATCGCCCGGCCGTTCGCCTGCAGCGCCCGGAACTTCAGCGGCCCGACGGTCGCGCCGGTGAGCAGGTCGTGCCCGAACGACTCCGCACGGTCGAACTCCGTCGGGAAGATCCCGTCGCCGTAGAGCCGGTTCGTGCCGTCCGGATGCTCCTCGTTGCAGGGCCAGGGGATGCCGGTGCCGCCGCGGAGCTTCTCGTAGGAGAGGCCGGTGTAGTCGACGAGGCGGCCGCGCGTGCACTCCTGCCAGGCGCGGAACGCGTCCTCGGGGCCGGTCCACTCGAGCAGCGGTCGCCCGTCGTCGCGCCGGAAGTCCATCCGCCGGGCGTAGTCGAGGAAGATGTCGAGGTCGCTGCGCGCCTCCCCGGGCGGCTCGACCGCCTTGTCGGACAGGTGGACGGTGCGGTTCACGTTGGTGAACGTGCCCTGCTTCTCGCCCCACGCGGCCGCCGGCAGCACGACGTCGGCGTAGCGCGCGGTCTCGGTCAGGTAGAGGTCCTCCACGACGAGGAAGAGGCTGCTCCTGCTCGAGGATCTTGCGGATGCGCGGCAGCCTGCGGCATCGAGACCGCCGGGTTGGTCGCGATGACCCAGAGGAGCTCGATCGAGCCCTGCTCGCAGTAGCGGAAGATCTGCATCGCGTGGGTGGGCGGCGCCCAGTGCGGGATCTTGTCGGTGTGCACGCCCCAGAGATCCGCGAGCTGCTGCACGTGGGCCGGGTTCTCCCAGTTGCGGAAGCCCGAGAGGTCGCCGTCGGCGCCCGCCTCCCGGTTGTTCTGCGCGGTCGGCTGCCCGTTCATCTGCAGGATGCCGCAGCCCGGCGTCCCGATCATGCCGCGCAGCAGGTGGAGGTTGTTCACCTGGCAGCTCGACGCGGTCGCCTGCGACGACTGGTAGAAGCCCTGCAGCACCGTGGAGAGCACGCGGTCACTGGTGCCGAAGATCTCCGCAGCTCGGCGCACGTCGTCCGCGTCGACGCCGCACGTCTCGGCCACCCGCTCGGGCGTCCACGGCCGCACGGTCTCACCGAGCTCCGCGAAGCCCACGGTGTGCGCCGCGATGTAGTCCTCGTCGATCCAGCCCTGCGCGATGACCTCGCGGACGAGGCCGTTCATCAGCGCCAGGTTCGTGCCCGGGCGGACCGCGAGGTGCACCTCGGCGTGCCGGGCGACCTCCGTCTCCCGGGGATCGACGCAGACCAGCCGGGGCGGGTTCGGGCCGGCCAGCCGGTCGAGCACCCGCATCCACAGCACGGTCTGGGTCTCGGCCATGTTGTGGCCGTAGAGGAACATCGCGTCGCACTCGTCGATGTCGCTGTAGCTGCCCGGCTGGCCGTCGGAGCCGAAGGTCTCCTTCATCGCCGCCGCGGCGGTCGCCGTGCAGAGGCGGGTGTTGCCGTCCATGTGCGGGGTGCCGATGCCGGCCTTGCCGACGATCGCCTGCGCGTAGTACTCCTCGAGGAACAGCTGGCCGCTCGTGTAGAAGCCGTGGCTGAGCGGACCCTTCTCCGCGAGGAGCCGCTTGCTGCGCTCGACGATGACGTTCATCGCGGTGTCCCAGTCGGTCGGCACGAGCTCCCCGTCGACCCGGATGAGCGGCCGCGTCAGCCGGTCGCCGTTCCGGACGCCCTGCCAGCTGGCGAACAGCCCCTTCGGGCCGAGCCGGCCGTGGTTCACGAGGTCGGTGGCGCGGCCGCGGACGCCCGACCATCTCGCCGTCCTTCACGGCGATCTCGAGCCCGCAGCCGTTGCTGCAGAGCACGCACGCGGAGGTGACCCAGCGGTCGACCTCCGCCTCCGTCACGCCCGTCGGCGAGCTTCAGGTCGACCCGGACCGGCCACCGCTCGCCCCGTGCGAAGGCGGTGCGGGTGCCCCAGATGTCGGCGATGCGATCGACCATGCCATCCCTTTCCCCGATGCAAGCACCTCGGAGCGTGACGGGGTCGCCGGAGAGGCCGCTGGGACGACGGCGGGAGTTCGCTGGAGCGGCGGGAGCACCCGCTGCGCAGGTCAGTGCGGCGGCGAGGGCCTCGCGCTCGGCGAGCGCCACGGAGGCGGCCATCACCCGCTGCATGTAGCGCCGGAAGAGCGGCACGACGACGCCGGCGAGCAGCACCCGCGTGCCCCGCTTCGGCTTGAACTCCCAGGTCCAGCGCACGACGCAGCCGTCGCCGTCGGGCGTGAAGGTCCACTCGCCGCGGATGCCCTCGACGATCCGGCCGAACACGTCGGTGAAGTCCCGCAGCTCGTACGCGAAACCGGCCCCCGGCGTGTACTCGGTCATCGTCTCCTGGGCGGATCCGCCGTCCGAGAAGTGGGTGCGCCGGGAGCGGCCGGGCGCGTCCCAGGTACCGGTCTGCCCCTCGACCGAGACGACGGCGGGGAACGGGTCCCCAGCGGTGGAACACCGACGGCAGGTCGATCGGCCCGATCAGCGCCAGCGCCTCGCGCCGGGGGCAGCGTCGAGCGGGCGTGCACGGTGGCGGGGATCCCGGCCTCGGACTGGCGAGAAGAGGGGCATGGTGCACGGTATTCGGAACCGTGCCGTCCTGGGGGCGGGATCCGGGGATCCCGTGCGTCAGCGCAGGGTCAGACGCACGGGCCCGGCCGGTAGCGGCGGCAGCGCCTCGCCCTCGGGCGAAGGCACCCCAGATGGCGCGGAGTCCCGCACCGATGCCCCCGAGGTCCGCGGGATCCACCTGGCCGATCAGCCGGGCGCCGGTCCAGCCCGGGCCCGGGGAAGAGCAGCGGCAGGTCGACGACGTGGCCGGCGCCGGCGGCCCCGCCCTCGGGCCGCCAGTCGAGCTCGTACTCGATCACCCGGCCGCCGGCCGAGCGGAGCAGCGCGGCGAAGGCGCGGCCGCCGCGCCGATACACCGCATCCGTCGTCAGCCGGACGATCAAGCGGCCCGAGGGCTCCGCCCGACCACCGGCAGACCGAACAGGCGCGTGAGCCCGGGGCTCAGCGCCCCGAAGAACCGGGTCTCCTCGCTGGTCCAGCCGACGAGCACGTCCACCCGGTCGGCGATCCGCCGCCACGCGGCGTCCGCCCGGTCCTCCGGCGGCAGCGGATCGGCGCCGTACTGCGGACCGAAGGGCATGCCGGAGCGCAGCCCGAACCGCGCGGCGGCCGCGTAGGCGCGGTCGTGCGCGGCGAAGAGGAGGTCCTCGGTCGCGGAGGGGTCGAGCGCGCCGACGGCCTCGAGCATCCGCGCCGTCATCCGCCCGCGGTTCCGGCGGATGCCGAACGGCGCACTCTGCAGGATCGCCCGTGCGGCGAGCCCCTCCGCGCCGCTGCGCGATCAGCAGGTGGGCCGCCGCATCGGCGCCGGCGGACTGCCCGACACAGGGTCACGGCCGCCGGGATCGCCGCCGAAGTCGGCGATGTGCCGCTGCACCCACCGCAGCGCCTCGATCAGATCGAGCAGGCCGAGGTTCGGTGGCACCCTGTCCGCGTCGCCCAGGAAGCCGAGCACGCCGAGCCGGTAGGTCACGGCGACGAGGAGCACCCGCTGCTCCCGCACGAGCGCCGCCGGGTCGAAGATCGGCAGGTCGGCGCCGCCGGCCACGTAGGACCCCCCGTGGATCCAGACCAGCACCGGCACCCGCTCGCCCGGACGCGAGGTCGTCGGGCGCGGTCACGGACAGCCGCAGGCAGTCCTCGTCGAAGCGGATGCCCCGGTACGGCTCCCCGAGCATGCGGTCGCCCTGAGACATCGGCTGCGGGCAGGCCGGCGCGGGATCGATCGCCGAGATCGTGCCGGGTTCGGGCGACACCGGTCGGGGCCGCTCGAACCGCCCGGCGACGGCGTAGCGGATGCCCCGCACGCGCAGCACGCCCTGCTCGCGGATCCCGGCGAACCGGCCGGCGCCGGTGTCGACAACGACACGGTTCGGCAGCGGACTGGAAGGCCATCGTCCCGATCCTCCCAGCATCGGCAACGAGCGTCAGGAAAAGATCCCGCGGTGCGTGGGAATATCTTGCACTTCATGTAAAGTTGCACTCACTGCAACGCCCGCCGCCGTCTCGGCGCGCTTGCCCCTCGCCGTTCCCGTCACGAAGGACGTCCCTTGTCAGCTGTCTCCACCGCCGCCCCCGAGCGGACCTCCGGCGCGGTCATGTCGCACCGGCAGATCATGCTCGTGATCTACGGGCTCATGGCGGGCATGTTCCTGTCCGCGCTCGATCAGACGATCGTCGGCACCGCGATCCGCACCATCGGTGACGACCTCCACGGTCTCAACGAGCAGGCGTGGGTGACCACGGCCTACCTGATCACCTCGACGATCGCCACGCCGATCTACGGCAAGCTGTCCGACCTGTTCGGCCGGCGCCCGCTGTACATCTTCGCGATCACGGTCTTCATCCTCGGCAGCCTGATGTCGTCCTTCTCCACCTCGATGCTGATGCTCGCGGGCTTCCGCGCCTTCCAGGGCATCGGCGCCGGCGGCCTCATGTCGTTGCCGCTCGCGATCATGGGCGACATGCTCGCTCCGCGCGAGCGCGCGAAGTACCAGGGCTACTTCCTCTCCGTCTTCGGCGTCTCATCGATCGCCGGGCCGCTGATCGGCGGCCTGTTCGCGGGCGCGCCCCAGATCCTGTTCATCAGCGGATGGCGCTGGGTGTTCCTCGTGAACGTGCCGATCGGCCTCATCGCCCTCGGCATGGTCTTCGCCTTCCTGCACCTGCCGCGGTTCGGCGCCGCCCGCCGCGTGCGCATCGACTGGTGGGGTGCCACCGCCGTCATCGTGACGCTCGTGCCGCTGCTGCTCGTCGCCGAGCAGGGCCGCGAGTGGGGCTGGGCCTCCCTCGGCTCCATCGCCTGCTACGTGACCGGCGCGGTGGGTCTCGTCGCCTTCATCGTCATCGAGACGCTGATGAAGGACGACGCGATCATCCCGCTGAAGCTGTTCCGCTCGCGGGTGTTCTCCACCGCCACGGTGCTCGGTGTGCTCGTCGGCTTCGGGATGTTCGGCGCGATGCTCACCATCCCGCTCTACATGCAGATCGTCGAGGGCCTCTCCCCGACGGCGTCGGGCTTCTCGACGCTGCCGATGGTCGCCGGCCTGATGATCTCGTCGATCGCCTCCGGCCAGATCGTGTCCCGCACGGGCCGCTACCGGATCTTCCCGGTCACCGGGACGGCGGTCACCGCGCTCGGCTTCCTGTGGCTGACGACCATGACGGTCGACAAGCCCCTCTGGTACATGATGATCGGGATGTTCCTGATCGGCCTCGGGCTCGGTCAGCTGATGCAGACCCTGACCCTCGCCAGCCAGAACTCGGTCGACGTGCGGGACATGGGCGTCGCGACCAGCGCCTCGACGTTCTTCCGCCAGATCGGCGGCACGCTCGGGACCGCGATCCTGCTCTCCGTGCTGTTCTCGACGATGCCGGGCAACATCCTCACCGCCACCGCGAACAAGGCGAACCTGACCTCGGCGCTCGACGCCGCGCTCACGCCGTCCGTGGCGAGCGCACCGGCGAACAAGCCGATCATGGACCAGCTCTGGAACAAGATCGCCGACCCGATCAAGACGAACGTGCAGTCCGGGCCTCGACAAGGCCACCACGCAGGTGAAGACCGCCGTCAAGAACGGCGTCACCACCCAGACGAACGCCGCGGTCAAGAAGGCCGTCACGCAGAAGGTCACGGCGGCGGTGGACGCGCAGGTGCAGGCCGGCGCACTGCCCGCATCCGCTGCGCAGGGCGTGATCGACCAGCAGGTCGCCGCAGCGCTGCCCGCCGCTCAGCAGGCCGCGCAGTCGCAGGCGACCGCCGCCATCCCGGGCGCGACCGACAAGGCGCTCGCCGCCGCCGCGACCAAGGCGCACGCCTCGGTCGTGAACGGGAAGCTGACGGTCGACTGGTCGAACGCCTCCGAGCGCCGGCTACTACGTGGAGCAAGGTCGTGCCGACGCTGGTCAAGCAGATCGACAAGGGCAGCTCGTCCACCTCCAAGGCCTCGACCAGCACGACCAGTGACACCTCGTTCCTGAACGGCGCTGACCCGCGGCTCTCGAAGCCCTTCCTCACCGGCTTCAACGTGTCGGCCGTGCAGATCTACTGGGTCGGCCTGATCGTGCTGCTGATCGCGTTCGTGATCGCCCTGTTCTTCAAGGTGCCGCCGCTGCGTCAGCGGTCGGCCCTGCAGGAGCAGGCGGACAACGCGAAGGCGGAGGACGCCGCTCGGCGTGGCGGCCGGCAGCGCCGCCGCCGAGGCCGGCGCGCTCGACGCCCCCACCGGATCGGTCCCGGTCGGCTCCCGATCCTGACACCTGCGGCCGTGGACCCTCGCCGGGTCCACGGCCGCAGCCCGAATCCCTCCCTCCTCTCGAAAGGCCCGACGTGCGCGACGCTGCGAACCTCGTCGACGAGCTCCCCTGGCGCGAGCAGAAGAAGCGCCTCACCCGGCAGGCGCTGCATCAGGAGGCCCGGCGACTCGTGCTCGAGTCCGGCCTCGGCGCGGTGACCGTCGAGGCGATCTGCTCCGGCGCCGGCGTCTCGCCCCGCACCTTCTTCAACTACTTCCCGTCGAAGTCGGCCGCCGCACTCGGCGTGCCCGAGTTCTCCATCGGCGCGGAGCAGCGCTCCCGGTTCCTCGAGGACCCGAGCGGATCCGTCGTGCGGGACCTCTGCGGTCCTCGTCGCCGACGGCCTCGCCGGCTCCGGCGGCCTCTCCGACCGGGACTCGATGCACGAGCTGCTGCAGCGCCGGCCCGAGCTGAAGCCCGAGCTGTTCCACTGGCTGGGCGTCATCCGCCGCGAGTTCACCGACCTCACGGAGCAGCGGCTCCCCAAGGAGGACGCCCGCCGGGCCGTCACGCTCGTGATGGCGTCCCTCATCGAGAACCTCGAGGAGGACCAGCGCGGCATGCGTCCCCTCGCGGACCGGCTCTGGGAGGGCGTCGTCGCCATCTGCTCCGTCGTCACCGCGCCGGAGCAGATGGCCGACGTGGCCGGGCTGCAGTCCGCCTGACCCTCAGCCCTGCGGGGCGTCCGGCGTCGCCGGCGCCTTCTGCCACGGCCACCGGCCGGTGATCTCGAGCTCGAGCGAGAAGCTGAGGAACGTGCGGATGAGCACGATGCCGCCGAGCACCACGACGCTCATCAGGGTCGGCGTGATGGCGACCGTGCGGATGATGTCGGCGGCGACGAGCAGCTCGAGCCCGAGCAGGATCGAGCGGCCGAGGAACTGCCGGTACGGCCGGTAGACCGGGGTCTCGCGGCGGGCGAGCCGCACCACGGCGAAGACGCTCCCCAGCACCACCCCCGCCACGACGACGACGACCCCCGACGCGTCGATCACGCGGCCCGCGAGATCGATCCACTCCGTGAAGGTCATCCCGCGATGCTATGGAGCCCGCGCCTGGAGCCCGCAGCCGCCGGTCAGCGGCGGCGCAGCGAGCGCTGCGGTAGAACGGGTGCGTCCGACCCGAGGAGTGCCATGCCGTCGTCGTTCCGAACCGTCACCGTGCTGGGGGCCGGCGTGCTCGGCGCGCAGATCGCCTTCCAGACCGCGAACCACGGCTTCCCGGTCACCGTCTACGACGTCGACGACGCGGCGCTGACCGCGGCGAGGGGACGGTTCGACGTGATCGTCCGGCAGTACGCGCACGAGGTGGGCGACCCCGAGGGCGCCGCGCGCCGGGCGGTCGACGGCATCCGCTTCGTCAGCGACATCGCGGACGCGGTGCGAGACGCGGACCTCGTGATCGAGGCGGTCCCCGAGAACCTCGAGCTGAAGCGCTCGGTCTACGCCTCGATCGCCGCCGCAGCGCCCGAGACCACCGTGTTCGCGACGAACTCGTCGACGCTGCTGCCCAGCGCCATCGCGGACGCGACGGGTCGCCCAGACCGGTTCCTGGCCCTGCACTTCGCGAACCACATCTGGGCGCAGAACACCGCGGAGGTGATGGGGACGCCGCGGACCGATCCGGAGGTCGTCGAGCGCGTCGTCGCCTTCGCCGAGGAGATCGGGATGGTGCCGATCCGGCTCAAGAAGGAGCAGCCCGGCTACGTGCTGAACTCGCTGCTCGTGCCGTTCCTGAACGCCGCCTCGGACCTGCTCATGCGCGAGGTCGCGGATCCGGAGACGATCGACACCACCTGGCGCATCGCGACGGGCGCTCCGCTCGGGCCGTTCCAGATCTACGACGTGATCGGCCTCCGCACCCCGTACGCGATCGCCAGTGCGAGCGCAGCGGCAGGTGACACAGCGGGCCGGAGCCTTCGCCGAGTACCTGAAGCGCGACTACCTGGACCAGGGCAAGCTGGGCCGCGAGTCGGGCGAGGGCTTCTACCGCTACCGCTGACGGACGGATCAGGCGCGGGGTGCGCGGCCCGAGAGGCCGAGCAGCCGATCCTGCTCGGAGGCGTCCGCCGGCACCGGCACCTCGGGAGCGAAGACGCCGATCCGCCGCCAGCCCTCGATGTGGGGCTCGAGCTGCGCCCGCACGCCGCGCACGAGCTCGATCGGCAGCGTGGGGTCCACGCCGATCAGCACCGCGAACTCGTAGGCACGGAACGCCCGGAACTGGGTGATCTGCCAGAAGTACTCCTGCACGGTGAAGTCCCCGAAGGAGAGGTGCGCCGTGCGCTGCAGGTCCTCGGGCGCGAGCGACTCCGCTGCGGCGACCGCTGCGTCGACGATCCGCGCGAAGTCGGCCCTCGGATCCTCGCCGAGCAGCTCGTCCGCCTTCCATCGGTCCGGCCCGACCTCCGCCATCGTTCGGCCGGCGAGGATGTCGGGCACCCAGACGTCGTCGTACGCGTGGTACGCGATGAGGGACCTCAGCGTGATGGTCGAGCGGTCGGTCGTGGACGCGAGCCGGATCCACTCGGGGACGGCCAGCGACCACTGGTCGTCGCGGATCTGCTGCACGACCTCGTTCAGCCGTCGGTCTGCGAGCACGAAGAGGGCGGGTTCCTGCATCCCGCCATCCTGCTGAGCACCCCCGACAGCCTCAAGCCTGGCACCCTGGACCCATGCGGGACGGTCAGGCGTCGAGGACCGCGCAGGGTGTGGCCGCCGTCCGGCGGCACGTCGAACGCGAGCAGTCGATCGGGGGCGACCCGGATGCGGACGAGCGCCTGACGGCCGACGTCGCGGGCGACGCCACCGGCAACGGCCGATGAGCGCCCACCTCGCGGTCCGCACGCGCTTCTTCGACCGGGTGCTCGTGCGAGCGCTGGACGCCGGCGTGCGCCAGGTCGTGATCGCCGCCGCCGGCTACGACGGGCGCGCACTCCGCTACGTCCGGCAGGGCGTCCGCTGGATCGAGCTGGACCACCCCGACACCCAGCGCGACAAGCTCGAGCGCATCCGAGCGCTCGGGATCCGGGCCGGGCACATCCGCTTCGTGCCCGCCGACTTCACCCGCGACGACGTCGCGGCCGGCCTGCTCGCCGCGGGGTGCGACCCCGCCGTCCCCGAGCCTGGTGCTCGCGGAGGGCATCGCCGTCTACCTGGAGCCGGCGGTCCTCGAGCGCCTGCTCCGCGATCTCCGGGCGGCGGTCGGCCCCGGTAGCCGCCTCGCGATCAGCCTCTCGCTGGAGACGGACGCACCGGAGCGCCTCGAGCGGCGGCGGGCCTTCCGGGAGCGCGTCGGCGCGCTCGGTGAGCCCGTGCGGTCCGAGTTCACCGCGGCGAGCGCCGCAGCGCTGCTGCAGCGGGCCGGGTGGGACATCGGCGTGCCGTCCTCGGATCCTCTCCGCCGGGCGCAGCTCGCAGGCCTGGTGATCGCCGCGGCGATCTGACCGTCAGGCCGTGCGAGGCGGGCAGAGCAGCCGGGTCGGCATGCGACTGGTCGGCGTTGCGCGCCACCGCGTGCTCGCGCAGCGGGCCGCCGCACACCGGGCAGCTGGGATCCACGGGCGCGCGGTACGGCTCCTCGGCGTGCCCCGCGCCGAGCTGCGCGGGCCCCATCCACGGGAACAGGCCCTTGTCGAGCCGGCGGGCGAGGGCGAACAGTCGGGATGCCATGCTTCGTAGTCTAATCCTTCGTACACGATGCTTTCGTGCACGAACGGCTACACTTCGCCGCTCGTGACCGACGATCCCCTGGCGCTCGACCGCCAGGTGTGCTTCGCGCTCGCCGCGACCAGCCGCAGCGTGATCGGCCTCTACCGGCCGGTGCTCGAGCCGCTCGGGCTCACGCACCCGCAGTACCTCGTGATGCTCGCGCTCTGGGAGCGCAGCCCGCGCACCGCGCGCGACATCGCGGACGCGCTGTTCCTCGAGCCGCCCACCCTCACCCCGCTGCTCAAGCGCCTCGAGGCCGCCGGGCTCGTGACCCGCGCCCGCAACCCCGAGAACGAGCGGGAGCTGCGCGTCGAGCTCACCGAGGCCGGCCGTCGCCCTCCGCAGCCGGGCCGAGCAGGTGCCCGGCCGCATCGTCGAGCGACTCGGCGTCCCGATCGAGACCCTCGAGCAGGTGCGCGACAGCCTCACGCACCTGCTCCGGGCGACCGCCGTCGCCCAGGCCGTCGGAGCGGCGTAGCCCCGAGCGGCGCGAGTCAGCGACCGGAGGCGGCGTCCACGCCGACGCGGTCGACCTTGCGGTGGTACCGCATCCCCGCGACGCCGCCGAGCAGGGCGCCGGCGAGGGTCACGATCAGCACCGCGAGCGCCGACACGATCCCGGCGACCGTCAGCGTGGACGGCGAGATCGGGATCTGCGGCACGCTGCTCAGCCGGCCCGCTACACCGCCTGCGAACCCGCGATCGCACCGGCGATGCCGAGCAGCACGGCGATGATGATCGCCCACAGCCAGACGGCGACGCCCTGCTTCAGACCGCTGAAGCGGGCCATCCGCCCGGCGACGTAGCCGCCGCAGTAGTAGGCGATCAGGAGCACGACGAGCAGCGCGACGGCTCCGCCGATGCCCACCGCCTGCGCGCCCTGTTGAAGACCGAGCAGGTTCTGCACGCGGAGGAGCGCGCCGATCGCGGCGACGAGCGCGAGCAGGACCACGACCATGCCGGTCGCGGTCAGCCAGCCGAAGAAGGCCAGCCAGAAGTGCATGCCCGAGAACTCCTCCTTCTCGCGGCGCAGCACGCGCTCCCGCTCCACGGCGGGGTCGGTGCGCGGGGAGTCGAGAGCGGCGCTGCCGCCCGCCGCCACGGCGGGGCTGGACGCGGTGGTCGGGGTGCGGTCCTGGGAGTCGGTCATGCCGCGACGGTAAGCAGCCGGCAGCGTGCACGCGCGCCGCTTCAGCCTCTTGTCAGGCGTTCTTCGTGCGATCCCCACATCGGATGGACCGATCACGCAGCGATCGGCCGGTACCCACGGCACGTCCGAGGAACGTCCAGCCTCGGCTGGATCAGTGGGCGGACACGCGTACCCGCCAGACCGACGAGGAGAGATCATGATCACCACCCAGGACATCGATGCGGTGCAGGCCGCGACCGTGGAGGACCGCGATGGGGACCGCCTCGGTTCCGTCGGCCAGGTCTACGTGTCGGAGGACGGCGGCCAGCCGCTGTTCGTGACCGTGCGGACCGGCCTGCTGGGCCACAAGGAGTCGTTCGTGCCGCTGCAGGGCGCGGACTTCCAGGGCGGCGTGCTCCGCGTCGCCTACGACAAGGAGACCGTGAAGGGAGCGCCGGGGGTCGACGACGACGGCGCGCTCTCCGACGACGAGCAGGGCACGCTGTTCGACTACTACGACGGCCGCGCCGGCGGCGCACCGTCGGGTGTGGGCGGCACGCCGGCCGGCCTCCAGGGGGGCACGACCGGCGCCGCACCGGACACCGACACCACGAACTCGCACGGCACCGTCGGGCACGACACCTCCGGCCCGACCACGGACGACGCGATGACCCGGTCGGAGGAGCGCCTCAACGTCGGCACCCAGAAGGTCCAGACCGGCCGCGCCCGCCTCCGCAAGCACGTGGTCACCGAGCGCCAGGACGTCACCGTCCCGGTCACGCGTGAGGAGGTCCACGTCGAGCGCGAGCCGATCACCGAGGCGAACCGCGACGCCGCCTACGACGGGCCGGCCCTGTCCGAGGAGGAGCACGAGGTCGTGCTGAGCGAGGAGCGCCCCGTGGTGGAGAAGGAGACCGTTCCCGTGGAGCGGGTGCGGCTCTCCAAGGACCAGGTGACCGAGAACCAGCAGGTCTCCGAGGACGTCCGCCACGAGGAGATCGCGATGGACGGCGACGGGACCGGCACGACCCGGTGACGTCGAGGACCCGGGGGAGGACGCCGCGAGGCGCCTCCCCCGATCCGCGTCCTGTCGACGCCCCCTAGGGTTCCATCGTGGTCCACAGCCTGCTCCGCCTCCAGCACACCGCCGGCGACCCGGTCGCGGCGACCGCGGGGCTGCGCGCGGTGCTCGGCTCCGCCGAGGTCACCGCAACGGGTTCCGCGATGTCGTGGGAGCAGGTGTCGTTGGTCGACGACGGCATCTCGGTCGTCAGCATCCGCGCGACCGCGGAATCCCTGCACGCCGTGCTGCGGCGCTCGCCGGAGCTCGTCGTGGTCCTCGTGCGCGACGGCACGGTCCTGTTCCGGAACGGGGAGCACCGGCTCGAGCTCGGCCCGAACGACCTCGCGCTCCTGCCGATCGGCGCCACCGGTCATCTCGAGTGGAGCCGGGCGCAGCTCGAGCTGTTCACCTTCCCGCCGGCGCCGCTCGCCCGCCTGCTCGGCGTCCCGCGGACCGCCGTGCAGCTGCACGCCCCCCGGGCGGACCCGCGGTCACCGGCGCTGGCCGAGTACTTCCGCCGGGTCGCCCACCTCCTCACCTCCGGCGTCTTCGGCGTGCCCGAGGTCTACGCCCGCGACCTGGTCCGCGTGCACACGATCGACGCGCTGACCGCCGTGACCGTGGACGCGTTCGAGCTCACGAACCGCTCCGAGGACCGCTCCGACCGGGACGTGACGGTGCTGCGGCGCGCGATCGCCGAGCTGCGCGAGCACCTGGCGGAGCCGATCTCCATCCCCGAGATCGCCCACGCCGCGGGCGTCTCGGTCCGGGGGCTGCAGATGGTGTTCCAGCGTCAGATCGGCGTCTCGCCCCTCCTGCACCTGCGGCAGCTGCGGCTCGAGGCCGCGCGGGACGCCCTCGTGGCGGAGGCGGAGTCGGGGACGACCGTCGCGGACGTCGCCCGGCGATTCGGATACGCGAACAGCGGCCGCTTCTCCACGCACTACCGGGATGCGTTCGGGGAGTCGCCGGCGGCGAGCCTGAACCGCGTCCGCAGCGCCGCCCGGCCCCCGGCCGTGGCCGCCGGGCCGGCCGAGTCGGAGGTCGTGGACACCCCGGCCCGGTGACTGCGGCAGGGTTGGGCGCATGGCGAGCATCGCGATGCGACTGATCGGCGGGTACCTGCGGCTGACGGCCAGGCCCTCGATGGCGACCGTCGACCGCGCTCGGGCCGCGATCGACGCACCGAAGCACGACGCCCCGCCCCCGGCGTCGCTCCGCGAGGCACCACGACGTCGAGGACGACGAGATCGACGGGCTTCCCGTGCTTCACTGTGCGGCCCGGCGGCCGGACCACCGGCCGAGCCGCCCTCTACCTCCCCGGCGGCTCGTACATCCATCCGATGGCGCCGCAGCAGTGGACGATTCGTCGAGCGGCTCGCCGCCGCCGGCGTGCAGGTCGTCGTGGCCCGGTACGGGCTCGCACCGCAGCACACCTACCGGGACGCGTATCCCTTCGTCACCGAGGCCTACCGGCGGCTCGTCGCCCGGGTGGGCGCGGACGCGACGACGATCCTCGGCGACTCCGCCGGCGGCGGCCTCGCGCTCGGCCTCGCGCAGACGCTCGAGGAGGCCGGCCTGCCGCAGCCCCGGCTGCTGATGCTGCTGGCGCCGTGGGTCGACCTCACCCTCGAGGATCCGGCGATCCCCCCCGTCGAGGCCGACGACCCGTGGCTCACCCGGATCGGCCTGGTCGAGGCCGGGCGGGCCTGGGCGGGCGGCGACGACCCGCCGGCAGCCGCGGCTCAGCCCCATCGCGGGATCCGTCGACGGGCTCGCGCCCGTCCACGCCTACGTCGGCACCCGCGATGTCCTGTCGCCGGACGTGCTCCGGCTGCAGCGCCGGTTCGAGGCGGCAGGGCCTCGGCCGCGACCGCTTCCGCCTCACCGTGGCGACGGGAGCGCTGCACAACTACCCGCTGCTGCCCGACGCCCGAGGGCCGCCTGGCCGAGCGCGCGATCCTCCGCGAGATCGCCGGCTGAGCCGTCAGCGCGCCACGGAGGTCGCCGAGCCGCCTCGGCCGCGCAGGCCGGTCGCGGGCGACGCCGAGAACGCCAGCGCGGCATCCGCGATCGGGCCCCGGCGGAGCAGCCGCACGTCGTCCGCGTAGCTCGACGAGGTGACCCAGGGCACCTCCGGCCCCTGCTTCGGCAGCCGGTCGAGCGCCCGCTGCACGTAGCCGGCACCGAAGTCGAGCAGCGGCCGCGTCGGCATCGCCCGCGTCCGGCAGCCGCGGCACGCACACCGCGTATCCGTGCTGCTGCATATGGTCGAGCAGGCGGGTGAAGTACTCGCAGACGAGGCCCGACCTTGAGCGTCCAGGAGGCGTTCGTGTACCCGATCGCGAAGGCGAAGTTCGGCACCCCCGACAGCATCAGCCCCTTGTACGCGACGGTGTCCGCGAGGCTGCACCGGTCGCGCCGTCGACCACGATCGGGAACCCGCCGAACGGCTGCACGTCGAGCCCGGTGGCCGTGACGAGCACGTCCGCCTCGATGCGGCGGCCGTCCTCGAGCTCGATCCCGCCAGGCGTGACGGCCCGGATGCGGCCGGTGACGATCTCGGCGCCGCCGTCCCGGATCGCCCGGAAGAGGTCCCCGTCCGGGACGAAGCAGAGCCGCTGGTCCCACGGGTCGTACGGCGGGTTGAAGTGCTCGTCCACCGGGTAGCCCTCGGGGAGCTGCCGCACGGTCTGCTTGCGGATGAAGCGGCGCACCATCGCGGGGCGCCGCTTCGAGAGCACCCAGAGCGCCCGCTGGATCGCGATGCTGCGGCGGCGCAGCAGGGCGTGCGCGCGCCGGTCCCCGAGCACGCGGCGGAGGCGGACGGCGAAGCCGTCCTCCGAGGCGAGCGACATCACGTAGCTCGGCGTGCGCTGCAGCATCGTCACGGCGGCGCCGTCGCGGGCGAGCGCGGGCACGATCGTGACCGCGGTGGCCCCGCTGCCGATGACGACCACCCGCTTGCCCCGCGTGTCGAGGTCCTCGGGCCAGTGCTGCGGATGCACCACCGGGCCCGCGAAAGCTGTCGAGCCCCGCGATCTCGGGGGTGTAGCCCTCGTCGTACCGGTAGTAGCCGCCCGCCGCGAAGAGCCAGTCGCAGGTGAGCGTGCGCTGCGCGCGCCGGTCGCCGGGGTCCTCGACGTCGACCGTCCACCGGGCGTCCCCGCTGCTCCAGGACGCCCGCACGACGCGGCGCTGGAAGCGCACGTACCGCTCGAGGTCGTACTCCGCCACGGTCTCGCGCAGGTAGCGCGAGGATCTTGTCGGCGCCGGCGATGACCTTGCGGTCGGTCCAGGGCTTGAACTCGTAGCCGAACGTCGTGAGGTCCGAGTCGGAGCGGATGCCGGGGTAGCGGAAGAGGTCCCAGGTGCCGCCGATGGCCTCCCGGGCCTCGAGCACCGCGAACCGCGTGCCCGGCCGGCGCGTGGAGAGCGCGTGGGCGGCGCCGATCCCGGAGATGCCGGCGCCCACGATCAGGACGTCGAGATGCTCGACCTCGTCCACCATGCGGATCCCCTCGTCGACGTACACCTCAATGGTGCACGTGCCCAGCCGTGCGCGCGGCCCGAGGGCATCCGCGGGCCGCCCGCGGCGGTCAGCCGAGGAGCGCCGCGAGGTCCACGACGGCGTCGGCGCCCTGCTCGCCGGCCTGCAGCATGCGGTTCGCCAGTCACGGTGGCGATCGCGCAGACGACGATCGCGAGGCCGATCCCGACCGGCCACGAGATCGACAGCGTCAGCGCGACGGCGGCGAACGCCGCACCCGCGCGCAGCGCGATCTGCGCCCTCGTCGTCCGCCGGTCGCCCCGGTCCCACCATGCGTTCGTCACTGCGACTCCCCTTCGATTCCCCGCGCTCAGCATCGGGGACCGACGCGCCGGATCCGGGGACCGACGGGGCCCCCAGAGTGCGGGGTATGCCGGCCGGGGAATGGGTCGCGTCAGCCCGGGCGGC
Source organism: uncultured Actinomycetota bacterium (assembly GCA_963771645.1). Taxonomy (GTDB): domain Bacteria; phylum Actinomycetota; class Actinomycetes; order Actinomycetales; family Microbacteriaceae; genus Amnibacterium. The sequence continues at coordinate 234,344 of CAVYUH010000012.1, read as the reverse complement.
TCGCCTTCAGGCGGCGCCAGCCGCCCGCCCGGTTGTTCGCCACGATCGCCCGCAGCAGCTCGAGCAGCGGGCGCGACCGGGACCGGGATCCCCCTCGTGGAACGCGATCGTGCGGGCCGTGGCGTTGCCGTGACCGCCGGTGATGATGCCGTGCGGGTCCGGCACGATGCCGCCGTCGTAGAGGAACAGGTTCACGTGGTCCTTCGCGGCGAGCAGCGCGCAGACCGTGCCGTCGAGCACGAAGTAGGGCCGCACGCGGCGCTTGATCGTCTCCTCGATCGCGGGGTCCGCTTCGTGGATCAGGTCGCGCAGCCGTCCGCAGAGCGCGCGCTGCCACTCGGGCAGCCCGTCGAGGTAGGCGTCGACGCCCGGATGCCGCTCGTACTCGGTCACGGGCTCATCCAACGGCGTGCGGGCGCCGTCGTCCAGGGACCTCGGCGCTCAGGCGCGAGGCCCGCCCCGCCGCTACCGTGTGCCGGATGGACGCGGCGTATCAGGTGATCGAGGTCGACCAGGTGTCGGCGGAGCTGGCGGCGGCGCTCGGCACCCTGGTGCGGCAGCTCTCCTCCTCGAGCCCCGAGCCCGACGCAGGAGGAGCTGCAGGCGATCGCCTCGTCGCCGGCGACGCACCTCCTCGTCGCGCAGGACGCGCGAGGGGCGGGCCGTGGGGATGCTCGACCGCTCGCCGTGTTCGCCATCCCGACCGGCGTGCGCGCCTGGGTCGAGGACGTGGTCGTGGACGAGACGGGTGCGCGGCGGCGGGCGTCGGCCGAGGTGCTCGTGCAGCGGGGCATCGAGCTCGCGTTCGAGCTCGGCGCGACGCACCGTCGACCTCACCTCGCGGCCGAGCCGCGAGGCGGCCAACCGGCTCTACCAGCGGATGGGCTTCGCGCTGCGGACGACGAACGTCTACCGGTTCACCGCCCCGGGCGACTAGCCCTCATCCGCGTCGCGCGGTATGGGTGGCGTCACGCCGTCCGCACGCGCGCCTTCATGAGGTGGGTTGCCACTTCTGGCCCTCAAGGGGGCGCTTCAAGGGCCAGAAGTGGCAACCTACGATGTGCATCGCGGTGCGCAAGAGCTAAGTTGCCACTTCTCGCCCTCGAAGGACTGCCTCCAGGGCCAGAAGTGGCGACTCGTGACGTGGACGTCTGAGGGATGAGGGCCCCGGGCGCCGTCGCGCGGTCAGCCCTGGAACTGGTCGTCGTCCCCGGTGTCGCCGCCGGTGTTCGACGCGGGCCCGAGCCGTCCGGGAGCGACTCGGCCTGCTGCTCGTCCTGGTCGCCGTCGGTCTGATCGCTGCTGCGCGGGTCGCTCATCCGCGCATCGTCCCCGCGTCGACCTGGGGGCGCCGGACGGTTCCCTGAGTCAGCGTCGGCCGACGCCGAGCTCCTCGAAGCGGTCGTCGCGCCACTCGTCCGGCAGGCTCGACGCCGTCCCGCGCCGCGGCCGCCTCGCGGTCGCGCAGCTCCACGCGGCGGATCTTGCCGGAGATCGTCTTCGGCAGCTCGAAGAACTCCAGTCGCCGCACCCGCTGGAACGGCGGCAGCTGCTCGCGCGCGTGCCGCAGCACGGCGAGCGCCGTGTCCGCATCCGGCGCCCAGCCGCTCGCGAGCGACACGTAGGCCTTCACGACGTTCAGCCGGGTCTCGTCCGGCGCCGGCACGACCGCGGCCTCCGCGACGGCCGGATGCTCGATCAGCACGCTCTCGACCTCGAACGGCGACACCTTGTAGTCGGACGACTTGAAGATGTCGTCGGTGCGGCCGACGAAGGTGATCGTGCCGTCGGCGTCCCGGCTCGCGACGTCGCCGGTGCGGTAGTAGCGCTCGGTGGTAGCGGCGCCGGTGCCGGGGACGCCGAGGTAGCCGGCCATCAGGTTCGGGGCGGGCCGCGTGAGGTCGATGCAGATCTCGCCGTCGTCGGCCTGCTCGCCGGTCAGCGGGTCCACCAGCACGATCGCGGACCCCGGGCAGCGCGACGCCCATCGACCCGCTCTTCACCGGGCTGCCCGGGCGTGTTCGCCACCGTCGCGGTGGTCTCGGTCTGCCCGTAGCCGTCGCGGATGGTCAGGCCCCAGGCCGCCTGCACCTGCGCGATGACCTCGGGGTTCAGCGGCTCGCCCGCCGACAGGGCCTCGCGGAGCGCGTGCGGCCGCTCCCCGAGCTTCGACTGGATGAGCATCCGCCACACGGTCGGCGGCGCGCAGAACGTCGTCACCCCCGCGTGGTCGAGCTGCTCGCGGAGGGCGACCGGATCGAACCGGGCCGCGTTGTAGACGAACACCGTCGCCTCGGCGATCCACGGCGCGAAGAAGCAGCTCCAGGCGTGCTTCGCCCAGCCGGGTGAGCTGATGGCGAGGTGCACGTCGCCCGGCTGCAGCCCCAGCCAGTACATCGTCGAGAGGTGCCCGACCGGGTAGGAGGTCCGGGTATGCACGACCATCTTCGGGCGGCTCGTGGTGCCCGAGGTGAAGTAGACGAGGCACGGATCCGAACGAGCGGATCGAGACGGCCGGCAGCGGCCCGTCGAACGATCTCGGCCTCGCCGTAGTCGGCCCAGCCCTCGACCGGGCCGCCGACCACGATGCGGGAGAAGCCGCTCAGCGCGTCGAACTTCGGCGCATCCGCGGCGTTCGCGATCACGTGCTTCACCAGGCCGCGCTCGATGCGGTCGGCGAGATCGTGCGGCGCGAGCACGGTCGTGGTCGGCAGGATCACCGCGCCGATCTTCATCACGGCGAGCATCGACTCCCACAGCTCGACCTGGTTGCCGAGCATGAGCAGAACGTGGTCGCCGGACGCGACGCCCTGCGCTGAGAGCCAGGCGCCCACCCGGTCGGACCGCGCGCGCATCCGCTCGAACGACACGCGCTGCTCGCGACCGTCCTCCTCGACGATCCAGAGCGCCGTGCTGCTCGTTGTCGCGCGCGATCCTCGTCGAACCAGTCGCGGGCCCAGTCGAACGCCTCCCCGACATCGGGCCAGCGGAACTCCGCCGGTGCCCGGGCGTGGTCCTCGCGGTGGCGGATGAGCAGGTCGCGGGCGGCGCGGAACGCGTCGGTGGATCCCATGCCCGCCATCATGCCTCGACCACCGAATCCCTTCTCGGGGCCCGTTCCTGCGGGAGGGTGGAGCATGCGGATCACCGTGCTCGGCGCAACAGGACGGACGGGCGGTCACCTGCTGCGTCAAGTCGCTCGACCGGGGGCTCGACGTCACAGCCGTGGTGCGCGACCCTGCACGGCTGCAGCTCCGGGCCTCGGGACTGACCGTCGTCCGCTTCCCCGACCCTCCAGCGACATCGGCGCGGTGCGCGCGGCGCTCTCCGGACGCCGACGCGGTGCTGTCCGCCATCGGACCCGCGGGCCGGAAGGACGCCCCGGTCGCCGCCCCTGCGACCCACGCCGTCCTCGAGGCGCTCGGTGCCGCGCCGGAGCCGCCTCGTCGTCATCAGCGCCGCGCCGGTGGGGCCGCCGGCGCCCGGCGACGGGTTCGTCAACCGTCGGATCGCGCTGCCGCTCGTCGGCGCGATCCTGCGTCCGGTGTACGAGGACCTGTCGGCCATGGAGCAGGCGCTGGTCCGGTCGCCGGTCGCGTGGACGGCCATGCGGCCGCCGAGGCTGACCGACGGCTCGTTCACCGGCCGGTACCGGATGGTCGTGGGCGGGGCCGTGCCGCGGGGACTGCACCTCTCCCGGGCGGACCTCGCCCACGCCATGCTGGCGGTGCTCGATCGGCCGGACACCGTCCGGCAGCCGGTCGGCGTCGCCCACTGACGCGGGAGGTCAGGGGCGCCCTGGTGGTACCGCGATCCCGGTCTCGTAGGCGAAGACGACGGCCTGGAGCCGGTCGCGGAGGGCGAGCTTCGTCAGCACGCCGCTGACGTACGTCTTCACCGTCGCGTCGCCGACATGCATCCGCTCGGCGATCTCGGCGTTCGAGAGCCCCTCGGCGAGCGCGAGGAGCGTGTCGACCTCGCGGTTGGTGAGCTGCTCGAGCGCGCGGGCCTTGCGCGGGTCCTCCGATCGCGGCGGCGCGTGGCGCTCGACCAGACGGGTCACGACGGCCGGGGAGAGCAGCGACTGGCCTGCGTGGACGGTCCGGATGGCGGGCGCCAGCGACTCCGCTGGGGCGTCCTTCAGCAGGAAGCCGCTCGCACCGGCCCGAAGGGCGTCGAGGACGTACCGGTCGAGGTCGAAGGTCGTCAGGACGAGCACCTTCGCGAGCCCGTCCGCGACGATCCGCTCGGTGGCCTGGATGCCGTCGAGGCGCGGCATGTGCACGTCCATCAGCACGATGTCGGGGCGCAGCCGCCTCGCGAGGTCGACGGCGCCGACGCCGTCCTCCGCCTCGCCGACCACCTCGAGGTCGGGGTAGACGCCGAGGATGGCGGTGAACCCGGCTCGGACGAGCGCCTGGTCGTCGGCGATGCCGACCCGGATCCGCTCGCTCATGCCGGTGTCCCGAGCGGCACGACGGCGCGAACCCGGTAGCGGCCCGCCTCCTCGCCGGCGGACAGATCTCCCCCGTATGCCATGACCCGCTCGCGCATCCCCACCTGCCCGTTGCCCCCCGGGAGCCCGCTGCGGCGGACGGCTGCGGCGTTCTCGACCTCGAGCTCGACCCGCGCGCCCGACACGGACAGCCGCAGCTCCGCCTCCGCGTCACCGGCGTGCTTCAGCGCGTTCGTCAGGCACTCCTGCACGACGCGGTAGAGGGAGCGTTCGAGGCCCGGTGGCAGGGCGGCGAGGTCGCCGTCCAGGACGAACCGGACGGTGAGGCCCGCCTTGCGCACGTCGTCGACGAGCCGCTCGAGCGAGGTGACGGACGCCCCGTCCGCGTCGTCGCCGCGCAGCAGCCCGAGCACGCGCTGCAGCTCCACGAGCGCCTCCCGGCCCACCTCCTCGATGCGCTCGATCGATTCGCGTGACCCGTCCGGGTCGATCTCGAGCCGCAGCCGTGCGGCGCCGGCCTGCAGCACCATCACGCTCACGCAGTGCGCGATGACGTCGTGCAGGTCGCGAGCGATCCGTGAGCGCTCCGCGGTCACCGCCTGATCGAGCAGCAGGGCCTCGGTCTCGCGCCGCGCGTCGAGCTCCCTGCGCAGCGCCATCCGGGCGTCCAGCCGCGCCCGGATGAGGACGCCGAACGCCCAGCCCGCCATGATCAGGGCCGCCGACACGACCACCGTGCCGACGAAGCCGGGAACGGCGAGCGCGAGCACGGCGAGCCCCGGGAGCGGCAGGAGCAGCGACCAGCGGTTCGCGGGCCGGCGTCCGTATCGCGCGGACGCCTCGGCGGCGACCACCAGCGGGGCGAGTCCACCGAGGAGGACGACGTCGTAGCTGACCACCAGGTGCGGGAACGTCGTGAGCACCGCGACCCCCGCGAGGGCGGCGATCGGCCGGCGCCGCCGGAGCACGAGCGGCAGGGGGCCGAGCGACGCCACCAGCCCGGCCAGCAGCGGCGGCGCCGTGCCGCGGAACCCGCCGTCCCCGTGCCCCGCCGCCTCGAGGAACGCGGCGGCCGCGAACAGCAGCGCGAGGGCCCCGTCGGCGGCGAGGCGGCGTCCGGTGGACCGGTTCATGCGGAGGCCGGATCGAGATCCGACGCCGGTTCGGCGCGCAGCAGGCCGAGGGCCGTGCGCAGATCGGCGAGGGCCTCGCGGCCCGTCGACTCCACCGTGCGGAGGGCGGCGGCGGACGACGCCGGCTGCGCTGCGAGCTGCAGGCGGGCGGATCCGGCCTGCACGATCATCGCGGTGACGCTGTGGGCGATGACGTCGTGCAGCTCCCGCGCGATGTGCTCGCGCTCGGCGGCGATGCGGGAGGCCTGCCGCAGCCGCTCAGCCGTCGCCACGGCGGCGAGCTCGCGCTCGAGCGCGGCGTTCCGGTCGGCGAGCACCCGAAGGACGATGCCGATCGTCCAGCCGAGGGCGAAGAGTGCGAGCTCGAAGACCCACTCCGACGGCGCCCGGAACGCCGGGTCGAGCACTGCGTACAGCGCGTACAGCCCGGCCGGGAAGACGACACCGAGCCACGGCCAAGGGGGCCGGGCGTACTGCGCGCAGGAGGCGAAGGCGACGACGACGAGCACGAGGCCCCCGAAGAAGGGCCGGTCGAGGTCGGCGACCAGCTGCGGCAGGCCGCGCAGGACCACCACCAGCGCCAGTGCGAGCACCGGCGCCCTGCGCCGCAGCACCAGCGGAAGGGGCGCGACGGCAGCGACGACCGCGCTCTGCCAGACCGGGGCGGTGCCGGCGTAGCCGTCGTCGACGCCCGCGAGCACCGTCACGAGAGCGACGAGGCTGAACCCGAGCGCGATGCCCGCGTCGACGACCCACGTCGTCGTGCGGCGGGATCGGGATGCGGTGCTCACGCTCGAACCATACGAGCGGGACCGCTTCCGCGACATCCCGCTTCCAGCGGAGCGTCGCTCCCCCATCCGGCGGAGTCGGCTCCGGACCCCGACGGAGCCGCGGCTGCCGCCGTGTTCGTACCGTTCCCGCTGTCCTCCTCGACAGAAAGGCTTCCCCGTGTCCCTCCCCCTCTCGCCCGCCGCTTCCAGCCGCCGCTTCCTCGTCGCCATCGGCATGGTCGGGGCGCCGATCTGCCTCGCCGTCGGCAACCTGCTGCTCGCCCCGTCGTCCGGCGGATCGCCGGCCGCGGAGCTCCAGGCCGCCCACAGCGGCGCGTTCCTCGCCGGTTCGGTGATCGACGCGGCGGGCTTCGCCCTCCTCGGCGCCTTCGGGGTCGGGCTCGCGATGCTCCTGCCCCGCCGAGGCAGCGTGCTCGCCACCATCGCCGCGCTGCTCATGCTCGTCGGCGGCGTCGTGATGGCCGGCGCGGTGCTCACGACGTCCTTCGTCGAGGCGTCCCTGCCCGTCACGGCCGCATCCGTGCTGCAGGCGCTGCAGACGAGCCCGACCGTCGGCATCCTGTTCGAGTTCGCGATGCTGGCGGCGCTCGGCGGCATCCTCGCCGTCGTCGCGCTCCTCATCGGCCGGGTCGTGCCGGTCTGGCTCCCGATCCTGCTGCTGGTCGGCCTGCTCCTCTCGGCCGCAGGCGGGGGAGTGGTCGGCGCGGCGCTGACGCTGCCGCTCCTCGCCGCTGCGGTGCTGCTGGCTCGCGCCCTGATCCGTCCGCAGGACGCGGCGCGGCTGGAGTCGGCGCCGGCGCAGCAGCCGGTCACCGCCTGAGCGAGCACTGGAAGGGGAGGCGGTGACCGGTCAGGGTCCGCTTCCCCTTCCGTGGTTTCCCCGAGCCGGGACCTTGACGGCTTACTTGTTTTTTGCAAGTGTGGGGACATCCGATTCCCGGATCCCGCCGATGGAGGCCACCATGCCCACGATGTTCGTCAACCTGCCCGTCACCGACCTGGAGCGCGCGAAGGCGTTCTACACGGCGGTCGGCTTCCGCATCAACCCGGCGTTCACCGACCACAACGCGGCCTGCGTCGTCGTCGAGGAGGACCACAGCTACTTCATGATCCAGGTGCGCGAGTTCTTCCAGAGCATGACCGCAGCTGCCCATCGGCGACCCGAAGAAGCAACCCCACCTCGGCGACGGCGATCTTCGTCGACAGCCGGGAGGCCGTCGACCAGGCCGTGGCCGCGGGCGTCGCCGCCGGTGGCGCCGAGGTCGGCGAGCCGTCCGACTACGGCTTCATGTACCAGCGCGGGCTCACCGATCCCGACGGCAACGTGGTCGACTTCGGCTGGATGGACCCGGTGGCCGCCGAGCAGGGGCCGGCGGCCTTCATGAGCCAGCAGGCCTGAGCCCATGGCGGCCCGCGACTACGGGCAGTACTCCGGGATCACCCGCGCGGTGGAGCTGGTCGGCGAGCGATGGGCCCTGCTCATCGTCCGCGACCTGCTCGTCGGGCCGCGCCGCTACAGCGAGCTCGCCGAGGGACTCCCCCGGATCCCGAGCAACGTGCTGGCGGCGCGGCTCAAGGAGCTGCAGGCGGCCGGCATCCTCCGCCGGGCGCCCCGCTCGCGCGTCATCGTCTACGAGCTGACGCCCTACGGACGCGAGCTCGAGCCCGTCGTGCTCGCGTTCGGCGCCTGGGGCTTCAAGGCGATGGGCGAGCCGCGGGAGGAGCAGATCATCACGCCCGACTCGATGACGATGGACCTCCGCAGCGCCTTCCGTGCCGACGTCGCGGCGCAGCTGCCGGCGACCGCGTACGCCGCGCACGTCGGCGCCGCCGAGCTGCTCATCCGCGTGGACGGATCCGCGCTCGACGTCGCGCGCGGGGACGGACCGGCGGACCTCGCGTTCGCGACCGGGCCCGACATCCGCCGCCTCATCTCCGGCGAGCTCGCGCCGAAGCAGGCGATCGCGACCGGGGTCGTCGAGGTGCGGCACGGTCGCGAGCGACCTGCTCGACCGCTTCGCGACCACGTTCCACCTCGCCGCATGAGCGGCCGCGGGCCCCGGACCCGCGGGGTCCCATCGAGTGCGATCGCAGCGGAAGAAGGACATCGTGCTCGAACACGCCGCTGAGGGCGTGCTCGTCCATGTCAGCGAGTTCTGCCTGAGCAACGCCGTGGTCGTGGACGGTGCCGAAGGCGTGCTCCTCGTCGACGCGGGGATCCTCGACGAGGAGCTGACCTGCCTCGCCCGGGACCTCGACGACATGGGCCGGACCGTCGCCGTCGGGTTCTCCACCCATCCGCACTGGGACCACCTGCTCTGGCATGAGCGCCTGGGCGACGTGCCCCGCTACGGCACCGTCCGCGCCGCCGAGACGGCCCGGACCCGCCTGTCGGGACCGGGCTGGGAGGCGCGGGTCGCCGGCATGATCCCGGCCGACATCGTCGACCGGGTGCCGATGTCCCTGCTCGGTGGCATCACCGGGCTGCCGGGCGACGGGACGCGGATCCCGTGGAGCGGCACCGAGATTCGCGTGCTCGAGCACCGGGCCCATGCCACCGGGCCACGCAGCGCTCCTGCTCGCCGACCAGGGCGTGCTCGTCGCGGGCGACATGCTCTCCGACGCGCTGATCCCGATGCTCGACGGCATGGCCGCCGATCCGATCGGCGACTACCTCGCCGCGCTCGATCTCCTCGAGGAGGTCGGGGGCGATGCCGACGTGGTCATCCCCGGCCACGGCTCGATCGGTGGCAGCGGCTCCGCGCAGGAGCGGATCGACCTCGACCGCGCCTACGTGCAGGCGCTCCGCGACGGCCGCGAGCCGGACGATCCGCGGATCGGGCCGTCCGCCGTCTTCGACTGGGTGCGGGCCCTGCACGCAGGACAGGTCGAGCGCCTCGCGCGGCGGGGGTGATGGAGCCGGGCGCCCGTCATCCTCCGGGCTCAGCTCGAACTCCTCCGCGAGCCGCGTCGTCGCGGCCATGAAGCGGACGGTCTCGCGGACGGCTGCGGGATCCGCGGGCTGGAGCACCGAGATGCCGGTGTCCTGCCGCTCCCGCCAGCACCACTCGATGAGCGGATGCCACTCGGGATCGAGGTGCTGCTCGGCCCATCGCACGCCCTCCCGCTTCGAGGTGACCCGGCCCTCGTGGAGGTCCTGGAGCGCGCGGCAGTTGTTCAGCACGAAGAAGACCTGATGGAAGCGGTTGTCGAACGGCGACCCGGGAGCGAAGGCGTCGCGCCATCCGAGCATCGAGCTCCGGATCTCCCGCCGGAGCTCGTCCGCGGTCACCTCCGGGGCGAACGTCGCCGGATCCGGACCGACGACCGCCCTGCTCCGGTAGCGGAGGGTCCATCGCGTCACCAGCGAGTTGTCGTGGTCGGAGCGTTCGACGTCGGAGCCACCGTTGGGGAAGTACCAGAGCAGGCGCTCGGGGTCGTCGTCGTGGCCGTCGGGGCCGTACGGCGACGACTTCTTCGGCCAGTGTCCGCAGCGGGAACACGGAGTACTCGAGGTGCCGCACCCACCGGGTGTCCCTCGCGAGCAGCGCTCGGTGCGCGGACTGGAGCGCTCGATCGTCCTCGGCCGGTCGGCTCGTCCCGGACGACGACCAGGAAGTCGACGTCGCTCGTCAGGTCGAAGTCGCCGATCGCGAGGGATCCGGTCGGGTAGAGGCCGATGAGGTCGTCGCCGAGGAGGTCCTGCAGTGTGCGGGCGTAGTCGGTCAGCACCGCATCGAGGGCGCGGAACGGAGTCAGCGTCCCGCGGGTGCCGTCGAGCGCCGGGTCTCCCGCCACGGATCGACCGTATCCGTGGCGACGGTGCGCCAGCCGCGGGAGGGATGGGCGCCGATCATCCGGTCGATGTGCGCGGTGAGCCGGCGGATCTGCTCGGTCAGCTCCCGATGCTCGGACGGATCCGTCGCGGTCTCGAGCTCGCAGCTCCATCGTCTCGAGGGCGAGGGTGAGCACATGGAGATCCCACACGGGGCGCTCCCCCGGCTCGGCGTCCGTCACGCTGCCGATTCTGCCGCGGACGGCCCGCTCACACCGTCTTCAGCAGCGCACCCACGCTGTCGAGCGCGCCGGGCACGAGCGTGTAGTACGCCCACGTGCCCCGCTTCGAGCGGGTGAGGTAGCCCGCGTCGGTCGAGCATCTTCAGGTGGTAGCTCACGGTCGGCTGCGTAAGCCCGAGCGGCTCGGTGAGGTCGCAGACGCACGCCTCGCCGCCCTCGTGCGCCGCGATCATCGACACGAGTCGCAGCCGCACCGGGTCGGCCAGCGCCTTGAGCAGCACCGAGCTCCCCGCCCCGATCGCCGAGAGCGGCGCGCGGGTGAGCGGGGCGCAGGTGTCGCCGATGCAGCACGCGGCGCTGCGCACCGTCAGCGGGAGCTCGACCGTCGTCATGGATCCATGGTGACACAAACATCGATGATCATCTATGCTTTCGATCGATCGCCATCGATGAAGGCGGATCCGTGAGCGCCGAGCGTCCGACCGTGCTGTTCGTCTGCGTCCACAACGCGGGCCGGTCCCAGATGGCCGCAGGGTTCACCAGAGAGCTGAGCGGCGGATCCGTGACCGTGCTGTCCGGCGGCAGCGAGCCGGCCGACCGCCTCAACCCCGTCGCGGTGCAGGCGATGGCCGAGGTCGGCATCGACATCGCCGCGAACCAGCCGCACGTGCTGGAGGTCGACGACGTGCGCGCCTCCGACGTCGTGATCACCATGGGCTGCGGCGACGCCTGCCCGATCTTCCCCGGCAAGCGCTACGAGGACTGGGAGCTGACGGATCCGGCCGGCCTCCCCCTCGAGCAGGTGCGCCCGATCCGTGACGAGATCCGCGGACGCGTCGAAGAGCTCCTCGCCTCGCTGGCGGGGTGACGACGACACGGGAAGGAGGGCGCATGGACGACACGACCTGCTGCGGCGGCACCGGCTGCTGCTGATCGACCGACGCCGCGCGGGCAAGGAACCGGCCCGCGCGACGTCATCACGCAGCGGCGCTTCCCGTACGTCCTTGAGATCCTCACGCCGGGTGAGATGCCCCGAGAGACGTGACCCCGGATCGGATCGAGGCGGTCCGAGCGAGGATGACAGGCTGGACGGGATCGAGGTCGTCGTCGCGCACAGCGAGCGGGCGACCCTCCGCGTCGGGGACACCTTCCTCAAGATCGACGCCGATCAGAAGCGCATCGAGCGCGAAGCGGCGGCCATGGCGATGGCGACGATCCCGACTGCCGAGATCCTGTGGCGCCGGCCGAACGTGCTCGCTCTCGCCGCGCTGCCCGGCATCGCCCTCGGCCGGCTCGACGCTCCCTCGACCGCATCCGCCGCCGCGTGGTCGGCCGCCGGCGCTACCGCACGACGATTGCACGACTCCCCTCCCCCTCCGTGGCCGGGGCGAGGACCCGGCGAGACCGCTGCCGACCTCGAGGCGGAGTGCGCCTGGCTGATCGCCCACGAGGTGGTCCCGGCAGCGGTCGTCATGCGCAACCGACAGGTGGCCGAGGCGACGTTCCGGCCCTACACGCCGGCGTTCACGCACGGCGACCTGCAGCTCACCCACGTGTTCGTCGACGGCGACGAGGTCACGGGCGTCCTCGACTGGTCGGAGGCGGGACTCGGGGATCCGCTGTTCGACATCGCCATCCTGACGCTCGGCCACGAGGAACGCCTCGACCAGGTGCTCGCGGGTTACGGGAAGGAGGTCGACCTCGACGTCCTCCGGGGCTGGTGGTCGCTGCGGAGCCTGACCGCGATCCGCTGGCTTCTCCAGCACGGCTTCGACCCCGCAGCGCCCGGCGCCGAGGTCGACGTGCTGCTCGCGCGGATGTGAGCCGAAGGAGACCCTGCGATCCGGCCGAGTCCCGATTAGCGTGAGCCCGTGTCGTCGCGCCTGTGGTCGGTGAGCTTCGAGACCCCGGATCCCGTGGTCGCCGGTACCTTCTGGGCCGCGATGCTCGGCCGGAAGGCGATCGAGGAGCCGGGCGGCGTCCTCGTTCCGGGTGACGCGACGCAGGTCGGCCTGCGCTTCGTCGAGCGAGAACGGCGAAGTCCGAGCCGAACCGGCTGCACGTCCACCTGACCAGCACGACGGTCGAGGACCAACGGCGGACGGTCCAGGCCGTGTTGGAAGCCGGTGGGCGCCGCCGCGGCGACGGCCCGCTCCCGTTCGGCCGCGACATCTACATGGCCGACCCCGGCGGCGACGAGTTCTGCGTGATCGAGCCGGGGAACGCCTACCTCGAGGGATGCGGGTTCCTCGCCGAGGTCACCTGCGAGGGGACGGCCGACCGCCGGGCGCTTCTGGGCCGCAGCGCTCGGCTGGCCGATCGTGTGGGACCGGGACGGCCAGATCGCGATCCAGTCGCCGGAGGGCGGCACGAAGATCGCGTGGGACGGCCTGGCCGAGCCGTCCTCGCCGAGGTGGAACCGGCAGCGCTTCGACCTCGTCACGACCGATCTCGAGTCGGAGATCCCGCGGCTGCTCGAGCTGGGAGCGAGGCTCCGGCCGACCCGATCGGGTCTCATCACCCTGCCGACCCCGACGGCAGCGAGTTCTCGCTCAGTCGCGGCTGAATCCGGCGGCCGATCGACCCACCGGCGTGGCCGGTCGGCGCCGAGGTCAGGCCTCCTTGTGCAGGGCCTCGATGTTGTTGCCGTCCGGGTCGCGCAGGAACGTGCAGTACGCCCGGTACTCGGGCCAGAAGCGGGGCGCGTGCTTCGACCGGGCACCCGCCTCGATCGCGGCGGCGTCGAAGCGGTCGACACCCGCGCGGTCCTCAGCGGCGAACGCGATGTGCATCCGCCGCGTCACGCCGTCGGGCCGCGGCGCACGCATCAGCGCGAAGGACAGGCGCGCCTCCTCGGGGACCCAGTACTCGGCGACGTCGGGCGCTCGGTAGAGCGCCTCGATCACCGATGGCCCCCAGCGCAGCGGTGAAGATCCGCTCGCTGAGGTCGAAGTCCGAGGCGTAGATCGCGATGTGGTGCACGAACGGCGCAGAATCGGTCACGCGACGAACCGTATTGGAAGTCGAGCGGAGTGCGGGAGGTCCGATCGGGCCGGCTGCTTCGTCCGACCGGTGCGGCTGAAGGGGCCTCGCCGAAGCACCCCGTTCCCTCACCCGCCGACCGCGTCGAGCAACGCCCCGGCCGCGGTGTGCGCCGCCGCGATGATCTCGGCATCCGGCACATCCGTCCCGAGGCCGGCCTCGACCGCCGCGTTGATGCTCAGCACGGCCATCCGCACGAGCACCACGTTCGCGGGGCTCGGATCCGGCAGCAGACCGGTCAGCAGATCGCCCAACCGGTTCAGGCGGGTCGCCGATGGGGTCGCGCTCCTCCTCGGTCAAGGCGCGACGGATGAACGGGTTCCCGCGGAGGAACCGGATGCCCTGCAGCTTCTCCTCCGAGAAGGAGTCGACCCACCGCAGCACCGCCTCGACGAAGCAGTGCGGGCGTCCGGGGCTGCCGCTCGCACCAGGCCACGAGCTCCGCCGCCTCCGAGCCGCGCTGCGTCGAAGCCGGCACGCAGGATCGCCTCCTTGTTCGGGAAGTAGTAGTACAGCGACGCCTTGTTGATCCCGAGCGCGTCGGCGATCTGGCGCAGCGACGTGGCCTCGTAGCCCTGCTCCGTGAACAGGCTGCAGCGCGACGCGAAGCGCCTCGCTGCGGGTCGCGGCACCGTCTCGTCGACGACCTGCTCGCCCCTCATCCGCCACGCGATCCAGCCTAACGCTCGGTAGGCTTGCGCGACTACCTAACGGTAGGTAGGTTACGGACACTGAGCGGAGGAGTGGACATGAGCGGCTACAGCGTCATCCGGGACTACCCGTACGCGGTCGAGGAGGTGTGGCACGTCCTGACCGACCCCGGGCAGGTCGCGAGATGGACCACCACGGGTCGCGGCGGCTGCCCGGAGGGCTTCGCGCCGGAGGTGGGCCGCAGATTCCGGCTCGTGGGCAAGCCGACGGTGGGCTGGGCCGGCGTCGTGTACTGCGAGGTCCTCGAGGTCCATGCGCCCGGCCTGCTCCGCTACTCCTGGAGGGGCGACGAGCACACGGACGCCGTCACGGAGGTGACCTATCGGCTCGAACCGACCACCGGAGGCACGAGGTTCACCTGGACCCACACCGGCTTCACGGGGCTCGGCGGGTTCGTGATGTCCAAGCTGCTCGGCAGAGTCCGCCGCAGGATGCTCACCGATGGCGTCCCTCCGGTGCTCGCCGAGTACCACGCCACCCTCCCCGCGGCGTGATGCCGCCGGTCCGGCGTCACGGACCCCCGCTGCGTCGGCCGACCTCCCAGCCCATCCGCATCCCCCAGATTTCTGGGATGGCCGCGAACCGCGCCGAGGGGGTCGACTGTCGGCGATGAGAGGAGCGGACATGTTCGCACGCACGTCGACATGGTCAGGATCGCAGGAGGTCCTGCAGCGCTGGATCGAGAACGCGGAGAGCACGGTCAGGGGGTTCGTCGAAGGACTGCCGGGCAACGCCGGCGTCATGTTCTTCGTCGACCGCGATGCCGGGACCGCCCTGACGTTGACCCTCTGGGACAGCGAGGCCGCCGCGGTCGCGACGGATCGGTTCGCAGACCAGAGTCGCGCCGCCACGGTCGCGGCGACCGGCAGCGCATTGCTCGCCGAGGGACGGTACGAGGTGGTGGCCGGCGCGTAGATTCTGCGGCAGGAGGCCACCGACGATGCTCACCGGCCCGGCTCTGCAGAACGCCACGGCGGCGATCGCGGCGGTGTGCCGTGCCGGGCTGGACCTCGATGCGTTCCGGGCCGAGGTCCTCCCGCGCATGCGACGGATCGTCCCGGTCGACGCGTTGTGGTGGGCCTCCGCCGATCCGGTCACCCTGCTGTTCACCCGCGCACGTCGGGAAGGGCTTCCCGCCGACTCCGGCCCCTACTTCGTCGAGGACGAGTTCCTCCGGGACGACGTCAACAAATGGACGGTGCTCGCACGTTCGCGAGGCGGCGTGGACACCTTGCTGCGCGCGACGGAGGGTCACCCCGAGCGGAGCGACCGATACCGGGACATCTTCGCGCCGATGGGCCTGGAGGACGAGCTGCGCGCGGTGCTCCGGGTGCGCGGCGTCAGCTGGGGATACCTCTGCCTGCATCGCGAGGGAGCCGAGACGCACTTCTCGGATGACGAGATGCGGTTCGTCCGGAGCATCGCACCGCACCTGGCCGACGGGCTGCGCACCGGACTCCTGCGAGCCGCAGCAGCGGTCGAACGGCTGGGAGACCACGGGGCTCGTGGCCCCGGGCTGGTCCTGATCCACGCCGACGGCTCGATCGGAGGGATGAACCAGGCGGCCGGACCATGGCTCGAGGACCTGGGCGGCCGTCCCGACGGCGAGGACCTGCCGGTCGAGATCCGGGCGCTGGCGACGGGGATCGCCAATCCTGAGGCGGCACTGCAACTCCTCCCCCGGCTTCGCGTCCGGACCAGGAGCGGCCGGTGGGCCGCCCTGCACGCCTCGTGGATGACCTCCGACCGAGACGGGATCGTCGCGGTGATCATCGAGGACGCGGCCCCCTCGGATGTCGCCCCGGTGCTGATGGCCGCCTTCGGCCTCACCACCCGCGAGCAGGAGATTGCCGGATTCGTCTGCCGTGGCCTCTCGACCCGGGAGATCACCACGCGTCTGCACCTCTCGGCCGACACGGTCCAGGACCATCTGAAATCGGTGTTCAGCAGAACCGGCGTGCACAGTCGCGCTGAGCTCGTGGCGCTGATCTTCCGCAACGACTACTTGCCGGGCGTCGCCGCCGTCACTCGCCCCGGCTGAATCTGATGCCGATGCCGTCGTGCGGGACGGGGAGGATGCGGCCACCCCGTACTTCGACCGGAGACGGAGCGGCGAGCACACCGAGCACGTCGAGCTCCGCGCCGTCGACGACCTCGACTGGTGAGGGGTTCCGCAGCGCCGGCGCGACCTGCGCGCTGAGCTCGGGGAGCAGGTGCAGTGCGAGGTCGACGCCGGCGTCGGCGCACGCGGCGTCGATGGCGGCGAGCGGAGTGATGCCGCCGATCCGGACGACGTTCGGCTGCAGCGTGCGCACGGCGCCCGAGCGGGCGAACTCCTCGAAGCGGTAGCGGGTGTAGCAGGTTCTCCCCGCAGCGCGATCGGAACCGACGTCCGTCCGGCGAGCGCCACGTATGCGGCCAGGTCGTCCGCGCGCAGGGGCTCCTCGATCCACGCGGGAACGAACGGCGCGAGGGCGTCGAGCGCCGTCAGCAGCACGCTCGAGGTCCCAGCGCTGGTTCGCGTCGATCATCAGCGGCCGGTCGCCGACGACCTCGCGCACCGCTGCGACGCGAGCGACGTCGCGAGCGAGATCGGACGAGCCCGACCTTGATCTTCACCGCTGGGAAGCCGCGCGCCACCCATGAGCGCGCCTGCTCGACCAGCTCGTCGAGCGGATGATGCAGGTTCACCCCGCTGCCGTACACGTCGGAAGCGGCGTCGCCCGGCGCGCCGAGCAGCGACTGCACGGATGCGCCGGCGCGCACTCCGGCGAGGTCCCAGAGCGCGAGGTCGAGCCCCGCCATCGCGATCGTGGTCACCCCGCCGCCACCGGCTTCGTGCAGGTGTCGCCACAGCGGCTCCCAGACCGCGACGGGATCGACGGACCCCCCGAGGACACGGTCGCGGATGTCATCGCGGAGCATCGCTGCGACCGCCGTCGCGCCGATCGTCGGCGTCCACGAGAATCCGACGCCCTCCGCGCCATCGCTGTCGGTCACGGTCGTCTCGAGGAAGGTGAGCGTCGGCACGTCCGGGCCCCACGGCCGCGGCAGCGGCACCGTCACGGGCCGCGACGTGCAGCTCGGCGATCGTCGCGGTCGAATCCGTCGGCGACGGCCAGTGCGGCGCTCACGCGAGCTCGGCGGCGAGCTCGACGCCCCGCTGGAGGATCCGGCCGAGCTCCCGCTCCTGGCGGGCGTCGGGGTCCGACAGCGGCGGCCGAACGCCGCCCACCGGCACGCCCTGGAGCCGCAGGCCCGCCTTCACCAGCGAGACGCCGAATCCGGGCGTCTCGTCGCGGAGCGCGACGAGCGGCAGGTAGAACTCGCGCAGGATGCGCAGCCGCCGCTGCTCGTCCTCGGCCACGTAGGCGTCGTAGAAGGCGCGGGCGATCTCCGGCGCCATCGCGAACGCCGCGGAGGAGTACAGCGGGACGCCGATCCCCCGGTACGCCGCCTGGCTCGCCTCCGCGGTGAGCAGCCCGTTGAAGAACGCGAAGTCGGCTCGCACCTCCCGGACGACCGAGACGATCTCCTGCGTCCGCGCGATGTCACCGGTCCCGTCCTTGAAACCGATGATGCGCGGGTCCGCCGCGAGGCGGCGCATCAGCGCGGACGAGTACTGCGCCGTGCCGCGGTGGTACACGATCAGCGGCAGCGGCGAGGCCTCGGCCACGGCGGTGACGTAGCGCTCGAGCCCGTCCGCGGGTCCGGCCGACCAGGTACGGCGGCAGCAGCAGCAGCGCGTCCGCGCCGGCGTCCGCGGCGCGGCGCGGCGAGCTCGACCGCCTGCGGCAGCGTGCCGCCGGCGCCCGGCGACGACGGGCACGGAACCCGCCGCCGCCTCGACGGCGATGCGCGTCATCGCGGCGCTCTCCTCCACGCTCAAGCGCGTGGAACTCCCCGGTGCCGCACGCCGGGAACACGCCGCCCGCACCGTTCGCCAGCCCCGCCGCGACGTGGTCGCGCGCCAGGCCCGGGTCGAGCGCGCCGCGCTCGTCGAACGGGGTGACGGGGAAGAACAGGACACCGGTGAACGCGACGGTCATGGAACGATGATCTCCCCCGGGCCGTCGGGGTTCCGCTCAGCCGCCTCGATCGTCTCCCGAGTCACCTCGTGACGCTCCGACGACTGGCCGGTTCGGAGCAGTGTGACAACGTCCGAGATCAAGCGACTGCGTCGAGCAGGGCCTCCGCCGCCGTGTGAGCAGCCGCGATGATCTCGGTGTCCGCGACATCCGTGCCGATGCCGGCTTCGACCGCCGCGTTGATGCTCAGCACGGCCATCCGCACGAGCACCACGTTCGCGGGGCTCGGATCCGGCAGGAGACCGGTCAGCAGATCGCTCAGCCGGTTCAGCGCCTCGGCGATGTGGCCTCCCTCGGTCTCGCTCAAGGCCCGGCCGCCGGCGGCACCAGGTTCACCTGGCTCCACTCCGGCTTCACCGGGCCTGGTGGGTTCGCCATGTCGCGGCTGCTGGGCAGAGTTCGCCGCACGATGCTCACCGACGGCGTGCCGCCGGTGCTGGCCGAGTACCACGCCACCCCTCGCCGCTGGCTGACCCCGCTTCCGAGCGGTCCGGGACGGTCACTCCGCCGGGGAGCGCAGCCCGGCGAGCAGCAGCCGCACCATGCGCTCCGCGTGTCGCGGCGATGCTCCCGGGGCCCGCGCCGTGGCAGAGGTTCGCGACCGCGCCGAGGAACTCGCCTGGATCGACGTCCTGCGCGATCGCCCTCGCCGCGCTTCGCGGCGTCAGCAGGCGCTGCAGCGTCGGCGTGAGGCAGGGTCGAGAAGTACTGCGGCGAGCGGCTCGTAGGCCGGGTCGCCGGAGTGCAGCGCCGCGGCCAGGCCCCGCTTGGTGGCGACGAACTGCGTGTAGCGGAGGATCCATCGGTCGAGTGCCTCGCCGGGGGGTACTCCGGCCTCGATCTCGACGGCCGCGTCGACGCAGGCGTCCATCTCGCGCCGGAACACGGCGGAGATCAGGTCGGAGCGCAGCGGGAAGTGGCGATAGATCGTGCCGACCCCGACGCCCGCGCGCTCGGCGATCGCGCGCACCGGCGCATCGACGCCGGCCTCGGCGAACTCCGCCTTCGCGGCCTCCAGCAGCGCGTCGACGTTCTGCCGCGCATCCGCGCGCAGGTGGCGCGCCGTCGGCGGGTCGCTCGTATTCGCGGTCATGCGGCGGCCTCGCTTGCAAACGGAACAGTGTTCCGCATAGTGTCATCTGAAGAGGAACAATGTTCCGGATAGCGCTGACCGTGTAGCCGGACCATCGTTCCGTCCGCGAGCAGATCAGCCGGCGCCTCGGGCCGCGGACCAGAAGACGAGGAGTCATCACATGCAGTACCGCACGCTCGGCCGCACCGGCATCAAGGTCACCCCCTACGCGCTCGGGGCGATGATGCTCGGCTCGATGGGCAACCCGGATCGGCAGGAGGGCATCGCGATCATCCATCGCGCGCTCGACGCCGGCATCAACTTCGTCGACACCGCCGATCGCTACGGGGACTCCGAGGAGGTCGTCGGCGAGGCGCTGAAGGGCCGCCGGGACGAGGTCGTGCTGGCCACGAAGTTCTGGGGCCCGGTCGACGACGACGTCAACCACCGCGGCGCCTCCCGCCGCTGGATCATGCAGGCGGTCGAGCGCTCGCTCCGTCGAATCTGCAGACGGACCACATCGACCTCTACCAGCTGCACCGGCCCGACCCCGACACCGACATCGACGAGACGCTCTCCGCGCTGACCGACCTCGTGCGCCAGGGGAAGGTGCGCGCGATCGGCACCTCGTCGATGCGCGGCTCCGAGATCGTCGAGGCGCAGTGGACGTCCGAGCGCCGCGGCTTCGAACGGTTCCGCACCGAGCAGCCGAACTACTCGATCCTCGACCGCGAGATCGAGCGCGAGATCCTCCCCGTCGCCGCAGCGGTACGGGATGGGCACGCTCGTCTACAGCCCGCTCGCCGGCGGCACGCTGACCGGCCGCTACCGGGCCGGCCAGGAGAACGACAACTTCCGTTCCAGCGCGGACGGGCATGCGCCACTTCCGCGACGAGCGCCGGCTCGCCGCGGTCGAGCAGCTCGATCGCGCTCGCCGACGAGATCGGCGTGAAGCTGACCCACCTCGCGATGGCCTTCGTCATCGCGCACCCGGGCGTCACCTCGGCGATCGCCGGCCCGCGCACGATGGAGCAGCTCGAGGACACCCTCGCCGGCGTCGACGTCGTCGCTGTCGGACGAGGTGCTCGACCGCATCGACGCGATCGTGCCGCCGGGCGAGAGCATCGGCGCGATGGACATGGTCTACCGCGGCCCCGAGGTCGGCGACCCGGGCCTGCGCCGCCGGCCGGCCGCCCAGCGCTCGGCCGGCTGACGGCGCCACCCGCGAACCGGAGGGAGGGGATCGACATGTCGGGCCGCCTTCCTTCGTCCACTGACAGGGCGAGGAACTCATTCGAGGACCGCGGAGTGATCGCATCCGGCCCGTGCCCACCCCCGCGAGGGATCTCGCCGGCGACGGCAGCGCCTCATTGGGGAGGAGTTCCGACGAGCGCACGCCGCCGCCTGTGGTGCGCTCGGACGACCGGGGTCGTCAGACAGAGGCGGCCCGCTCGGTCGGACGGCCAGCGTCAGCAGGCGACTTCACGCTTGAGCTGCGAGACGGCCGGGACGAGCCCAGAACCGCCCGTTCCGACGGGCCTTCGCTTCTGAGAACTCAGCCGGGGTCCGGATGATCATGCGGTGCGGAACGCGGCGGCTGCAGGGCACGTGAAGGGGTCCGCGTGCCGGATGCCGACCCGATGGAGGTAGCCCAGGACCGCGCGCCAGGCGTGATAGAGGTCGTCCTCCTCGTACGGGACGCCGATCTCAGCGCAGTACGCCTTCACGAGCGGACGGACCCGCCGGAGGTTCGCGCTCGGCATGTTCGGGAACAGGTGGTGCTCGATCTGGTAGTTCAGGCCGCCCATGAGCTTCTCGACGAGCAGGCCGCCGGTGATGTTCCTGGACGTGATCACCTGCCGCCGCAGGTAGTCGACCTTCTGGTCGCGGCGGATCTGGGGCATCCCGGTGTGGTTCAGCGCGAACGTGCCGCCCATGTACAGGCCGAATGACGCGATCTGCACCGCCATGAAAGCGAGCCCGAGCAGCGGCCCGACCGCGACGGCCACCAGAACGGGGAACCCGATCAGCCGCAGCCCGATGAGCAGCCCTTCGCGCACGCGATGCGCGACCGGCCGCTTCCCGACCACCACCTTGACCGCGTTCACGTGCAGACCGAGGCCGGCGAGCAAGAGCATCGGGATGAAGAAGTAGCCCTGCCGACGACTGAACCACCTCTTCACGCCGGTGAGCACGACCACGTACTCGGGCACGAAGCTGATGGGACCAGGAGCGATGTCATCGTCGCGTCCTACCGTGTTGGGGTTCGCGTGGTGCCGGCCGTGCTTGTTCATCCACCAGCCGTAGCTGAGGCCGACGACAAGATTCCCGATGAGATACGACACCCATTCGCCGCGCCGACCTGAGGTGAAGATCTGCTTGTGTGCGCTGTCGTGCGCAAGGAACGCCGTCTGGGTGAACAGGGCCGAGAAGTAGACCGCGACAAGCAGCTGCCACCACGAACGGCCCAGAGCGAAGAGCAGGACGAAGCCGAGCGCGAACGCCACCGCGAGGCCGATGCCGCGAACGATGTACGAGACGGGCCGCCGATCCAGCAGGCGCTCTGCCTTCACGCGCTTCGCGAGCTCTGTGTAGGAACTCGCGTAGGCCGCGACGGCTCCTCCGAGCCGCGTGTCCCCCCGCTCCGTCAGCCGTGTCGGTCGGGAAGTCGGGACGGTCACTCCGCCAATCTATTGACGATGCCTCGCGGACGGTGGTCGCACGGCCGCCGAAGGCCGACGCGGACCGCGCACCGACCTTGAGGATCCGGTCCCCGGCGTGGCCTGCGAGCGTTCGCGCAGCGCCTGCCCCTTGCCGGGCGGCCACCGAGACGACTCGCTAGGAGGTGTCAGGGCTTCCGGCATCCCCAGTGTCATCCGCGTCGAACGCCGACACGATGAGCGTGGCGACGTGCGTTGCCCAGTCCAACCCCCACAGCCCTATCGGCGCACCGCAGGTGCAGATGTTGGCGCGGTGGCCGGTCGCGGGCCGAGCATCATGCGTCCGGATGATCGCCTCGGCAACCGCACGGCGATCCATGAGGGCAACGTAGCCCGCGACTCTGGTGGGCGCATCACCCGCGGCAAGTCCACGGCGTCGCGGCCACCGAGGGCGGGCGGGCCGTCTCTCCAGAACGAGCGGCTACAACCGCGATGCGGCCGCTTTCGCCCGAGACGTCGAAATAGCCCCCTTCGTGGTCCGCGCCCACGAGGGCACCTCGTCCCCCACGGAGTCGTAACGCAGCAGCACCTCCTGCACGGCTTCACCTCAACTCCGCAACGCTGACCGGACGACTCACGCGCCCGCGTGTGAGTCGGCGCCCGCAGGAGTCGACCGAGTGTCGGGGCTCGAGGCGGGTCGAGTGCTGTCACCACGAATCACCGCGGAGACGAATGTGACTCCCGCTCGCAACGGAGCGTCGCACACCTGCGGCCCTCAGTCGATGATGGCGGTGGCCTCCACCTCGATCAGATACTCGGGATCCCAGAGCGACGTCACGCCGACGAACGTGCCGGGGTGCTGAAAATCCACGCCGAGACGATCAGCTGCGCGCTGACGGCCGTTCATCACCCGTTTCTGGGTCTCAGGACTCATCCCCACGACGTACACCGTCACGCGAGTGATATCGCTCGTGCTCGCACCCAGGGCTCGGAGCGCTATTGCGACGTTGAGATATGCCTGCTCGCTCTGAGCGGCGATATCGCCTGGCCGACGAGTTGCGCGTCCGCATCCCACGACACCTGGCCCGCCAAGGAGATGATCTTCGACCCTTGCGCCATCGACACCTGATGGTGAACGGGAAGGTTGACGATGCCGTTGGGGTTGATCAGCTCCACACTCATGATGCTCCTGTTCGTTGTTGCTTTCAGAATGAGCGCTGCCGGCAGCTGTGACCCGGAGGGAGTGGCGGCGCAAGTCGCTCGAACCAATCGGCCGCGGCACATGCGCTTGTGAGAGCTGCGCTCCGATCGGACGCTTGGTCCCCCCGACGATGTCCTCTTCCCCACGGGCGCGACTCGCCGAGGTCGTGGTCTAGCGCCCGATTGCTTGTCCGACTTCGATGAGGTGTCCGTCGGGATCGCGGACGTAGCAACGGATCTCAGCGCCGCGGTCCATGGGCGGGGTGAGGAAGTGGGCACCCCGTGCCGACCACGTCTCGTAGATGTTCTGGATGTCAGCGACGCGGATGTTCAGGAACGCGCTGACGAGGTCCGGGTCGGCGCGGGACCTGCAGGGTGACGGTCGGCTTGTCCTCCGTGGGTCCACCGCCGACGTTGATGATGATCCACGAGTTCGCGAGCTGGACGATGTTCGGTCCGCCGCCCCCACTCATCACGACCTCGCCTCCGAGCACCTCGGAGTAGAACCGCACGGAGCGGTCGGGGTCTGCCGAGACGATGAAGTGCGTGAGTGCGATGCCTTCGCTGGGTGCGGGGAAATCTGCCATGACGATGCTTCCGATCTGTGAGGTCTTGCGGTGGGGCGTCGGCGGATCTGCGGGACGCCCTGTGGGATGTGGCTGGCGGTCTCGATCACGGTGATCGAGCGGATGGCGAGAATCGGCGTCACGTCGCCGTTCGGCCACCATCAACCGCGAGTGTGACGCCATGCACGAAGCTGGCGTCGTCACTGGCCAGGAAGACGATCGCCGCAGCCAATTCCTCCGGCTCCGCGATACGGCCCGCTGGCAGGGTTGTCGCCATTCGATTGATCATCTCCTCGGGGGTGGCCGCGAGCATCGCGGTCCGCGTCGGGCCGGGGGCAACGGCGTTCACCCGAACGCCGCGGCCTCCGTATTCGGCGGCCCAGGCCTTCGTCAGCAGTTCGAGAGCCGCTCGGCTGGCGCCGTAGAGAGCCAGGCCGGCCTGTCCGAAACTGGCGACCATCGTGGAGACGTTGACGATCGAACCCCACCCGCGTTCCGCCATAGCCGGCGCGAGTGCTCCGACGAGGAAGAAGGGGACTTTGACGTTCAGCGCAAAGGTCTCGTCGAACTCCGCTTCGGTGGTTGCGCTGCTCGGTCCGAGCAAGGCGACGCCAGCGTTGTTGATGAGGATGTCGACGTGCCCGTCAGCTGCCGCGACGGCCCACTCGACCAAGTCATGGGCAGAGGCCAGGTCGTGCAGTGTGGTGAGTCGATACGCGGCAGTGCCGCCGCCGCTTTCGATCTCGGCCACAACGGCCACAGCCCGTTGTTCGTTGCGTCCCACCACCAGTACGTGAGCGCCACGAGCGGCCAGGGCGATCGCGGTCGCCTTGCCGATGCCGCTCGTGGAGCCCGTCACCAGAGCGGTCTTGCCGTGCAGGTCAGTCATCCGATGTGTCCTCTCGCCCCGAAGTGGGTGGCGTGACCCACTCTGACCCTCCGGAAGCTGGGTTGTCAAACCCAGAACGCTGATACCCTCGACGCATGGTCGATGAGGCGAGTGACCGGCCGAGGCTCACTCCGAAGGGCGCACGCACCAGGGCGCGAATCGTGGAGGAGGCCGCCGTCCTGATCCACGAGCGCGGGGTCGCGGGCACCACCTTGGAAGACGTCAAAGCGGCGGCGGCGGTCAGCGGCTCGCAGATGTACCACTACTTCCCCGACAAGAACGAGCTCGTCCAGGCGGTCATCGACTACCAAGCGGACACCATCGTCAGCAACAACCGGCAGGCGCTCAGCAGCGCGAACGGGATGGCCGCCTGGCGGAACATGGTGGTGACCGGGGTGAAGGCCACCCAGGCACGAGGCGGTTGCGAGCTCGGCTCGCTCGGCGGACAGCTCGCGGAGAGCGACCCCGACGCCCGGGCACTCATCGCGGCCGGGTTCGATCAGTGGGCAGCTGTTCTCGCGCGATGAGCTCAAGTCCCTTGGCGCCAATGGGAACTTCCCTCCGACATCGACCCGGACGACCTCGCGACCACGCTGCTTGCCACCCTCCAAGGAGGATTGCTACTGGCCCAGGTGCACCGAAGCACTGAACCGTTCGAAACGGCGATCGATACCGTCCTCGCTCTCGCCGTCGGCAGATGAGCCGAGCCGCCGAGTGCCGTTCGAGCCCCTCGTTCCAAGGTGTCGAGGCAAGCGCCGGTCGCCGGGTCGAACGTCTTGCTGCGTCTGCGTCTGCGACGGCGGCGTGACGCTCGTTGAGCGCTTTGACGGGCGCCAGTGAGATCCATGCGCCGGCGCGCCATCGCGACGCGGACGTTGTAGCGCACGGCCAGAGCGAACGGTGAACCTCCGCGAACCGTCTGAGCCTGAGCGCGAGCCAGAGGGATTGAGGAGGAATTTCGCGAGCTCTGCGGCCTCCTTGCCCTGATCGAGACTCGAGGCCGCCCAGCGTCCCGGCTCGGACACCCATCAGGCGCTCATCTCGTGTTCGAGCACCGCCCCCGTATGGACACAGATCGACCAGCAGAAACACCGCGTCTGATCCAGAGCGGAGGGCGTGGGATTCGAACTCTGATCAGGTGATTTGCTCAGTTTACAGGGCCGCTCGAACCGCGCAATTCCGCGGTTTTTAGGTGACTGAGCACCCCTCAAGTCGGTCCTGGGCGTCGGCAAGTGTGGGCAAATTGTGGGCACGAAAGTCTCCGGGCCCCATGTGATGTCTCAGGACATCGGTGACAATCACAGGGTCGCGCGTCGGCAGCGGGGTCTGCCGCTGCGGACGTATTTGGTCCGGCTGGCGGCCAGGGGTCTTCGATGAGCAACGTTCCGTGCTGGTCTGAGACCAGCACGGCCTCGTCCTCGATCAGGTAGGCGAGTTGGCCGGCGAGGGTGCGGCTGACACGGAAGCGGATCCCTCGGGCGACCACGGTGCCGCTATCGCGGATCTTCGTGACCCGGACGCCGTCGACCGTCGGGACGGCCGCGTGCGGGATCGGTCGCGGCGGGTCGGCCTGCGGTCGCGTCCCAGGGTTGCTGCGGTGTGATCCGGCCGGGCAGCCCCTGCTGGGGCCGCTCGGTGTTATAGATCCGATCGAACTTGTCGACCTGCTGCTGCAACTGCTCGAGCGTCTCGGCCATCGGCTGCTTGTCGAGGAGTCGGAACAGGGTCCGGTGGAACCGCTCGTTCTTGCCCTGCGTGGTCGGCTTATAGGGCTTCCCGGTGATCGGCTCGACGCCTAGCGCGGTCACGAACGAGACGAGCTGCCCCAGCACGCCCGCCCCTGCGTGACGGGTTCAATGCGGCGCCGTTGTCGGACAGCAGCCGCTGCGGGACGCCATGGGCGGCGATGCCCTTGCTGACGACCTCGATCGCAGGACGCGCATCTTCTCGTGAACACTGATCGGTCCGTGATCCAGACCCGAGGCCTCCAACGCGGCCCGGACCGCGACAGCAGCGCGCACCACCTCGACGTCGGTCCGGGTCGGACTCGCCCGGGGGCGCCTCGACCGGGGCTCCAGAGCAGCAGCCTGCCCCTCCGACAGCGCCCGCTCCCGGATCGCATAGAACGTCTTGCGGGAGATCCCGTGCTCCGCGCAGAACCTCGTCACCGACCCGCGCGGCACCCTCGGCGGCCACTGGGCGATCGCGAGACGGACACGAGGATCAACAGGCTCCACCGGCGGCATGCCCCACCCAGATGGGCAGAACCGTCACCAGCAAACACAGCCGAACCGTCACCGAGCTATTGATGCAGAACCGTCACCCATGTCCTGAGACATGCCACCCAGAGCTGATGGAACAGGCGTCGCAGCCGACGCCAGGACTCCTAAGCCACGCGCAGATATCGAGCCGGACGCGCATGACGGTCGGACTCCCGAGCCCACGCACCTCGATACTCGGGAACGGGATCGACCAACGTCGCGGGAGCGTCGTCGTCCTCATCCGTCAACGGGACGAACACCGTCTCCCCCGGCGGCTCATCAGCCTGCTGCCACAGCTCGGCCTCGAGATAACGCAACTCCATCGAGCACCTCCTTGCACTGATGCAAGAGTATCTCGCGCTCGCGCGACACGCCGAAGCTCGCGCCCCGTCGACGTGTGAGGCGGGACGCGACGAGGCGACCTGCACCTGCGACTCCGACCCGTGCCTGGTGATCACCTGCTGCAGATCTTCGCGCCGCAGAGCCGCTGCGGGCCGCGGGGCCCAGGTTCAGGAGCCCCCAGTTGTGGTGGCATCCTCGCCGCCGCGCGGCTGGTTCTTCGGGCCGCCGTCGACCGGGTGCCTACGGTCGATGGATGACGACCGCTCAACTCGTGATCGTGACCGATCAGCTCGCGCTCGTGCGACAAAGCGCTTCGGAGGCGGACACCGCGGAAGCGTGTGCCGGCGAGGCGGAGTGGCAGCGCGGGACTCACACGGCGGCGGAGCTGGCGGCCTTAAGCGAGATGACCTGGCCCGGCCTGCCGCGGTTGTCGCTGCGAGTCGGCTACGTGCTGCTGCTGCTGCTCGGTCCCCTCGGCGGCCACCAGTTCTACCTTCGGAACTGGCCAAGGGCTCTGCTCTACCTTGCGACCGCCGGTTGCTTTGGCATCGGCGTCGTCATCGATCTCTTCACTCTCCCCCGGCAGACGGGGAGGGCAAACGTGCGGCGCGACCTCGGTCTTCGTTAGCCCGAGCGGCCCACCAGTCCCCCGCCAAGCCCTGCCAGCTCGACCAAGCGTGGGGTCGCCCTCGCTCCCCGACAGGAGGTTTGGCGAAGGATTTGACTGGCGACCTGCGGCTCGCGCCTGACAGATTCATTGCGTCGTAGCGTCGGCGAGCTCGCGTGGCTGCCGACGGGGCTTACCCTCCGGCACGCTCCCGTGCGGCTGTCCTGCTGGCATTCACCCGTTCTCCTGCACAGTGGTCCGGTGAGCGCCGACCAGTCCGATCCGCCTGTCCTTGATCTGTCGAACCGCCGTGGGGTGATCACCGGCGGTGGTCGGGGGATCGGCAAGGCGATCGCGTTGGCCTTCGCCGCCCGCGGCGCAGATCTGCTGCTCGTCGGCCGGGACCCGGTAACCCTCGCCGCCACCGCGGATGAAGTCCGCTCGGCAGGAGGGACGGCCCGCGAGCTGGCCCTCGACCTCACCGAGCCGGACGCGCACCACCGTGTGATCGACGTCGCGCTCCAGGGCGGCGGAATCGATCTGCTCGTCAACAACGCCGGCAACGTCCGCGCCGGCCGCCTCGAGACGATCGACGAAGCCGACGTCCGGGCGATGCTCACCTTGAACCTGGTGGCGCCGGTTCTGCTGACGCAGGCCGCGTTGCCGTCCCTGAAGCGGTCCCCCCGGGGTGCGATCCTGCTCGGGATCTCCAGCGGTATCGGCCTGCTTCCGCTGCCCTTCTACACCGTCTACGCGGCCACGAAGACCGGTCTTGCGGGCTTCCACCATGCCCTGCGACGCGAGCTGGTGGATTCCGGAGTGCATGTCGCGACCCTCTACCCAGGGGCCACGGACACGGACATGATGACGTCCTCGCAGGCGGGCGAGTCACTCGGCTTCGGCCGGCGCCCCGTCAACGACGTCGTGGACAGACCTGATCGAGGCACTCCAACGCGGCGAGCATGAGATCAACACCGCTCTGACGACCCGACGCGGGATGCAGGACCTGCACCGCACCGATCCAGTCGCCGTCGACGCGCGCCTCGCACCAAACCTGGCCGAGATGGAAGAAGCCGTCGCCCGACACCGCAGCATCTGACCTCGAGCGCGTGCCCCGACGCGCACTGAAGCCGCGGCAGACGAGCCGACCGGTCGGGCTCGCTACGCCGCCTCGAGGCGTCCGTTGCTTGGCCTGTCGGTCCTCCTCAGCTGGTGGCGAGACGAGAACACGCGCGACACAGTCGTTCTGAGGCCGATCAGAATCCGGCTTCCTCACGTCCCCAGATGAGCCGCTTGCGCTCCTGTGGTTGCCGTCGAGAGCCCCGAGCACGCCTTCGGCGCTGAACGCCTCGATATGGCCATGGCAAGCGTGACGTGCACGCGGACCTCGTGACCTCACTGGTTGCGCTGCGTCGTCGCTCGATTTAGGGATCGTTCAGCGTCCTGCTCGCGAGCCCGCTTGGGCGTCAGGAACTGCGCTCGAGGAAGAACCACCTGGACCCAGAAGGCTCGGACGAACGGGCTCACCCCGAGTCCCCAACACACGGACGCGAGCACGTCGGTGGGCCAGTGCACGCCGTCCACCACGAGCAGGAAGCAGGCGGACGACACGATGACCGCGCCGAGCACCGTCGCCACGAGCCGGAGATGCCTCGGGGCCAGCGCCACCAAGGCGATCACCAGGACGACGATGAACGTCGCGTGCCCACTCGGATAGGAGGCATCGTGCTGCACCGGCGTGTACGGGAACGGCATCGCAGTCGCGTCCGGCCGCGGTCGGTCGACGAGGAGCTTCACAACAGCGACGGACAGCCAGGTCACCGCGACGGTGAATGCGAATGTCGACGCGACACGAAGGTCGCGTCGGACGATCAGGATCACCGCCGTGATGACCACGGTCCCGACGATCGCCGGAGCGGGGCCGACGTCGCGATACAGGGCGCTGCCCAAGGCGCCGAGCGCCCCTTGGTGCATCCCGTTCAGTGCTGTCGACAGAGGCTGCTCGAAGGAGCCGAGCGCCTCGAGGAGGAAACCCGCCACCATGACGACGAGAGCGGTCACGGCAGCGACGATCAACGATCGACCCAACGGAGCGGAGGAAGCGACCGAAGCAGAGGTCGGCCTGGCGGACGTGCTCATATAGAGACAGGTAGCCCCCCGCGGCCCAGAACACCCTGAACGTTCCGGTTCACCTGGTCCCGCCTCTAGGGAAGACGAGGAGGTGCAGCCCCTCGGCAGCGCAAGGCAGGCAAGCGTCCAGGGATCACTCCTATGGTCGACCGGTGGGATCCCGATCAGACCTCGAACGCGTCATCGAGGAGATGCGCCGAGGTTATGTTGTGCCGCAGCGGTACAGCCGAACGACCTGGGCTTTTCGTTCGATTTCGATGATCAAGTTGACGATCGTGGCCGTCTTCGCCGTTCTGGGTGGCATCGTGCTGGGCCAGGCGCGTGGGGACGCGAAGTAGCAGCGCTCTTCGAGATTCCCCGTCGCACGCACCGCTGGTGGGAGGTGCATCGGGCTACCGTCCTGGGCCGGCGTGGCGTTCGGGCTGGTCTCGAAGTGAGAGCCGATGACGCCGAGGATGCCGTCGCCGGGCCCCTGAAGGTCGCGGTCCTGATCCCGTCCCCGACGTCCTCGAGCGGCCCGTCGGCATCGGCTCTCACGGTGGTCAGGTGCGCGAAAGCCGCGTCGGCGTTCTCCACACCGAGTTGGTGATCATTCCACGGGCGGGGTTTGCGTACGGGTCAAGAGCGAGTTCGTAGCCGACGAATATAGCCGAGTAGAAGTCAGTGTCGAAACACGACTCGAAACCGAGCATCGCCGTGAACCACCCTTCGCTGCGGCGCGGTCAGGTGCTGGATAGATCACTGTTCGAAGCTCGAGAAGGGCGAGGCTGACATCCGCCCCTGGCGGCAAGCCCGGAGCCTCGAGATTCGTCACCGATGCGGTGTTGTCGGCTCGTCACCGAGCTCTCCCGAAGTGGCGTCTGCCTCTCCGTCGGTGAAGCCGCACCCTGCGGCGTTGGCGTGCGCCCACTCGAGGACTGCGGTGAGCGGTCCGATGAGGGTGCTCCCGAGAGGTGTGAGGGCGTACTCCACCGTCGCCGGCACCGTCGGGTAAACAGTCCGCTGCACGCACCCGGCGCGTTCGAGTTTCCGGAGCGTGCTGGACAGAACCTTCTGGGAGATGCCGTCGACTCGACGGCGGAGCTCGTTGAAGCGGTGCGACCGCTGGGCGAGGACGAAGACGACCAGAGGCGTCCACTTGTCCGAGACGAGGTCCAGCGCTTGGCGCGCGGCGCATCGTCGGAGTACCGCGTCCGGCTCGAGGTCGAGCACGGGTCGTACCGCAGCCACGCTCACGGTGAGCAGGTTACCCAAAGGTGCCTACTTACCGAAGCACACCGAGGCCCGTAGTGTCCCCAACCGTTCCCCGCTGTCTGAAGGAGATGCACATGGCCGCCCTGGAGATCGTCCGATTCCGCACCAAGCCCGGCGCCGATCAGCAGGAGTTCGAGGACCTGAACGAACGCTTCCAGCGCGAGGTGGCACCTTCGCTGCCCGGGCTCGAGCGGCGCGAAGCGACACGCAGCGAGGACGGCGAGTGGCTGCTCGTGCTCCGGTACCGAGACATGGAGAGCGCGACTGCCGGCCCCCGACAGGACGCGGGCAACGAGGTGGCTGGAGCGTTCATGTCGATGATCGAACCGTCGAGCATGTCCGTGTCACGGCATCTCGTAGTGAGCGAGTAGCAAGTCCCCGACACACCGCGAAGGCTGGTCGAAATGTCGCTGCCTTTCCGGCTTCGCAGGGCACCCCCCGTGGAGAGCGGGCGGCTCGAAGCGTTCAGCGACGGGGTGTTCGCCGTGGCGATCACCCTGCTCGCGCTTGACCTCATGCGCATCCACGCTGGTCCCGGCATCGGAGACGGGACACTGTGGGCGGCGCTGGTCCGGTTCTGGCCGACGCTGCTCGCCTTCGCTGCCGCGTTCGCGTTCGTCGGTGTCGCATGGACCAACCACCACAACGTATTCGCACGAGTGGCCAGGGTGTCGAGGGCCGTCAACGCCACCAACCTGCTGCTCCTCGCCGGCATCGCGCTGGTGCCATGGGCGACCGCCACCCTCGCCGCTGCGCTGTCCGACACCTCGGGATCCGGGGCGCGGGAGGAGGTCGTGCTGTACGCGGCCGTGACCTCGTTCGGCGCCCTCACCTGGGGGCTGCTCTTCCACGTCCTAGCCCGGGACATCACAGTGCTCCGCGACCCAGGTCACGCGAGGAACTTTTCCGCCGACCGATACGGCGCCCTTGTCGGGCTCGCCGGCAACGCCGTGGCAGTCCTGGTCGGGCTGGCGTGGTCGCCTCAGCTCGCAACGCTCGTGCTCCTCGCACTGCCCGTCTTCTTCGCCCTTGCGTCCGAGGGCTTTGAACGCAACGCCGCCGCGACGCGCACCCCCGCTGAGACGCAACCCCTTCACGACCGACCGCTCAGCGCACTCATCGACGGAGACGGCCAGGCGGGTGGCGACATCGAAGGGTGAGCAGGGCCCGCATTACGAGCAGGAGCCGTGAGCTCCATGCGATGGGTCCAACCGCTGCGACTGCTCGGGACGTCGATGCTTCGGCGTCTCGCACGATGCCCGCACGCTCGAGCCTGTCCAGTCAAACGGATGCGGTGCCGCTGGTGAGGCCGGTCAACTCATGAGTCGATCCTCCAGGAGCGCGAAGGGATCCCGGAGCGGCGGAGGGTGACGATCACGGCGAAGTCCGTGAGACCGCCGCAATCGTTGCTGGCGTCGTCCTTGAATGAAGCCTCGGCGTAAGGGGCCGGCTACGGCGCTTCGCACGCACGACGATGAGCCTCGCGCCGCCGGTCGCCTTCTGCTCGTCCCGCTCACGCAGCCTCGGTGGCGGTGGGGACGAGGGCTGCGCCACGAACTCGGCGATCACCGGACCAACCGTGAAGACGAGGATGTCCGGGCTGGCTGCAACTACCGGCGTCCCAGCCGCAAGGAGAACAACGAATGAGCATCAGGATGGACAACGTGGGCATCGCGGTCCGCGACATCGAAGCCGCGATCGCCTTCTTCACCGACCTCGGCCTCACCGTCCTCGGCCGCGACACGATAAGCGGCACCTGGGCGGACACCGCCGTCGGGCTCGACGGCAATCACGCCAAGATCGCCGTTCTCCAAACACCCGACGGGCACGGCCGACTCGAGTTCTTCGAATACATCCACCCGGACGCGATTCAAACTGGACCCACGCTGCCCAACGAGATCGGCATGCACCGCGTCGCTTTCTCCGTTGACGACATCGACGCAGCCCTGGCGGTCGCAGCGAAATACGGCTACTACCCGCTTCGCGGCGTCGCCAACTACGAGAACATCTACAAGCTCACCTACCTTCGGGGCCCGAGCGGAATCCTCATCATGTTCGCCCAAGACCTCACCTCTGCACGCTGAAGGGCGGTCACCCATCGCGAATCGTTCCGCGGGGAACGTGGCCCGAGTTCGGAGATCGATGCCTGAAATCGCGGAGGTCGACGCGGGAACTCGTCCGATTCACATCTACCCCTCGCCCGTCCGCGCTCATCCCTGCCGCCGACGGATCCTTCGACCCATCCCTAATCCGCTGCACTCAGCGCTCACGCCGCCTGCAGCGTGAGCACTCCCATCGCCGCCGGCCGCGCGTCTCGAGAAGAGTCATGGGCAGTTCGCACCTCGGGCAGTTTCGTGTGCTGTAGCGGACCGCATCATTCCCGGGCTCCGGAGGTTCAAGGATGGTCATGACGACCTGCTGACCCGAGCAGCGCAGCGCTCGTAACGAGGTCGGATATTCGGGCACTCGCGCCGCGCACTGCGGTTCGTCGTCGTGCCCCGCCGAAGCGCCGGACCCACGCCATACAGTCCGGGTGGGGCTGAACCGAGTCAAGCCCTTGCGTTCTACAGAGAGCGGTGCGCCGGGGCCCGGTCAAACTCACATCGGACGCGGACGGGTCAGGCGTGCCGGTGGAAGGCCCCCGCCCGGACGACGTCGCCCGCAGCGTTCGTCAGGACCAGTCCGGTCGGGCTGTTCGCGGACTTGTCGAGCACCTGCAGCCATTGCCGGTCGATCGTGACACTGCGCGAGCCATTGAACTTGAAGAACACCGGAAGATTGGGTGTCATCCACATGGAGCTGCGTCCGTTCCCGGCTGCTGGTGAGTCGAGCCAGGACACCACGAGGCTCTCAGCCCGACGGAACCTCGTGACGATGATCACTTGCATGTGGGCGAGCATGCGGTCGTCGAACTCGACCTCGATACCCCCGTGAATGAGTAGACCCATCATCACCTCTCCGGACTCCACCATGCGGGGACGGTCGGAGCCGATGAGGTCGTGCCCGGAGGCTAGTCCTCCTCTGGCGCGTGGCGACGCACCGTGGCGATTTGTCAACGGGCTGTCGGTCTTGCCAGGCCGTTCCTAGGCTCGCGGCCGTGAAGCAGATCTCGCTGGCGCGCCGATCACTGCTGGTCGGTGACGACCTCGCCGACGGGCTCATCCGCTACGCCGCCCTGCTCAGCAAGCTCCGAAGCGCCGACCATGTACGCATCCGCTTCATCCGCGCCGACGGCGAAGAGGTTGAGGCGCATTGCCTTCTCAACCCGGGTACCGCACTCACGGTCCAAAGCACGAGATCGAACCTGCCGGAGCCCGACAACGCCCGCGTTCTGGCATACCTGCACGGCCGACTCCGGCACTACTCAAACCCACTCGCACCTTGGCCCGAACCGAACCGCCCGAAGCAGTCCTGACCGCGGCCCGCTCACCCTCACCGAACGGGGCGTTCGACTGCGAGGCATCGCGGCGTCGGAGAGACGACACCCATGAGCCTCGGAGCAAGGTTTCATACCCTGCAAGGGTGACCGATGAACTGGAGTCGGTGGCCGTATGGAACCGTGCGGTCGAGGATCTCGAATGGGGCGAGGTCGTCCTGACGGCCCACGAATCGTCCAACCCAAGACGCGGTGTCCTCCTGACGGCGATTGCAGCAGCAGGGGTCGTCACCTTGGCGGTACTGCTCGGCCATCCTCGCTGATCACCCCAACCCCGGGTCTCCGTGAACAGTCACGGCGACTGACCGGGCCACCCCGGTCGATGCCAGTGCTCGGGACGGCGACCGCAAGGTCGGCAGGCGACTCGGATGCGAGGTCCCGCTCGGCGGGGCGGAAGCACGGCGCCCTTGAGCTCGTCCACGCCTGGCGTGGGGAGCTCGGGCGGCGACCAGGCCACATCCGGTTCTGCTCCCCCGTCGACCGGACGCCGCGGTCCAGGCCCTTCGCACGTTGAACTCATGCGGGACGCCTCGGCGAGCAGATTGGACGGCTCGCTGGGCGCGGCGGACCCAGTCCTTGGCTGCCTCGGCGCAGACTGCCGGGTCAAGGGCGACCGGTAGGAGGCGTGCGATGCACGTGAGCGAGATCATGGGAAGCCGCGCACAGGAAGCCGCGCCAACCCGGCGGGTTGGGATCGAGTACCCGATCGAGCAGCGACAGCGGGTCATGGCCGCCGCCGTGGACCTCTACCGCGAACTCGGTGTCGACGTCGAAGTTGAAGGCCAACGCGTCTTCGTCGAATGCGGCCCAGCCATCGCAACACCGTTGATGGGCATCCTGGAACGGCGCACCGGACGCCGCGGCTTCAACGACTGGTGGGACTAACAACACCCACCGCAAGCGTGGGCCTGCTCGACCTCGAGCTCCCTCACCGGCAAGCAATGCTGCGGTTCAGGGCGAAGGGCTGCTCATGGCCGCACAAGTCGCAGGCCCAGCGAGGCGCATCCCGGCCACCCACTACGTGCAACGCCCGATCACAATACGGACAATACGGACCGAAGCGATTCTCAAGCGACACGTGGCCCAACGGTACGTAAAGCGCGCCTCGGCCGCTTCCCTGAAAGCGAGGGTGAAAGCGACCACTCGCCGAAAGCTCCCAACCGTCGGATGTGGTGACCGGGCGAGGTTAATCGGCGGCGCCGCAGCCAGGGCACACTCAGCGTCCGGGTCGTCGCGGAGTTCGATGGGCAGCATGCAGGGGATGCAGAACCGCTGCGTCAGCGCGTTCTCATACATCTGGGTCGGGCCTTCTGAGGGTGTCGCCGCCCGCCGGTGAGCGGGGGACTGGACGGGCCGGCCTTCTAGGCGTACATCGACGCCGTCATGCGCCCTCCCTCCTCACGGTGAGGGCGAACGGTGTCGACGTGTCCGAGGGGCCGGACCTGTGGCCTGCGCGCGAACGCGACTACCGCGCACCCGGGCGCCTCGAACGGACGGCCGAGCAGCTCGTCGAGGAGTCGTCGCGAATGGCGACGTGGCCGCACTCCGGACACTCCCAGTAGGGGCGCTGACCTGTCCTCGCGGGCTCCAAGCGATGGAGGCACACCGGGCAGTTCGGGACGCCGGTGAATAGCTCGTCCGTCATTCGTCTCTTCTGGCTGGCCTTGCCCACCCGTTGGCTCTGGGTGGGACGTGGTTCGGGCAGTCAAAGTTGCTGCAGTAGTACGGGATGCGCTCCCGATGGACGCCGGGATCGCCATGCGCTGGGACCCACCGGTAGCGGACGTCGCGGCCACAGTGGTTGCACACCCACCGGCCGTCAACCACGCAGCCAGCGTAGGCCGCGGTCCAGCACGTAGGCGGGCTGCTCACACCCTCACCGACACTCCCCTTACCGCCCGAGCTACCTCGGTAGGTGTGAGACCCTGGCAGCGATCCATCCGTGAGCTGCCCCGTCTCTCCTCCGGGGGCGGGGCAGCATCATGTCGGCAACCTGATTCCCCCACTTCAGATCCTGCCGCCGTACGGCTCGCTGCTGCCAGGACATGAACCCTCGACCTGGTCGGCGCGGCCGCCCCCGTTGCGTGCAGACCGACCGCGCGGTTCCCCGGGCGGAGCGGCTCCTCGAACTCTGCGGATGCCTGCCAGATACGACATCGATCTGGGAAGCCGACCGTGGGGGAACTCGACGACGCCACCGGGAACGAGCCACGGCGTGACCTACACCGAGAACGACCAGCGCGTACCGCAGGGTCCGTGTGCGCGAGCTCAAGGGCCCGATCGGCGTCGCTTCTGTGAACAGGAGGGTGGTGCACCCTGGTGCCATGACGCTAGCGACTTCGACGCTCGATTCCGTGATCGTGATCTGGCATGTCGCGGTGAACAACCAGGACAGCGAGACCGCTGCCGCGGCCTGCACCGACGACCTCGTACTCGCCGGCCCCGAGGGCACGTCCACCGGACGCAACGCGATGCGCACGTGGGTGGACACCGCAGGGGTGCGGCTGATGCCAGGAGACTGCTACGACGTGCCCGGCGGCATCGTCGTCGCCCAGGATGCGTTCCCCACCGACAACTCCGTCCAGGGGCCGGTCAAGGTCTTCTCCACCTTCGGCCTACGCGGCGGCTTGATCTGCAGCATCCACCGGTTCACCTCGTTCGAGGAAGCCCTCACCTTCCCCCTCACCCCCACTCGAACAGCGCAGGACTCCGGACCAGAGCACAGCTAGAACAGGCCCCCGCGTCCACTCGGTCTGGCCGCCGAGCTAGCGGCGGGCTGTCGGCAGCCGAGTCCCTGGCGGCGCGGGGAAACGCTCCCCCACGCTGCTGACGGGCGGTGAAAATGACAGCAGCGTCACCGGCGGCAGGACCGCCCGGAACGACGTCGAGCTGCGGCCGCACATCGATGTGAATCGGGAGCGGCGCCCCGGGGCGATGAGGGCGTGTAGCAACCCGTCGCCAGGATCCGGTGGGAAGCCGAGGTCACGGGCGATGTTGCCCTGCCACCGCCACCGACCACCGACACCGACACCGACACCCGTCAGCGCTCCAGGGCCCGCCGGATCGACCCCATGTTGGAGACCCGCACGATGCTGAACCACTCGAGCATTTGCTCATCCCGGCTCATCACCCAGACACTGGAATCGTCCCCACGCACCATCCGCATCAGCCGCACAACTTTCTGCCGCCAATGCTTCGATTCCCTGCTGAATCTCCCCGCATCCCCTGCATAGGACCACACAGAACACACATTGCAA
This sequence comes from uncultured Actinomycetota bacterium, assembly GCA_963771645.1. Classification (GTDB taxonomy): domain Bacteria; phylum Actinomycetota; class Actinomycetes; order Actinomycetales; family Microbacteriaceae; genus Amnibacterium. Next base: position 196,432 of record CAVYUH010000012.1, on the reverse strand, counting down.
ACACTTTCACCAACATTCATTTCTACCTGTACTACAACCTGAAGTCTTGCCCTGTCCTGGCCTGTCTCCTGAATACGCAAACCACCCTCTCTCAAGGAACGCAGAGTGAGGGTGGTTCGCGTACGGCATCCGCCGAGGAGGCAGGCCAGGACAGGGCAAGACGACCAAACCCCGTCGCCAGACCCCTCGCATCTAACGACGGGGCTGACGACGGGGGTTTGGGTCTGGCCAGCTGAGGTCTGACGGCAGTGGCAATCTCCCCTTGATGGTCGGAGATCAAATCTCCGACCCTGAGATTGCGGGGGCCGAGTCGTGGGCACTGTCACTCCGTACGAGACAGCAGCAGGACGGCGTTACCGCGTCCGCTACCGGAAGCCGGATCACAGCCAGACGGACAAACGCGGTTTCAAGACCAAACGTGAGGCCGAGGTGTTTCTCGCCTCGGTGGAGGTTTCCCTGTCGCGAGGCGAGTTCGTGGACTCGACAGCAGCGAAAGTGCCGATAGCGCAGCTCGGCGGGGTGTGGCTGCACAACCAGACGCACCTCAAGCCGTCCTCCTGGAGACCCCTGGAAGTCGCGTGGCGCCTCCAGGTTCTCCCGACCTGGGGCAACGTTCCGGTGTCGCGTGTGGGACACAGCGACGTCCAGAGCTGGGTCAGCGATCTGTCCAGCGACCGCAGTCCGACGACGGTCATCCGCGCCTACGGCGTGCTCGCCGCGATCTTGGACACCGCCGTCCGAGATCGGCGGATCCTCACGAACCCGGCCCGCGGCGTCCGCCTACCGCGGAAGACGAAGCACCCACACGTGTACCTCACCGACGACCAGGTGAGCTCCCTTGCACTGGCCGCGAAGGAGCACGGAACCCTCGTGCTCGTGCTGGCCTACTGCGGGTTGCGGTGGGGCGAGGCGGCCGGCTTGCGGGTCCGAGATGTCGACCTCGCTCGGCGACGCATCAACGTCAATCGCAACGCCGTCGAGGTCGGCAGCACCATCGAGGTCGGCACCCCGAAGACTCACAAGCGTCGAAGCGTCCCGTTCCCGGCGACGCTCGCCCCGGCGCTGGCAGAAGCATGCGTCGGTAAGCGAGCCGACGACCTCGTCTTCTCCGACCTCCGCGGCGACTTCATCAAGCGGGCCCACAACGACATCGGATGGTTCGGCAGCGCCGTTCGCACAGCGGGCCTCGACCGCATCACGCCCCACTCCCTGCGGCACACGGCCGCGAGCCTCGCGGTCCGCTCGGGCGCGAACGTCAAGGCCGTCCAACGGATGCTCGGGCATGCCTCCGCGGCGATGACCCTCGACGTCTACACCGACCTCTTCGACGGTGACCTGGACGAGGTTGCAGGACGCCTCGATGAACGCCTGGCGCAGACGAGTGTGGGCAAAATGTGGGCAAGTCGATCGATCGTTCCGGATTCGCAGGCCGAAAACGGGCCGTGATCAGGTATTCTTCGCGGAAGGCATGGCGGAGGGCGTGGGATTCGAACCCACGGGACGTTCCCGCCCACCGGTTTTCAAGACCGGGTCCATCGGCCGCTCGGACAGCCCTCCAGGGCAGCGATGCTAGCGGAGCGCCCGTCGACAGCCCGAGTCGCCAGAGCTTCCCATACGCCTCGGATTCCGGAATTCCAAGCCTGTTCTTCTGGTCGTCGTCGACCTACCGTGGCCCTCGCGGCGCCGCTCGGGCCGCGAGGGCGGAGGGGGAGGTCCGGATGCGAAGAGCTCGTTTCACTCGATCGGTGCTGCTGGGGGGAACCGCGTTGGCACTGCTGATCACAGCAGGTCCGATGGCGGCGCAGGCGGCCCAGAACGGGCCGGCCCGGCCGGCCGGGCACCACGTGCACGTCTGCAGCGCACCCAAGCACGGCGACGCCGCGTGCGACGCCATCCGTGACGACCCCACGAGCACCGGAGCGATCGCCGCCGCCACCGCCGCGACGCCGAGCGGCTACGGCCCCTCGGACCTGCAGTCGGCCTACAAGCTGCCCTCGACCTCTGCTGGCGCCGGCCAGACCGTCGCCATCGTCGACGCCTACGACGACCCGAACGCCGAGAAGGACCTCGGCACCTATCGGGCCCAGTACGGACTGACGGCCTGCACGACGGCGAACGGCTGCTTCAGGAAGGTCAGCCAGACCGGCACCACGCGGTACCCGGCGGCGAACGGCGGATGGGCGCAGGAGATCTCGCTCGACCTCGACATGGTCAGCGCCATCTGCCCCAAGTGCCACGTCCTGCTCGTCGAGGCCAAGACCTCGTCGCTCGCGAACCTCGGCGCCGCCGTGAACGAGGCGGCGAAGCTCGGCGCCACCGAGATCAGCAACAGCTACGGCGGATCCGAGTCCTCGAGTGACACGAGCTACGACAGCACGTACTACAACCACCCGGGCGTCGCGATCACGGCCAGCTCGGGCGACGGCGGCTACGGCGTCGAGTACCCCGCTGCGTCGAAGTACGTCACGGCCGTCGGCGGCACGACCCTCACCCGCTCGTCGGCGACGCGCGGATTCACCGAGTCCGCATGGAACGGCGCCGGATCGGGCTGCTCGACCTACGACGCGCAGCCGAGCTGGCAGGCCGGGGTCGTGAGCAGCTGCGCCACGCGCGCGGTCGCCGACGTCTCCGCCGTGGCGGACCCGAACACGGGCGTGGCGGTCTACGACAGCTACGCCTACCAGGGCACCTCGGGCTGGCTCGTGTTCGGGGGCACCTCCGTCGCCTCGCCCGTGATCGCCTCCGTCTACGCGCTGGCGGGCAACCCGTCGGCTGGGCGCGGCGTACGCGTACAGCCACCGGTCGAGCCTGTTCGACGTCACGACGGGCACGAACGGCACGTGCGGCGGCACCGCGCTCTGCGCCGCCGGCACCGGCTGGGACGGCCCGACCGGGCTCGGCACCCCGAACGGCACCGGAGCGTTCTGATCCGCCTCGCGCGGTAGCCGTGGCGTCGCGCGGTACGCATGCGTACCGCGTCACGCCACGGCTACCGCGCGTCGTGCGTTTGCCGGCGGGGCCGGCGGCCGGCGAGCAGTCAGGGACGGACGAGCGACTCCAGCACGTCGGCCAGGCCGTCGGACGAGACCGGGCCGGCGACCGAGCCGGCTGCGGCCCGGACATCCGACGGCGCCTGGCCCATCGCGACGCCCCAGCCCTCGCGGGACGCCCACTCCAGCATCTCGATGTCGTTGCGGCCGTCGCCCACCGCGACCACGCGGTCGAGCGGCACCTCCAGCCGCTCGCGCACCCGCTCCAGCGCGGTCGCCTTGTTCACGCCGTCGGGTGCGATGTCGAGCCAGGCCGTCCACCCGACCGCGTAGCTGACGCGGTGCAGCCCCATCTTCTCGACGACCTGCAGGAACTCCTCCGTACCGTGGTTCGGCGAGATGACCACGACGCGGGTGGCCTCCACGTGCAGCAGGCCCTCGAAGTCCACCTGCCGGCTCTCCGACCCGACCGCGCCCTGCGGGAAGGACGCCGTGTACCGGAAGAACCCCGTCTCGTCCTCGACGGCGTACCGCGCATCCGAGAGCGAGCCGCGGATGGTCGTCAGCACCTCGGACGGGTCGAACGTCTCGACGACCTCCCGCCGGTAGCCGTTCTCGGCATCCGCGTCCCGGCGCAGGGTGATCGCACCGTTCGAGCAGACGACGTACTCCGGCGTGATCCGCAGCTGCTCGAGCACGGGCAGCGTGGTGGCGACCGAGCGTCCCGTCGCGAGCATCACCTCGTGACCCGCCTGGACGGCGGCGCGAACGGCCTGGCGCACCCGTGGGGATGCGGTCCCGTCCTCGTGCAGCACCGTGCCGTCGATGTCGAGCGCGATCAGGCGCGGCGACGGGTCGTCCCGGCCGTCACTTCGTCGTCGCGGGCTCGAGCACCGCGAGGCCGCCGAGGTACGGGCGCAGCACCTCGGGCACGGCGACCGAGCCGTCCGCCCGCTGGTGCGTCTCGAGCAGCGCGACGATCCACCGGGTCGTCGCGAGGGTGCCGTTCAGGGTCGCGACCGGCGCGGTGCGTCCGCTCTCCGCCCGGTAGCGGATGCCGAGACGGCGGGCCTGGAAGGTGGTGCAGTTCGAGGTGGAGGTGAGCTCCCGGTAGGCGCCCTGCGTCGGGACCCAGGCCTCGACGTCGTACTTGCGGGCCGCGGAGGTGCCGAGGTCACCGGCGGCGGTGTCGATCACCCGGTACGCGAGGCCGAGTCCGGTGAGCATCGCTTCCTGCATGGCGACGAGCCGGAGGTGCTCGGCCTCGGCATCCGCGGGATCGATGTAGCTGAACATCTCGAGCTTGTTGAACTGGTGCACCCGGATGATCCCGCGGGTGTCCTTGCCGTGGCTGCCCGCCTCGCGGCGGTAGCAGGTCGACCAGCCGGCGTAGCGGAGGGGGCCGTCGGACACGTCGATGATCTCGTCGGCGTGGTAGCCGGCGAGCGCCACCTCGCTCGTCCCGGTGAGATAGAGGTCGTCGGCCTCGAGGCGGTAGACCTCGTCCGCGTGCTCGCCGAGGAAGCCCGTGCCCGCCATGATCTCGGGCTTCACGAGCGTCGGCGTGATGAGCGGCACGAACCCGGCCTCGAGCGCGCGATCCAGAGCGAGCTGCATGAGGGCGAGCTCGAGGCGGGCGCCGATGCCGCGCAGGTAGTAGAAGCGGGCGCCGGAGACCTTCGCCCCGCGAGCCATGTCGATGGCGGCGAGGAGCTCGCCGAGCGCGAGGTGGTCGCGCGGCTCGAAGTCGAACTCCGGGCGGGTGCCGACCTCGCGGAGCACGACGTAGTCGTCCTCCCCGCCCGGCGGCACCTCGTCCTGCACGATGTTCGGGATCGCCGCGAGCAGCTCGTCGGCGCGCGCCTCGGCGGCCGAGGACCGCTCGCTCGCGGCCTTCACATCCGCGGACAGCTGCTTCACCTCGGCGAGCAGGGCGGGCTTCTCGTCCTTGGTCGCGGCGGCGACCCGCTTGCCGAAGGCGTTCTGCTCGGCCCGGAGCCGCTCGAACTCGGCGATGGCCTCGCGGCGCTCCGCGTCGGCGGCGGCGGCCTCGGAGACGAGCTCGACCCGGACGCCGCGCATCCGCTGGGACCGCTCGACGACCTCCGGTGCGGCGCGGAGCAGCTGCACGTCGATCACGACCCCAGCCTATTCGGGCGGGAGGGCGCGTTCCGGCGCCCCCGAACTCTCAACGAGCCGTGGATAGGGTGAGCGCCATGCCGCAGTCTGCGACCGCCGAGCCGCAGCGTCACGCCGCGGTGGTCTACAACCCGATCAAGGTCGACCTCGACGCGCTGCGGGAGACGGTGAACACCGCGGCCGAGCAGGCCGGATGGGGCGAGAGCCGCTGGTACGAGACCTCCGAGGAGGACCCGGGCACCGGCCAGGCGAAGCAGGCCGTCGCCGACGGGGCCGAGGTCGTGCTGAGCGCCGGCGGCGACGGCACGATCCGCGCCGTCGCGGAGGGGTTGCGGGGCTCGGACGTGCCCATCGCCCTGCTGCCGTCGGGCACCGGGAACCTGCTCGCCCGCAACATGAAGCTCACGCTCGATCGGCTCGAGGAGTCGGTGACGACCGCGTTCACCGGCACCGACCGGCGGATCGACCTCGGCGTCGTCGAGCTGGAGCGCCAGGACGGGAAGCGCGAGACGCGGGCGTTCCTCGTGATGGCCGGCCTCGGGCTCGACGCGGCGATGATCGAGAACACCGACCCGGGGCTGAAGAAGAAGGTCGGCTGGCTCGCCTACGTCGGCGGCATCGCCCGCAGCCTGGCGGCAAGAACTACATCCGCCTGCGCTTCAAGCTCGACGACCAGCCCACGCGCAACCTCCGCGTGAACACCATGCTCATCGGCAACTGCGGCCTGCTGACCGGCAACATCCTGCTGCTGCCCGACGCCGTCGTGGACGACGGCGTGTTCGACATCGTGGCGCTGCGGCCGGAGGGCTTCTTCGGCTGGGTCCAGATCCTGGTGAAGGTCGTGTGGGAGAACGGCGTGCTGCGCCGCAGCAGCCTGGGCCGCAAGATCCTCTCGAACACCAAGGAGGTGCGCACGCTGCGCTACCTCCGCGGCAAGGAGATCGTCATCCGGCCCGACGACCCGCGGCCGGTGCAGCTCGACGGCGACACCTTCGGGCAGGTCGTCGCCCTCCGCGCGAAGGTCGAGGACCTCGCGCTCGCCGTCCGCATCCCGCGCGACGAGGCGGAGGAGCTCCCCGCGTCGGACAAGGCGCAGGACGAGGAGAAGGTCCCGGCCTGAGCCCCGGCTCGGGCGGCCGACACGCGCCTCCATCGGGCTGCGCGTGGATGCGGAGGAGCCCGCTTACCCTCGTCGCATGCTTCGGGGGATGCGATCGTTCCGCCGTGCCCGCTCCGCCGCGGTCGTCGGCGCGCTGCTGGCCGTCGGCCTCACCGGCTGCTCGCTCGCGGACGGCGGGTCGTCGGGCGGCGGGCGCTGCGCCCGTCGGCGCCGAGAACGGAGCCCCCGGCAACGCCGCGGTGCGTGCGGCGTCGCCGGCGACCGGCAGCGTCAAGGGCGGCACGAAGGTCGTGCTGACCGGTAGCGGGCTCGGTGCCGTGCGGCGCGTCACGGTGGCGGGCACGACCGTGTCAGCCACCGGGTCGGACGATCGGGTGACGTTCACGACACCGTCCGCCGTCGCCTTCACGCCGGCGACGGACACGGTCGCGCTGAAGTCCGCATCCGGCTCCACCGTCGCCACCACGAGCTTCAAGTACAAGACGGTCGACGGCACGGACCGCGAGCTGGCGTACGTGCTCAAGTACTGGAAGCACTACAACCCGGCGTACGAGACGCTCCCGGACGACGACTGCGTCGACTTCACGAGCCAGGCGCTGCTGCAGCGCGGCTGGAAGGAGCAGGGCGACTGGGTGCAGGCGGCGAACGTCCTCGACGCCGGTGCGGCCTGGCGCAGCTCCACCGCCTTCATGAGCTTCATGGAGGACCACCCGGAGCTCGGCACGGCGCTGACGGATCAGCAGCGGTCGAAGGTCAAGGTCGGCGATGTGGTGCAGTTCGACTGGGACCGCTCCGGCGACCGCGACCACACGGGCGTCGTGACCCGGGTCGTGCGGTCGAGCAACGGCCACATCGAGATCGATTTCGCCGGCCACACGCAACGACTCCGACTACCGCAGCGTCGACACCGCGATCACGAAGGACCACCCGGGCGGCGTCGCCTACTACTGGTCGCTCAAGTAGCCCGCGGCGCGCTGCGGGCTGGTCGGGCTCAGCGGCCGCGGAGGTCGTCGAGCCAGGCGCGGGCCTCCGCGTAGACCTCGTCGTCGTGCGCCTCGGCCGCCGCGACCGGGCGGCCGTCCGCACGCGGGTAGGAGCCGAGGAACAGCACCCGCGGGCTGAAGCGGCGCACGCCGAGCAGCGCGTCGGCCACCCGCTCGTCGTCGAGGTGCCCGTCGAGGTCGATGACGAAGCGGTACCGGCCGAGCTCGTCGCCGATCGGCCGGGAGTGCAGCAGCGAGAGGTTCACGCCGCGGGTCGCGAACTGCTCGAGCAGCTCCAGCAGCGCGCCCGGCCGGTCGCTCGGCAGATCCGCGACGATGCTCGTCTTGTCCGCCCCGGTGGATGCCGGTGCGGGCATGGACCCCGATCGCGCCACGAGCACGAACCGGGTCATGGCGTTCGGGTTGTCGCCGATGTCGTCGGCCAGGGTCGCCAGGCCGAAGCGCTCGCCCGCGGTGGGCGTGGCGATCGCGGCCTGGGCGAGGTCGCCCTCGTGCTCCGCGAGGAACTGCGCGGCCTGCACGTTCGAGGCCGCGGGCAGCTGCGTGTGCGACGGGCAGGTGGGCGTGCAGCCAGGCTCGGCACTGCGCGTAGGCGACCGGATGCGCCGCCACGGCCCGCACGTCCGCGAGCCCGACACCGGGTCGGGCGACGAGCGCGAACCGCACCGGCACGAGGTACTCCCCGACGATCCGGAGGTCCGGGATGGAGGCGAGGGCGTCGAGCACCGCCGCCACGCCGCCCTCCACGGTGTTCTCGATCGCGAGCATCGCCGCGATGGAGGTGCCGCCGACCACGTCGTCGAGGGCCTCGCCGATGTTGTTCACGGGCCGCCAGGTCGCGCCCTGCGCGGCCGCCACCTGCCCGAGCGCCACCTCGGTGAAGGTGCCCGCGGGGCCCAGGTAGCTGTAGGTGGATTCCGCGGCAGGCACGGGCTAGAGACTATCCAGCGGCCCGGGCCAGGATGAGGGCATGACCTCCCGCGCAGGCACGCCGGCGACCGCATCCGATCTCATCGACGTCGAGGAGCTGCTGCACGCCTACTGGACCGGCACCCCGACGTCTCCGACCCCGAGCAGCGGGTCGTGTTCGGCACCTCCGGCCACCGGGGCAGCTCGCTGAAGACGGCGTTCAACGACGACCACATCGCCGCGATCACCCAGGCGATCGTCGAGTACCGCGCGGCGCAGGGCATCACCGGTCCGCTCTTCATCGGCCGCGACACCCACGCGCTGTCGGCGCCCGCGCAGACCACCGCGCTCGAGGTGCTCGTCGGCAACGAGCGTGCGGGTGCTCGATCGACGAGTACGACGGCTACACGCCGACGCCCGCGGTGAGCCACGCGATCATCCGGTACAACCGCGCGAACGGCGGCGACCCGGACGACCAGGCCGACGGCATCGTCGTCACCCCGAGCCACAACCCGCCCGCGGACGGCGGCTTCAAGTACAACCCGCCGCACGGCGGCCCGGCCGACAGCGACGCGACCAACTGGATCGCGAACCGGGCCAACGAGATCATCGCGGGCGGCCTCGCCGACGTGCAGCGCGCCGAGCCGTCGCGCGGTCGAGGGCTACGACTTCCGCACGCACTACGTCGAGGACCTCGCCTACATCATCGACATCGAGGCGATCAAGCAGGCCGGGCATCCGCATCGGCGCCGACCCGCTCGGCGGCGCCTCGGTCGAGCTACTGGCAGGCGATCGCCGACACCTACGGGCTCGACCTCACGGTCGTGAACCCCGAGGTCGACCCGGCCTGGGCGCTTCATGACGCTCGACTGGGACGAGAAGATCCGGATGGACCCGTCCTCCCCGTCCGCGATGGCCTCCGTCGTCGCGCGGGCCGGCGACTTCGACATCCTCACCGGCAACGACGCCGACGCCGACCGGCACGGCATCGTCACGCCCGACGGCGGGCTGATGAACCCGAACCACTACCTCGCCGTCGCGATCCAGTACCTGTTCACGCACCGGCCGCAGTGGTCGGCGGACGCGGCGGTCGGCAAGACCCTCGTCTCGTCGTCGATGATCGACCGGGTCGCGGAGTCGATCGGCCGCGAGCTCGTCGAGGTGCCGGTCGGCTTCAAGTGGTTCGTGCCCGGCCTGATCGACGGCATCCGTCGCGTTCGGCGGCGAGGAGAGCGCCGGCGCGAGCTTCCTGCAGCTCGACGGCAGCGACCTGGACGACGGACAAGGACGGCATCCTGCTCGCCCTGCTCGCCTCCGAGATCCGCGCCGTCACCGGCCAGCTCGCCGAGCGAGCTCTACCGCGAGCTCACCGAGCGCTTCGGCGACCCGGCGTACGCGCGCGTCGACGCCGCCGGCCACGAAGGCGCAGAAGGCGGCGCTCGGCAAGCTCGACGGCGACGCGATCGCGGCGACCGAGCTCGCGGGGGAGCCGATCACCGCGAAGCTGTCGAAGGCGCCCGGCAACGGCGCCGCGATCGGCGGCGTGAAGGTGCGTCAGCGAGCACGCGCGTGGTTCGCGGCCCGCCCCTCCGGCACCGAGGACGTCTACAAGATCTACGCCGAGTCCTTCAAGGGCCCGGAGCACCTGAAGACGGTGCAGGCGGAGGCGAAGCGCATCGTCGACGCCGCCCTCGGCTGAACCCCGTCCCCTTGAGATCGCCCGCCTCCAACACCTCCAGCACTTCGGCAGGGCCCGCCGAGTGCTGCCGCAGGCCCCGCGCTCATGCCCGGCGGCACACCGCCGGGGCGTCAGCGGTAGCTCGGCGACGGCGGCAGGCCGAAGAACGACTCCAGCGTCGTGGCGCCCTCGGCGTGGTACGCCGCGGCGAGCGGCTCGCCGACGTACCGGTAGTGCCACGGCTCGAACTCGATGCCCGTGACCTGCTCCTGGCCGTCCGGATAGCGGAGCACGAAGCCGTACCTCCAGGCGGATGCCGCGAGCCATCGCCCCTCCGGCGTGCGGGCGAAGCAGGGATCGAGATCGCAGTGCCCGCTCGCGGTGCCGATGTCGATGGCCAGGCCGGTCTGGTGCTCGCTGTACCCGGGCCGGGCGGTCAGCCGGTCGGCCCCGGCGACGCCGAGCCGTGCGACATCGCCGTCGTAGATGGTGCGCTGGTCCGCGTAGGGCCGGTAGGTGCTGTTCGACGCGAGGCGGATGCCCGCTCGGCCGGCCGCCGCGAACAGCCGCTCGACCGCGCTCGCCGCGGCCTTCCGCAGCACCGGGGGATTCGTATGGGGCACGTCGACGGCGGTGAGGTCCGGCGGCACGAACGAGACCGGCCGGAGCGGCCGCAGCTTGTCGACGATCACCCAGAGGCTCGTCGCATCGTCGATCGAGTGGGCCGCCCGGTCGAAGGACGGCGTCGGGGTCGGGGTCGGGGTCGGGGTCGGCGTGCGCGTCGCCGCCGCTCGGGTGGCACGGGCAGGGCCTGACGGGCCCGACGGGCTGCATGCCGCGAGCGCGACGACGAGGCCGACGGCGACGATGCCGGCGGCGGCCCGCGAGACCCGGCGCACGGCCGGAGCCTAGGGGCGTGGAGCAGCTAATCCGCTGCGAGCGTCGCCGTGTTCCACCGGAGTGCTGTATTTTGCAGGCTGCGCAAAATTCGGGCGAGGAGTCCCATGACGACCACGAATGCCCCATCCGCACCCGGAACCGGCGCGGGCGTCGTCATGACGCACCGCCAGATCCTCTACATCATCTTCGGCTTGATGAGCGGGATGTTCCTCGCGTCGCTCGACCAGACGATCGTCGGCACGGCCATCCGCACGATCTCGGACGACCTGCACGGCCTCAGCGAGCAGGCGTGGGTGACGACCGCCTACCTCATCACGTCGACGATCTCGACGCCGATCCTCGGCAAGCTGTCCGACATCTACGGCCGCCGCCCGATCTTCCTGTCGGCGATCGGGATCTTCCTCGTCGGCTCGCTGCTCGCCGGCACCGCGTGGAGCATGTACTCGCTCGCGGTGTTCCGCGCCGTGCAGGGCATCGGGGCCGGCGGCCTCATGTCCCTCGCCCTCACCGTGATGGGCGACATCCTCGCGCCCCGCGAGCGTGCGAAGTACCAGGGCTACTTCCTCGCCGTGTTCGCCACGTCGAGCGTCATCGGGCCGCTCGTCGGCGGCCTCTTCGCGGGCGCCCCCGAGATCCTCGGCATCGCCGGCTGGCGCTGGGTGTTCCTGATCAACCTGCCCATCGGCGCCTTCTCGCTGTTCATGGTGAGCCGGTTCCTGCACCTGCCGAAGCGGCACGGCAGCGCCGTCATCGACTGGTTCGGGGCCGTCTTCGTGATCCTCGCGCTCGTGCCGGGCCTCGTCGTCGCCGAGCAGGGCCGCACCTGGGGCTGGACCTCCTGGGGCGCCTGGCTCTGCTACGTGCTGTCGGCGGTCGGCGTGGTCGCGTTCATCCTCACGGAGCGGCGGATGGGCTCGAACGCGCTCATCCCGCTCTCACTGTTCAAGAACCGCACCTTCGCGGTGGCGACGATCCTCGGCGTCCTCGTCGGCTTCGGCATGTTCGGGGCGCTGCTCACGGTGCCGCTCTACCTGCAGCTCGTGCAGGGCCTGAACCCGACCCAGTCGGGCTTCGCGATGATCTCGATGGTCGCGGGTCTGATGATCTCCTCGATCATGGCGGGCCAGCTGATCTCCCGTACCGGCCGGTACAAGGTCTTCCCGATCGTCGGCACGGGGATCCTTTCGCTCTCGTTCTTCTACATGACCTTCGTGACGGCGGACCGCCCGCTCTGGTGGGCGCTGATCGGCATGTTCGGGATCGGCCTCGGGCTGGGCCAGCTGATGCAGACCCTCACGATCGCGAGCCAGAACACCGTCGACACGCGCTTCATGGGCGTCGCGACGAGCGCCTCGACGTTCTTCCGGCAGATCGGCGGCACGGTGGGCACCGCGGTGCTGCTGTCGGTGCTGTTCACCCGCATCCCGCACACCATCGCCGGCGCCTTCAAGAACCCCGACGTCGTGAAGCCGGCGCTCGACTCCGCCCTCAACCCGGCGGTGTCGAGCCTCGCGAACAACCGCGGGATCATGACGCAGATCTACGACGCGATCGTGAAGCCGATCACGGCGGCGCTGCCGCCCCAGGTGGACCTCGCGAACGCCGCCCAACGCCACCAGGTCGTGGACCAGGTCGTCTCGAAGATCACCGCGGGCGGCCCGACCGGTTCCGGCGGGGGCAACGCGACCGGCGCGCTGAACGGCGACACCTCGTTCCTCACCACCGCCACCGACGCGTTGAAGCAGCCGTTCCTCGTCGGCTTCTCGGAGGCGATGGTGACCGTGTTCTGGGTGGCTCTCGTGGTCGTCCTGGTCGCGTTCGTGCTCAGCTGGTTCCTGAAGGCCCAGCCGCTGCGCAACAAGTCGGCGCTGCAGGAGGCGGCCGACCGGGCGCACGAGGGCGGCGCGATGGTGGCGCCCGGCGGCGCGGAGGACGAGCCCGAGCCGGAGCCCGTTCCGGAGCCGACCGGTGTCCGAGCCCGCATCGCGGACCCCGGCACCGCCTGAGCCGAGGGGGCCGGACCGCGTGCCTCAGGGCACGCGGTTCGAGCCACTCCCCCGTCGAGAACTTCGTCCGCACGAGCTCCTCGGCCTGCCGCCAGCTCGTCCGCGGTGCAGCTCCCCGCGCTCGGCGCCGGTGAGGCGGATGAAGGTCTCCTCCATCCGCTCGATGATCGCGGCGCGGGGCAGGCCGGTCTGCTTGCGCAGCGGGTCGACCCGCTTCGCGGCGGAGACGGTGCCCTTGTCGCTCATCTTCTCGCGGCCGATGCGCAGCACCTGGACCATCTTCTCGCCGTCCATGTCGTAGCGACATGGTCACGTGGTGCAGCACGCGCGCCCGCCGCCGAGGCGCTTCTGCGCGGCGCCGCCGATCTTGCCGAGCGGCGAGGTGATGTCGTTCAGCGCGCTGGTAGGTGGCGTCGATGCCGAGCGACCGGAGCGCCTGCAGCACCCAGTCGTCGAGGTAGGCGTAGGACTCCGCGAAGGACATCCCGCGCGACGAGGTCCCCCGGTGCGTAGAGCGAGTAGGTGACGACGCTGCCCGCCTCCATGAACATCGCGCCGCCGCCGGTGATGCGGCGCACGACGTCGACGCCGAACCTCGTCGCGTTCTCGAGGTCCACCTCGTTGCTTCAGCGACTGGAAGCTGCCGATCACGACCGCGGGCTCGTCCCACTCCCAGATCCGCAGGGTCGGCTTGCGCCGCCCGGCGCCGACCTCCTCGGTCAGCACCTGGTCGAGCGCGAGGTGCACCGCCGGGCCGCACGGCGGGCGGATGCAGCAGCTCCCACTCGAAGTCGCGCCAGTCGGCGGCGCGGCCGATCGCGCGCCGCACGGCCGTCGCGACGGACTCCGGGGTGAAGCCGAGCAGCACCGCGCCGTCCGGCAGCGCGGCGCGCACGGCGCCGGCGATGTCGGCGGCGCTCGACTCGACCGGCAGCCCGGTCGACCGCGCGCGTCGATCGGCCTCGAGGGCCTCGTCCGGCTCGAGGAAGAAGTCGCCCGCGAGGCGGAAGCCGGCGATGCGCCCGTCCTCGACGTCGAAGTCGACGACGACGAGCTTGCCGCCCGGCACCTTGTACTCCCCGTGCACGTCCATCGTCATGCGTCCCTCCTCGGCTTCAGGACGTGCGCCCTCGATCCAGGCCGACCAGGTCGGCGATCACCTCGTCGCGGTTCGTCTCGTTGAACACCTCGTGCCGCGCGCCGTCGTAGACGCTCACGGTGACGTCCGCGAGCCCCGACCGCTCGCGGTAGGCCCTCGCGAGCCGCTCGACGCTCCGGCCGCCGCCGAGGGTGTCGTCGCCGACCCACCTGCAGCAGCAGCGGGCAGGGCGGCGAGCCGAGCCCCCGGGCGGGCCGGCCGAGCAGGCGGAGGGTGTCGCGCAGCGCCGAGCAGCTTCGACGTCTGCGCGGGGAAGGTGAGCGGATCCTCGACCCACGGCGGCGCGACCTCCGGGTCGCGGCTCAGCCACTCCGCCCCGGTCGTGCCGAAGGCACGGTGCTTGCGGTTCAGGTCGCCCGCGTCCATGAAGCCCGGGCAGCCGGTAGGCGGTGCCGGAGAGCACGAGGCCGTCGCAGTCGTCTGGCCGCGGTTCAGCGCGATCTGCGCCATCAGCGATCCCCAGCTGTGCGCGAGGAGCACGAGCGGCGCGTCCGGGAAGCGCTCGCGGGTGCAGCTCGGCTGAACGTCCGCGATCGCGTCGATCGGTCGCGCGGAGGCCGCCCGGCCCGAGCGTGCCCGAGCTTGGCGGTGTCGCTCCCCCACTGGCCGCACGCCCGGTGCTGCCGTGGCCGCGGTGGTCGTCCGCGACGACGGCGAACCCGGCCGCGTTCAGGTCCGCGGCGAGCGCCGCGTACCGGCCGGCGTGCTCGCCGATCCCGTGCGAGATCTGCACGACCGCTCTCGGATCGGGGACGAGCCACTCGTGCGTCTCGATCCGGATCCCGTGCGCGTCGACGAAGGTCACGGGAGCATTCTGGCGGTCGCCGCGCACCATGTGAGCGGCGCTCCGAGTCCCTGGCCGTCGGTCCGGCCGACACCCGCCGTTTGCATACGATGCTTATGCAATCGGAGGCGCAGTGAGCTCGAGTACGACCACCGGGACCGGCATGTTCCGCTCGCTCCGCGTGCACGACTACCGGATCTGGGCGGCCGGCGCGCTCGTCAGCAACGTCGGCACCTGGATGCAGCGCACGGCCCAGGACTGGATCGTCCTCACCCAGCTCACCCACAACGACGCCTTCGCGGTCGGCATCACGATGGCGCTGCAGTTCGGGCCGCAGCTGCTCCTGCTGCCGGTGACCGGCCTCGCGGCGGACCGCATCCCGAAGCGGACGCTGATGATGATGACGCAGGCGGCGATGGGCCTGCTCGGCGCTCGGGCTCGGCGTGCTCGCGGTGCTGCACGTCGTGACGCTCGCTCGAGGTCTACGGCTTCGCCTTCCTGCTCGGCGTGCGTCGCGGCGTTCGATGCGCCGGCCCGGCAGAGCTTCGTCTCCGAGCTCGTGCCGCCGGAGCGACCTGACGAACGCGGTCGCCCTGAACTCCGCGTCGTTCAACGCGGCGCGGCTCATCGGGCCGTCCGTCGCGGGGCTGCTCACCGAGGTCGTCGGCCCGGGCTGGGTGTTCCTCATCAACGCGGCGAGCTTCGCGGCAGTGCTCGTCTCGCTCGCGTTCATCCGCCCCGTGCGGGCGGGGGTGACCGCGCCCCGGGGCCGGGGCGCCACGGACTTCGTCGCGGGCTTCCGCTACGTCGCATCGCGCCGGGACCTGCGTCATCGTGTTCACGATGATCTTCCTGATCGGCACGTTCGGGATGAACTTCCCCATCTACGCCTCGACCATGGCGGTCCTGTTCCACCAGGGCGCCACCGGGCTACGGCCTGCTGTCCACCGCGCTCGCGATCGGCGCGGTCGCCGGCGCGCTGCTCGCGGCGCGGCGCACCGAGCCGCGGTTCTGCCTGATGGTGGTGGCGGGCGTGCTGTTCGGCATCGGGCTGATGATCGGGGCGCTCGCGCCGAGCTTCCTCGTGCTCGCGATCGCCCTGCCGCTCGTCGGCGTCGCGTCGCAGACCTTCATGACGACCGCGAACGGCACCGTGCAGCTCAGCGTCGAGCGCTGGGTGCGCGGTCGCGTGATGGCGATCTACATGGCGATCTTCATGGGCGGCACCGTGATCGGCGCGCCCGTGATCGGCTGGATCGCGAACACGCTCGGCCCGCGGGAGGGCATGGTCGCGGGCGCGCTCGCGGGTCTCGGGACCGCCGCGATCGGCACGGCCTGGATGGCCAGGGGGCGCCGGGCCGCCGCGCAGGCCGCGGCCCAGCAGTGAGGGTCAGGCCGGCAGGTCCGCCGCAAGCGTGAGCGCGCCGACGAGGCCGGCGTCCTCGAGCGCGGGCGGCACGACGAGCCGGGCGACGGCGTCGGGCTCCGCGGCGCCGTCGCGCAGGGTGTAGCCGGCGTCGAGCAGCGGCACCTGGCGCCGCACCTCGTCGAGCAGCCCCGGCGCCTTCAGGACCCCGCCGCCCATCACCATCCGGTCGGCTCCGATCGTCATCAGCACGACGCCGACGAGCTGCGCGAGGTAGGAACCGAGGATGTCGTACGCCTCAGCGCGCAGCGCCTCCGGCAGCGACGACGAGTCGACGCCCCAGCGGGCGAGCACGGCGGGCCCGGACGCGAGGCCCTCGAGGCAGTCGCCGTGGTACGGGCAGGTGCCGGCGAAGCCGTCCTTCGGATGGCGGCGGACGAGGAGGTGACCGAGCTCCGGGAAGCCGTTGCCGTGCACGGGCGCATCGTGCACGACGAGGCCCGCGCCGATCCCGGTGCCGACTGTCGCGTAGGCCGTCGTGCGGGCGTCGGCGGCGGCGCCGTGCCGGTGCTCGCCGAGCGCGGCGGCCACCACGTCGCTGAGCACGACGTGCGGCACCCGTGCGGCGAGCGAGATGCGGCCGAGCAGGTCCGCGTCCTGCCAGCCCGGCTTCGGTGTGCTCGTGAGCCAGCCGTAGCGCGGGCGGTCCGGCTCCACGTTCACCGGGCCGAACGAGGCGATACCGAGGGCCTCGAGCGGTTCGCCGATCTCGGCGAAGTAGGCGTCGATCCGCGCCGTCGTCTCCTCCGGCGTGGTGGTGGGGAAGCGGCGCACCGCGAGCGGCTCGCCCGGCGCGTCCCGGTGGGCGATGCCGCAGACGACCTTCGTGCCGCCGGTCTCGACCCCCGCGATCACCGGTCGCCGCCCGTGAGTCCCGCTGCCACCTCGGCGGCGGCGTGCAGCCAGGCCCGCTGCGTGCGCGGTGCGAGGGCGCTGTAGCGGATGCGCCCGCTGTGCAGCGCGTCGTCGAACGGGATGGTCACCGCGGCGCGGGCGAGGCTGCTGAAGCGCAGGGCCACCTCGCGCGCGTCGCCGTGGCCGAGGTCCGGATCCGACTGCGACACGACAACGGTGGCGTTCGCGGCGAGCGCCGCCGCGCGGGCGTCGCGCTCAGCGAGCTGCTCGAGCAGCAGCGCGCCGGCCTCGGCGTGCTCGCCGAGCGCGGTGGTGGCGATCACGAGGGCGTCGGCCCGCTCGATCATCTGCTGCCACCGCTCCGCCGACTCGTCGTTGCCGGAGTCGAGGAACAGCAGCCGGTAGTACTTGCGCGCGACCTGGTGCAGCGCGTCGAACTCGGCGCGGGTGAGCCGCTGCTGGTCGGCCAGCACTCGGGGGTTCGACCGCAGCACGTCGTACTTGTCCTCGCGCTGGTGGTGCACGAAGCGCAGCAGGTCGGATGCGGAGGCCGCCGGCGCGAGCAGCTCGGCCGCGTGGGGGAGCAGGTCGTGCACGGTGGCGTCGTGGTCGTCCTGCTCCGTGCGCCAGCCGAGCGTGCCGCGGGTCTCGTTGTTGTCCCACGCGAGCACGCCTGCGCCACCGTTGCGGGCGAAGACGGCCGCCAGCAGTGCGGTGGTCGGCGTCTTGTTCGCGCCACCCTTGCCGTTCACGATCGCGACGGTCCGGGATGCGGGCAGGTGGCGGCTCACCGCGCGCACGTCCGCGCGCTCCCCCAGCTCCTCGGCGGAGGGCTGCACCCGGATGCCGAGCGCCGCGGCGGTGCGCCGCCAGCCGCGGGTGGGTGGGCGGTGGTCGTCCTCGTCCGCGAGGAAGGACTCCCGGGACGGCCGGTCGTCCGCGGGTGCTGCAGGTGGCGCGGGCTCGGCGGCGGGCTCCTGGGCCGCGTTCGCAACGGGCTCCGGCGGGACCTCGGGCTCCGGCCGGTGCGCCGTCGGCGGAGGGGCGGGCGGAGCGGGAGGAACGTCGACGGGCCGCGTGGAGGCGGGACGCTGCACGGGGGAGGGCTGCGTGTTCAGGGTCGGGCGGGCTGCGGCACGCTTGTGCTTGGCCGGTCGGACGGGCCCCGTGGTCGTCGGGACGCCCTCGGTCGGGTCCGGCTCGTCGCCGGTACCGGTGTCGGTCATCCTCGCCTCCCGTCGTGTCGAGCGGATCCGTCCGGCACCCAGTATTCCGCGGGCGGCCGAGGCGGCTCGTGCGCCGGGGGAGCGCGCAGGACCACGTACGCTCGGAACGGCTCCGCCGATGCCGGCGCGGCCGATCCTTCAGGAGGATGCGATGCTCGACGTCATCACCCGCCTCGCCCCGGACCTGCTCGACTACCACGAGGGCTGGGCGCTGCAGCGCGAGCTCCACGCCGCGGTGGTCGCCGGCGCGGAGGGATCCCTGGTGCTCTGCGAGCACGAACCGGTGTTCACGGCCGGGAAGCGGACGGTGGCGGACGAGCGCCCCACCGACGGCACGCCGGTCGTCGACGTCGACCGCGGCGGCAAGATCACCTGGCACGGGCCGGGACAGCTCACCGGGTACCCGATCGTGCGGCTGCGCGAACCCGTGGACGTCGTCGCCTTCGTGCGCGACCTCGAGACGATGATGATCGCCGTCGCCGCCGACTTCGGCGTGACGGGGGAGCGGGTCGAGGGCCGCAGCGGCGTCTGGGTCCGCACCGCCGGCGGCTGGGACAAGATCGGCGCGATCGGCCTCCGCGTGCAGGAGGGCGTCACCATGCACGGCTTCGCGCTGAACTGCTCCAACGACCTCGCGCCCTACGCGGCGATCGTGCCCTGCGGCATCCGGGATGCGGGCGTCACGTCGCTGTCGATGCTCACCGGGCGGACGATCACCCCGGCGGATGTCGTGCCCTCGGTCCTCCAGCACCTCGACGAGGTCCTCCTGGCGCCGGCGGTGGCCGCATGAGCCGCCCCGTCGCGCTGCCGTCGACCGGGGCCGACCCGCACGTCGGCGAGGGCCGCAAGATGCTCCGCATCGAGGCGCGCAACGCGTCGGTGCCCATCGAGCGCAAGCCCGAGTGGATCCGCACCCGCGCGAACCTCGGCCCCGAGTACCGGGAACTGCAGGGCCTCGTGAAGGAGGAGGGCCTGCACACCGTCTGCCAGGAAGCGGGCTGCCCCAACATCTACGAGTGCTGGGAGGACCGCGAGGCGACCTTCCTCATCGGCGGCTCGCAGTGCACCAGACGCTGCGACTTCTGCCAGATCGACACGGGCAAGCCCGCCGACTACGACACCGACGAGCCGCGCCGCGTGGCCGAGTCGGTGGCGCGGATGCGGCTGCGCTACGCCACCGTGACGGGCGTCGCCCGCGACGACCTCCCCGACGAGGGCGCGTGGCTGCACGCCGAGACGGTCCGCGAGATCCACCGGCAGAACCCGGGCACGGGCGTCGAGATCCTCGCCACCGACTTCTCCGGCAACCCCGACCTGCTCGCCGAGGTCTTCTCCTCCCGACCCGAGGTCTTCGCGCACAACGTCGAGACGGTCCCCCGGATCTTCAAGCGCATCCGGCCGGCGTTCCGCTACGAGCGGTCGCTCGGCGTCATCACGCAGGCGCGCGACGCGGGCCTGATGACGAAGTCGAACCTCATCCTCGGGATGGGGGAGGAGCCGCACGAGGTCCTCGAGGCGCTCGAGCACCTGCACGACGCCGGCTGCGACATCATCACGCTCACCCAGTACCTGCGCCCGACGCCGCGGCACCTGCCGGTGGCCCGCTGGGTGAAGCCGGAGGAGTTCGTCGACTTCAAGACCGCCGCCGAGGAGATCGGCTTCCTCGGGGTCCTCGCCGGCCCGCTGGTCCGCTCCTCCTACCGGGCCGGGCGCCTGTGGGCGCAGTCGATGGCGGCGAAGGGCCGCCCGATCCCCGAGGGGCTGCAGCACCTCGCCGACGCGACGCTGGGGTTCGCGCAGGCGGTGGGCTGACGGCTCGGCGACGGCGCGTCTCCGGCGCGTCCCGCGGCTGTTATCGCCTCGATACCCACGGCGGGCGCGGGGGGCTCCCCCGGCGTCCTCGCGGCACGTAGCATCCCCGCCATGCAGCCCGGCCCCGACCGCTACGCGCGCGCACTGGCGGCGGGGCTGCGCAGCGGCGCGCTCTGGTACGCGACGGTCACGCTCGCCATGTCGACGGTCGCGATCGCCGAGGTGCTGCTGCCCGAGAACGGCATGGCAGGGGTGCTGACGCCGGCGATCGGCACGGCGGTCGCCGCGGCGGCGGGCCTCGCACTGGGGCTGCGCATCCCGCGGCGGCTGCGCCGCATCGTGGCGGTCGGCGCCTTCCTCATCATGGAGGCGGGCTTCGCCTTCTACCTCTCGACCCTCCACCTCTCGGGCGGGCTCGACCAGACGACGGCCTCGTTCGGGTTCTCGCTGTTCAAGATCGCCCTGATCGCCTACTGCGTGAACGGCGGACGCCGCTGGGCGCCCGCCGCCTTCAGCATCGCGGTCGTCGTCGTGTGCGAGACGCTCTGCGCGGTGCTCGGGCCCCGGCTCGGCTACCGATGGGGATTCGACGGCGCCGAGTTCGGCGCGCTCGGCATCGTGGTGCTCGCAAGCATCGGATTCGCCGTCGCGCGGTACCGGGCGGAGGCGCCGCGGCGCGCGTTCGCCAGGGCGGCGGATGAGGACGCGCTCCTGCACACCCGCGCCATCGCGCGCTCCCGCGCCGCCCGGGTGGTGCACGACACCGTGCTGAACGACCTCGCGGTGCTCGCGACGAGCGAGCCGGGGCCCATCGCGCCCGCGCTGGCGGCGCGGCTCTCCGCGACGCTCGAGCTGCTCGCCACCCCGGACTGGGACGAGGCACCGGCCCTCGCCGCCGAGCCGCGGCCGGGCGGCGCCGTCGCTGCAGCGGTCGAGCGGGCCCTGGCTGCGGGCCTCACCGTGCGGGTCGACGGCGAGCTCGCCGCGCTCGACGACCTGCCGCCCGGAGTGCACCACGCGCTCGGCGGCGCCGTCGACCAGTGCCTCTCGAACATCCTGCGCCACGCAGGGACCGACGCCGCCGAGGTCACGGTGCTGCCGGAGACCGACGGGGTCTCCGTGATGATCACGGACGACGGGGCCGGGTTCGACGCAGGCCGCGGTCGCACCCGATCGGATCGGGCTGGCCGGCTCGGTCCGCGCCCGGATCGAGGATGCCGGCGGCTCCGTCCGGGTGTTCGCGCGGCCGGGCATCGGCACCACCGTGCTCCTCACCGTCCCGCGGGCGGCAGCGCCGGGGCTGATCGGATCGGGCGCCTGATGCAGCTCGAAGCGACGCTGCAGCAGCAGGATCCGCTCGACGCCGCCGAGTCGGGGCGGCTGTTCGCGGTCGGCGGCGCCTGCCTCGCGCTGCTCACCGCCATCGGCGTCACCGCGATCGAGGCGGACGAGGTGGCGAGCTGGCCCCTCGAGATCGCCGCGATCCTGCTCGTCGCGCTCGCCGGCGCGGCCGCGACCGTGACGGCGAGCCCCTTCCGCGCGCCCTTCCGGCTGCGCAGCCACGTGCTCGTGCTCGGGGTGTCGCTGCTCGCCTTCCTGCTCGACGAGCTCGCGCAGCTCGGCGCCAACGGCCTCGTGCACGACGACTGGGGCCTCGTCACGGTGCCGATCTTCCTGTTCGTCGTCGCCGGCCTGCGTCCCCCGCAGGAGGTGCTCGCGGGCGGGCTGATCGCCGCGGTCGTCGTCGGCGCGACCGCCGCGCTCGTCTCGCAGTTCGTGACGCTGCAGGTGCCGCCCCTCGCGCGCGCATCCGTCGCGATCACCTCGATCGTGGCGCCCGCCTGCGCCGCCGCCGCCTTCGCTCGCGCCGCGCTCCGGCCGGCTCGCCCGCGAACCACGGCGCCGCGCCGGGATCCCGACGGTCGACGACATGGTGCGCCTGTCCGTGCAGCAGGAGACGATCGCGCGCCTCGAGGCCGAGGTCGTGCCCCTGCTCAGCGACATCATCGCCGACGGCGAGCTGCACGACGCGGACGGGCGTCGCGCGCGGGCGCTCGCCACCGGGCTCCGCACCGCGCTGCTGGCCGATCTGCGGCGGGACTGGCTGGCCGAGGCCGGCTTCTCGGTCACCGACCGGCAGGGCTACGCGGAGCGGATGAGCCAGGAGCAGCGGACCGCCATCCGCAGCCTCGTCGCCGCGCTGCCGCTGCTCGACCCCGACCGGCCGGGCACCGCGGCGCTGGTCGGCCAGGACCTCGAGGCGGTGCTCGAGCTGACGATCCCCGTGCGCACCCGCCCTGCCGCGCGCCGCGCTCGCCCCGCTCATCCCGGTGCTGCGCACCGTGCTCGGCCATGTGGACCTGCGCAGCGACGACCACGCCGTCGTGCTCGTCGCCGAGGTACCGGTCGAGCGCTGACCCGCGCCCCGACCGCCGGCTGGCCGCCGGACGTCCGCCGGCTCGCGCAGGTTCTGCTCGGACCCGGATGGGCAGGCTCGAGAGCCGACCGAGGAGCGACGTGACCGATCCCCTGACCCCGTCGCCGGCCGAGACGCCGGCGTCGCAGGCGAGCTGCGGCACGACACAGCCGTCGGCGACCGCCCGCTCGTCGCCTGGACGACCCGCCCCGGCCAGTCGCTCGCGGACGGAGCGGAGGCCGCATCGCGGCGGATCGGCGCCCACGGCGCCCTCGTGGCGACGCTCGCCATCGGCGTGGTCGTGATCTTCCTGCTGGCCTTCCTCGCGTCGCGCGTCTACGACGCGGTGACCGAGCGCGACGGCGTCGCGGGCCTCGACATGTCCCGTGCTCGACGCCGCAAGCAGCCTGCGCTCCCCGGCGATCGACGCGATCGCCGGCGCTGTCGCATACGGCTTCGGCCCGATCGGCATGCCGATCCTCGCGCTCGATCGCGATCGCGATCCTTGCGCTGCGCCGCAGGTCGTGGACCCCCGTGATCCTCGTCGTCGCGGCCGGCGCGGGGTCGCTCGCCATGACGATCGCGGGCAAGGACATCATCGACCGGCACCGGCCGCTGCACATCGACGCCATCCCGCCGTTCGAGTCCTCGCCGTCGTTCCCGAGCGGCCACACGCTGAACGCCACCGTCATCGCCGGCGTCGTGGCCTACCTCATCCTGCTGCGGCGGCGGACGGCGGCGGGGCGCACGGTGACGGTCGTCGCCGCCGTCGTGATCGCCATCGCCGTCGGGCTCACCCGCATCCTGCTCGGCGCCCACTGGTTCACCGACGTGCTGGCCGGATGGCTGCTCGGCGCCGCGTGGCTCGCCATCGTGATCACCGCCCATCGCCTCTACCTGACGGCGCGGGTGCGGGGCGCGCCCGCCTGACGATGGCCGCTCGGCGCCCTCCCCGGATCCATCCGGAGCACGTTCAGCGCGCCGTCGATGATGGAGCGATGACCACCTACCAGCCGGTCCCGAGGGCCGGTCTGCAGGACGCGCCCGAGATCACCCGCCGGCACGGCTGGTGGTGGAAGGGGCTGCTCGCGGGGCTGCTGCTCTGGGGCCTCAGCATCCTGGTGACGGTCGTCACGCTGAACTCGAACCTCGTGCCCACCCTCATCCTGGTCGGCAGCTTCCTCGTGCCGTTCGCGGTCGTGCTGTTCGCGGCCGAGCGGATCAGCCGCAGCTTCACGGTCACGCACCTGATCGTCGCGTTCTTCGTCAGCGGTGTGCTCGGCGTGCTCGGCGCCTCGCTCCTCGAGTCCCGGCTGCAGGCGACGCCGCTCATGTACTTCGGGGTCGGCC
Source organism: uncultured Actinomycetota bacterium (assembly GCA_963771645.1). Taxonomy (GTDB): domain Bacteria; phylum Actinomycetota; class Actinomycetes; order Actinomycetales; family Microbacteriaceae; genus Amnibacterium. The sequence continues at coordinate 172,658 of CAVYUH010000012.1, read as the reverse complement.
TCATCGAGGAGGCGGTGAAGGCGGTGCTGGTGATCGTCGTGGGCCGCAGCCTCGTCCCGAAGACCGCCCGGCAGGGCGCCCTGCTCGGCGCCACCGTAGGTGCCGGGTTCGCCGCCTTCGAGTCCGCGGGCTACGCCTTCAACGCCGCCATCACGCAGCAGGGGATCAGCCTCGTCGGCCTCCTGCAGTCCGAGGCGCTGCGCGCGCTGCTCACGCCGCTCGGCCACGTGCTCTGGACGGCCGTGTTCGGAGCGGCGCTGTTCGCCGCGTCGCGCGACGGACGGCGCTACCGCTTCACGTTCGGCGTGGTCGGCGTCTTCCTCGCCGTCTCCGTGCTGCACGCGCTCTGGGACTCGATGAGCGGCATCGCCACGATCCTCGCCGTGGTGCTCACGGGCAACGCCGTGCCCGCGCTCGAGTACGGCATGCTGCGCCCGGGCACCGCCGCCGTGGTGCAGGAGCTCACCTTCGGCTTCTACGTCGGCGGCGCTCGCGGTGCTGTCCGTGATCGGGATCCTCACGCTCGTCGGACTCGTGCGCCGACGCCGTCGCCGCGACGCCGAGGTCGTCGACGCGCACTACGCCGGCCTCGCCTGAGCCGACCACGGCCGTCGGCGCCCGACCAGGCCGCCGGATCCAGCGGCGCCACCTGCGCGATCGACGGAGAAACCGCGTCCGCGCGACGAAGTCATGCGGATGCGGCGCCCTTCGCTGAGAACTCCGTCGTTCGCGCAGCGGGGGACGCGAGCGCGAGGTCAGGCGGGCTGGGACGCCGCCTGCAGCACCTGCTCGAAGCACGTCGATCGCGTGGTGAGGTCGGCCTCGCTCGATGACGATCGGCGGCGCGAACCGCACGGTCTGCCCGTGCGTGTCCTTCGCGAGCACGCCGCCGGCCATCATCCGCTCGCAGACCTGCGCGCGCGGTGCCGACGCGCGGGGTCGATGTCGACGCCGGCCCAGAGCCCGCGCGACGCGCACCGCGGTCACGCCGTGGCCGATGAGCGGCTCGAGCCGCGCTCGCAGCACCGCGCCGAGCTCGCGGGCGCGCCGCTGCGGCTCGCCCGTCGCGAGCATCCGCGGACGACCTCGAGGCCGACCGCCGCCGCGAGCGGGTTGCCGCCGAACGTGGAGCCGTGCTCGCCGGGCCGCAGCACGCCGAGCACGTCGCGCGTTCGCCGACGACCGCGGACACCGGCACGATGCCGCCGCCGAGCGCCTTGCCGAGCAGGTAGAGGTCGGGCACGACGTCGACGAGGTCGCACGCGAACGTCGCGCCGACGCGGCCGAGGCCCGACTGGATCTCGTCGGCGATCATCAGCACCCGGTGCTCGTCGCAGATGCGGCGCACGGCGGGCAGGTAGTCGTCGGGCGGCACGACGACGCCGGCCTCGCCCTGCATCGGCTCGAGCAGCACGGCGACGGTCGTGTCGTCGATCGCGGCCTCGAGCGCCTCCGCGCGAGCCGTAGGGCACGATCCGGAAGCCCGGCGTGTACGGCCCGAAGCCGTCGCGCGCGGACGGGTCGTCGCTGAACGAGACGATCGTCGTGGTGCGGCCGTGGAAGTTGCCGCTCGCGACGACGATCGTCGCCGGCGCCGTCCGGCGACCCCCTTCACCCGGTAGCCCCAGGCGCGCGCGACCTTGATGCCGGACTCGACGGCCTCGGCGCCCGTGTTCATCGGCAGCACCATCCGCTTGCCGGCGAGCGCGGCGAGCTCGCGGGCGAACGGCTCGAGCCGGTCGTTGTCGAACGCGCGGCTGACGAGCGTGACGCGGTCGAGCTGCGCCTTCGCCGCGGCGATCAGCTCGCGGGTGCCCGTGCCCGAAGTTCACCGCGGAGTAGGCCGCGAGCAGGTCGAGGTAGCGGCGGCCGTCGACGTCGGTCACCCAGGCGCCCTCGCCCGTCGCGATCTCGACGGGGAGCGGGTGGTAGTTGTGCGCGAGGGCGCTGGTCCGCTGCGCGGTCATCGCGCGCTCCGCAGCTCGAGGGTGCAGCACTTCACGCCGCCGCCGCCGAGCAGCAGCTCGGCGAGGTCGAGGCCGATCGGGGTGTAGCCGCGCTCGCGCAGCGACGCCTCGAAGCCCTTCGCCTTCGGGAGGCGATGACGACGTTGCGGCCGTCGGAGATCGAGTTGAGGCCCGAGCCAGCGGGCGTCCTCGGTGCCGACCTCGATCGCGTCGGGGTAGCGGCGCTGCAGCTCGGCCCGGCTCGCCTCGTCGAACGCCTCGGGGAGGTAGGCGATGTTCGCGTCGGCGCCCGTCGGGATCGAGCACGGCGAGCGCGGTGTCCAGGTGGTAGAACCGCGGTGTCGACGAGCCGCAGGGTGACGACCTCGCGGCCGATCACCTCGCGCGAGCTCGGCGTGGCTCTCGATGCTGGTGCGGAAGCCGGTGCCGGCGAGGATCGCGTCGCCGACGAGCAGGAAGTCGCCCTCGCCCTCGTTGATCTGCTCGCGCCTCGTGCACGTCGGAAGCCGTGCGCGCGGAACCAGTCGCCGTAGGCGGGGCCCTCGGCCTGGCGCTCGGGATACGTGAACCTCGCCGTGTACGCGATCGCCGTCGAGCGTGAAGCCGCCGTTGCGCGCGTAGACCATGTCGGGCAGGCCCGGCGATCGGGTCGATCAGCTCGACGTGTGGCCGAGCGCGATCGTACGTGTCGTAGAGGGTCTGCCACTGGCCGCAGCGCGACCGACGGTGTCCGTCGGGATCCTGCGGGTGCATCCACGGGTTGATCCGGTAGGCGACGGTGAAGTGCTCCGGGCGGCACATCAGGTAGTGCCGCGAGAGGGCGGCGCGGTCGGCTTCGGCCGTGAGCGGCCGGGGCGATCTGGACTGCCTCGTCTGTAAAGACACGGGAACCCCTTCGGTTCGGTTTCGTGAGCAGCGGGCCGGACCGGGTCGACGGCCCTTTCAGTGTGCCAGCGGATCCGAGGCAATGAACGCGTCCGCCACGCAGCGCCTGTGCGCGACCTGGTGCGTTCACGCAACGATTGCTACCGTTGCGGCGTGGATTCCATCGACTCCCGCATCATCGACCTGCTCAAGCGCAACGCCCGCTCGGCGTACGGCGACATCGGCGCGGTGGTCGGGCTGTCCGCCTCCGCGGTGAAGCGCCGGGTCGACCGGCTGCTCGCGGAGGGCGTCATCCGCTCCTTCACGGTCCAGGTGGATCCCGCCACCGAGGGGATGAGCACGGAGGCCTGGGTCGAGCTGTTCTGCCGCGGCACCGTCTCGCCGACCGAGCTGCGGCGGATCCTCGCGGCGGTGCCCGAGGTGGTCTACGCCGGCACGGTGACCGGCAGCGCGGACGCGATCGTGCACATGCGCAGCCGCGACATCCCGAGCCTCGAGCTCGCCCTCGAGCGGGTCCGCGTCGCGCCGAACGTCGACCACACGCGGAGCGCGATCGTGCTCTCCCGCCTCGTGAACCGCGTCGCGAGCTGAGCGGCGTGGCCCTCGACACCGCGTCCCTCCGCGCCCTCTTCCCCTCGCTGATGTCCGGGATCGCCCACTTCGACGGGCCCGGCGGCACGCAGACGCCGCTGCCCGTCGCCGAGGCGATCACCCGCGTGCTCGTCGGCCCGCTGTCGAACCGGGGCCGGGCCACCGCATCCGAGCGGAACGCGGACGACGCGGTCGTCGCCTTCCGCGAGGCCGTCGCCGACCTCACCGGCGGGGATCCGCGCGGGCGTCGTGTACGGCCGGAGCGCCACGCAGCTCGCCTACGACTTCGCCCGGCACCTCGGCCGGCGTTGGACCGCCGAGGATGAGGTGGTCGTCACCCGCCTCGACCACGACTCGAACGTGCGGCCGTGGATGCAGGCGGCCGAGCGCGCCGGCGCGATCGTGCGCTGGATCGACTTCGACCCCGAGACCGGCGAGCTCGACCTCGACAGCGCGGCGGCGGCCATCGGTCCCCGCACGCGGCTCGTCGCCGTCACGGGCGCCTCGAACCTGATCGGCACGAAGCCGCCGCTGCGGGCGGTCGCCGACCTCGCGCACGCCGCCGGCGCCCTCGTCTGGGTGGACGGCGTGCACCTCGCCGCGCACACGTTCGTCGACGTGCGCGCGCTCGGCGCCGACTTCTTCGTCTGCTCGGCGTACAAGTTCCTCGGCCCGCACTGCTCGGCCCTCGTGGCCGATCCCGCGCTGCTCGAGACGATCGAGATCGAGAAGCTCGCGCCGTCGACGAACGTGGTGCCGGAGCGCTTCGAGTACGGCACGCTGCCGTACGAGCAGATGGCCGGCGTCACCGCGGCGATCGACCTGCTCGCCGGCCTGGGCGAGGCGGCATCCGTCCGCCCCGCGCCGCGAGCGGCTCGCCTCCGCCTTCGCGGTGCTGCACGAGCACGAGGCGAGGCTGATCGAGCGACTCGAGGCGGGGCTCGCGGCGATTCGGCGACCGCGTCGTGCTGCACTCCCGCGCCGCCGACCGCACGCCCACGCAGACGATCACCTTCCGCGACCGCTCGACAGCGGATGCCGCGCGCTTCCTCACGGAGCGGGACATCGCGCTCGGCTCGAGCGACTTCTACGCGTACGAGGCGGCCATCCGCCTCGGCCTGCCCGACTCACGCGGGCCTGCGGATGGGCGTCGCCCCGTACACGACCGAGGACGAGGTCGACCGGCTGCTCGCCGGGCTCCACGACTTCCTCGAGTCCTGACACCGTCCGCCGGCATCCGAGCCGAACGCCTGAGCACTTCAGCAGGACGAAATCGCTTCAGCAGGACGAAATCGCCGTTCTCGTCCTGCTGAAGCGAATATGTCCTGCTGAAGTGCTTCGGTAATGGATCAGGCGGCGACGTCGAGGCCGTGCGCGGCAGCGACCGCCGCGTTGTGCAGGTGGCCGCCGGCGACGTTCACGCCCGCATTGAGGGCCGGATCCGCGGCCGTCGCCGCCTGCCATCCGCGGTCCGCGAGCGCGAGCACGTAGGGCAGCGTCGCGTTGGTCAGCGCCACGGTCGAGGTGCGCGGCACCGCGCCCGGCATGTTCGCGACGCAGTAGTAGCGCGAGCCGTGCACGGCGAACGTCGGGTCGTCGTACGTGGTCGGGTGGGAGCCCTCGAAGCAGCCGCCCTGGTCGATGGCGATGTCGACGAGCACGCTGCCCGGCTGCATGTCCGCGACCATCCGGTCGGTGACGAGCTTCGGCGCCGCAGCACCGGGGATGAGCACGCTGCCGATCACGAGGTCGGCCTCGCGCAGGCGTGCGGCGATGTCGTACGGGTTCGAGCGGAGCGTCTGCACGCGGCCGCCGAACCGGGCGTCGAGCGACTTCAGCTTCGGCAGGCTGATGTCGAAGACGGTCACCTCGGCCTGCATCCCGACCGCGATCGTCGCGGCGTTCTCGCCCGCGACCCCGCCGCCGAGGATGACGACCCTGCCGCGCGGCGTGCCGGTCACGCCGCCGAGCAGCACGCCGCGGCCGCCGCTCGGCATCAGCAGGTGCTCGGCGCCCGCCTGCACCGACAGGCGCCCGGCGATCTCGCTCATCGGCGCGAGCAGCGGGAGGGAGCGATCGGCGGGCTGCACGGTCTCGTAGGCGATCGCGGTGGTGCCGGAGCCCAGCAGCGCGTCGGTGAGCGGCCGGTCCGCGGCGAGGTGCAGGTAGGTGAACAGCACCTGGTCGGCGCGGAGGAAGCCGTACTCGGACTCGATCGGCTCCTTGACCTTGAGCAGCAGCTCCGCCGCGCCCCAGACGTCGGCGGCGGATGCGGCGAGCTCGGCGCCCGCCTCCTCGTAGTCCCCGTCGGTGAACCCGGAGCCCACGCCCGCACCGGACTGCACGAGCACGCGGTGCCCGTGCCCGATCAGCTCGTGCGCGCCGGACGGCGTCACCGCGACGCGTGACTCGTTGCTCTTCACCTCGGTGGGGACGCCGATCAGCATGCCGAACCCTTCTTCCGTGCGCGCGAATCGCCCGCGTTCTGCATCTGGACTACTCCTGTTGTTCGGGAGTCCGCCAGATGCGCCGAATGATTCCACATGTGGATAGCCCTGTGGACGAACGATCTTCGGCTACGGTCGGCAGCATGGCCGCCTCGCCGAACGACGAGCCCGTCCGGCTCGACGACGTCGACCGGCGGATCCTCGAGGCGCTCCGGGACAACGCGCGCATCCCGAACAACCGGCTGGCGGAGCTCGCGGGCGTCGCGCCGTCGACGTGCCTCCAGCGGGTGCGGGCGCTGCAGGACAACGGCGTCATCCGCCGCTTCACCGTCGACCTCGATCCCCGGCGCCTCGGCTACGACCTGCACGCGCTCGTGTCGGTGCGGATCACCCCCGGGGCGCGCGGGCAGCTGCCCGCCTTCGCGGAGCAGCTCGGTCGCTCCCGAGGTGACGCAGTTCTTCTACCTCGCGGGCGCGGCCGACTTCATCGTGCACTTCCAGGCCCGCACCACCCAGGACCTGCGCGACTTCGTCACCGAGCAGCTGTCGACCAACCCGATCGTCGCCTCGACGAACACGAGCCTGATCTTCGAGCACGACATCGGCGCCCTCAGGATCTAGAGGTCACACACGTCGCGGACGGTTGCGCTGCGGGTCAGAGCGCGGGGACGGGGGACGGCGCCGGTACCGGAGCCGGCGCGGCGACGACGGGCTCCCGCGTGGTGCGGGGTGCGCGGCCCGAGGGGAGCAGGATCGCGAGCAGCGCGGCGAGCGCCGTGACGGCGGCTCCAGTGAGCACGGCGGGCTGCGCCGCGGCGGTGAAGCCCGTCGGGGTGAGCGTGCCACCGGCGCCGGTGAACACCGCGGTGAGCACCGCGATGCCGAGCGCCGTCCCGATCTCCCGCAGGGTCGAGTTGGTGCCCGAGGCCTTCGCGTGGTCGTCGGGGGCCACCTCGGCGAGCACGGCCGTCGAGATGGGCGCGAACACGAGGCCCATGCCGACGCCGGCGAGCACGAAGCCCGGCAGCATCGCGCCGTAGGTGACGTCGTCGGCGAGCACGAGGCCGATCCATCCGATGCCTGCGGCGAGGCTCGCGAGCCCGGAGCCGATCAGCAGGCGCGTGCCCACCCGGGGAGCGATCAGCCCGGCGAGGGGCGCGATGACCATCGGCGCGAGGGTCCAGGGCATCGTCATGAGCCCGGCCGTGAACGGGCTCTTGCCCTGCACCACCTGCAGGAACTGCACGAGCAGGAAGACGGAGCCGAACGCGCCGAAGCTGAAGACGAGGCCGATCACGTTCGCCACCGAGAAGGTGCGGATGCGGAACAGCCGCAGCGGCAGGAGCGGCGACGCCGTGCGGGACTCCCACACGAGGAACGCGGCGAGCAGCGCGGCTCCGGCGATCAGCGAGGTGAGGATCGTCCCGCTCGTCCAGCCGAGGTCGTTGCCGCGGACGATGCCGTAGACGGCCGCGGTGATACCGGTCGAGGCGAGCAGCACGCCGGGGACGTCCGCGCGGGCGCGGGCGCCGAAGCCCTCCGGCAGCGCGAGGAGCGCGAGCGGCACCGCGATGATGCCGACGGGCACGTTCAGCCAGAAGATCGCGGACCAGCTCCAGCCCTGCACGACGGCGCCGCCGATCACCGGGCCGAGCGCGACGCCGAGGCCCGAGACACCGCCCCAGATGCCGATGGCCGCCGGACGGAGCCGGTCGGGCACGGCGGCGGCCAGCAGGGCCAGCGACAGCGGCAGCACCGCTGCGGCGCCGACTCCCTGGAGGGCCCGGGCGGTGATCAGCCAGGCCGTCGAGTCGCTGAGCGCCGCGGCGGCCGACGCCGCCGTGAAGACGGCGATGCCGATGACGAAGAGGCGGCGGCGGCCGAAGCGGTCGCCGAGGCCGACCGCGAACAGCATCAGGGCCGCGAACGCGAGCGTGTAGGCGTTCGTGACCCACTGCAGGTCGTCGATGCCGGCGCCCAGGTCGCGGTGGATGGCGGGGAGCGCGGTGGTGACGACGAGGTTGTCCAGCGTCGTCATGAACATCGGCAGGGCCGCTGCGAGGACGGCGAGCCAGAGCGGGACGCGGCGGGAAGCCATGGGGTCCTCCGGTGGTTGTAATCGGATGATTACTGGCAAACTAGTAATCCGATGATTACTCTGTCAAGCGTGAGCTCCCTCCCCGTCGACCAGCTCGACCGCCGCATGACCGCCGTCGAGCGCCGCGAGGCGATCCTCGACACCGCGAGCGCGGTCTTCGGGGAGCGCGGCTACTACGGGGCCACGACGGATCAGATCGCTCGCGCGGCGGGCATCAGCCAGCCCTACGTCGTGCGCATGTTCGGGTCGAAGGAGGCCCTCTTCCTCGCGGTGATCGAGCGGGCCAAGTCCTCGTTGCTGCAGTCGTTCCGCGCCGCCCTCGCGGACTGGCAGGCGGATTCAGCCGCCGGCGGCGACCCGTGCGAGGCCCTCGGCCCGGCCTACCTCGAGCTGCTCCGGGAGCGCGGCGTGCACACGTCGCTCATGCAGGCCTTCATGCAGGGCTCCGATCCGGCCATCGGCCGGGCGGCGCGGGACGGCTTCCTCGAGATCTGGGCGTTCCTCCGCGACGAGGCCGGCATCTCCCCGGAGGCGGCGCGCGGCTTCCTCGCCGACGGGATGCTCATCAACGTGCTCGCCGGGCTCGAGATGCCCCGGGAGGCGGCCACCCGCCCCGCGGCCGCCGAGCTGCTCGCGGCGACCCTCGGCGACAAGGCGGCGCTGCTCCCGGGCGCCTGACGGCTTCACCGGCCGAGCGCCGATGTCCGCTCGACGTCAGTGGAAGCGGTGGTCCTGGATCGTCATCCGCGGGCCGCGGCGCGGGGTCCGGGCGCCCGACCGGTAGATGAGCCGCACGACGCGCTGCCGGTGGCCACGCCACGGCTCGAGCAGCTCGAGCATGCCGTCGTCGTCGACGGGCCGGCCGATCAGCGCGTGGCCGACGAGCGTCGAGAGGTGCAGGTCGCCGATGCTCGGCGCATCCGGGTCGCCGTGCGAGCGCTGGCTCGTCTCCGCGGCCGTCCAGACGCCCACTCCCGGCACCGTGCGCAGCCGCATCGCCACCTCCGCGCCGCCGCGGCCGAGCGCGAGCGTCCGTTCGAGGCCCGCGGCCGACCCGCGTCGCCTCGACGGCGGCCTTCGCACGCTTCGGATCCACGCCTGCGCGGTGCCAGTCCCAGGAGGGGATGCGCCGCCAGCCGTCCGCGGTCGGCGCCACCCGCATCCCCGCGGGCGCCGGCCCCGGCGCCGACTCGCCGTGCTTGGTCACGAGCCACGCCCAGGAGCGGTGCGCCTCCACCGTGGTGATCTTCTGCTCGAGGATCGCGGCCACCATCATCTCGACGACCTGCCGGCAGCGGGTGAGCCGCAGGCCCTCGTTGCGGCGGCGCGCATCGGCGAGCAGCGGCACGCCACGCACGTCGAGGTCCGACCAGTCGTCGCCCTCGCCGAGCAGCTCCGGCACGCCGTCGATCGCCCACTCCGCGCCCGGGCCCCACGCGAGGGCGTGCACCGCGCCGTCGGCGTGCTGCGCGAGCCGCAGCGTCGCGGGGCCGAGCGGTGTGGTCGTGGTGCGCCAGACCACCCCGGACGGCTCGCGGCGGAAGGTCGGATCCGACGCCCCGCGGCGCAGCACCCCGACCGTGGCGGCGAGGTCGACCGGCTCGGCGGGACGGTAGACCGTGGCGGCGTCCGACACCCGTTCGGGGGACACCGTGGCGATCACCGGCACAGCGTAGGAACCTCCTCGGACCCCGCGCGAACCGACACGCCTACGCTGCCGGGCATGGGGCGCATCCGCTGGCTGCTGTTCGACGTCGGCGGGGTGCTGGAGCGGGTGGACGACGACGCGTGGCCCGTCCTGCTTCCTCGAGCGGTGCGCCGCCCGGGTGGGCCTCGCCCCCGACGGAGCTCGACGGCCCGGACGACGGCCGCGGCGCTGCCCGACATCACGACGCGCTCCGGGGCCGAGGAGGACTACTGGTCGGGCTTCGGCGCAGCCATCGGGGCGGATGCGGCCGCCCTCGCCGAGATCCGAGAGGACTTCTGGGACGCCTACTGCGGGACCGCGAACCAGGCGCTGCTCGGCGAGGCCCGGTCGCTCGTCGGCCGGATCGGCCTCGCGATCCTGTCGAACTCGGGGGACGGGGCGCGGCGCGAGGAGGAGCGCCGGTACGGGTTCTCCCGCGTCTTCGACCCCATCCTGTACAGCCACGAGACCGGCGTGAGCAAGCCGGATCCCCGCGCCTTCGAGATCGCGCTGACGGCGATGGGTGCGGATGCGGGCGAGGTGCTGTTCCTCGACGACCAGCGCGGACAACATCGAGGCCGCGCGGGCCCTCGGCATCCGCGCGCATCTGCACCAGGACGACGAGGCAACGCTGCGGGTGATCCGCGAGGCCGCCGGGACTCGGGACACGCTCGGCGGCGAGCTCTAGCCTCGCGGCATGACCAACGCACCGACCGCCGACGAGCGCGAGACGCTCGCGAAGCTGCTGAAGAAGGCCACGGATCGCCCTCATCACCACGGTGAGCGCCGACAACCAGCTCGTGAGCCGGCCCGATGGCGGTCAAGGAGCGGGACTTCGACGGCGACCTCTGGTTCTTCACCGAGGACCCGTCGCACAAGACGGACGAGGTGCGCACGAACCCCGAGGTGAACGTCGCGCTCGAGGCCGGCATCCGGCTGGGTGTCGATCGCCGGCGACGGCCGAGGTCGTGACGGACGCCGCGAAGATCGACGAGCTGTGGGACACGAGCGCCCAGGCGTGGTTCGAGCACGGCCGCGAGGACCCGAAGGTCGCGCTGCTGAAGGTCACCGCGCACACCGCCGAGTACTGGGCCACCGACGAGCCGAAGCCGCTCGTGCTGTTCAAGTACGCGAAGGCCGCCGTGACGGGCGGCCAGCCGAAGGTCGGCGAGTCCCACACGGTCGACCTCGACTCGTGACCGTGCGGGCGCTGGTCGTCGCCGAGCAGGACGGACGGGCGGCCGGCTCGGTCGCCGACGCACCGGATCCGGTCGCGGGTGACGGCGAGGCGCTGCTCGACGTCTGGTTCTCGTCCCTCAACTTCAAGGACGCGATGGCGGTCGCCGGCCGGCCCGGCATCCTCCGGGGGCTGCCGAAGACGGCCGGGATCGACGCCGTCGGCGTCCTGCCGGACGGGCAGGACCGTCGTGGTCACCGGCGCCGGGCTCGGCGAGCGCCGCGACGGCGGCCTCGCGGAGCGCGTCGCCGTCGATCCCGCGTGGGCGGTCGAGGTGCCGCCGCCGTTCACGCCCGCGCACGCCGCGGCGATCGGCACGGCCGGCGTCACCGCCGCGCTGTCGGTCCTGCGGCTGCAGCAGCTGGCACCCCCGGCCGGGCCGGTGCTCGTCACCGGCGCGGGTGGCGGCGTCGGCGGGTTCGCGGTCGCGCTGCTCGCCGCATCCGGGTTCGAGGTGATCGCCTCCACCGGCCGCGGGGACGAGCTGGGGGAGCACCTGCGCGCGCTCGGCGCCGACGGAGGTCGTGCCGCCGCCTCGAGACCGAGCCCGGGCGCCCGCTGCAGTCGCAGCGCTGGTCCGCGGTGGTCGACTCCGTGGGCGGCGCGCCCCTCGTCAACGCGATCGCGCAGACGGCGCCGGGCGGCGTCGTGACGGCGTGCGGGCTCGCCGCCTCACCCGACCTGCCGGCGACGGTGCTGCCGTTCATCCTGCGCGGCGTCGTGCTCGCGGGCATCGACTCCGTCGGCATCTCCCCCGAGACGCGTCGCGCGGCCTGGACGCTGCTCGCCGAGCGCTGCCCGATCGGCGTCGTCGAGCGGATGACGGAGCGGATCATCGGCCTCGACGAGGTGCCGTGCGGCGGCCGAGGACGTGCTCGCCGGCCGCGTGCGCGGCCGCGTGGTGGTGGACCTCCGCCGCTGACCCCATCCCCGTCCTGGCTGTTGCCACTTCCTGCGGTCATGGGGGCCTCATAACCGCAGAAAGTGGCAACAGCCGGGTCTCGGGAGAGGCCGGGGCGAGGCTGGCAAGGGTCTGGGCATTCGTTGCCATCGCCTGCAAATGAGCGGAGCCGCGGCCGCCCGACCCCGTAGCCTGGAACGTGTCACCCGCCCGCCGGACCGGCGGTGCCTGCGGTGGCCGCACGACGCGAGGGCGCGTCGGTCCGTCCGTCCGCCCCGTCGTCCTTGTGGGAGCTCCATGACCACCGCGGTCGTCCATCCCGGCGACGCCCTGCATCCAGGCAGGCGTCTCGCCACCGTCGTCATCCTCGGCGTGCTCGTCGCGCTCGGCCCGTTCACGATCGACCTCTACCTGCCGGCGTTCCCGTCGGTGCGGTCGTCCTTCGGCGTCTCGGATGTCGCCATCCAGCTCACGCTGTCGGGCACGGTCGTCGGCTTCGCGGTCGGCCAGCTGCTCGTCGGCCCGTGGAGCGACCGCGTCGGCCGGCGCGTGCCGCTGCTCGTCACCACGATGCATCCACATCACGGCCTGCCTGCTCGCCGCGGTGGCGCCGAACGTCGGCGTGCTCGGGGTGCTGCGCGTGCTGCAGGGCGCGGGCGCCGCGGGTGGCGGCGTGGTCGCCGCAGGCGATGATCCGCGACCTGTTCGGCGGCCGTCCGCTCGTGAAGATGCTCGCCCGGATGGGCCTGATCTCCGGCGCCGCGCCCGGTGCTCGCGCCGCTGATCGGCTCGCAGCTGCTGCGGGTGCTCGACTGGCGCGGGCTGTTCGTCTGCCTGGCCTTCTACGGCGTCGCGGGGCTCACCGCCGCGGCCATCGGCATCGGCGAGACCCGCAAGCAGCGCGAAGCGGCGACGGCGCCCGCGCGGACCGTCCGCTCGCGGTACAGGCGGTCGCTCGGCGACCACGTGTTCCTCGGCGCGGCGATCGTCGGCGCGATGCAGTTCAGCGGCCTCTTCGCCTACCTCGTCGACGTCCTCGTTCCTGTTCCAGGAGGTGTACCGCTTCACCCCGCAGCAGTACGGCCTGCTCTTCGCGATCAACTCGGTCGGCGTGATCGGCGGATCGCAGGCGGCCGCCCGGGTGATGCGCCGGGTCGGCCCGCAGTGGATCCTGGCCGTCACGACCGCCGTGCAGGCGGCCAGCGGCGTCGCGATCCTGGTGCTCGGCAGCGCCGACGCGCCCCTGCCGCTGGTGCTCGTGCCGCTCTGGCTCTTCATCGCGGCGTGCGGCTTCGGGTTCCCGAGCGTGTCGGTGCTGGCGCTCGCGCACCACGGCGAGGAGGCGGGCACCGCGGCGAGCCTGCTCGGCGCCGTGAACTTCGGCCTCGCCGGGCTGCTCTCCCCCGTCGTCGGCCTGCTCGGCATCGCCTCCGGCCGCCCGATGGGGCTCGTGATGGCCGTCACGGCCGCCGTCGGGATCGCGCGGCCTCTGGCTGGTCGCCCGCCCGCGGACGGTCCCGTCGATCGACGCCTGACCCTCGAGGGTTGCCACGTTCTGCGATCCTGAGGGCCTCACGATCGCAGGAAGTGGCAGCAGTCAGGCCGGAGGCGGGCGGGCGTCGCCGCTGCGGCGGCCCGGGCGGCGGCCGGGCAGCGCCTCCTCGACGCGGCTCAGCGCCGCGTCGTCGTGCGCGGCGGTGAGGAACCAGGCCTCGAAGACCGACGGCGGCAGGCTCACGCCCTGCTCGAGCATCGCGTGGAAGAACGCGCGGATGCCGCCAGCGCCTCCTGGGCGCGGACCTCGTCGTAGTCCCGCGGGTCGGCGCTCGAGCCCGAACGCGACGCTGAACAGGTTGCCGGCGCGCGCGATCGCGTGCTCGACCCCCTCGGCGTCGAGCGCGGCGCCGACGGCGGCGACCACGCGGTCGGCGGCCGCGTCGACCCGCGCGTAGACCTCGGCGTCGGCGGCCCGCAGCGTGGCGAGGCCCGCGGCGACCGCGAGCGGGTTCCCGGACAGCGTGCCCGCCTGGTAGACGGGGCCGAGCGGCGCGAGGCAGGTCCATGACGTCCGCGCGGCCGCCGAGCGCGGCGAGCGGCATGCCCCCGCCGATGACCTTGCCGAAGGTGAACAGGTCGACGTCGACGGCGCCGGCCGGGCTCGAGCGCCCACCAGCCGCCGGCGTGCACGCGGAAGCCGGTGAGCACCTCGTCCGAGGATCACGCAGCGCGCCGTGCGCGTGCGCGACCTCCGACGATCGCGCGGTTGAAGCCCGGCTCGCGGCGCGACGACGCCCATGTTCGCGGCGGCGGCCTCGGTGATGACGGCGGCGATGGCGCCCGGATGCGCTCGAACGCGAGCCGCAGCGCGGCCTCGTCGTTGTACGGCAGCACGAGGGTCAGCGCGGCGATCTCGGCGCGGGCACCCCGGCGGAGGCGGGCAGCGCGAGGGTCGCGACGCCCGAGCCGGCCTCCGCCAGCAGCCCGTCGGAGTGCCCGTGGTAGTGCCCGGCGAACTTCACGACAGCGGCCGGCCGGTCGCACCCGCGGGCCAGGCGGATGGCGGTCATCGTCGCCTCGGTGCCCGTCGAGACGAGCCGCAGGCGCTCGATCGGCGAGCGGCCGTCGCGCATGCACGCGGTCGCGCACGAGCTCGGCGAGCTCGACCTCGCCCTCGGTCGGGCGCCCCGAAGGACAGGCCCTGTCGGCCGCCGCCCGCTGCACCGCCTCGACGACCGGCGGATGCGCGTGCCCGAGCAGCGCCGGCCCCCAGCTCGCGACGAGGTCGACGTACTCGCGGCCCTCGGCGTCGTAGCACGTACGGGCCCGGAGGCGCGCTGCACGAACCGCGGCGCGCCGCCGACGGAGCGGTAGGCGCGCACGGGCGAGTTGACGCCGCCCGGGATCGACCGCTGCGCGCGCTCGAAGAGCCGGCGTTCGCGTCGAACGACTCCTGCACCTCGCGTGCGGCTCGGCGTCGGGCGTCCGCGAGGTGCGCGCCCGCCGTCGAGGTCACCGGTTCCTCAGCCATCCGGCCACCTCCACGGCCCAGTAGGTGAGCACCGCGTCGGCGCCGGCGCGACGGATGGCGGTGACCGACTCGAGCATCGGTGCGCTCGCGGTCGATCCAGCCGTTCGCGCGCGGCGGCCTCGACCATCGCGTACTCCCCCGACACCTGGTACGCCCAGACCGGCACGGGGCTCTCGCCGCGACGTCGGCGAGCACGTCGAGGTAGCACGACGCGGGCTTCACCATCACGACGTCGGCGCCCTGCTCGACGTCGAGCACCGCCTCCCGGCGGCCCTCGCGCCGGTTCGCGGGATCGAGCTGGTAGGTGCGCCGGTCGCCCTGCAGCGCGGACTCGACCGCGTCGCGGAACGGGCCGTAGAAGCGCCGAGGCGTACTTCGCGGCGTAGGCGAGGATCAGCACGTCGCTGCGCCCGGCGTCGTCCAGCGCGTCGCGCACCGCGGCGACCTGGCCGTCCATCATCCCGGAGAGGCCGAGCAGCTGCGGATCCCGCCTCGGCCTGCGCGAGCGCCATGTCGCGGTAGCGGAGCAGCGTCGCGTCGTTGTCGACCGAGCCGTCGGCGGCGAGCACGCCGCAGTGGCCGTGGTCGGTGAACTCGTCGAGGCAGAGGTCGGTCTGCACGACGAGCGCGTCGCCGACCTCCGCCGCGACGGCGCGGGTGGCGACGTTGAGCACGCCGTCCGGATCGGTGCGCGCCGGAGCCGATCGCGTCGCGGTGCTCGGGCACGCCGAAGAGCATCACCCCGCCGATGCCGGCCTCCGCGGCCTCGACGGCGGCGCGCGCGGAGGCTGTCGAGCGATGTGGTGCAGCGACGCCCGGCATCGAGTCGATCGGGCGCGGCTCGGTCGATGCCCTCCTTGCACGAACATCGGCAGCACGAGCTGCGCGGGGTCGAGGCGCGTCTCGGCCACAGGCGGCGCACGGCGGCGCTCTGCCGGAGGCGGCGCGGGCGGACGGTCAACGAGGTCATGCGAGTGGTCCCTGCTCCTGGGCGTGGTCCTGGTCGGCCCTGCCGGTGGACGGCGAGCTCCTCGAGCGTGTCGATCAGGGACTCGCTGCTGCGCTCCCTCGCGACGAGGTCGACGCGCAGCCCCGCCGCCTCCGCGTCGACGGCGGTGCGCGGGCCGATGCAGGCGATCACGGTGCGCGACGGCACGAGGCCGATCTGCAGCGGCGATCTGGTTCGCCACGCTGCCGGAGGTGATGAGGATCGCGTCGAACCGGCCGGCGGCCGACGTCCGCGACGATCTCGGCCGCGATCGGGACGCCCACGGTGCGGTAGGCGACGACCGACGTCGACGTCGTGCCCGGCGGCGCGCAGGCCGTCGGTCAGCACGGGCTTCGCGATGTCGCTGCGGAGCGCGAGGATGCGCAGGTGCTCGGCGCCGCCGGTCGCGTCGGCCCACTCCGCGAGCAGGCCGGCCGCGGAGTTGTCGCGGCGCGGCATGAAGTCGACCCGGTAGCCGGCGGCCGTGAGCGCGGCGGCGGTCGTCTCGCCGACGGCCGCGACCTGGGTCTGCTCGGGGATCACGCACCCCGTGCGCGGAGAGCACGTCGACCGTCGTCGCGCTCGTGACGCTCATCCAGTCGAACGCGCCGGCCTCGAGGCGCGCGAGGCGCGGCGGTCGAGCGCCGGCTCGAGTCCGTCGGTGCCGGCGAAGTTGATCGAGGGCGCGACGACGGGGGAGGCCCCGCGGGCGCGCAGCTCCGCGGCGATGCCGTCGCCCCACGGGCCGCCCCGCGGCACGAGCACGCGTCCAGCCGCGCAGCGGTTTCGCCGTGGTCATGCGGCACCTCCCAGCGGCGCGAGCGCGCCGGCGCCCGCGTCGAGCAGCTCGGCCGCGAGCCGGAGCGCGGCAGCGGCGAGCACCTCGGCCGCGTCCGCACCGGTCGTGGTCTCCTCGATCCGGCGGTCGAGGTGCCGTCCGCCGCCCGGCTCGTGCACGCTCGCCCACAGGGCCACCGACGCCGTCGGCGACCGCGCTGGCGACGCCGATCGGCGCCACGCAGCCCGCCTCGAGGCGGCCCGAGCACGCTGCGCTCGGCGGACGGCGGCGGCCTCGGCGAGCGGATCCGTGAGCCGGCGCACGGCGACGGCCACGGCGGAGGGCGACCCGGTCGGCGAGCGTCGCCGCGTCCGACTCCCGGATCTCGAGCGCGAGCGCGCCCTGGCCGGCGGCGGTCGGCCACTGCGTCGAGCGGCAGCACCTCGGTGACCGCGTCGGCCGGCCGAGCCGGGTGAGGCCGGCGAGCGACAGCACGACGGCGTCGAGGCGGCCGTCCGTCACGTGGCCGAGCCGGGTGTCGACGTTGCCGCGGAGGTCGCGCACGTCGAGGTCGGGCCGGCGCTCGAGCAGCTGCGCGCGGCGGCGGGGCGAGCCCGTGCCGACCGTCGCGCCGGCGGGCAGCGTGTCGAGGGTGAGGCCGTCGCGCGCGCACAGCGCGTCCCGCGCGTCCTCGCGCGCGGGCACCCCCGCGACGACGAGGCCCGGCGCCGGCAGCACCGGCAGGTCCTTCAGCGAGTGGACGACGAGGTCGCACTCCCCGGCGAGCAGGCTGCGGCGCAGCGCGCCGGCGAAGACGCCCGTGCCGCCGATCTGCGCGAGCGACGCCTGCGAGACGTCGCCGTCGGTGCGCACGACGATCAGCTCGCACTCGTCGCCGCCGGCCTCGATCGCGTCACGCACCGTGCCCGCCTGCGCGAGGGCGAGCGCGCTGCCGCGGGTGCGCGATGCCGGATGGTCACGGCGTCAGGCCGGCGACCACGGGACGGAAGCCGAGCCGCACGTTCTCGCAGCAGCCGGAGCGGCACACGTCGTACCAGGGGCCGAGCTCCGTCTCGGCCGGGCGGTCGGCCGCGGGGACGCCGTCCCGCCGCTCGAGCACGAGGTCGATCAGCCCGGACACGTAGGCCGGGTGGATGCCGGGGGTCGGCGTGCGCACCGCGACGACGCCGGTCTCCTCGGCGGTCTCCATCGCCTCCTCGTCGAGGTCCCACTTGACCTCCATGTGGTCCGACACGAAGCCGAGCGGCACGATCAGCACCCCGCGGATCCCCTCGCCGGCGAGGCGGCGGATCACGTCGTTCACGTCGGGCTCGAGCCACGGCTGGCTCGGGGGACCGCTGCGGGACTGGAAGACGAGCTCCCACTCGACGCCCCGGCCGACGCGCTGCATCACGACGTCCGCGACCGCGCGGTGCTGCGCCTCGTAGGCGCCGCCGGGGCCGAAGCCGCGGAACGACGGGCCGCTGCGCTCGGCGTCGCGACGACGGGATGGAGTGCGTGCGAGAACAGCACCTGCGCCTCGGTCGCGAGGTCCATGCCGGGCAGCCGCTCCTCGAGCTCGCTGCAGGCCGGCCTCGACGCCCTCGGTGAAGGGCGCGACGAAGCCGGGGTGGTCGAAGTACTGGCGCACCTTGTCGATGACCATCCGGCCCTCGAGCCCGGTCGCGTCGAGCGCCCGCGCGAAGTCCTCGCGGTACTGCCGGCAGGACGAGTACGAGCTGTAGGCGCTCGTCGCGACGGCGATCAGCGTGCTGCGCCCGTCGGCGGCGGCCTCGCTGCAGCGCGTCGGCCAGGTACGGGCGCCCAGTTGCGGTTGCCCCAGTAGACGGGCAGGTCGATGCCGCGCGCGGCCAGCTCGGTCTCGAGCGCGGCCTTCAGCGCGCGGTTCTGCGCGTTGATCGGGCTCGACGCCGCCGAATGCGCGGTAGTGGTGCGCGACCTCCTCGAGCCGCTCGTCCGGGATGCCGCGGCCCCGCGTGACGTTGCGGAGGAAGGGGATGACGTCGTCCTGGCCCTCGGGGCCGCCGAAGCTCGCGAGCAGGATGCCGTCGTAGGCGACCGGCTCGGTCGGTGTGCTCGGGGCCCTCCGTCGCGGCGTCGACGTCGCGCGCGCGGACGAGGTTGACGGCGGCCATCAGCGCACCACCTCGGGCAGCTCGGCGGAGGTCGATGCGGCGCCCGGTGAAGAACGGCGTCTCCTCGCGCACGTGCAGGCGGGCCTCGGTGGCGCGCAGGTCGCGCATCATGTCGACGAGGTCGGTCAGCGAGTCGGACTCCATCGGCAGGATCCACTCGTAGTCGCCGAGCGCGAACGCCGCGACCGTGTTGGCGACCACCGAGCGGTAACGCCGCGCCCTTGCGGCCGTGCTCGGCGAGCATCCGCGCGCGCTCCTGCCTCGTCGAGCACGTACCAGTCGTAGGAGCGGTTGAACGGGTAGACGACGAGCCAGTCGCGGGCGCGCTCGCCACGCAGGAAGCCGGGCACGTGGCTGCGGTTGAACTCGGCGTCGCGGTGCACGCCCATCGCGTTCCAGGTCGGCAGGAGCTCCTGCAGCAGCGCGGTGCGGCGCAGGGCCCGGAGCGTCGACTGCAGCACGGCGGGGTCGTCGCCGTGCAGCCAGAGCATGAGGTCGGCGTCGGCGCGGAGGCCCGACACGTCGTAGATCCCGCGCACCGTCACACCCGCGTCGGCTGCACGCCTCGAGCGCGAGCGTCGAAGCCGGCGACGGCCGAGTCGTCGGCGAGGACGTCCGCGGTCGGGTTCCGCCGCAGCACCGCCCACAGGGTGAATCCGGAATCCGTCATGGTGCGTTCGGTCCTCTTTCCGGCGGCGCCGCAGCGCCCGCCGATCGGAAGCGATCAGGGGGCGGATGCGCCCGGCTCGGCGCCCGCCCGCCGCCGCCACGATGCGGGGCCGTCCTCAAGTGTGCCCCACCGTGAATGCGGGTCCGTGCAGAACGAGGGCGCCCCCTCTCGGGGGCGCCCTCAGAACCTGTGCGAGGAGGCGGTCAGCGGCGAGCGCCGCGGATCACGAGTGCGCCGAGGCCCGCCACGGCGACGGCGGCGCCGCCCAGCACGCCGTAGACGAGCGTGGGGTTCTCCTGGCGCATGGTGTCGAACCGCTCACGGCCCTCGGCCACGGCCTTCTTGAAGCGCTTCGGGACGTCGAGGCGGTCCTCGATCTCGTCGAGCGTCTGCGCGAGGCGCTGCCTCGTGACCTCGATGTCGGAGCGGATCTCCGAGAGCGCGCGGTCCTTGTCGCTGTCGTCAGCGGTCATAGTGCCCAACCCCCTTGAATGCGTTCACGTCGTCCTTCACGCTGTCGAGCGCCTCCGGCGGCACCGGCGGCATGCCGCGCTTGACGCGCGAGAGGCCGAGCAGCCCGAGCACGACGGCGACGAGCAGCAGGAAGACGGCCACGATCAGTGCCGAGAGCCATGCCGGGAGCGCCGTCGCGATGCCGAGGATCGCCGTGGCGATGAACACCCAGAGCGCGAAGTAGGCGAACACCGCCGCGCCGACGAACAGGCCGATACCGATGCCGGCGATCTTGACGCGGGTGATCGTCTCGCGCTTGATCTGCTCGATCTCGTCGCGGATGAGGGTCGTGACGAGGTTGGGCAGCTCACCGATGAGGGCGAAGACGGACTTCTTGCCGTCCTTGTCGTCCTTGTGGTTCCTGGAGTCCCCGGCCGCGTAGGCGGTCCCGGTGGGTCTCGGCGTGCTCATCCAGCCCGCCTCACGCCGCGTCGGCGTCGCTCTTGCGCTTCGTCACCTGCGACACCACCTTCTTCGCTCCGCCGACGACGGCGTCCTGCACGTCCGGCGCCTTGTCCTTCACGAAGCCTTGCACGCTGCCGACCACCTGGTCGACCCGGTTCTGCACCTTCTCGTCGTTCCACAGCCGCTCTCCGGCGGCCTTGATCTGCTCGTAGCGGCGTCGGCCGGCCCGGGCACCCAACACGTACCCGACGGCCGCACCGGCGAGAAAGACGATCCTGCCCTGCATGGTGTCTCCATTCCCCTCGCGGATTTCGGTGGAGCCACTGTATCGGCGGCCCTGACGTCCGTCAGGGAGTTCCCCGACGATCACCAGGGAGCACACGGCAGCGGGCCTGAGCACCATCAGGCAGCGGAACCGCCGCCCTGGCGACGACGACGCCAACGGAGGATCCGGTGCCGAACGGAGGATTGAACGGTGGATCCAGTCCTCCGCCGTCGACGATATCCTCCGTTCCCGAACGGCCGGGGTCGCCGCCGCCCGGACGTGTCCCGACCGTAGGGGATCGTGCCCGGCGTAGGGCGATGACCCGCATCCAGCCCGACGCCCGAGCACGGATGCCTGCACCCGGCACACGATGCGCGGTCGGCACCTATCCGAGCGCCCGCGCCGCCGCATCCGCCCCGGCGACGACGGACGCGAGCCCGGTCCCGGTGCGCCACGACCCGGTGACCGCCAGCCCCTCCGGCAGCCCCGCCTCGCCGAGGGCCCGGTGCGCGGCCCGCGTCTCGGGCGCGAGCGGCGGCGCCGTGTCCACCCACACGGTGTCGAGCCGGTCGGCGATGCTGCTCGGCACGAGACCGAGCAGCGCCGCGGCGTCGGCGGCCACCCGCACCTCCGTCGGGCTGCTGCTCGCCGCGGTAGGACAGCCGCAGGAGGTGCCGGCCCGCGGGCAGCGCCTCCGCCGCCCACGGCCACTTCGCGGTCACGTGCGTCAGCGCCGTCGCCGTCACGTCCGCTCGCCCCGCGGCGCGCAGCACCCCGCTGCCGCGCGGCATCGCGTCGAGGCGCGGGTCGTCGACGGCGAGCAGCACCGCGCGCGAGACCGCGGGCGCCGGCCGGGGCATCCGCGCCACCTCGGGCGCCGCATCGCGCAGCAGGTCGAGCGCCGCGCACCGTCCGCGGCGATCACCACGACGTCCGCCGCCACGTCCTCGCGCGGGGTGACGACGGTGAAGCCCGGCCCCCGCGGCGCCGGATGCACCCCGATCACCTCGGCATCGGTCCGCACCGTCGACGCCGAGGCGCTCCAGGTCGGCCAGCAGCGCGTCCACGAGCCGGGTGACCCCGCCCGCGATGCCCTGCACCGCGCTGCCAGCAGGCGCCGCCGCCCGGAGGTGGAGCACGGCGGCGGACAGCGAGCCCGCGACGGTGATCGCGGTGTTGAGCTGCGGCGCGATGGCGTCGACCTCCACGGTCTCGGCGTCCACCCCGTAGACGGACTCGACGACGGGCGCGACGAGCCGCTCGAGCACCCGGCGGCCCATCCGGCCCCGCACGAGCGGGCCGAGCCGCTCGTACCGGCCGACCTTCAGCACGGGCAGCAGGCGGTCGGCGTAGGCGCGGACCGCGCCGCCGGTGTCGAGCACCGGGCGCACGTCCTCGGCGAGCGGCGAGCCGGGGATGCCGAGCACGCCGCCGGCCGGCAGCGGCACGATGCGGTCGGCGAGCGCCACCCAGGCGCTGCCGCGCGGGTCGACGAGCGCGTCGCCGAGCCCCAGGTCCGTGACGAGCGCCCGGACCGCGCCGCCGCGCACCGCGAAGCTCTCCGCACCGGTGTCCGCCGGGACGCCGGCGACCATGCCGCGGGCGACGCGGCCGCCGAGCCGCTCGCCCCGCTCGAGCAGCAGGACGTCCCGGCCCTGCAGGGCGAGACGGCGGGCGGCGACGAGGCCGCCCACCCCGCCGCCGACGACGACCGCGCTCCCGCTCATGCCCGTGCGTGCACCCAGTCGACGATCCGGGTGAGCACGTCCGGATCGGTGCCGGGGGGCACGCCGTGGCCGAGGTTGAGCACGTGCGCGGGCGCGGCCTCGCCCGCCGCGACGACGGCCTCGAGGTGCCGCTCGAGCACCGGCCATGGCGCCGCGAGCAGCGCCGGGTCGATGTTGCCCTGCAGCGGCACGGCGTCGCCGAGCAGCGCGGATGCGGCGTCGAGCGGCAGCCGGTGGTCCACGCCGACCACGTCCGCCCCCGCGTCGTGCATCGCGGGCAGCAGCAGCGCCGTCCCGGTGCCGAAGTGCACCTTCGGCACCCCCTGCACCGCCGCGAGCGTCCGCGCGGATGCGGGGAGCACCGCGGCGCGGTAGTCCGCCTCCGACAGCGCGCCCGCCCAGGAGTCGAAGAGCTGCACCGCGGCGGCGCCCGCGCGCACCTGCGCCGCGAGGAACGCCCCGGAGACGTCGGCGAGCCACTCGGTGAGCCGCCGCCAGGCGTCCGGCTCCGCGTGCAGCAGGGTGCGGGCGAGCAGCTGGTCCTTCGACGGTCCGCCCTCCACCACGTAGCTCGCGAGCGTGAAGGGCGCGCCGGCGAAGCCGATGAGCGGGGTGGCGCCGAGCTCCGCGACGGTCGCGGCGACCGCCGCCTCGATCGGCGCCAGCGCGTCGGGCGTCAGCTCGTGCGCGACGAGGTCGTCGAGGTCCGCCGGGGTGCGGACCGGGCGCGCGAACACCGGGCCCGCGGCCGGGCACGATGTCGACGTCGACGCCGGCCAGCTTCAGCGGCACGACGATGTCGCTGAAGAAGATCGCGGCGTCGACCGCGTGGCGGCGCACCGGCTGCACCGTGATCTCCGCGGCGAGCGCCGGATCGAGGCAGGCCTCGAGCATCGCGGTGCCGGCTCGTGATGCCCGGTACTCCGGCAGCGACCGGCCCGCCTGCCGCATGAACCAGACCGGCGGGGTCGCCTGCCGCTCGCCCGCGTACGCGGCGAGCAGCGGGGGCCGGTGGTCGCGGGGATTCTCCGTCACAGCAGGGGATCCTCCCATCCGGCGGCCAGCGCCCCGCACAGAACGCCGATCCGGCCGACCTACACTGCCATCCGTGCTCAGAGCCCTCACCGCGGACTACCGCGCCGCCGGGTTCGACCTGCTGGAGCGCCTCTCGGTGCTGTCACCCGACACGATGGCGGTCTTCGCCGCCGGGCGCGAGGACGTCGACGGCGTCGTGCTGCTGGCGACCTGCAACCGCTTCGAGGCCTACCTCGACGTCGACGAGGCGGCCGGCTCCGCAGTCGCCGACGCCCTGGTGCAGCACGCCTCGGCCGCCGCGGGCGTGGACCCGGATGCGCTGCGGGCCGCGCTCACGGAGCGCTCGGGCACCGAGATCCCCGGCCACCTCTTCGCCGTCTCGAGCGGACTCGAGTCGCTCGTCGTCGGTGAGGCCGAGATCGCCGGGCAGGTGTCGCGGGCGCTGGAGTCCGCCCGCCGTGCCGGCACCACCACGAGCGACCTGGAGCGCTTGTTCCAGCGGGCGTCACGCACGTCGAGCACGGTCCAGAACCGCACCCGGGTGGGCTTCGCCGGCCGCAGCATCGTGCGGCTCGCCCTCGACCTCGCCGAGAGCCGACTCGACGACTGGGCCCGCGTGCAGGTCCTGCTGATCGGCACCGGCACGTACGCGGGCGCGACGCTCGCCGCGCTCCGCGACCGCGGCGTCACCGAGGTCGGCGTCTACTCGCCGAGCGGCCGCGCCGAGCGGTTCGCCCGCCGCGAGGGCGTCACCGCCGTGGCCACCGAGGACCTGCCCGGCCGGCTCGGGTCGGCGGACGTCGTGATCGCCTGCAGCATCGCGACCACGCCGATCCTCGACGCCGCGAGGCTCGGCCGAGCGCGCGACGCCGCCGCCCGCGAGGGCCGCCAGCTGGTGATCGACCTCGGCCTGCCGCGCAACATCGATCCGGACGTCGTCGACGTGCCGGGCGTCGCCCTGCTCGACCTCGAGACGATCAGCGTGCACGCGCCCCTTCCCGAGCTGCAGGCCACCGACGAGGCGCGGGAGATCATCTCCGCGGCCGTCGCGGAGTTCCGCGCCGACCAGCAGGCCGCCGCCGTGACGCCCGCGGTCGTCGCGTTCCGCGCGCACGTGCTCGGGCTCGTCGAGGCGGAGATCGAGCGGCTGCGCCGCCGGGACGAGCTCACCCCCGCGACCGAGCGCGCGATGCGCCACCTCGCGAGCGTCCTCGTGCACACGCCCTCCACCCGCGCGAAGGCCTTCGCGGCCGCCGGGGAGGCCGACAGCTTCACCGACGCGCTGGCCACCGTCTTCGGCATCGAGGCCGCGACGGCGGCGACCGCCGCCCACGAGGACGGCGCCGAGCTCGCAGGCTGACCCGCTCGGGCCTCCGCCATCGCGCCGTTCCGGAGAGACCGGACGACACGCCGCGCCTGAAGCGCGATGATCGGCGTGTCGCTCAGGAACTCCGGAACGGCGCGATTCCGGATGGCCCGGCTCAGGCCCGCTTCTGCAGCACGAGGTGCGTGACGCCGCTGGGCGATGACGTGCTCTCGATCGTGAAGCGCTCCTCGAGCCCCTCGAGGCCGTCCCAGAGCCGCTCACCGCGGCCGAGCACGACCGGGGCGACCACCGCGTGCAGCTCGTCGACGAGGTCCGCCGCGAGGAACTCGCGCACGGTCTGCACGCCGCCGCCGATCCGCACGTCGAGGCCGTTCGCCGCCTCGGAGGCGACGGCGAGCGCCTCCTCGGGACTCGCGTCGAGGAAGTGGAAGGTCGTCCCGCCGTCCATCTCGATCGGCGGGCGCGGGTGGTGGGTGAGCACGAAGACCGGCGTGTGGAAGGGGGGCTCCTCGCCCCACCAGCCCCGCCATCCGTCGTCGGTCCAGGGGCCGCGCTGCGGCCCGAACTTGTTGCGGCCCATGATCTCCGCGCCCACGCCGGCGCCCCACGCCGCGGCGAAGCGGTCGTCGATCCCCGCCGACCCGTCCGATCGGCCCTGCATGGCCCGGAACGTCCGGGTGTCGAAGAACCAGCTCTGCAGGCCCATCCCCGCGTGGCCGAAGGGCGCCTCGAGCGACTGCCCCTCGCCGGTGCCGAAGCCGTCGAGGGAGAGGAAGAAGTTGTGGACGCGCACGCGGGACATCCCGTCACCCTACGGACGGGGCCGGACTCAGTGCACGTACTCCAGGATGTCGAGCCCGATCGTGCGCATGGCCTGCAGCACCCCGAGGCGCGTCGTGTGCACGTGGTCCTCGAACTGCACCGTCACCGTGTAGGCGACGGATGCGCGCGGCCCGCGCAGCACGCCCGCCTCGGCGCGGATGCCGATGTCGGTGCCCGACTTGTTGAAGAGGCTGAGCCCGTGATCGCTGCGCACGTGGCTCAGCGGATCGAGGGCGAAGGCGCTCGAGACCATCGACAGGTCGGTGTTCAGCGCGAGCCAGTCGGAGACGCGGGAGGAGACGGCCCGGTTCACGGCCTCGCCGCGGGCGATCCGCGCGAAGAGGGTCGTGAGCTCGGCGGCGGACCCGACCGACAGCTGCGGGGCGTCGTCGGGGCCGCGACGGTCTCGCACCCGGTCCAGCAGGGCGGTGCGCTTCAGCCCGAGGGACTCCCCACGCGCGCGCACCGCGTCGAGGCCGACGGCCCGCAGCAGCACGTTCGTGGCGAGGTTGTCGCTCGTGGCCGCCACGAGCGAGGCCAGGTCGGTGAGCGGCAGGCTCGGCGCGTGCAGGTACTGCCAGACGCCCGAGTCGCCGACGAGGTCGTCGGGCGTGCGGTCCAGCAGGTCGTACCGGGAGTGCGTCTGCTCGTCGAGGCGCGCCGCGATCTCGAGCAGGAGCAGCACCTTGCCGATGCTCGCGGTCGGCAGCACGACGTGGTCGTCGACGGAGAGCAGGGCCTTGCCCGAGCGCACGTCGATGACGCGGGCCGACACCTGCGCCCCGGTCAGGGCGAGGTGCGCGAGCGCGGTGAAGCCGTCGGTGAAGTCGGAGCGCAGCACCTCGCCCTTGTGCCGCGCCCCCGGTTCGCCGCCCCGCAGCCGGGCCCTCCGTGAGGGCTCCGCCTGCGCGGCGGTCACCAGATCGTGACCCGCTTCGTCGGATCCAGCCACAGCGCGTCCTGGTCGGTGACGTCGAAGGCGGAGTGGAACTCCTCGAGGTTCCGGACGATCTGGTTGCACCGGAACTCGGGCGGCGAGTGCGGGTCGATGGTGAGCAGCCGGATCGCCTCGGCCTGGCGGCGCTTCTCGCGCCACACCGCGGCCCACGACAGGAAGAACCGCTGCGCGCCGGTCAGCCCGTCGATCACGGGCGCCTCGCGCCCCTCGAGCGAGAGCAGGTAGGCCTTCCAGGCGATCGTGAGGCCGCCGAGGTCGCCGATGTTCTCGCCGATGGTCAGGGCGCCGTTCACGTGATCCGTCAGGCCGTCCGGCACGAGCTCGTCGTACTGGGCGATGAGCGCCTTCGTGCGCTCCTCGAACGCCGCGCGGTCCGCTTCGGACCACCAGTTCTCGAGCCGGCCGTCGCCGTCGAACTGGGAGCCCTGGTCGTCGAAGCCGTGGCCGATCTCGTGGCCGATCACCGCGCCGATGCCGCCGTAGTTCGCCGCGTCGTCCCGGTCCGGGTCGAAGAACGGCGCCTGCAGGATCGCGGCCGGGAAGACGATCTCGTTGAGGCCGGGGTTGTAGTAGGCGTTCACCGTCTGCGGCGTCATGAACCACTCGTCGCGGTCGACCGGCTTGCCGATCTTGCCGAGCTCGCGGTCGAACTCGAACGCGGCGGCGCGGCGCACGTTGCCGACGAGGTCGTCCGCGGTCACCTCGAGCCGCGAGTAGTCCCGCCACTTCACGGGGTAGCCGATCTTCGGGGTGAACTTCGCCAGCTTGATGAGCGCCTTCGCCCGGGTCTCGTCGCTCGAGCCAGTCGAGGGCGCCGATCGAGCCGCGGTAGGCGCCGACGAGGTTCGCGACGAGCACGTCCATCCGCACCTTGGCGATCGGCGGGAAGTGCCGTTCCACGTAGAGCCGGCCGACGGCCTCGCCCAGCACGCCCTCGGCGAGCGCCACGCCACGCTTCCAGCGGGCCTTGACCTCCTCCGTGCCGGTCAGCGCGGTGCCGGTGAAGGCGAAGTGGGTGTCCACGAACGCGGACGAGAGGTACGGGGCGAGTGGGCGGATCACGCGGATCGCGAGCCAGTCGCGCCAGGCGTCGAGGCGGTCGGCCGTCAGCAGGCCGAGCACGCCGGTGAGGAAGCTCGGCTGCCG
This sequence comes from uncultured Actinomycetota bacterium, assembly GCA_963771645.1. GTDB lineage: Bacteria > Actinomycetota > Actinomycetes > Actinomycetales > Microbacteriaceae > Amnibacterium. The sequence goes on along the minus strand of CAVYUH010000012.1, from coordinate 145,027 downwards.
GACGACGACGGTGTCGAGGGCGCCGATCGGCGCCGCGAGGCCCGCTGCCCACGCCTCGAGCAGCGCGCCGCGCTCCCCCGCCTCGGCGACGAGGCCCGCCCAGCTCATCGGGTTGTAGGTGGCCTGCACGTCACGGGTGCGGACGGCGTCCCAGTGCTGCGCGGCGATCTCGGTCTCGAGCGCGAGCACCCGGTCCGCCCGCGTCCCGGCGTCGGAGAGGCCGGCGAGCGAGTACATCGTCCCGAGGAAGGTGCGGTACGCCTCGCGGTGCGTCGAGAAGGCGTCGTCCCGGTAGTAGCGCTCGTCGGGCAGCCCGAGGCCGCCCTGCTCGAAGAAGACGAGGTAGCGGTCGGGATCGCCAGGGTCGTTGTCGACGAACAGCTGCACGAGGCTGCCCGCACCCGTGCGCTCGAGGGAGCCGAGCACGTCCAGCACCTCGGCGACCGAGCGGGTGGCGGCGACGAGGGCCAGCGGCTCGGCGAGCGGCTCGGCGCCCCGCGCCTCGACGGCGTCCTCCGCCATGAAGGAGGCGTACAGGTCGCCGATCTTCCGCGCCTCGGTGCCGGGATCCGCCTGCCTGCGACTCCTCGACGAGCGCGCGCACCGCGGCCTCCGCACCGTCCACGAGGTCGAGGAACGCGCCGGATCGCGCCCGATCGGCCGGGATGGACGCCTCGCGCGATCCAGCGGCCGTTCACGTGCCGGTAGAGGTCGTCCTGCACGCGGACGACCGGGTCGAACGCATCGACGTCGAGCCCAGCGGGCAGCGTCCCGACGGCCGGATCCACGGATGCGTGAGAGCTGGTGTCGACCACGATGCCCGAGTCTATGATCCGACCCCCGGACCGGCCCGGGCGGCTCGCGCGGCGGGCCGGGCACCCAGCACTTCGGCAGCCGCGAGCGCAGGGGAAGGGAGCCGGAGCCCACGGCTTAGGCTCGGACGTCGTGCGACTCGTGGTGGCGGAGTGTTCGGTCGACTACGCGGGACGGCTCTCGGCGCATCTGCCGCCGGCCCGCCGCCTGATCATGCTGAAGGCGGACGGCAGCGTGCTCGTGCACGCGGACGGCGGCTCCTACAAGCCCCTGAACTGGATGAGCCCGCCCTGCTCCTCGGAGACCGAGGAGCCCGACGCGGACCTCCTCGCGAGCGGCGTGCAGGAGGTCTGGCGGGTGCGGCACGCCAAGACCGGCGACGTGCTGATCATCCGGATCCACGAGCGGTTCGTCGACGAGACGGTCGAGCTCGGCCAGGACCCCGGGCTCGTGAAGGACGGCGTCGAGGCGGACCTGCAGCGGCTGCTCGCCGAGCAGATCGACCTGCTCGGCGCCGGGCACACGCTGGTGCGGCGCGAGCACATGACCGCCATCGGGCCCGTCGACATCCTCGCCCGCGACCCCGAGGGCGCCGCCGGTGGCGGTCGAGATCAAGCGCCGCGGCGAGATCGACGGCGTCGAGCAGCTCACGCGCTACCTCGAGCTCATGAACCGGGATCCGCATCTCGCCCCGGTCACCGGCGTCTTCGCGGCGCAGGAGATCAAGCCGCAGGCGCGCACCCTCGCCGAGGACCGCGGCATCCGCTGCGTCACCCTCGACTACGACGCCATGCGCGGCGTGGAGATCGGCCCCGCCCGCCGTTCTGAGCACGACAGCAGGAATATTCGCTTTCCCCACCGGCTCGGCCGCCACGCGGCTTCGCCGCGCGTCGGAACCGGCCGGCGTGGGCCCAGCAGCACGAGAACGACCATCTCGTCCTGCTGAAGCGAATAGTCCTGCGAAGTGCTTCCGTGGCGCCCGGACTGGGGGGGGGGCGGTCAGGAGGCGCCGCTTAGGGTGGCGGCGTGTCCGACCTGCCGCCCGCACCGTTCTCCGTGGTGCTCGTCGACCTCGACGGCACGATCATGGATTCCGCTCCCGGCATCACCGCCACCCTCACCCGCACGCTCGAGCGGATGGGGCTCCCGGTGCCGCCGCCCGGGCGCCTGCTCGAGTTCGTCGGGCCGCCGATCCTCGACGGCCTGCGCGACCTCGCCGGGCTCGATCCGGAGCAGTCGCAGGAGGCGCTCCGGCTGTACCGCGCCGAGTACCGCGCGACCGGCGCCTTCGACGCCCGGCCCTACCCGGGGATCCGCGAGGCGCTCGAGGCGATCCGGGACGAGGGTCTGCCGCTGGCCGTGGCGACGTCGAAGCCCGAGCTGCAGGCGCGGCGCATCCTCGCCCACTTCGACCTCGACGACCTCTTCCTCGTCATCGCGGGCGCCTCCGAGGACGAGACCCGCAGCGAGAAGGCCGACGTCATCGCCTGGGCGCTTCAGCTGCTCACCCGCGAGGGCATCGACGTGAGCCGTCCGGTCATGGTCGGCGACCGCATCCACGACGTCGAAGGGGCGGCCCAGCACGGCATCCCCACGGTCTTCGCCACCTGGGGCTACGGCGACCCGGCCGAGGCCGCCGGCGCCTTCGCGATCGCGGACGAGCCCACGGCGCTCCCCCGGATCGTCACAACCCGCTGAGCGTTCCCCGCTCGCCGCCCGGACCCTGCTGTTCACCGGCTGGGTGTGCGCCAGACTGGGGCGATGACCATGACGCAGGTGGAGCGGCAGTACGTGAAGGCCGCCCAGGCGACCGCACCGCACGTCGTCGTCCTGTTCGGGGCGGCGGGCGATCTCGCGAAGCGCAAGCTGCTGCCGGGGATGGCGAACCTCGTGCTCTCCTCGCTCGCGCCCGACATCGAGATCGTCGGCACCTCCCTCGAGGAGCTCGACGACGACTCGTACCGCGCCCAGGCCAAGGCGGCGCTCGACGAGTTCGACCGCCGCACGCTCAACGACAAGGAGTGGGAGGACTTCTCCTCGAAGCTCCACTACGTGCCGAGCTCGGCGGGTCCGCAGGCCCTCGCGCGCGCCGTGCACGAGGCCGAGAAGCGCCTCGGGCCGGAGGCGCGCCGCATCCACTACCTGAGCGTGCCGCCGAAGGCCGCGCTCGCCGCCGTCGACACCATCGCCGCCGCGAAGCTCGTCGACGGCTCCCGGATCATCATGGAGAAGCCGTTCGGCACCGACCTCGCCTCGGCGGTCGAGCTCAACCGGCGCCTGCACAACACCTTCTCCGAGCAGCAGATCTTCCGGATCGACCACTTCCTCGGCAAGGAGCCGGCGCAGAACATCCTCGCCATCCGGTTCGGCAACGGCCTCTTCGAGCCGATCTGGAACCGGAACTTCATCCAGCAGATCCAGATCGACGTGCCGGAGACGCTGGGGATCGAGCAGCGGGCGGCCTTCTACGAGTCGACCGGCGCCTACCGCGACATGGTCGTCACGCACCTGTTCCAGATCCTCGCCTTCGTCGCGATGGAGGCGCCGACGGCGCTGGAGCCGCAGGCCATCAGCGAGGAGAAGAACAAGGTCTTCCGCTCGATGACGCCGATCGACCCGGACAACGTCGTGCGCGGCCAGTACGTCGGCTACAAGGACATCCCCGGCGTCTCGCCCGAGAGCGAGACCGAGACGTTCGTGGCGCTGAAGTGCTTCATCGACAACTGGCGCTGGGCGGGCGTCCCCTTCTACCTCCGCACCGGCAAGAAGCTCGCCGAGGGCCAGCGGATCATCTCCATCGCGTTCAAGGAGCCGCCGCGGAGCATGTTCCCCGCAGGCAGCGGTGTGGGCGCGAAGGGGCCGGACCACCTCACCTTCGACCTCGCTGACGCCTCGAAGATGTCGCTGTCGTTCTACGGCAAGCGCCCGGGCCCCGGCATGCGGCTCGACAAGATCAGCATGCAGTTCTCGATGCAGGAGCAGGCGAACGCGGCCGACGTGCTCGAGGCGTACGAGCGGCTCATCCTCGACGCCATGCGCGGCGACCACACGCTGTTCACGACCGCCGAAGGCATCGAGCGCCTCTGGGAGGTCTCGCAGCCGCTGCTCGACGACCCGCCTCCCGTGCGGCCGTACGCGGTCGGCAGCTGGGGACCGAACGCCATCCACCAGCTCATCGCGCCGTACGCGTGGCGGCTGCCGTTCGAGCGGGTCTGGCGCGAGTCCCACCACCACTGAGTCCGCCCGTCCCGGGTGCATGCGCGCGGACCGAAGGTCGGCGCTGAGGCCGGTTCCGCCGTGCGGACGGCGCATCCGGACGCATGCCGGACGGCTGGGGAGCGCGCGTCGCGCCCCGGCGCGGGGTGCTGCCCTGTCTAGTCTTCGCGGATGCCTGAACGCGACGAGCTGATCGGCGGCCGGTACCGGCTCGGCCCCGCCATCGGCCACGGCGGGATGGGCACCGTGCGGCGCGCCCGCGACCTCCGCTTCGACCGCGACGTGGCCGTCAAGCTGCTGCGAACGACCGACGACCCGCGGCAGCGCGAGCGGATGCGGCGGGAGGCCCGCCTGCTCGGAGCGGTGCAGCACCCCAACCTCGTCGCGGCGTACGACACGGGGATCGAGCTCGCCGCCTCCGGTCCGATGCACTGGCTCGCCATGGAGCTCGTCCGCGGCCCCGACCTCGGCGTGCTGCTGCGGCAGCGAGGACGTCTCGACTCCGAGGACGTGCGCCGGATCCTGCACGACCTCGCCGTCGGCGCTCGTCGCGCTGCATGCGGCGCGGGTCTGGCACCGCGACGTGAAGCCGGCGAACGTGCTGCTCACGCGCACGCCGGGCTCCGGCCCCTGGCACGCGAAGCTCGCGGACCTCGGCATCGCGGTCAGCGAGGACACCGCCGCCCTCACCGACCACCGGCCAGGTGATGGGCACGGCGGCGTACCTCAGCCCCGAGCAGGTCTCGGGCGAGGAGATCGACGGCGCCTCCGACGTCTACAGCCTCGGCCTCATCGCGCTCGAGGCGCTCACCGGCGGGCACGCCTTCCCGGGCAGCGCGATCGAGTCCGCGACGGCCCGGCTCGTCCGACCTCCCGTGATCCCGGAGTGGATCACCGGCGGATGGCGGATGCTGCTGACCGCGATGGCCGCGGTCGACCCCGCCGACCGGCCGACCGCTGAGCAGGTGCAGGTCGCGACCGAGTGGCCGCTGCCCGTCGTCGCCCCCGATCCGGCGCGGGCGCCCCTCCGTTCGACGACGAGGACGAGCCCACCGTCGGGGCCGAGGTCGTCGCACCCACCGCCGTGCTCCCCGCCGTCGCGGAGGCCGCGCCGCTCGTGCGTGCACCGCGGCGCCGCCTGCCGATCGTCCCCATCGCCGCAGCCGCGCTCGTGCTCGGCGTCCTCGGCGGTGGGCTGGCGCTGGTCGCGACGACCGGTGCTCCCGCGCCGGCCGCCGGCTCGCCCGGCTCCACACGTCGACGCAGGCCGCCCCCGACCGACCGCATCCGCCCCGGCGACGGTGACCGCCGTGCAGCACACCGCCACGCCGAGGGTCGACCCCGACGGCCGTTCGCGAAGCCGGTCGTCCACGTGCCGGCGGCGCCCCGCACGAAGTGGAAGGGCGTCAACCCGGGACACGGCGAGGGCGGAGGCCCGGCGGGCGGAGGCCCGCGGGGCGGAGGCCACGGCGAGCATTGACCCGGTTCGCTCGCAAGGGACGCGGGTTAGCGTCGCCGGATGGCTGATGAGCTGAAGAGGGGCGACCACGTCACCTGGAAGTCCCACGGCGGTGAGGCGGAGGGCGAGGTCGAGCGGAAGATCACGGCGACACCGAGGCCGGCGGCCGCACCGTGCGCGCTTCGAAGGACGACCCGCAGTACCTGGTCAAGAGCGAGAAGAGCGGCGGCGAGGCGGTCCACAAGCCGTCGGCGCTGCACGAGCAGTAGAAGGAGCGGCAGTGGCGGCACCGGTGGATTCCTACAAGGCGGGCGAGCGCGTCCGCATCACCTCCACGAACCAGGAGGGCTACATCGCCACGGCGAGCGGCCTGTCCGTCGTGACCGTGCAGACCGACGAGGCCGACGTGCACGCCGTGCTCGTCTACCTGCGCGAGACGACCGAGTTCAAGCTCGTCCCCACGTCCGCGATCGAACGCTTCGACGTCGCCTGAGGCCGCGGCTCGCGAGCGCGCGGGACACGGCAGACTGAGGTCGTGTCCTTCAACGCCCGCCTCCGCCGACTCGTCGGCATCGGTGGCGGGCGCGGCTCGTGACGTCGAGCAGCCTGCGGAACGCGGCGAACATCGACGTGTACGGCACGGTGCGCCGGCCGGGCCCGTTCGACGTGCCCCCGACCAGAGCCCGTGCAGCTCGCCTCGCCGCTGCCGTGGGAGCTGGAGGACGGCCAGGACGGCCGCGTCGCCGACTGGGTGAACCGCTTCGAGCAACGGGGGTCAGAGTCGTCCCGCCCCGAACCTCTAGCGTGAGGGCATGAGCGTTCAGACCGATCTCGTCGCCGCCCTCAGCACCTTCACCGCGCGTCTCGACGAGGTGAACGCGGGCTTCACGGCCGCCGCCTCCGACGACGTGAAGGTCGTGACCGATCACCTGCAGCAGCAGGTGGCCCTGCTCATCGACTTCAGCGCGGCGCTCAGCAACGCCGTCGGCGACCTCGCCGGCGAGGTCGACGAGCTCGAACCGACCGACTGACGCCTCAGCGAGCGGCGACGTCGAAGACCGTGACCTGCGCCGCCGCCGCACCGATCAGATCCGCCACCGCGACGTGCTCGGCATGCGGCAGGTAGGCGTCCCTGGCCGCCGCATCGTCGAACGTGACCACGAAGCCGTAGTCGTTTCCCCGCTCGAGGCCCTCCGGGCTCGACGCTCGGCCCCTCCTCGAGCGCGATGATGCCCGGGATGCGGCTCGCCATGCCGCGCACGGCCGCCCGGACCGCCTCCCGGTCGTCGGGCGCGCGGTCCGGACGCCACGCCACGAGGACGACGTGCAGCACCGCGGGCATCAGAGGTCGTCCCGGCGTGTGACGGAGACGCTGCGGCGGCCGCGCAAGGCCAGGATCAGCCCGACCGCGAAGACGACGACGCCCACCACCATCAGGATCAGCCCGACGGTGGGGATGTCGATCCCCGAGACCGTGACGTGCACGGCGAAGTACAGGATCGGCGCCGATCACCACGAGCGCGACGCCCGTTCCGATGCTCATGGAGCGAACCGTACCGGCCGGGAATGAGCGATCCCCGTGGGCCCTGATGGCCTCACGGGGATCGCTCGTTCGTGCGCGAGGGGGGAGTTGAACCCCCACGCCCTTTCGGGCACACGGACCTGAACCGTGCGCGTCTGCCTATTCCGCCACTCGCGCGTGACCGGCCCCGCGAGACGCTCAGGGCCGGTCGATGAGAGTAGCACGACGGAGCATTCCTCCTCCGGCGCGCGGGACCGCTCCGCGCCGGTCCGTCCAGGGCGCTCGCGCTACCCTGACTCCGACCGAAATCGCGGGAGCGGCCGCGCGACAGGACAGGGAATCGACGACGGTGGGCATCCTCGACAGCTTCGAGCGTGGGCTCGAGCGCGCCGTGAACGGCGCCTTCGCCCGCACGTTCCGCTCGGGTCTGCAGCCCGTCGAGATCACCGCCGCGCTGCGCCGCGAGGTCGACACGCACACCTCGCCGGTCGCCCGCGACCGCATCCTCGTGCCCAACCGCTTCGTCGTGCGGATGAGCGAGGGCGACCACATCGCCATGACGGCGCTGGGGCAGCCGCTGCTCGACGAGCTGACCGGGCTGCTGACGCAGTACGTCGCCGAGCAGCGGTACCAGATGGCGTCGCCGCCCGTCATCACCCTCGAGCCCGACGACGGGCTCGCCATCGGCATGCTCGAGGTCGAGTCCGCGACGGAGCGGGTCGAGGTCGAATGGACGCCGGTGCTCGAGATCGACGGTCGCCGCTACCCGGTCGGGCCGCGCACCGTGCATCGGTCGCGGCACGGAGGCCGACATCACGGTCGAGGACACCGGCATCAGTCGCAAGCACCTCGAGATCCTCTGGAACGGCCGGCAGGCGGAGGCCAGGGACCTCGGCTCGACGAACGGCTCCACCCTGAACGGCGCGCGGCTCACCCGGGCGACCGTGCCGAACGACTCCGTGCTGCAGATCGGCCGCACGCGCATCCTCTTCCGGCTCGTCGCGCAGCCGCGGAGCGGCCGGTGAGCGAGCTCACGCTGCTCGTGCTCAGGGTGGCGTTCCTCGCGCTGCTCTGGGTCTTCGTGTTCGCGGTCGTCTACGCGCTCCGCAGCGACCTGTTCGGCGGCCGCGTGCGCAAGCTGCCCGAGCAGGGCCGCCCCGCCGCGGCGCCCGCCGCCGGGCCGCCCGCCGTGCAGTCCCTGCCGACCTCCCCGGTCACCCCGGGCGCCGGCATCCCGGTCGCTGGCGCCGAGCGGGCCGGCCTCGCACCTCGTCATCACCTCCGGCGGCAAGGCGGGGCTCGAGATCCCGCTCGGCAGCGAGCCGCTGACGATCGGCCGGGCCAGCGACTCCGGCCTGCAGATCCGCGACGACTACACCTCCACCCATCACGCCCGCCTCCTGCTCTGGGGCTCCGACTGGGTGGTGCAGGACCTCGACTCGACGAACGGGACGTTCGTCGACGGCCAGCGCATCGACTCCCCCACGCAGGTGCCGCCTCGGCGTGCCGGTGAAGGTGGGCGCGACCACGTTCGAGCTCCGTGCGTGAGGGCATGACCATCGTCACCGCAGGCGCAGCGGTCTCGCACGTGGGTCGCGTGCGGACGAACAACCAGGACTCCGGCTACGCGGGGACCCAGCTGTTCGTCGTCGCCGACGGCATGGGCGGCCACGCGGGCGGCGACGTCGCCTCGGCGATCGCCGTGAACCGGATCGCGCAGACCGACCGCCTCGACTTCGCGAACCCGCAGGAGGCGGAGTTCGCCCTGCAGGCGTCGCTCGTCGCCGCCAACCAGCTGATCAGCGAGGCCGTCTACGAGCACCCGGAGCTCACCGGCATGGGCACGACGGTCAGCGCCCTCGTACGGGTCGGCGACGCGGTCGCGACCGCGCACATCGGCGACTCGCGCATCTACCTGCTCCGCGACGGCGAGCTCAGCCAGATCACGAACGACCACACCTTCGTGCAGCGGCTCGTCGAGACCGGCCGCATCAGCGTCGAGGAGGCCGCCGTGCATCCGCGGCGCAGCGTGCTGATGCGGGTGCTCGGCGACATCGACCAGGCGCCCGAGATCGACACCGGGATCCTCGGCACGGTCCCCGGCGACCGGTGGATGCTCTGCTCCGACGGCCTCTCCAGCTACGTGTCGGAGGAGCGGATCCGCGCGGTGCTCGCCGACGCGGACACGTCCCGCGACGCCTGCGAGGCGCTCATCGAGGAGGCGCTCGACCGCGGCGCGCCCGACAACGTGACGGCGATCGTCGTCGACATCGACCACCAGCGGCGAGGGCTCCGGCGGCTCCGCCATCGTCGGCGCCGCCGCCGAGCCGCTCGAGTTCGACACCGGCGGCGAATCGCGGCCGCACACCCGGCTGCCGTCGCTGCTGCTGCATCCGCTGCGCACCCCGCCGCCCGAGGCGAGCTTCGTGCCCGACTCCGAGGACTACATCGACGCGCTCATCCGCGAGGACCGCCGCCGCATCTGGCGACGGCGCCTCATCTGGCTGGCCGCGATCGCGGTGCTGCTCGCCGCCGTCGCCGTCGGCGTCCTCGTCGGGTACCGCTACACGCAGACGCGGTACTACGTCGGCTTCGACGGCGACCACGTCGCCGTCTACCAGGGCGTGCAGGGCTCGGTCGGACCCGTCCAGCTCAGCCACGTCGTCGAGGAGACCGACATCGCCCAGCAGCAGCTGTCCGGCTATGCGCTCGAGCAGATCGAGGGCACGATCAGTGCCGACAGCCTCGCGGATGCGCGGCGGATCGTCCAGAACGCGAGGGAGGGGTCGAATGGTTGACGCCGGAGCCACCACGACGCTGACCCGGCCCGACGAGCGGGTCCCGATCACGAAGCCGTCGACCCGCCTGCGGAACATCGAGCTCGGCCTGCTCGTGGTCGCGCTCGCCGTCTCAGCATCGTCGATCCTGCTCGTGCAGCTCGGCGCCCGCGGCCGGATCGATCCGCACCTGCTCACCCTCGCGGCCGGGCTCGGCCGTGCTCGTCCTCACCATGCACGTGGTGCTGCGCTTCTCGCGCACGCGACGCGGATCCGTTCATCCTGCCGATCGCGACCGCGCTGAACGGGCTCGGCATCGCCGAGATCTACCGGATCGACCTCACGCCGACCGGGGTGGAGAACCACTTCGACGACGGCACGCGGCAGATCCTCTGGACCGCCCTCGCCGTCGGGGCCGCGATCGCGACGCTCCTGCTCGTGCGCAACCACCGGGCGCTGCAGCGGTACACGTACATCGCGATGCTCGTCGCGATCGTGCTCCTGCTGCTGCCGCTGATCCCCGGCCTGCGGCTGTCCAACGTGACCGCGAACGTGTGGATCCACGTCGGCCCGCTGAACTTCCAGCCCGGCGAGATCGCGAAGATCGCCCTCGCGATGTTCTTCGCCGGCTTCCTCGTCGCCCGGCGCGACTCGCTCGCGATGGTCGGCCGGAAGGTCCTCGGCGTCCGCCTGCCGCGCGGCCGCGACCTCGGGCCCATCGTCGTCGTCTGGGTGCTCGCCCTCGCGGTCATCGTGTTCGAGCACGACCTCGGCACCGGCCTGCTGCTGTTCGGGATGTTCGTCGCGATGCTCTACGTCGCCACCGGGCCGCACCAGCTGGATCGTGCTCGGCCTGCTGCTCGCCGCGGCCGGCGCCTGGGCCGCCGCGCAGGTGCTCACCTACGTCGCAGGGCCGCTTCACGAACTGGCTCGACGCGTTCTCCGGGAACCTCTACAACGAGTCCGGCGGCAGCTACCAGGTCGTCAACGGCATCTTCGGGCTCGCCCACGGCGGCCTCTTCGGCACCGGCCTCGGCCAGGGCCGGCCCGACCTCACGCCCGGCGGCCAGCAGCGACTTCATCATCGCCTCGCTCGGCGAGGAGATCGGCCTCGTCGGGCTGTTCGCGGTGCTCTGCCTCTACCTGCTGTTCGTCTCCCGCGGCCTCCGCATCGGGTTCTCCGGCCCCGACGACTTCGGCAAGCTCCTCGCCGTCGGCCTCTCCTTCGTCTTCGCGCTGCAGTGCTTCATCGTCATCGGCGGCGTGATGCGGGTGATCCCCGAGACGGGGCTCACCACGCCCTTCCTCGCCGCGGGCGGCTCCTCGCTCGTGGCGAACTGGATGATCGCGGCCCTGCTGCTCCGCATCTCCGACACCATCCGCAGCTCCCCGAGGACGGTGATCTGATGAACAGAGAGCTCAAGCGCATCAGCGCGCTGGTCGTGGTGATGTTCGTGACCCTCTTCGCGGCCTCGTCGATCATCCAGGTGTTCCAGGTGGACGCCCTCGGGGCGGACGCCCGCAACGCCCGCGCCCGGGCGGACGAGTACAAGATCCAGCGCGGCCAGATCCTCACGTCCGACGGCAAGGCGATCGTCGTGTCGAAGAAGGAGTCGGCCGACGAGTACCAGTTCCAGCGCCAGTACCTCGACGGGAAGCTCTACTCGGCGGTGACCGGCTACTACCCCGTCAACGGCGAGCCGACCGGGATCGAGGGGGCGCTCGACGCCAAGCTCGCCGGCACCGGCAGCAACCAGGTCTTCGACCGGATCCAGAACATCGTGACCGGGCAGGACCCGAAGGGCGACTCGGTGGAGCTCACCATCGACCCGAAGGTGCAGAAGGCGGCCTACGACGCGCTCGGGAACAAGCGCGGGGCGGTCGTCGCGATCGACCCCTCCACCGGCGCCGTGCTGGCGATGGTCTCGAAGCCCTCGTTCGATCCGAACGCGATCGCCGTGCACGACTCGAGTGCGCTGAAGGCGTACAACAGCCTGCTGAACCAGAGCCCGAGCCCGCTCACCAACCGCGCGATCGCCGGGAACCTCAACCCGCCCGGATCGACGTTCAAGCTCATCGTCTCCTCCGCCGCCCTCGAGAGCGGCAAGTACACCGAGTCGAGCCAGTTCCCGAGCCCCACCTCGCTGACGCTGCCCGGCACCTCGCTCGTCATCCAGAACTCCGACGGCGAGGTCTGCGGCACGGGCCCCAAGGCCACGCTGAAGCTCGCGCTCAGCCTCTCCTGCAACATCCCCTTCGCCGAGCTCGGCGACCAGCTGGGTCAGAAGGCGATCGCCGACCAGGCCACGAAGTACGGCTTCGGCAAGCCGCTGTCGATCCCGCTCTCCGTCACGCCGTCGGTCTATCCGAAGCAGGACCTGGACAAGGCGCAGCTCGCCCAGACGGCCTTCGGCCAGTTCGAGGATCGCGTCACGCCGATGCAGATGGCCATGGTCTCGGCCGCGATCGGCAACGGTGGTGTGCTGATGAAGCCGAACCTCGTGAAGCGCGTCCTCAGCCCCACCCTCGACACGGTGGAGCAGATGACCCCGCAGCAGCTGTCCCAGCCGGTGAGTCAGAGGACGGCGAGCGCCGTGACCGACATGATGGTGTCGTCGGTCGCCACGGGGGCGGCGACCAATGGCAGAATCGACGGCGTCGACGTGGCCGGCAAGACGGGCACCGCGCAGAACGGGGCGAACGATCCGTACACGCTCTGGTTCACGGGCTTCGCCCCGGCGAAGGATCCGAAGGTCGCGGTCGCGGTCGTGATCGAGAACGGTGGGGGACTCGGGCAGTCCGGCTACGGGAACCTCCTGGCCGCGCCTGTCGCCAAGAAGGTCATGGAGGCGGTGCTGAACAAATGAGACCGGTCGCCGGGCTCACCTTCGGGGGCCGCTACGAGCTCTCCTCACGCGTCGCCGTCGGCGGCATGGGTGAGGTGTGGGAGGCCACGGACCTCGTCATCGGGCGTCCCGTGGCCATCAAGATCCTCAAGGACGAGTACCTGGGCGATCCCGGGTTCCTCGAGCGCTTCCGGGCCGAGGCCCGCCACGCGGCGCTCGTGAACCACGAGGGCATCGCGAACGTCTACGACTACGGCGAGGAGGACGGCTCCGCCTTCCTCGTCATGGAGCTCGTGCCGGGCGAGCCGCTCTCCTCGATCCTGGAGCGCGAGCACACCCTGCCGCCCGACCGCGTGCTCGACGTCGTGTCGCAGACCGCGATGGCGCTGCAGGCCGCGCACGCCGCGGGCCTCGTGCACCGCGACATCAAGCCGGGCAACCTGCTCGTCACCCCCGACGGCCGGGTGAAGATCACCGACTTCGGCATCGCCCGCATCACCGACCAGGTGCCGCTCACCGCGACCGGCCAGGTCATGGGCACCGTGCAGTACCTGTCGCCCGAGCAGGCGAGCGGCCAGCCCGCGTCCCCCGCCACGGACATCTACTCCCTCGGCATCGTCGCCTACGAGGCCCTCGCCGGCCACCGCCCCTTCACGGGCGAGTCGCAGGTCGCCATCGCGATGGCGCAGATCAACGACACCCCGCCCGACCTGCCGACCACGATCCCGCGAGCCGGTCCGCCGCCTCGTGATGGCGTGCATCGCGAAGGCGCCGTCCGAGCGGCCGACGACCGCGGCGCTGCTCGCCCGCGCCGCGCAGGCGCTCCGCCGCGGCGACGTGCTCGCCGCCGCATCCGCCGTGCCGGCCGTGCTGCCCGCCGGCGTGGCCGCGCCGACCATGGCGATGCAGGCCGAGGGCGCCACCACGGTGCTCGCCCACGCAGGCGCCCGGCTTCGAGACGACGCTGCTCGGCGTCCCGGGTGGCGGCACGCCCGCAGGGCCCGGCTACGCCGGCGCACCGCCCACCGGCGCGTACCCGGCGACCGGCGCCGTCGCGACCGATCCCGAGGAGGGCCGCCGCCGCCGCAGCCCCTGGACGTGGCCGCTGATCGCGCTGATCCTGCTGCTCGTGATCGTGCTCGTCGCGTGGGCCGTCTCGCAGTTCGCCGCCTCGAACGCCGGCACCAAGACCTCCAGCTCCACCTCGGCGAGCATGAGCACGTCCGCCTCGGCGTCGGCCTCGGCGTCGTCCTCGACCTCGGGCACCGTCACGATCAACGATGGCCGACTACGTCGGCAAGCCGTACGCGCAGGTCGTCTCGAACCTCCAGGCGCTCGGCCTCGACCCGACCGCGGTGAAGGGCGACGCCGCCCCGTCCGATGCCGACGTCGGCAACGTCTACGAGCTGAGCAAGTCGGGCAGCGTGCCCAAGGGCTCGTCGATCACCGTCACCTACTACGGCGACACGGCCACCGCGCAGGCCCCGTCGTCCGCCCCGGTGCTGTCGAGCCCCTCGTCGCAGCCGGTGCCCGCGAACAGCACGATCACGGTGAGCTGGCCCGCGTACAACGCCTGCCCGGCCGGGCAGTCCCGCTCGGGCTACAGCGTGGACGTGACGGGTGCGCGCGACGAACGGCCCAACCCGCAGGGCCCGAACTCGACCGAGATGACCATCCCGACCGGCGACCCGGGCAGCGGACCGATCAAGGTCAAGTACAAGGTCTTCTGCGGCGCGAAGGACTCCGCGTACTCGCCTCAGCTGACCGTGCAGGTCGCGAAGCCGGCACCGACCTCGACCCCGACGTCGCCCGCGCCCACGCCGAGCGGTTCCGCTGGCATCCCCGGGCTATGAGCATGAGCGATCTCGGGAGCGCTCCCGCCGGGCGGATCGCGAACCTCGAATCCGGTGAGCGCCTGCTCGCCGGCCGCTACCGCGTCGAGCAGCTGCTCGGCCGCGGGGGCATGGCCGAGGTGCATCTCGGGATGGACCTGCGGCTCGGCCGCCGCGTCGCGATCAAGCTGCTGCGCTCCTCGCTCGCGAACGACCCGGTGTTCCGGATGCGCTTCCGCCAGGAGGCGCAGTCCGCGTCGCGCATGACGCATCCCACGATCGTGCGCGTGTTCGACGCGGGCGAGGAGACGGTGCTCGAGTCCGGCGGCGGCGAGGCGCAGCTGCCGTTCATCGTGATGGAGTTCGTCGACGGCAAGCTGCTGAAGGACCTCATCAAGGACGGCCCGATGACGGCGGCCGAGGCCGGCCACATCGTCTCCGGGATCCTGACGGCGCTCGAGTACTCGCACGAGGCGGGCGTCGTGCACCGCGACATCAAGCCCGCGAACGTGATGGTGACCCGCAGCGGCCAGGTGAAGGTCATGGACTTCGGGATCGCGCGGGCGATCAGCGACTCGTCCGCGACGGTGGCGCAGACGACCGCCATCCTCGGCACCGCGCAGTACTTCTCCCCCGAGCAGGCGAAGGGCGAGACCGTCGACCCGCGCAGCGACCTCTACTCCACGGGGATCGTGCTCTTCGAGATGCTCACCGGTCGGCGCCGTTCAAGGGCGACAGCCCGATCGCCGTCGCCTACCAGCACGTGAGCGAGCCCGCGCCGCCGCCCTCGGAGCTGAACCCGCGCGTCTCCGAGGGCATGGACGCCGTCGTGCTCCGCGCGCTCGAGAAGGACAAGAACCACCGCTACCAGTCCGCGGAGGAGTTCCGGGCGGACGTGGAGGCGGTCGTCGCGGGTCGGCCCCCCGTCGCCCGGCTGCCCGTGATCGATCCGGACACCGACCTCTTCGGGGGCGCGGTCGAGACGCCCGAGGCGACCGTGCGGCAGCTCGCGTTCGACGACTTCGAGCACGTGACGACCTCGAACCGCCCCCCGGTCGCCTGGGTCTGGGCCGGCGTGCTCTGCGTCGCCGTCGTGGTGCTCGCTGTCGCGCTCTGGGTGGTCAGCCTCAGCACCGGCGGGTTCGGCGCGGACCAGCGCACGATCCCGGCCGGCCTGGCCGGGTCGACGGAGACGAGCGCGGTCAGCGCCCTCGACAAGCTCGACCTGCATCCGCTCGTGCACCACATGTCCGATGACCAGGCGCCCTCCGGCGAGGTCATCCGCACCAGCCCGCAGGGCGGCGTCACGGTGCAGCAGAACACCACGGTCGAGGTGTGGGTCTCCACCGGGGTGCCGAAGGTGACCGTGCCGACGCTGCAGGGCCTGGCGCTCGACGCCGCGCAGCAGGCGATCACGGGCGCCGGCCTGCAGAACGGCTCGATCATCACCCAGCACTCGAAGGACGTGCCGAAGGACGTCGTGATGAGCGCGGATCCCCCGGACGGCGCGTCGGCACCGAAGGGGGCGACGGTGGACCTCACCGTGTCGGACGGTCAGGTGCAGCTCGCCAGCGAGATCGGCAAGCCGAAGGACGAGGCCTCCGCCGACCTCACCGACCTGGGCCTCACCCCGAACCTCGTCGGCATCGGCGGCTGCGGCCCCGCGGCCGACGTCATCATCGGTCAGAAGGAGGCGGCGGGCGCCGTCCCTCAGGGCTCGACGGTGACGCTCAACTTCTGCGACGGGTCGTGAGCCGCGGGTCGAGCCCCGCCGAGCGCTCGACCGCGTCCGGGTCGCCGACCGCCTGCAGCCAGTTGGCGAGCAGGCGGTGGCCGCCCTCGGTCATCACCGACTCCGGATGGAACTGCACGCCGTAGACCGGCGCCGAGCGGTGCTGCAGGCCCATGATCACGCCGCCGTCCGTGCGGGCGGTGACCTCGAGCTCGGCCGGGACCGTGCCGTCGACCACCGCGAGGGAGTGGTACCGCGTGGCGGTGAACGGCTGCGGCACGCCGGCGAAGAGGGTGCTCTCGTCGTGCACGACCCGGCTCGTCTTGCCGTGCATCAGCTCCTCGGCGTTCGTCACGACGCCGCCGAAGGCCTCCGCGATCGCCTGGTGACCGAGGCACACCCCGAGCAGCGGCACCGCCGCCTCGACCGCCGCGTGCACGATGGGCACCGAGACGCCCGCGTCCGCCGGCTTGCCGGGCCCCGGGGACACGAGCACGCCGTCGAAGCCCTCGAGCAGCTCCGGAAGGCCGTCCGCGGACGGCACGTCGTTCCGCACCACCTCGGTCTCCGCACCGAGCTGCCGCAGGTAGCCGTTCAGCGTGTAGACGAAGCTGTCGTAGTTGTCGATCACCAGCACCCGGGACATCCGGGACATGCTACCGAGCCCACGGAGACCCCCCGCGGGGGCGTTGCTACACTCCCCGTCATGGCCCGCTCACCGAGGACGACGTCGCCCGCACGGCGGGACGAGCGCCGGTTCGCCGGCGAGGACGCACCGAACCCCGTCTGGTTCAAGCCGATCATGTTCGGCTTCATGCTCATCGGCCTCGCGTGGATCGTGGTGTTCTACATCTCGAGCGCGCAGTTCCCGATCTCGGGCATCGGCAGCTGGAACATCCTGATCGGCTTCGGCATCGCGTTCGTGGGCTTCCTGATGACGCTCTGGTGGCGCTGACCGGTTCCCGGACGCCCGGCACCGGCGAGGTCCGCGGCTTCTACGACGCGGTCGCCCCGGCGTACGGACGGCTCCTTCCCGGACCGACGGCCGAGGAGCCGCTCGACCTCGCGATGCTCGGCGAGCTCGTGCGGCGGGTCTCCGAGACCTCGGAACGAACGGTCCTGGATGCGGGCTGCGGCACGGGGCGGATGGTGCCGCTGCTCGCGGACGCGGGCCTCCGGGTGACCGGCGCCGACCTGTCGCCGGGGATGATCGCCGTCGGCCGCGAGCGCCTCCCATCCGTGCGGCTCGAGGTGGCGCGCCTCGACGCGCTCCCGTTCGCGACCGGATCCTTCGACGGCGTGCTGGCCTGGTACTCGATCATCCACACTCCCGCCGGATCCCTCGGGCCGGTCCTCGCAGAGCTCCGCCGGGTGCTGCGGCCGGGCGGGAATCTGCTGCTGGCGTTCCAGGCGGGCGCGGGCACGCGCCGCATCCTGCGCGGCTACGGCACGGATGCGGAGGTGGAAGCCCACCTGCACGAGCCGGACGACGTCGCCGGGCGCCTTCGCCGAAGCGGGTTCGCTGTGGATGCCGTGCTCCGCCGCGCCGCGGTGCGGGAACGGCACGACCAGGGCTTCGTGCTCGCGCGAAGCGCCGCGGATGCCCGGAACGACGGGGCTGCGAGCCACCGGCGTCGCTCGGACGAGGGCCGAATCCCAGCCCTGTGATTCCGTCCACACTGTGGGCACACCTGTGGATAACTTCGTGGACGGACTGGGGATGCGGATCCTCAGGCGACGAGCCCCTGCAGCGCCGCGGGGAGCAGCGCGAGCACGACGAGCGCGGCGCCGATACCCCCTCCGAGGAGCGCGGCGCGGTTGCGGCGCCGTGGACCGCGGTTCGCGGAGAACGCCCACCCGGTGACCGCCCCGACGATCAGCCCGCCGACGTGCGCCTGCCAGGCGATGCCGGCGAGGAAGAACGCGAGGGCGAAGTTGATGAGGATCAGCACGTAGAGGTACCGCGTGTCGATGCCGAGGCGCCGCTGGATGACCGCCGTCGCGCCGAGGATCCCGAACACGGCGCCGGACGCGCCGTAGACGAAGGTGGTCGGGTCGATGAACCCGACGAAGCTCGCGTAGAGCACCGCGACCGAGCCGCCGAGACCCGACAGCACGTAGAGCGCGACCATGCGACCCGCGCCGATCAGGTTCTCGAGCGGGCGGCCGAACAGGTACAGCGCGTACATGTTGAACCCGATGTGCGTCAGTCCGACGACGCCGTACCCGACCCCGATCGGGGCGTGCAGCAGGACCGACGTGAGCATCCGCCACGGCTCGAACGGCGCCCCCGTGGCCGGCAGCGAGTAGACCGGGGCGTAGGTGAACGCGCCGAGGACCTGCCGCACGGCGAGCAGCTCGACGACGTAGCAGGCGATGGTGATCGCGATGATCCACCCGGTCGCGGTGTGCGGCCGGTACTTCGCGGATCGGCGCCATGCGCGCCGTGCGTCGGCGCGCACGCCGCTCATGCGTCCTCGACCGTGACGCTGGTCAGCACCTGCGGGGTCAGCGGCTTGTCGCCGCGGTCGGTGGGGACCGAGCCGAGCTTGTCGACGACGGCGCGGCTCTCGTCGTCCGCCACCTCGCCGAAGATCGTGTGCGCGCCCTGCAGCCAGGTCGTCGGGGCCGTGGTGATGAAGAACTGCGAGCCGTTGGTGCCGCGGCCGCCCCGCTTGCCCGCGTTGGCCATCGCGAGGATGTAGGGCTTGGTGAAGTCGAGCTCGGGGTTGATCTCGTCGTCGAACTCGTAGCCCGGGCCGCCGGTGCCGGTCCCGATCGGGTCGCCGCCCTGGATCATGAAGTTGGGGATGATCCGGTGGAAGACGATGTCCTTGTACAGCGGGCCGCTCTGCTCCTGGCCGGTGCGCGGGTCGGTCCACGCCTGGGTGCCGGTGGCGAGGCCGATGAAGTTGCGGACGGTCTTCGGGGCGTGCAGGCCGAAGAGGTTGACCCGGATGTCGCCCTGGGTGGTGTGGAGCGTCGCTACAGCGGTGGCGTTCGTCATGGCCCCAAGTCTCCCATCCGGAACATTCAGGTGCCGCGCAGCGCCGACGATGCCAGGATGGGGGCACCGATCGCCACGCCGTGCCCGCGGCCCGACGAGGAACCAGGAGATGTCATGGTCTCGCGCGAGAAGCAACTGAAGCGGCTGAAGAAGGACGCGCAGCAGCTGTGGAACGACCAGCAGGAGCTGCTGAACCGGGCGAACGACGTCGCCCGCGACGCCTGGCCGCACGCTGCCGCCTACGCCAAGGACCGCGTCGGTCCGACCGCCACCACCCTGTACGAGGAGCGTGTGCGCCCCGTCGTCGGGAAGGGTGCCGTCGCGGGCGCCGCGGCGAGCAAGGTCGCGGCCGGCGCCGCGAAGGAGGTCGTGATCGGCACCGTGGTGCCGGCCCTCACGAGCGCCGCGGCCGCCGCCCTCACGCTCGCCGATGAGGCCACCGACCGGCTCGGCCACGCCGGCGACTCCGCGAAGACGGCGGCCGCCTTCCTCAGCGGTGCCACGAAGCTGAGCCAGAAGGCCGAGGCGAAGAACGCCGCCAAGGTCGCCGCCGCGGCAGCCGCGGCTAAGCAGGCCGCCAAGTCCAGCCGCTCCGGCGGCCTCGGCATCGGCGGCACGATCGGCGTGCTCCTCGGCCTCGCCGCGCTCGCCGGGATCGCCTATGCGATCTGGCAGACGCTGCGCGCCGACGACGACCTCTGGGTCGCCGACGACGAGCCGGAGACGAACAACCCCACGACGCCGGCGGCCTGACCCCGTCCCGAGCAGCGCCCGCGCCACGGATCGCCGTGCGCGGGCGCTGCTCGTCTCATCCGTTGCGCCCGCCGGGATGAACGTGCATGGTGTTCCGCGTGCACAGCGCGGCTGCCGCATGATGGATGCATGACGACCATCTCGGGATCCCGCGCCGCATCAGACGTCCCCGAGTCGGAGCAGGACCTCGCTGCGCGCACGACGGCGCTCGTGCGGACCTGGCTCGCCGCCGCGGCAGCGGAGAAGCCCGACGCATCCGCGGCCCGTCTCGCCGGGGTGCTCCGCGACCCGAAGGGGCTCGCCTTCACCGTCGGTTTCGTCGACGGCGTGGTGCGGCCGGAGGATCTGCGCGCTGCGGCGAAGCGGCTCGCGGCGATCGCCCCCGACGTCCCCGGCTTCCTGCCGCTGCCCCTGAAGCTGGCCGTGCGACTGGGCGGCCTGTTCGCGCCCGTCCTCCCCGGGGTCGTCGTGCCGGCCGCCCGCATCGCGCTGCGGGGGATGGTCTCCCACCTCATCATCGACGCGACGCCGAAGCGCCTCGGACCCGCGATCGCCCGCATCCGGGACCGGGGGGTGCGCCTCAACCTGAACCTCCTCGGCGAGGCCGTGCTCGGCTCATCGGAGGCCGACCGGCGGCTCGCCGGCACCAGGGCCCTCGTGCAGCGCCCCGATGTCGACTACGTGTCCATCAAGGTCTCGGCCGCCGTCACGCCGCACAGCCCGTGGGCGTTCGACACCGCGGTCGCCGACATCGTCGAGCGCCTGCGCCCGCTCTACCGCGAGGCGCAGAAGAAGCAGACCTTCATCAACCTCGACATGGAGGAGTACAAGGACCTCGACCTCACGATCGCGGTCTTCCAGCAGCTGCTCGACGACCCCGAGTTCCTCGGCTACTCCGCCGGCATCGTCCTGCAGGCGTACCTGCCCGATGCGCTCGGGGCGATGATCGGACTGCAGGAGTGGTCGGCCGCCCGTCGAGCGCGGGGCGGCGCCCCGATCAAGGTGCGGCTCGTGAAGGGTGCGAACCTGCCCATGGAGCGGGTGGAGGCGTCGCTGCACGACTGGCCGCTCGCCACCTGGCACACCAAGGCCGAGACCGACGCCAACTACAAGCGGGTGCTCGACTACGCGCTGACGCCCGACCGTATCGACGCCGTGAAGCTCGGCGTCGCCGGCCACAACCTGTTCGACGTCGCCCACGCCTGGCTGCTCGCCGGTGATCGCGGCGTGCGCGACGGCATCGACTTCGAGATGCTGCTCGGGATGGCCACCGGCCAGGCCGAAGCGGTGCGACGGGACGTCGGCGGCCTGCTCGTCTACACGCCGGTCGTGCATCCGCGCGAGTTCGACGTCGCGATCGCCTACCTCATCCGCCGGCTCGAGGAGGGGGCGAGCGACGACAACTTCATGTCGTCGGTGTTCGATCTCGCGACCCGCGAGGACCTCTTCGAGCGGGAGCGGCAGCGCTTCCTCGCCTCGCTCACCCTGCTCGACGGCGAGGTGCCCCCGCCGCATCGTGTGCCGCGCGCCGATCTGCCGCACTCGGTCGGCGACCCCTTCGGCAACGCCGTGGACACGGATCCCTCCGTCGCCGAGCACCGCGAGTGGGCCAAGGGGATCCACTCGCGCGCGAAGGACTCGAGGCTCGGCGTGGAGACGCTCGAGGCGCACACCCTCACCGAGGCGGATGCGCTGGATCCGCTGCTCGAGGCGGCGCGGGGCGCGGGTGCGGCCTGGGGAGCGCGGTCCGCTGCTGAGCGGGCAGCGGTGCTGCAGCGCGCGGCGGACGGGCTCGAGCAGCGCCGGGCGGAGCTCGTCGAGGTCATGATGAGCGAGGCAGGCAAGACGATCGACCAGGCCGACCCCGAGGTGAGCGAGGCGATCGACTTCGCGCGCTGGTACGCCGCGAACGCGCTCGAGCTGGAGGCCGTCGACGGCGCCCGGTTCACGCCGGCGCAGCTCACGGTCGTCGCCCCGCCGTGGAACTTCCCGGTCGCCATCCCTGCCGGCGGCGTGCTCGCGGCCCTCGCGGCCGGCAGCGCCGTCGTGCTGAAGCCCGCAGGGCCGGCGAGCCGGTGCGGCGCGGTGCTGGCGGAGGCGCTCTGGGCGGCGGGCGTGCCCGAGGACGTGCTCACGTTCGTGCAGGTCGACGAGGGCAGCCTGGGCGCGAGGCTGATCGCGGACCCGCGGGTCGATCGCGTCATCCTCACCGGCGCCTGGGAGACGGCGCAGCTGTTCCGGTCCTTCCGGCCGGATCTGCCGCTGCTCGCGGAGACGAGCGGCAAGAACGCCATGGTCATCACCCCCTCCGCCGACCTCGACCTCGCCGTGAAGGACCTCGTGCACAGCGCCTTCGGCCACGCGGGCCAGAAGTGCAGCGCGGCGAGCCTCGCGATCCTCGTCGGACCGGTCGCCAGGTCGAAGCGGTTCCTGAACCAGCTCGTCGACGCGGTGGGCTCGCTCAGCGTCGGGCAGCCGTGGGAGCCGACCACGCAGATGGGGCCCGTCATCGAACCGGCCACCGGCAAGCTGCTCGAGGGCCTCACGGCCCTCGGCGAGGGTGAGCGCTGGCTGCTGCAGCCGAAGCGCCTCGACACGGAGGGCCGGCTCTGGTCCCCCGGCATCCGCACGGGCGTGCGCCCCGGCTCCGCCTTCCACCGGACCGAGTACTTCGGGCCGGTGCTCGGCCTGATGACGGCCGACACGCTCGAGGAGGCCGTCGAGCTGCAGAACGCCGTCGCGTTCGGGCTCACCGCCGGACTGCAGTCGCTCGAGCCCGCGGAGATCGCCACCTGGCTCGACGCCGTGCAGGCCGGCAACTGCTACGTGAACCGGGGCACCACCGGCGCCATCGTCGGCCGGCAGCCCTTCGGGGGCTGGAAGCGCTCCTCGGTGGGCGCCGGCACGAAGGCGGGCGGCCCCAACTACCTCATCGGCCTCGGCTCATGGACCCCGGACGGCGTCGCGGATGCTCCCGAGGCCACGCTCGCCGGCCCGGTGAAGCGGATCGTCCGTGCGGCGGACGACCCGTTCGTCACCGCCGGCGCCCGCTCGGACGAGCAGGCGTGGCGGACCGACTTCGGCATCGCCCGCGAGCTGCAGGGGCTCTACGCCGAGCGCAACCTGCTCCGCTACCGGCCGGTGCCCGTCACCGTGCGCATCGAGGCGGATGCGGCGGAGCGCGACGTGCTCCGCGTGCTCGCCGCGGGGGCGCGATCCGGCGCGGCCCTGACGGTGTCGGCGGCCACACCGCTCCCGGCACCCGTGCAGGCCCTGCTCGACGGCCTCCACGTCCCCACCACCGTCGAGGAGTCGCCGCGGCTCACCGGCCGCGTCCGCCTCGTCGGTGGCAGCGCATCGGCCCTGCTCGTCGCCGCGGACGGGGACCCGGACCTCGCGGTCTGGGGCGACGCGGTGACCACGGCGGGTCGGCTCGAGCTGCTGCCGTTCCTGCACGAGCAGTCGATCAGCATCACGGCGCACCGCTTCGGCACCCCGAACCACCTCACCGACAGCGATCATCTGAGGCTCCGCCTCCTGCGCGATCGACGGAGGAACCGCATCCGCTCGACCACGTCATGCGGAACATCGCCGATCCGGCGCAGGAACTCCGTCGTTCGCGCAGGCGGATGCCGTCAGGACCGGCGGGGACGGCGCAGCAGCAGGGCGATCGCGAGGCCGCCCAGCAGCACCGCGGCGCCCGCCAGCGCGGCGGCGGCCATCGGTGAGGAGACGAGGGTGCGCTGCGCCGTCGGCTGCGCGATGGCGGGACCCGCCGCAGCGGTGGCGGTCGGCTGGGCGGCGGACACGACCGGGGCGGGTGCCACAGGCACCGGGCCGGCCGACGACGTCGGAGCCGTCCACACCTGCGCGGCGACGTCGACGGCGGCGCTCCGGCTCGTCCCGCTCACGACGGTGATGGTCGCGGAGTAGAGGCGGCCGGACGTCAACGCGGTGAAGGTCACCGGGCTCGCCGTGACCAGCCGCGACCGGGATCCACCACCCGCCTCGACGAGCTCCACCAGGAACCGGCTGCCTGGAGCGAGGTCCGCCGGTGGCTCGCCAGGCGACGACGAGCCCTGCGGCGGTGGCGCGCATCGCAGCACCGGTGACCGGAGCGACCGCGGCGGGCATCGTGAAGGTCGTCATCACGGGCGCGGCGTCTCCGCCGTCACCGTGGGCGGTGACCGAGATGCGGACGACCGCTCCCGCCCGGACGCCGGGGAACGACGCCGTGGTCGCCGTGGTCTCGACGCGCTTCGTCGTCCCGTCCGCGGTCGCCGCCGCGGTGAACCCGATGTCGTCGGCACCGGGGTGCCAGGAGGCGACCAGGGATCCGCTCTCGGCCGCCGCGATCAGCCGGGTCACCGGTGCGACGGGCGTGGCCGACGGGGTGGGGGACGGGAGGATCGGCACCGGGAACCCGGAGGACGTGGGCGTGGGCGACGGGGTGGGCGTCGACTCGTCCGCCGTCGCCGGGGCGGCGGAGACCCCGAGGGCGAGCATCCCCACGAGCAGGCATGCGGACGCGAACCAGACGCGTCGGGACATGCGTTCCTCTTCGCGGTCGGCAGCGGGCGGACTCTCGAGCATGACGACCAGTACCTGGGAAGGCAACCCTGCCCACCGAACCGCGCCCTGAGACGCGGCCGCAGAGCTGCACCCGACTTCGCGCGGTAGCTGTGGCGCCCCGCGGTGTGCATGCGTACCGCGCGTCGCCCTCCCCGTCGCACGGCCGTCACGCCGCTTCGCGTCGCGCCGGAACCGGCTCCGTGGGCCCAGGTACCACCGCGCGACGATCATCGGGGTTCCGGTGGAGACAAGGGGACTCGAACCCCTGACCCCCTGCTTGCAAAGCAGGTGCTCTACCAACTGAGCTATGCCCCCGGAGGAGGCGTTCACGTCCGATCGTAAGCCGTCCCGCAAGACAGAAGGCCCGGCCCTCACTCGGGCCGAGCCGGACTGCCAGGGACGTCTTCGATCCGTGTACGGATCGAGGACCATCGACGCGTGGGGCTACCAGGACTTGAACCTGGGACCTCTTCGTTATCAGCGAAGCGCTCTAACCGCCTGAGCTATAGCCCCGAGTGCGACCGAGGCCGCGCGGCCCTCGCGGGCCGGGAATCGAATCTACCAGTCCGTCACTGGTTGGTGAAACCGACGAGGATGCCGCCGGAGACGCGCACGCTCAGGTTGTAGAGCAGGCACGCGATCGCTCCGAGGACCGTGCCGACCACCACGTTCAGCGCGGCGATGACGAGCGTGAAGCCCATCACCTGCGCGAACGAGACCACGCTGTTGATCGAGAAGTTCTTCTGCCCGGACACGTCGCCGGCGAGCTTGCTGATCTGGTCGAAGACGCCGGTCGAGGCGAGCACCGTCCAGACGAGGACGACCGCCACGAAGATGACGACGCCGATCGCCGCGGAGATCAGGAAGGAGAACTTCACCGCCGACCAGAAGTCGATGTAGACCAGCTTGAGCCGGACCTGCTTCGGCTGCGACGGCCGCGTCGACTTCAGCGACAGCTTCTCGCCGACGCTACTCGCCGACGAGGTCGTGCCCGATGGGCGACTTGACGTCTTGACCGAGGTCATCAGGTTCGCGCGCCTCCAGGGTCGAATCGCTGTTCCGGGCAATGGCGATGATTCTGTCATCCTCAGCGAAGCGCGCAAACACCACGCCCATCGTGTCGCGGCCCTTCGCGGGAACTTCGGAGACAGCCGAGCGCACCACCTTACCGCTCTCGAGCACGACGAGCACCTCGTCGGTCTCGTCGACGATCAGCGATCCGGCGAGGTCGCCGCGCGCCTCCTGCAGCTTCGCGACCTTGATCCCGAGGCCGCCGCGCTGCTGCAGGCGGTACTGGTCGACCGCCGTGCGCTTCGCGTAGCCGCCCTCCGTGACGACGAAGACGAAGCCCTCGTCGGTGACGACGCGGGCGGAGAGCAGCTGGTCGTCGCCGCGGAAGTGCATCCCGATGACGCCGGCCGTGCTGCGGCCCATCGGGCGGAGCGCGTCGTCGTCGGCGCGGAAGCGCACCGACATGCCCTTCCTCGAGACGAGCAGAACGTCCGACGCCTCGCCGACGAGCAGCGCCTGGATCAGCTCGTCCCCCTCGCGGAGGTTGATCGCGATGATGCCGCCGGTGCGGTTGGTGTCGTACTCCGCGAGCGCCGTCTTCTTCACGAGGCCGCCGCGCGTGGCGAGCACCAGGTACGGGGCGACGGTGTAGTCGCGGATGTCGAGGATCTGCGCGACCCGCTCGTCCGGCTGCAGCGCGAGCAGGTTCGCGATGTGCTGGCCCTTCGCGTCCCGTCCGGAGTCCTGCACCTCGTAGGTCTTCACCCGGTAGACGCGGCCCGCGTTCGTGAACACGAGCAGCCAGTGGTGGGTCGAGGTGACGAAGAGGTGCTCGACCACGTCGTCCGCGCGCAGCTGCGCGCCGCGCACGCCACGGCCCCCGCGCCGCTGCGACCGGTACTGGTCGCTGCGCGTGCGCTTGATGTAGCCGCCGCGGGTGACGGTGACGACGACCTCCTCGTCGGGGATGAGGTCCTCGATCGTCATGTCGCCGTCGAAGCCGTACGCGATCTCGGTGCGGCGCTCGTCGCCGAACCGGTCGGTGATCGCCTTCAGCTCCTCCGAGATGATCTCCCGCTGCCGCAGCGGCGAGGCGAGGATGGCCTGGTACTCGGCGATCAGCCGCTCGAGCTCGGCGGCCTGATCCATGATCCGCTGCCGCTCGAGGGCGGCGAGGCGGCGCAGCTGGAGGCTGAGGATCGCGGTGGCCTGCACCTGGTCCACGTCGAGCAGCGACATGAGGCCGTCGCGCGCCTCGTCGGCCGTCGGCGACCGGCGGATGAGCGCGATGACCTCGTCGAGCATGTCGAGCGCCTTGAGGTAGCCGCGCAGGATGTGGGCGTCGGCCTCGGCCTTCTGCAGGCGGAACCGGGTGCGCCGCACGATGACCTCGACCTGGTGGTCGACCCATGCGCTGATGAACCCGTCGAGGGCGAGGGTGCGGGGCACCCCGTCGACCAGGGCGAGCATGTTCGCGCCGAAGTTGTCCTGCAGCGGCGTGTGCTTGTAGAGGTTGTTCAGCACCACCTTCGGGATCGCGTCGCGCTTCAGCACGATCACGAGCCGCTGGCCCGGTGCGTCCGGAGGTCTCGTCGCGGATGTCGGCGATGCCGGCGATCCGGCCGTCGTTGACGAGCTCCGCGATCTTGATCGCGAGGTTGTCCGGGTTCACCTGGTAGGGCAGCTCGGTGACGACGAGGCAGGTGCGGCCGTGGATCTCCTCCACGTTCACGACCGACCGCATCGTGATCGAGCCGCGGCCCGTGCGGTAGGCGTCCTGGATGCCCTTGGTGCCGAGGATCTGCGCGCCGGTCGGGAAGTCGGGACCCTTGATCCGCTCCATGAGCGCCTCGAGCAGCTCCTCGCGGGTCGCGTCCGGGTGCTCGAGCGCCCACTGCGCACCGGCCGCGACCTCGCGGAGGTTGTGCGGCGGGATGTTCGTGGCCATGCCGACCGCGATGCCGGCGGAACCGTTGACGAGCAGGTTCGGGAACCGGCTCGGCAGGACGACGGGCTCCTGCGTGCGCCCGTCGTAGTTGTCCTGGAAGTCGACCGTGTCCTCTTCGATGTCCCGGACCATCTCGAGGGCGAGTGGCGCCATCTTGGTCTCGGTGTACCGCGGTGCCGCGGCTGGGTCGTTGCCCGGGGACCCGAAGTTGCCCTGGCCGAGCGCGAGCGGGTAGCGGAGGCTCCAGTCCTGCACGAGCCGCACGAGGGTGTCGTAGATCGCGGTGTCCCCGTGCGGGTGGAACTGCGCCATCACGTCGCCGACGACTCGGGCGCACTTGCTGAACGCGCGGTCGGGCCGGTAGCCGCCGTCGTACATCGCGTAGATGACCCGGCGGTGCACCGGCTTCAGGCCGTCGCGCACCTCGGGCAGCGCGCGCTGCACGATGACGCTCATCGCGTAGTCGAGGTACGACCGCTGCATCTCGAGCTGCAGGTCGACCTGTTCGATGCGGTCAGCCATGTGGTGTCACTCCGTGATCTGGGTCGGTGCGG
The DNA here is from genome assembly GCA_963771645.1 of uncultured Actinomycetota bacterium. GTDB lineage: Bacteria > Actinomycetota > Actinomycetes > Actinomycetales > Microbacteriaceae > Amnibacterium. The sequence continues at coordinate 116,985 of CAVYUH010000012.1, read as the reverse complement.
GACGCGCCGCGTCGGGCGCGCCCCGACCCGTGAGGTGGAACGGGATCCAGTACCGGCGCCGGCACTAGATGTCCAGGAAGCGGACGTCCTTCGCGTTCTTCTGGATGAAGCTGCGGCGAGACTCGACGTCCTCGCCCATCAGCGTGGTGAAGGTCTCGTCCGCGGCGGCCGCGTCCTCCAGGGTCACCTGGAGCAGCGTGCGGATCTCCGGGTTCATCGTGGTCTCCCACAGCTCCTGGTAGTCCATCTCGCCGAGGCCCTTGTAGCGCTGGATCCCGTTCTCCTTCGGGATCCGCTTGCCCTGCGCCGCACCGTCCGCGAGCAGCGCGTCGCGCTCGCGGTCGCTGTAGACGTACTCGTGCGCCGAGTTGCTCCACTTCAGGCGGTAGAGCGGCGGCTGCGCGAGGTACACGTAGCCGAGCTCGATGAGCGGCCGCATGAAGCGGAAGACGAGCGTGAGCAGCAGCGTCGTGATGTGCTGGCCGTCGACGTCGGCATCCGCCATCAGGACGATCTTGTGGTACCGCGCCTTCTCGGCCACGAAGTCGTCACCGATGCCGCAGCCGAAGGCGGTGATCATCGCCTGGATCTCCTGGTTGGCGAGCGCGCGGTCGAGCCGCGCCTTCTCGACGTTCAGGATCTTGCCGCGGAGGGCGAGGATCGCCTGGTTCTCGGGGTTGCGGCCGCGCACCGCCGAACCGCCGGCGGAGTCGCCCTCGACGAGGAAGATCTCGGCCTGCGACGCATCGCGCGTCTGGCAGTCCTTCAGCTTGCCGGGCATCGACGCGCTCTCGAGCACGCCCTTGCGCCGGGTCGCGTCACGCGCCTTGCGGGCCGCCATGCGGGCCGTCGCCGCCTGCTGCGCCTTGCGGACGATGTCCTTCGCCTGCAGCGGATGGCTGTCGAACCAGTCCGCGAGCTGGCTGCCGACCACGCGTTGCACGAAGGTCTTCGCCTCGGTGTTGCCGAGCTTCGTCTTGGTCTGGCCCTCGAACTGCGGCTCGCCGAGCTTGATGGACACCACCGCGGTGAGCCCCTCACGCACGTCGTCGCCGGAGAGGTTGTCGTCCTTCTCCTTGAGCAGGCCCTTCTCGCGCGCGTACCGGTTCATCAGCACGGTCAGCGCGGCGCGGAATCCCTCCTCGTGGGTGCCGCCCTCGTGGGTGTTGATCGTGTTCGCGTAGGTGTGGACGCTCTCGCTGTAGGAGGTCGTCCACTGCATCGCGACCTCGAGGGAGATGCGCTTCTCCACGTCCTCCGACTCGAAGGAGATGACCTCGGGGTTCACGAGGTCCGTCTTCTTGGTCGAGTTGAGGTACTCGACGTAGTCGACGAGGCCCCGCTCGTAGCGGAAGACCACGGACCGGTCGATCTTGTTGGTGTCGACCTCGCCCTCGACCGGCTCGCTCGTGCGCTCGTCCGCGAGGCGGATGGTGAGGCCCTTGTTGAGGAACGCGTACTGCTGGAACCGGGTGCGGAGCGTCTCGTAGTCGAACTCGACGGTCTCGAAGATCTCGGCGTTCGGCCAGAACGTGATCGTCGTGCCGGTGCCCTCGGCCTCGGGGCCCTGCTCGAGCGGCGCGATGCGGAACGCCGTTCTCGTACCACTGGGTCCACACGTGGCCCTGCCGCTTCACCTCGACGAAGAGGCGGCTCGAGAGCGCGTTGACCACGGAGCTGCCGACGCCGTGCAGGCCGCCGGACACGGCGTATCCGCCGCCGCCGAACTTGCCGCCGGCGTGCAGCACGGTGAGCACGACCTCGACGGTCGAGCGGCCCTCGACCGGGTGGATGTCCACCGGGATGCCGCGTCCGTTGTCCTCGACCCGCACCCCGCCGTCGGCGAGGATGCGCACGTCGATCGTGTCGCACCACCCGGCGAGGGCCTCGTCGACCGCGTTGTCCACGATCTCGTAGACGAGGTGGTGCAGACCGCGGGGTCCGGTGGACCCGATGTACATGCCGGGGCGCTTGCGCACCGCTTCGAGGCCTTCGAGCACCTGGATGGAGCCGGCGCCGTAGTCCTCGTCGCGGCGGGTGGGCGGGGTCAGACCCGCCACAGGTCCCTCGGGTGCGAGGGGTTCACCGATCGGGGCGCCCTCGACGGGTGCACCGTCCTGGCGGGTGTCTTCGAGGTCCTCGAGGCCGTCTCCGCCGAGCCCGGCGCGTCCGTCATCCGTCATCGAATCCGTACTCCGATCGTCAGGTCCCAGTCTATCGCCTCAGCGTCTGCTGAAGGACCCGATTCGCCCGTCTGACGGCTCGGAATTCCGCCGGTGATCGAATCACCCCGGTCAACCGTAGGTATCGCGCGGACCGCGCCCTGGAACCGATCTGCGGCCGTGATTCCAGCTGGGGGTGTTGGGGCCGAGGAAGCGGATGCTCTCGACGCCCGCGTCGGGGAAGTCCGCGGCGATGCGCTCGGCGATCTGCGAACGCATCAACCCGAGCTGCGTCGCCCACGCCGTCGAGTCGCAGCGGACGAGCAGCACGCCGTCCGCGAAGCCCTCCACCGCGGCGTGCCTGCGCCGTCTCCTCACCGGCGATCTGCCGCCATGCGGCGGTGAGGTCGGTCTGGGCCAGCGGGGTGCGCCAGCCGAGCGCGCCGGTCACCCCGTCCAGCACCTTCCCCGCCGGCAGCGGGTCGCGGCCGCGCCCGTACGGCATGCTCTCGCCCTTCGGCGCCGGCGGCTCCCGGCGCTTGCGCGGCGCACCGAACACCGCGCGCAGCCGCAGCCAGACGCGCTGGCCCTCGTCGAGCGCCGGGTCCGGCTCCTTCGCGTCCGTCATGCCGGCACCTCCCCGACGATCTCGCCCGCGCGGATGTGCGTCACGCGGCCGGCGAGCTCGTCCGGGATGTCGCCCTCGACCGCGGCGGTGATGAGCACCTGCTCGTACCGTCCCACCTGGCCGGCCAGCCGGATGCGCCGCCGGGCGTCGAGCTCGGCGAACACGTCGTCGAGGATCACGATCGGGTCGCCGGTCGGCAGCGAGGTGCGCAGCAGCTCCACCGATCCGAGGCGGAGCGCCAGCGCCGTCGACCACGACTCGCCATGGCTCGCGTGGCTGCGGGCGGGCAGGTCGTTGATGGCGATGCCGAGGTCGTCGCGGTGCGGGCCGACCAGCGTGATGCCGCGCTCCAGCTCGCGCCGGCGGCCGGCTGCCAGCGCCGCGGCGAACCGCTCGGCGGTCGCGCCGTCCCCGCCGTCGGTGTCGATCGACCGGATCGGCGCCAGGGTGAGCAGCTGGTCCTCGCCGGCGAGCACCGCGTACTGCTCGGCCACGAAGGGTTCGAGCGCGGCGACGAGCTCGGTGCGTGCGTCGAGCAGCTCGCTGCCGGTGGCGATCAGCCGCTCGTCCCAGATGTCGAGGGTGCCGAAGTCGCCGCCGCCGCGGGCGATGCGCAGCAGCCCGTTGCGCTGCTTCAGCGCCTTGTCGTAGTCCGCGACGACGCCGGCGAGCCGCGGCGTGCGCTGCACGAGCAGCTCGTCGAGGAAGCGCCGCGCGACGAGGGCTCGCCGCGCACGAGCGCGAGGTCCTCGGGCGCGAAGAGCACGCTCGAGACGTTCCGCGTGATCTCGCGCGGCCGCACGGGGCTCCGGTTCACCTGCGCGCGGTTGGGGGCGGACCGGTTCAGCAGCACCTCCGCCAGCACCTCGCGCTCGCCGGCGACCACGACCGCACGGATCACGGCGCTGTCCTCGCCCGCGCGGATGAGGGCGGCGTCGCCGGCGACGCGGTGCGAGGACAGCGTCGTGAGGTAGCCGATGGCCTCGACCAGGTTCGTCTTGCCCTGGCCGTTGCTGCCGGCGAGCACGTTGGCGCCGGGCTCGAAGGTGATCTCGGCGATGCGGTAGTTGCGCCAGTCGGTGAGGTTCAGGCGGAGTATGCGCACTCCGCCCTCCTCATCCCATCCGTGCTGCCGACCTGCTCGGCCCTACTTGGCCGGATGCAGATCCTGCGCGGCCTTCGCCTCGTGGGCCTTGACCGCGTGGCCGCCGAACTGGTTGCGCAGCGCGGCCACGGCCTTCATGGCCGGCGACTGATCCTGCCGCGAGACGAACCGCGCGAAGATCGAGGCGCTGATCGCCGGCATCGGCACCGCGTTCTCGATCGCCTCCTCGAGGGTCCAGCGGCCCTCACCGGAGTCGTCGACGTAGCCGTCGATGTCCTCGAAGGCGGGGTCTGCGTCGAGGGCCCGCACCATCAGCTCGAGCAGCCAGGAGCGGATGACCGTGCCGCGCTGCCACGCCTTGAAGGTGCCGGGCACGTCGTCGACGTGCGGCGAGGCGGCCAGCAGCTCGTAGCCCTCGGCGTACGCCTGCATGATCGCGTACTCGATGCCGTTGTGGACCATCTTCGTGTAGTGGCCCGCGCCGGCCGGGCCCGCGTGCACGAAGCCCTCCTCGCGCGGCCCCTCCGGACGCAGGGCGTCGAAGACGGGCATCACCCGGTCGACCTGCTCGTCGCTGCCGCCGACCATGAGGCCGTAGCCGTTCTGCAGGCCCCAGACGCCGCCGGAGACGCCGACGTCCATGAAGTCGATGCCCTTCTCGCCGAGCTGCTTCGCGTGGATCTCGTCGTCGGTGAACTTCGTGTTGCCGCCGTCGATGACGAGGTCGCCGGCCTCGAGCACCTCGCCGAGGGAGTCGATGACCGAGTCGGTGATCCTCCCGGCCGGCACCATCACCCAGACGGTGCGCGGCGTCGGGAGGGCGGCGGCGAGGGCCGCGTAGTCCGGGACGTCGCTCACGTCGGGGTTCGTGTCGTAGCCCACCACGTCGATCCCGGCGTTCTTCAGCCGGGAGCGCATGTTGTTGCCCATCTTGCCGAGCCCGACCAGGCCGATCTTCATGCCGTTCTCCCTCTGCGTCATCGAGTCATCGGAGCAGGAGGTTCGGCTGGAGGAGGTAGCGGTAGTCCTCCGAGCCGGCCTCGTCCTTCGAGCGCTGGCCGGTGACGAGCACCGGGCCGGGCTTGTTCGGGTTCTCCGTCTTCGTGAACGAGAGTCGCACGAACTCCGTGTGCACTCCCGAGAGTCCGTCGAGCAGGAACTGAGGCTTCAGGGAGACGACCATGTCCGCACCGGTCAGCACGGCGTCGAGCTGCTCGGAGGCCTGCGCCTGCTCGCCACCGGCTGCTTCGAGCGTGACGCCCTCGGAGGTGAAGGAGTACTTCAGCGCGGCCTCGCGCTCGAGGACGAGCTGCACGCGACGGGTCGCCTCGACCAGCTCCGCCGTGCTCAGCACCGCGAAGTTCTCGACGACGTCGGGGAACAGGCGCCGGACCGGCGGGAAGTTGCCCTTGATGAGCAGGGAGGTGACGGTGCGCCGATCGGCGCTGAAGCCGATCAGCTCGCGGTCGCCGCCGCGGGTGATCGAGATCGTCACGTCGCCGCTGCCGCCGAAGGTGCGGCCGACCTCCTGCAGCGTGCGGGCCGGCACGAGTGCGGTGCTGTCGTCCGTCTGCTCCGTGTGCCAGTCGATCGCGCGGATGGCGACCCGGTACCGGTCCGTGGCGACGAGGCCGAGGGCGCGGGGTCCCGCCTCGAGCTGCACGCCGGTGATGACCGGGGTCACGTCGTCGCGCGAGGCGGCGACGACGACCTGGGCGATGGCGGCGGAGAAGCTGCCTGCCGGGATGACGCCCGTCGGCTCGCCGACCACCGGGAGGCTCGGGTATTCCGCCACGGGCATGCTGAGGAGGGTGAAGCGGGCGCTGCCGCCGCTGACGATCACCCGGTTGTCGTCGGTGCGGACCTCCACCGGCGCGGCCGGCAGGCGGTTCGCGATGTCGGCGAGGAGGCGTCCGGAGACGAGCACGCGGCCCGGCTCCTGCACCTCGGCGTCGATCTCGGTGCGCGCGGAGACCTCGTAGTCGAACGAGGACAGCGTGAGGCCGCGCTCGGTGGTCTCGATGAGCACGCCGGACAGGATCGGCAGCGTCGTGCGCTGAGGGAGCAGTTTGACGGCGAACGACACGGCGTCGCTGAAGACGTCCCGGTTCGCCTGGAATCGCACTGCTGTCTCCTCATCGCCGGTGGGGGTTCCCGGTGGGCCCTGCCCCCGGTCACAAGGTCGTGAGCATGCTAGCGGGTGCCCGTCGTCTCGGCCCCGGCCCTCAGGCCTGCTGCCTCGCTCGCTGTCCACAGCGTGGAATCGGATGGAGGGGGAGATGGATCAAGAAGGACAACACCACTCTTAACAGGTGTGCACACTGTGGATAACTCGGGGGAGGCCGCATCCCGAGCCGGAACTACACGTCTGTGAGATGTCGAAACGGTGCGGAGGCGTCGCTGGCGAGAACCGGTGACGGGTGTTCGGCGGCGACGACCCTCTGCACACGTCCCCCGTCCGAGGGTGGTCCGCGCAGGTGGTTCGTCCACAGTTATCCACAGGGCGTCCACATGGGGGAAGATCCATGACCGCGAGGGCATCTCATCCCCCTGTTGGCAAGTGTGTGGGATACGCCCGACACCGGCCATCCCGCGTCCGGGGGCCCTGCTCGGACCACCCGCCGCTCGGCTACTTGCGGTAGCGCTGGTCCTGCTTGATGCGGCTCGTCAGCTCCGAGACCTGGTTGTAGATCGAGCGCCGCTCCTTCATGAGCTCGCTGATCTTCTTGTTCGCGTACATCACCGTCGTGTGGTCGCGGCCGCCGAACAGCTGCCCGATCTTCGGCAGCGACAGGCTGGTCAGCTCGCGGCACAGGTACATCGCGATCTGCCTGGCCGAGGCGATCTGCTGGGAGCGCGACGAGCCGTAGAGGTCGTCGACGGAGAGCTTGAAGTACTCCGCGACCGCGCTGATGATGTCGGCCGGCGCGATGACGTTGTCCTCGTCGAGGGTGATGAGGTCCTTCAGCACCGTCTGCACCAGCTGCAGGTCGACCGGCGACCGGTTCAGGCTCGCGTAGGCGGTGACGCGGATGAGCGTGCCCTCGAGCTCGCGGATGTTGCTCGACACCTTCGACGCCATGAACTCGAGGATGTCGTCGGGCACCTGCAGCCGCTCGCTCTGGGCCCGCTTGCGGAGGATCGCGATCCGCGTCTCGAGGTCGGGGATCTGCACGTCGGTGATGAGGCCCTGCTCGAAGCGGGACCGCATCCGGTCCTCGAAGCCGGTGAGCTGCCGGGGCGCGAGGTCCGAGGTGATGACCACCTGCTTGTTGTGGTCGTGCAGGGTGTTGAAGGTGTGGAAGAAGGCCTCCTGGGTGGAGTCCTTGCCCGAGAGGAACTGGATGTCGTCGATCAGCAGGATGTCGACGTCCCGGTAGCGGCGCTGGAACCCGGCCGCCTTGTTCGTCGCGATCGAGTTGATGAAGTCGTTCGTGAACTCCTCGCTCGACACGTAGCGCACCCGGATGCCCGGGAAGAGCCCCATCGAGTAGTGCCCGATGGAGTGCAGCAGGTGCGTCTTGCCGAGGCCGGACTCGCCGTAGATGAAGAGCGGGTTGTACGCCTTCGCCGGCGACTCGGCCACGGCGAAGGCCGCGGCGTGCGCGAACCGGTTCGAGGCGCCGATCACGAACGTGTCGAAGGTGTAGCGGGCGTTCAGGCGCGACTCGCTCGTGTCGACCGTCTTGTCGTCGGGACCGGCCGGCGGGAACGTCGCCTGCGGCGTCCGGGCGATCTCGGCGGGCTCGGTCCGAGGCGACCGCGGCGAGCGGGCGCCGTCGTCGAGGCGGTCGGGCCGTACGGGTCCGGCGCGATCTCCGGGTTCACCGTGACGGCGAAGGTGTGGATCTCGAAGTCGCCGGAGAGGCCGCCGATCGCCTCGGTCAGCGGCATCCGCGCCCGCTGCTCGAGCATCGACCGGGTGAAGTCGTTCGGCACCTCGAGGTAGATGACCCCGGCCATGATGCCCTTGGGCTCGACCAGGTTCATGAAGCCCTGCAGCTGCGGACCCACCCGCACGTCGCCGTCGAGGGCCTCGCGGATGCGGGCCCACGCGTCGACGGCGACCTCGGGCACGTTCGGCTCCTCCTGGCGCGGCCGCCGGAGGCGGGCATGCGGAAGCGGCTGTCTGCCGCAGGGGTATGGGGGATCGTCGCGGCGTCGACATCGAGTCGACCGGCCGGACGGGCGCCCACCGTAATCCCCGCATGTTTCCACAGACAAGTCCACATCGGTGGATTGATCTGTGCAGAACCTCGACTTCCGGTTGAGGGCGAAGGCGGCTTCCCCCGGATTCCGGCAGGTCCGGGCGCCGGCTTCCGCGGTTCCCCGCGTCCTGGTGTACTGTGATGCGGTTCCGCGACGCATCGCGTCCCACGACTTCCAGCCCCGAGCCGGCGAATCCACCGGCCCGCGCGGGCGAAGGCACCTCCGAGGGGATCCTCATGACCAAGCGCACCTTCCAGCCCAACAACCGCCGTCGCGCCAAGGTGCACGGCTTCCGGCTCCGCATGCGCACCCGCGCGGGCCGTGCGATCCTCGCGGCGCGTCGCCGCAAGGGTCGCTCCGAGCTCTCGGCGTAACCCGCCGTCGGTGCTCGCCAAGGCGAACCGGGTCACCTCCGCCACCGATTACCGGCGTCTCGTCCGGTCCGGTCGGCGGGTGCGAGGTGCCCTGACGCTCGCCTACGGGCGGCGCACCACCCCTGGCGATCCGCTGCGGGTCGGCGTGATCGTCGCCAGGAACGTCGGAGGCGCCGTCGTGCGCAACCGGGTGCGGCGGCGGATCAAGGCCGCCGCCTGGCCGCTGACGGCCGGCACCGTCCGGCCTCGACGTCGTCGTCCGCGCCCTCCCGGCCGCGGCGGACGCGTCGTGGCAGGCCATCGCGACCGAGGTCGAGGACGCCGTGAGCACGCCTCGCCGCGCGGGTCCGCTGATGCTCGCCCGGATCGGCATCGCGCTGCTGCTCGCACCGCGCAACGTCGCGATCGTTCTGCTGAAGGCGTACCGCCTGCTGATCTCGCCGCTGTACGGCGATGTCTGCAGGTACCATCCATCCTGCTCGCGCTACGCGCTCGAGGCCGTGCAGCAGTCCGGCGTCGTGATCGGTTCGGCGCTCGCGGTGGCCCGGATCGTCCGGTGCAACCCGTGGTCCCGGGGAGGCGTGGACGACCCGCCTCGGTGGCTGAAGCCCACCTACCGCATCACCCAGCTCGGCTTCGTCGGGCACGCAGAGCACTCAGGAGCCTGAACCAGTGGTTGACCTCTTCGGCATCGTCCTCTGGCCCTTCAAATGGGTCATCGAGGCGATCCTCGTCGCCTTCCACAGCGGCTGGTCCGCGATCGGGCTCGACCCGGACGCAGGCCTGACCTGGGTCCTCTCGATCCTCGGTCTGGTGCTCGTGGTGCGCGCGGCCCTCATCCCGCTCTTCGTCCGGCAGATCAAGAGCCAGCGGAAGATGATGGAGATCGCTCCGCAGCTGAAGAAGATCCAGGAGAAGTACAAGGGCAAGCGCGACCAGTTCTCCCGAGAGGCGATGAGCCGGGAGACGATGGAGCTCTACAAGCGCACGGGCACCAGCCCGTTCGCCTCCTGCCTGCCGCTCCTGGCGCAGATGCCGATCTTCTTCAGCCTGTTCCAGGTGCTCGACAACGCGCAGAAGCATCCCGAGGCCGCGGGCGTCGGCCTGCTCTCGGCCCAGCTCGCGCACTCGTTCGGCACCGCGAAGCTGTTCGGCATCGCGCCGCTGTCCGCGACCCTGACCGCGAACCAGGGCATCCCGCTCGTGACCGTGATCGGCGTCGCGATGATCGCGCTGATGACGGCGTCGCAGTTCATCACGCAGCTGCAGATCATGTCGAAGAACGTCTCCCCCGAGACGATGGCGAGCCCGATGTACCGGCAGCAGAAGATGCTGCTCTACGTCCTGCCGCTCGTCTTCATCTTCTCCGGCATCGCGTTCCCGCTCGGCGTGATGTTCTACTGGGTCTTCTCGAACCTCTGGACGATGGGCCAGCAGTTCATCGTCATCCGCAACTCGCCGACGCCCGGCAGCGAGGCCGCGAAGGCCCGCGAGGCGCGGCTGGCCAAGAAGGCCGAACGGAAGAAGCAGGTCCGGGCGGCGAGGCCGGCACGACCAGCCAGATCGAGGCCGCACCGGCGCCGCGCGTGAACACGCAGCGCAACCAGCCGGTCGGCAAGAACCGCGCCAAACGAACGGGGGAGCGCCGAGCATGAGCGACATCCGCGAAGGACTGACGCCCGCCGAGGCGGACGAGCTGCAGGTCGAGGCCGACGCGCCCGAGACCGCCGACGAGCAGGACGGGGCCGAGTCGATCGGCGCCGGCGACCTGGCCGCCGATGCCGAGTCCATCGATGTCGGCGACCTCGCTGCCGACTACGTCGAGGGGCTGCTCGACATCGCGGACCTCGACGGCGACATCGACATCGAGGACGACCACGGCCGCACGACGCTCGTGGTGAGCGGCGGGGACCTCCGCCTGCTGTCCGCCGCGGACACCGTGGGCGCCCTGCAGGAGCTCACCCGCCTCGCCGTGCAGGCGCGGACCGGCGAGTTCGCCCGGCTCACCCTCGACATCGGCGGCAGCCGGGACCAGCGCTCCCGCGAGCTCGCCTCGCTCGTGAACGACGCCGTCACCGCCTTCGCGGCGGGCGACGACCGGTTCCCGCTCGAGCCCATGTCGTCCTACGAGCGCAAGCTCGTGCACGACCTCGCTGCCGAGCACGGCCTCGGATCGCACTCCGAGGGTGAGGGCTCCGGTCGTCACATCGTGATCACCCCGGCGTGACCGACCAGGTCGACGTCGAGCCGGAGCCCGCGGTCGCCCAGTCCGTCTTCGGGCCGGGACTGCCGCTCGTCCGCCGGTACGCCTCCGACCTCGCACGGTTCGGCGTGGAACTCGGGCTGATCGGACCCCTCGAGCCGGCCCGGCTCTGGACCCGGCACCTGCGTGAACTGCGGCCTCGTCGCGCCGCTGATCCCGCACGGCGCGACCGTCGCCGACGTGGGAAGCGGCGCCGGGCCTGCCCGGGCTCGTGCTCGCGGCAGCGCGACCCGACATCGCGATGACGCTGATCGAGCCGATGGAGCGGCGGGTCGTCTGGCTCGAGGACGAGATCGGCCGGCTCGGCCTCGAGAACGTCACGGTGCTGCGGGCCCGCGCGGAGGAGGTCGGCGGCCGCTTCGACGTCGTGACCGCCCGCGCCGTCGGCGCGCTCGCCAAGCTGCTGCCGCTCGTCGTGCCGCTCGTCACGCCCGGCGGGCGCCTCGCGCTGATGAAGGGCGCGGGCGTCGACGACGAGCTCGGCAAGGCCGACCGGGTCATCCGGCGGCTCGGACTCACCGATCTCCGTGTGGAGATCGTCGGAACGGGCATGGCCTCCCTGGAAACCCGCGTGGTCGTGGCTACAGTGCCCGATTGACCGTGGCCGAATCCGACCCCGCTCCCCCACCACCAAGGACCGCTGTGAAACCCAGCCCAGCCCTCGAAGCCCGCGGATCGTCCGGCTTCGACGACTCGACGCCTCTGGCGCGCGAGCTCGCCGACATCACGCGGCGCCGCGCCCGGATCCAGTCGAGCCCTCTGCCGAAGCCGAAGGCCACCCGCGTCTTCACGGTCGCCAACCAGAAGGGCGGCGTCGGCAAGACGACGACCACGGTGAACCTCGCCGCGGCCCTCGCCAAGTCCGGCATGCGCGTGCTCGCCATCGACCTCGACCCGCAGGGCAACGCCTCGACGGCGCTCGGCGTCGAGCACCGCCACGACACCGTCAGCGTCTACGACGTCATCATCGGGGACACCCCGATGGAGGAGGTCGTGCAGCCGAGCCCCGAGTTCCCGACGCTCGACTGCGTGCCGGCCACCATCCACCTCGCCGGCGCCGAGATCGAGCTCGTCTCGCTCGTCGCCCGCGAGCAGCGGCTCCGCACCGCCCTGAAGGCGTACCTCGAGAAGGTCGAGGACCCGTACGACTACGTGTTCATCGACTGCCCGCCGTCCATCGGGCTGCTCACGATCAACGCGTTCGTCGCGGCGACCGAGGTGCTCATCCCGATCCAGTGCGAGTACTACGCGCTCGAGGGGCTCAGCCAGCTGCTGCGCAACATCGACCTGATCGAGAAGCACCTGAACCCGAGCCTCGCGGTCTCGACCATCCTGCTGACCATGTTCGACGGGCGCACCAACCTCGCGAACCAGGTCGCCAACGACGTGCGGGAGCACTTCCCGAAGCAGGTGCTCGGCAGCGTGATCCCCCGATCCGTGCGGATCTCGGAGGCGCCGAGCTACCAGCAGAGCGTCATCACCTACGACCCGAACTCGCCCGGCTCGCTCTCCTACCTGGAGGCGGCCGCGGAGATCGCCCGACGGGGGGCCGCCGCGTGAGCGCGCCGAAGCGCACCGGGCTCGGCCGGGGGATCGGCGCGCTGATCCCGATGAACGAGCACACGGTCGACACCTTCTTCACCCCGGGCATCGGCGGCGCCGCCACGGCGACCGACGACCTCGTCGCCGTGCCGGGCGCGCGCCTCGCGGCGCTCTCCCCCGACGACATCCGCCCGAACCCGCAGCAGCCGCGCACCGACTTCGACGCGGAGGCGATGGCGGAGCTCGTCCACTCCATCCGCGAGAACGGCGTGCTCCAGCCGATCGTCGTGCGGCCTCTGCCGCCCGGCGAGGACGCGAAGTACGAGCTCGTCATGGGCGAGCGGCGGCTGCGCGCGACGAAGCAGGCCGGACTCCGCACCATCCCCGCAGTGGTCAAGGAGACCGCCGACGAGCAGATGCTGCACGAGGCGCTGCTCGAGAACCTGCACCGGTCGCAGCTGAACCCGCTCGAGGAGGCGTCGGCGTACCAGCAGCTCATCGCCGACTTCGGCATCACGCACGAGCAGCTCGGCACACGGCTCGGCCGCTCGCGCCCGATGATCACGAACACCGTCCGGCTGCTGCGCCTGCCGGAGCACATCCAGCGGAAGGTCGCCGCAGGCGTGCTCTCCGCCGGTCACGCCCGCGCGGTGCTGTCCGTGATGGATCCCGAGCTGATGGACACGCTCGTGGACCGGATCATCAACGAGCAGCTGAACGTGCGGCAGGCCGAGGCGGCCGCGGTGCGGATGGCGGGGCCGTCGAAGCCGAAGAAGTCGATCGGCCGGCGCAGCGAGCAGCTCGACGAGATCGCCGACCGGCTGGGCAGCCGATTCGACACCCGCGTGCGCGTCAACCTGAACGCGAAGCACGGCCAGATCGTCATCGACTTCGGCTCGGTCGCCGACCTCAACCGCATCCTGGCCGACATCGGCGAGGACGCGTGGGAAGAGGGCGAGGCCCGCGAGCGGATGCTGGACCAGCGCCGGGCCTGACCTCCGCTCCCTGACGAGCAGCACACCGACAAGCGAGCAGGCTTCGGCCTGCTCGCTTGTCGTTCACCTGCTCGCGAGTCGGGTGGGGAACACGCCGACGGCCGCGAGCCGGCGTCCGAGCAGTGTCGTGCTGCCGGCCTCCGCCCACCCCCAGCGGGCCACGCGCACGCCGAGGGCGCGCACCCGGTCCTCACGGAGCTTCTCGTCGTAGACCACTCGAGCCGGGTCCCCGCGGTTCATGCTCGGGTCGAGGTACTTGCTCCGGCCGTCCATCTCGCCCGCGGCCCGGGCGTCGGGGAACCAGAAGTCCACGCGAGCCGCGAACCCGTCGGCGTCGAAGAACTCGTGCTGCAGGACGGGCGCCGGAAGTCCGAGGCGGTGCATGGTGACCCGGCTGATGGACTCCGCGGCCGACTCGCTGGCGCCATCGGCGAACCGCACCACGGCGCCGATCCTCGCGGCCGCGCGACGGGGTCCAGCCCGGTCGACGGATGCCTCCAGATCGGATCGTGAGGATCCGCTTCGCCGCAGAGCCGCGTCGGCGACGACCACGCCCTCCGGGTACGGCGCGCTGCCGGCGACATCCACCGTCGTGCGGAGCAGCGAGGTGCAGAGCAGGCCGTTCATCTGCTCGATCTCGCCGTCGCCGAGTGGGAAGCGATGCAGGCGGCTGCCCTCGAAGGGGCGGGTCCTCGTGTCGTCCGTCACATCCACGAGGTCGGTGCGGCTGACGAGGAACGGTAAGCCGTGCAGCAGCACGGCCGACCAGTGCGAGAAGACCGGCTGCTGCTCCGAGGTGGCGGCGAACGCGCGCATCTGCAGCAGAGCCAGGGCGTCGGGGGTGAGGCCGGCGACCTCCGCCTCGAGCACGTACGCGCCCCTGCGCAGCCGACGCCGCAGCCCGCGCTCGACGTCGCGCGCCAGCGCCCGCTGCTCGGACAGGGCGTAGGCAAGGCCCGTCACGACCGTGAGCTCGATGTCCCAGGGGTTCATGGCGCACGAGCATGGGTCCGTCCGGTGGATCCCGTGACGACCACGTGCAGCACGCGGCGCTCACGGCGTCCGGTGGACGGTTGTGGAGGAGTGGATGCGCCGCACTCCCGCGCACCGGAACGACAAGCGAGCACGCTGCAGCGCGCTCGCGTGTCCACGAGGTGCTCGCTACTGCGCGAGGGCCTGGCGGGTCAGCGAGGCGTAGGCCGCGCCGAGGTCGAGCCCGGCGGCCTTCAGCGACTGCGGCAGCAGGCTCGTCTCGGTGAGGCCCGGCATCACGTTCACCTCGAGGAACCAGGGCCGGCCATCGGCGTCGACGATCATGTCGGACCGGGAGAGGTGCCGCAGACCGAGTGCGGTGTGCGCCAGGACGGCCAGCTCGCCCGGCGGCCGCCGCCACGGAGGCGTCGATGCGGGCGGGCGCGTAGAAGCGCGTCGCGCCCGGCGTGTACCGCTCGTCGAAGCCGTAGACGCCGGAGCGAGGCACGATCTCCACCGCCGGCAGGGCGCGGGGGCCGTCGTCCCCATCGATCACCCCGACGGCGATCTCGGTCCCGCTCACCTTCGTCTCGATGAGGGCCTCGTCGGCGTAGGTGAAGGCGTCCATCATCGCCCGCGGCAGCCGGTCCGGCTCCTCGACCACGGTGACGCCCTGCGCCGATCCGCCGCGGGCCGGCTTCACGACCGACGGGCCGGGGAACGCGGTCAGGATCGCGTCGATGGCGGCGTGCGCACCGATCTCGCGGAACACCTCGCGCGTGAGGGTGACCGAGGCGGGAGTCGACCCGCCGGCCGAGACGAGGATCCGCTTGGCCGTCGGCTTGTCCCACGCGAGCCGAGCCGCGTCGCCGCGCGAGCCGACGTAGGTGAGGCCGGCCACGTCGAGCAGCGAGCGGAGGGAGCCGTCCTCGCCGCTGGCGCCGTGCAGCACGGGCCAGATCACGTCGGGCCGCTGCTCGAGCAGCGCCGGCAGCAGGCGGGAGTCCGAGTCGAGCATCCGGACCGAGAAGCCGGCCTTCGTCAGCGCGTCCGCGACGCGCCTGCCGGAGCGCAGCGAGACGTCCCGCTCGTGCGAGATCCCGCCGGAGAGCACCACCACGTCGCCGGTCTCGGCCATGGGCGCGTTCCTTCCTTCGCTACCGGAGGTCCGGCGGCGGGCTGGTCACGGAGCGTTCAGGCGTGCGGGGCGTCAGCGAACCGGTGCCGGCGAAGGCGCGCACGAGCTCGAGCTCGCCGCCGACGACCGAGGCGAGCCGCTGGATGCCGAGCCGGATCTCCTCGGGGGTCGGGTAGCAGAACGAGAGCCGCATCTGGCCGCCGCCCTGCCCGTCCGCGTAGAAGCCCGTGCCGGGGGTGTAGGCGACCAGCTCGCGGACCGCGCGCGGCAGCATCTGCTTGGAATGCAGCTCCGCCGGCAGCGTCACCCACACGTAGAAGCCGCCGTCGGGGACGTTCCACCTGAGGTTCGGCAGGTACGTCGTCAGCGCCTCGAGCATCGCGTCGCGCCGCTCGCGGTAGACGTCGCGGAACCTGGCGATCTGGCTCTGCCAGTCGACCGTCTCGAAGTACTCGCTGATCAGGTAGTGCGCGAAGCTGCTCGGCGAGAGGATGGCCGACTCGGCCGCGAGCACGAGCTTCTCCCGGATGGCGTGGGGCGCGACGGCCCAGCCGACGCGGAAGCCGGGCGCGAAGGTCTTCGAGAACGAGCCGAGGTAGACGACGCCGTCGGGGTTCAGGGTGTGCAGCGGCGGGGGCGGCGGGGTGTCGAACCAGAGCAGCCCGTACGGGTTGTCCTCGACGATGAGGAGGTTCTCGCGGCGGCAGATCTCGACGATGCGCGGCCGGCGCTCGGCGGACATCGTGACGCCCGCCGGGTTGTGGAAGTTCGGCACGGTGTAGAGGAACTTCAGGCGCTTGCCGGCGGCCTTCAGCTCGGCGATCGTGGCCTCGAGCGCCTCGGGGATCAGCCCGTCGGCGTCGAGCGGGACGTGCACGATGTCGGCCTGGTAGGAGCGGAAGACGCCGAGCGCACCCACGTAGCTCGGCCCCTCGGCGATCACCACGTCGCCGGGGTCGAGGAACAGCTTCGAGACGAGGTCGATCGCCTGCTGCGACCCGGTCGTCGTCACCACGTCGTCGACGGACGCCTCGACGCCCTCGAGCGCCATGATCTCGAGGATGTGCTCACGGAGCCGCGGCAGGCCCTGGCCGGAGCCGTACTGGAGCGCCGACGCGGCGTCCGACAGCAGCAGGCGGTCGATCGCCGTCGCGAGCAGCTCGCGCGGGATGGCACGGACGTAGGGCATCCCGCCGGCCAGGGACACGACCTCGGGGCGTGAGGCGACGGCGAAGAGGGCGCGGACCTCCGAGACCGAGAGCCCGGAGGTGCGATCGGCGTAGGCGCCGAGCCACGGATCCAGGTCGTCGCCCGGCACCTGCAGATCGGTCACGCGCTCAAGGACCTCCCGCATCCCGCCCGTCGGAACGCGGGCACGAGCCTACGGCAGGCCCCGGTGCGGGACCTGCCGGGCGGGCTCAGGCGAGGACGCCTGCGAGGTCCGCCTCGATGGCGGGCTTGGGCTTCGCGCCGATGACGGTCTTGACGACCTCGCCGCCGGAGTAGAGCTTCATCGCTGGGATGGAGGTGACCTGGTACCGCATCGCGGTCTCGGGGTTCTCGTCCACGTTGAGCTTCACGATCTCGATCTTGTCGGGGTGCTCCGCCGCGATCTGCTCGAGCACGGGAGCGACCCGGCGACACGGGCCGCACCACGCGGCCCAGAAGTCCACGAGCACCGGCTTCTCCGCCTGCAGCACGTCCTTCTCGAACGTCGCGTCGGTCACTTCGCGCATCGCGCTTCTTCTCCTTGAACTGGGGTGGGTCGGTGGATCGGATCGGCAGCCTACGCGCGTCAGACCAGCTGGCCGGACGGCGTGAGCGGGGTGCCTGCTGCGGGCGCCTCGCCGGGCTCGGCGTCGCCGAGGGCCTCGCTGAGCAGGTCGGCGGGCAGCTCCGCGAGGTGGTGCTCGGCGTCGAGCGCGGCGACCGTGCCGGAGGCGGCGGCGGTGACGGCCTGACGGTAGGTCGGGTCGATCACGTCGCCGGCGGCGAAGACGCCGGGCAGCGAGGTGCGGGACGAGCGGCCGTCGACGGCGATGGTGCCGGCGGCGGTCAGCTCGAGCACGTCCTTGACGAGGTCCGTGCGCGGGTCGTTGCCGATCGCGATGAAGAGGCCGTCGAGCGGGAGCTCACGGTCGGGCTCGCCGACGGTCGAGGTGAGGCGCACGCCGGAGACGAGGTCGCCGCCCAGCACCTCCGTGACGGTCGAGTTCCAGACGAACTCGATCTTCGCGTTGTCGAACGCGCGCTGCTGCATGATCTTCGACGCCCGGAGGGTGTCGCTGCGGTGGATGACGTACACCTTGTCCGCGAAGCGCGTGAGGAAGGTGGCCTCCTCCATGGCGGAGTCGCCGCCGCCGACGACGGCGATCGTCTTCTGCCGGAAGAAGAACCCGTCGCACGTGGCGCACCAGGAGACGCCGTGACCGGACAGCCGGTCCTCGCCCTCGATGCCGAGCCTGCGGTAGGCGGAGCCGGTCGCGAGGATCACCGTGAGCGCCTCGAACGTCTTGCCGCTGCCGGTGCGCACGCGCTTCACGTCGCCCTCGAGCTCGACCTCGATGACGTCGTCGAGCAGGATCTCGGCGCCGAACCTCGTCGCCTGCTCGAGCATCCGGTCCATCAGGTCCGGACCCTGGATGCCTTCGGGGAAGCCGGGGAAGTTCTCGACCTCGGTGGTGTTCATCAGCTCGCCGCCGGCCTCGACCGAGCTCGCGATGAGCAGCGGTGCGAGCTGGGCGCGCGCCGCGTACAGCGCGGCGGTGTATCCGGCGGGACCGGAACCGATGATGAGGACCTGACGCATCGACATGACTCCTTCGCGGGTGGCGGAACCACTCTGCCTCGTCAACCTCCGTCGAGGAGGTGCTATTCCGCGCGCGTCGGCCGCAGGCGCTCGCTCACGAGCCGCATGGCGGTGCCGAGCTCCGGGGTCCGCAGAGCCGCGAGGACGGCGAGGTAGACGAGCGCGACGACGGCTCCGACGAGGACCGTGCCACCGAAGCCGCCCCATCGGCTCGCGACCGTCCAGCCCGTGCCGAACCCACCCGTCAGGGCCAGGACCCCGAGCCCCGCCGCGAGCGCGGGCGCCGCGGCGAGCAGGTAGCGCACCAGCGAGCGGGCGCTGTCCCTGCCGAAGAAGGAACCGATCCGCCGCTTCAGCAGCATCGCCGGCGATCACGAGCTGGAGGACGGCGCCGAGGGAGATGACCGCGGCGATGCCGGCGGCGGTGAACCGGGGCGACAGCAAGCCGCACAGGAGGGTCCCGGGGATGACCACCGCCAGCTGCACCACCGTGAAGCGGAACGGGGTCCGGGTGTCCGCGAGGGCGTAGAAGCAGCGTTGCACGATGAACAGCGCGGTGAAGGGCAGGAGGCCGACCAGGTAGGCGGCGAGCACGAGCGCCATGGCATGGGCCTGCGCGGGGCTCCGGCTGAAGAAGGCGGAGAAGGGGACGGCGGCGGCGAGCAGCGCCGCGTCGGCGAGCACCATGACGAGCAGCACGATGCGGAGCGCCTGGCGCACGTCGTCCCGCAGGGCTCCGTGCTCCCCGCGCGCGGCGTGCTCGCTCATGCGGGGGTAGAAGACGGTGATGAGCGAGACCGTGATGATCGAGTGGGGCAGCATGAAGATGAGCCAGGCGTAGGACATCACCGCGGACGAGGACCCGGATCCGCTCGCGCCCGTGGCGATGCGGAGCTCGATGAGGCCGGCGATCTGGGTCAGCACGAGCATGCCGAACGTCCAGCCGGCGGCCTTGCCCGTGGCGGACAGGTTCGACGCCACGCCAGTGGAAGTCGGGCCGGTACTTCAGCCCCGCCCGCTTCCACGCCAGCGTGAGGATCAGCGCCTGCGCGGCGATGCCGAGGGTCGCGCCGCCGGCGAGCAGGACCGTCGGGCCCGCTGCGAGCGGCTGGGACGAGTCCGCCTCGCCGTACAGCAGGATGAAGAGGCCGAGGCTCGCGATGGAGACGACGTTGTTCAGCACCGGAGCCCACGTGTACGGCCCGAACGAGCGCCGCGCGTTCAGCACCTCCCCGAGCACGCTGTAGAGCGCGAGGAAGAAGAGCTGCGGCAGGCTCCAGTACGCGAACGTGATCGCGATCGCGAGCGTCTCGGGTTTCGTGACGAACAGCGGCATGAGCCACGGGGAGGCGACGGTGACGATCACGGTCACGACGGCGAACACCATGACCGCGAGCGTCACGAGCTTGTTGACGTAGGCCTCGCCGCGGTCGTGGCCGCTGCTCGCCCGGATGATCTGAGGGCACGAGCACCGCCGTGAGCAGGCCGCCGCCGATGATCGCGTAGATGCTGTTCGGGACGTAGGTGGCGTTGTTGTAGGCGTCCGGCAGGAAGCCGCGGCTGCCGATCACGTACGACAGCAGCGCCGTGCGCACGAACCCGAGGACGCGGGAGACCATCGTGCCGGACGCGAGGATCGCGCTCGCCCGGCCGATCCCGGTGGTGCTGCTCACTTCGCCGCCTTCATCCGCCGCCGGGCCCGCCGCACGTTCCGGTAGACGCCCGTGCCGAACAGCGCCAGCATCGCCGTGACGAAGACGACCGCACCGACCGCCTCCCATCCGGCGTTCACGGTGATGCTCACCTGGCGCGGCCGCCCGATGACGTGGCCGTCCTTCGTCTGCAACGTGAGGATCACGTCGACGGGCCCGTTGCTGATCGACTTGACCGGCAGCTTGGCCTTGACGCCGGAGCGGGCGGGGATGTCGACGACCTGGGTGCCCTCGATGTGCAGGCGGCCGTTGCTGGCGGTGCCCGCGAGCACCACCTCCACCGGTTGATCGAGCTGGTTGGTGACCGCGACGGGCAGGCTGCCGCTGCCGCCGACGTAGTTGATGTCGCTCGTGCGGTCGATCTGCACGTTGAGGACGAACTCCTTCAGCTGCGTGGTCACGGCGGCCGCGGCGGTGCGGTAGCCCGTGTTCGACGTCCGCCAGGCCGTCGAGAGGACGCCGAGCAGGCTGAGGCGCTGCGGACCGGTCAAGGTCGCCGCCTGCGACTTGATCGCCGTGCCGAGCGCTTGCACGTCGGCGTCGGCGTCGATCGCCGCGGTGGCGGGCGGAACCAGGTCGGCCTGGGCCCCGTGCTGCCGCAGGGTCACCTTGGCGGCGCGACCCGCCGCGAGGGCGTGCAGCGTGGTCCCGTGGATCCAGTCCTGGGCGGCGATCGTGCCGAGGACCTGCTCGAGGTGATCCCATCGTACCGGTCCGTGCCGGAACCGCGAGCACGCTGCCGGCCTCCTTGGTGCCGGCATCCGTGCCGAGCAGCGCGATCAGCTCGGCGAGCGCGGAGTCCTGCGGCACGCCGGTCCCGGCGCTCGCCGTCGCGAGCAGCCGGGACGCGGTCGCGTCCGCGAGGAGCACGGAGGAGGTGCCGACGGTGACGTGCGGGCCGGAGCCGGCGGCCTTCGGGGCCCCGGAGACGTCGTCGGAGGAGAGCAGCGTGAGCCGGTAGTCGGAGCCGGCGAGGAACCGCAGGTCGGGGGGCGACACCGTGCCGGGGACCGGCCAGCGCGACGTCACCGGATGCGCCGTTCCATCGCAGGAGGTCCGTGTCGCTCGGCGGCTTCGTGGCCGTCGGCGTGGAGCGCGGGGGTCGGGGTGGGACTCGCCGTCGGGCTGGTCGTCGGGCCGGGCGTGGCAGCTCGGCGTGGGGGTGCTCACCGCTCCGCCGGCGAAGGAGGTGGGCTCGAGCACCCGGCTCGCGCCCGCCGCCCGCTGCAGCGTGACGTCGCCGTCGGCGTAGGGCAGTCCCATGACCTCGTTCGGCAGCGCCGGCGAGGTCGTTGAGGAACCCCGTGGCGGACGCGGGCGCCGCGGACCCGGCCAGGCGGATCGAGGCCTGCACCTCGGGATCGAGCAGCACGGTCGCCAGCGGATCGGCCGTGGCCGCGTCCAGTGCGGTGTGCCAGGCGCCGCCGGGCTGGGTCAGCGTGCCGAGCTGATCGGCCGGCACGACCCCGGTGGTGCCCGCGGGTGCGGTGACGGGGACGACCGTCCCGAAGCCGACGCTCGACGAGTAGTGCTTGGGGATGCGGGTGACGGCCGAGTAGGCGAGCGCCTTCGAGGACCCGGCGCTCGAGGGAGGCGCCCACGATCCGGGCGCCCGCGCGGCCGTCGATGACGCTGTCGACCGCGTCCGTAGAGAGGTGCACGTGCAGCTGCGCGGTCTGGCCCGCCGGCACCGCGGGCGACCTCGTCGTCGCGACGAGGTAGCCCTGCAGCACCGTGCCCGGGTCCTCGACCTGGTCGACGAGGGTGCTCACGCCGACGATGGGCGCCGGCTCGAGGGAGACCCGCACCGTCCCGGGGGCGAGCGGAGTCGGAGCCGTGATTCGCGATGGCGATGTCGAGGTCGAGCGCGGATCCGTCGGTCAGCACGCCGCCGTTCTGCGGCGCGATGCTGATGGCCGGCGTCGTCTGCGTCGCCGCCTCGACGGGCACCGCCGTGGCGGCGCCGAGCGCGACCGTGAGGGCGACGATCGCGAGCGCCCTCGACCGGATGCTCACCGTGCCGTGCCGGACGCGCGCCCCCCGGTCTCCAGCATGCGGCGAGTCTACGGGCGACCCCCATTCGGGAGGGTCGCGGCCCGCCGCGGCTCCCCTGTTCGAAAGCGCGCCCGGCGAGGCCGCTCCTAGGCTGGACGCATGCATCCGGTCGTCGCCGCCTTGCCCCGGCTGGCGGACCTCGCCGCCCGGCCGGCGATGCGCCGGCTCGTCCGGGCGTTCGGCGAGGCGGGCCACGAGCTCGCGATGGTCGGCGGCCCCGTGCGGGACGCCCTGCTCGACCGGGCCGTCACCGATCTCGACCTCACCACGGATGCGCGGCCGGAGGACGTCGCGCGGATCGTCGGGCCGCTCGCCAGCGTGCAGTGGGACGCCGGCCGCGCCTTCGGCACCGTCGCCGCGCGGATCGCCGGTGAGACCGTCGAGATCACCACCTACCGCCGGGACGTCTACACGCCCTCCTCGCGCAAGCCCGAGGTGGTCTTCGGCGACACCCTGGACGGCGACCTGCGCCGGCGGGACTTCACCGTCAACGCCATCGCCGTGCGCCTGCCGTCGCTCACGATCGTCGACCCGACCGACGGCATCGCCGCGATCGCGGAGCGCCGGCTGACCACCCCGTCGCCGCCGCTCGAGTCCTTCGACGAGGACCCGCTCCGGATGATGCGGGCGGCCCGCTTCACCGCGCAGCTCGGCTTCGCGCTCGACGCCGACGCCACAGCGGCGATGGAGCGGCTCGTCGACCGCATCGAGGTCGTCTCGCAGGAGCGCATCAGGGACGAGCTGGTGAAGCTGCTGGCCGCCGACGTCGCGCGCCCGGGGCTCGAGCTGCTCGTCGAGACCGGGCTCGCCGATCGCGTGCTGCCCGAGCTGCCCGCGCTGCGGCTCACCGTCGACGCGCTGCACCGCCACAAGGACGTCTACCAGCACAGCCTCACCGTGCTCGAGCAGGCGGTCGAGCTCGAGCACGCTGCGCCTCCCGGGGCCCGACGCCCGACCTCGTGCTGCGGCTCGCCGCCCTCCTGCACGACATCGGCAAGCCGGCCACCCGGCGGTTCGAGGGCGGGCAGGTCACCTTCCACCACCACGACGTCGTCGGGGCGAAGCTCGCGCGCAAGCGGCTGAAGGCGCTGCGCTTCCCCAACGAGCAGATCGAGCAGGTCGCGACGCTGATCGAGCTGCACCAGCGGTTCTTCGGCTACGGCGAGGGCGCCTGGACCGACTCCGCGGTGCGCCGCTACGTGCGCGACGCGGGCGACCTGCTGCCGCGGCTGCACATCCTGACGCGAGCGGATGTCACGACCCGGAACCCGCGGAAGGTGCGGCGGCTGGCCACCGCCTACGACGACCTCGAGCGGCGGATCGCCGAGCTCCAGGAGCAGGAGGTGCTCGGCGCCATCCGGCCCGACCTCGACGGCGAGGCGATCATGCGGGAGCTCGGCGTGACGCCCGGCCCCGTGGTCGGGGAGGCGTACCGCTTCCTGCTCGAGCTGCGCCTCGACGAGGGCCCGCTCGGCGAGGAGGAGGCCGTCCCGCCGGCCTGCACGACTGCGTGGCCGCCCGCGCATGCCGCGGCATCCGGCGCAGGAAGTCGGTTTGCGCAGCCGGTGCAGGGGCCTCGAGGTCGGCCGCGGGCCGAGCGACTAGGCTGTCGTGGTTGCCCTGACGGCCGTTCCGGTCGTGGGCACGTGTCAGACCCTCCTGCCGCGGAACGACCGCGGCCGCTGAGACCAGAGGAGGTGGGGTAGTGACGCACAAGTACGAGCTCATGGTCATCCTGGACCCGAGCATCGACGAGAGGACGGTCGCGCCCAGTCTGGACCGGTTCCTGGGTGTCATCCGTCAAGACGGAGGCACGGTCGACAAGGTCGACATCTGGGGACGGCGCCGGCTGGCCTACGAGATCGACAAGCACTCCGAGGGCATCTACGCGGTGGTCAACCTGACCGCGACCGCGGCCGCCACGCAGGAGCTCGACCGCCAGCTCGGCCTGTCCGAGGCCGTGCTGCGCACCAAGGTGCTCCGCGCCGAGGAGGCGATCGCCCGCGCCGCCGAGGCCGAGGCCATCGCGAAGCGCCCGGCGCGCACGCCGCGGCCCGCGGCAGCGGCGAGGTAGTCGTGGCCGGCGAGACGATCATCACGGTCGTCGGGAACCTGACCTCCGACCCCGAGCTGCGGTACACGCAGAACGGGCTCGCGGTCGCGAACTTCACGATCGCCTCCACGCCGCGCAACTTCGACCGGCAGGCGAACGAGTGGAAGGACGGCGAAGCGCTGTTCCTCCGCGCGAGCGTCTGGCGCGACTTCGCCGAGCACGTCGCGGGCTCGCTCGCCAAGGGCTCCCGCGTCATCGCGACCGGCCGGCTCAAGCAGCGCTCCTACGAGACCCGTGAGGGCGAGAAGCGCACCGCGATCGAGCTCGAGGTCGACGAGATCGGCCCCTCGCTCCGCTACGCGACCGCCCAGGTCACCCGCGCGAGCGGTGGCGGCGGCGGCCAGGCGGGTGGACAGGGCGGCGCTCCGCGCGGCCAGGTCGGCGGCGGCGGCGCACCGGCGCGGCAGAACGACGACCCGTGGGGTGCCCCGGGCACCTCCTCCAGCGGCGGCGGCGCCGACGGCTGGAGCGCGCCCGGCGCGTACGACGACGAGACGCCGTTCTGAGTCGATCGTCTTGGAAGCGCGAGCGCTTCCAAGACGTCGTAGGCGAGTCGGCTCCCTCGGCTCACGATCGACCGTCGTCGGCGTCTCCCACTCCGGATCGGTTCGCCCCGGCCTCGGACAGAACCTCAAGACCCCCGTACTGCGGTACGGACTGACGTAAGGAATCCACTGCCATGGCAGGTAAGTCGCGCGGCGACAGCCGCAAGCCGACGCGGGGCAAGGGCGGCAAGCCCGTCGCTCCCGCGAAGCGCATCAAGGTCGGGGTGATCGACTACAAGGACGTCGCCACCCTGCGCAAGTTCATCTCCGAGCGCGGCAAGATCCGCGCCCGCCGCATCACCGGTGTCTCCGTCCAGGAGCAGCGCCTCATCGCCCGCGCCGTCAAGAACGCGCGCGAGATGGCCCTGCTCCCCTACTCCGGCTCCGGCCGCTGATCGGGGGACGACCATGTCGAAGCTCATCCTCACGCACGAGGTCACCGGCCTCGGTTCCGCCGGCGACATCGTCGACGTGAAGGGCGGCTACGCCCGCAACTACCTCATCCCGAGCGGCTTCGCCGTGGCGTGGACCCGGGGCGGCCAGAAGCAGGTCGACTCCATCCGCGCCGCGCGCAAGGCCAGGGAGGCCGCCTCGCTCGAGGAGGCCCAGGCCCTGAAGGCACGCCTCGAGGCCCAGCCGGTCCGCCTCGCGGTCCGCACCGGGCAGGCCGGGCGCCTCTTCGGCTCCGTCTCCACGTCGGACGTGGCCGACGCGGTCCAGGCCGCCGGCCTCGGCAGCGTCGACCGGAGGACCATCGAGTTCGCCTCGCCGATCCGCGCGACCGGCAGCCACGAGGCCTCGGTGCGCCTCCGCGAGGACGTCACCGCCACCCTCACGGTGGAGGTCGTCGCGGCCCGCTGAGCCGTTCCACCGACGCCACGAGGGCGCCGTCTCCGCACCGCGGAGGCGGCGCCCTCGTCGTTTCCCCGCCGTTCACCTCCGGCTAGCACGGGCGCTCGCCGACACGCCAGCAGAAACCTTCGACCAGTGGTTGAGGGCAGTTATCCCCAACGGCCTTGGGGACAGAGGCCGTACCTGATCAGACGCCATTCTCAGGTGGTGCACGGATTCCGTCCTCGGCACTTATCCACAGGAGTTCCACATGGGGAGGAGCGTTCTCCGCGCGCGTCATCCACACCGCTGTGCACACCCCGTGGATTACCGTCGGGGCTCGCCGCAGCGGTCGGGGCCGGTGTCGGGACGGGGTGGTACTCCTGCAGCGCGGGACACGGACGGCGTGGTCCGCGACGCCGCGGGCCGGGAGAGGAGGGGCGACAGCATGTCGATGACCGAGTGGGACGTCGCGCCCGACGCCTGGGACAGCCCGGGAGCCGAAC
This sequence comes from uncultured Actinomycetota bacterium, assembly GCA_963771645.1. GTDB lineage: Bacteria > Actinomycetota > Actinomycetes > Actinomycetales > Microbacteriaceae > Amnibacterium. The sequence goes on along the minus strand of CAVYUH010000012.1, from coordinate 91,026 downwards.
GCCGTGAGCGCACGCCGCCGCACAACCTCCTCGCCGAGCAGAGCGCCCTCGGCGGCATGCTGCTGTCGACCGACGCCGTCGCCGACGTGCTCGAGGTCGTCGTCGGCGCCGACTTCTACGTGCCGAAGCACGAGGTCATCTTCAACGCGATCCTCAGCCTGTACTCCCGTGGCGAGCCGACGGACGCGATCGCGGTCGGCGACGAGCTCGTCCGCACCGGCGACGTGCAGCGGGCAGGCGGTCAGTCCTACCTCCACACGCTGACGAACATCGTGCCCACGGCGGCGAACGCGGGCTACTACGCCTCGATCGTCGCCGAGCAGGCCGTCCTCCGGCGCCTCGTCGACGCCGGCACCCACATCGCCCAGCTCGGCTACGGCGCCGAGGGCGACGCGATGGACCTGCTGAACCAGGCGCAGGCGGAGATCTTCGGCATCGCCCGCGAGTCGGCCACCGAGGACTACGTGCCGCTGACCGACGCCGTGACCGTCGCCATCGACGAGATGGAGGCCGCAGCCGGCCGCGACGGCGAGATGACCGGGGTGCCGACGGGCTTCAAGGGCCTCGACGACCTCACGAACGGCCTCCACCCCGGGCAGCTGATCATCGTCGGTGCCCGTCCCGCGATGGGCAAGTCGACCCTCGCGCTCGACATGGCGCGTGCCGCGTCGGTGAAGCACCGGATGCCCACGATCTTCTTCTCCCTCGAGATGGGCCGCAGCGAGATCGCGATGCGGCTCATGGCCGCCGAGGCCACCATCTCGATGCAGGACATGCGCAAGGGCCGCCTCGGCGGGGACGACTGGACGAAGATCGCCGCCACCCGTGGCCGCATCAACGACGCGCCGCTCTACATCGACGACAGCCCGAACATGAGCCTCGTCGAGATCCGTGCGAAGTGCCGGCGCCTGAAGCAGAAGGTCGGGCTGAAGCTCATCGTCATCGACTACCTGCAGCTCATGACGAGCGGCAAGCGCGTCGAGAGCCGCCAGCAGGAGATCAGCGAGTTCTCGCGGGCGCTGAAGCTGCTCGCGAAGGAGCTCGGCGTGCCGGTCATCGCGCTCTCGCAGCTGAACCGCGGTCCGGAGCAGCGGGCGGACAAGCGACCCGCCCTGTCCGACCTTCGGGAGTCCGGCTCGATCGAGCAGGACGCCGACATGGTGATCCTGCTGCACCGCGAGAGCGCCTACGACCGGGACCAGCCGAACCCCGACGCGGACCTCATCGTCGCGAAGCACCGCAACGGCCCGACGGACACGATCACCGTCGCGTTCCACGGCCGCTACTCGCGCTTCGCCGACATCGCCGTGGCGTAATCTTGCAGGCCGCGCTCGCGCCCCGAGGTGCGAGTCGAGGAGGTCGTTCGTGTCCACCGCGACCCGTGTGTCGCCCAGCCGCACGTCGCTGACCGCGTTCACCGCGCTCCGGGCCGCTGCCGCGGCCGCCCTCGCCGCCGTCGTGACCTTCTCGGCCGATCACACGCCGTCCTTCGGCCTCGCCGTGTTCGGGGTGTTCGCGGTCGTCTCCGGGGTGATCGTCGCCGCCGGCGCCCGCACCATGGCCGTCACCGCCGTCGGGCGGCTGCTGATGGTGCTCCGCGCCCTCGTGCTCCTCGTCGTCGGGGTGCTCGCCGTGACCCGGGTCGGCGCGGGGATCGGCACGCTCCTGACGCTCGAGATCGTCGGCTTCCTCGGTGCCGGGGCGCTCGAGGTGCTGTCGGGGCTGCGCCGCTCCGACGCCTCGGCCGCCTCCCGCGACCTCGTCACCGTCGGCGGCCTCGAGCTCGTCGTCGGGGCGATGCTCGTCATCATCCTTCCCGACTCGCTCTTCGCGGTCGGGGTCCTGTCGGCCTGGGGAGCCGTCGTCGCGGTCTACCTCGGCATCGCCGCGGTTTCGATCGCCCGTCGTGGAGGGGGACCGAGGTGAGCGCCACCCGCCGGGAGCGTCTGAAGCCCGTCGAGCTGGTCGTGATGGCCGCGATCGTCGCCGTCTTCATCGGCGTCGTCGTGCTGGCCACGACCAAGGACCTGTCGCTCGCCTCGATCTTCCTCGGCGTCTCGTTCATCGTGACGCTGCTGCTGCTCGCGATGCTGGCGCTGGTCGAGGGCTCCGACTCGACGCCCGATGCGTCCGAGGAGCCCGTGCTGATGCGGTCGCGCCCGGACCGGAAGCGGCGCCGGAAGGACTGAACCCGGCTCAGCGCCCGCCGTCGTCGAGGTGGGCGACCAGGCGCTCGGCGAGGCCCGTGTAGGTGGCGGGCGTGAGGGCGGCGAGCCGCTCCTGCACGACCGGCTCCAGGTCGAGGCCCCGGACGAACTCGGCGAGGCGCTCGGCGGTCACGCGGCGCCCCCGCGTCAGCTCCTTCACGAGCTCGTAGGGGTTCGTGAGGCTGCTGCGGCCCGCGGCGATCTCCGCCCGGACCACCGTCTGGATCGCCTCGCCCAGCACCTCCTGGTTGCGGTCCAGGTCGGCCGCGAGGGCGACCGGGTCGACGTCGACCTCGTCGAGCCCGGCCGCGAGGTTCGACAGTGCGACGAGCGCGTGGCCGAAGCCGACGCCGATGTTGCGCTGGGTGGACGAGTCGGTGAGGTCCCGCTGGAGCCGGCTCGTGACCAGCGTCCGCTCGAGGGTGCCGAGGACGCCGGTCGACAGCTCGAGGTTCGCCTCGGCGTTCTCGAACCGGATCGGGTTCACCTTGTGCGGCATCGTCGAGGAGCCCGTCGCGCCGGCCACGGGCAGCTGCCGCAGGTACCCGTCCGCGATGTACAGCCACACGTCGGTGCAGAGGTTGTGCAGCACGCCGTTGACATGCGTCAGGCGACCGTAGAGCTCGACCTGCCAGTCGTGGGACTCGATCTGGGTGGTCAGCGGGTTCCACGTGAGACCCAGTCCTGTGACGAACCGGCGGGACAGGGCCTCCCAGTCGACGTCCGGCGCGGCGATGACGTGCGCGGCGTAGTCGCCGCTCGCGCCGTTCGACTTGCCGAGCACCTCCACCGCGAGCACCCCCGCGCGGAGGCGCTGCAGGCGGTGGGCGAACACCGCGAGCTCCTTGCCCATCGTGGTCGGGGTGGCGGGCTGCCCGTGCGTCCGCGCGAGCATCGGCACGGCGGCCCAGGCGCGTGCTCGGTCGATGAGCCGGCCGAGGACGGCGTCGAACGCGGGCAGCCAGACGGTCCGGAGGGCGTCCTGCACGGTGAGCGCGATGGCGAGGTTGTTCACGTCCTCGCTGGTGAAGGCGAAGTGGGTCAGCTCCGCGATTCGGTCGAGGCCGAGCGCCGCCAGGCGGTCCCGGAGCAGGTACTCGACCGCCTTCACGTCGTGCCGGGTGACCGCCTCGTAGCGGGCGAGCTCGGCGATCTCGGGATCCCCGAACTCCGTCACCAGTCCGCGCAGCGCAGCCTGCTCGTCGTCGCGGAGGGCGGATGCGCCGGCGACGCCGGCGTCGGTGAGGGCGATCAGCCACTCGACCTCCACGCGGAGCCGAGCGCGGTTGAGGCCCGCCTCGGAGAGGTGCTCGGCCAGGGGCGCGGTGATCCGGCGGTACCGGCCGTCGAGCGGGGACAGCGGCTGGTCGGACAGGGGCATGGCTCTCCTCGCCTACGCGGACCGGTCCATTGTGCCGGGCTCACCGCTCCTCCCCAGTTCGGGCCGGGCGCTCGAGGTGGCGCCGGCTGCACCGAGCGAAGCCGGCCGGTCCGCGACCGCGGCGAGGCTGCCGCCGAGGAGGTCCCGATGCTCGAGCCGCAGGCTGCCGCACGGGCCGTGCTGATCGACGCGGTCGCGCGGCTGCGTCTCGCCGATCACGCCCTGCCCGCGCCGCCGCTCGTGCTCGACGGGTGGGCCTCGGCCGCGGCGCTCGAGTACGAGGCGGCAGCTGCCCGCCTCGCCGCCGGCCTGCTGCAGGTGCGGACGGCGCTCGACGAGGCGGCCGCACGGCTGGTGGCACCGTGAGCGCGCCCGGTATCACCGTGAGCGGCGGCGGCTCCTCGGCCGTCGACACCCCGGCGATGCAGGCCGCCTCGGTCCGGCTCGACGACCTCGGCCAGCGGCTCGCCGCCCTCGCCGCGGAGCTCGAGGCCTGCCTCGCCGACGCGGCCTGGCGGGACGGCGCGCTGCCAGGAGCCCGGGGCGCCCTCGAACGGGCGACCGACCTGGTGCGGTCCCTCCGGCCGGAGGTGGACGCGGCTGCGGCCGGCCTGCGCACCGCGGCAGCGCGCTACGGGGCGGCGGAGCAGACGGTGGCGGGCGTGCAGCAGGCCGCGTGGGCGCAGGGCGCGGCGGTCGTCGGCGCCGTCACCCGCCTCGGCGTGACGCTCACCGGACCGGGATTCCTCCTCGTCTCCGCGAGTGCCGCCGGCGTGCTCCTCGGGGCCGCCGCGGCGGGGACCGTCGCACGGGAGCTCCTGACGACGGGACGCATCGATCCGCAGGTGGACCCCGCGGTCCTCGCCGACCTGCGCCTCGCCCTCTCGTCGAGCGACGACCTGCTCCGGGGCCTCGACCTCGGCGAACGCCCCGCCGATCTGATCGAGGACGATCCCCGCTCCCCGCACGGCACGGCGTCCACGGCCGACGCCCTGGCCGGGGTGCTGCCAGCGCCCGGCGCCCCGATCGCGGTGACGACCTCCGTGCTGCCCGGCGCGGTGCAGGGGCCGGGCTCGCTGGCCGAGCTCGGCGCCCGTACCCCCGAGGTCGATCCGGGCGGCACCCAGCTGCGGATCGAGCAGTACCCGATGCGGGGCGGCGGGTCCCGCTGGATCGTCTACGTCTGCGGCACCATCACCTTCTCCCCTGCGTCCGGCCCGGAACCCTTCGACCTCCGCTCGGACGTGACGGGGGTCGCCGGGCGCCGCAGCGACTCCGAGCTCGCCCTCGAGGCCGGGATGCGTGCGGCCGGCGTGCGGCCGGAGGACCCGGTCCTGCTCGTGGGGCACTCGCAGGGGGCGCTCGACGCCGTCCGGCTCGCGCAGCGCGGTGGGTTCGATGTGCAGGGCGTCGTGACCCTCGGCGGCCCCACCGGGCAGCTGGTGCTGCCCGACGACCTCCCGGAGCTGTCGATCGAGCACGACGAGGATCCGGTGCCGTCGCTCGCCGGGCTGCCGGCGACCGGGGCGGCCGGCGCGCATCGCCTCGTGGTCCGGCGGTCCCTCTACGGCGGCGGCCCGCCACCGGGGGCGCCGATCGTGCCGTTCGGTGCGGGAGCGCAGCCGCATGCGCTCACGGCCTACCGGGAGACCCTGGCGCTCGCGGACGAGAGCCCCGATCCGCGGCTCCTCGCCTTCGAGGAGGGCATCAGCCCGTTCCTCGCCGGGCGTGACGGCCGGATCGTGCTTGTCCGAGCGGACCGGCGGGTCAGTTCTCCGCGACGCCGCTGAGCGGCCGGAGCACGAGCCCGATCCCCCAGCTCAGCACCGCGAGCACCAGGGCACCGAGCACGCCCCACCAGAAGCCGCCGACGACGAGGCCGAAGCCGATCAGCGAGCTGATCCACGCCACGAGCAGGAACAGCAGGCCGTTCACCAGCAGGGAGAACAGCCCGAGGGTGAGCAGGTACAGGGGGAACGCGACGACCCGGATCGCCTGCCCCAGCACGCCGTTCACGACGCCGAACAGGAGACCGAGCAGCAGGTACGTCAGGACGATCGAGATCGGATCAGACCGGTAGGGCGAGACGTGGAGGGCGGCCGAGGCGCCGACCGCGGCGAAGACGAGGGTCTCGAGCCACAGCGCGATCGCGTTGCCGATGACGCGGACGACGAAGCGGCGCATGGCCCCCACTATGGCAGGGCTCGGCCGGACACGACCCGTCCTCGCTCGTAGGATCCTTGACCCATGACCACGCGTCCGCCCGTGCGGCTCAGGCCCGAGATCGCCGCGCTCGCCGCCTATCGCCAGGGCCGGGTGCCCCCGGAGGGAGGGTTCAAGCTCTCGTCGAACGAGAACCCCTTCCCGCCGCTGCCGCAGGTGGCGGAGCGCGTCGCCGCGGCGACTGCGCTGAACCGGTACCCGGACGGCGCGGCCGTGGCCCTGCGGGAGCGGCTCGCGGCCCGGCACGGCGTCGATCCGGCGTCGATCCACGTGGCGGCGGGCTCCGTCTCGCTGCTCGCCCAGTTCATCCAGGCCGCCGCCGGCCCGGGCGACGAGGTGCTCTACAGCTGGCGCAGCTTCGAGGCCTACCCGGGACTCGTCACGGTGGCGGGCGCCACCAGCGTCCGGGTGCCGAACGACGCCGACGGCGGGCACGACATCGACGCGATGATCGCGGCGGTCACCGATCGGACGCGCGTCGTGATCGTGTGCTCGCCGAACAACCCGACCGGGGCCGTCGTGCCGGCCGCCGACTTCGACCGCCTGATCGCGGCCGTGCCCGACGACGTGCTCGTCCTGCTCGACGAGGCTTACCGGGAGTTCGCGGCGGGCAGCGGCGGCGCGGACGGGGAGGCGGTCGTCGCGGCGCAGCGCCAGGGGCGGCTGCGCAACGTCGTGGTGCTGCGCACCTTCTCCAAGGCGTGGGGCCTCGCCGCGCTCCGCATCGGCTACGCCGTCGGCGACCCCGCGGTGCTCGCGGGAGCGCGATCGACGGCCATCCCCCTCTCCGTGACCGAGCCGGCGCAGCTCGCGGCGCTCGTGTCGCTCGACCACGAGGACGCCCTGCTCGAGCGCGTCGCCGCCATCGCCGAGCGGCGGGAGGTCGTCTGGCGGGCGCTCGTCGACCAGGGGTGGCCCGTGCCGCGCCCCTGGGGCAACTTCGTCTGGCTTCCCGTCCCCGGCGACACCGGGGAGGCGGCGGACGCCTTCCACCGGCGGGGGCTGAGCGTGCGCGAGTTCGCCGGCGAGGGCCTCCGGGTGAGCATCGGCGAGCAGGAATCCGTGGATGATCTGCTGCGAGCGGCCCAGGAGGTTGTCGGATCCCGACAGGCGACGGCCTGACGCCGTCGGTACTGTAGGCCGGGGCCGAGTCGGCCGAGGCGATTCCGGAGCCGAACGTGCGCCGGGGCGAGGAGTGGCGTGGCGTCGACCGATCCCACCGTCCGCATCATCGGGGACGACGGAGTCGTCGCGCCGACCGAGGCGGCCGAGCCCTACGCGGACCGTGTGCTCGCGCTCGGCGAGGACGACCTGGTGGGCCTGCTGTCCGACATGGTGCGCACGCGCGCCGTGGACGTCGAAGCGGCCAACCTGCAGCGGCAGGGTCACCTCGCGCTCTGGGCGCCGAGCTACGGCCAGGAGGCGGCCCAGATCGGCTCCGGCCGTGCGGCGCGCAGCCAGGACTCGATCTTCCCGGCCTACCGCGAGCACGGCGTCGCCCTGGTGCGCGGCATCGCGCCGGTCGACATCGTGCGGATGATGCGGGGGCTCACCCACAGCGGCTGGGACCCGCTCGAGCACGGCAACTTCCGCCAGTACACGCTCGTGATCGGCTCGCAGACGCTGCACGCGACGGGCTACGCGATGGGCGTGCAGTTCGACGGGGCCACCGCGACCGGCGACCCGGAGACGGACGAGGCGGTCCTCGTGTACTTCGGGGACGGCGCGACCGCGCAGGGCGACACCAACGAGGCCTTCGTCTTCGCGGCGAGCTACCAGACGCCGCAGGTCTTCTTCCTGCAGAACAACCACTGGGCGATCTCCGTCCCGGTCTCCCGCCAGTCCCGCGCGCCGCTCTACCGCCGCGCGGCCGGCTTCGGGATGCCGGGCGTGCAGGTGGACGGCAACGACGTGCTCGCCGTGCTCGCCGTCACCGGTGCCCTGCTCGACGACGCCCGCGCCGGCCGTGGGCCGGCGCTCATCGAGGCCCTCACCTACCGGGTCGGCGCGCACACGACCGCGGACGACCCCACGCGGTACCGCACCGAGCAGGAGCTCGCCGAGTGGACCGCGCGCGACCCGATCCTGCGGATGCGCCGGCACCTCGAGAGCCGTGGCGCCGGCCCCGAGGTCTTCGCGGCAGTCGACGCCGAGGCGGCCGAGCTCGCCGCCGAGCTGCGCACGCACGTGCTCGCGCTGCCGGATCCGCCCCGCTCGCTGATGTTCGACCACGTCTACAGCGAGCCGAACCCGGACGTCGCCGCCCAGCAGGCGTGGCTGGCCGACTACGAGGCGTCCTACGGCGAGGGCGCATGACGCAGCAGCTGCCGCTCGCCCGCGCGCTGAACGCCGGCCTGCGCCGCGCCATGGAGGACGACCCGAAGGTCCTGCTGATGGGCGAGGACATCGGCCGGCTCGGCGGCGTCTTCCGCGTCACCGACGGGCTGCTCTCGACCTTCGGCGAGCAGCGGGTGCTCGACACCCCGCTCGCCGAGTCCGGCATCGTCGGGGCGGCCATCGGGCTCGCCCTGCGCGGCTACCGGCCCGTCTGCGAGATCCAGTTCGACGGGTTCATCTACCCCGGCTTCGACCAGATCACCTCGCAGCTCGCCAAGCTCACGAACCGGCTCGAGGGACGCCAGTCGTTCCCGATCGTGATCCGCGTGCCCTACGGGGGCCACATCGGGTCGATCGAGCACCACTCGGAGAGCCCCGAGACCTACTTCGCGCACACGCCCGGGCTCCGCGTCGTCACGCCGTCGACCCCGAACGACGGCTACTGGATGATCCAGCAGGCCATCGCGTCGAACGACCCCGTGATGTTCTTCGAGCCGAAGAGCCGGTACTGGCCGAAGGGCGACGTCGACCTGGCCGCACCGGCGGTCGACCTGCACGTGTCCCGCGTCGTGCGTCCGGGGACGGATGCCACGCTGATCGGTTACGGGCCGATGGTGAGCGTGCTGCTCGCCGCCGCCGAGATCGCCGCAGGTGAGGGCCGGAGCCTCGAGGTCGTCGATGTGCGGTCCCTGTCGCCGATCGACTGGGGTCCGATCCTCGGCTCGGTCGAGAAGACCGGCCGGGCGGTCGTCGCCCACGAGGCGCCGACGTTCCTCGGGATCGGCGCGGAGATCGCCGCGACCATCCAGGAGCGGGCGTTCTACTCGCTCGAGGCGCCGGTGATCCGCGTGGGGGCCTTCGACGTGCCGTATCCGCCTGCGAAACTCGAGAAGCTCTACCTCCCCGACGCCGACCGCGTGCTCGACGCGGTCGATCGCACGCTGGCGTACTAGGAAGGCGTCATGTCCATCTCTCGCTTCGCGCTGCCGGACGTCGGTGAAGGCCTCACCGAGGCGGAGATCGTCTCCTGGAAGGTCGCACCGGGCGACCACGTGTCGGTCAACCAGGTCATCGTCGAGATCGAGACCGCGAAGTCGCTGGTCGAGCTCCCCTCGCCGTACGCGGGACGGATCGACGCGCTGCTCGTCGCCGAGGGCGACACCGTCGCGGTCGGCACGCCCATCGTCGCGGTGGCGGCCGCCGGCACCGAGCAGCTGACCGGCCCCCTGATGACGCCGGCGCAGGCCGCCCTGCCGACCGAGGTCGAGGTGAACGAGCACCCGGAGCCGCAGCAGTCGGGCGCCGTGCTCGTCGGCTACGGCACCGACGTGCACGCGCAGAGCCGCCGGAGCAACCGGCGCGGCACCGGCGCTCCCCCGCCACCGGTGCGCCGGGCCGTCGCCGCACCCGCCAAGCCGCCCATCCGCAAGCTCGCGAAGGACCTCGGCGTCGACCTCGGCAGCGTGGTCCCCACCGGCCGGTCCGGCGAGGTCACCCGCGAGGACGTGATGCGCAGCAAGGAGCAGGTCAGCGTCTTCCGGAACATCGAGACGCCGGCGTGGCCCGACACCCGCGACGAGCGGATCCCCGTGAAGGGCGTGCGCAAGGCGATCGCCACCGCGATGGTGACGAGCGCCTTCACGGCACCGCACGTGAGCGTCTTCGTGGATGTCGACGCCACCCGGACGATGGAGTACGTGCGCAGGCTCAAGGCCTCACCCGACTTCTCCTCGGTGCGGATCTCCCCGCTGCTCGTGATGGCGCGCGCCGTGATCTGGGCGGTGCGCCGCAACCCCAGCGTCAACTCGACATGGACCGACGCCGAGATCGTGGTCCACCACTACGTGAACCTCGGCATCGCCGCCGCGACCCCGCGGGGGCTCATCGTGCCGAACGTGAAGGACGCCCAGGCGCTGTCGATGCGGAACCTGGCCGGCGCGCTGGAGCACCTCGTGGTGACGGCCCGGGACGGCAAGACGCAGCCCGCCGACATGGCCGACGGCACGATCACCATCACGAACCTCGGCAGCTACGGGATGGACACCGGCACGCCGATCCTGAACCCCGGCGAGGTGGCGATCGTGGCGCTCGGCACCATCCGGCAGAAGCCGTGGGTGGTCGACGGGGAGGTCGTGCCCCGGTACGTCACCACGGTCGGCGCCAGCTTCGATCACCGCGTCGTCGACGGCGACGTCGCGAGCCGCTTCCTGGCGGACGTCGCCAGCGTGCTGGAGGAGCCGGCGCTGCTGCTGGACTGACCTGGGAAAGGACGAGCCGCCCGCGGTCACGCAGTCGCAGGATCGTTCCTGGCTGATTTTGACAATCGTTCTCATCTGGCCGTAGGTTCGCGGTATGGGGATACGCGTGCGGGGTGGGAGCGCGATCGCCCTCGCCCTCGCGGTGGGCGGCCTCCTCGCCGGCTGCAGCGACCCGTCGAGCGCCGCCCCCGACGACCGGGTCGCGGTCGTCGCGTCCACGGACGTCTGGGGGAGCGTCGTCCAGGCGGTCGGCGCCGGCCACGTCGCCGTGACGTCCCTCATCGACGATCCGGCCCGGGACCCGCACGAGTTCCAGGCGAGCGTGCGCGACCAGCTGGCCGTGTCGCGCGCCGCGATCGTCGTCGAGAACGGCGGCGGATACGACGACTTCATGAGCCGCCTGGTCTCGGCCGCGCACGCACCGGTCGTGCTCGACGCGGTCCGCCTGTCCGGGCGGGATGCGGGCGCGCAGGACTTCAACGAGCACGTCTGGTTCGACCTGCCGACGGTCCGGCGCGTCGCCGATGCGGTGAACATGGCGCTGATCAGGGCCGATCCTCGCCATCGGGCCGACTATGACGCGGCGCTCGCGAGGTTCCACGGGGAGCTGGACGGCCTGCGGGGGGAGGAGTCGGCCATCCGGAGCACGGCCGGCGGACGCGGTGTCGCCATCACGGAGCCGGTCCCGCTGTACCTCACCGCCGCCTGCGGGCTGGTGGATCGGACCCCCCGCGGCTTCAGCTCGGCGGTCGACGACGGCAGGGACGTGCCGCCGGCGCTGCTGCAGGCGCAGCTGGCGCTCGTCCGGTCGTCCCGTGTGGCGCTGCTGGCGGTGAACAGCCAGACCGAGGATCCCGTCACCGATCAGGTGGTGGCCGCGGCCGAGGCCTCGGGCCTGCCGGTCGTCGGCTTCGGTGAGACGCTGCCCTCCGGAGCCTCCTTCGCGAGCATGTTCCATGGGGAACTGGGCGCCGTCGCCGCGGCGGTGCGGCGATGACCGCGGCCGTCTCCTTCCAGGACGCGGCCCTGGGGTTCGGGAACCGCACGCTCTGGCAGGGCCTCACCCTCGACATCGCCCCTGGGGAGTTCCTCGCGGTGCTCGGCCCGAACGGGTCCGGCAAGACGACGCTGATCAAAGCCGTCCTCGGGCTGCAGGCACTCCGGGCGGGGAGCCTCAGCGTGCTGGGCGCCCCGCCGCGTCGCGGGAACCGTCGCATCGGCTACGTGCCGCAGCAGCGGCTGCTCGATGCGTCCACCCCTGTGCGTGGCTCCGACCTCGTCCGGTTCGGCGTCGACGGCGGCCGGTTCGGCTTCCCGCTGCCCCGTCGCGCCACGCGCGAGCGCACGGCCGAGCTCGTCGACGCCGTCGGCGCCGCGGCGTTCGCCGGCCGGCCGGCCGCGCTGCTGTCCGGTGGCGAGCAGCAGCGGCTCCGGGTCGGCCAGGCCATCGCCGACGACCCGCCCCTGCTCCTGTGCGACGAGCCGCTGATCTCCCTCGACCTCGCGAACCAGGCGGCGGTCAGCGCCCTGATCGACCGGCACCGCCGTGAACGGGACGCGGCCGTGCTCTTCGTGACCCATGACGTCAACCCCGTGCTCGACCTCGTCGACCGAGTGCTTTACCTGGTCAACGGCCGCTTTCGCATCGGGACGCCGCAGGAGGTGCTGACCTCCGAGGTGCTCTCCGAGCTCTACCGCACCCACGTCGACGTGGTGCGCGTGCACGACCGGATCGTCGTCGTCGGCGCCGGCCATGAGGAGCACGAGCACGCCGGGGAGCACGGATGAGCACCCTCTTCGACTTCAGCGACTACGGCGCCCTGCTCGCCCTCGTCTCCAACTCACTCATCGCCGGCGCGCTGCTCGGCCTCGTGGGCGGCCTCATCGGCTTCTTCGTGATGGCCAGGGACCTGCCGTTCGCCGTGCACGGCATCAGCGAGCTCTCCTTCGCCGGCGCCGCCGGGGCCCTCCTGATCGGCGCCGACGTCGTGACGGGCTCGATCGTCGGCTCGCTGATCGCGGCGCTCCTCATCGGGCTGCTCGGGACCAGGGCCCGCGAGCGCAACTCGGTGATCGGCGTGCTGATGCCCTTCGGGCTCGGCCTCGGCATCCTCTTCCTGTCGCTCTACCCGGGCCGCAGCGCAACCGCTTCGGCCTGCTCACCGGCCAGGTGGTGTCCGTCGACACCCCTCAGGTCGTCACGCTCGCCGTCGTCGCGGGTGTCGTCCTGGTCGCGCTGCTGCTGATCTGGCGCCCACTGCTCTTCGCCAGTGTCGACGAGGACGTCGCCATCGCGCGGGGCGTGCCCGTGCGCACCCTCTCGCTGGTGTTCATGGTGCTGCTTGGCGCTCACGGTGTCGATCGCGGTGCAGATCGTCGGGGCGCTGCTCGTGCTCGCCCCTGCTCGTGACGCCCGCCGCGGCAGCCCTCCGGGTCACGGCCTCGAACAAGAGGTGGCCGTCAGCCTGCTGAGCATGGCGTTCGCGGTCGTCTCGATCGTGGGCGGCATCCTGCTCGCCCTCGGCGACGGCGATTCCCGATCAGCCCCTACGTGACGACGATCTCGTTCGCGATCTACCTGATCTGCCGCCTTTTGGACTCGGGCGGCGCGGCCCCGCAGGCGGGCGGACGTTAGGCTCTATCCGGGCCGTAGAAGGCGGCGAGACCTGGCAGCGCGCGGCGGTTCGCGACGACGCTCAGCGAGCGGGAGGGCTTCGTCAGCGCGCAGGACCTCCACACCGCCCCTGGAAGGCAACCAGCTCCCCCTCGGTCTCGCGACCGTCTACCGGGCGCTCGCGGATCTCGCCGTCGGACGGCAACGCCGACTCCCTTGCAGTCGGGTGACGGCGAGAACCTGTACCGCGCCTGCGTGTCCCAGGGGCACCACCACCACCTCATCTGCCGCTCCTGCGGGCGGACCGTCGAGATCGAGGCGGATGCGATCGAGGAGTGGGCCGCCGAGGTCGCGGCGCGCAACGGCTTCCGGGACCCGCAGCACGTGGTGGATGTCTTCGGCACCTGCGAGCGGTGCTCGGCCGCCGCGTCGGCGTCCGAGGTCGTGTAGGCTCATCCGTCGGCCGCATCGCGGCAGTGGGCGGCACCACCCGGTCCGTCCGCAGACAAGTGATCTTGGGTGGGCAGGCGTCTCCCACGTCCGCCCACGGTAGGAGGAGGAACCGTGGCAGCAGTGTGCCAGGTGACCGGAGCCGGCCCCGGCTTCGGCAACACCATCTCGCACTCGCACCGGCGCAACAAGCGCCAGTTCGACGTGAACATCCAGAAGAAGACGTACTTCGTGCCGTCGCCTGCGGCGCAGCGTCACCCTGAACGTATCCACGCCAAGGGCATCAAGGTGATCGACGTAGCGCGGCATCGAGTCCGTCGTCGGTGAGATCCGCTCGCCCGCGGGGAGAAGATCTGATGGCCCAGGCAGCAGGACATCCGCCCGATCATCAAGCTCCGCTCCACGGCGGGCACCAGCACACCTACCTGACGCAAGCAAGAACCGTCGCAACAACCCCGACCGGCTAGTGCTGAAGAAGTACGACCCGGTGGTCCGCAAGCACGTCGATTTCCGCGAGGAGCGCTGACATGGCGAAGAAGGGCAAGATCGCTCCAGCAACCAGCAGCGCGCCGTGGTGGTCGAGCGCTACCCAGACCAGCGGGCACGAGCTGAAGAAGGCCCTGGTCGCCCCGACCTTCGACCGACGAGCAGCAGCGAGGCCGCCCGCATCGGGCCTGCAGAAGCTCCCGCGCAACGCGTCGCCGGTCCGTCTGCGCAACCGCGACACCATGGACGGACGCCCCCGTGGCAACCTCCCCGGCTGTTCGGCATCTTCGCGCGTCCGGTTCCGCGACATGGCCCATCGCGGCGAATTGCCTGGTATCACGAAGTCTTCCTGGTAACTTTTTTGCTGTCCCCGGCCCCGCGGGGCCGCGACGCGCCGCCTCGCGGACATCGATAGACAGACGTTCAGCACCCCAGCCGCCGACTTTTCTGCGGGCCGAACCGTCCGCAGGGAGGACACACATATGGCGGCAATTTGCTCAACCGCACCGACCTCGTCGCCGCAGTCGCCCCCAGGAGTCGGGTCAGAGCCAGGGAGCGGTGAACGGCGTGCACGACGCGCTGTTCTCCACCCTCGCGAAGTCCGTCGCCGACGGCACCAAGGTCACGATCCCGGGCTGGCTCGCCGTCGAGCAGACCTCCCGGGCCGCTCGCACCGGCCGCAACCCGCAGACGGGTGAGCCGATCGAGATCGCCGCGAGCAAGCGTCAAGATCAGCGCCGGCAGCAAGCTCAGGCCGCCGCCGAGTAGTCCGGCTCACGAAGCGCCCATCCCCGCATCCCGCGGGTGGTGGGCGTTCGTGCATCCCGGCGCGTGCAGCCGTGTCAGCGCCCGGCGTACCCTGAGGGCGATGAACCGCGCCGCGCGGGTCGCCTCGCCGGCCCTCCTCGTCGTCGCCGCGCTGCGGCGCTCCTCGTCGCGCTCGCGATCGGCGGCGCCGCCCGGCCCGCGGGCGGCTACGACCCGGTGCCGCGGTGCGCTACGGCCTGCCGGTCGTGCTGCTGCTCGTCAACCTCTCGGTCTCCGTGACCGTGGGCACGCTGGTGATCGCGGCCTTCGCGCTCTCCCCGCCGATCCGCGCTGGAACCGCGCCCTCGACACCGTCGCCGCGGCTGCGGCCGTGTGGACCGTGACCGCGGGCCTCGCGGGCGTCCTCGCCTTCATCGACACGTTCCTCGTGCGGGTGACCGATCCGCGGTTCGGCTCCCAGCTGCTCTACTACCTCTCCTCGATCGCCCTCGGGCAGTCCTGGCTCGCCACCACCCTCGCCGCGGCCCTGATCACCGTGCTCGCCATCGCCATCCGCTCGCACACCGGGGCCGCACTGCTCGCCGTGGCCGCGGTCGCCGCCCTGATCCCGATGTCGCTGCAGGGGCACGCCGGCCTCGGCGCCCGGTGACCACGAGACCGCGATCACCGCCTTCGGGCTGCACATCGTCTTCGCGGCGGTCTGGGTGGGCGGCCTCATCGCGCTCGTGCTCCTCGGGAGCCGCACCCGCGGGGAGCGGCTCGTCGCGCTCGTCAGCCGCTACTCCACCGTCGCGCTCGTCTGCTACTTCGTGGTCGCCCTCACCGGCATCGTCTCGGCCGCGATCCGCCTCGGCAGCTGGGTGCGCTGCTCACCCCCTACGGCGCGCTCATCGTCGTGAAGTCGCTCGCGCTGCTCCGGGCACGCGCCTTCGGCGCTCTGTACCGGCTCGTCCTGATCCCCGGCTGGGCGGCGACCGCGGACCCCGGTGTTCTTTGGCGTCGTCGCCGGGGAGCTCGTCGTGCTCGGGGTCGCCTCGGGGTTCGCGGCGGCGCTCAGCCTCTCCGCGCCGCCCGACCTGCCCGTGACCCCGCTGACCACACGGCTGAGATCCTCACCGGGCGGCCGCTGCCACCGCCGCCGACCGCGCTCGAGTTCGCGGAGCAGTGGTGTCCCGACCTGCTCTGGATCCTGATCTGCGCGACCATGCTGATCGCCTACGCCGTCGGCGTGATCCGGCTGCGCCGCCGCGGCGACCGCTGGCCGATCCACCGCTCGATCCTCTGGACCCTCGGGGTCCTCGTGCTCGCCTGGCTGACGAGCGGCGGCCTGAACACCTACGAGCAGGTCCTGTTCAGCGCGCGCATGATCCTGCACATGACGCTGACGATGCTGGTGCCGCTGCTGCTGGTCGGGCGCGCCCATCGCCTTGCGCTGCGCGCGGTGCGCAGGCGCACGGACGGCACCAGGGGCGGCGGGAGTGGCTGCTGATCGTCCTGGACTCCGGGTGTCCGCCGTGCTGACGAACCTGGTCGTCGCCGGGGTGCTGTTGCCGTTCCCTCCTCGTCTTCTACTACATGCCGCTGTTCAGCTCGGCGACGACGGACCACATCGGGCACGAGTGGATGACGGCGGACTTCCTCGTCACGGGCCACCTCTTCGTGCAGTCCTATCGGGATCGACCCCTACCGGTGCGGATCGCCTACCGTTCCGGCTCCTGGTGCTGCTCGCGACGATGGCGTTCAGGCCTTCTTGGGCTCTCCCTCATCCAGGGACAGGGGCTGCTCCTGGCCGACTGGTACGGGGCGATGGGCTGGGGCACGAGCGCCCTTGCCGACCAGCAGACCGGTGGCGGCATCGGTGGGGCGTCGGCGAGATCCCGACGGTCGCGCTCGCCATCGCCGTAGCGGTGAGCTGGGCGCGCAGCGACGACCGGGAGAGCCGCAGGTCGGATCGCGCGGCCGACCGCAACGGCGACGCCGACCTGAACGCCTACAACGAGATGCTCGCCCGTCTCGGCCGCACGCGGGCGTGAGCGGCGTCACCACGGCGGGAGCCGGGCTCGAGCTCACCGAGAAGCAGCGCCGCGTCGCCGAGGCCGTCACCGAGGACCGCGGCATCTCTCGTCACCGGCCGCGCCGGCACGGGCAAGTCGACCCTGCTGAACCACCTGTCGTGGACCACCCGACGCAGATCGCGATCTGCGCGCCGACCGGTGTCGCCGCGCTCAACGTCGGCGGGCAGACGATCCACTCGCTCTTCCGGCTGCCGATCGGCCTCATCGGCCCCGACCACGCATCGAGCAGAACGCCGAGCTGCGCAAACTGCTCAACACGATCGACACCCTCGTCATCGACGAGGTCTCGATGGTCAACGCCGACCTGCTCGACGCGATCGACCGGTCGCTGCGCCAGGCGCGGCAGCGGAAGAACGAGGCGTTCGGCGGGGTGCAGGTGGTGCTGTTCGGCGACCCGTACCAGCTCGCGCCGGTGCCCGGCGATCGCTGAAGAGCGCGCCTACTTCGCCGACCACTATCGGTCGATGTGGTTCTTCGACGCGCACGTGTGGGACGAGGCGTCGCTGCGCATCGTCGAGCTCGCCTTCATCCACCGGCAGAGCGACGCCGGGTTCAAGGAGATGCTGAACGCCGTGCGGCACGGTCGGGTCACCGCCGAGATCGCCGCGCGCCTCAACGGCGCCGGGGCGCGGCCGGTGCCGACGGACGGCGCCGATCACGCTGGCCAGCGCAACGACACCGTCGCCGCGCATCAACAAGCCGAGCTCGACCGCCTGCCGGGGTGGCCCAAGACCGCGAAGGCCGCGGTCGACGGGCGACTTCGGCGGCCGCACCTTCCCTGCCGACGAGGAGCTCGAGCTGAAGGTCGGCGCGCAGGTGATGTTGCTCCGCAACGACTCGGAGCAGCGCTGGGTCAACGGCTCCGTGGGCGTTGTGACCAAGATCCGCGACACGGTGTTCGTCGAGCTCGACGGCGAAGAGGTCGAGGTGCAGCCCGCCGTGTGGGAGCAGTACCGCTACGCTACTCGCAGACCCGAAAGAGCTGAAGAAAGACATCGTCGCCGAGTTCCAGCAGTTCCCGCTGCGGCTCGCCTGGGCGGTCACGATCCACAAGTCGCAGGGCAAGACGTACGACCGGGCCATCGTCGACCTCGGCACGCGCGTGCTTCAGCGCCGGCCAGACCTACGTGGCGCTGTCGGCATGACGTCGCTCGAGGGGCTCTACCTCTCGCGCCCCCTGCGTCCGGCCGACATCATCGTCGACCCCGATGTGCGCCGATGGATGGGTGAGCGGCGTGCTGCCGCGAAGGCGGCCGCAGCTGCTGCTGCGGGAGACGTGGCGACCGCCACGTGCCCCATGTCCATGCTCTGCATCGCGAGGGCGCCGACCGGGGTGGCGCCGAGGCAGACGGACGTGATGCCGGCGACGACGGCCGCGCCGACGGCGACGCCGCCGAGGTAGGACCAGACGCCGGGCCGGCGGACGACCGCGGGTCGCCCGCGTCGCACCACGACGGCGAGCGAGGCGGCGCAGGCGAGGTCGAGCACCGCCGCGCCGAGCATGGGCAGGGAGGGCAGCGCGGGCGGGCGGGCGGCATGCCGGCCATGTGGGACATCGCGCCGGCGCCGAGGAACAGCACCGCGACCCATCCGGCGACCGCGAGCACGGCGCCCGCGAGGGCGACCCGCGGCACCGGGACGTGCTCCCGCGCCAGCGCGGTGACGCCCCATGCGGCCTCCAGCACCCCGATCAGGGCGAGCAGCAGGGTGGTGACGAGGGGAGCTCCTGCGGCGACGGCGAGGTGCACGAGACCCGCTCCCAGCGCGGCGAAGCCGAGCCAGGTGCGGATCATCGTCGTCATCTGTGGCTCCCCTCGCCCTGGCTCAGGCCACGGCCGCGCGCTCGGCGGGTGCCGTGCGACGGTCGGCGCCGAGACCCACCGCGAGCAGCACGATCGCGGTGGCGAGGTGCAGGAAGTGGTCGGGCGTGTTCAGCGACAGGAAGTTCAGCGCCGAGTCGTGGTTCGCCGCGAGGAAGAACCCGACGATGCCGAGCAGCAGGTAGACGGCCCCGATCGTGGTGTCGGCCGCCTTCGCCGCCGAGGCGTTCGCGGTGCCCGCGATGAGCAGCGCGATGCCGATCAGCAGGTGGGCGACGTTGTGCAGCGGGTTCACCTCGAAGATCCCGAGGATGAGGTTGCTGGAGCCGTTGCCGGGGCCCGCGAACGGCACGCCCGCGGTCCAGAAGAAGCCGAGCAGGCCGACGAGCGCGTAGACCGCGCCGAAGACGGTCGCGACGATTCGGTTGGGCGAGGCGCCGAAGCGGATGGTCCGGGCCGGGCCCGCGGTGGTGGACATGGGTGGTTGCCTCCTTCAGATGCACGGGACCTGCCGTGCACGGTGGTGTTCGGATACGTGGGACCGTACGGATTGCTCCCATCCGACACCAATACGGCGGCAAGGATGCAAGCGAGCGTTGAAGGTTTCCTGATGCTTCACCAGGCCCGAACTGGGGGACGCGACGACGCGCCGCCGCTGAGCACCATGGACGTGTTCGGCCTGACCGGAGAGGGAACCGCACGCATGACGCAGGTCGACATCGCGCCGAGAGCCCCCGGGTGGTACCCGGACCCGCGCGGTACGTCGGCGACCCGCTTCTGGGACGGGTCGGAGTGGACCCAGCACGTGAAGGGGACCGGCTCCCGCCTCGCTCCCCCGGCCGCCGGGACCGCTCCGGAGTCGGGCCTGATCGCGCCGCTCGTCACGCTGCCGCGGAACGGCATCGCCACGGCGGCCCTCGTGCTCGGGGTCGCCTCACTCGTCGCCAACCTGCTGCTGATCCCGTCGATCCTCGCCGTCGTGCTCGGCGTGGCCGGGCTGGTCCGCGGCGCCCGGTTCGGCGGCTCGGGGGAGGGCCGGGCGATCGGCGGCATCCTGCTCGGCGTCGCCGGCGTGCTCGTGCTGCTGGTGGAGCTCGTGCTGCTGGTGCCGGTGCTGCTCGGGCTGCGGCACGATGCGCAGCTCGCATCGCTGCGTTCCACGGTGATCAACCAGGCCGCGGAGCACGGCGTGCGGCTGAGCGACGTCACCTGCCCGTCCACGGCCGACCTGCGAGCGGGGGGTCGCTTCACCTGCGACGCGGTCGGCGTCGACGGCGCGCACCTGACCATCGGGATCAGCGTCGCGGACGGCGGCGCCTGGACCTGGAGCGCGTCCCGCAGCGGCCGAGAACGGGCGGGAGGAAGTGGAGCGGGCGACGGGAATCGAACCCGCACTACCAGCTTGGGAAGCTGGAGTTCTGCCATTGAACTACGCCCGCGATGACGCCGCATCGGCGCCGGGTAGCGATGGTACCGGACGGGCCGTCCTGACGCGTTGCTAGGGTCGTGCGCGTGCTGCTGTCGGACCGCGACATCCTGAGGCGAGATCGACCGCGGGCGCGTCGTGCTGGACCCCTACGATCCGGCGCTGCTGCAGCCGTCGAGCATTCGACGTCCGCCTCGACCGGTTCTTCCGCGTCTTCGAGAACCACAAGTACCCCCACATCGACCCGGCCGGCCACCAGGCCGATCTGACGAGGCTGGTCGAGACCGCGGGGACGAGCCGTTCATCCTGCACCCGGGGGAGTTCGTCCTCGGGCTCGACGCTCGAGGCAGGTCACCCTCCCCGACGACCTGGCCGCACGGGTTGAGGGCAAGTCCTCGCTGGGCCGTCTCGGCCTGCTGACCCACTCGACGGCCGGCTTCGTCGACCCCGGCTTCTCCGGTCACGTCACGCTCGAGCTGTCGAACGTCGCGACCCTGCCGATCAAGCTCTACCCCGGCATGAAGATCGGGCAGTTCTGCTTCTTCCGGCTCAGCTCGCCGGCGAGCATCCCTACGGGTCGGAGAAGTACGGCTCCCGCTACCAGGGGCAGCGCGGGCCGACGCCGTCGCGGTCGTACCCGAACTTCCACCGGACGGACGTGCCCGCCCACGAGGACCACTCCTAGAGGCGCTTCGGCAGGCCACCGGCACTTCGACAGGCTCCTCGTCGACCAGGGGGCCTGCCGAAGCGATGTCGGCCTGCTCGAGCGCTCAGAGAGGGGCGGTCAGCGCGCGGCCGCTGCGGCCAGCGCGGGCAGCTGCAGGGTCAACCACGGGCTGAAGGCCCACGGGGTCGCGGCGACCGCGTCCGCGAGGCGCACCGGGTCCGCCCAACGGAACTCCATCACCTCGTCCGGGTCGGGCAGCACGTCGTCCTGCGTCGTCGCCGTGTAGACCGGGCAGATCTCGTTCTCCACGGTGCCCGCGGCGTCGGTGGCGATGTATCGGAAGTCGGGTACCGCGAGCTCGAGCGCCGACACCGTGATGCCGAGCTCCTCGAGCGCGCGCCGGCCGACGGCCTCCTCGATCCGCTCCCCGGGAGCCGGGTGGCCGCAGAACGAGTTCGTCCAGACGCCGGGCCAGGTGCGCTTGCCGAGCGCCCGGCGGGTGACGAGGAGGCGGCCGTCGTCGTCGGAGACGTGGCAGCTGAAGGCGAGATGCAGTGGCGTCTCGGCGCTGTGCACCGTGGCCTTCTCGGCCGTGCCGACGGGGCTGCCGTCGTCGGCGAGCAGGACGACCAGCTCGGGATGGTCCACTGTTCGCTCCGCTGTACCCTTGGCTCCGTGACCAGCGGCGGCGCCCCCCTCCGGGGGCACGTCGCTGCGCTGAGGTCGAGACTAGTCCCGGCGCGGAAGGACGACTGAGCGGTGGTCGCCGGTGCCCTCAAGCGCTACGAGCGCGCCGCCTGGCGGTCGTCGGCCGTCGTCATCGCCGAGTACTCGACCTCGTTCGGGCTCGCGACCCGCATGCTGCGCCCGACGACGCGACGGCACATCCGTGACGTGTACGCCCTGGTCCGGCTCGCCGACGAGGTGGTCGACGGCGTCGCCGCCGAGTCGGGCCTCGGACCCGACGAGGTCGCCGCAGCCCTCGACGCGCTCGAGGCCGACACCTACCGGGCGATGGCCTCCGGCTACTCCACCAACCTCGTCGTGCAGGCGTTCGCGACGACCGCTCGGACCGTGGACATCGGCGAGGACGTCGTGCGGCCGTTCTTCACCTCCATGCGGATGGACCTCGACCACTCCCGGCACACGCCCGAGTCGTTCGCGACCTACGTGTACGGCTCGGCGGAGGTCGTGGGGCTCATGTGCCTCCAGGCCTTCCTCGCGGAGGGTCCGCCCCGGCGCCGCAGGACCGGCAGGTGCTCGAGACCGGCGCCCGGCGGCTCGGCGCCGCGTTCCAGAAGGTCAACTTCCTGCGCGACCTCGCCGCGGATGCGGGCGGCCTGGGCCGTGCCTACTTCCCGGGCGTCGACCCGGCCGAGATCGACGAGCCGGCGAAGCGCGCGATCCTCGACGACATCGACGCGGACCTCGCCGCTGCCGCGGCGACCCTGCCGCTGCTGCCGCGTGGGCCCCGGCGGGCCGTGGCGCTCGCGCACGGGCTCTTCGCGGACTCGCCGAGCGGATCCGCCGGACGCCGGCCAAGCGGCTGCGCACCACGCGCGTGCGGGTGCCCGACCCCGTGAAGCTGCGCCTCGCGGCGCTCGCCCTCGTCGACCGACTGCCGAGGAAGCGATGACGCGGGGAGCGCGCCGTCGTGATCGGCGGCGGGATCAGTGGCCTCGCGACCGCCGCGCTGCTGGCGCAGGAGGGTTACGAGGTCACCCTGCTCGAGGCCCGCGACGCCCTCGGCGGCCGCGCGGGGGAGTGGGACACCGACGGCTACCGCTTCGAGACCGGACCGTCCTGGTACCTCATGCCGGAGGTGTTCGACCACTTCTTCCGGCTGCTCGGCACCACCGCCGACGAGCAGCTCGAGCTGACGAAGCTGGACCCCGGGTACCGCGTGGTGTTCGAGCCGGACGCCGGCCGGCCCGCCGAGGTGGTCGACGTGCTCGGGGACCGCGAGCGCAACCTGGCGGTCGCGGAGTCGCTCGAGCCGGGCGCCGGGAAGCGCCTTGCCGCCTACCTCGACTCCGCCGCCTGGGTCTACCGCACGGCCAAGCGGTTCTTCCTCTACACGACGTTCGCCGACCTGAAGCCGCTCGCCACCCGCGAGGTGCTCGGCGGGCTGCCGCGCCTCGTCCCGATGCTCGGGCTCTCGCTGCACCGCTACGTGACCCGGCGGTTCAAGGATCCGCGGCTCGCGCAGATCCTGCAGTACCCGGCCGTCTTCCTCGGCAGCTCGCCCTATGCCACTCCGGGCATGTACCACCTGATGAGCACCCTCGACTTCGAGGGCGGGGTGCTCTACCCGAAGGGCGGGATCACCGCCCTGATCGACGCGGTGCGGCGGCAGGCGGAGGAGCGGGGCGTGCGCGATCCGGACGGGTACCGCCGCCGACCGCATCCTCACGGACGGCGCGGTCGGCGCGAAGCCGCGCGTGACCGGCGTGCGCACCGAGGGCGGCGAGGTGGTCCCGGCCGACGTGGTCGTCGCCGCGATGGATCTGGAGGCGGCCGAGCGCCGCCTGCTGCCGTCGGCGCTGCGGACCTACGGCGCCGAGTGGTGGCGGCGGCGCACACCGGGCCCGAGCGCGGTGCTCGTGCTGCTCGGCGTCCGCGGCGCCCTGCCGGAGCTGCTGCACCACACGCTCCTGTTCACGAAGGACTGGGACGCGAACTTCGCGGCGGTGATGCCGAAGCGGGGCGCGCCCGTGCCGCCGCTGCCCGAGCAGCTGTCGATCTACGTCTGCCGGCCGAGCGCCACCGACGACGTCGCGCCGCCGGATCACGAGAACCTCTTCGTGCTGGTGCCGATGACCCCCGACCCGGCGATCGGCCGCGGCGGCGTCGACGGCACCGGATCCGCGGAGGTGGAGCGGATCGCGGACGGCGCGATCGACCAGATCGCGCAGTGGCTCGACATCCCGGACCTCCGCGAGCGGATCGAGGTGCGCCGCACCATCGGGCCCGCGGACTTCGCCGAGGACCTCGCGGCCTGGCAGGGCACGGCGCTCGGGCCGGCGCACACCCTCGGGCAGAGCGCCCTGTTCCGCGCCGGGAACGTGAGCCGCCGCGTCGAGGGGCTGCTCTTCGCGGGCGGATCGACGATCCCCGGCATCGGCCTGCCGATGTGCGTGATCAGCGCCGAGCTCGTGCTCAAGCGGCTCCGCGGCGACACCACGGCCGGCCCGCTGGCCGAGCCGGTGCCCGCACCCGTCGCACACCACATGAACGGGCTCTACCTGGCGGCCCTCTGCGTCTCGATCGCCGGGCTGCTGATCCTCGACGCACGGCTGCGCCTCTTCGTGTTCGCCGCCCCGCTCCGCGCGCTCGCGGTGCTCGTGGTCGGCGTCGCGGGGTTCCTGCTCTGGGACGTCGCGGGCATCCGGCTCGGCATCTTCTTCGAGGGGAACCACGCCGCTGCTGATCGGCGTGGACCTCGCGCGCGACCTGCCGCTCGAGGAGGTCTTCTTCCTCGTGCTGCTCTGCCTGACCGCCATGGAGGCCGCCGGGTTCGCGGCGCGGCTGCTCACCGCGAGGGCGCGCCCGTGACCACCTACGCCGTGCTGGCCCTCGGGGTGCTGCTCCCCGTCGCCGTGGTGTCGCTGGTGGTGCTCGCCCGCGCGGGCCGGGTCGTGCTCCTGTCCGCCCTCGCGTCGGTGGTGGTGCTGCTTGTCGCCACCGCGGCGTTCGACTCCGTGATCGTCGGCACGGGCATCGTCGCCTACGACGGCTCCCGCATCCTCGGCGTCCGCATCGGAGCGGCGCCGATCGAGGACTTCGCCTACCCGCTCGCCGCCGGCCTCGCGCTGCCGGCGCTCTGGTGGCTGCTGCGGCCCCGCGGACGGGCGTGACGTGCTCCGCCAGCTGCTGACCGCATCCCGCCCGCTGTCCTGGGTCAACACCGCCTACCCGTTCGCGCTCGCGCTCCTGCTGCTCGCAGCGGCCGGTGGAGCCCGCTGCTGCTCGTCGTCGGCACCCTCTACTTCCTGATCCCCTACAACCTCGCGATGTACGGGATCAACGACGTCTTCGACTACGAGTCGGACCTGCGCAACCCGCGCAAGGGCGGCGTCGAGGGCGCGGTGCTCGACCCGCGGTACCACCGCCCGATCCTCATCGCCGTGGTCGCCGTGAACGTGCCCTTCCTCGTCGCGCTCGTGCTGCTGGGCGGCCCCGCCTCGTGGCTCGTGCTCGCGATCTCGGTGTTCGCGGTCGTCGCGTACAGCGCGCCCGGGCTGCGCTTCAAGGAGCGCCCGGTGCTCGACTCGATCACCTCGAGCACCCACTTCGTCAGCCCCGCCGTCTACGCGCGTCGCCCTCGCCGGGCACGCGCCCGATGCCCGCACCGTGCTGCTGCTCGTCGCGTTCTTCTGCTGGGGGATGGCGAGCCACGCGTTCGGGGCCGTGCAGGACATCCCCGCCGACCGGGCGGCGGGCATCGGATCCGTCGCGACGGTCTTCGGGGCCCGCGCCACCGTGGTCCTCGCGTTCGTCCTCTACGCCGCCGCGGGCGTGCTCGCCCTCGCTCTCCGGCTGGCCGACCGCGCTCGCCGCGGTCGTCGTCGCTGCCGTACCTCGCGATGTGCGCGCCGTTCCTCCGCATCGACGACGCCCATGCCGAGGAGGCCAACCGCGGGTGGCGGCGATTCCTCGCCATCAACTACGGCGCCGGGTTCCTCGTGACGCTGCTGGCGATCGGCGGGGTGGCCCTGTCCTGACGCGCACCGGCGGGCCGGCCCGCGCGCACAATGGGGCATGCGAAGCGTGCGGCGGATCGAGCCCGGCCCCGGCCAGGAGTCGGTCTGGGACTACCCGCGGCCGCCGCGCGTCGAGACGACCACCGACCGCGTCCGCATCCGGCTCGGCGGGGAGACGGTCGTCGACACGACCGACGCCGTCCGCGTGCTCGAGACGAGCCATCCGCCCGTCTACTACGTGCGGCGCGACGACGGTGCACGCCGACCTCGCCGCCGCCCCAGGCGCGAGCTTCTGCGAGTTCAAGGGCGCCGCCCGCTACCTGTCCATCGCCGCCGGCGGCCGCAGCGAGGCGGGCGCCGTCTGGTACTACCCGTCGCCGGCAGCCCGGCTACGAGGCGCTCGCCGGCCGCGTCGCGGTCTACCCGGCGCGGATGGACTCGTGCGAGGTGGCGGGGGAGACGGTGCAGCCGCAGGACGGCGACTTCTACGGCGGCTGGATCACCTCACGGGTCGTCGGCCCCTTCAAGGGCGCGCCGGGGACCCTCGGGTGGTGAGCCGTCCGACGCGCCGTGTCGCGGGATCCGCCGACACCAGGCAGAATCCCTGACTTGTGACCACCGAGCGCACCGACCTCGAGGTCGACCCCTCCGTCTGCTACCGGCACCGCGACCGGCACAGCTGGACGCTCTGCGCCCGCTGCGGCCGCACCATCTGCCCCGAGTGCCAGATCCCGGGCGCCGGCGGCGTCCGCTGCGCGCCCTGCGTCGCCGAGGAGGGCGGCCGAGTCTCCTGGCAGCCGGTCGGCGGCCCGCCGCCGAAGCCGGCCCGTGTCCGCCGCTCCCGATCCCGTGCGCGGTCCTTGCCGATGGCGG
Organism: uncultured Actinomycetota bacterium; assembly: GCA_963771645.1. Lineage (GTDB taxonomy): Bacteria > Actinomycetota > Actinomycetes > Actinomycetales > Microbacteriaceae > Amnibacterium. The sequence continues at coordinate 64,738 of CAVYUH010000012.1, read as the reverse complement.
CGCCCTCCTGGCTGGCGGCCACCGGTGCGCCGGTCAGCATCGGCGTGCTCGGCGCCTCGGTCGCGATCTGGCTGGCCGGCTTCTTCACCGCCAACCTGCCCGTCATCTGGCTCGCGGCGCTGCCGGGCACCGGCTGGCAGCTCTGGCGGTTCCTCACCGCGCCGCTCGCGTCGCCCGCGGCCCTCGACATCAGCGTGATCCTCTCCTTCCCCTCCAGAGCGTGTTCTGGTTCCTGTCCGCGCCCCAGGCGGAGCGGATGCTCGGGCGCCGGCCGTTCGTCGAGCTGCTCATCGCCTCGACGCTGGTGGGCTCCGCGGCCGCGCTGCTCTCGGGACAGGCCGCGTACGGGCTCTTCGGCCCCCTGTTCGGTGTCTTCGCCGCCGTCCTCGTGCTCGTCTGGCCCGAGGCGCAGGTGCGCAACCGGTTCCTCGTGATGATCGGCGTGAACCTGCTGCTCATCCTCGTCATCTCCCGCGGTCAGGGGCTGCCGGAGGTCATCGGGGCGATGCTCGCGGGCGCCGGCCTCACCGCGCTGCGCCAGCGCGCCGCCGACCGGCCGCTGCCGAAGCCGTGGACCCCCCAGCTGATCGTCGGGGGCGCCGCCGCCGTGCTCGTGCTGCTCGCGGCGCTCGTCGCCGCCTGAGCGCCGGCCGTCAGGCCGCGCGGGCGCCGCGCACCGGGATCAGCAGCACGAGCCCCACGGCGAGCACGAGCACGATGCCGAGGATCCCGAACGACTGGTCGCCGCTGACCTGGATGAAGAGCGCGAACAGCGCGGGCGCGAGGAAGGTCGCCACCCGGCCCGTGGTGGCGTAGAGCCCGAACAGCTCGCCCTCCCGGCTGACCGGCGCGAGCCGGCCGAGCATGGAGCGGCTGGCCGACTGCGCGGGCCCCACGAAGCAGCAGAGCACGAGGCCGCCGATCCAGAAGGCGATGGTGCCGGCGTCCCGCGCCACGAACACGGCGACGCCCGCCGCGACGAGGCCGACCAGGGACACGAGGATGACCGGCTTCGGGCCGTAGCGGTCGTCGAACCGGCCGGAGACCAGCGTCGAGAGGCCCGGCGACGACGTTGGCGGCGACGCCGAAGATCAGCACCTGCCCGAACCCGAAGCCGAAGACGGTGGAGGCGATCACCGCGCCGAAGGTGAAGACACCCGTGAGGCCGTCACGGAAGACGGCGCTGGCGACGAGGAAGCGGAGCAGGTTGCGGTCGGTGCGCCACAGCACGGCGATGTCGCTGAGGAGCTTGCGATAGGCGGCGAGCACCCCGTGCCGGGGCAGCCCCGGCGCCGGCGGCAGTCCGGCACCGCGAGCAGCACCGGCACGGCGAACACCGCGGTCCACACGGCGCACACCAAGCGCAGATGCGGATGTCGAGGCCGCCGTCGTCCGTCACGCCGAGCAGCTGCGGGCCCTGCGGGATGAGGGTCACGTAGAGGGCGAGCAGCAGCACGATGCCGCCGAGGTAGCCGGACGCCCAGCCCACGGCGCTGACGCGGCCGATCGTGCGGGGCGTGGAGATCGTGAGCAGCATCGCGTTGTAGTTGACGCTCGCGATCTCGTACGCGACGGTGCCGACGCAGACCAGCATGACGCCGGGGACGAACCATCCCGGCTCGGCGGTGACGAACGACATCGCGAGCATCGCGACGACCACCACGGCCGTTCCCGCGGCCACGCCGCGGCGACGGCGACCCGTCGCATCCGCCCGCTGGCCGAGCACGGGGGCGAGCACGGCGACGACGAGGCCCGCGATCGCGAGGCCGAGCCCGAGACCGCTCGACAGCGCCGACTTGGCCGAGGCGAACGCGGCGGATCCGTGCGGGGCGGTCGGACGCGACGAAGCGGTCGCCGGTCAGGTAGACGGTGAACACGAACGTCGTGATGACGGCGTTGAAGGCGGCGCCGCCCCAGTCCCATGCGGCCCAGGCCGCGACGACGCGACGTCGGATCGTGGGCGCCTGCGCCAGCGCGGTCATGGCGTCAGCGTAGGGGTGGGGGAAGGCCCGAGGAGGGCCCAGTTCGGGGCGCCGGTCAGCCCAGCAGGTCGTGCTCGAGCGGCTGCTCCGCCACCGCGGCGTCCGACGCCTCGGTCGCCTCGTCGAACAGGGCGATCGGCACCCCGGGCGAGATGCGCAGGAACGCCACGACGCCGCGACCGAAGCCCGAGGTGACCTCCAGCCACGGGTCGTCGCCGGTCAGCGCCTCGTCGATGCGGCGCCGGATCTCGGCGACGCCGACGTCCGGGATCGTGAACTCCCGACCGTCGTAGAGGATCCGGACGCGCTGCTTCACGCCTCGTGCCTCGGTCTCAGCGGGCTCGGGCACCACGTGCAGGCCGGCGGACGAGTTCGCCGTCTGCAGCAGCGCCTCGACCCAGAACCGGTTGATGACGGGCTGCTTGCCGCCGAAGTACTTGAACACGAGTGGGAGCGCCGGGTGCAGCCAGATCGTCGTGCGGCCGTCGCCGACGGCGGCCTCGTCGCGCCAGCTGAAGGCGAAGGACTCGCCGCGGCGCAGCTTCGTCGTGATGACCATCTGCAGGTGCGCGAGCAGACGGTCGTCGAAGTCGACCACGATGGTGGAGTCGTACGTCAGCTTGCCCATGGCGCACCTCCCGCCCTCTGGCCCAACCCTCGCAGGAAACCCCGGCTTGTCAAGCGGGGTCGTTGCGGGAATGCAAGCGAGCGCCTGAGCGTTGAGTACTAGTGACTCAACTTCTGCCGATCGGATTCGACATCGTCGAGCGCCGGCCGTAAGGTTGAGTCGTCAGGACGCAAGTCCGTACAGGACGACCGGTCCTGCCCACAGACCCAGATTCGTAAGGAGAACAACCCCATGGCTCGTGCCGTAGGCATCGACCTCGGAACCACCAACTCGGTGGTGTCCGTGCTCGAGGGCGGCGACCCGGTGGTCATCGCGAACGCGGAGGGCTTCCGCACCACCCCGTCGGTCGTCGCATTCACGAAGGACGGCGACGTGCTCGTCGGCGAGACCGCGAAGCGTCAGGCCGTGACCAACGTCGACCGCACCATCTCGTCCGTCAAGCGCCACATGGGCACCGACTGGACGACCACGATCGACGGCAAGAAGTACACGCCGCAGGAGATCTCGGCCCGCATCCTCGGCAAGCTGAAGCGCGACGCCGAGCAGTACCTCGGCGACACCGTGACCGACGCGGTGATCACCGTGCCCGCGTACTTCAACGACGCCGAGCGCCAGGCCACCAAGGACGCCGGCGAGATCGCGGGCCTCAACGTGCTCCGCATCATCAACGAGCCGACCGCGGCGGCGCTCGCCTACGGCCTCGACAAGGGCCGCGAGGACGAGCTGATCCTCGTCTTCGACCTGGGTGGCGGCACGTTCGACGTGTCCCTGCTCGAGGTCGGCAAGGACGAGGGCTTCTCGACCATCCAGGTGCGCTCGACGGCCGGCGACAACCGGCTCGGCGGCGACGACTGGGACCAGCGGGTCGTCCAGCACCTCATCAAGAAGTTCAAGGACACCACAGGCGTCGACGTCTCGAAGGACAAGATCGCGCTGCAGCGCCTCAAGGAGGCCGCCGAGCAGGCGAAGAAGGAGCTGTCGAGCTCGACCTCGACCTCGATCCAGCTGCCCTACCTGTCCCTGACGGAGAACGGCCCGGCGAACCTCGACGAGACGCTCACCCGCGCCCAGTTCGAGAACCTCACCTCGGACCTGCTCGACCGCACCAAGAAGCCGTTCAACGACGTCATCGCCGAGGCCGGCGTCAAGGTCGCGGACATCGCGCACGTCGTGCTCGTCGGCGGCTCGACCCGCATGCCCGCCGTGGGCGAGCTCGTGAAGTCGCTCACCGGCGGCAAGGAGCCGAACAAGGGCGTCAACCCGGACGAGGTCGTCGCCGTCGGCGCCGCCCTGCAGGCCGGCGTGCTGAAGGGCGAGCGCAAGGACGTCCTGCTCATCGACGTCACCCCGCTCTCCCTCGGCATCGAGACCAAGGGCGGCATCATGACGAAGCTGATCGACCGCAACACCGCGATCCCGACCAAGCGGAGCGAGACCTTCACCACCGCGGACGACAACCAGCCGTCCGTCGCGATCCAGGTCTTCCAGGGCGAGCGCGAGTTCACGCGCGACAACAAGAACCTGGGCACGTTCGAGCTCACCGGCATCGCGCCGGCGCCGCGCGGCATCCCGCAGATCGAGGTCACCTTCGACATCGACGCGAACGGCATCGTGCACGTGTCCGCGAAGGACAAGGGCACCGGCAAGGAGCAGTCGATGACGATCACGGGCGGCTCGAGCCTCCCGAAGGACGACATCGAGCGGATGGTCCGCGAGGCCGAGGAGCACGCCGCCGAGGACAAGCGGCGCCGCGAGGCCGCCGAGGTGCGCAACTCCGCCGAGCAGCTCGTCTACTCGATCGAGAAGCTCATCAAGGAGAACGACGACAAGCTGCCCGCGGACGTCAAGGACGAGGTGCAGGGCGACGTCGACGCGCTGAAGACGGCGCTCGCCGGCAGCGACGACGACGCGGTGAAGACCGCGTTCGACCAGCTGTCGCAGAGCCAGACGAAGCTCGGCCAGGCGATCTACTCGCAGTCCCAGGCGAGCGACGTCGACCGAGCGGCGCCGAGTCCGGCCCGCAGGCAGGCGCGTCCGCCTCCTCCTCCGACGACGACATCGTCGACGCGGAGGTCATCGACGAGGAGAACGGCGCGGCCTGATGACCGATCCGAACGAGCAGAACGAGGGGGTGCCCGGCCAGGTGCCGGGCACCCCGGACGGCGACGAGTTCGTCGCCGCCGAGGGTCCCGACGTGGAGACCAAGTTCAGCGACGCCGACCAGGCGTTCCTGGACGGGCTGACGCAGGCGACGCCGGCGACGCGGGCGGGTCCACCGGACCCGCCGACGAGCACCTCGAGGACCTCCGCCGCATCACGGCGGAGTACGCGAACTACCGCCGCCGCGTCGAGCGGGAGCGCAGGTGGAGCGGGAGCGCGCCGTCGGCGACGCCGCCCGCGTGATCCTGCCGGTGCTCGACGACCTCGACCGGGCCGAGGCCCACGGCGACCTCGCCGAGGGCGGCCCGCTCACCGCGATCGCGCAGAAGCTGCGCGGCGCGGTGGGCAAGCTCGGCGTCACCCCGTTCGGGGAGAACGGGCAGGTCTTCGACCCGCGTGAGCACGACGCGATCTTCCAGCGCGAGAACCCGGCGGTCGAGCGGGCCACGGTGTCCGACGTCGTCGAGCGGGGCTACCGCATCGGCGACACGGTCCTCCGCCCCGCGAAGGTCGTCGTCGACACCCCCGCCTCGTAGCGATGGCCAGCCAGGACTGGTTCGAGAAGGACTTCTACAAGGTCCTCGGCGTCGACAAGTCGATCACGCAGGCGGACCTGAAGAAGGCCTACCGCAAGCTCGCCCGGCAGTACCACCCGGACTCGAACCCGGGTGACGCGAAGGCGGAGGCCCGGTTCAAGGAGATCAGCGAGGCCTACAGCGTGCTCTCCGACGAGGAGCAGCGGCGCGAGTACGACCAGGTCCGGGCGATGGGGTCCGGCGCGCGGTTCACCGCCGCCGGCCCCGGCCAGGGCGGTTTCGAGGACGTCTTCGGGTCCATGTTCGGCGGCGGCGCCGGACGCGGCCGGTCCCGCGGCGGGTTCGAGGACCTGCTCGGCGGGATGTTCGGCGGCGGCAACGGGGGCTTCGGGCAGACGTCCGGCGGCTTCCGCGGCTTCGGCGGGCCGACGCCCGGCCGCGACGTCACCGCTGCGGTCACGGTCGACTTCATCACCGCGACCCAGGGCGACACCGTGACGCTGTCGGGCGGCGCCGGCAAGCCGATCACCGTCCGCATCCCCGCCGGCGTGACCGACGGCCAGAAGCTGAAGCTGCGCGGCAAGGGCGAGCCGAGCCCCGACGGCGGCGAGGCGGGCGACCTGGTGCTCACCGTCAACGTGTCGAAGCACCCGGTCTTCGAGCGCGACGGGTTGAACCTGAAGGTGAACGTTCCGGTCACCTTCGCGGAGGCGGCGCTCGGCGCCACGATCGAGGTGCCGACGCTCGGCGGCGAGCCGGTGCGGATGAAGATCGCGCCCGGCACCTCGAGCGGCCGCGTGCTGCGGGTCAAGGGCCGCGGCGTGGCGACCCCGCGCGGCACGGGCGACCTGCTCGCCCGCGTCGAGGTCGCGGTGCCGAACCACCTCACCGCGGCGCAGAAGGAGGCGCTCGAGCACTTCCAGGCGTCCGCCCCGGCGGAGAACCCGCGCGACGACCTCATCGCGAAGGCCCGCGGATGATGGACATGACTCCCGACGATCCGGTGTTCGCGATCGCGGTGGCCGCGGACCTGGCGGGGATGCATCCGCAGACCCTCCGGCAGTACGACCGGCTGGGACTCGTCTCACCGCGGCGCACGGCGGGCAAGTCCCGGCGCTACTCGCTGCGGGAGGTGGCGCAGCTGCGGGAGGTGCAGCGGCTCTCGGGGGAGGGCGTCTCCCTCGAGGGCATCCGCCGCATCCTCGAGCTCGAGAACGAGGTCGTCGCGCTGCGCGGCCGGGTGCGGGAGCTCGAGTCGGCGCTCGCGACCGAGCTGCTGAACCGGCCCGGCTCGCGGGTGTTCGCCTCAACCGCCGACGGCGACGTCGTGCCGCTGCGGCACGGCACGCGCCGACGCGGCGCAACGAGGTGGTCGTCTGGAGCCCGCGCCGCCTGGAATAAAGCTGAGCGCTGACACTCAACTTGAATGTCCGCGAAGAACGTCGAAGGAGGCACCGTGGCGAACATGCGAGGGGCAGCAGCCCCGCAGGAGGAGACCGGCAGCGCGCTGAAGCGCTACGGCATCAACCTCACCGAGATCGCCCGCGCCGGCAAGCTCGACCCGGTGATCGGCCGCGACTCCGAGATCCGCCGGGTCAGCCAGGTGCTGACGCGGCGCACCAAGAACAACCCCGTGCTCATCGGCGAGCCGGGCGTCGGCAAGACGGCGGTCGTCGAAGGGCTCGCGCAGCGCATCGTCGCGGGCGACGTCGCCGACTCGCTGAAGGACAAGCAGCTCGTCTCGCTCGACCTGGCGGCGCTCGTCGCCGGGGCGAAGTACCGCGGCGAGTTCGAGGAGCGGTTGAAGGCCGTGCTGAAGGAGATCAACGACTCCGACGGCCGCATCATCACCTTCATCGACGAGCTGCACACCCTGATGGGTGCCGGTGGCGGCGAGGGCAGCGTCGCGGCCGCGAACATGCTGAAGCCGATGCTCGCGCGGGGTGAGCTGCGCATGATCGGCGCCACCACGCTGAACGAGTACCGCGAGTACATCGAGAAGGACGCCGCGCTCGAGCGGCGCTTCCAGCAGGTGTTCGTGGGGGAGCCGAGCGTCGAGGACACCGTCGCGATCCTCCGCGGCCTGAAGGAGCGCTACGAGGCGCACCACAAGGTCGCCATCGCCGACTCGGCGCTCGTCGCGGCCGCCGCGCTGTCGAACCGGTACATCACCGCCCGCCAGCTGCCCGACAAGGCGATCGACCTCATCGACGAGGCCGCGAGCCGGCTGCGGATGGAGATCGACTCCGCCCCGATGGAGATCGACGAGCTCCGCCGCGCGGTCGACCGCCTCCGCCTGGAGGAGCTCGCGCTGAAGCGCGAGAAGGACGACGCCTCCAAGGAGCGGCTCGCCAAGCTGCGCGAGGACCTCGCCGGCCGGGAGGCCGTTCTGCAGGGCCTCGAGGCTCGGTGGGAGCGCGAGCGCGCGGACCTCAACCGCGTCGGCAACCTGAAGGAGAAGGTCGACTCCCTGCGGATGCGCGCCGAGCGCGCCGCCCGCGAGGGCAACCTCGAGGAGGCCTCGCGACTCCTCTACGGCGAGATCCCCGCGATCGAGCGGGAGCTCGCGGCGGCGGAGCAGGCGGAGGAGCAGCCGGGCCAGCCCAAGATGGTGAACGACCAGGTGACCGACGAGGACATCGCGGCCGTCGTCGCCCAGTGGACGGGCATCCCCGTCGGCCGCCTGCTGCAGGGCGAGACCCAGAAGCTGCTGCGGCTCGAGAGCGAGCTCGGCCGCCGGCTCATCGGCCAGCGCCCCGCCGTCCGCGCCGTCGCCGACGCGGTGCGCCGCACACGGGCCGGCATCGCGGATCCCGGCCGCCCCACCGGCTCCTTCCTCTTCCTCGGCCCCACCGGGCGTCGGCAAGACCGAGCTCGCCCGGGCGCTCGCGGAGTTCCTCTTCGACGACGAGCGCGCGATGGTCCGCATCGACATGAGCGAGTACGGCGAGAAGTTCTCCGTCTCGCGGCTCGTCGGCGCCCCTCCCGGGTACGTCGGCTACGAGCAGGGCGGCCAGCTCACCGAGGCGGTGCGCCGGCGCCCGTACTCGGTCGTGCTGCTCGACGAGGTCGAGAAGGCGCATCCCGAGGTCTTCGACGTGCTGCTGCAGGTGCTCGACGACGGCCGGCTCACCGACGGCCAGGGCCGCACGGTCGACTTCCGGAACACGATCCTCGTGCTCACGTCGAACCTCGGCAGCCAGTACCTGATCGATCCGTCGATCAGCAACGAGCAGAAGGAGGAGGCCGTGCAGGCGCTCGTGCGCCAGGCCTTCAAGCCCGAGTTCATCAACCGGCTCGACGACATCGTCGTCTTCCAGTCGCTCACCGAGACCGAGCTCGGCGAGATCGTGGAGCTCTACATCGACCGGCTCGCCAAGCGGCTGGCCGATCGACGGCTCGACCTCGCCGTGACGCCGGCCGCGCGCCGCTGGCTCGCGGAGCGCGGCTACGACCCGATGTACGGGGCCCGACCGCTGCGCCGGCTGATGCAGCGGGAGATCGACGACCGGCTTGCGCGAGCGCTGCTCGCGGGCGAGGTGCGCGACGGCGACACCGTGCGGGTCGACGTCTCGCCCGCTCGGCGACGAGCTCGCCGTCGGGCCGCTTCCAGGTGCCGGTCGCCGATCTGTGAGGTTCCTCACCGCGCACTGGCATGATCGGAGCATGAGCCGCACCCAGGACCATCCCGACGCGTCGACGTACGACCGGCGGAACTCCTGGATGCGGCTCCTGGTCGCGTTCGCTCGCCGGCGCCGCCGCCACGACGGTCGTGCTGCTGCTCGGCGGCGACTCGTTCGCCTTCGACGTCGGCTGGGTGGTGCTGTGCGCCGTCTACCTGCTGTGGGTGTGGCTGAAGATCGGCCGGATGGACGCCGATGGCGACCTCGCGCCATGCCACGAGGGAGACCCCGAACCGCAGCATGAGCGACGTGCTCCTCGTCGTCGCGGCGGTGGCGAGCCTGGTGGCCGTGATCGTGGTGCTGTCCGAGGCCAAGAACGCGCAGGGCGCCGGCAAGGAGCTGCTGTCGCTGCTCGGCGTGCTGAGCGTGGCGATCTCGTGGTTCCTCGTGCACACCCTGTTCACGCTGCGCTACGCGGTGCTCTACTACACCGGCGAGGACGCGGGGCATCTCCTTCAACCAGAAGCAGCCGCCGCGATACCTCGACTTCGCCTACTTCGCCTTCACCATCGGGATGACCTTCCAGGTCTCCGACACCGACATCAGCGACTCCGTGATCCGCGCGACGGCGCTGCGCCACGCGCTGCTGGCCTACCTCTTCGGCGCGGTCGTGATCGCCTCGACCGTCAACCTCATCGCCAACATCGCGGGCTGAGCGCGAGCGAAGGGCCCGGGTCGATCGACCCGGGCCCTCCTCTCGTCGGCGCTCAGTCGTCGACGACGACGAGCTCCTCGAGCGGCAGGCGCGTGCGCGGCGCGGACTCGCGGGAGCGGTAGCGCTCGGGCAGCAGGTCCGCCGGCGCTGCGGCGCCGATCGCGTTCACGCTGATCGGGACGGCGCCCTCGGGCAGGTCGAACGCGAGTGCGAGCGCCTCCGGGTCGAAGCCGCCCATCGGGTGCACGTGCAACCCGAGCGCGTGCGCCTGCACGGTGAGGTGGGCGATCGCCTGGCCGCGCGTCGTACTCCGCCCAGCGGTAAGGCTTGCCCTGCTCGTCCTCGTCAGGGCGATCGCGACGACGAAGAGGGAGGCGTTCGGCGCCCACGGACGGTTGCCCTCGGAGAGGGCGTCGGTCACGGACTGGAACGCCTCGCTGCCGCGGCGGGCGACGACGAACCGGCGCGGCTGGAAGTTCGCGGCGGACGGCGCCCAGCGAGCGGCCTCCAGCAGCGCGGTGACCGCCTCGTCGGACACGACGAACTCGGGGTCGAACGAGCGCGGGGACCAGCGCTCGGCCAGCAGCTCGTGGATGGGGGCGGCCGTCTCGGCGCGGCGGGAGTCGGTGAGGAGCGTCATGGCGCTGCATTCCTTCCGGGTGATGGATCTCGGGACGGACGCGCCATTGCGCCTGACACGTCAACCATCTCATGGCCCGCTGTGTTCCCCGGGCAGGAGCGCCGAGCAGGACGTCGTACCCTCGATGACCGTGCAGGCGACCCTCATCCACGCTCCCGGCGACATCCGTCTCGAGACGGTTCCCGACCCCGTGCTCTCCACCGGCGGCGACGCGATCGTGCGCGTCGTGGCGGCCTGCGTGTGCGGATCCGACCTCTGGCCCTACCGCGGCGTCGACGCCGACCAAGCGCGCCGCACCGCATCGGGCACGAGTTCGTCGGCGTCGTCGAGGAGGTCGGCGCCGAGGTCGGCGCGCATCCGCGTCGGCGACTTCGTGATCGCCCCGTTCTACGACTGCGACATGACCTGCCCCAACTGCCTGAACGGCGTGAGCACCTCGTGCCTGCACGGCGGCTGGTGGGGCGCGGACGACCGGATGGGCGGCTTCGCCGACGGCGGCCAGGGCGAGCGCGTGCGCGTGCCGCACGCCGACGGCAGCCTCGTCGCCGTCCCGGGCGGCACGCCGGCGCCCGAGCTCGTGCCGCACCTGCTCACCCTCTCCGACGTCATGGGCACCGGTCACCACGCGGCGCACGCCGCCGGCGTGACCGCGGGGACCACCGTCGCCGTCGTGGGCGACGGGGCGGTCGGCCTCTGCGCGGTGCTCGCCGCGAAGCGCCTCGGCGCCTCCCGCATCGTCGCGATGTCGCGGCACGAGTCGCGGCAGCGCCTCGCCGTCGAGTTCGGTGCGACGGACGTCGTCGCGGAGCGCGGCGACGAGGGCAGTCGCCCGCATCAAGGAGCTCTTCGACGGCATCGGCCCCGACGCGGTGCTCGAGTGCGTCGGCACGAAGGAGTCGATGGACCAGGCGATCCGGTCCGTGCGGCCGGGCGGCGTGGTCGGCTACGTCGGCGTGCCGAACGGCGGCGCGGAGCTGCCCATCCGCACGATGTTCAACTCGAACGTCGGCGTGCGCGGCGGCGTCGCCCCGGTGCGCAACTACGTGGAGGAGCTGCTGCCCGAGGTGCTCGACGGCCGCATCCGGCCGGGCCGCGTCTTCGACCTCGAGCTGCCGCTGTCCGAGGTGGCGGAGGCGTACGCGGCGATGGACGAGCGCCGCGCGATCAAGGTCCTGCTGCGCCCCTGACGCCCCACGCTCAGCGCCCTCCGGGTGCGCATCCGCCGTCCCTCCAGCAGCACGGGGTCTCCTCGCCTGCGAGGAACGGCGGATGTCGCCGCGGACGGGGAGGGCCGGGATGACCGACGACGGCAACGACGGCGGCCGGGGGTACGCGAAGCGGGACCACCAGAAGGTCGCGCTCGGCTTCGGGATCGTGTTCGTGCTGGTGGGGATCGCCGGCTTCATCCCGGGACTCACCACCGGCACGCTCTCCTTCGCGGGACCGATGTCGGGGGCGAAGCTGATCGGGCTGTTCGAGGTCTCGGTGCTGCACAACCTCCTGCACCTGCTCTACGGGGTCGTCGGGATCATCGCCGCGGCCAACGGCACGCTCTCCCGCTACTACCTGATCTGGGGCGGTGTGCTCTACCTGATCCTCTGGATCTACGGGCTGATCGTCACCGGCGTGACCACGCCGGTGAACTTCGTGCCGCTGAACGACCCGGACAACTGGCTGCACTTCGGGCTCGGGGTGATCATGGCCGGCATGGGCCTCTTCGTCGGCCGGTCCGCGCCGACGGACATCCCGGGCCAGCCCCGCTCGGCCTCCCGCTGAGGCACGCGGTCACTAGGGTGACCGCGTGATCATCCGCGAGGCGCAGCCGGGGGACTGGCCGCAGATCCTGCCGTTCTTCCGCGCGATCGTCGAGGACGGGGAGACGTACGCCTATCCGGAGGACCTCTCGGACGACGAGGCCGAGCGGCTCTGGCTGGGCCAGCACCGCGTCGTGGTGGCGGTGGCCGACGACGGACGGGTGCTCGGGTCGGCGACGATGGGCCCGAACCGGCCGGGCCGCGGCGCGCACGTGGCGACGGGCAGCTTCATGGTCGACCCCGCCGCTGCGGGCGGTGGGGTGGGCCGTACGCTCGGACGGCACGTGATCGAGTGGGCCACCGCGCAGGGCTACGAGGCGATCCAGTTCAACGCGGTCGTGGAGACGAACGTGCGCGCGGTGAAGCTGTGGCAGTCGCTCGGCTTCCGCGTCGTCGGCACGGTGCCGAAGGCCTTCCGCAGCCGGCAGCACGGTCTCGTCGGCCTCCACGTCATGTGGCTGCCGCTGCAGAAGCGGGGCCTCGCGCTCTGACGCGCAGCCGTCCCGTCAGACTGCGGCGGGGACGGGGAGCGAGGCGAGCACCTCCGCGGCGACCCGGCGGCCCATCCGGATCGCTCCGTCGACGTGCTGGTAGCCGTGGCCGGCGAGGTCGCTCGAGGCGAACCGGATCGGGCCGACCGCGGAGTGCAGGTCGGCGCCGAAGCGCGCGAGGCCGCCCATGTCGAAGCTCGCCGCGTAGGCGCCGCGGGTCCACTCCTCGCTCGCCCAGTCGCTCTCCACGTACACGGACGGATGGCGGGCCTCGTCGCCGTAGTAGGCGGCGAAGGAGTCGAGGATCGCGGCCCGGCGCTCGTCCTCGGGCAGCGCGAGCATCGCATCCGCCTTCTCGTCCGAGACGAAACCGACGAGCACGCCGCGCGGGTCGCCGTGGTTCGAGTTGTCGTAGGACTCGTGCACGATCGCGTAGGGGCTGAACGCGGTGCCGGAGAGGCCGTCCTCGCGCCAGAACGGGGTGTCGTACACGGCGTGCACCTTGATCACGAGGCCCGAGCGAGACGTGCTGGTGCATCACGTGGCGTCGGCGCGGGCAGCGGCGGCACGTGGCTGATCCGGTCGTAGAGGTTCGGCGGCACCGCGACGATCGCGCGGCGGCCGCGGACCACGCAGGTCGCCGTCGGCGTGCACGACCACGCCGTCGCTCGGTGCGCTCGATCGTGCGCACGGGGCGGTTCAGGAGCACGTCGTCGCCGAGGGCGGCGGCGAGGCGCTCCGGCACCTGCTGCAGGCCGCCGACGACGCGCTTGTCGAGGATGAAGTCGGCGTCGACGAGGTTGCTGAAGCTGCCGGCGGAGGCCGCCATGAGCAGCGCCTGCAGGGCGGAGAACGCGTGGGCGGGCTTCGTGATCATCGCCTCGGCGATGAAGAGGGCGACGTTGTCGCGCGCCTCGGCGTCGTCGGAGAGCTGCTCGAGGAAGGCTCGCCACGTGACCGCGTCGAGCTCGCGGGCGCGCGGGTGCCGCCACGGCTCGTCGGGGTCGACCTCGGCGACGAGCCCGTCGAGCACACCGATCATCCGCTCGATCTCGGCCTCGGTCGTGGGCGACGCGGGGAAGATGTCGCCGGTGAATCGGCGCGCCACCCCGTCACGGCCGACGTAGACGCTCTCGCCCTCGCGGTAGCGCGAGAAGAGCTCGAGACCGAGCTCTTCGACGGTCTCCTGCAGCGCGGTCTGGTCCGGCGAGACCCACTGGCCGCCGAGCTCGAGGAGGGCGCCGGTGTCCGTGTCGGTCCAGAGGCGGCCGCCGACGCGGTCGCGCGCCTCGAGCACTGCGACCCTCAGTCCGGCACGGCGCAGAGCGGTCGCCGCGGTGAGGCCGCAGGCACCCGCTCCGATGACGACGACGTCGCGTTCGAGATCCATGGCACCAGGATACGACGATCTCGGCTGTGATCCAGCGCTTCTTCTACGGAATCCGTCGAAACGGTGAGTGAACGACACGGGTTCCGTCGATCAGTGCATCGCGAGCAGGTCGACGTGACCCGCCTGCATCGCGACGGCGACGAAGGCGTAGACGCAGTAGAGGGCGAGGCCGACGCCGAGCACGTGCTCGCGGACCGAGCCGGCATGGCCGAGGAGCGGCACGGAGAGGTACCCGTTGCGCTTCCAGATGGCGCGGAGGCCGGGGGTGTGGGCCCAGGCGCGCGGCGGCTTGATCTGGATCGGCCAGATCAGGCTCGGCACGCCCTCCACGGTGAGCAGGTCGCCGGCGATGTGCGTCACGAAGCCGAGTGCGACGGCGACCGGGAACCAGACGGGGTTGTCGGGGGAGAAGAGCAGCACGGCCGCCGCGGCGATCAGGCCGAGGAGCCAGGCCGTCGACCAGCGCTTCACGACGTCGCGGGCCTTCACGGCGAAGCAGATGAGGGCGATCGTGGCGATCGCGGGACCGATGGGCACCCGGCCGAGCAGGGGCACGACGGCGGTGACGCGGCCGAGCAGCACGGCGATCACCGTGACGATCACGGCGGCGAACAGGGTGTGGGCGCCGTGCCGGTGGCCGCCGCTCGACTCCTCCACGGACCGGGCCACCAGGCGCCCGACCACGGGGACGGAGTGGGCGATGGTGCCGCTGTGGTGGTCCGCATCCGGGAGCAGCGCGGCGCCGGCGCAGACGAGCGCACCGGCGAGCACGCCCATCGGCGCGAGCGGGTAGAGGTCGGTGCTGAGCGCGGGCAGCGTCGCGGTCGCCGCGAACCAGACCGCGGCTCCGCTCGTCGCGTGGTTGATGCCCATCACGGACGTCGATGGTCCTCGCCGCCCTCGCGAAGGCGTGCGCGGCGCGCCGGACCTGCGGCGCGCGGTCAGCTGGCCGCTATGGCAGCGCTTCGCGCACCGTGGCGACGAAGGCGTCGACGTCGTCCTCGCTGGTGTCCCAGGCGCACATCCAGCGCACCTGGCGCTTCGCGCGGTCCCAGTCGTAGAAGCGGAAGCGCTGCCGGATGCGATCCGCCGCGTCGAGGTCGAGCTCCGCGAAGATCGCGTTCGCCTGCGTCGGGTGGCTGAACTCGACGCCCGCCACGTCCTCGAGCGCCGATCGGAGGCGGGTGGCCATCGCGTTCGCGCGGGCGGCGGTGCGGATGCCGAGGTCGTCCTCCAGGAGGGTCAGCAGCTGCGCGCTGGTGAAGCGCATCTTGCTCGCCAGCTGCATGCTGAGCTTGCGGAGGTAGATCAGGCCGTCGACGCGGGCCGGGTCGAGCACCACGATCGCCTCGGCGCCGAGCGCGCCGTTCTTGGTGCCGCCGAGGCTCAGCAGGTCGACGCCCGCGTCGGCCGTGAACGCCCGCAGCGGCAGGCCGAGGGACGCGGCGGCGTTGAAGATGCGGGCCCCGTCCATGTGCACCGCCATGCCCCGCTCGTGCGCGAAGTCGGCGACCGCGCGCACCTCCTCGGGCGTGTAGACCGTGCCGAGCTCGCTGCTCTGGGTGATCGACACCGCGAGGGGCTGCGCACGGTGCTCGTCCCCCCAGCCCCACGCCTCCGTCTCGATGGCGGCCGGGGTGAGCTTGCCGTCCACGCCCGGCACCACGAGCAGCTTCAGACCGCTGACCCGCTCCGGGGCGCCGGCCTCGTCGGTGTGGATGTGGGCGCTGCCCGTCGCGATCACCGCGCCCCAGCGGGGGAGCAGCGCCGTCAGGCCGACCACGTTCGCGCCGGTGCCGTTGAACACGGGGAAGACCTCGGCCTGCTCGCCGAACTCGGCGTTGATCACCTCGCCGAGGCGCGCGGTGTACACGTCCTCGCCGTAGGCGATCTGGTGGCCGCCGTTCGCGTCGGCGATCGCGGCGAGCACCTCGGGGAGGGCGCCGGCGTAGTTGTCGGAGGCGAACGTGCGGGATTCGGGATCGTGCAGTCTCACCCCGACATCCTTCCTGATGCGGATGGGCGCCCCGACCGGGGCGGTGTCCCGGGTGGAGGGGCATGGGCCTGCCGTAGGCCGGCACGCCGCGTTACGGCCTGCAGCCGGGACGGATGCCGCCGGCCGGGACGGGCGGGAGCGGCCGCGGCTCGTCGGACGTCTCCGGCCTCGTCATCAGCCCTGGGTTCATCCGTCCCTGCCTGCTGGATGGGCAGGGAGGCCGGCGGGGCGGTGCGGATGCCGGGTCTGTCGCGTACGGAGGACCTCGTCACCCACGGACGATCGGGACGCCGGTTCGGTCCTCCGTCGTCGACCGGGTCCTCCGCTGGCGACACCGGTGTGCCGGGCGTAGGGGGATGTGCCGGGTGGAGGCCGCAACTCGGCGAGTCGGCCTCCGTGCGGCACGATCCCCTACGCCCGGGACGGGACGGGCGGGGCGGGTCAGCCGGCGGCGGTGATGCCCGCGGTCGACTCGATCACGCCGCGGAGCTTCTTGCCGAGGGCCTCGTAGAACATCGAGAGCGGGAACTCGTCGTCCAGCACCGCGTCCGTGAAGCCCTTCGGCGCGCCCGCGAGGATCTCGTCGGGCAGGTCCGCGCGCCCAGCGCGAGGCCGGGTTCGGCGTGAGGGTGGCACGCACCAGGTCGTAGGCCGCGAGCCAGTGCGCGGTCTTCGGCCGGTCGATCGACGCCCAGTAGAGCTCGTTGATCGAGTCGGAGAGCGCGATGACCACGTCGGGCACCTGATCCCAGTCGATCGCGAGCCGGGTGTCGGTCCAGTGCAGCACGTGGTGCTGGTGCAGCCACGCGAAGAGCAGCTGGCCGCCGACGCCGTCGTAGTTGCGGGAGCGGCCCCCGGTGAGCGGGAAGCGGAAGATGCGGTCGAACAGGATCGTGTACTGGGCGAGCCGGGCGTGGTCGCGGGTGACGTCGTCCGTCGCCTCGTCACGCACCAGGCGCACGGCCTCGCGGAACGCGGTGAGGTCGCAGCGCAGCTCCTCGAGGGAGTAGAGGAAGTACGGCATCCGCTGCTTGATCATGAACGGGTCGAACGGCAGGTCGCCGCGCATGTGGGTGCGGTCGTGCACGAGGTCCCAGAGCACGAAGCTGCGCT
Source organism: uncultured Actinomycetota bacterium (assembly GCA_963771645.1). Classification (GTDB taxonomy): domain Bacteria; phylum Actinomycetota; class Actinomycetes; order Actinomycetales; family Microbacteriaceae; genus Amnibacterium. The sequence continues at coordinate 47,650 of CAVYUH010000012.1, read as the reverse complement.
CGGTGAGGGCCTGGTCGTCGAGCAGGCGCTGCGCGTCGGCCGGCAGCTCGAGCTTCGTGATCTCGGCGGCGGCCGCCACGACCTTGCGGAAGCGAGCGGCCTCGCGGTCGGCGAAGATCGCGCCCCAGGTGAAGGGGATGAGCTCCTTCATCGCCACGGTCTCGGGGAAGAGCACGGCCGAGTTGGTGTCGTAGCCGCCGGTGAAGTCGACGAAGCGGATGGGCACGAAGAGAGCGTTCGAGTAGTGGTCCCGCTCGAGCGCGTCGATGAACTCGGGCCAGATCACGTCGATCAGCAGCGCCTCGAGCAGCCGGTCGGGGCTGCCGTTCTGCGTGACCATGGGGAAGACGACGAGGTGGCGCAGGCCGTCGACGCGGTGCTGCTGCGGCTGGAAGGCGCCGAGCGAGGCGCGGAAGTCGGGCACGCCGAAGCCTGCAGCAGCCCAGGCCGTCGAGGTCCTCGCCGAGGGCGTCGAGGTAGTCCGCATCGTGCGGGAAGGCGGGTGCGAGCTCGACGATCGAAGCGACCACCGTCTCCATGAGGCGGCCGGCTTCGGCACGGTCGGCGTCCTCACGCAACGAGCCGTCGTGCTGCTGCAGCAGCCGGAACGCACTGACGGCGTCCTTCAGCCGCAGCCAAGCGGCGGAGTCGGCGCCGATGACGGCGATCGGGGTCTCGAGCATCGACATGGGTCGCCTCCTCGTGTTCCCCCGACGATATCGTGCGCGGCGAGCGCCGATGCTGCACCAGCCGAGCGTGACGTTGCCACTTGCGCAGCGATCGTGCGCGGATCACCGGATGGAGGACCCCGGGACACCGAGGGAGAGGATCGAGAGCGCGCCGATCAGCACCGCGACGGAGACGGTCATGGCGGGACGGTACGGCATCCGCGTCGGCATCGTGCCCGGGCTCAGAGCACGGTGCCCGGGATCGACCAGGCGATCAGCCCGAGGCCGGAGAGCAGGACGAGCAGGGCCAGGACGATGCCGGCGAGCGGCGCCCACAACGCCTTGTGCTGGGTCGCCCGGAGGACCGTCGCGCCGACGAGGGCCGCGAGCACCACGACGGCCTGCCCGATCGAGCCGAGGAGCAGGCCGGACTGGAACCCGGTCCAGTTGCAGACGACGCCGTTCGAGCCGCAGGCTTCGGAGTACATGCCGGAGAGCAGGACGATGCCGGCGAACGCCAGGGCCTGGAGCGCCAGCAGCACGAGCAGCACGATGGAGACGGGCAGGTCCCAACGCGGCAGCGGGGGCCGGGCGTCCGTCATGACGGCACGGTAGCGGTGCCGCCCGTCCGGCGTCAGAACGGACTCGCGCCGGGCACCGCCGAGTACGCGATCGCCAGCCCGCCGAGGAGGAACGCTGCGACGCCGACGAAGCCGAGCAGCGGCACCGGGAACAGCAGCAGGCCACGCGGCTTCCGCAGGAGCACCGCGACGGTCGCTCCGAGGACGACCACCGGCTGACCGAGGAGCGCGATGAGCAAGCCGGCGCTCAAGCGCGCGTCGTCGCAGGTGACGTCGACGCAGGCGTCGCTGATGAAGGCCGAGAGCATCGCCATCAGCGCCGCGAACGCGGCGGTCGACGGCGAGCAGCAGCCCGAGCGCGACCGTGACCGGCCCGTCCCAGCGCCGCGCCCCTCCGCTCACGAAGCCGACCGTACCCGAGCCCACGCATCCGGGAGGATGGACCGGTGATCGGCGTGCTGGAGGGCTTCGGCATCATCGCCGTCGTCATCCTCGCCGGCTACCTGCTCGAGCGCGCCGGGGTGCTCGGCCCGGACGCGCGCCGGGTGCTCAGCCGCTTCGTCTTCTTCGCCGCGTCGCCCTGCCTGCTCTTCACCGTGCTCGCCACGGCCGACACCCGGGTGCTGCTGTCGCCGCTGCTGCTCGTGTCCGCCGGGTCGGCCGCCGCCGTGGTGCTCGTCGCGCTGCTCGTCAGCCGCCTCGTCTGGCACCGGACCGCCGCCCAGGCGATGGTCACCGCGCTTCGCCTCCGGCTACGTGAACGCCAACAACATCGGGCTGCCGGTCGCCATCTACGTGCTCGGCAGCGCCGCCTACCCGGCCCCGGTCATCCTGCTGCAGCTGCTGGTCTTCGCCCCCGCCGGCCTCGTCGTGCTGGAGCACTCCCACGGCGGCGGATCCGTATGGCGCACGGTGCTGCTGTCGTTCCGCAACCCGCTGCTGATCGGATCGCTGCTCGGCGCGGTGCTCGCGCTCACCCACGTGCACCTGCCGACGGTCGTGTTCGAGCCGTTGCGGCTGATCGGCGGCGCGGCCGTCCCACTGATGCTGATGGGCTTCGGGATGTCGCTGCACGGGCAGCGGGTGCTCGAACCGGGCAGCGGCCGGCGGGACGTGGTGCTCGCCACCGGCCTGAAGCTGCTTGCCATGCCGCTTGCGGCATGGGTGCTCGGGGGACCCGTGCTCCACCTCGACGCCCGCACGCTGCACGCCGCCGTGACGCTCGCGGCGCTGCCCACGGCCCAGAACGTGCTCGTCTACGCGTCCCGCTACGACCGCAGCGTGCTCGTGGCCCGGGACGCGGTGCTGCTCACGACGCTGGGCTCGCTCCCGGTCGTGCTCCTCGTGGCGCTGCTGCTCTCACCCGGCTGAGCGGCGCCCGAGCTCGCGCTGCACATGCGCGACGATGCCGTCCGCGGCCGCCTCCACCTGCTGCAGCACCGACAGGAAGTCGTCCCGGCCACCGAACCACGGGTCCTCCACATCCAGCTGCGCCTCGTCGGCGACCGCGTCCGGGCCGTCCGTGCGGGGCGCGGCAGGGTCGAACGAGCGGAACATGCGGACGCGGGCGGCGCTCGTCGGCGTCGGGCGCCATGGTGCGCAGCACCCGGGCGTGCCGCGCGGTCATCGCCAGCAGCAGGTCCCGTCGAGCCGATCTCCTCGGGCCTGACCCGGTGCGCCCGGTGCTCCGGCACGGCGTAGCCCGCCTGGCGGAGCACGTCCGCGGCGCGAGGGTCGATCGGCTCGCCCGTCTCCTCGTCCGAGACGCCGGAGGAGTCGACGACGACCTCGCCGGCGAGGCCGGCCGCCTCGAACCGGTCGCGCAGCACGACCTCGGCCATGGGGGACCGGCAGATGTTGCCGATGCAGACGGTCATGACGCGGTAGGCACGGATCGATCATCCGGCCCGATCGCCGAACGTGCGCTCGATGTGATGGGGTCCGTCAGAAGATCATCGGGCGGTCGTCGTCGAGCGGCGAGTCCGCGTCGAGGTCGACCACCACCGGCACGTGGTCGCTCGGGGCGTCGCCCTTCCGCTCGTTCCGCTCGATCGACGCCGCCGTCACCAGGTCGGCGAACGCTCGGGAGCCGAGCACGAAGTCGATCCGCATCCCCTCGTTCCGCGGGAAGCGCAGCTGCTTGTAGTCCCAGTACGTGTACCCGGTGGGCACGAGCGGGCGCACGACGTCGCTGAGGCCCGCCGCCTCGAAGGCGAAGAACGCGTCGCGCTCCGGCTGCGACACGTGGGTCGACCCCTGGAACACGGCCATGTCCCACACGTCCGCATCGAGCGGCGCGACGTTCCAGTCGCCCATCAGGGCGATCGGCTCGTCCGGAGTCGCCGTCGAGCCGCTCGGCCGTCACCTGGCGCAGCCGGTCCAGCCAGGCGAGCTTGTAGGGGTAGTGCGGATCCGCGAGGTCGCGCCCGTTCGGCACGTACAGGCTCCAGACGCGGATGCCGTCGCCGACGGTCGCCGCCGAGGGCGCGAGCCTCGAGCGGGCAGGGAGCCGTCGGGGAGCGCCTTGCCGAAGCCGGGCATGCCGGGGAAGTCCGGCTCCACCTCGCTGAGGCCGACGCGGCTCGCGATCGCGACGCCGTTCCACTGGCTGTGGCCGTGCGTCACGACCTCGTAGCCCGCCGTCTCGAAGGCCTCGTGCGGGAACTGGTCGTCCCGGCACTTGATCTCCTGCATCGCGAGCACGTCGACGTCGGCGCGCTGCAGCCAGTCCGTGACGCGCCCGACGCGGGCCCGGATCGAGTTGACGTTCCAGGTGGCGATGCGCACCCGCCCACGGTAGCGGGGGCGCCCGACGCCGACCCGAACGCGCCTCCTAGGCTGGGGCCGTGCCCGGCGCCCGCGACGAACTCATCGCCCACATCACCGAGAAGGCCGTGTTCCACGGCGACTTCACCCTCACCTCCGGCAAGCAGGCCTCGTTCTACGTGGATCTTCGCCGCGTGAGCCTCGACCATCGGGTCGCGCCGCTGATCGGCCAGGTGATGCTCGACCTCATCGCGGGCGTGCCCGGCGTCTCCGCCGTCGGCGGCCTCACGATGGGCGCGGATCCGATCGCGACAGCGATCCTGCACCAGGGCGCCGCCCGCGGCGTGCCGCTCGACGCCTTCGTCGTGCGCAAGGAGCCGAAGGACCACGGCCGCGGGAGGCAGGTCGAGGGCCCCGACGTGGCCGGCCGGCGCGTGATCGTGGTGGAGGACACCTCGACCACCGGCGGGCTCGCCCCTGAAGGCGATCGCCGCGCTCGAGAAGGTCGGCGCCGAGATCGCCGCCGTCGCCGTCGTGGTCGACCGGGCGACCGGCGCGCGCGAGGTCATCGAGGCCGCCGGCTACCCCTACCTCGCCGCGCTCGACCTCGCCGACCTCGGTCTCGAGGCGTGAACGGACCGCTCGACGCGACCGGATCCGCCCCGCTGGCGGTCGTCGAACGCAGCGGCTTCCCCGAGTCGGTGCATGTCGGCGCGGCCGTCGTGCTCGAGCCCGACGGCGCCGAGCGGCGGCGGATCGGGGACCCGGACCGCCTGATCTACGCGCGCAGCGCGCTGAAGCCCTTCCAGACCGTGGCGGCGCTGCGTGCCGGCGCCCGGTTCACCCCGGAGCAGCTGGTGATCGTGACCTCGAGCCACGGCGGCACGCCGCGCCACGTCGAGGTCGTGCGCGAGGTCCTGGAGGCCTCCGGCCTCGGCGAGGAGGCCCTCCGCACGCCGGAGAGCTGGCCCTCCGCCACGGAGGCGGCGCGCGAGCGTGTGCGTGCCGGCCTCGGGCCCGCGCGGATCACGATGAACTGCTCCGGCAACCACGCGGGCATGCTCGCCGGCAGCGTCGCCGCGGGCTGGCCGACCGACGGCTACCTGGATCCGGCGCATCCCATCCACGCGCTCGCCGCCACCGTGCTCGCCGAGTACGGCGGCGCGACGCCGACGCATCAGGGCGTCGACGGCTGCGGCGGACCCGTCTGGGCCGTGCCGCTGATCGCGCTCGCCGAGGGCTACCGGTGCCTCGTCGCCGACCAGCCGCGGCTCGCGGCGGCGATCCGCGCGCATCCGGACCTCATCGAGGGACCCGGCACGCCGACCTCGCGGGCGATCGCCGCCCTCGGCGTCGTCGCGAAGTCCGGCGCCGAGGGCGTCTTCGCGGCCGTCGCGCCGGACGGCACCACAGCCGCGGTGAAGGTGCTCGACGGCGCCGGCCGCGCGCCGGCCGCGGTGGCCGTCGCGCTGCTCGCGGAGGCCGGAGCCGTGGACCCTGCCGCTGCGGACGCGTACCTCGACGACCGCTCGTCGGCCGTGCTCGGCGGCGGGGAGCCCGTCGGCCGCATCCGCGTGCTCGTCTGACCCGCTGACCCGCTAGGCGGGATCCGGATCCGTCCGGCCGCGGGGGAGGGCGCGCACGGCCGGCACCGCGAGCACGCAGAGCGCCGTGCACGACCCCCACGGCCGACATCAGGACCATCGCGGGCTGCAGCCCGAGCGCCGCAGTGAGGGCGCCGCCGAGCAGGGTGCCGAGCGGGATGAACCCGGTGCTCGTGAGGTAGTCGTAGCTGGAGACGCGGGCCAGCTGCGCGGCGGGGATGTGCTCCTGCAGGCTCGTCTCCCAGAGCGTGAAGCAGCCCGTCACGCAGATGCCTGCGGCGAGCTCGAGGCCGGCGATCGGCCAGACGCCCATGCCGCTGCCGATGATCGCGGCCTGGCAGGAGGCGCCGACCAGGGCGACGGCGCCGACGCGGAGCGCGAAGCGCGGCCGCCAGGCGAGCAGGATCAGGTCACCGAGCACCGATCCGACCCCGTAGCCGGCGGTGATGATCGCCCAGCCGGGCGCGCCGCCGTAGTCGCGCGCCGCGAGCGCCGGGCCGAGCGCGAAGATCGACGGCAGCACGAGCACCGAGTAGCCGGTCCAGCCGGCGAGGAACGCGAGCACCCAGCGGCGGCTCACGCACCTCGCGCCAGCCGCGGGCGAGGCTCGGCAGGAACCGCTCCGTGACCGTCGTCGCGGTCGTCAGCGCCGCGTCGAGCACCGCCGGGCCGCAGTCGCAGGAGGCAGACCACCGAGACCACGAACGTGGCCGCGTCGAACGCGAAGCCGCCGCCGGGCCGAGCAGCGCGACGAGCAGCGCCGCCGATCGCCGGCCCGAGCACGGAGCCGAGCGAGAAGGTGAGGCCGCGCAGCGCGTTCGCGGGCTGCAGGTTCCGCGGCGAGACGATCGCGGGCACGAGCGCGGTGATGGCGGGGGAGAAGAACGCGTCCGCGGCGCCGTAGAGCGCGGCGAGCACCGCGAGCAGCGGCACGGTCGCCGTGCCCGTGATCAGCGTCGCCGCGGCCGGTCGCCTGGGTGACGAAGCGCACGAGGTCGGAGGCGATGACGATCCGCTTGCGGTCGAAGCGGTCCGCCCAGACGCCCGCGGGCAGCGCCAGCACGACGAACGGCAGGAACTGCGCGACGGACGACCGCCACCACGCCGGTGACCGTGCCGCCGACGGCGAGCACGGCGAAGGGCAGCACGAGCATGCTCACCCGGTCGCCGAGGATCGAGAGGAGCTGGCCGGCGAACAGCAGCCGGTACTGCGGCTCGTCCCTCAGGACGGCCGGGACCAGCCGGGTCATGACCGGGCGGCGTCCGCCCCCGGGCTCGAGGAGCGCGGCGACCGACTCGATCACCTCGTCGGGGCGGAACGGGTACCGCTCGATCTCCGCCCGGTCGCTGATGCCGGTGAGCACGAGGAACGTGTGCAGGCCGGCCTCGATGCCGGCGACGATGTCGGTGTCCATCCGGTCGCCGATCATCGCGGTGTTCTCGCTGTGCGCGCCGATCCGGTTCATCGCCGACCGGAACATCATCGGGTTCGGCTTGCCGACCACGTAGGGCTCGCGGCCCGTCGCCCGGGTGATGAGCGCCGCGACCGCGCCGGTGGCGGGCAGCGGTCCCTCGGGGCTCGGGCCGGTGGCGTCCGGGTTCGTCACGATGAAGCGGGCGCCCTTGTCGATCAGGCGGATGGCCTTCGTGATCGCCTCGAACGAGTAGGTGCGGGTCTCGCCGACCACCACGTAGTCGGGATCGGTCTCGGTCATGATGAAGCCGGCCTCGTGCAGGGCGGTGGTGATGCCCGCCTCGCCGATGACGAAGGCGCTGCCGCCCGGGATCTGCGACTGCAGGAAGTCCGCGGTCGCGAGCGCCGACGTCCAGAGCGACTCCTCCGGCACCTTGAGCCCGGATGCGCGGAGCCGGGCGGCGAGGTCGCGGGGCGTGTAGATCGAGTTGTTCGTGAGCACGAGGAACCGCTGCCCGCGGTCCGTCCACTGCTGGATCAGCTCGGCGGCGCCGGGGATCGCCTGGTTCTCGTGGACGAGCACCCCGTCCATGTCGGTGAGCCAGCAGTCGATCTCGTCGCGCGCGTGCGCCATCCGTCCTCCCGGGTCGATCGACGTTCAGGCTAGGGGAGCGGGATGCGCTAGGGATGACGCGTGCTCCTGCTCCAGCTGATGGAGCAGCACTGGTCCACGATCGTGCTGGTGCTGCTCGAGGTCGTGCTCCTCGTCACGGCGCTGCTCGCCGCGCCGCGGAACCGCGCAGCCGTCCGCCGCGCTCGCCTGGATCCTCGTCATCGTGGCGGTGCCGATCCTCGGGCTGCTGCTGTTCCTGCTGATCGGCAACCCGAAGCTGCCCGAGCGGCGCCGGGAGCGGCAGCGGACGATGAACGACCGGATCGAGCAGGACGCCGACACGGTCGAGCACGTGGTCGCGGGGCCCGACGTGCCGCGCGTGGCTGCCCGCGATCGTCCGGCTGAACCGCGAGGTCGGCGCGTTCCCGCTCGTCGACGGCAACCGGGCGCGGGTGCTGGCCCATCACGACGAGCAGATGGGGCGCTCGTCGCGATGCTCGACTCGGCGGAGCGGTACGCGAACGTCGAGTTCTACACGTTCGCCCTCGACGACGCCACGCGCCCGGTCTTCGCCGCGCTCGCGAGGGCGAAGCGGCGAGGCGTGGCGGTCCGGGTGCTGGTCGACCACCTCGGGTCGAAGAAGTACCCGGGCTTCCAGCCCGCCTGCGCGGAGCTGGACCGGGTGGGCATCCCGTGGCGCCTCATGCTGCCGGTGCAGCCGCTGCGGGGCCGGTACCAGCGGCCCGACCTCCGCAACCACCGCAAGCTCGTCGTCGTGGACGAGCGGGTCGCGCTGCTCGGCTCCGCGAACCTCATCGATGCGGGCTACGAGCGCAGCCACCGGAAGCGCCGGCTCGAGTGGCGCGACCTCCTCGTCGAGGTGCGCGGCCCCGTCGTGCAGCAGGTGGACGCGCTCTTCGCCACGGACTGGTTCAGCGAGTCCGGCGAGGTGCTCGCGACCTCCGCGGTCGGCGGCGTCGCGGACGACGACGACCCGGAGACCGTGCTCTGCCAGATCGCACCGTCCGGGCCGGCGTTCGAGGCGGAGAACAACCTCGCCCTGTTCAACTCGCTGATCTACGCCGCCGAGCGCCGGGTCGGCATCACGACGCCCTACTTCGTGCCGGATCCGTCGCTCTTCGGCGCGATCCTCACCGCCGCCCGCCGCGGCGTCGAGGTGGAGCTGTTCGTCGGCGCATCGCCGACCAGGCGCTCGTGCTGCACGCCCAGCACTCCTACTACGAGGCGATGCTCGATGCCGGGGTGATCATCCAGCGCTACGCGGCGCCGACCGTGCTGCACGCGAAGCACATGACCGTGGACGACACGGTGACCGTGGTCGGGTCCTCGAACATGGACATCCGCTCGTTCCAGCTCGACTTCGAGCTGACGATGCTGGTCTCCAACCGCTCGTTCACCGAGCGGATCCGGGCGGTCGAGGACGAGTACCGCGCGCGCTCCCAGCGGCTGACCGCTGAGGAGTGGAGCCGCCGGTCGGCGGGCCACCGCATCGCGGACGACCTGGCGCGCCTCACCTCGTCGCTGCAGTAGGTCGTCAGGCGGATGCGACGAGGGCGTGGGGGAGGCGGGCGCGCATCGTCGCGATCGCGTCCGGGCTCTCGTCGATGAGCAGGAAGCGGCGGTTCAGGGCGAGGGCGGCCGCGCCCGTGGTGCCGCTGCCCGCGAAGAAGTCGAGCACCAGTCGCCCTGCGCGTCGAGGCCTGGACGATGCGGCGCAGGATTCCCTCCGGCTTCTGCGTGGGATAGCCGGTCTTCTCCGCGCCGCTCGGCGACACGATCGTGTGCCACCACACGTCCGTCGGCAGCTTGCCCCGCGCGGCCTTCTCCGCAGTCTGAGGCCCGGGGCCATATAGGGCTCGCGGTCGACCTCCGCGGAGTCGAAGTGGTAGCGCACCGGATCCTTCACGTAGACGAGCATCGTGTCGTGCTTCTTCGGCCAGCGGCGCTTCGTCCGCGCCCCGTAGTCGTAGGCCCAGATGATCTCGTTAAGGAACCCTCGCGCCCGAAGACTCGTCGAGCAGCACCTTGCGTAATGCGCCTCGCGGGAGTCGAGGTGGAAGTACAGGGTCCCGTGTCGCTTCGAGGAGGCGATGGGCCTGCTCCAGCCGGGGCTCGAGGAACGCCCAGTAGTCCGTGAACCGGTCGTCGAAGGCGGCGGCGAGGCGGCGGATGCGGTCGTAGCGGGTGCCGCCGAACCCGCGGTCCCGGTTTGGCGCGGGTCGAGACGACCTCGTGGCGCTCCTGCACCCGTCCCGTGTTGAACGGTGGATCGAGGTAGGCCAGCTGGAACGCCCGTCCGGCAGCGCGGCGAGCACCGGCAGGTTGTCGCCCTCGACGATCCGGTCCGGCCCGATCGGGGTCCAGACGAGAGGCACCCCGGCAGCGTATCGGGGCTCGATCTCGACAGGTGACCATATGGTCACCTATTGTGGGACCGTGGACGACCTCGATCCGGTCTTCAAGGCGCTTGCGGATCCGACGCGGCGTGCGCTGCTCGACCGGCTGCGCGAGCGGGGAGGGGAGTCGCTCACCGATCTGGAACGGGAGATGCCGATGAGCCGCTTCGGCGTGGCCAAGCACCTGCAGGGTGCTGGCCGACGCCGACCTCGTCGTGACGCGGCGAGCAGGGCGGCAGAAGCTGGACTTCCTGAACCCCGTGCCCATCCGGCGCATCCACGACCGCTGGATCGACAAGTACACCGAGGGCCGGGTGTCGGCTCTCACCGAGCTCAAGCAGCAGCTGGAGGAGCAGGGATGATGGACGAAGCGACGCAGGTCCACCGGATCTTCATCAGAGCGGAGGCCCAGGCGATCTGGGACGCGATCACGCGGCCGGAGTTCACGGCGCGCTACTTCTACGGCTCGAGGGTCGAGACGAGCGGGCAGGTGGGCACGCCCTTCCGGTACCGCTCGCCCGACGGCGAGGTCCTCTGGGGTGACGAGACGGTGCTGGAGGCGGATCCGCCGCTCCGGCTGGTGGTCGGCTGGCGGTCCCTCTGGGAACCGGAGTTCGCGGCCGAGCCCTCGAGCCGCGTGACGTGGGAGATCGAGCCCCAGGACGGGGGCTACTGCCTGCTGACCGTCACCCACGACGGCCTGGCCGACTCGACTCTGACGGCGAGCAGCGTGTCGGGCGCCGGATGGATGCTGGTGCTCAGCGGCCTGAAGTCCGTCGTCGAGACCGGGACCGGTCTGGCCGGCTGACGGGTCAGCCCGCCAGCAGCACCTTGCCCGTCGTGCCGCGCCCTCGAGGGCCCGATGCGCGTCCGCGGCGTCGGCGAGCGCGAAGGTCGCGCCGATCCGCACGTCGAGGGTGCCTGCCCACGGCCTCGAGCAGCTCGCGGTAGCGCCAGGCGCGCTCCTCGGGGGTCTGCAGGAAGTCGCCCATCGACGGCCGGGTGAGCACCAGGGATCCGCCGGACATCAGACGCCGCGGATCGATCGGCGGCACCGGGCCGGACGCCGCGCCGAAGAGGGCGAGCAGGCCGCGCGGACGCAGCGACCCGAGCGAGCCCTCCCAGGTCGTCGCCCCGACCCCGTCGAACACGACGTCGAGACCGAGGCCGCCGTTCAGCGCCCGGACCCGGTCGCTGAAGCCGTCGTACTCGAGGACCGCGTCCGCGCCGGCGGCGGTGGCGAGCTCGCCCTTCTCCGGGCTGCCGACCGTGGTGAACACCGTGGCGCCGCGTGCTTTCGCGAGCTGGATGAGCAGCAGCCCGACCCCGCCGGCGCCCGCATGCACGAGCAGGCTCGTGCCGGCTTCGACCGGGTACACGGACGTGACGAGGTAGTGCGCCGTCAGGCCCTGCAGCGCGAGGGCCGCGGCCGTCTCGTCCCTGACGCCGTCGGGCACGGCCGCGGCGGCATCTGCCGGGACCACCGCGAAGCGCGCGTACGCCTCGCGGCCCTCGGCCGTGACCACCCGGTCGCCCACGGCGAACCCCTCGACGCCGGCGCCGACCGCCGCGACCCGGCCCGCGAACTCGGTGCCGGGCACGTGCGGGAACGGGACGTCGTAGGTGCCTGTGCGGCGGTAGACGTCGACGAAGTTGACGCCCGTCGCCGCGACCTCGACGAGCAGCTCGCCGTCGCCCGGCTGCGGCACGTCGAGCTCGACGGCCTTCAGCACCTCGGGGCCACCGGCCCGCACCGCCTGAACCGCCTGCATCCGCGTCGTCACGGGGCACGAGTCTGCCCCGTCCGGCCGAACGGCCGCCGGACGGCATACTCGGCGGCGTGCAGGCGGACCAGGAGGCGGAGCGGGAGCCGCCGGGGTCGGGCCGTGGCCGGGTGAGCGGCCGGACGACGAGCGCTTCGATCCCGAGCTGCTCGAGCACGGCGACCGCCGCAACGTCGTCGACCGGTACCGCTACTGGCGGATGGAGGCGATCGTCGGCGACCTCGACCTGCGGCGGCATCCCTTCGCCGTCGCGATCGAGAACTGGCAGCACGACATGAACATCGGGTCGATCGTGCGGACCGCGAACGCGTTCGCGGCCGACGCGGTGCACATCGTGGGGCGCGCCGCTGGAACCGCCGCGGCGCCATGGTGACCGACCGGTACCAGCACGTCGTGCACCATCCCGAGGTCGCCGGACTTCGTGACCGCGATGCGGGCGGAGAGCCGGCCGATCGTCGCGGTCGACAACGTGCGCGGGCGCCGTGCAGGTCGAGTCGTTCGCGATGCCGGAGCGCTGCGTGCTGCTGTTCGGGCAGGAGGGCCCGGGTCTCAGCGAGGAGGCCCGCGCGCGGCGGACGCCCTGGTGGAGATCCCGCAGTTCGGCTCGACCCGGTCGATCAACGCGGGAGCGGCCGCCGCCATCGTCATGCACGAGTGGGTCAGCCGCTGGGCGCGGCCGCCGCCAGCTGAGGTGCGGTCGACCCGTCGGGTGGCCCCACTTCTGGCCCTCGGGGGGCCCGCTCGAGGGCGGGAAGCGGCAACTCACCGGAATGGCGGGTGGGCCGGCGGCAGGGGACCGTCAGCGCATCGGTTCGCGGTTGGCGCGGAGCACCTCGAGGCGGGCGCGGTACTCCACCTCGTCGATGTCGCCGTTCGCGAAGCGCTCGCCGAGCGTCGTCTCCGCGCTCCTGCCCTGCCACCGCCGGCGGCCATCCACCGGCGACGCCGGCGGCCGAACACGCGAAGAGCACGGCGAGCAGCAGGATCCAGAACAGGGGGATGAGGAAGAAGAACGGGAAGAACCCGAACCCGGGCCCGTGGACGAAGGCGGCGGTTGCGGTGGTGGCGAGCATGAGCACTCCTTGTGCGGACGTCCGATGCGGCCCGATCGGACCGTGACCCCGACGATCCGCCGATCGGGCTGCCGCGGCGTCGGCCGAGCGGATGCACCTCGCCTGCTCCGCACGGCGTACGCCTTCGGACGGATGTACGCCGGCGAACCCGTACATCCGTCCCGAAGGCGTACGTGGGGGAGCGCTACGCCTCGCGCCAGCCCGGACGGACGAGGCCGGTCTCGTAGGCGACGACGACGAGCTGCACCCGGTCGCGGGCGCCGAGCTTCATCAGCATCCGCGACACGTGGGTCTTGACCGTGAGCGGGGAGAGCACGAGCCGCGCCGCGATCTCGTCGTTCGTCATCCCCTCGGCGACGAGCGCGAGCACCTCCCGCTCCCGGTCGGTGAGCACCGCGAGCCGCGCCGCGTCCTCGGGCGGCCGGAGCCCGGCCGCCACGCGGGCGAGCAGCCGCCGGGTCGGGCCAGGGCTGAGCAGCGCGTCGCCGGCCGCGGCCACCCGCACGGCACGGAGCAGGTCGGCGGGCTCGGTGTCCTTCACGAGGAACCCGCTCGCCCCCGACCGCACGGCCTCCGCCACGTACTCGTCGAGCTCGAAGGTCGTGACGACCACGACGCGGCAGCCTTCGAGCGCGGGGTCGCCGACGATCTCGCGGGTCGCCCAGAGGCCGTCGCCGTCCGGCATCCGGATGTCCACGAGCAGCACATCGGGCCGGGTCCCGCACGAGCTCCACGGCGCCGCGGCCGGTAGCGGCCTGACCGACCACCTCCATGTCGGGCTCCGAGGCGAGCAGGGAGGAGAACCCGGCGCGGATGAGCGCCTGGTCGTCCGCGACGGCGACCCGGATCACGCCGGCACCTCCGCGGGGATGCGTGCCTCCACGACCGTCCATCCGTCCTCCCGCGCCACCGTCAGGGCGCCGCCGAGCAGCGCCGCCCGCTCGGTCATCCCGGTGATGCCGTTGCCGGGCTCGAAGCCGCCGCCTCCGCCGCCCGCGTCGCGAACGCGGGCGACCGCGTCGCCGTCCCGCCAGGCGAGCTCCACCTCGACCGCGGAGCCGGGGGCGTGCCGGCGGGCGTTCGTCAGCGCCTCCTGCACGATCCGGTACAGCGCGAGCTGCACGGGCCGGGACGGCCGGGGCTCCAGCCCGTCCTGCAGGTCGATCCGCCCGCCGGAGCGACGCGACGTCGGCGACGAGGGCGGCGACCTCGTCGAGGTCGGGCCCCGGCCGGACGGGCGCGTGCTCGTCGCCGCGGAGCAGGCCGAGGACGCTCCGCACCTCGTCGAGGGCGTCCTTGCTCGTCGTCCGGATGGTCTCGAGGGCCTCCGTCGCCGCTTCGGGGCGGGTCGGCGCGAGGTGCAGCCCGACGCCGGCCTGCACGGTGATCGACGACAGCGAGTGGGCGATCACGTCATGCAGCTCGCGGGCGATCCGCACCCGTTCCTGCTCCGCGGCGAAGCGACGTCGGTCCGCCGCGGCGGCGGCCGCCTCGCGCATCCGCGAGAACCGCGCGCGCGCGAACTCCCCGGCCCCGACCGCCGCCAGCAGCAGGACCACCTCGCCGAGCGCGCGCACGGCGATCAGCGGGTCGTGGGTCAGCACGAGCTGGGCGATCGGCAGCACGATCGCGCCGGCGGCGGATGCGAGCGCCCAGGTGCGGGCCCCGCGGACCGTGGCCGCGACGATGGCGAGCAGGAACGGCAGCAGGGCGACCGGCGGGACCGGTACCAGCAGCAGGGCGCCGACGGCGGTCGCTCCCACCACCGCCACGGCGGGACCGGGGTGGCGGCGCAGCAGCACGAGCGCGAGGCCGCCGAGCACCACGCATCCGAGATAGGCGCGGCGATCGCCGGGCTGCGGTGGACGGTGGCCGCGGCCACGATCAGCTCGGCGACGAGCACGACCGCGACGGGCACGGTCAGCCGTCGGCGGGCGCGGTAGGACCAGGGCGGACCCCAGGGGGTCGCCTGGCCCGCCGCGTGGTCGTCCACCGTCGCACCGTACTGCCCGGTCCCGCTCCGGCGCGTCGTTCCGGGGGAGCAGCGCGCCGTGCTCCCGGAGGAGTACGCGGCCGCGGGCGTCGCCGATCGATGTCAGGCTTGCCCGGTGACCGATGTGCTCGAGGACGTCCGGCTGGACGAGCAGCTGCGCCTCGGCAAGCCCTGGGCCTTGATCGTCTGGGACGACCCGGTCAACCTCATGACCTACGTCAGCTGGGTCTTCCGCAGCTACTTCGGCTTCCCGAAGGAGAAGGCCGAGCGCCTCATGATGCAGGTGCACACCGAGGGCAAGGCCGCCGTGGCATCGGGCAACCGCGAGGAGATGGAGCGGCACGTCGAGGCCATGCACGGCTACGGCCTCTAGGCGACGCTCGAGCAGGTGGAGCAGTGAAGATCCTCGGCGAGTTCGTCCGTCGCCGGGGCGGCATCGAGCGGCGCTTCACCGGGAGCGAGCGGCGGATGCTCACGAACCTCGCGGGGGGCGTGATCCAGGCGATGGCGTCGGCCGACGACGTCGCCTCGTACACCGACCCGGTGGTCACCCGCCTGCTCCCGGTCGCCTATCCCATGCATCCCGACGCCGCGGCCGAGTACGCGGAGGCCACCCGCAGCCGCCTCGCCGAGTCGAAGGCCGACGCTGCGAGCGCCTGGTGGCGGACCTCGAGGCGGCCCCGAACGGCCTCGTCCATCTCGACGAGCCGGCCGCGGTCCGCTGGCTCACCGCCCTCGGCGACCTGCGCCTCTCGCTCGCCGAACGCATCGGGATCGACGAGCTCCAGCGGAGCGTCCGAACCCCGCACGGCATGCTCTACGCGTGGCTCACCTGGCTGCAGGGCAGCCTCGTCGAGGCCCTCGACGCGGCCTGACCCTCCCCTGTCGCTGCTCGCGCGCTCGCAGGAAGCGACGGCTTCCATGGAGGTCACTCCCATGGTCCGTCCGGTCGGTGCCCAGTGGCAGGTGGTCGTCTGAGGAACTGGTCAGGGCGCGGGGGCGTCGCGAAAACCGCGACAGCCGCCGTCCGCGCCGACACGCTTCCCGATTCCGAGGCAGGAGACACCATGAGCAACTACCCACCCGACGAGCCGGTCTACCCGGCGACGCCGATCTACGACGAGGCGGTCGCGGTCACGCCGGTTCCCCCGGTCGGTCAGGACGGATCCGACTCCAAGGCCTCGCAGGCCGCCGGGCAGGCCAAGCAGACCGCAGGTCAGGCCGCCGACACCGTCAAGCAGACCGCCGGTGACGTGAAGGACCAGGCCGCCGGTGTCGCCTCGACGGCGAAGGACGCCGGCGCCCAGGTCGCGTCCACCACCAAGGACGAGGCGCATGCGTGGTCGCCGACACCGTGAAGCCAGGCCCGCGACCTGTTCGGCCAGGCCACGACGGAGCTGTCCTCGCAGGCCGGCAAGCAGCAGGACCGCCTCACGGAGACGATCCGCACCTTCGGCCAGGACCTGCAGAAGCTGGGCTCCGGCGAGCGGGTCGACTCCGGCCCCGCCGTCGAGCTCATCCAGAACCTCGCCGGCCGCGCGCACACCGCGGCGCAGTGGCTCGAGTCGCGCTCGCCGGAGGACGTGCTGTACGAGGTGCGGCAGCTCGCGGCGCGTCGTCCCGGCCTGTTCATCGGCCTCGCGGCCGTCACCGGCATCGTCGCAGCGCGGGTCACCAAGGCGCTCACGGCGAACGCCGCCTCGGGCGGCTCCCGCGGATCGGGCTCCACCCCCAGCCCCCCGGCTACCAGGGCGACTCGACCTACGTCGGCGGCGCTACGAGCCCCTACGTCGTGCCCGAGCCCGTCTCGGCCGAGTACACCACCGAGGGCCAGTACGGCGGCACCGGCTACATCGCCGAGACCGACTACGTGCCCGGCAGCGAGTACGGCACCGAGGTCGCCCCGGAGAACGAGTACGGCACCGGCACCGAGTTCGGCACCACGGGCGGCGTTCGATGAGAATCCCCTACTCGGGCCCCGACCCGATCCCCGATTCCCGCCCGCGAGCGGGCGGCGACCGAGGGCCTCGGCCAGCTGCTCGGCGAGGCGAGCCGCGACCTGTCGACCCTGATCCGCCAGGAGGTCGAGCTCGCCAAGGCCGAGGTCACCGACGCGGCGACCAAGGCCGCCAAGGGTTCGGGCTTCCTCGGCGGCGGGGCCTTCGCCGGCTACTTCGCACTGCTGTTTCTGTCCATCTGCATCTGGTGGGCCCTCGGCTACCTGATCGGGAACGCCTGGTCGGCACTGATCGTCGCCGTGGTCTACGGCGTCGTCGCCGCGATCCTCGCCCTGCGAGGTCGCGCCAAGCTGCAGCAGATCGACGGCGCCCCGCAGACCGCCGAAACCATCAAAGAGATTCCGCCCACATTGAAGCCCGGAGGCACCCATGAAGCCACCCTGACTCATCCGCCGTCAGATCGAAGAGACGCGGCTCAACCTCAGCACCGACGTCGACGCCCTCGCCGACAAGGTGAGCCCGAGCCAGATCGCCGAGCGCCAGAAGGAGAAGGTCAAGGGCCGGTTCCGCGGCGTGCAGGACTCCGTCATGGGCACCGTGCACCCCGCCCAGGACAAGGTCTCCTCCGTTGGGCACGACGTGTCCGGTGCAGCGGGCGACCGTCCGGTTCCTCTCGGCGCCGCGTCCCGGTGACCGGCACCGTCGCCGACAAGGCCACCGGCCACCCGCTCTCGTCGGCCTCATCGCCTTCGGCGCCGGCTGGCCGCTCTCGTCCCTGCTCCCGAGCACGGACGGCGAGCAGCGTCTCGCCGAGACCGCCAAGGAGAAGGTCGCGCCCCTCGCCGACAAGGCGAAGGAGCTCGCGAAGGACGCCGGCCAGGACGTCGCGCAGCACCTCAAGGAGCCCGCTCAGCAGGCCGTGCAGAACGTGAAGGAGACCCGACGGACGGCAGCTCGGAACGTCAAGGGCGAGGCCCAGGGCGCGGCCCAGGACGTGAAGGCCCAGGCGCAGGACGCCAAGCAGAACATCCAGGGCTCCGCACAGGGCGCCAAGGAGGACCTGCAGGGTCAGGCGCAGGACGCGAAGCAGAACCTGCAGTCCTGAGACGACCGGGAACGGGGGCGACGGTCCTTCCGGCCCCCGTTCCCGGGCTCTCACACCTCCAGGAAGGACGATGGGGACATGACCGACGTCGATCTCTCCTCCAAGGCCCGGATGAAGCTCTCCGGGCTCGTGAACCAGGGCACCAAAGAGGTGTCCAACCTGCTCCGCCGCGAGATCGAGCTCGCCCGCCGCGAGCTCGCCGATTCCGCGAGGCAGGCCGCCAAGGGCGCGGGCCTCGCCGGCGGCGCGGTCGGGGCGGGCGCCCTCGGCGTCGTGTTCGGCTCCGTCGCGGTGTGCAGGTCCTCGCCAAGCGGATGGGCAGCGCCCCGGCCGCAGCGCTGGTCGCTGCGGGCTATGGCGGCGCGGCCCTCATGCTGGCCTCGCGCGCCCGGACGGAGTTCGAGCGGGTGCAGGGCGCGCCGCGCACCATCGCCACGCTCGAGGAGCTGACGCCCGGCGGCGACGAGCGCCGCCTGGCCGTCAGCCGCCGAAGCAGGCTCGGCTGCAGGTCGCGCAGCGTGCGGTGGCGGGTCATCCGTGCCGCCACCGCCTGTGGCGAGCGCCACCGCGGCGACGAGCCAGATCGCGAGCACACCCGCGTCGCCCCAGGCGAGCGCCGCGTCGCCGCCGAACATCGCCTGCCGCAGCCCGTCGACCGCGTACGCCATCGGCAGGGCGTGGTGGATCGCCGCGAGCGGCGCCGGCAGCGTCTGCCACGGGAAGGTGCCACCGGCGGTGACGAGCTGCACGAGCATGAGGATCAGGCCGAGGAACTGGCCGACGCTGCCGAGCGCCGCGTTCAGCAGCAGCAGGATCGAGGCGAACGTCGCGGCGGCCAGGGCCAACAAGCTCGATCGTGCCGAAGGGGCGACTGGATCTGGAAGCCAGCGGGCCTGCGACGATCAGGTACAGCCCGACCATCTGCGCGATCCCGAGCAGCGCCGGGGTCAGCCAGCCGGCCAGCGCCACGCGCAGCGGCGCCTTCACCGCGGTGATCGCCCGCCGCGACAGCGGCCGCAGGATGAGGAACAGCGCGTAGCTGCCGATCCATGCGGAGAGGCTGAGGAAGAACGGCGCGAGGCCCGCGCCGTAGCTGCCGGCGCTCGTGGCCTTCGTGGTCGCCACGGCGGCGGGGTTCCCGATCGCGGCCGCCTCACCGGTGCGGGAGGCGGTGGTCGTGGCCGGGATCCTGGTGACGCGGTCGCGAGGGCGTCGTGGAGCTTCGCGGCGCCGGAGGCGACGGAGCTCGTGCCGCTCGCCAGGGTCGTGGCGCCGCGGCTCGCTGAGTGGACCCCGTTCGCGAGCGAGGCGGCGCCCGTGGCGACGGAGCGGGTGCCGCTCGCGAGGCTCGTCGCGCCGTCGGAGAGGCGGTCCGCGCCGGCCTTCAGCGTGTTCGCGCCGGACGCGGCGCTCGCGACGCCGTTCGCGAGGCCCGGCGCAGCGGAGGCGAGAGCCGTCGCCCGGTCGCGACCCGGCCTGCGCCGCTCGACGCCTGACGGCCCCGGTCGCGACGGTGCTCGCACTGCCTGCGGCTTGGTGCACGGCGCTCGCGCCGGGAGCGAGCACGGCGAGGGCCTGGGCGATCTGCGCGTCCGGAGGCCGTCCGCGGCGAGCCGGGCCCGGAGGGCAGCGGCGGTGGAGGCGGATCCGGCGTCGATCCGGTCGAGCGCGGTGGCGAGCGCCGCGCTGCCGGCCGCCACGCTGCTCGCGCCGCTCGCGGTGCGGCTCGCGCCGGTCGCCAGGGTGCTGGTCTGCGAGGGCAGGGCGGCGGTGCGGCTCCGCAGCGTCGCGAGGCCGCCCGCGAGGTCGGACGCCCCGGATGCGACGCTGCGCGCGCCGCTCGCGACGGTCGACGCCCCGGTGGCGGCGCTGCTCGCCCCGGTGGAGAGCTCGCTGCGCACCGCGATCGGCGGACGCGAGACCGCTCGCGAGCGTCGCCGCACCGGATGCCGCCTTCGTCGCGCCCGACTGCAGGGACGCCGCACCGCTCGCCGCATCCGTGAGGTTCCCCCGTACGGTCGCGAGGCCGACGAGGACTGCTTCGCTGCCGCGGCGCCGACCTGCTGCGCGACCCCGGCCCGGATGGCGGTGGCGGCCTGGCCGGCGATGGTCGAGGCGAGGTAGCCGTTCGCGTCGCTCGTCGTGAGCTCCACGCGGGCGCGCGTCGGGTGGGGGGAGGCCGCCGAGGCGAGGTCGGTGGAGAACGAGGCGGGCAGCGTGACGACGAAGTCGACGCCGCCGGTGCGCAGCTGGGCCGCTGCGGCCGAGGCGCTCATCTCCCGCCAGTCGAACTCGGGGTCCTTCGAGCAGCTGCTTCGCCACGTCCTGCCCGGAGTGCACGGCGGATCCGTGGACGGTCGCGCCGGTGTCCGCGACGACCAGCGCCGCCGGCACGTGCTTGAGGTTGCCGTAGGGATCCTGGTTGCCCCACAGGTAGAGCCCGCCGTAGAGCAGCGGCACGGTCATCAGCGCGAGGAACGCGACCGTGCCGAGGCGGGTGGCGGTGAGGCGGCGCAGCTCGCTGCGCAGCAGGGTGAGGACGGTCATCACAGGTTCCCTTCCGCCGGGGCGGCGGAGACGGTGGGTGGAGCGGGGTCAGCTCTGCGCGGCGACGACGCCGGCGGCGCGGAGCACGGGGTCGAGGGCGTGGCCGCCGATCACGAGCACGGGGGTGCCTGCCTCGGTGAAGGACCGCACGACGCCGAGCCACTCGGCGGAGGGTCCGCCGTGCCGCTCGGGTGAGGTGAGCACGAGGGCGGCCACGCCCGGGCGGGCGGCCGCGAGGGTGAGCAGCAGACGGATGCGGTCGGTCGGCGGCAGGTCCGACATCGGAGCGCGGCGCCAGGCGCCGATGCCGAGGTCGTCGAGCAGGCCGACGACCGCCTGCCGCGATGCGGGGCCACCGGCGAACCGGAGCTCCTCGCGGACCACGGAGCCGACCGGCACCGCGGGGGTCGGCTCGGAGGCCATCGGGGTGTCGACGAGGGCGACGGCGCGGCGGATCCGGTCCGGGTCCGCGTCGCCGTCGAGGCGCACGGTGCCGCGATCCGGGAGCATCCGTCCGCCGGCGATCAGGGAGGCGAGCATCGGGCCCCGCTCCGTGCCGACCGCGACGAGGGTGGGGGCGCCGTCGGTGAGCACCGCGTCGAGCGGGGCAGGGCCGGCGTCGGCTCCTCGCCGACGGTGACACCGTCGAGCTCGAGCCTCATGGCCGTACCTCCTCGTCGAGCAGGCGCGCGGTTCGCGTCGAGGAGCGCGTGCGCCTCGCGCCAGGAGAGGCCGAGGGCGCCGAGGCCCGCGAGGATCACGAGCCGGCGCCCCTCCGTGCGGGACAGCCCGGCGCGGGTGCTCTCGTCGAGCACGGTGAACGCGGCGCCCTCGATGAGCCGGGCGACGATCTCGGCCGGCAGATCGGTGCGACCGGAGCCGAGCCGGGCCGCGTGCTCCGCGTCCGTGACGAGCCGGTCGTGGATGGGGCCGAGCACCGGTCCGATGCGCTCGCGGAGCGGGCCGTGCACGACGACGCGGGTCATCGCGCGCACGTGCTCGATCTCGTCCCAGACGAGGCGGCCGAGCAGGGCGATGTCGAGCACCGGGTCGGCGGCGCGGGCCCCGTCGACGGCGGCCGCCACTCGTGCGGCGCCCCGGTCGGCGAGCTCGGCGAGCAGCGTGTTGCGGGAGGGGAAGTGCCCGTAGACCGATCGGCGGGTCAGCCCGGCGGCCGCCGCGATGGTGTCGAGGGATGCCTCGGGGTCGCCGTTGAGGATCGTGCGGGCCGCGTCGAGCAGCGCTTCGCGGTTCGAGGCGGCGTCACGACGCGGGGCGCGCGCATGAGCGGTGGTGGGCATGGTCCCAGCGTACATCGAACTTGCACACCGGTGTGCAAGTTCGATCGTCCGATAGGCTTGGATCCCAACGGCGGAAGGAATCCCGCATGCCGGCCATCGTCCTGATCGGCGCCCAGTGGGGCGACGAGGGCAAGGGCAAGGCGACCGATCTGCTCTCCGGTCGTGTCGACTACGTCGTGAAGTTCAACGGCGGCAACAACGCCGGTCACACGGTGGTGATCGGCGACAAGAAGTACGCCCTCCACCTGCTGCCCTCCGGCATCCTCAGCCCCGGCGTCGTGCCGGTGATCGCCAACGGCGCGGTCATCGATCTCGAGGTGCTCTTCGGCGAGCTCGAGGCGCTGGCGGCCCGCGGTGTCGATGTCTCGCGCCTGCGGGTCAGCGCGAACGCCCACGTCATCACGTCGTACCACCGCACGATCGACCGGGTGACGGAGCGGTTCCTCGGCAAGCGGCAGATCGGGACGACCGGCCGGGGCATCGGCCCGACGTACGCCGACAAGATCAACCGCGTCGGCATCCGGGTGCAGGACCTCTTCGACGAGGGCATCCTGCGCCAGAAGGTCGAGGGCGCGCTCGATCAGAAGAACCACCTGCTCGTGAAGGTGTACAACCGGCGCGCGGTCTCGGTCGACGAGGTCGTCGCCGACCTGCTCGGCTACGTCGACCGGCTGCGGCCGATGGTCACCGACACGTCGCTCGAGCTGAGCACCGCGCTCGACGACGGCCGCACCGTGCTCTTCGAGGGCGGCCAGGCGACGATGCTCGACGTCGACCACGGCACCTACCCGTTCGTCACGTCGTCGAACGCGACGAGCGGCGGAGCCGCGACCGGATCCGGGGTCGCGCCCAACCGGTTCGACCGGGTGATCGCGGTCTGCAAGGCCTACACGACCCGGGTCGGTGCCGGCCCGTTCCCGACGGAGCTGCAGGACGCGTCGGGGGAGTTCCTCCGCTCGAAGGGCTTCGAGTTCGGCACCACCACCGGCCGGCCGCGCCGCACGGGCTGGTTCGACGCCCCGATCGCCCGCTACGCGCAGCGGATCAACGGGGTGACCGACTTCGTGCTCACCAAGCTCGACGTGCTCACCGGTCTCGAGCGCATCCCGGTCTGCGTCGCCTACGACGTCGACGGCCGGCGGATCACGGAGGTGCCGGTCTCGCAGTCGGACTTCCACCACGCGGTGCCGGTGTACGAGGAGCTGCCCGGCTGGGACGCGGACATCACCGGCGTGCGCAGCTTCGACGACCTGCCGAAGGCGGCCCAGGACTACGTCACGACGCTCGAGGGCATGATGCGCGCGCCGATCTCGGTGATCGGCGTCGGGCCCTCCCGCGACGCGGCGGTGGTGCGGCGGGACCTGCTCGACTGACGGGAGGGGGCCGTGCGCGGATCGCGCACGGCCCCCTCGGTCGGTCGGCTTCCGCCGCCGGGCCGATCAGGCTGCGGCCACGGCGGCCGGTGCGACGACGGGCCGGGTGGCGAGCAGCACGAGGGTGTAGAGGCAGACGCCGCCGCCGAGCACGAGCAGGGCTCCGGGGAGACCGAGCAGCGCGGCCAGCGGCGCGGCGATCAGCGAGCCGGCCGCGATGCCGCCGATCGATGCGGGGAAGGCGAAGCCGTAGGCGCGGCCGAACACCGCCGGGTCCAGCTGCTCCTGGAGCGCGGTCTCCGTGAAGACCTCCACCACGATGCCGCCCGCTCCGTTCAGCGCGCAGAGGACGAGTGCCAGGGCGAGGGGCGGCACCGAGGCCATCAGGGCGATCGGCGCGCCTGCTGCGAGGAGCGCCACCGCCACGATCCGGGAGACCCGAGAGAACCGGCTGAGGCGGCCGATCAGGATCGTCCCGAGGATGCCGCCCGCGCCGCTGGCGGCGAGCAGGAGGCCGTAGCCGTGGTCGCCCCAGCCGTCCTGGCGGCTCACCAGCACGAGCAGCACCGTCTCGGCGCCGTAGAGGACGCTGCAGAGGATGTCCGCGCCGACGAAGCGGGCCGCGACGGGGTGGCGGCGCAGCTCCCGCAGGCCCTGAGCGAGCTGCGTGCGCAGCGGTTCGGCGGCGCCGCCGGCGGGCGTGAACGCGGGCCCGGCGGGGATCGCCGCGATCAGCACGGCGGAGACCACGAAGGTGGCGGCGTTGATCACGAAGAGGGTGGCGGGGTCGGTGAGCGCCAGCAGCAGGGCGCCGATCGCGGGACCCGCGAGCACCGATCCCGCTCCGATGACCGAGCGGACGGCGTTCGCGCCGGCCAGGTCGGTCGCGGGGACCAGCTTCGGGGTGCTGCCGGCGGTCGCCGGCGGGTAGGCGATGGACGCGGCGGTCGCGAGGCCCGCCAGCAGCGGAGCGAGCACGACCGGAGCACCGGTCACCACGACCGCCGCCAGCAGGACCATGAGCACGGCACGGACGACGTCGGCCAGGATCATCAGCCTGCGCCGGTCGAACCGGTCGGCGAGTGCGCCGCCCAACGGGCCGAGCACGACGATCGGCAGGACGCGGACCGCGGTGGTGACGCTCACCCAGAGCACCGAGTGCGTCGCGTCGAAGACGAAGACCAGCAGGGCCACGTTGTAGAGCCAGTCGCCCAGCTGGGAGACGGCGAGGGCGCCGGCGAGGCGGCGGAACGAGGGGGATCGAAGTGCGGATCGCATGGCGGCTTCCTTACGGCGGGAGGGGTTCGTGTCCCTCGAGCCTCGGGATGAGGACACCTGCCGCACATCGGGCGATCGCCGCATCCGGCGCGGCCGTTGCCGCCTGAGCACGTGCCCAGGCCGATCCTGAGGAGGTCCTCAGGCCGTCCTAGACGGCGGGGACCAGGCCTGAGCGCTGGGCGAGCGTGGCCGCCTCGACCCGGGTGCCGACCTCGAGCTTCGTGAGGATGTTCGAGACGTGCACGCTCGCGGTCTTCGGGCTGATGAAGAGCCGCGCCGCGATCTGCGGATTGGACATCCCGCCCGCGAGGAGCCGGAGGACCTCCAGCTCCCGGCCGGTGAGCCGCCGCTCCACCGCAGCCGCGCTCGGGGAGGCGGGATCGGGGAGGGGCAGCCGCTCGCGGGCCGCGAGCTCCGCGCACGCCGCGGCGAGCGGTGCGGCGCCGAGCGCCTCAGCGAGCACCGCGGCCTCCTGCAGCGCGGCGGCCGCTCGGTCCTTCGCGCCCTCGCGGCTCTCCGCCTCAGCGGCGCGGTGCAGGGCCCAGGCGCGCGGATAGGGCCAGCCGCACGACTCCCAGAGCGCGGCGGCCGCACGCCACTGCTCCCCGGTCGCCGAGCCGCGGCCTCGGGCGAGCTCGGCTGCGGCGAGTGCGGCGTACGCGCGCTGCGGGCCGGTCGTGTCCCCCATCAGGGCGAGCAGCGGCTCCGTGCGCGGATCCGGATCGCCCCCGCCCGCGAGCACCCGCTCGGCCTCGAGACGCGCGGCCAGCCACAGCACCGGCCACGCGTACGGCGACGCCCACGGATTCGGCACGACCGCGTCGAGCAGCCGGACGGCCGCCTCCGCGGGTCGGCCCTCGTGGTCGAGGAGCAGCGCGGCGGTGAAGGCGAGCGGCTGGCCGAACTCGGGGTCGTCCACGTCTCCGAGCATCGCGATCGCCTCGTCGAGCCGGCGGGCCGACTCGTCCCAGCGCCCGCGGAGCGCCGCCACCTGTGCCGCGACGTCGAGCACCGTGGCCGCGTAGAGCCCCTCGGGTCGGGTGCGCAGCACATGCGCGATCACCGCCTCGGCCCGCGACCACTCGCCGAGGTGCAGCAGGGACTCCGCCAGGTTGCCGGCCAGGTACGCGCCCAGCGTCCTCGCCAGGCCGCTGCGCTCGGCGAGCATCATGCCGTCGTCGGCGGCGGCCGCCGCCTCCGCGGACCGCCCCAGCATCTCGAGGATGTGCGCGACGTTGATGACCCCGCGGAGCGTCGTCACCATCGCTCCCGACTCGCGGGCCAGGGTCGTGGCGGCGCGGAGCTCCTCGAGCGCGACGTCGAACTCGCCCAGCCAGATGTGCGCCACGCCCACCGTCAGGCGCCCGTCGGCCTCCGTGCCCTTGGCGCCCACTCGGCGGGCAGCCTCGACCGCTCGCCCGCCGATGGTCCTCGCCTGCTCCGCGTCCGTGCGGCGGAGGTGGAGGTTCGCGAGCGTGCTGAGCAGGGCCGCCTCCTCGAGCGTGCCGCTGCTCGCCGGGAGCAGCGCGAGCCCCTGCTCCGCCGCGATGGAGGCGGCGGGAAGCCGGCCGAGGTCCCGCAGCACCCGCGCCTGCCGCTCGAGCGCGGCGGCCCGGCGCACGTGGTCGGCATCCGGCAGCTCCTCGAGGGTGAGGGCGAGCAGGGCGAGGGCCCGATCGACCGCGCCGCTCACGTGCGCGGCGTCCGCGGCCTCCAGCAGCACGGCCACCAGATCGTCGCCGACCCGCTCGGCCGCATCGGTGACGCGCGGCCAGAGCTGGAGCGCGCGCTCGAAGTGGGTGAGCCCCTCCGTGGGCGCGAGGCCGGCGACCGAGAGCCGCGCGGCGGTGACGGACGCCGACAGCGCCCGTGGCAGGTCGAGGGCCGCGAACCAGTGGAACGCGGCGGCGGCAGCCCTGGCGGTCGCGTCCGGGAGCAGCTCGGGGTCGGCGTCGATCGCGGCCCCGTACGCGCCGTGCATCCGGCTGCGCTCGCCGGGGAGCATGTCGTCGTAGACCGCGTCCCGGGCGAGGGCGTGCCGGAACCGGTAGCCGCCGCCCGCGACGAGGAGCAGATGCGCGTCGACCGCCTCGCGCAGCGCCGGCAGCGCGTTCGCGGGGGCGTCGCCGGCTGCCGCGAGCAGCAGCGGCTCGTCCACCGCCGCACCGCCCACCGCCGCGTACTGCACGAGCCGCTGCGCATCGTCGCCGAGCGCATCGACGCGGGCGAGCAGGAGGTCGCGCAGCGAGGGCGGGAGCCCGGCCGCATCGCCGCCGTCCCGGACGACCCCGACCAGCTCCTCGACGAGGAAGGCGTTGCCATCGGATCGGGAGAAGACCGTCTCCACCACGCTCTCCCCGCGGGGCGACGCCGAGGATCGCCGCGGTGAGCTCGCGGACCTCGTCGAGGTCGAAGCGGCTGAGCTCCAGGTGCCGGACGGACCGCATCCGCTCCCAGCCGACCACGAGGGCACGGAGCGGATGCCGCCGGTGCAGCTCGTCGGACCGGTACGTCACGAGGAGGGCGACCGGCACGCCGCGGAGTGCCTGGACGAGGTACGCGGCGAGGTCGAGGGTGGAGCGGTCGGCCCAGTGCAGGTCCTCGAGGACGACGAGCAGCGGCTGATCGGCAGCGAGGCGCTCGAGCAGGCTC
Source organism: uncultured Actinomycetota bacterium (assembly GCA_963771645.1). Lineage (GTDB taxonomy): Bacteria > Actinomycetota > Actinomycetes > Actinomycetales > Microbacteriaceae > Amnibacterium. The sequence continues at coordinate 20,523 of CAVYUH010000012.1, read as the reverse complement.
AGCACCGACTCGAGCAGCTGCGATCCCTGCTCGGGCGCGCCCTCGGCCGCCTCGCCGAGCGCGGGCATCAGTCGCGGCAGCAGCCGGCGGGCGGGGCCGAGGATCGTGGCGAGCTCCTCGGGCGAGGTGGACCTGGTGAGATCGCGGAGCGCCTCGACCAGCGGCGCGAACGGCAGGCCCTCCGATCCGAGCTGCACGCAGTGGCCAGACAGCACCCGCATCCCGGACGCCGTCGCGAGCCGCGCCGCCTCGTCCACGAGCCGGGTCTTGCCGACTCCCGCCTCGCCGGAGAGGAGCACCAGGCCGGTCTCGGAGGCGCGGGCCGCGGCGAGCAGCGCCGCGAGCTCCGCCCGCTCGCGCACCCGTCCCACCACGACCGGCGAGACCGGTGCGCCCGTCGCGTCCACCCCGCCCTCCTGACGATCGTGGTCATCCTGCCACCGGGAGGGCGGCGCGGCGTCAGGCGTGCACGGAGCGCGGCTCCTCCGCGTCGCCGTACCGGTCGTACTCCAGGGCCGTGCCCCTGCGCATGCTGCAGGAACCCGCCGTGCGCCGCCCACCGCGAGGGCCCGGAGCCCGTTCCCGTGCAGGAGGGAAGGATTCGCCGCGGGCGGGGACGCGGCAGGGCGCGGGGCGCACGTCCTAGGGTCGACGCATGAGCGATCCGGCCATCCCCGACGACGCCGTGACCGAGCTCGCTTCGCTGCGGGCGAGCATCGACAACATCGACGCGGCCCTGGTGCACCTGCTCGCGGAGCGCTTCAAGTGCACGCAGCAGGTCGGCCATCTGAAAGCCGCGGCGGGGCTCCCCGCGGCGGATCCGGACCGGGAGCGGCAGCAGATCGCCCGCCTCCGGGCGCTCGCGGAGGAGTCGCACCTCGACCCGGCGTTCGCCGAGTCGTTCCTCGCCTTCATCGTGGCCGAGGTCATCCACCACCACGAGCGCATCGCCGAGGACCGCGCCCGCGCCTGACCCGCCCCCGCGCCGCCAGCCCGTCCGCCGAGGTCTCAATTCCGGGCGCCTCCGGACATACCGGGCGCGTTGAGCCGCCCGGAATGTCCGATGCCGCCCGGATTCCGCCTGGGGAGGGGGTTCGGGCGGGATGATCCGCGTGTATTATTCCGGCTGGAATAATCGGCACGGGGGAGGCTGACGAATGATCGGACCGCTCGCCGTCGCCGCGCTCGGCCTGCTGCTCGAGCGGCCGATGCACCCCTACGAGATGGTGCAGCTGCTGCTCGCACGCTCCGAGGACCGGCTCATCAAGGTGCGGCCGGGCTCCCTGTACCACGCGGTCGACCGGCTCCACTCGGACGGGCTCGTGCGGCCCGTGGGCACCGAGCGCGCCGGCAACCGGCCGGAGCGCACCACCTACGCCATCACCTCGGAGGGGGTGGACGCGCTCGGCGAGTGGGTCCGGCACGCCCTCTCGACCGCCGAGCCCGAGTTCCCGCGGTTCCCGCTGGCGCTCGGCGAGGCGCACAACCTGTCCCGAGACCGAGGTCGTCACCCGGCTGCGCCGGCGCCTCGTGGCGCTGCACGGGCAGGACGCCGAGCTCGCGGCGGGGGAGCAGGTCGTCGGCGGCAAGTCGCTCGACGAGCGCTTCTGGCTCGACCTCCCCTACACCCGCGCGCTGCTCGCCGCGGAGATCGACCACCTGACCCGGCTCGTGCAGCGCATCGAGTCCGGGGACCTGCACTGGCCGGATCCTCCGGCCCCCGACTCCTTCGGAGCGAAATGACCGACATCAAGCCGTGGCCCGCACTGTGGTCGCTGATCATCGGCTTCTTCATGATCCTGATCGACACCACCATCGTGTCGGTCGCCAACCCCGCGATCCTGAAGGGCCTGAACACCGACATCAACTCGGTGATCTGGGTGACGAGCGCCTACCTGCTCGCCTTCGCGGTGCCCCTGCTCGTGACGGGCCGGCTCGGCGACCGCTTCGGCCCGAAGAACATCTACCTCATCGGGCTCGTGATCTTCACGCTCGCCTCCGCCTGGTGCGGGTTCTCCGGCTCCATCGGCGTGCTGATCGCCGCCCGTGCCGTCCAGGGCCTCGGCGGCGCGCTCATGTCCCCGCAGACGATGGCCGTCATCACGCGGATCTTCCCGCCCGAGCGCCGTGGCCAGGCCCTCGGCCTCTGGGGCGCGACCGCGGGCGTCGCCACCCTCGTCGGCCCGATCCTCGGCGGCCTGCTCGTCGACGGCTTCGGCTGGGAGTGGATCTTCTTCGTCAACCTGCCGATCGGTGTCGTCGCCTTCGTGCTCGCGATGCGGAACGTGCCGGTGCTGCCGACGCATCCGCACCGGTTCGACATCCTCGGCGTGCTGCTGTCCGGCGTCGGGCCTCTTCCTGGTCGTCTTCGGCCTCCAGGAGGGCCAGACCTACGACTGGGGCGTCATCACCGGACCGATCACCGTGTGGGGGCTCATCATCACGGGCGTCGTGCTGCTCGCGCTGTTCGTCGTGGAGCAGGCCCTCACGAAGCGGGAGCCGCTCGTGCCGCTGCACCTCTTCCGCGACCGCAACTTCTCCGTCGCGAACGTCGTGATCACCACGGTCGGCTTCACGGTGACCAGCCTGTCGCTGCCCCTGGTCTTCTACTTCCAGGTCGTGCGGGGGATGACCCCGACGCAGTCCGCGCTGATGCTCGCGCCGATGGCCGTGATCAACATCGGCCTCGCGCCGGTCGTCGGCAAGCTCGTCGACCGCGTGCACCCGCGGCTGCTCGCGGTGCCGGGACTCGTCCTGTTCAGCCTCGCGCTGTTCCTCTACTCGCGGATGCTCACCCCCGACATCGCGTGGGGCTGGCTGCTCCTGCCCGCCGTCGTGCTCGGCCTCGCCAACGCGCTGCACCTGGTCGCCGGTCTCCTCCACCGCGACGCGCGGGCTGCCGCCCCGGGAGGCGGGCGCCGGATCCGGCGTCTACAACACCACCCGCTCGATCGGCGGCGTGATCGGCAGCGCGGCCATCGCCGTGCTCATCGAGGCGCGGCTGGTCGCGGACCTGCCGCACCGGCCGGGCGGCTCGGCCTCGTCGTCCGACTTCACCTTCAGCGGATCCCTGCCCCCGTTCCTGCACGACGGGTTCACGGCGGCGATGGCGGAGTCGCTCCTGCTGCCCGCCGTGGTGATCCTGGTCGGCGCGGTCGCGGCGGCGCTCTTCGTGAAGCCGAAGATGGCGGCCTGGCAGCAGCCCGGCAGCCGGCCCGCCCCGGAGGCACAGGAGGAGACGGTCCGTTCGTCCTGACCCGCAAGCGGGTTGCGCTGCGGCGGCCACCGGGCATCCTGGAGACGGGAGGTCCGGTGGCCGTTCGTCTGTGCGCGACCTGCGCGGTGGAGCAGCCCGACGACGGCCCGCTGCCGTCCGTCTGCCCGATCTGCGCCGACGAGCGGCAGTGGGTGCCGCCGACGGGGCAGGTGTGGACGACCCTCACCGAGCTCGAGGCCGAGGGCCGCCGCGCCGAGGTGACCGAGCTCGAACCGGGCATCCACGGCCTCGCGATCGAACCCGGTGTCGGGATCGGCCAGCACTCCCTCCTCGTCGAGACGCCCGGCGGCAACCTGCTCTGGGAGCCCCTCGGCTACCTCGACGACGACCTCGTCGCAGCGGTCGAGCGGCTCGGCGGCGTCGCGGCGATCGCCGCCAGCCATCCGCACATGTACGGCGTGCAGCTCGAGTGGTCGCGCCGCTTCGGCGACGCACCCGTGTACGTCGCAGCGGAGGACGAGGCATGGGTGCAGCGCACCGGGGACGCCGTGCGCCCATGGACCGGCCGGCTGGAGGTGCTGCCCGGCGTGACGCTCCACCGCATCGGCGGGCACTTCCCCGGCAGCGCCGTCGCGCACGTGATCGGCCGCGACGGTCGCGGCACGGTGCTCTGCGGCGACACCGCGCTCATCACCCCCGATCGCTGGGTGACGTTCCAGCGCAGCTACCCGAACCACCTCCCCCTCTCCGCCGCGGTCGTGCAGCGGATCGCCGACGCGTTCGCCGCCCTCGACTTCGATCGCCTCATCGACAACTTCGGCACCGTGCTGCCTGCGGACGCGAGCGCCGTGGTGCAGCGGTCGGCGGAGCGCTACATCCGCTGGGTCCGCGGGGACTTCGACGCCCTCACCTGACTCCTCGGTGGCCTAGCATCCGAGGTCATCAGCAGCGGATCCGCGGCCGGGAGCGTCGAACGCCCGAGCGAGCCGGAGCCGGAGGTCCCCGAGCCGGACATCCGGCTCTCGCCGACGGCGCGCACGGAGGCCTTCAGCGACGGGGTCTTCGCGATCGCGATCACCCTGCTCGTGCTCGAGGTGCACGTGCCGCAGGAGGCGGATGTCAGGCGCTACGGGGGCCTGCTGCCCGCGTTGCTGCACGGTTGGCCCACCTACCTCTCCTACCTCGCGACGTTCCTCACCGTCGGCGTCATCTGGCTGAACCACCACTCGGTGTTCCAGAAGATCCGGCGGATCGACCGTGCGCTGCAGTGGTGGAACCTCGCCCTGCTGCTGCTCGTCTCGTTCACGCCGTTCCCGAACGCCCTGCTCGCGGAGTACCTCGGTGACGTCCACAACGGCGGACTGCTGGGCAGGGATGCGCGGGTCGCCGCGGCGGTCTACGCACTCGTGTTCGCCGCCGCGACCCTTCCGTGGCTCGGCATCTGGCTCCACGTCGCGAAGCATCCCGAGCTGCTCGAACCCGGCTGGACCCGGCCTACGCGAAGCGGGAGGTGAAGCGGTCCTCGGTCGGCATCGTCGTGTACGCCGCTGGGCATCGTGGTCGCCGTTCGCCGTGCCGCTGCTCGCGATCGTGCTCTTCCTGCTCGCCGCCGTGTCTACTACGCCGCGACCTCCGGCGGTTCCCGGCGGCGCCGCAGGTGAGCCCGGTCCGATCGCTCGGCCTGCGGCCGATGCTGCCGCGGGATCCGGCGGAACCGCATCGGGTCTCCTCGACGCTCGAGCTCTTCTTCGATCTCACCTTCGCCGTGGCGATCTCGATCGCCGCCGAGCAGCTCGGGACGCTGCTCACCGAGGGCGTGCTGTCGGCGGTCCTCGCCTACCTGATGGTCTTCTTCGGCATCTGGTGGGCCTGGATGAACTTCAGCTGGTTCGCCTCCGCCTTCGACACCGACGACTGGCTCTACCGGGTGCTCACCATCCTGCAGATGGCGGGCGTGCTGATCTTCGCCGCGGGTGCCGACGCCGCCATGCGGGACTTCGACTTCCGCATCGGCACCGTCGGCTACGTGCTGATGCGCCTCGCCGGGGTGAGCCAGTGGCTCCGCGCCGCCCGCAACGGCGGCGAGTACCGCACGACCGCCCTCCGTTACGCCGCGGGCGTGGCGCTCGTGCAGGTCGCCTGGGTGCTGCGCCTGCTCGTCCCCGCCCCGCTCACCGTGGCGTCGTTCCTGCTGCTCGTCGTCGCCGAGCTCGCCGTGCCCATCTGGGCCGAGCGCACCCGCGTGACCCCCTTCCATCCGCGGCACATCGCGGAGCGGTACGGCCTGTTCACGCTGATCGTGCTCGGCGAGGGGCTCGTGGCGACCACGCACGGGACGATCGAGGCGCTGCAGGAGACCGACCGGGTGGTGCCGCTGCTGCTGATCGCCGCGTCCGCGCTCGTGCTGGTCGCGGGGATGTGGTGGATCTACTTCGCCAGGGAGCAGCACGACAACCTCCGCTCGATGATGTCGACCTTCGGGTTCGGCTACCTGCACTACGCGATCTTCGCCTCCGCCGGTGCCCTCGCCGCCGGGATCGAGGTCGCGCTCGCGCAGGCCGGCGACCATCCGCCGCTGCCCGACGTGGTCGGCCGCGCGACCACCACCGTGCCGGTCGCCGTCTTCCTGCTGGGCGTCTGGGTGCTCGCGCTGCGCCCCGCCCTGCCGCGCCGGACGTCCGCGGCGGTGCTCGTCCTGACGGCGGCGGTGGCGCTCGCCGCCTTCGCGCCGGCGGGGCTGCCGATCAGCGCGCTGCTCGTGGTCGCGATCGTCGTCGTGCTCGAGGTCGACTGGCGGCACCACCCCGACGCCGAGCCGGCACCCGAATCCGCCGCCGCCGCCGACTGACCCGCGACTGACGTCTGACGGTTGCCACTTTCTGCGGTTATGAGGCGCAGATGACCGCAGAAAGTGGCAACAGCCGAGCGGGGTCAGGCTCCGACGATCCCCATCCGCGCGGCCTGACCGTCGCTTCGCGCCGCTCAGGAACCGGCGGACGTGGCCCCAGGGCCCAAGGCGGCGGGGAGCACGGCCGAGCGGATGCGGCGCAGCTCGTCGATCGGGATCGTGAAGCGGTCCTGCACCTCGAGCATGCCGCTGACGGCATCCGTCACGCCGAGCCGCAGCGCGGCACACGCGCCGGCCGGCGCAGAGACCGGCGAACTTCACGTCCTCCTCGCGCGGCACAGCGACCAGCACGCGCGCGCTCGACTCGCTGAACAGGGCCGTCGCGGCGTCGATCCCGTCGCGCTCGAGCAGGCCGTCGAGCCAGATGCGCGCGCCGACGCCGAAGCGCAGGACGCCCTCGGCGAGGGTCGCCGCGAGGCCGCCCTCGGACAGGTCGTGCGCGGCCGACAGCAGGCCCTCCTCCGCGGCGGCGGCGAGCAGCCCGGCGAGGGCGCGCTCGTCCTCGAGCCGGACGGCGGGCGGCCGGCCGCCGAGATGCCCGTGCACGACCTGCGCCCACGCGGATCCGTCGAGCTCGAGCGCCGTGCGGCCGAGCAGGTAGAGGTTGAGGCCGTCGTCCTGCCAGCCGGACGGGATGCGCTTCGCGACGTCGTCGATCACGCCGAGCACGCCGACCACCGGGGTCGGGTGGATCGCCCGGTCCCCGGTCTGGTTGTAGAGCGAGACGTTGCCGCCGGTGACCGGCACCTCGAGCGCGAGGCAGGCCTCGGACAGCCCGTCGACGGTCTGCGCGAACTGCCACATCACCTCGGGGTTGGTCGGCGCCCCGAAGTTCAGGCAGTCGCGTCACCGCGAGCGGGCGGGCGCCGGTCACGGCGACGTTCCGGTAGGCCTCGGCGAGCGCGAGCTGGGCGCCGGCGTAGGGGTCGAGCTCGGAGTAGCGGCCGTTCGCGTCGGTCGCGATGGCGACCCCGAGCCCGCTCTCCTCGTCGACGCGGATCATCCCCGCGTCGTCCGGGAAGGAGAGGGCGGTGTTGCCGAGCACGTAGCGGTCGTACTGGTCGGTGATCCAGCCGACGTCCGCGAGGTTCGGGCTGCCGAGCAGCGCGAGCAGCTGGCCGCGGAGCTCGGCGCCGTCCTCGGGCCGGGGGAGAGCCGCGGCGCTGTCCGCCTGGAGCGCGTCGAGCCAGCCGGGCCGCGCGACCGGCCGGTCGTAGACGGGGCCGTCGACGGCGACGGTCGTCGGGTCGACGTCGACGATCGTCTCGCCGCGCCACGTGATCTCGAGCCGGCCGGTGTCCGTCACCTCGCCGAGCACGCTCGTCTCGACCTCCCAGCGGCGGGTCACCGCGAGGAACCCCTCGAGCTTGTCGGGCGCGACGATCGCCATCATCCGCTCCTGGCTCTCGGACATGAGGATCTCCTCGGCCGTGAGCGTGGGGTCGCGCAGCAGCACGGCGTCGAGGTCGACGCGCATGCCGCCGTCGCCGTTCGCCGCCAGCTCGCTCGTCGCGCAGCTGATGCCCGCGGCGCCGAGGTCCTGGATCGCCTCGACCAGGCCGCCCTGGAACAGCTCGAGGCAGCACTCGATGAGCACCTTCTCCGCGAACGGGTCGCCGACCTGCACCGCCGGCCGCTTCGTCGGGCCGCCGGCGCTGAAGGTGTCGGACGCGAGGATCGAGGCCCCGCCGATCCCGTCGCCGCCGGTGCGCGCGCCGAAGAGCACCACCACGTTGCCGGCGCCGGTGGCGTTCGCGAGGTGCAGGTCCTCGTGCCGCAGCACCCCGAGGCAGAGCGCGTTGACGAGCGGGTTGCCCTGGTACACCGGGTCGAAGACCGTCTCGCCGCCGATGTTCGGCAGGCCGAGGCAGTTGCCGTAGAAGCTGATGCCGCCGACGACGCCGTGCACGACGCGGTGGGTGTCGGGCTCGTCGAGCGCGCCGAAGCGCAGCTGGTCCATCACCGCGACCGGGCGGGCGCCCATCGAGATGATGTCGCGGACGATGCCGCCGACGCCGGTCGCGGCGCCCTGGAACGGCTCGATGTACGAGGGGTGGTTGTGGCTCTCCACCTTGAACGTGACGGCCCAGCCGCGCGCCGATGTCGACGACGCCGGCGTTCTGGCCCATGCCGACCATCAGGTGCTCGCGCATCCGGTCGGTCACCCGCTCGCCGAAGCGCCGCAGGTACTGCTTGCTCGACTTGTAGGAGCAGTGCTCGCTCCACATCACCGAGTACATGGCGAGCTCGCCCGATGTGGGGCGGCGGCCGAGGATCTCGCGGATGCGGGAGTACTCGTCGGCGGTGAGGCCGAGCGCCGCGTACGGCTGCTCGCGCTCGGGGGTGGCTCGGGCCCGCTCGACGGTGTCGACGACGGTCTGCTCCAGGGTCATCGGGCGGTGGGTCCCCTCGTTCTCGGCCCGTTCAGCCTACGGTGCGTCCGGAGTTGCCACTCGTGGTGACTTGCCGCCGGAGAAGTCACCACGAGTGGCAACCCCGGGATCCGATCACCAGGAGTTGCCACTGGTGGTGACTTCCGGGCCGGAGAAGTCGCCACGAGTGGCAACACCCTGAGGGGAGGAGCGTCAGGCGGCGAGCACGGCCTCGAGCGCGGAGCGGAACAGCCGCAGGCCGTCGACGCCCGACCGCATCGCAGCGGGGGTGTCGGGGCCGAAGCCGGGCTCCACGGCGTGCTCCGGATGCGGCATGAGGCCGACGACGTTGCCCGCCTCGTTCGCGATGCCGGCGATGCCGTGCACGGACCCGTTCGGGTCCACGTCCAGGTAGCGGAACACGACGCGGCCGTCGTCCTCGAGCCGCTGGATGGTGTCGGCGTCGGCGATGTAGCCGCCCTCGCCGTTCTTCAGCGGCACGACGATCTCCTCGCCCGCGCTGAACCCGCTCGTCCAGGCCGTGTCGGTCTGCTCGACGCGGAGGCGCTGGTCGCGGCAGATGAAGGCGCCGTGGTCGTTGCGGATGAGGCCGCCGGGCAGCAGGTGCGCCTCGGTGAGCATCTGGAAGCCGTTGCAGATGCCGAGCACCGGGACCCCGCGGCCCGCGGCGTCGATCACCTCGCGCATGATCGGCGAGTGCGCCGCGATGGCGCCGCAGCGCAGGTAGTCGCCGTAGCTGAACCCGCCGGGCAGCACGATCGGCGTCGACGCCGCCGAGGTCGTGGTCGCCGTGCCAGAGCCGCACGGGCTCCGCGCCCGCGAGCCGGACCGCGCGGCGCGCGTCGCCGTCGTCGAGCGAGCCGGGGAAGGTGATGACGCCGACGCGGGTCACGCGGTGACCTCCTGGACGCTCACGACGTCCTCGATCACGCCGTTCGCGAGCAGGGACTCCGCGACCTCGCGCGCGTCCGCGAGCGCGGCGTCGTCCACCGGGCCGTCGACCGTCAGCTCGAACCGCTTGCCGACGCGGACGCCGGAGAACCGCTCCTTGCCGAGCCGCCCGAGGGCTCCTGCGACGGCCTTGCCCTGGGGGTCGAGCAGCTCCGCCTTCGGCATCACCTCGACGACGATCACCGGCACGGGCGCTCCTTCATGGTCGGGTGCCACGGACGCGTCGAGCCTACCGAGGGGCGGATGCGGCTCCCGGCGCCTCGGCTCGGACGAGGTTCCGCCACGGGTCCTCGAAGGCGAGGGTGCGCCCGTCGTCGCGCACCGCGACGCCGGCCGTGACGAGCCGATCCTGCAGCGCCCCGAGCGCGTCCGCGTCCGGCAGCAGCAGGCTCACCTGGCCGAGCCCGAGCGCCGGCGTGCGCGGGCCGGCGCCGCGGCTGGACCACGTGTTCATCCCGACGTGGTGGTGGTAGCCGCCCGCCGACACGAACAGCGCCTGCGCGCCGAAGGCGGCCGTCACCGCGAAGCCGAGCACGTCGACGTAGAAGGCGCGGGCGGTCGGGATGTCGCCGACCTTCAGGTGCACGTGGCCGACCTGCGCCGCGCCCAGGGCTCCCGCGGCGGGCGCGAGGCCGCCACGGGCGTCGTCCGTCAGGTGCTCGGCGAGGAAGCGGTTCGGATCGAGCGGCAGGGTCGCCATCGACACCTGGCCGCCGTTCCAGCGCCACTCGCTAGCGCGGCCGGTCGAAGTAGAGCTCGACGCCGTTGCCCTCGGGGTCGTCGAAGTAGAACGCCTCCGAGACGAGGTGGTCGGCTCGACCCGGTGAACGAGTCGGGGTAGCGCGTCGCCACGGAGAGCACTGCGGCGGCGAGCGCCGCCGGGTCTCGAACAGGACCGCGGTGTGGAACAGCCCCGCGCCGCCGGCCGGCGCGTGCCGCAGCTCGGGCGCGGCACGGAGCACCACGGATGGGACGCCGCCGCGGCCCAGCGTGACCGTATCGGTGGTGACGTCCAGCACGTCGAGGCCGACGCCCTCGCCGTAGTACCGCACCATGCCGTCGAGGTCTGCGACGTCGAGGGTGACCGCACCCATCGCGGTGGCGTCGGCGAGCCGGTCGGCCATCCGGGTCACCGCCCGCCGGTGAGGCGGTCGAGCAGCTCGCGGTAGCGGGCGGCGGTGCGCTCGACGACGTCCGGCGCGAGCCGCGGCGCCGGGCCGGTGCCGTCCCACTGCGACCGCAGCCAGTCCCGGACGATCTGCTTGTCGAAGCTCACGCCGCGGTCGCCGGCCTCGTACTCCGCCGCGTCCCAGTAGCGGCTCGAGTCGGAGGTGAGCACCTCGTCGGCGAGCACCGCCGGTCGTCCTCGTCGGCGCCGAACTCGAGCTTCGTGTCGGCGAGCAGCAGGCCCGCCTCGGCCGCGATCGCCGCCGCCCGCCGGTAGACGTCGAGCGAGCGCGCGCGGAGCAGCTCGGCGGTCGTCGCCACCGACGAGCTCGACGACCCGGTCGAAGGGGATGTTCTCGTCGTGCTCGCCCTGCTCCGCCTTGAACGCGGGGGTGAAGATCGGCTCGGGCAGCCGGTCGCCGTCGACGAGTCCGGCGGGCAGCCGCACGCCGCTGATGGCCCCCGTCTCGCGGTACTCCGCGAAGCCGCTGCCGGTGACGACGCCGCGCACGACGCATTCCACCGGATGCATGGACAGTCGCCGGACGAGCATGGCGCGGTCGCGCACCGCCTCCGGCACGGCGGGGCCGCCGGTCGCGAGGTGGTTCGGGCACGTCGGGCAGGCGCGCGAACCACCACCGCGTCAGCGCGGTGAGCATCGCGCCCTTGCCGGGGATCGCGGGCTCGAGCACCTCGTCGAACGCGCTGATCCGGTCGCTGGCGACGAGCAGCAGCAGGTCGTCGCGCTCCTCCGGCACGTAGAGGTCGCGGACCTTGCCGCTCGCGAGCGGGGTGAAGCCGGGCAGGGGGGTCATGGTCGCTCCGCGATGTCCGAGCGCCACTGCGCTCCCTCGAGCCGGATGCGCGCGACGCCCTCGTAGGCGCGGGCCCGCGCGTCCGCGACGGTGGGCCCGGTGCCGACGACGGTGAGCACGCGGCCGCCGGCGGCCAGCAGGCCGTCCTCGGTCGCGACCGTGGCCGCGTGCACGACGGAGACGTCCGGCAGCGCGTCCGCGTCGGCGACGCCGCTGATCGGACGGCCGAGCGCGGGCTCGCCGGGGTAGCCGGCGGAGGCGAGCACGACGCCGACCGCCGCATCCGGCGAGAAGCGGGGCGCCGGCACGGCGTCGAGCGTGCCGCGCGCCGCCGCGAGCAGCAGCTCGGACAGGGGGCTCTCGAGCCGCGGCAGCAGCACCTGCGTCTCCGGGTCGCCGAACCGGGCGTTGAACTCGATCACCCGCACGTCGGCGCCGTCGACGACGAGCCCGCAGTAGAGCAGACCCGACGAACGGCGTGCCCTCCGCGGCGAGCCGGTCCAGCACGGGCTGGGCGACGCGGGTGCGCACGTGCTCGACGAAGGACGCCTCGTCGCCGAACGCGTCGTCGAGCCAGGGCAGCGGCGAGAAGGCCCCCATGCCGCCGGTGTTCGGGCCGGTGTCGCCGTCCCCGATCCGCTTGAAGTCCTGCGCGGGGGAGAGCGGCACCGCGCGGACGCCGTCGCTGACGAAGAAGAGGGAGGCCTCGCGGCCGGCGAGGAACTGCTCGACGAGCACCGGGCCCTGCTCGAGCCAGGTGAGGGCGTGGGCGCGGGCGGCGTCGCGGTCGCTCGTGACCAGCACGCCCTTGCCGGCGGCGAGCCCGTCGGCCTTCACCACGTACGGGGCGCCGCCCGCGTCGAGCGCGGCGTCGAGGTCGGCCGCGGTCAGGACGTCGGACGCCGTGCCGGTCGGCACCCCCGCGTCCGCCATGATCCGCTTCGCGAAGGCCTTGCTGCCCTCGAGCCGCGCGGCGTCGCGATCGGGCCCGAACACCGGGATGCCGCGTTCCCGCACCGCATCGCGCGACGCCGGCGAGCAGCGGCGCCTCGGGGCCGACGACGACGAGGTCGACGGCCTCGTCCAGCGCGAGCGCGGAGACGGCCGCCGGGATCCGACGGATCGATCGGGACGGTGCGCGCCACCGCGGCGATCCCGGCGTTGCCCGGGGCGACGAGCAGCTCGTGCTGCGGCGGCCTCGCGTCGCGAGGGCGAGCGCGATGGCGTGCTCCCGAGCGCCCGAGCCGACGATCAGGATGCGCACCGCAGCACACTACCGACCGGCCGCGCGTCGCCGAGCCCCCGGGGGCGGCTACCCTCGACTGCCGTGGCACGAGCGCGGATCGACGACCTCGAGGGTGAGGCCGCGGTGCGCGCCGCGATCGCCGGCGACGCCGACCGGCCGACGACGGCGACGGCCGTCCGCTACCTGCTGCAGTGCCTCGCGGACCGCTCGGCGGGCAACAGCGTCGAGGTGCGGGTGCCGCCGCACGGCGCCGTGCAGTGCGTGCCCGGTCCTCGGCACACCCGCGGCACGCCGCCGAACGTGGTCGAGATGACGCCCGAGGTGTGGCTCGACCTCGCCACCGGCGCCCGCGAGTGGGCGGATGCCCGCGCGGGCGGCGAGGTGCGCGCATCCGGCGTCCGCGCCGACCTCGGCCCCTACCTGCCGGTCTGGCGCCGGCGGTGAGCGACCCCGACCGCCGCCCCGTCCGGGTGCGCCGTGCTCCGAAGGTCTCGGTCTTCCTGGTCCTCGGGCTGCTCGTCGGCATCGTGGCGGCGGTGATCGTGACGCTGACGACGCCCGTCGACGGCCAGTACCCGACGAGTCAGGTGCTCGGCTTCCTCGTGCTGCTGCTCGCGCCGATCGGCGCGGTCGTCGGTGGCGTGGTCGCCGTCGTGCTCGATGCGGTGGCGACGCGGCGCGCGCGGATCCTCGAGGCGGAGCGCATCCGTCCCGCCGTCGACGACGAGGCCTGAGCACGAGCGCTGAGGACGGGAGCGTGCCGCCGGGCGGTCCTTGGGGGGAGGACCACCCGGCGGCGTTCATCCGGGAGACCGGTCCACGACCGCGCGGGGAAGTGGGTCGTGGTCGGTCCGACGCCGTGGGGGGCAGGCGATTCGGACCAGCCGGTCATTGCGGGTATTGGCGGTGATCAGGTGATCGCCGCAGTTCCGAGAGTAGCAAAAGAAGAGGACAGACAGATCGGTCTGTCCCCCCGAATCCGCACCCCAGTTCGGGGGACGGCTCACTCGTGGCTGAGGCTGGCCCTCCGGGTGGCACGGCGGATGTCCATCTCGTGCGTCACCATCGCGCCCAGGCTCTCGAGGATCTCGACCTCGGCGTCCGAGAACTGGTGCGGCTCGTACCCGAGCACGCTCAGCGAGCCGAGCGCGTAGCCGTCCGAGCTCATCAGCGGCACGCCGAGGTAGCTGCGGAACGACTCGTCGCCCGCCATGAGCGGGTTGCCGCAGGCGACCTCGTCCAGCCGGCCGTCCGGGATGCGGATGGTCGCGCCGGTCTCCACGACGCGGGCGCAGAGCCCCGGGTCGCGGCCGATCTGCTCGGCGTCGATGCCGTGGTGCGACTTGAACCAGATGCGGTCGCGGTCGACGATGCTCACGGTCGAGACCGGCAGGCCCGTCACCCGGGCCGCGAGCGCGGTGATCCGGTCGAATGCGCCCTCCGGCGGGGTGTCGAGCAGGTCGTAGCGCTGCAGGGCGGCGAGCCGCGCCTCCTCGTTCAGCGTCGGCACGCCCTGGGTGCGGTTCTCGGCGTCGATGATCAGCTGCCGGAACGCCACGGCGACCTCCGCGGGCGTCGGGCGGGCGGCGGTGTCCCTCGCGGTCATGGCCGTGAGCATCTGCTGCCACGGGCCCGGCAGGGTCACCGGCACCTCGGGGTCGCGCTCGAGGCGGGCGAGGGCGGACTCGAGCACGCCGCCAGGGAACGCCACCCGACCGGTGATGGCCTGCAGCAGCACGAGCCCGAGCGAGTAGACGTCGCCGGAGGGACCCGGGCTGCCGCCGCCGGCCTGCTCGGGGCTGAGGTAGGCCGCGGTGCCGGTGGTGAACTCCTCCTGCGCGACGGCGGAGACGAGGCCGGCGATGCCGAAGTCGGCGAGCTTGGCGCGCGGGCGGCGTGCCTCGTCCTCGATCGACAGCAGCACGTTCGCCGGCTTCACGTCGCGGTGCACGATGCCGCGTCCGTGGATGTAGTCGAGCCCCTCGGCCACGTCGTAGCCGATGTGGGCCACGTGGCGCAGCGGCAGCGGGCCGTCGGCGAGCCGGCGCTTCAGGTCCGTGCCGTGCACGAGCTCCATCACGAGGAACATGCGCGGCGCGGATCCGGATCGCTCGACACCGGCGTCGAGCAGCGTGACGAGGCTCGGGTGGTTCAGCGACGCGAGCAGCCGCGCCTCCTCCTCGTGCGCCCGCACCTCGGCCTCGGGCGCGTCATGCCCCGTGAAGAGCTTGATCGCGACCTCGCGGCCGAGCAGCTGGTCCGTCGCGCGGTAGACGACCGCGGCCCCGCCGCGTCCGAGCACGCCGCTCGGCGTGTAGCGGCCGCCGATCAGGGCGGGCAGCGCGGGTTGGGTGCCGGTGACGGTCTCGGAGACGAGGGACATGCGAACCTTCCGGATCGGCGCCTCGGGACGAGCGGGCTGCCGGGATCCGCCGACGAGTGTACGACCGCTGCTCAGGAGAGCTGGTTGGCCTCGACCCAGCTGAGGTACTCGGCATCGACCGTGCCGGTGACGTAGTCGCCGGTGAAGCAGCTCATCTCGAGCCCGTCGACGTCCGAGCCCTCGATGATCGCCGCCTCCATGTCGGCGACCTCCTGGTAGATCAGGTGGTCGGCGCCGATCTCCCTGCGCGACCTCCGGGATCCGCCTGCCCGCGGCGACGAGCTCCTGGCGGGTCGGCATGTTGATCCCGTACACGTGCGGGTAGCGCACCGGCGGGGCCGCGGAGGCGAACGTGACCTTGTTCGCGCCCGCCGTGCGGGCCATGTCGACGATCTCGCGGCTCGTCGTGCCGCGGACGATCGAGTCGTCGACGATCAGCACGTTCTTGCCCTTGAACTCGGTGCCGAGCGCGTTCAGCTTCTGCCGCACGCTGCGCCGGCGCACCGCCTGCCCCGGCATGATGAACGTCCGCCCGACGTAGCGGTTCTTGTAGAAGCCCTCGCGGTAGGTGATGCCGAGCTTCTGCGCGAGCTGCATCGCCGACGGCCGCGCCGAGTCGGGGATGGGCATGACCACGTCGATGTCGCCGAGCGGCGTGTAGCGCTCGACCGTGTCGGCGAGCCGGGCGCCGAGCCGCAGCCGCGCGTCGTAGACGGAGATGCCCGACATCGTCGAGTCGGGGCGCGCGAGGTAGACGTACTCGAACGAGCAGGGCACGAGCCGCGGGAACTCGGCGCACTGCTCGATGTAGAGCTTGCCGTCCTCGGGGATGAACGCCGCCTCGCCGGGAGCGAGGTCGCGGACGACCTCGTAGCCGTTGCTCTCGAGCACGAGCGACTCGGAGGCGATCATCCACTCGTCGCGGCCGACGCCCTCGAGGTGGTCGGCCGAGCGGCGGCCGATCGTGAGCGGGCGGATGCCGAACGGGTCGCGGAAGGCGAGCAGCCCGCGGCCGGCGATGAGGGCGATCGCGGCGTAGGAGCCCTCGACGCGCTCGTGCACCCGGCGCACGGCGGTGAACACCTGGTCGGGGTCGAGCTCGAGGCCGGACAGCTGCGACTGCAGCTCGTTCGCGAGCACGTTGAGCAGCAGCTCGGTGTCGGAGTCGCTGTTCAGGTGCCGCCGGTCGACGTGGAAGAGGTCCGCGGTCAGCTCGCGCGTGTTCGTGAGGTTGCCGTTGTGCACGAGCACGATGCCGTACGGCGCGTTCACGTAGAACGGCTGCGTCTCGCCCTCGCTGGCCGCGGATCCGCGGGTCGCGTAGCGCACGTGACCGAGGCCGACGTTGCCGAGCAGGGTGCGCATGTCGCGGGTGCGGTACGCCTCACGGACCTGGCCACGGGCCTTCACCATGTGGAAGGAGCCGCCGTCGTCCGTCACGATGCCCGTGGAGTCCTGCCCGCGGTGCTGCAGCAGCAGCAACGCGTCGTAGACGAGCTGGTTGACCGGACCGGCGGCGGAGACGCCGACGATGCCGCACATGCCGAGTGGATCTCCTGCCGTACGCTGCTGATGGCGGGGATCAGTGTGCCACGACGCCGCGGACCCTCCTGCCGGAAGGGCGGATCGAGTGCCGGACCCCTACGCCGCATCGGGCGTCGACACCGCGGCGGGTGACCGCGCGGTCGAGCTGATGAAGCGGAGCATCGCCGCCACCCACACGCCCGCCGTGCTCGGCGGGGTCGGCGGGTTCGCCGGGCTCTTCGACGCCCGGGCGATCGCCGGCATGCGCGTCCCCGGTGCTCGCCAGCTCGACCGACGGGGTGGGCACGAAGATCGAGATCGCGCGCGCGCTCGACAAGCACGACACCGTGGGCCAGGACCTCGTCGGCATGGTCGTCGACGACATCGTCGTGGTCGGCGCGGCTCCGCTGTTCATGACCGACTACATCGCCTGCGGCCGCGTCGTGCCCGAGCGGATCGCCGAGATCGTCGGCGGCATCGCAGACGCCTGCCGCCGCACCGGCACCGCCCTCGTCGGCGGCGAGACCGCCGAGCATCCCGGCCTGCTCGCGCCCGACGAGTACGACCTCGCCGGCGCGGCCGTCGGCGTCGTCGAGGCGGATGCGCTGCTCGGCCCCGACCGCGTGCGGACGGGCGACACCGTGCTCGCCCTCGCCTCGTCGGGGCTGCACTCGAACGGCTTCTCCCTCGTGCGCCGCATCGTCGCGGACGCGCGGGCTCGCGTTCACCGACCGGCTGGACGACCTCGGCGGCCCCCTGGGGGAGACGCTGCTCACGCCCACCCGGCTCTACACGGCCGAGCTGCTCGAGCTGCTCCGCTCGACGGACGGCGCGGCGGTGCACGCGCTCAGCCACGTGACCGGCGGCGGCATCGCGGCGAACCTCGCCCGGGTGCTCCCGGACGGCACCGCGGTCGAGCTCGAGCGCGGCACATGGCGCCCCGCGCCGGTGTTCCGCGTGCTGGCGGACCTCGGCGGCCTGGCGCTCCCGGACGTCGAGGGCACCTGGAACCTCGGCATCGGCATGCTCGCGGTGGTGGCGCCGGAGTCGGCGGCCGCCGTGCTCAGCGCCTCGCCGTCGCTCGGCGTGCCGACCTGGACCGTGGGCACGGTCGACCGCGGGCGCGACGCAGTCGAGGGCGCATCCGCCGAGGACGGCTGGGTGCGCGGAGCGAAGGGCGTCGACGGCGGAGCCGTGCGGCTCAGCGGGGCCTACGCAGCCTGACGGCGCCTGGGGGACCTACGCCGCCCGACGGCGCGCCTCAGGCCCGGGATTCCTCTTCCGCGAAGTCCTCCTCGGACCAGCCCGCGTGCGGGTCGGACGAGCCGGTGGACAACTCTTCTGCGAGCGCGTTGTAGTTCGTGTCGGGGCTGAAGTACTTCAGCTCCCGAGCGACCTTCGTGTGCTTCGCCTTCTGACGGCCGCGCCCCATGCGAGACCCCCCTTTGATCCGTCGTCACCGCGCAGTGGGTGACGACGCGGGAAAGGTGCGAAAACTGACGATCATCGTAACACGGGCATGTACGGCAGGATGGTTCCGGCACACGGGGAGGGGGTGGCGCGATGGCCCTGCCTCGACGGACGGATGTCGTGATCATCGGTGCCGGACAAGCGGGTCTGTCGGTGGCGTACTACCTGCAGCGACTCGGTGTCCGGTCCGGTGTGGATCAGCTCGTGCTCGACCGGGGACCGGCGCCCGGCGGCGCCTGGCAGCACCGCTGGAGCGCGCTGCGGCTCGGATCCGCTCACCGCGTGCACGACCTGCCGGGCATGCGCCGCGCCGGCATCAGCTTCGAGACCGCGGACCGCACGCGGCCCGCCCGCGACGTCGTCTCCGAGTACTACGGCCACTACGAGCGGTTCTTCGGCCTCGACGTGCGCCGGCCCGTGATCGTCTCCGCGGTGTTCGACAGCGGCGCCGATCTCGTGGTCCGCACGGACGCGGGCGACATCGGCACCCGGATCGTCGTGAACGCCACCGGCACCTGGGGCGCCCCGTTCGTGCCCTACTACAAGGGCGTCCGGGAGTTCGCGGGGCGCCAGGTGCACACCTCCACCTACCGCGACGCGGCCGAGTTCGCCGGCCGGCGCGTGCTCGTGATCGGCGGCGGCACCTCCGCCATCGGCTTCCTCCTCGAGCTCGAGGGCGTCGCCGCGAAGACCTTCTGGGTCACCCGGCGGCCGGTGGACTACCTGCAGCAGGGCACCCTCGATCTCGAGGCCGCGGTGAACGCCGTCGCCGAGCAGGACGAGGCCGCGCGGGCCGGCAGGGCGCTGCCGAGCGTCGTGAGCGGCACCGGGGTGCCGAAGACGAGGCGCATCGCGGCGGCGATCGAGCGCGGCCTCCTCGAGCCGCGGCCGATGTTCGACCACCTCGACCGCTTCTCCGCGGTCTGGCCCGACGGCAGCAGCGAGCGGATCGACGCGATCGTCTGGGCGACCGGCTTCCGTCCGGACATCCGCCACCTCGCCCCCCTCAAGCTGCACGAGAAGGCCGGCGGCGTCGCCGTGACCACCGGAGCGGCCGAGCGGGATCCGCGGATCTTCTTCGCCGGCTACGGGCCGACGGCCAGCACCGTCGGCGCGAACCGCGCGGGCCGCACGCTGGCGCGGCAGGTGTTCGCGGCGCTCGGCCAGACCACCTCACCGGTCGCGACGATCCGCCCCGAGGACGTCGTCGCCGCGCGGCCCGCGGATCCGGCGCCGCCCACCGGCCCGATCGACCACGTCGCCGAGCTGATGGCCCGCTTCTTCACCGACGCCTGACCCACCTGCCGCCCGCCCCCGAATCCGGGCGCTTTCCGACATCCGCGGGCGTGAAAAGGCCAGCGCCGGAATGACGCGAAGGCTCGCCCGGATGTCGGGGGGGCCGGGCGGCGCGGGGTCAGGCGGCGGCGGGGCGGCCGATCGCGTCGAGCTCCGCGACCGCGCTGGCCGGCAGCTGCAGGCGGCCCGCGGCGAGGTTGTCGCGCGAGGTGCGCCACCGACGAGGTGCCCGGGATCGCGAGGATCGCCGGCGACCGCTGCAGCAGCCACGCGAGCGCCACCTGCATCGGGCTCGCGCCGAGCCCGGCCGCGACGTCGTCGAGCACCGCCGACTGCAGGGGCGAGAAGCCGCCGAGCGGGAAGAACGGCACGTAGGCGATGCCCTGCCGGGCGCAGAGTCGATCAGCGGGTCGTCGCGGCGCTGCGCGAGGTTGTACTGGTTCTGCACGCACACGACCGTCGCCGAGCGACTGGGCCTCCGCGAGCTGCTCGGCCGTCACGTTGCTCACGCCGAGGTGCCGGATGAGGCCCTGCTGCTGCAGCTCGAGCAGCACGGAGAACGGCTCCGCGAGCGATCCGCGCCTCGGCCCCATCGCACCGCCGACCCGCAGGTTCACGACGTCGAGCGCGTCGAGACCGAGGTGCTCGAGGTTGTCGTGCACCGCCTGGACAGCTCGTCCCGGCCGAGCGCGGACGGCCATCCGCCGTCCGGTGACGCGCTTCGCGCCGACCTTCGTGACGAGGTGCAGCTCGTCCGGATACGGGTGCAGCGCCTCGCGGATGATCTCGTTGGTGAGTGAACGGCCCGTAGTAGTCGCTCGTGTCGATGTGCGTGACGCCGGCCTCGACCGCGGCCCGCAGCACGGCGATCGCGGCGTCGCGGTCCTTCGGCGGGCCCATCACGCCGGGCCCGGCGAGCTGCATCGCGCCGTAGCCGATGCGGGACAGGACGAGGTCGTCGGCGAGGCGGAAGGTGCCCCCGGGGGCGCGCGGTTGTCATGCCGCGATCCTCTCCCGCCGGAGCGGGGAGGCTGCTCCGAGGACGGGTCAGGCGCGCGGGCCGACCGACGGCTCCTCGACGGGCTCCGCCTCCGGCGACGCTGCGGCGAGCGGTCGTGCGTTCGGGCCGGAGGTCGTTCAGCGCGTCGGCACC
>CAVYUH010000011.1:0-39038 GCA_963771645.1 uncultured Actinomycetota bacterium | reverse complement strand
CGCACCCGTTCCCTGAACGCTGGGACGTCGCGCAGATCCGGAGTTCCTGCACGACACGCCGAGGCGGAGCGCGTCCGCGCGGCGTGTCGCCCGGAATCTCCGGATCCGCGCGATCTCCGCCTTTCGGGAGGGCCCACTCCCCCGATGCTGCGATGGAGCGGTGAGCAGCACCGAGATCAAGATCGAGGACACGAGGGGCGAGGCGGCCGGCCGGCACGCCCGCGACATCGAGCGGGTGGCCCGCGACGTCTTCGGCTGGGACCCCCTCCGGCCGGGGCTCGCCCGCGGCGGTCGCCGCGGTGCTCGCCGGCCGGGACGTGCTCGGCGTCATGCCCACCGGCTACGGCAAGTCCGCCGTCTACCGCATCGCCGGGGCGCTGCTGCCGGGCTCGACGCTCGTCGTCTCGCCGCTGATCGCCCTCCAGGCGGACCAGCTCGCGCACCTCGCGGGACCGACGGCGCCCGGCCGGCGCGCGCTCGTCAACTCGGCCTCAGCCGAGCGCGCGGATCGAGGAGGCCTGGGCGTGCTCGAGTCCGGCGAGCTCGGCTACCTCTTCCTCGCGCCCGAGCAGCTCGCGAACGACGAGGTCGTCGGACGGCTCGCGGGCGCGCCGATCTCGCTCCTCGCCGTCGACGAGGCCCACTGCGTCTCGTCGTGGGGCCACGACTTCCGGCCCGACTACCTGCGCCTCGGCGAGGTCGCCGAGCGGCTGCCGCACGAGGCGCCGACGGCGCGCGTCCGCCGATCCTCGCCCTCACCGCAACCGGGTCCCGGCCGGTCCGAGAGGAGGTCGTCGATCGCCTGCGGATGCGAGATCCGCGGATCCTCATCCACGGCTTCGACCGGCCGAACATCGCCCTGCGCGTCGTGCGGCACACCGACGGAGCACGAGCAGGTCGCCGCCGTGCTCGACGACGTCGCCGAGATGCCCGCGCCTGGGCTGCTCTACGTGGCGACGCGGCGTGCGACCGAGGAGTACGCCGAGGCGTTGCAGCGAGCGCGGCGTCGCCGCGGACTGCTACCACGGCGGCCTGCCCGCGAAGCGGCGCCGCGAGCTGTCGGCGGCCTTCCACGACGGCGAGGTCGCCGTCATGGTGGCCACGAGCGCGTTCGGGATGGGCATCGACAAGGCCGACGTGCGCTTCGTCGTGCACGCCGCGGCCCCCGAGAGCGTCGACGAGTACTACCAGGAGGTCGGCCGCGCGGGCCGCGACGGCGAGCCGGCCGTCGCGACCCTGCACTACCGGCCGGAGGACCTCGCGCTCCGGAGGTTCTTCGCGAGCGCCGTGCCCAAGGCGAAGGACCTGAAGGCCCTGCTGCTGGCGCTCCGCGACGATCCCGACGTGCGGCGCCGCGGGCGAGCGGGCCGGGCTGAGCGGGCGTCGCGCGACGGCGCTCGCCGCGCTCCTCGAGGAGGCGGGCGTCTTCGCGATCGAGGACGGCCGGGCGGTCGCCGGGGATCGGCCGATCGTCGCTGACGAGGCGGTGGCGGCGGCGAGGGAGCAGGCCGAGGCGCGGCGCCGCATCGACGAGTCGCGGCTCGCCATGATGCGCTCCTACGCGGAGACGACGCAGTGCCGCAGGCAGTTCCTGCTCGGCTACTTCGGCGACGAGGACACCGACCTCTGCCGCGCTGCGACACCTGCGAGAGCGGCGCGGCCGAGCGGTACGCCGAGGCGCGCGCGGTCGAGGGCGAGACCCCGTTCGCGGTCGACACGGAGGTCCGGCACGCGGAGTGGGGCGACGGCCGGGTGATGAGCGTGGAGGAGGACCGGATCACCGTGTTCTTCGCGTCCGAGGGGTACCGCGTGCTGTCGATCGCCGCCGTCACGGAGCACGACCTGCTCACCGTCCTCACGGGCGCTGTGACGTCCCGTTCAGGCGCCCGGTCGTAGCGTCGATCGCATGAGCGACGCACGCGACGACATCGACCCCGACGCGACGGGGAGGGCGCCGGCCTGGGCTCGGCGGATCCGATCACGGGCGTCCCGAACGGCGACGGGAACCTCGACGACGAGGCCGTGCTGCCCGACGACCCGGACGACGACCTGGCCGGCGGCGACCCGCTGGCCCTGCGCGCCGAGTCGATGGACACCGTCACGAACGACGCGGTCGCGGGCGACACCGTCCTCCCTGGGCCGGGCGACGGCAACGACGGCCCGACCGGCGGCGCCCCCGCCGAGTCCGAGCCGATCCTCCCCGACAACGAGCTCGCCGGCGAGGACATCGACCTCGACGACGAGCGCTAGGAGCGCCGCCGCAGGCGCAGCAGCTGCGGCGGCTTCGGCCGCGGGAGGTCGCGGCGGTACGAGCGCTTCATCGCCGCCTCGATCGTGTCGAAGTCGCCGAGCACCGCGTCGATCACGCTGTCCTCGTAGCGGCCCTCCCGCCGCGCCTCGAGCACCGCGTGGCGCTCCGCTGTCGAGCATCAGCAGCCGGAGCCGGGCGTACGCGTCGGGCTGCGCGATCATCCCCTCCTCGTCGGTGGTGCCGATCCCCATGCGGTACTCGGCGGTCCGCCGCAGGCTCGTGCACGAGCTCGGCTCGGGGTCGTCCTCCGCCGCCTCCTGCTCGAGCCGCTCGAGTCGCCGCCGTCTGCGCCTCGGCGACGAGGGTGCGGATCTGCATCCGGTCCTGCTCGGGGTTCGGCAGCGGCAGCCGCAGCCAGCGCACGAGCGGGCCGAGCCCGAGGCCCTGCAGCAGGCTCAGCACCACGATGACGAACGCGGCGAGCTGGAGGAAGCCCGACCGCCGGCGTGCTCGTCGCCGGCAGCAGGAACACCGCCGCGAGCGTCACGACGCCGCGCACGCCGGCGAACGAGATCGCGACCGCGGTCCGCCAGTCCCAGCGCCGCTCGCGCAGCGCCTCCGGCCCGAAGCGGTAGAGCACGGTCGCGCGCGAACACCCAGACGAACCGCGCGAGCACCATCGCGAGGTAGATGCCGGCGATGATCAGCGCGCCCGGCAGGAAGCCGATGTGCGTCTCGCCGCGGCTCGACGATGCCCTTCAGCTGCAGGCCGATGAGCAGGAAGACGCCGTTCTCGAGCAGGAACGAGACGCGTGCGCCAGTTGATCCGCTCCGCGACGCGCGACTCCGCCGACTGGAACGACGGCGCGCGGTAGCCCAGCCAGATGCCGGTGATCACGACCGCGAGGAACCCGGAGCCGTGGAACAGCGCCGCCGGGATGTACGCGACGTAGGGCGCCGCCAGGGAGATGGAGGTGTCGAGCACCGGCGCCTTCAGCCGCCGCCGCACCCGGACGATCACCCAGGCGACCACGACGCCGACCGCGACGCCGCCGATGACCGCGATGGCGAAGTCCACGAACACGTTGCCGAAGCCGCGCCCGGGTCGAGGATCGCGGCGATCGCGGTGTTCAGCGAGACGAGGGCGGTCGCGTCGTTCAGCAGCCCCTCCCCCTCCAGCAGCGAGGCGAGCCGCCGCGGCATCCGGCCGCTGCCCGCGAGCGCGTTGACGCTGACCGCGTCGGTCGGGCGCGAGGATCGCGCCGAACGCGAGCCCGACCGCGAGCGTCATGCCCGGGACACGGCGCCGAGCAGCCAGTAGTCACGAGGCCGATGACGACGACCGAGAACAGCACCAGCCCGACCGACAGCGCGAGGATCGAGTCGCCGCGGGCCCGCACCTCGAGGAACGACGTCTGCAGCGCCGCCGCGAACAGCAGCGCGGGCAGCACGCCGATGAGCACGACGTCCGGCTCGAGCCGCACGTCCGGCACGAACGGGAGGAACGAGCCCGACGCCGACCGCGACGAGCAGCAGCGGCGCCGACCAGCCCCCCTCGGGAGAGCCCGGTGACGGCGACGACGAGCAGCAGGCCGCCGACGATCCAGGCGACGGTCGCGGCGAGCTCACCGGTTCGGCCGCCGCTCGCGCTCGGATCACCCCCGCAGCGTACCGAGCACGGGTGACGCCGGTCGGCGCAGCGAACGCGTGTTCGAGGAGATGAGGGGGTCGCCCACTCGCCGATCTGCACGCGCCCGACGAGCGCGCCCGCACGGTCGAGCAGCTGCAGGCGCAGATCGCCGCCATGCAGGCCAGCGCGCTCGGCGCGCGCACGCTGCCGACCCCTCCCGGCTCGCGCCGCTGCTGCCCGGCGGCGCGCTGCGGTCGGGGTCGCCTACGCGGCGCCCGGCTCGCTCGCGCTCGCGATGCTGCTGCTCGCGGGCCCGATCGGCGGCGGGCGCGTGGTGCGGCGTCGTCGGCATGCCCGAGTTCGGGACGGAGGCGGCGGCCGGGCTCGGCGTCGCGCTCGACCGGCTCGTGCTCGTGCCCGATCCCGGCGAGCACTGGCTGGCGGTCACCGCGCAGCTCACCGAGGTCCTGCCGGTCGTGCTCGTGCGGCCGCCGGCGCGCGGCGCCTCCCCCGCCGAGACGGCGCGGCTCGCCTCCCGGCTGCGGCAGCGCGACGCGACCCTGCTCGTCGCCGGCCCGTGGTCGGGGCGGAGGCGACGCTCGAGACCGACGGGCGGCTCCTGGTCGGGCATCGGCGCGGGCTGGGGCTACCTCGCCGCCCGGGAGCTCGACGTCGCCGTCACGGCGCGGGAGATCCGCACGCTGCACCGGGTGCGGATCGAGACGACGGGGCTCCGGCTGACGGCCGACCTCCGGGCCGGCGCCCGCGCGGCGACGGCTGGCGGCGGTGTGACCGAGCGCTGCGCTCGTGCTCTGGTGCCCGGACTGGCCGGTCCGCGCCGCCGCCGCGGAGGCGGGCGTCGACCCGGCCGTGCCGCTCGCGCTCGTCGAGCACGGGCTGGTGCACGCCTGCTCCGCCGCGGCGCGGGCGGCGGGGGTGCAGCGGGGGCTCAAGGTGCGGGAGGCGCAGTCCCGCTGCGCGACCCTCGTCGTGCTCCCGCTCGACCCCGCGGTCGACGCGCGCCGGTTCGAGCCGGTGCTGCCGCGCTCGAGGCGGGCATCCCGACCGTGCAGGTCGTGCGGCCGGGCTCGTCGTGATCCGCGCC
The DNA here is from genome assembly GCA_963771645.1 of uncultured Actinomycetota bacterium. Taxonomy (GTDB): domain Bacteria; phylum Actinomycetota; class Actinomycetes; order Actinomycetales; family Microbacteriaceae; genus Amnibacterium. The sequence continues at coordinate 34,052 of CAVYUH010000011.1, read as the reverse complement.
GCGGGACCCGCCCGGTTCTTCGGCGGCGAGGCGAGGCGGCGGCGGCGAGGCGCTGCACCTGCTCGCCGAGGCCGGGGCGCCGGAGGCACGGGCCGGGTCGCCGACGGGCCGTTCACCGCCGAGCAGGCCGCGCGGTCCCGCGGCGGCGCGACCCGTCCTGGTCGTGCCGCCGGGCGGCAGCGCAGCGTTCCTCGCGCCCCTGCCGGTGGCGGTGCTCGGCCTGCCCGCGCTGGCGCGGCTGCTCGCGCGGCTCGGGGTGCGCACGCTCGGCGGGCTCGCCGCGCTGCCGGAGGACTCGGTGCGCGACCGGTTCGGTCCCGAGGGCGAGATCGCGCACCGCGTCGCGGCCGGCCTCGACCCGCGGCGCGTCGTGCCGCGCACGGCGCCGAACGACCGGGACGCGCGGATGAGTTCGAGCCGCCGCTCGACCGGATCGACCAGATCGCGTTCGCTCTGAAGCGCACCGCGGAGGCGTTCCTCGACGCCCTCGCCGGCCGACCTGCTCGTCTGCACCGGCTCACCGTCGAGCTCACCGACCGAGGACGGCGGGGTGCGCCGGCGCACCTGGCTGCATCCCCGCTCCTTCACGCCCCTCGACGTGATCGACCGGGTGCGCTGGCAGCTACCGGGGTCGGCGTCGAGGAGCTGTCCGCCCCGGTGTCGAGGTGCGGCTGCACGCCCGAGACGTCGACGCGGCCGCGAACCACGAGCAGGGCCTGTGGGGCGGCGGACCGGACGAGCGGATCCACCACGCGCTCTCCCGCGTGCAGAGCATGCTCGGGCACGAGGCGGTGCTCACGCCGACCTCGGCGGCGGCCGGCTCGTCGCGGACCGGACGCGTGCTCGCGCCGTGGGGCGAGCGGGCGGCCGCCGCAGCGGCGCCGGAGCGGCCGTGGCCCGGCCGGCTGCCCGGGTTCAGCCCGGCGAGCGTGCTCGGCGACCGGCCCGACGTCGCCGTGCTCGACCCGGCGGGCGAGACGTCGCCGTCGACGAGCGCGGCATGCCGAGCGGGCCGCCCGCGGGCTTCGTGCCGCCGGGCGGCGCGCCGCGCCTGGCGATCACGGCGTGGGCGGGGCCGTGGCCGGTCGACGAGCGCTGGTGGGACCCGGCGGCGGCCGGCAGCCTGCACCGCCTGCAGGTGGTCGCCGGCGACGGATCCGCGTGGCTGCTCTGCTTCGACGACCGGCCGCTGGTGGGCGGAGGCGCGGTACGACTGACGTGCGTCGCAGAGGAACGCTCAGCCCGCGGCGGCCGCCGCCGTCCTCAGGTCGCGGACGAGCGCGGCGTAGGCGTCGTCGTAGCCCGGTCGTTCTTCATCCGCAGCACCGCGGACGGATGCGCGGTGAGCAGCGCCTTCGCGTCGGTGTCGGGGATCGCGCCCTCGAGCACCTGCCCGCGCTCGGCGCCGATGCGCACCGGGCGGCCGAACAGCGACCGGCCCGCCGTGGCACCGAGCGCGACGACGATGCCGGGCGCGAGCTGCTGCAGCTCGGCGTGCAGCCACGGCCGGCACGCGGTGACGTGGACGGCCTCCGGCGTCTTGTGCAGGCGGCGGGCGCCGCGCAGCTCGAACCGGAAGTGCTTCACCGCGTTCGTGCGGTACACGGTCGCCGGGTCGATCCCGGCGTCGCGCACGGCCTGCACGAGCAGCGTGCCGGCGGGGCCGACGAACGGCATGCCGCGCCGATCCTCCTGGTCGCCCGGCTGCTCGCCGACCAGCACCATCGACGCGGACGGCGGCCCGGCCGAGAACACGACCTGCGTGGCGGGCTCCCAGAGCTCGCAGCCCCGGCAGGCCTCGGCGGCCGTCTTCAGCGCCGCGATGCCGGCGCCCTCCGGCACCCACTGCTGGGCGCCCGGCCGCTCGATCCCGTCCGCCATCGTCATCAGAACGCCGGAGCGGGGAGCACTGCCTGCTCCTCGCCGGAGCGGACGAGGTCGAGGATCACGGCGGCGACCTCCTCGGGCGGCGTGCCCTTCGGGGCGCCGTCCCGCAGCTCGCCGGCACGCAGGGTCTCGTGGAACTCGGTGTCGGTGATCCGCGGGTACACCGTCGAGACGGCGATCCCGTCGGGCGCGAGCTCGAGGCGAGCGGTCGCCGTCAGCTGGTTCAGCGCCGCCTTCGACGCCGCGTACGCGCCGACGCCCGGGAAGACGTGCAGGGTCGTGCCGCTGCTCACGTTCACGATCGCGCCGCCACCCTGCGCCCGCATCGCCGGGATCACCACCTGCATCGCCACGAGCGCCGCCACGACGTTCAGCTCGAGGACGGCACGGAAATCGGCCGGATCGACCCGCTCCAGCGGCTCGTGCAGGCCCTGGCCCGCGTTGTTGATGAGCACGTCGATCCGGCCGTAGCGGTCCAGCGCCGCGGCCGCGAGCGCCGCGAGGTCGCCGTCGCGGGTCACGTCCGTCTCGACCGCGAGCGCGTCGGGCAGCTCGTCCGCCAAGGCCCGGATGCGGTCCACCCGGCGGGCCGCGAGCACGACCTTCGCCCCGGCATCCGCCGCGGCCCTGGCGGTCGCCGCCCCGATCCCGCTCGACGCCCCCGTGACCAGCACCACCGCATCCGTCAGCTCCATGCCCTCATCTCCATGCCCACATCCTTCGCCGTCCGAGCCCGACGATCCACCGAGCGTCCCCTTCGCGTTCCGTGCCGCATCGGCAGCGCCGGAAGCGGCACGAATCGCGACGCGAGCATGGAGCGGGGCGAAGTACACGGCTGTGATTCGGCGGATGACCAGCGATTCCCTTGCCGATGTCGAACACGTCTTCGATACTGGTGCCATGGGCTACAGCAACCCGCCGATCCCCTGGTCCGAGTTCGAGCGCCGGCTCTCCGACTCGCGCCGTCCCGGCGGCCCGCCGGTCGAGGCGGACGGCGGCGACAGCCCCGCCTGGTCGCTGAAGCGGCACCCCTACCGGCCGAAGGAGCAGCCGCCCGGGGTCGACGCGGACGTCGTGCCGTACGCGGAGCTGCACGCCCACTCGAACTTCAGCTTCCTCGACGGCGCCTCGAGCCCCGAGGAGCTGCTCGAGGAGGCGAGCCGGCTCGGCCTCACCGCGCTCGCCCTCACCGACCACGACGGCTTCTACGGGGCCGTGCGCCTCGCCGAGGCGGCGGAGCAGCACGCGGTGCACACCGTCTTCGGCGCCGAGCTCTCGCTCGGGCTCGGGGCGCCGCAGAACGGGGTGCCGGATCCGGAGGGCTCGCACCTGCTGCTGCTCGCCCGCGGCGCCGCAGGGCTACCACGCGATGGCGTCGGCGATCACCGACGCGCAGCTCGCGGGCGCGGAGGGCTCGGCCACCGGCGGCGCCGAGAAGGGCAAGCCGGTCTACGACGAGGCGGCGCTCGTCGACGCCCTCGCCGGCCGGGTGCTCGCCCTCACCGGCTGCCGCAAGGGCCGCGTGCGGCAGGCGCTCGTCACGGGCTCCGGCCTCGACCCGGCCGCCGCGGGGCGGGAGCTCGACCGGCTGGTCGAGCGGTTCGGCCGCGACGGCGTGGTGGTCGAGCTGTTCGACACCGGCGCCCCGCTCGACTCCGCCGCGAACGACGCGCTCTTCGCGCTCGCCGGCGCCCGGCGGCTGCGGGTCGTCGCCACCGCGAACGCCCACGTCGCCACCCCGGCCGGACGCCGCCTCGCGACCGCGCTCGCCGCGGTGCGCGCCCGCCGCAGCCTCGACGAGATGGACGGCTGGCTGCCCGCATCCGCCGCCCCGCTCTACTCGGGAGCGGAGCAGCGGATCCGCTTCGCCCGCTACCCCGGCGCCGTGGAGACCACCGTCGAGATCGCCGAGGAGACCCGGTTCGCGCTGAAGAGCCTGAAGCCGGGCCTGCCGAAGCTCCCCGTGCCGGCCGGGCACACGCCGATGACGTGGCTGAAGCAGCTCGTGCACGACGCGATCCCGCAGAAGTACCCGCGGGCGTCGCCGGCCGACCTCGCGCGGATCGAGCGGGAGCTCGCGGTGATCGAGGAGAAGGACTTCCCCGGCTACTTCCTGATCGTGTACGACATCGTGCGGTACGCGAAGTCCCGCGGCATCCTCTGCCAGGGCCGCGGCAGCGCCGCGAACTCGGCCGTCTGCTACCTGCTCGGCATCACGGCGGTCGACTCGATCTTCTTCGACCTGCCGTTCGAGCGGTTCCTGTCGAGCATGCGGGACGAGGAGCCCGACATCGACGTCGACTTCGACTCCGACCGCCGCGAGGAGGTCATCCAGTACGTCTACGCCACCTACGGGCGGCGCAACGCGGCCCAGGTGGCGAACGTGATCACCTACCGGCCGAAGAACGCGGTGCGCGACATGGCGAAGGCGCTCGGGGCCTCCACCGGCCAGCAGGACGCGTGGAGCCGCCAGGTGGAGCGGTGGGGCGCGGTCACCTCGAGCGACGACCACGACATCCCGGCGTCCGTCGTGGAGCTCGCCGAGCAGGTGCTGAAGTTCCCGCGGCACCTCGGCATCCACTCCGGCGGCATGGTGCTCACCGATCGCCCGGTGGGCGAGGTCGTGCCGGTCGAGCACGCGCGGATGCCGGGACGCACCGTGCTGCAGTGGGACAAGGACGACTGCGCCTGGATGGGGCTCGTGAAGTTCGACCTGCTCGGGCTCGGCATGCTCGCCGCGCTGCAGTACGCCTTCGACCTCGCCGCGGAGCACGTCGGCGAGCGGTGGACGCTCGAGACGATCCCGAAGGAGGAGCAGGGCGTCTACGACCAGCTCTGCCGGGCCGACACGGTCGGAGTCTTCCAGGTGGAGTCGCGGGCGCAGATGGGCACGCTCCCCCGGCTGCAGCCCCGCCGGTTCTACGACCTCGTCATCGAGGTGGCGCTCATCCGGCCCGGCCCGATCCAGGGCGGCGCGGTGCATCCGTACGTCCGCAGGCGGCTCGGCGACGAGCCGGTCACCTACCTGCATCCGCTGCTCGAGCCGGTGCTCGCCCGCACCCTCGGCGTCCCGATCTTCCAGGAGCAGCTCATGCAGGTCGCGATGGCGGTCGGCGGCTGCACCGGCGAGGACGCCGACCTGCTGCGGCGGGCGATGGGCTCGAAGCGCGGGATCGAGCGGATCGAGTCGCTGAAGGAGAAGCTCTACGCGGGGATGGCGAGCAACGGCATCGACCCGGCGACGGCCGACGAGATCTACCTGAAGATCCAGGCGTTCGCGAACTTCGGCTTCGCGGAGAGCCACTCGCTGAGCTTCGGGCTGCTCGTCTACGCCAGCGCGTGGATGCGGCTGCACTACCCGGGCGTGTTCCTCGCAGCGCTGCTCCGCGCCCAGCCGATGGGCTTCTACTCCCCCGCCTCGCTCACCGCGGACGCGCGGCGGCACGGGGTCGAGATCCGGCGCCCCGACATCAACGCGTCGCTCGTCGATCCGACCCTCGAGCCGGTCGCCGCTGCGCTGGGCCCGACGGGGATGCCGGGCTGCACCGATGCGCAGCAGCCGCCCGTGGCGCCGCGCTTCGACCGCGCGGCCCCGATCGCGGACGCCCAGCACCGCCGCGACGGCAACCACGCGGTCCGGCTCGGCCTCACCGGCGTCACCGGCATCGGCCAGGCCCTCGCCGAGCGGATCGTGCGCGAGCGCACCGCGAGCGGGCCGTACATCGGCATCCGCGACCTCGCCCGGCGTGTGGGGCTCACCGTGCCGCAGCTCGAGGCGCTCGCCACCGCCGGCGCGTTCGAGTGCTTCGGGATGAACACCCGCGAGGCGCTCTGGGCGGCCGGCCCTGCCGCCGAGGAGCGGCCCGAGTACCTGCCGCACACCTCGATCAGCGTGCAGCCGCCGCTGCTGCCCGAGTCCTCAGGCATGGACCGCGTCGCCGCCGACCTGTGGGCGACCGGCATCACGCCCGACGACCATCCGGTCGCCTACGTGCGCGGCGACCTCAGCCGCCGCGGCGTGCTCACCTCGAGCGCGCTGCGATCGGCGGAGAGCGGCAGGCGGATCGAGGTGGGTGGCGTCGTCACGCACCGCCAGCGCCCGGCGACCGCGAGCGGCATCACGTTCCTGAACCTCGAGGACGAGACGGGGATGATCAACGTCATCGCGAGCGTCGGGGTCTGGCAGCGGTACCGTCGCGTCGCCCGCGAGGCCCCGGCGATGATCGTGCGGGGCATCCTGGAGCGCTCACCCGAGGGCGTGGTCAACGTGGTCGCGGACCGGTTCGAGCGGCTGCCGATCGGCGCGCGGCACGTGTCCCGCGACTTCCGCTGACCCCAGAGCACTTCGGCAGGCTGCAATCGCTTCGGCAGGCCCCTCGTTCACCACGTGCTGATGGGTGCTCCTCGTCGCGCAGCAGGATGGGGTCATGACCGTGATCCGGCCGCTCACCGAACGCGACGCGGAGGCCACCGGCCGGATGCACCTCGCGGCATGGCACGAGGCCTACGACGGCCTGCTCCCACCGTCCTTCTGGGCCGACTTCACCGAGGAGCGCCGCATCGAGGCATGGCGGCGGACCGCGACCGACCCGTGGCCGGGCCAGCGGAGCGTCGTGGCGGAGCGGGACGGCCGGATCGTCGGGGTCGCCGCGAGCGGCCCCACCCGCACCCATCTGCCGCACGGGCGCCCGCCGGCCACCGACCGCGAGGTGTACTCGATCTACGTGCTCACCTCGGAGCAGGGAACGGGCACCGGCGCGCGCCTGCTCGACGCCGTCCTCCCGCCCGGCACCGCCGGCGAGCTGTGGGTGTTCGAGGCGAACCCGCGGGCCCTGGCGTTCTCCACGAAGCACGGATTCTCTCCGGACGGCGAGCGCTACGTCTTCGGCCCCGACCTCGGCGGCCAGGCCGAGATCCGGATGGTCCGAACCGCGCGGCATTGAGCACCACAGCAGGACGAAATCACTTCGGCAGGACGAAATGGCCGATTTCGTCCTGCTGAAGCGAAATCGTCCTGCTGTCGTGCTCCTCCCCGGCTGCTCTCCGGCGACGCGGCACGGCTAGGGGTGCAGGTCGCCGCGCGACCGCGGGCACGGCGTGCGGCGGCGCCACCGGGAAGAGCCGCCGCGGGTTCTGCAGCTCGGCCGGCACCGGCAGCTCGCCCCGCGCGAGGTCACCCTCGTACCGCGCCGCCCGCGCGAGGTACTCGGCCCCGTCGATCGTGACTGAGGCGGGCGGGCCGGTGATCTCCGCGAGGTGGAGCAGCACCGGATCCGCCCCCAGCACCGCCACGAGCGTGCCCGGCTCGAGCGCATCCGCGAACCGCTCGTGCTGCTGCCGCCAGGCCGGCGTCACCTTCCCCGCCGCGTTCGCCTGCGGGATCCCGACCAGCCCGCCGTCGCGCCACGTGTCGAGGTCGTCGACCCGGATCACCCAGAGCGGCGCCTCATGGGGCTCCGGCGGCGCGGCGGGCGGCGGAGGCCAGACGTACTCGAGGTCGAGCGGCGTGCCGGGGAAGAGCGTGCCGTAGAAGTCGGGGGCCTTCGCGATCAGCCGCGACCGGTGGCTCTCGTGCACGACCGGGTCCCCGAGCCACGGCGGCAGCAGCCCGCGCTCAGCCAGCTCGTCCTGCGGCACGCCGTCGACCTCCGGAGCGAACTCGACGAGCTGCGGCCGCACCGTGTCCGCGTGGCCGCGGCCGAGCCACTCGTCGGTCATCGCGAGCCCGTACGCGGTCAGCCCGGGCACGTGCCCCCGCCACATCTGCACGACCGGGTGCCGCTGCCATCCGTAGGTGGGCACGAGCAGCGCGCGGAGGATCTGCAGCGTCTCGACGCGCTGCTTGCCGAGCCGAGGGCCGTCGAGCACGGCCGCGCTCTCCGCGAACGACGGATACGGCAGGAAGGTCTGCATCGGTCGGAACCCTAGGACGCGCCCCCGAGCGTGCGCCGATACGAAGGCGTCAGCCGTTGATGCGCTTGCGGAGCAGGTCGATGCGCGCCTGCAGCTGCTCCGGCGAGGCCTGCGCGACCGCGGGGCCGCCGCAGATCCGCCGCAGCTCCGCATGCACGGATCCGTGCGGTGCGTTCGTGCGGTGCGCCCAGAGCCCGACGAGGTCGTTCAGCAGGCTCCGCTGCTCCTTGATCCGCTTGTGCAGCGGCAGGTCGTGCACCGGCTGCTGCGCCGGCGCGGGCGCCGTCGGCGGCGCGACGCGGCCCTTGCCGCGGCGCTGCTGCTTCGCCTGCCGGTGCCGCAGCAGGTCGCGCACCTGGTCGGGCTCGAGCAGGCCGGGCAGCCCGAGGAAGTCGAGCTCCTCCTCGCTGCCCACCTCCGCCTCGAAGCCGAACTCGCCGCCGTCGTAGAGCACGCGGTCGAACTTCGCGTCGCTGCCGAGCGCCTGGAAGGCCCCGTCGAGCGTGAGCGCCTCGGACGCCTTGTCCTGGCGGTTCGCGGCGGTGAGGGCGTCCTCGTCGAGCGCGCCGGACATGTCGTCGTCGGAGGGCCGGTCGAGCGCGTGGTCCCGCTCGAGCTCGAGCTGCTCGGCGAGCTTCAGCAGCACCGGCACGTTCGGCAGGAAGACGGATGCGCTCTCGCCGCGCTTCCGCGCGCGCACGAACCGGCCGATCGCCTGCGCGAAGAACAGCGGCGTGGAGGCGTTCGTGGCGTAGACGCCGACGCAGAGCCGGGGCACGTCGACGCCCTCCGACACCATCCGCACCGCGACGAGCCAGCGCGAGGTGCCGGTCGAGAAGTCGGCGATCCGGTCGCTCGCCTCCTTCTCGTCGGAGAGCACGACGGTCGCCGGCTCACCGGTGATGGCCTCGAGCCGCTTCGCGTACGCGCGCGCCGTGGTCTTGTCGGACGCGATCACGAGGCCGCCCGCGTCCGGTACGTGGCGCCGCACCTCGGTGAGCCGCTGGTCCGCCGCCTGCAGCACCGCCGGGATCCAGTCGCCCTCGGGGGACAGCGCGGTGCGCCAGGCCTGCGCGGTGATGTCCTTCGTCGTCGCCTCGCCGAGGCTCGCGCTCATCTCCTCGCCGGCCGAGGTGCGCCAGCGCATCGCGCCGCTGTAGACCATGAAGAGCACGGGCCGCACGACGCCGTCCTCGAGGGCGCGGCCGGTAGCCGTACGAGTAGTCGGACATCGAGGTGCGGATGCCGTCGGCGTCCGGCGCGTAGCTGACGAACGGGATCGGCGCGGTGTCGCTGCGGAACGGCGTCCCGGTGAGCAGCAGGCGGCGGGTGGCGTTGCCGAAGGACTCCCGCATGGCGTCGCCCCAGGAGAGCGCGTCGCCGCCGTGGTGCACCTCGTCGAGGATGACGAGGGTCTTCGCCGACTCGGTGAGCCGCTTGTGCAGCGCCGCGTCCACGCCGACCTGCGCGTAGGTGAGGGCAGCGCCGTGCCAGTGCCGCCCGAGCCAGCCGTCCGAGTTCTTGAACACCGGGTTCAGGTGGATCGCGACCCGCTCGGCCGCCTCCGCCCACTGCCGCTTCAGGTGATCGGTCGGCGCGACGACGGTCACGCGGTCGACCGTGCCGCGGGCGAGCAGCTCCTTGGCGAGCCGGAGCGCGAAGGTCGTCTTGCCGGCGCCGGGCGTCGCGGCCGCGAGGAAGTCGCGGGGCTCGCGCTCGAAGTAGGCGGCGAGCGCCTCCTCCTGCCAGCGCCGCAGCGAACCGGCGGTGCCGCGCGGCGCGCGGTCGGGGAAGGCGGGCGGCAGGTTCGCGGCCTGGTGGGCACCGGGGGCGGCGTCGAACAGGTGGGTGGACATGCGGTTGTCGAGGCTAACCGAGCCCCGGCGGACACGCCGACCTTGCGCCGCCGGCCGGGCGCGTCACCTGAACGCTCCCCTCCGCCGGCGGTCGGATACTGGGGCACCGGAGGTTCACGGATGACGGACACGATCGACACCCCGGCGCTCGAAGCCGCGGCACCGACCACCTGGCTGCGCTACGTCGCGGTCGGCGACTCGTTCACGGAGGGGGTCGGCGACCCGGATCCGGAGAGTCCCGGCGGCCTGCGCGGCTGGGCCGACCGCGTCGCCGAGGTGCTCGGCGAGCGCTCCCCCGACTTCGCCTACGCGAACCTCGCCGTGCGCGGCAAGCTGCTCGGCCAGATCGTCGACGAGCAGATCGAGGCGGCCGTCGCGCTGCAGCCCGACCTCATCACGATCTCCGCCGGCGGCAACGACGTCATCCGCCCCGGCACCGACCCGGACGTGATCGCGGCGCGCCTCGACCCGGCCCTCGAGGCGCTCGCCGCCACCGGCGCCACGCTCGTGCTGTTCACGGGCGTCGACGTGGGCTTCTCCCCGGTCTTCCGGCGCATCCGCGGCAAGACGGCGGTCTACAACGAGCACCTCCGCGTGCTCGCGGCGAAGCACGGCGCGCTCGTCGCGGACCAGTGGGGCCTGAAGGTGATCCAGGACGCCCGCTACTGGTCGATCGACCGCCTGCACCTGAACACCCTCGGCCACCACGAGGTCGCCCGCATGGTGCTCGACACCCTCGGCGTGAGCACGAGCTCGAGCCCGGGCGCCCCGAGCCGCACCGGCCGCAGACGTGGCGGCAGGCGCGGCGCGACGACCTGGTGTGGACGCGGGAGTACTTCCTGCCCTGGGTGGGGCGGCGCATCCGCCGGGTGTCCTCCGGCGACACGATCCAGCCGAAGCGTCCCGGCTTCTGACCCGGGTGTCTCGCGCCTAGCGGAGCGGATGCGTGAGCCGCCACCACACGGGGGCGGCGAGCACGTTCCGGTCGAGCACGAGCGGCACCGCGACGGTGCGGCCGGCGATGCTGAAGCGTGACGGAACCGACCCGCTCGTTCTTGCGGCCGCCGCGGATGTCCACGACCTGCGTCGTGCGGGTCACGTGCTGCTTGCCCCAGACGAGCACCGTCGCGTCGGCGCCCGGCGACGGCCTTCGCGGTGCCGCCCCACTTCGTGTGGTAGGTCGCGAAGGGCTCCGCCTTCGTCGACAGCCGTACCTCGTGCAGGCCCGCAGCGACGCTCCTCAGCAGGCCCGGCACGGTCGCGTCGAGCTGCGGATGCGAGGCCGCGCCGAGGATCACGCCCACCAGCTCGACGGGCTGCCCGTCCACCGTCACCTTCGCGCTGAACAGCAGGCACGCGCCGGCCTGGTCGGTCGTGCCGGTCTTCATCCCGTCGACACCGTCCTGACCGAGCAGCTCGTTCGTGTTCGTGAGCAAGCCGATCTGCGGCTCCGTCACGCTCTGCTCGGCCACGATCTGCGCGAGCACCCCGTTCGCGTGGGCGAGCTCGCCGAGCGCGACGAGGTCGCTCGGCGTGCTCCTGTCGCCCGGGTCGAGCCCGTTCGAGTCGACGAGCGTCGTGTGGGTCAGGCCTGTGCGCCTGCAGGAACGCCTTCGCCGCGGTGAGGAACTTCGGCACGGAGCCGTACGCCCAGATGGCGAGGGACTCGGCGTAGTTGTTCGCGGACGGCAGCATCGTGGTCTCGATCGCCTGCCGCTCGGTGAGCTTCCAGCCGGCCGCGACGGGGGCGTTCGAGCCGTTGTTGGCGATGACCTGGTCGTAGATCTGCACGTCGCGGTCGGTGAACGTGATCGTCGGGCCCTGCTGGCTGCCCGTCAGCGGCTTCTTCTCGAGCACCACGAGCATCGTCACGACCTTCGTGATGCTCGCGATCGAGTGCGGCTTCTGGCTGCCGGAGGTGGCCAGCACGCCAGGCAGCCCGACCGCGCCGATGGCGCCGTCCCCGAACGACGGGAACCTGCGGATGCGCCGCGGGGGTGGTCGTCGGCGCCGCCTGGGGCACGCTCGCCTGCGCCTCGGGCACCGGCGCGAGGATCGCGACCGGCACGCCGATCGCGACGATCAGGATGAAGACCGCGAGCACCCCGACGACGAGTCGGCGCAGCCGGAAGTTCGGCGCATCGTCGTTCGGCACCGCAGAAGGATACGGAACATCTGCGGCCCTCCCCCGGATGGGGGTCACCGCACGCGTGTCGCCCAGAGCGCGACGGCGGCTGCGGCGGCGACGTTCAGCGAGTCGACGCCGTGCAGCATCGGGATGGTGACCGTCGTGTCGGCGACCGCCAGCGCGGCTCGGCTGAGCCCGTCGCCCTCCGCGCCGAGCACGAGCGCGAGCCGCTCCGGCGGGTCCCGCTCGAGCACGTCGAGGCCGACGGCGTCGTCGGCGAGCGCGAGCGCGGCGATCACGAACCCGGCGTCGTGGAGCAGCGGCGCGGCGGTGCGCCACTCCGGCAGGCGGGTCCACGGCACCTGCAGCACCGTGCCCATGCTCACCCGGACGCTCCGCCGGTAGAGCGGATCCGCGCAGCGCGGCGTCACGAGCACCGCATCCGCTCCGAGCGCCGCGACGCTGCGGAAGACCGCCCCGACGTTGGTGTGGTCGACGAGGTCCTCGAGGACGACCACGCGCCGGGCGCCGCGGAGGAGGTCGGCGGGATCCGGCAGGTCCGGCCGGTGCATCGAGGCGAGCGCCCCGCGGTGCAGGTGGAAGCCCGTCATCCCGGTCAGCGCCGCGTCGTCGCCGATGTACACCGGCACGTCGGGGAACGGCGCGAGCAGCGGCTCGAGCTGCGGCAGCCACTCGGCGCGGGCGAGGACCGCTCGCGGCCGGTGCCCCGCGGCGAGCGCCCGCTCGATCACCTTCGTCGACTCGGCGAGGTAGAGGCCGCCCGCCGGCTCGAGCTTGCGCCGCAGCGCCACGTCGGTGAGCCGCACGAAGTCCTCGAGCGCCGGGTCGGCGAGTCCTTCCGGCGGCAGCGGTCGCACCTGCACGGACGCCTCCTCGAATCGCTCGGACGAAACCTGCCCGAAAACTCGCCCGATTATGCTGCCCGGATGAGCCTGACCACGGGCGTCGCCCCGGCGGGGAGCCCGGCGGCCGAGCCCGCGGGGCTCGAGAAGGCCCTCCCGCTGCTCGCGTGGCCGCATCGCGGTGCTCACCGGCGCGGGCGTCAGCACCGACTCCGGCATCCCGGACTACCGCGGCCGCGACGCGGTCCCGCGCACGCCGATGACGATCCAGCAGTTCGTCTCGGGCGTGCCGTTCCGGCAGCGCTACTGGGCCGGCAGCTACCTCGGCTGGTCGCGCTTCGTCGCCGCGGAGCCGAACGAGGGCCACCGGGCGCTCGCCGACCTCGAGGCGGCGGGCCACGTCAACGGGATCGTCACGCAGAACGTCGACGGGCTGCACGCGAAGGCGGGTTCGCGGCGCATCGTCGAGGTGCACGGCTCCGTGCACCGGGTGCTCTGCCTCGTCTGCGGGCAGACCTTCGCCCGGTCGAGCATCGCCGAGCGGATCGAGGCGGCGAACGCCTGGTTCGTCGAGCGCGGCGCGTCCGGGGTGCTGAACCCGGACGGCGACGCGGACGTCGGCGACGTCTCCGACTTCGTCGTCCCCGACTGCACCGTCTGCGGCGGCGTGCTGAAGCCGGACGTCGTCTTCTTCGGCGAGTTCGTGCCGACCGAACGGTTCGTCGAGGCGAGCGCCCTCGTCCGCAGCGCCGACGCGCTGCTCGTCGCCGGGTCCTCGCTGGCGGTGAACAGCGGCATCCGCCTGCTCGAGCAGGCGCGCCGGCGGCGCATCCCGATCGTCGTCGTGAACCGGGGGGACACGAAGGGCGACAAGGTGGCCGCCGTTAAAGTGGACGCCGGGACCTCGGAGACCCTCAGCGCACTCCGCGCGCATCTGATCGCGTGATCGCGGGCCGGGGCCGCCAGCCTCGAGCCCTGGAGCACCGCCATGACCGACCTCGTCCTCGTCCGCCACGGGGAGACCGAGTGGAACCGCCTCGGCCGCGTGCAGGGCCTTTCCGACATCCCGCTGAACGAGACGGGGCGGCGCCAGGCGCGCGACGCCGGCCGCCGCCTCGCGCGGCCAGCACTGGGACGGCATCGCCTCGAGCCCGCTCGCGCGCGCCGCCGAGACGGCGCCGGATCATCGCCCACGAGGTCGGGCTCGGGGAGCCGGAGCTCGTGGAGGCCCTCGTGGAGCGGAACTACGGCGAGGCCGAGGGCATGACCGGCGAGGAGATCGACCGGCGCTGGGCCGGCGTGCTGAAGGCGCGGGAGCCGCGCGAGGCCGTGATCGAGCGGGTGCGCCCGGCTCTGATCGCGCTCGCCGAGGCGCACCCCGACAGCCGGCTGCTCGTCGTCAGCCACGGCGGCGTGATCGGCTCGCTGGTCCGCGACGTCACCCGCTGGACCTGGCCCGAGCGCGGCGTGCGGATCGAGAACGGCTCCGACCACGTCTTCCGCGTGGAGGACGGCCGGATCTCCCTCATCACGTTCGCGGGCCGCCCGTGGTCGGCGGACCTCCTGCCTGCCGAGGACCCGGTGCCCGCACCGACCGACTGAGCCGGTTCGCGAACGGGCGTCCGATGACACCCAGCGGTGGCCGAGACCGCCCGTCGGGCCTGCACCGGCCGGCGGCTCAGCGGCGGCGCGCGGCCGCCACGCGCTCGAGCACGGGCAGCAGGCGCGCGGCGGAGGCGTCCCAGCTGTAGGTCGCCACGTGCGCGAGCGCGGTGTCGGAGCGGCGCCGCCACTCCCCCGCGTCCTCGAGCCGCCGCACGGCGGCGGCGAACGACGCGGGGTCGCCGACGCGGGCGTAGAGCGCCGCGTCGCCACCGACCTCGCGGAAGATCGGGATGTCGGAGAGCACCACCGGCACGCCGCGGGACATCGACTCCACCACGGGGATGCCGAAGCCCTCGTCGCGGGAGGCGGAGACGAGCGCGGTCGCCTCGTCGAGCAGGCGCGCGTACTCGGCGTCGTCGACGCCGTCGTGGAAGACGAGGTCGGCGCCGCCCGCATCCGCCGCGACCTGCTCGAGGCCGGCGCGCTCGGTCGCGGAGATGCGGCTCGCGAGGTGCAGCGTCCAGCCGGGCAGCAGCGCCGCGGCCCGCACGAGCGTCGCCACGTCCTTGTAGGCGATGAACGCGCCCATGTAGACCAGCGACCGCTGGCGCGGACCGGGCGCCGCCTCCGGCAGCGGGGCGGTGTCGGGCGCGTTCGGCACGACGGTGACGCGCTTGCGGGTGAGCCGGTGCTTCGCGATCTCCGCGGCCACGGTCGCCGAGACGGTGACCACCTCGTCCGCGCGGCCGAGCAGCACCCGCTGCGGCAGGTAGCTGAGGTACGCGACCCGCCAGAGCAGCCGGACCCACCAGGCGAACTCGGCGCGGAGGCGTCCGGTGCCGGTAGTAGATGAGGTCGTGCAGCGTCAGCACGAGCCCGTAGCGGCGCCCGAGCGAGCCCGGAGGTCTGCATGGGGCTGAAGACCACGTCGGGCTTCAGCCGGTTCACGACGCGCGGGATCAGCGGCTCGAGCGGATGCGTGACCGGGCGGGTGCGCGCCCACGGCAGGTCGGGCAGCAGCGCGAGCTGCCGCTCGTCGTCGATGAGCATCGTCAGCGGCACGAGCCGGCCGAGGCCCGCGGTGATGCCGGCGGTGTACCGGCTGATCCCGTCGTGCCGGCCGTCGCGGCGGATGTAGCGGCAGTCGACGACGAGCCGCATCGTCACGGCACGGGGACGCCCGCGAAGCGCGCGATCTCGCGGGCCGCGGCCTCGGGCGTCTCGTAGTGCACGAGGTGCCCGACCGACGGGATGACGGTGAGCGTCGCGTCCGGGAGCATGCGCTGCAGCGCCTCGACGTCCTTCACGAACGTGATGTCGTCGTGCTCGGCGGCCACGAGGTGCACGGGCAGGTGCAGCTGCGGGGCGCCACTCGGTGATGTCGTGGGTGACGGAGGCCTCGAAGGCCTCGAGCACCACGCGGCGATCGGCGTAGCCGGAGAAGTAGCGGTCGTGCTGGTTGTGGATCCAGCGGCGCAGCGCCGGCTCCTTCGTCTTCGCGAGCACGATCGAGGATCCGCGCACCACAGCCCGGTTCTTCAGCAGCGCCCCGCCGACCCCCTCGGGCAGCGCCCCGCCGACCCGGTAGTAGAGCGAGGCGAGGCGGGTGCCGAGCGCGTTCGGCCCGGACAGCGCGGGCGCCGCGATCGGGTTCACGAGGATCGCCCGGGAGGCGGGCAGCCCGGCGGCGAGCGCCGCGGCGACGACGATCGTGCCGAAGGAGTGGCCGAGCACGATGGTGGACTCGTCCAGCCCGAGCTCGCGGGCGAACGCCGCGACCCAGGCGGCATAGCCGTCGATCGAGTGCTCGCCCGGCAGCGGCGCCGAGAGGCCGAACCCCGGCAGATCGGGCGCGATGATGTGCACGCCGGGCAGGTAGGCGATCACGGGCTCGAGGCCGTGGTGGTCGCCGCGGAAGCCGTGCACGAAGAGCAGGGTGGGGCCGTCGCCGGCCTCGCCGTACTCCCACCAGGAGGCCGGCACGCCGTCCACCTGCACCTCGTGCTGGGTCAGCGGCGTGCGCGCGAGCAGCGCGGCGTAGGGCGAGGGCACGACCTTCATCGCGGTCAGTCTAGGAAGCGCGCGGGTCAGGCGTGGGAGGCGCCGCACGGAAGCAGGAAGTCCACGGGGAGCGCGCTGCACGTCGTCCTATGCTGACGCGGACCCGCCGGCCGTTCGGAAGGACAGCATCCCTGTGAGCTTCACCGCCCCGATCCAGCTGCCCGGTCTGACGAGGGACCCACTCTGGTACAAGCGGGCGGTCTTCTACGAGGTGATGGTCCGCTGCTTCGTCGACTCGAACGGCGACGGCACCGGCGACCTCGGCGGCCTCGCCTCGCGCCTGGACTACCTGCAGTGGCTCGGCATCGACTGCCTCTGGCTGCCGCCCTTCTACATGTCGCCGCTCCGCGACGGCGGCTACGACATCTCGGACTTCAAGCGGGTGCTGCCCGAGTTCGGCACGATCGACGAGTTCCGCGACCTCGTGCGTCGTGCGCACGAGCGCAACATGCGGATCATCATGGACTTCCCGCTGAACCACACCTCGGTGGACCACGAGTGGTTCCAGCAGTCCCGCAGCGACCCGGAGGGGCCGTACGGGGACTTCTACGTCTGGAGCGACACGGATGAGAAGTACCCCAACATCCGCATCATCTTCGTCGACACCGAGGACTCGAACTGGGCGTTCGACCCCGTGCGCCGGCAGTTCTACTTCCACCGCTTCTTCTCCCACCAGCCCGACCTGAACTTCGAGAACCCTGCGGTGCGCGAGGCGATCGTCGACGTCGTCAAGTTCTGGCTCGACATGGGCGTCGACGGCCTGCGGCTCGACGCCATCCCGTACCTCTACGAGAGCGAGGAGGGCAACGGCGAGGGCGAGCCGAAGACGCACGACTTCATCAAGGAGCTGCGCGAGATCGGTCGACCGGGAGTACCCGGGCCGCATCCTGCTCGCCGAGGCGAACCAGTGGCCCCGCGAGGTCGCGGCGTTCTTCGGCAGCGAGGAGGAGCCGGAGTGCCACATGGCGTTCGACTTCCCGGTGATGCCGCGGATCTTCTACTCGCTGCGCTCCCAGACGGCGACCGAGCTCGTGAACATCCTGTCCGAGACGACGGACATCCCGAGCGCCGCCACCTGGGGCGTCTTCCTCCGCAACCACGACGAGCTGACGCTCGAGATGGTCGACGAGGAGTACCGGCAGGCCATGTACGGCTGGTACGCCTACGACCCGCGGATGCGCTCGAACATCGGCATCCGCAGGCGCCTCGCGCCGCTGCTCGACAACTCGCGCGCCGAGCTCGAGCTCGCCCACGCCCTGCTCTTCTCGCTGCCCGGAAGCCCGTTCCTCTACTACGGGGACGAGATCGGGATGGGCGACAACATCTGGCTGAACGACCGGGACTCGTCCCGCACGCCGATGCAGTGGACGCCCGACCGGAACGCCGGCTTCTCGACCGCGGATCCCGGCAAGCTCTACCTGCCGGTCGTGCAGTCGCTCGTCTACCACTACTCCCTCGTGAACGTGGAGTCGCAGCTCGCGCAGTCGCGGTCGCTGCTGCACTGGATCCGCAACGTGATCCACACGCGGAAGGCACATCCCGTCTTCGGCTTCGGCGACCTCACCGTGCTGCCGACCGACCACGACTCGGCGCTCGCGTTCCTCCGCTCCTACGCCGGCACGGGCACGTCGACGGGCCTCGGGGATCCGGCCGAGCAGGTCATCTGCGCGTTCAGCTTCTCGCAGAACCCCATCTCGTTCACGATCACGGCGCCCGAGCTGGCCGGCGCGCAGCTCACCGACCTCTTCGGCGGGGCCCGGTTCCCCACGTTCGATGCGGAGGGCAGGGTCACGATCACGCTCGGCACGCAGACGTTCTTCTGGCTGAAGGTCACGCTGCCGCAGGAGCCCCCGACCACGACGAGCGCGATCCCGGTGCAGCCGCACCCCGCCCTCTGAGCAGCGCCGCGCCCTCCTGGGCGGTGTCCGAGGCCGCCCCTACTCTCGCGGCATGACGGATCAGGGGGTCGAGCTCGAGCTCGAAGGGGTGACGGTCGAGACGGTGATCTCGGCTGCAGCGGCCGCGGCGGGGTGGTCGCAGGCGCTCGGGGTGTTCGACCTCGAGACGACCGGCGTCGACACGACGACGGCCCGGATCGTGACCGCCCACGTCGGCGTGATCGACGAGACCGGCGCCGTCGTGGAGCGCAAGGACTGGATCGTCGACCCCGGCATCGCGATCCCCGACGGGGCCGCCCGGGTGCACGGCATCACCACCGAGCGCGCCCGCCGGTTCGGGCGCTCGCCCTTCGAGGTCGTGCCCGAGATCCTCGCGGCGATCCGCAGCGTGTTCGAGCGCGGCTTCCCGCTGGTCATCTACAACGCCCCGTACGACCTCACGCTGCTCGCGGCCGAGGCGGCGCGGGTCGGCGTGCCGGCGCTCGAGCTGCCGCGCCCCCATCGTGGATCCGCTGGTGCTCGACAAGGCCGTCGACCGCTACCGCAAGGGCAAGCGCACCCTCGAGGCCGCCGCGGCCGCCTACGGCGTGCCGCTGCTCGACGCCCACGACGCGGGCGCGGACGCGATCGCCGCGGGCCGGCTCGCGCAGGCGATCGCCGGCCGGTACGCGGACGATCTCGACCTGTCGGCCGCCGAGCTGCACGAGCAGCAGGTCGCCTGGTGCCGCGAGCAGACGGCGCGGTTCGAGGAGTACATGCAGCGCACGCACGACCCGGCGTTCACCGCGTCCGGCGCCTGGCCCAGCCGGTAGACCCTCCCGCGAGCCTCAGCCGAGGTGCGCGGCCCGCGCCCAGATCGACGCCATCGACGCGGTGCGGCCGGTGCAGACCTGGATCGGCGCCCCCTGCTCCTCGCTGTGCACGGCGAGGCCGCTGTCGAGGTGGCCCACCGTCCGGCAGCTCCGGAACGAGCCGTGCAGCCAGGAGAGGGTGCGGCCGACGGCGACCACCGTCGTCGTGCGCGGCGGGCGGCGGCGGCGAGGTCGTGCATCCCGTTGTGGCCGCTGTAGACCCGGTGGGCGAGATCGGGCGTGAAGCGCTCGAGCGCTCCGGCCTCGCCGTAGTTGGCGGTCAGCACCACGGCGCCGGGCCGGTGCGCGGCCGCGACGGCGTCCACCTCGGCCGCGTAGCGCGGCCAGCCGACCTGGTCGCTGGCGACCTTGTCCCAGGCCGGGATCGGCGTCAGCCCGAGCACGGGCAGCGGCACGATCGGCAGGGAGACGACGGCGCAGACGACCGCGTTGATCGCGACCGCGGCGATCACCAGATGCCGGCGACCGCGGGTCGAGGCCCATTCCGTCGACGGGGATGCAGCCGACCGCGAAGACCGCCGCCAGCACGCCGTAGCAGTAGTAGAACTGCGAGCCCATGGCGATGACGAGCGCGACGGCGACCGCGAAGGCGACGCTGAGCAGCCGCAGGGGCCGCCACTCGGGCCGCCGCGCGATGGCGACGAGCCCCGCCACCCAGATGGGGACGAGCGTGGGGCCGAGCAGCACGGTCAGGAACGGCACGATGAACGGGCGCACCAGCATCCCGTTCGCCGACGACAGCGCCGAGCCCATCGCGAGCTG
Source organism: uncultured Actinomycetota bacterium (assembly GCA_963771645.1). Lineage (GTDB taxonomy): Bacteria > Actinomycetota > Actinomycetes > Actinomycetales > Microbacteriaceae > Amnibacterium. The sequence goes on along the minus strand of CAVYUH010000011.1, from coordinate 14,207 downwards.
GGGGTACCCGGAGACCACCTGGTAGAGCAGGTTCGGCGCACCGATCAGCAGGGCGAGCACGGCGCCTGCGGCGGCGCGCAGCCATGTGCGCCCCGGCACCCGCAGCACGAGCGAGGCCGACGGCGATGGCCGCGAGCAGCACGACGACGAGCAGCTTGTTGTACAGGCTCAGGCCCGCCACGAGCCCGGCGGCGAGCCACCATCCGGTGCGGTCCCTGAGCAGCCCCTTCAGCACGAGCAGCAGCACGAGCGGCCACACGAGCAGGTCGAGCGATGCGGTGAGCATCACGTGGCCGAGCTGCAGCGTGAAGTCCGCGAACCCGTAGCCCCAGGCGGCGAGCGCCTGCGCCCGGCGGTCGCCGCCCGCCTCGGCGGTGATGGCGGCGATGACGACGACGGATGCGGCTGCGGCGAGCGCCGCGGGGATCCGGATCGCCCAGACGGTGTCGACGAGCAGTGAGATCCCGTGCACGAGCAGCGGGGTCAGCGGAGGCTGATCGGTGTACCCCCACGCGGCCGGGAGCAGCCGGAAGTAGAGCTCGTCGCGGTGGTACCCGTAGGCCGGCGACAGCGCCAGCAGCACGACGAGCAGCGCCGCCGCGGCCAGCACGACCGGCCCGCGCGCGAGGCGCGCAGGCGTCAGCGACGGCGACAGGACCGATCGGGCCGGCGCGGGCGCCTCAGGCGCCCGGACGAGCTCGATCGGCCCTGAGGCGGGACTGCTCAGCGACCGAAGTTCTTGAAGCGCTGGTTGAACTTCTCGACGCGGCCGGCCGAGTCGAGGATGCGCTGCTTGCCCGTGTAGAAGGGGTGCGAGGCCGACGAGATCTCGACGTCGATCACCGGGTAGGTGTTGCCGTCCTCCCACTCGATGGTCTTGCCGGAGCCCACGGTCGAGCGGGTGAGGAACGTCTCGCCGGAGGCGAGGTCGCGGAACACGACGGGACGGTACTCGGGGTGGATGCCGGTCTTCATACGAATCCTTCTGCGGGAGGCGAGAGCGTGGCCGGGATCGTGGACACCCGGACGGGGCCGCGATGGCGGCCGACCGTCGATCCTACCAGGCGGCGTCAGCCGAAGGAGGCCCTGGCCGCGTAGCGGCCGTCGCGGTCGGTGATCTCGACGGGCAGCCCGAAGGTCTCCCCGATCCGCTCGGAGGTGATCGTCTCCGGGATGGGCCCGGCGGCGACGACGCGGCCCTCGCGGAGCAGCAGCGCGTGCGTGAAGCCGACGGGGATCTCCTCCACGTGGTGGGTCACCATGATCATCCCGGGCGCTGCGGGAGCGCTGGCGTAGCCGCCGAGCAGCTGCAGCAGCTCCTCGCGGGCGCCGAGGTCGAGGCTCGCGGCGGGCTCGTCGAGCAGCAGCAGCTCCGGGTCGGTCATCACGGCACGGGCGATCTGCACCCGCTTCTGCTCGCCGTCGGACAGGTCGCCGAACCGGCGGTCGCCGAGATGGTCGAGCCGCCACTCCGCCAGCACCCGCTGCGCGCGCCGCGTGTCGATGTCCTCGTACTGCTCGCTCCACCGGCCGGTGACGCTGTAGGCCGCGGTGAGGACCACGTCGAGCACGGTCTCGGACGCCGGGATGCGCTTCGCCATCGCGGTCGAGGCGAACCCGATGCGGGGCCGCAGCTCGAACACGTCGGCGCGGCCGAGCTTCGCGTCGAGCACCTCGACGGTGCCGCGGGTCGGGTGCAGCTGCGCGGCGGCGAGCTGGAGCAGGGTGGTCTTGCCTGCGCCGTTCGGTCCGAGGATCACCCAGCGCTCGGCGCTGTCCACGCTCCACGAGACGCCGTCGAGGATCGTCGTGCCGCTGCGGGTGAGGGAGACGTCGGTCAGCTGCAACACCACAGGCATGGCCTCAACCCTACCGAGCGCGAACGGGGCGGATCCCGCGCCCGGGCCTCTGGCGGCTGGGCCGGGTCGAGTGGTCGACTGTGCTCCGACATGAGGAGGCGCCGGCCATGGCCGAGGGCACGAAGGACGACCCGTGGGTGCTCACCACCGCGCCCGGCACGTCGGAGTACCGGATGTGGCGGGAGCCGCGAGGCGGATCCGCCCGCGATCGTCTGCCAGGTGGGCTCGACCACGCTGCGCTACCGCCCGGAGGCGATCGACGACCTCCGTGCGTGGCTCGTGGCGCAGGCCGACTGGGTGCCGCTCGGCGCCGCGGACGAGCAGAAGGCCGCCGCCGAAGGCACGGTGGAGGCGTTCGGCCGCGACCCGGGCAACCCGGTCGGCGGCTGGTACGGGCTCCGCAAGGGCTACCGCGGGCGGTTCGGCATGTACCTGCCGCCGCTGCTCGAGGCGCTCGGGATGGCCGAGCTGACGCACGACGCCCGCAACAACCGGATGCGGGCACGCTGACTCAACCGGCGAGCAGCCCCTCGTAGATCGACGACCGTCTGGGCGCCGATCGCGTCCCAGTCGAAGACGGCCTCCGCGCGGGCGCGGCCCGCGGCGCCGTAGCGCTGCGCGGTCGCCCGGTCGGCGACGACCTCGGTGAGGGCGGCGGCGAGGTCCGACACGAAGCGCTCGGGGTCGAGCGGCGTGCCCGTGCCGTCGGTGGCCTGGGCGATGGGCACCAGCCGGCCGGTCTCGCCGTCGACGATGACCTCGGGGATGCCGCCGGTCGCGGTCCCGACGACGGCGGTGCCGCAGGCCATCGCCTCGAGGTTCACGATGCCGAGGGGCTCGTAGACGGACGGGCAGACGAAGACGTCGGCGGCGGTCAGCAGCGCCGTCAGCTCGCGGCGCGGGAGGATCCGCTCGATCCAGACGACCCCGCTGCGCTCCTGCTGCAGCTCCTGCACCAGGCCTGAGACCTCGGCCATGATCTCCTTCGTGTCGGGAGCGCCGGCGCACAGCACGAGCTGCACGTCGGCGGGCAGGCGCTTCGCCGCGCGCAGCAGGTAGGGCAGGCCCTTCTGGCGGGTGATGCGCCCGACGAAGATGATCGTCGGCCGGTCGGGATCCACCCCGAGCGCCCGCACGGCGTCGGCGTCCGGGTTCGGACGCCACGCGTCGAGGTCGATGCCGTTGTAGACGACGTGCATGCGGGCGGGATCGACGCCGGGATAGCTGCGGAGGATGTCCTCCCCCATGCCCGCTGCGACACGGCGATGACCGCATCCGCCGCCTCGAACGCGGTCCGCTCGATCGCGCTGGAGATCCGGTAGCCGCCGCCCAGCTGCTCGGCCTTCCACGGGCGGAGCGGCTCGAGGCTGTGGGCCGTGACGACGTGCGGGACGCCGTGCAGGAGCTTCGCGAGGTGGCCGCCGGCGTTCGCGTACCAGGTGTGCGAGTGCACCAGGTCCGTGCCTGCCGCGCCCTGCGCCATCTGCAGGTCGACGCCGAGGGTGGTGAGCGACCCGTTCGCCCCGGCCAGCTCCGCGGGGACGGGGTAGGCGGTCACGCCGGGCTCGTCGCGGGGTGCGCCGAAGCACCGCACCTGCACCTCGATCCGGGACCGGAGGGCCTTCACCAGCTCCGCCGCGTGCACGCCCGCGCCGCCGTAGATCTCGGGCGGATACTCCCTGGTCAAGAGGTCGACTCGCATGGCCGTCACCCTAGCCCCGGGGTCCCAGGAAGTCCCGGTCGGGGGCCAGCCACGGTCGTGCCCCTGGCACTACGGTGTGGCCATGCCATCGAAGAAGATTTTCGGCATCGTGCTCGCCGGCGGCGAGGGCAAGCGGCTGATGCCGCTGACCGAGGACCGAGCGAAGCCCGCCGTGCCGTTCGGCGGGGTCTACCGGCTCGTGGACTTCGCCCTGTCGAACCTGCTGAACTCCGGCATCACGCAGATCGTCGTGCTCACCCAGTACAAGTCGCACAGCCTCGACCGCCACGTCGCGGAGACCTGGCGGCTGTCCGGGCTGCTCAACTCCTACGTGGCCTCGGTGCCCGCGCAGCAGCGGCTCGGCAAGCGCTGGTTCGCCGGCAGCGCCGACGCGATCTACCAGAGCCTCAACCTCATCGGCGACGAGCAGCCCGACATCGTCGTGGTGGTCGGCGCCGACCACGTCTACCGGATGGACTTCGGGCAGATGATCGACGCCCACATCTCCTCCGGTCGGCGGGCGACGGTCGCCGCGATCCGCCAGCCGATCGAGCTCGGCGAGCTCGTTCGGCGTGATCGACGTCGACCGTGCCGACCCGACGCGGATCAAGCGGTTCCTCGAGAAGCCGAAGGACCCCGAGGGCCTGCCCGACTCCCCCGGCGAGGTGCTCGCCTCGATGGGCAACTACGTCTTCGACACCGACGCCCTCATCGAGGCCGTCCGCGAGGACGCGCAGCTCGAGGGCTCGAACCACGACATGGGCGGTGACATCGTCCCCTACTTCGTGGACAACGACCAGGCCGGCGTCTACGACCTCAACCGCAACGAGGTCCCCGGCGCGACCGACCGCGACCGGTACTACTGGCGCGACGTGGGGACGATCGAGTCGTTCTTCGACGCGCACATGGACCTCGTCTCGGCGCTGCCGGTCTTCAACCTCTACAACCGGTCCTGGCCGATCTACACGCAGACGCTGAACTCGCCGCCCGCGAAGTTCAACCGCGACGGCTGGGGCAACAACACGGTCGTGCACGACTCGATCGTGTCGCCCGGCTCGATCTTCAGCGGCTCGCGGATCGTGAACAGCGTGCTCGGCCCGTGGGCGATCGTCGAGTCCGGCGGCGCCGTCTCCGACTCCGTGCTCTTCGACCGGGTGCGGATCGGCCGCGGCGCCGTCGTGCAGCGCGCGGTCCTCGACAAGAACGTCGTGATCGAGGACGGCGCCCGCGTCGGCATCGAGCGCGAGCGCGACCTCGAACGCGGCTTCACCGTCACCGACAGCGGCATCACCGTCGTCGGCAAGGGGGTCCGGGTCCGACCGTGACGGCCGGGAACCGCGGACCGCTGGTCGTCCTCGACGTCGACTCGACGCTGATCGGCCAGGAGGTCGTGGACCTGCTCGCCGATGCCGCCGGGGTGGGCGACGAGGTGGCCGCGATCACCGCCGCCGCGATGCGCGGCGAGCTCGACTTCGCCAGCAGCCTCGGCCGCCGCGTCGCGCTGCTCGAGGGCCTGCCGGAGGCCGCGCTCGACCGACGTGCGGGACCGCATCACGGTGACGGCGGGCGTGCCGGCCCTGATCGACGCGGTGCACGACGGCGGGCGGTGCCGTCTGCGCCGTGTCGGGCGGCTTCGACCAGGTGCTCGATCCGCTCGCGCGGGAGCTCGGGCTCGATCGATGGCGCGCGAACCGCCTCGGCATCGAAGACGGGCGGCTCACAGGGCGGATCGAGGGCCCGATCGTCGACGCCGGCGCGAAGCGCGACGCGCTGCTCGGCTGGGCCGGCGGAGCTGGACGTCCCGCTGCGCCGCACCGTCGCGATCGGGGACGGCGCGAACGACCTCCTGATGCTCGAGGCGGCGGCGCTCGGGGTGGCCTTCGATGCGAAGCCGGCCGTCCGGGCCGCGCCGACATCGTGCTCCCCGGGCCGACGACCTCACGCCGGTGCTCGTACGCTGGGGCGCTCTGCCCGGACCGCCACAGGCCGCTTCGAGTGATCGGAGAAACGCCGCGGCGACGCCGGAGTCGCGGTGCACGCACGGCTCGTCGCGTTCCACCCTCGCTGGTGCGACCTCGCGGCGTGCTGCAGCCGTACTCGCTCGCTCGCCGCGGTGCGTGCGCTGCTCGTCCGGGCTCGCATCAGCCGTTCGACGGCGAGGGCTCTGAGATCCGCGGCCGAGCCGCGATGCTGCCGCAGCCGCGCCCGGCTTGGAGGTCGGCGAGCGTGGTCGTGACGATCACCTCGTGGCCGGGCTTCGTCGGGCCGGCTTTCGCGTCGTCGGATGCGGACATGCCGGCTTTCAGCAGCGCGATGATCGTGTCGAAGTCGAACTGGGCCTTGCTGCGACGCTCGCCCTCGGTCTCCCGCCAGCTCGATTCGAGGTCCTCGTTGTCGTCGCAGTCCTCGCGCTGCCAGTTCACACCACGGCGCACGCTGTTCAACGCGGCGCGGAGCACGGCGGCGTCCTCGGCCGGCGCGCAGGCCGCGGAACGCGGTCATGCCGTCGAGGCCCTTCCCGGCCGAGCCGTGAAGGAGCGGTTGCGGTGCTGCTCGTCCTCGTCGGGCTCGGCGCCGTCGGGATCGAGGTAGGCGCGCCACGTGTCGGCGTGGACGCGGAGCAGCTCGGGGCCGACCTCGCAGGCGACCTCGGTGAGCGCCGCCTCGGCGACCGGCAGCTGCTCGCGATCCGCTCGGCGCCGCACCGACTGCAGGGTCTCCACGATGATCCGCGCCGACTCGAGGCCGACCTCGCCGGCCTGGACGGCGGCGGCGACCTCGGGGTAGCGGCCGGGTACCTCGTCGCCGGCCAGGGTGAGCCGCGGCTGCAGCGCGGTGCCGAGGCCGATGCGTCGCTTCGCCTCCCGCAGTCCGACCCGGGCGAGGTCGGCGATCAGGTCCGCACCGTCCTTCCGCCCGCGCGCGAACGCCAGACCCTGCTCGCCGCGGGCCGGCGCGGAGCGCACCTCGATCTCCGCCGCGGCGGCGATGCGGCGGGCATCGACGAGGCGCCCGATCGCCTCCCACGCCTCGGTCTCGGCCACGGCTCGTCGTCGGTGCAGGTGCGGAACCGGGGCATCGCAGCGAGCGCAGCGGCGAGCGCCGTGCGTGCTGGTCGCCGCTGCTTCCATACCTGAAGTGCACCACAGGGGTCCGACACTCGCTGGCCTCCGACCAGGGGATCTGTGGATAACTCCCCGGCGCGCCGCCCCGCCTTCACCCGATGCTCCAGGAGTTGCCACTCGTGGCGACTTCTGAGGCCGAGAAGTCGCCACCAGTGGCAACCCGCGAGGCAAGTCGCGCCCGCATGGGTCGCGCGGGTCAGTGCCCCATGCCGAGGCCGCCGTCGACGGGGATGACCGCGCCGGAGATGTAGCCGGCGTCGTCGCCCGCGAGCCAGAGCACGGCCGCCGCGACCTCCTCGACGGAGCCGAACCGGGCGGCGGGGATGCGGCCCTTGTACTCCTTCTGCGTCTCCTCGGGCAGCGCGGCCGTCATGTCCGTCTCGATGAACCCGGGAGCGACGACGTTGGCGGTGATGCCCCGCCCGCCGAGCTCGCGGGTGAGCGACCGGGCGAAGCCGATGAGCGCGGCCTTCGAGGCCGCGTAGTTGACCTGGCCGGCCGAGCCGAGCAGCCCGACGACGCTCGAGATGAGGATGACCCGGCCGAACCGCGCCCGCAGCATGCCCTTCGAGGCCCGCTTGACGACGCGGAACGCGCCACCGAGGTTGGTGGCGACGACGGCGTCGAAGTCCTCCTCGGTCATGCGGAGCAGGAGGGTGTCCCGGGTCATCCCGGCGTTCGCGACGACGACCTCCACCGGGCCGAGCTCCTCCTCGACCGCGCGTGAACGCGTCATCGACCTAGGCGCGTCCGCACGTCCGCGTGCACGGTCAGGACGCCCTCCGGGCCCTCCCCGTGCCGCGCGGTGACGGCGACCCGATGGCCCGCGGCGGCGAACGCCGCGGCGATGGCGCAGCCGATGCCCCGGTTGCCGCCGGTGACGAGCACAGTCCGTGCGGTCATCGCGCACCCCTTCCCAGTGAACCTTCCGGGAGCCTATCGGGGTCGCCGGGACGCCCCCTGCCGGGGGCGTAGCCTGACAGCACTGTGGCTCATTCCCTGCACGTCCCGACGCTGCACCGCCGCCCGTCGCACGACGTGCAGTCGGCGACCGCGCTCCGCAGCTCGCCGCTCGACGACCGCAGGTCGCGGATGCGGAAGTACACGATCGCGATGAGCATCCGCACCGTCTGCCTCATCCTGCTCGTCGTCATCCCGGACTGGTGGCGCTACGTGTTCGGCGTGGGCGCGGTGATCCTGCCGTACATTGCCGTGGTGCTCGCGAACGTGGGATCCAGCGGCGCCGCCGAACCGGTGCGCCCCGGAGTGGTCCCGCCCCTGGCCATCGAGCAACGCCGACCTTGACGTCGGGCGGGGCCGTCGCCGCCTGCTCGAGGGCGGGCTGCCGGCAGCCGGCCGTCTGGCGGATCGAGTGGCGCAACCCGAAGCTGCACGATGCCGCGCGCACGAAGGTCTGGCTCGCGTGCGACGAGCACCGCGGGTTCCTCACCGACTTCCTCACCGCACGGGATTTCCCGGTCCACGTGGCGGCGCTGGTGGAGGCGTAGCCGATGCACCAGATCACGGCGGTGCTCCGCGCCCTCGCCCGCGACGGCCGCTGGCGCAGGCCGCTGGCGCTCGCGATCGTGTTCGCCATCGGATGCGGCCTGCTGTCCTGGTGGCAGTTCGCCCGGCGCACCGAGACCGCGGAGGCGAACGCCCTCGTCGTCGCGAACTACGACGCGACCCCGCAGCCGCTCGGCGACGTCCTCCACGGGCTCGGCTCGTACACCCCCGGCCAGCAGTGGCGGCAGGTGCGGGCGACCGGCGTCTACCTGCTGCAGGACCAGCTGCTCGTCCGTGACCGGCAGCTCGACGGCAACCCCGGGTTCGAGGTCCTGACCCCGCTGCGCCTCGACGACGGCCGCGTCTTCGTCGTCGACCGCGGGTTCCTGAACATCGGCACGAAGCAGGACCGGCCGGATCAGATCCCCGCCCCGCAGACCGGCCGGGTGACGGTCACGGCCCGCCTGCAGGCGAACGAGCACGCCATCCCGGGGCGCAGCGCCCCGCCGGGGAGATCCCGTCCATCGACCTCGGCGCGGTCGCGAAGCAGGTGGGCGCACCCACCTACACCGGCGCGTACGGGCTGATGGTGTCGGAGGAACCGCCTGCCGGGATCAACCCTGCGCAGCTCGATCCGCCCTCCTTCGGCGACGACGAGGGCACGCACCTCTCGTATGCGATCCAGTGGATCCTGTTCGCGCTGCTGGCCTTCTTCGGGCTCGGCTGGTCCGTGCGGCGGAGCCTGCGGGACGCGGGCGACCCCGACATCCTCGAAGCCGATCTCCGTTCGGAGGCGCGCCGCAGCAGGCGCGCACCCTCGGACGAGGCGGCGGAGGACCAGCTCCTCGACCGGTAGCGGCGCCGCGGCACCGCAGGGCCTCGTCGACGTCAGCTGACGCTGATGAGGTCCGCGTAGTCGGGGTTCCAGTGGTCCTCGGTGCCGTCCGGCATGATCAGCACCCGCTCGGGGTTCAGCGCCTCGACGGCACCCTCGTCGTGGCTGACGAGCACGACCGCGCCCGTGTACGTGGCGAGCGCGCCGAGGATCTCGTCGCGGCTGGCCGGGTCGAGGTTGTTCGTCGGCTCGTCGAGCAGCAGCACGTTCGCCGCCGACACGACGAGCATCGCGAGCGCGAGCCGCGTCTTCTCGCCGCCGGAGAGCACGCCGGCCGGCTTGTCGCCGTCGTCCCCGGTGAAGAGGAACGACCCGAGCACCCGCCGCGCCTCGGTCGCGGAGAGGTTCGGCGCCGGCGGACAGCATGTTCTCGAGCACGCTACCGCTGCACGTCGATGGTCTCGTGCTCCTGCGCGTAGTAGCCGATGCGCAGGCCGTGTCCCGGCTCGATCCGCCCGGTGTCGGGCTGGTCGACGCCCGCGAGGATCCGCAGCAGCGTGGTCTTGCCGGCGCCGTTCAGCCCGAGCACGACGACCTTCGATCCGCGGTCGATCGCGAGGTCGACGGCGGAGAAGATCTCGAGCGAGCCGTACGACTTCGAGAGGTCGGAGGCCATGAGCGGCGTCTTCCCGGAGGGCGCCGGATCCGGGAAGCGCAGCTTCGCGACCCGGTCCACCTGGCGGACCTCCTCCAGCCCGGACAGCAGGCGCTCGGCGCGGCGGACCATGTTCTGCGCGGCGACGGCCTTCGTGGCCTTCGCGCCCATCTTCGCGGCCTGCAGCTGCAGCGCCGAGGCCTTCTTCTCGGCGTTCTGCCGCTCGCGCTTGCGCCGCTGCTCGTCGGTCTCGCGCTGCTTCAGGTACTGGCGCCAGCCCATGTTGTAGACGTCGAGCACCTGGCGGTTCGCGTCGAGGTAGAACACGCGGTTCACGACGTCGCCGACGAGGTCGACGTCGTGGCTGATCACGATCGCGCCGCCCTTGTACTGCTTCAGGAACTCGCGCAGCCAGATGATCGAGTCGGCGTCGAGGTGGTTCGTCGGCTCGTCGAGGATGAGGGTGCCCGCGTCGGAGAACAGGATGCGGGCGAGCTCGATGCGGCGCCGCTGACCGCCCGACAGCGTCTTCAGCTGCTGGTCGAGGATCCGGTCGGGCAGCGCGAGGTTCGAGGCGATGGAGGCGGCCTCGGCCTCCGCCGCGTAGCCGCCGCGGGCGAGGAACTCCTCCTCGAGCCGCGCGTACCGGTTGATCGCCTTCTCGGCCACCGCCGGGTCGCTCGACCCCATCCGCTCGGTCGCCTCGGCCATCTGCAGCGTGACGCTGCCGAGCCCGCGCGCGTCGAGGATGCGGGTGCGGGCCAGCTGCTCGGGGTCGCCGGCGCGCGGATCCTGCGGCAGGTAGCCGATCTCGCCGGAACGCTCCACGCGACCGGCGGACGGCTGCAGCTCCCCCGCCAGCACCTTCGTGAGGGTGGTCTTGCCGGCGCCGTTGCGGCCGACGAGGCCGACCTTGTCGCCGTCGCCGACGCGGAACTCGACGTCGGCCATGAGCCGGCGGGCGCCGACGGAGATCTCGAGGTCGTGCACGGCGAGCACAGCGATACCTCGATTCCGATGGAGGGAGCCCACGACGGGCTCCGGGAAAGCAGCCCTCTAGTGTAGTCCAGGGTCCGGATGCGGACCGCCGCGTGATGCCCCTAGGAGTGCCGTTGTCGACCTTCTCACTCGCCCCGCGCCGCACGGTCCTCGCCGACCGGGTGCTCCCCCGGTCGCTCGCCGTGGACGCCGGTCTCGTCGTCGCGGGCGCCGCGCTGACCGCGGGCCTCGCGCAGATCGCGATCCCGCTCTGGCCCGTGCCGATCACCGGACAGACGCTCGCGGTGCTGCTCGTGGGCGCCTCGCTCGGCGCGGTGCGCGGCGCGGCGTCGATGGTCCTCTACGCCCTCGTCGGGCTCATCGGCCTGCCGGTGTACTCGGACCACGCCTCGGGCCCGTCGGTGCTCTTCGGGCCGACCGGCGGCTACATCGTCGGCTTCGTGCTCGCTGCCGCGCTCACCGGCTGGCTCGCGCAGCGGCGCTGGGAGCGCCGGTTCCTGGCCGGCATGCTCGCCTTCGTCGCCGGCTCGGGCGTCGTCTTCCTGATCGGCCTGCCCTGGCTGAAGGCCGGCCTCGGACTGACCTGGCCGCAGACCCTCGCGGGCGGCCTGTACCCGTTCGTCGTCGGCGGCATCATCAAGGCTGTGATCGCGGCGCTCGCCCTCCGGGGTGCCTGGGCCCTCGTCGCGAGGGCCGACCGCAGCAAGTAGCGCCCTCACTCGCAGGAACGCCCGCTCCCAGCGCTGGGAAGCGGGCGTCTCCGCGCTGCGAAGCGGATGCGTCAGATCTGGAAGCCGATCGCGCGCATCATGTCGCGGCCGTCGTCGGTCATGCGGTCGGGACCCCAGGGCGGCATCCAGACCCAGTTGATCCGGAACCGCTCGACATGGCCGTCGAGCGCCTGAGCGGTCTCGTCCTCGATCACGTCGGTGAGCGGGCAGCCCGCGGACGTGAGCGTCATGTTGATGACCAGGGCGTCGTTCTCGTCGTCCCAGTTGAGGTCGTAGATGAGGCCGAGGTCCACGACGTTCACACCGAGCTCGGGGTCGACGACGTCCTTCAGGGCCTCGGAGATCTCGTCGAAGCGCTCGGGGGCCAGCGACACGGTGCTCATGAGGCGACCGCCTCGCCGACGTAGCGGTCGTAGCCCTCGTCCTCGAGGCGGTCGGCCAGCTCGGGGCCGCCCTCCTCGGCGACTCGGCCCGCGACGAACACGTGCACGAAGTCGGGGGTGATGTAGCGGAGGATCCGCGTGTAGTGCGTGATCAGCAGCACGCCGAGGCCGGTGTTGGCCTTCGCGCGGTTCACGCCCTCGGAGACGATCTTCAGCGCGTCGACGTCGAGGCCGGAGTCGGTCTCGTCGAGCACCGCGAAGCGGCGGCCTCAGCAGCTCGAGCTGGAGGATCTCGTGGCGCTTCTTCTCGCCGCCGGAGAAGCCCTCGTTCACGTTGCGCTCGGCGAAGCCCTGGTCCATCCGCAGCGCGTTCATCGACTCGCGGACGTCCTTGACCCAGCCGCGGATCGCGGGCGCCTCGCCGTCGATCGCGGTCTTCGCGGTACGGAGGAAGTTCGAGACGGTGACGCCGGGGATCTCGACCGGGTACTGCATCGCGAGGAAGAGGCCGGCGCGGGCGCGCTGGTCGACGGTCATCGCGAGCACATCCTGGTCGTCCAGGCGGATCGAGCCCGACTCGACGTGGTACTTCGGGTGGCCGGCGATCGTGTAGGCGAGCGTCGACTTGCCGGACCCGTTCGGGCCCATGACCGCGTGGGTCTCGCCCTCGCGGATGGTGAGGTCGACGCCGCGCAGGATCTGCTTCGTGCCCTGGTCGGTCTCGACGCTGACATGGAGGTCGGCGATGGAAAGCGTTGACATGCGGAAAGTTCCTTCGGTTGCGTCGCGCCGCCGTCAGGCGGGCAGCTCCTCGGCGGGGATCGGGGTGGGGTCGACGAGCACGTCGCCGCCCTCGACCACGACCCGGAAGACGGGCACCGGCTGGTAGGCCGGCAGGGTGAGCGGGCGTCCGCTCGTCAGGGAGAACTTCGAGCCGTGCGCCCAGCACTCGAGCGTCTCGTCCTCGACGAAGCCCTTCGGCGAGCGAGATGTCGCCGTGGGTGCAGGTGTCGCCGATGGCGTGGATCGTGCCGCTGGAGTCCTGCACGACCGCGACGGGCGTGCCGGCCACGTCGACGCGGAGAGCGGTGTCGACCTCGAGGTCGTCGACGCCGCAGACGCGGATCGCGGAGCTCATCGGGCCTGCTCCGATCGGCGCGGTCCGGCGAGCTCGGCCTCGATCGCGTCGTGCAGCCGCGTCTCGAGGTCGGGCACGCCGATCTTCTGCACGACGGCGGCGAGGAAGCCGCGGACGACGAGCCGTCGTGCCACCTCCTCGGTGATGCCGCGGGCCTGCAGGTAGAAGAGCTGCTCGTCGTCGAAGCGGCCGGTGGCGGAGGCGTGGCCCGCGCCGGCGATGTCGCCGGTCTCGATCTCGAGGTTCGGCACGCTGTCCGCGCGGGTGCCGTCGGTGAGCACGAGGTTGCGGTTCTGCTCGTACGAGTCGGTGCCGGTGGCGTCGCGGGCCGATCAGCACGTCGCCGATCCAGACCGTGTGCGCGCCGTCGCCCTGGAGGGCGCCGCGGTACTCGACCCGGCCCTTGGTGTGGTCGGCCTGGTGGAACAGGAAGACCTGGCTCTCGAGGTGCTGGCCGGCATCGGCGAAGTAGACGCCGAGCAGCTCGCCGTCGGCACCGGATCCGGCGAGGGTCACCGCGGGGTTCACCCGCACGACCGAGCCGCCGAGCGAGACGACCACGTGCTTGAGCCGGGCGTCCCGCCCCACGCGGGCGAAGTGGTTCGCGACGTGCAGCGCGTCGTCCGCCCAGTCCTGCAGGGTGACGACGGTCACCTCGGCCGAGTCGCCGACCAGGATCTCGACGTTCTCGGCGAGCACGGCCTCACCGGCGTTGTCGAGCACGACCACGGCCCGCGCGAACGGCGCGACGTCGATGATCGTGTGCGCGGCGCGGGGCGTGCTGCCGAGCCGGTCCCGGCGCACGGTCACATGGACCGGCTCCTCACCCGTGATGCGGATGTCGAGGCGCCTCGGGAAGCTCGACCAGGCGTTCGCGGACGCGCGGTCCTCGGGGATGCCGGCCGTGCCGATGCGCGCATCAGTCCGGCCGGACCAGCCGACGGTCGAGGCGCCGTCGCCCTGCACGGTGATCGGGTAGCGGCCGCCGTCGAGCTCGCCGTCGATGAGCGCGCCGAGGCGGTCGACGGGCGTCAGCTTCCAGCCCGCCTCCCGGCCGGTGACGGGTGGGAAGGCCGCGACATCCGTCGAGGAGAAGCGCTGGTTTCGGGCCTGCACCGGCACGGCCGACCGCTCGTGCCGGCTCGTCGCATCCGCGATGATGGCCGGCCGCGTGCCCGTGCCGGTCACCTCGACGCTCGGTCTCGCCGGCCGGCGTCGCCAGGCCCGTGGTGGTGGTCGCAGTGGTCTCGTTCGTCATCCGTGTTCCGGCGCTC
>CAVYUH010000010.1:0-175582 GCA_963771645.1 uncultured Actinomycetota bacterium | reverse complement strand
TCGATCGGGTCCGCATCGGGCCCGGTGCGGTGGTGCAGCGGGCGATCCTCGACAAGAACGCGGTCATCGCCGAGGGCGCCCGGGTCGGTGTCGAGCACGAGCGGGACCGCGAACGCGGCCTGACGGTCACGGACAGCGGCATCGTCGTCGTCGGCAAGGGCGTCCGGGTCGACCCCTGACCTCTGCCACGCTGATGCGGTGCCCCGCCTCCTCGTCGTCCTGGACGTCGACTCGACCCTGATCGGCGAGGAGGTCGTGGACCTGCTCGCCGACGCCGCCGGCGTCGGGCGCGGAGGTGGCGGCGATCACCGCGGCGGCGATGCGCGGCGAGCTCGACTTCGCCGCCAGCCTGCGCCGCCGGGTCGCGCTGCTCGCGGGCCTCCCGGCGGCCGTGCTGCACGAGGTGCGCTCGCGCATCACCGTGACGGACGGCGTGCCGGAGCTCATCGCGCGCGGTGCACGCCTCGGGCGGCGCCGTCGGCGCGGTGTCCGGCGGGTTCCGCCAGGTGCTCGATCCCCTCGCCGCCGAGCTGGGCCTCGACCGGCGGCACGCGAACGACCTCGAGGTCGACGGACGGCGTGCTCACCGGCCGTGTGCTCGGCCGGATCGTCGACGCGGACGGTCAAGCGCGAGCGCCTGCTCGCGTGGGCCGCCGAGCTCGGCGCGGACCGCACGATCGCGGTCGGCGACGGCGCGAACGACCTGCGCATGATGTCCGCGGCGTCGCTCTCGATCGCGTTCGACGCGAAGCCCGCGGTGCGAGCGGCGGCCGACGTCTGCCTCCCGGGCCGCTCCCTCCGCCCGCTCCTCTCCGTCGTCTAGGCTTCTTCGGTCAGGCCGGATTCGGCACACGCCGAGCGCGGCAGCGACGCCGGTACGGCAGCGGCACCGAAGCGGGCCTGAACGAGGAGATGGGTCAGTGGCCCATGCCGAGGCCGCCGTCGACCGGGATGACCGCGCCGGAGATGTAGGAGGCGTCGTCCGAGGCCAGCCAGAGGACCGCCTTCGCGACGTCCTCGCCCGAGCCGAAGCGGCCGACCGGGATGCGGCCGAGGTAGTCCTTCTGCTGCTCGTCCGGCAGCGCGGCGGTCATGTCCGACTCGATGAAGCCGGGCGCGACGACGTTGGTCGTGATGCCCCTGCCGCCGAGCTCGCGGGTCAGCGAGCGGGCGAACCCGACGAGCGCCGCCTTGGAGGACGCGTAGTTCACCTGGCCGGCGGAGCCGAGCATGCCCGACGACGCTCGAGATCAGGATCACGCGGCCGAACCGGGCGCGCAGCATGCCCCTTCGACGCCCGCTTCACGACGCGGAACGCCCCGCCGAGGTTCGTCGCGACGACGCGAGTCGAAGTCGTCCTCGCTCATCCGCATCAGCAGCGTGTCCTTCGTGATGCCCGCGTTCGCGACGACGACCTCGACCGGGCCGAGCTCCGCCTCGACCACGCGGAACGCGGCGTCGAGCGATGCGGCGTCGGTGACGTCGGCCTGCACGGCGAGCACCCCCTCCGGTCCCGAGCCGTTCCGGGAGGTGATGGCGACGCGGTGGCCCGTCGGCGGCGAACGCGAGCGCGATCGCGCGGCCGATGCCGCGGTTGCCGCCGGTCACGAGGACGGTGCGCTGGGTCAAGGGGGCGTCTCCTTCCGCGAGGCTTCCGAGAGCCTAGTGATCGGGTAAGGAAGGCCCGAGGGCGGCGTAGGTTGAACCCACTGTGACTCATGACGCTCGTGCAGTCCGCCACTGCCCTCCCCCCCTCTCCGGAAGCCGACCGGAAGAAGCGCATGCGCGCCTACTCGACCGCGATGTCGCATGCGCATGGCGTGCCTGATCCTGGTGTTCTTCGTCCCCGGGTACTGGAAGATCGTGTTCGGCATCGGCGCGGTCGATCC
The DNA here is from genome assembly GCA_963771645.1 of uncultured Actinomycetota bacterium. Taxonomy (GTDB): domain Bacteria; phylum Actinomycetota; class Actinomycetes; order Actinomycetales; family Microbacteriaceae; genus Amnibacterium. The sequence goes on along the minus strand of CAVYUH010000010.1, from coordinate 173,693 downwards.
TGCCGTACATCGCGGTCGTGCTCGCCAACGTCGGCGCCGGCGGGTCGCAGCCGTCGGCGGTCAACCCGGGCGGTCGTGCAGCAGCTCGCGCTCGAGCAGCAGCGACCGGAGTGACCGCGCGCCGCAGCGGCACACCTGCTCGCGGGCCGGCTGCCGCGCGGAGGCGACGGCGGCGATCGAGTGGCGCAACCCGCGCATCCACACCGGCGACCGGGTCAAGATCTGGCTCGCCTGCGAGGAGCACGTCGACGGTGCTCCGCGACTTCCTCGCCGCCCGCGCCTTCCCGCTCGAGGTGAAGGCGCTCGGCCCATCGGCCGACCCGGTACGCTGACGCCCCCGTGGAGCAGTTCGGCCGGATCCTCAGAGCGCTCGTCTCCGACGGCCGCTGGCACCGCTACCTCGCGCTCGCGATCGCCTTCGCGATCGGCTGCGGGCTGCTGTCCTGGTGGCAGTTCTCGCGCCGCGCCGAGACCGCCGAGGCGAACGCGCTGATCACGGCGAACGCCTCCGCGGCGCCCGTGCCGCTCACGCGCCTGCTCCCGTCGCTGACCGCCTACCGGCCGACGCCAGCAGTGGCGGACGGTGGAGGTGCAGCGGCACCTACCTGACCGACGACCAGCTGCTCGTCCGCAACCGCGTCGACCCGAACGGCGACCCCGGCTTCGAGGTGCTGACGCCGCTGCGGCTCGCGGACGGCTCGGTCTTCGTGCTCGACCGCGGCTGGGTCTCGATCGGCACGAAGCAGGACCGCCCCGACTCCGTCCGGCCGCACCGCCCGCGGGCACGGTCACCGTGCGAGGCGCGGCTGCAGGCGGAACGAGGGCCCGCTCGCGGGCCGCACCGCGCCGTCCGGCGAGATCCCGTCCATCGACCTGACGGCCGGTCGCCCAGCGACGTCGGCGCCGCCGACCTACACGGGCGCGTACGGGCAGGTGCGGTCGGAGTCCCCGGCCGTGCCGCCGGCGCGCCGCCGCAGCGCATCGAGCCGCAGCCCGCCGACACCGGCGTCGACGAGGGCACCCACCTCTCCTACGCGATCCAGTGGATCCTCTTCGCGCTGCTCGGCTTCGGCGCGCTCGGCTGGTCGATCCGGCGCGACCTGCTCGACGCCGGCGACGAGGTCGTCACCGCGGCGGAGGAGCGCGCGCGGCGGTCCGCAGGGCGAAGCGCGCGCCCTCCGACGAGTCGCGTCGAGGACGAGCTCGACCGGCGACGCACCGGCTCGACCGCGCGTCAGCTGACGCTGATCAGCTCCGCGTACTCCGGCGTCCAGAGGTCCTCGGTGCCGTCCGGCATGATCAGCACCCGCTCGGGGTTCAGCGCCTCCACGGCGCCCTCGTCGTGGCTGACGAGCACGACCGCGCCCGTGTAGTTCGCGAGCGCGCCGAGGATCTCCTCGCGGCTGGCCGGGTCGAGGTTGTTCGTCGGCTCGTCGAGCAGCAGCACGTTGGCGGCCGACACGACGAGCATCGCGAGCGCGAGCCGGGTCTTCTCGCCGCCGGAGAGCACGCCGGCGGGCTTGTCGCCGTCGTCGCCGGTGAACAGGAACGAGCCGAGCACCCGCCGCGCCTCGGTCGAGGTCAGGTTCGGCGCCGCCGACACCATGTTCTCGAGCACGGACCGCTGCGACGTCGATCGTCTCGTGCTCCTGCGCGTAGTAGCCGATGCGCAGGCCGTAGCCCGGCTCGAGCTGCCCGGTGTCCGGCTGGTCGACGCCCGCGAGGATGCGGAGCAGCGTCGTCTTGCCCGCGCCGTTCAGCCCGAGGATCGACGACCTTCGAACCGCGGTCGATCGCGAGGTCGACCGCCGAGAAGATCTCGAGCGAGCCGTAGCGACTTCGACAGGTCGGAGGCCATCAGCGGCGTCTTGCCGGAGGGCGCAGGATCGGGGAACCGCAGCTTCGCGACCCGCTCGACCTGGCGGACCTCCTCCAGCCCCGACAGCAGCCGCTCGGCGCGGCGGACCATGTTCTGCGCGGCGACCGCCTTCGTCGCCTTCGCGCCCATCTTCGCGGCCTGCAGCTGCAGCGCGCCCGCCTTCTTCTCGGCGTTCTGCCGCTCGCGCTTGCGGCGCTGCTCGTCGCCCTCGCGCTGCTTCAGGTACTGGCGCCAGCCCATGTTGTAGACGTCGAGCACCTGCCGGTTCGCGTCGAGGTAGAACACGCGGTTCACGACGTCGCCGACGAGGTCGACGTCGTGGCTGATCACGATCACGCCGCCCCGGTACTGCTTGAGGAAGTCGCGGAGCCAGATCGACGGAGTCCGCGTCGAGGTGGTTCGTCGGCTCGTCGAGGATCAGCGTGCGGGCGTCGGAGAACAGGATGCGGGCCAGCTCGATGCGGCGGCGCTGACCGCCGGACAGGGTCCTCAGCGGCTGGTCGAGGATCCGGTCCGGCAGGGAGAGGTTCGACGAGATCGACGCCGCCTCCGCCTCGGCCGCGTAGCCGCCGCGGGCGAGGAACTCCTCCTCCAGCGCCGCGTACCGGTTGATCGCCTTCTCGGCGACCGCGGCGTCGGCGGACCCCATCCGCTCGGTGGCCTCGGCCATCTGCAGCGTGACGGTGCCGAGCCCGCGGGCGTCGAGGATGCGGGTGCGCGCGAGCTGCTCCGGGTCGCCGGCGCGCGGGTCCTGCGGCAGGTAGCCGATCTCGCCCCATCGCTCGACCCGGCCGTCGGCGGGCTGGAGGTCGCCCGCGAGCACCTTCGTCAGCGTCGTCTTGCCCGCGCCGTTCCGGCCGACGAGCCCGACCTTGTCGCCGTCGGAGACGCGGAACTCGACGTCCGCCATGAGGCGGCGAGCGCCGACGGTGATCTCGAGGCCGTGCACGGCGAGCATGACGGAACTCCTTGGACGAGATCGACGACGACATCGGGCCGACCGGGCCCGTCGCGTGGCAAGCACAGATGGGCGGTCCAGGCAGCCCTCTAGTGTAGTTCTGCGGCCGGCAGCTCGCCGGTCGCAGAAGGAGCCGCCCGGTGTCGCTCGTCCCTCGCCCCCGTCCCGCCCGGTCCTCGCGGACCGCGTCCTGCCCGCCGTCCTGAGGCGCTCGAAGGGACGTCGCTCGCGACCGACGCAGCGCTCGTCGTCGGCGGCGTGCGTGCTCACCGGCGCGCCTCGCGCAGGTCGCGATCCCGCTCTGGCCGGTGCCGATCACCGGACAGACGCTCGGGGTCCTGCTCGTCGGGCGCGTCGCTCGGCGCGGTCCGCGGCGCGCTGTCGATGGTCGCTCTACGCGCTCGTCGGCGTCGCTCGGCGCCCCGGTCTTCTCCGACTGGCGCGCACGGCGCGGCGGCGCTGCTCGGCCCGACCGGCGGCTACATCGTCGGCTTCGTCCTCGCCGCGGCGTGCACCGGCTGGCTCGCCCAGCGCCGCTGGGAGCGCGGTCTGGTCCGAGCGGCTGCTCGCCTTCGTCGCCGGCTCCGTCGTCGTGTTCCTGGTCGGCCTCCCGTGGCTCGAAGGTCTCGCTCGGCATGACCTGGGGCGCAGACGCTGCAGGGCGGGCTCGTACCCGTTCATCATCGGCGGCGTGTCAAGGCGGCGATCGCCGCCGCTCGTGCTCCGCGGCGCCTGGGCGCTCGTCGACCGCGCCGACGCGGCCAAGCACCGACCCACCTTGCTCACGCAAAAGCCGCCCGACGTGACAGTCGGGCGGCTTTTGCGTGAGCAGATCAGATCTGGAAGCCGATCGCCCGCATCATGTCCTTGCCGTCGTCGGTCATGCGCTCGGGGCCCCATGGCGGCATCCAGACCCAGTTGATCCGGAAGCGCTCGACGTGGCCGTCGAGCGCCTGCGCGGTCTCGTCCTCGATCACGTCGGTGAGCGGGCAGCCGGCGGAGGTGAGCGTCATGTTGATGACGAGCGCGTCGTTCTCGTCGTCCCAGTTCAGGTCGTAGATCAGGCCGAGGTCGACGACGTTCACGCCGAGCTCGGGGTCGACGACGTCCTTCAGCGCCTCGGAGATCTCGTCGAAGCGCTCCGGTGCGAGCTCGGTGACCATCAGGCGACGGCCGCCGTCGGCGGTCAGGAAGCGGTCGTAGCCCTCGTCCTCGAGGCGGTCGGCGAGCTCGGGGCCGCCCTCCTCCGCGACGCGGCCGGCGACGAACACGTGCACGAAGTCCGGCTTGATGTAGCGCAGGATCCGCGTGTAGTGCGTGATCAGCAGCACGCCGAGGCCGGTCGAGTCCTTGGCGCGGTTCACGCCCTCCGAGACGATCTTCAGCGCGTCGACGTCGAGCCCGGAGTCGGTCTCGTCGAGCACCGCGAACTTCGGCTTCAGCAGCTCGAGCTGCAGGATCTCGTGGCGCTTCTTCTCGCCGCCGGAGAACCCCTCGTTGACGTTGCGCTCCGCGAACGTGGCGTCCATCCGCAGCGCCTCCATCGAGCCGCGGACGTCCTTGACCCAGCCGCGGATCGAGGGCGCCTTGCCGTCGATCGCGGTCTTGGCGGTGCGGAGGAAGTTGGAGACGGTGACGCCGGGGATCTCGACCGGGTACTGCATCGCGAGGAACAGCCCGGCGCGGGCGCGCTGGTCGACGGTCATCGCGAGGACGTCCTCGCCGTCGAGCGTGATCGAGCCGGAGTCGACCTTGTACCGCGGGTGACCGGCGATCGTGTAGGCGAGGGTCGACTTGCCGGAGCCGTTCGGCCCCATGACCGCGTGGGTCTCGCCCTCGTCGATGGTGAGGTCGACGCCGCGCAGGATCGGCTTGTTGCCCTGGTCGGTCTCGATGGAGACGTGGAGGTCGCGGATCGCGAGGGTGGACATGCGTGTTCCTTACGATGTCGCCCGCCGTCAGGCGGGGAGCTCTGAAGCGGGCACCGGGGTGGGGTCGACGAGCACGTCGCCCCCCTCCACGGTGACCTTGAAGACGGGGACCGGCTGGTAGGCCGGCAGGGTGAGCGGGCGCCCGGTCGTGAGGGAGAACTTCGAGCCGTGGGCCCAGCACTCGAGGGTGTCGTCCTCGACGAAGCCCTCGGCGAGCGAGATGTCGCCGTGGGTGCAGGTGTCGCCGATCGCGAAGACGTCGCCGTTCGCGTCCTTGACGACCGCGACCGCGACCCCGCCGACGACGACGCGGAGGGCGGTGTCCTGCTCGAGGTCGTCGAGACCGCAGACCCGTTCCGAGGTCATCGGACGCGATCCGGCGAGCTCGGCCTCGATCGCCTCCTGGAGGCGCGCCTCCAGGTCGGGGACGCCGATCTTCTGCACGATCGAGGAGAGGAAGCCGCGGACGACGAGGCGTCGCGCGACCTCCTCGGTGATGCCGCGGGCCTGCAGGTAGAACAGCTGCTCGTCGTCGAACCGGCCGGTCGCGGACGCGTGGCCGGCGCCGGCGATGTCGCCGGTCTCGATCTCGAGGTTCGGCATCGAGTCGGCACGGGTGCCGTCGGTCGAGGACGAGGTTGCGGTTCTGCTCGTACGAGTCCGTGCCGGTCGCGTCCGGGCCGATCAGCACGTCGCCGACCCAGACGGTGTGCGCGCCGTCGCCCTGCAGCGCGCCGCGGTACTCGACGCGGCCCTTGGTGTGGTCGCCCTTGTGGAAGAGGAAGACCTGGCTCTCGAGGTGCTGGCCCGCGTCGGCGAAGTAGACGCCGAGCAGGTCGCCGTCGGCGCCGGACCCGGCGAGGGTCACGGAGGGGTTCACCCGCACGACGCCGCCGCCGAACGAGACGACGACGTGCTTGAGGTGCGCGTCGCGCCCGACCTGCGCGAAGTGGTTCGCGACGTGCTTCGCGCCGTCGGCCCAGTCCTGCACCGTCACGACGGTCACGTCCGCGCCGTCGCCGACGAGGATCTCGACGTTCTCGGCGAGCATGCGCGTCGCCGGTGTTGTCGAGGATCACGACGCCCCGCGCGAACCGGCGCGACGTCGATGATCGTGTGCGCGCCGCGGGGCGTCGCCGCCGAGCGCGGTGCGCGAGATCGTCGTGGTCGACGGCTCCTCGCCGGTCGAGCCGGACGAGCAGCGCCTCGCTGGAAGCGTCGACCACGCGTTCGCGGCGGCCCGGTCCTCGGGGATGCCGCGCCGTGCCGATGCGCGCGTCGTCGCGACCGACCCAGGACGACCGAGGCGCCGTCGGAGGCGGCACGCGTCGATCTCGTAGCGGCCGCCGTCGAGCTCGCCGTCGATCAGGTCCGCAGCCGGCGATGGGCGTGAGCTTCCAGCCCGCCTCACGGCCGGTCACGGGCGGGAACGCCGTGACGTCCGTCGAGGAGAACCGCTCGTTCCGGGTCTGCACCGGCACGGCACGCCGTGCCGGGTCGTCGCGTCCGCGATGATCGCCGGCCGCGTGCCCGTGCCGGTACCACCTCGACGCGTCTCGCCCCTGCGCGCCAGGTCCGTCGCGTTGGTCGCAGTGGTCTCGTTCGTCATCCGGTCCACCTAGCCGACGCTCCCTTCCATGCCCATCTCGATCAGCTTGTTCAGCTCGAGCGCGTACTCCATCGGCAGCTCCCGCGCGATCGGCTCGATGAAGCCGCGCACGATCATCGCCATCGCCTCGTCCTCGGGCATGCCGCGGCTCATCAGGTAGAAGAGCTGCTCCTCGCTCACCTTCGAGACGGTCGCCTCGTGGCCGAGCTGCACGTCGTCGACGCGGATGTCGATCGCCGGGTAGGTGTCCGACCGGCAGATCGTGTCGACGAGCAGCGCGTCGCAGCGGACCGTGTTCGCGGAGTGGTGCGCGTTCGGGTCGATCCGCACCTCGCCGCGGTAGCCCGCCCGGCCGCCGCCGCGCGCGATCGACTTCGAGACGATCGACGACTGCGTGTACGGCGCCATGTGGATCATCTTGGCGCCGGCGTCCTGGTGCTGGCCGGGGCCCGGCGAAGGCGACGGAGAGCGTCTCGCCCTTGGCGTGCTCCCCCACCAGGTAGATCGACGGGTACTTCATCGTCACCTTGGAGCCGATGTTGCCGTCGATCCACTCCATCGTCGCGCCCTCGTGGGCGATGGCCCGCTTGGTGACGAGGTTGTAGACGTTGTTCGACCAGTTCTGGATGGTCGTGTACCGCACGCGGGCGTTCTTCTTGACGATGATCTCGACGACCGCGGAGTGCAGCGAGTCGCTCTTGTAGATCGGCGCCGTGCAGCCCTCGATGTAGTGCACGTACGAGCCCTCGTCCGCGATGATCAGCGTCCGCTCGAACTGGCCCATGTTCTCGGTGTTGATCCGGAAGTAGGCCTGCAGCGGGATGTCGACGTGCACGCCCTTCGGCACGTAGACGAAGGAGCCGCCGCTCCACACCGCGGTGTTCAGCGACGCGAACTTGTTGTCGCCCGCGGGGATGACGGTGCCGAAGTACTCGGTGAAGAACTCCGGGTGCTCCTTCAGGGCCGTGTCGGTGTCCATGAAGATGACACCCTTCTCCTCCAGCTCCTCCTGGATCTGGTGGTACACGACCTCGGACTCGTACTGGGCCGCGACGCCGCCGACGAGGCGCTGCCGCTCCGCCTCCGGGATGCCGAGCCGCTCGTAGGTGGCCCGGATGTCCTCGGGGAGGTCCTCCCACGTCTGCGCCTGACGCTCGGTGGACTTCACGAAGTACTTGATGTTGTCGAAGTCGATGCCCGAGAGGTCGGCGCCCCACGTCGGCATCGGCTTGCGCTCGAACATGGCGAGGCCCTTGAGCCGGTTCTTCAGCATCCAGTCCGGCTCGCCCTTGCGGCGGGAGATGTCGGTGACGACGTCGGCGGAGATCCCCCGTCGCGCGGAGGCACCGGCTTTGTCGGAGTCCGACCAGCCGAACTCGTAGACACCGAGTCCCTCCAGCTCAGGACGATCGATCAGCACATCGGTCACGGTGCTCCTCTCCGTACAGTGGCAACCCGATCCGGGTGCGGTGCATTCCCTGAGGCTCCCGGCCGGGAGCCTCACGCACCGCGCCTATGATCCGGTGCGAAGGCGACGGGCGGCACCCGTGCGGGCTGCGGGCCGATCGGCGGCTCCACGGCACGGCGGCGCCGCGTTCGACCCGGCGGCCCATCCTAGCCGCCACCCCCATGCACCTCGGAGGACGCATCCATGACGGTCAGGCTCGACACGCAGGCGGCGCCGGGATCGGCCGGCACGGCCGCGCCGCGGGTCGCCTCCCCGGTGATCCGGATCGCCGCATGGGCCTCGCTCGTCGCCGAGATCCTGCTCGTCGGCACCGGCGGCGCAGTCCGGCTGACGGGGTCCGGCCTCGGCTGCCCGACGTGGCCGCGATGCACGGCCGCCTCGTTCGCCACGACGCCGGCCATGGGCGTGCACGGGATCATCGAGTTCGGCAACCGGCTGCTCACGTTCGTGCTCGTCGTCGTGGCGCTCGCAGCGTTCGCCGTGGTGCTGCGGTCGTGGCGCACCCGGAAGGACCTCTTCGGTCTCGCGCTCGCACAGCTGCTCAGCATCCCGGCCCAGGCCGTGATCGGCGGCGTCACCGTGCTGACGCACCTGAACCCGTGGCTCGTCGCCGCGCACTTCCTCTTCTCACTGACCCTGGTCGTCGCCATGACCGTGTTCGTGCACCGGTCCCGGGTGCTGCCGGGACCGCGGTTCCGGACGGTCCCGCCGCTCGCCGCCGTCGCCACCGGCGTCGTCGCGCTGCTCGCTGCGATCGTCGTCGCGCTGGGTGTCACGACGACGGGATCCGGCCCGCACGCGGGCGACGCGACCGCGCCCCGCAACGGTCTCGACCCGGTCGTGCTGCAGCAGGTGCACGAATCCGCCGCCTGGCTGCTGCTGCTCGCCAGCGTCGTGCTGCTCGTGCTCGCCCTCCGCGGTCGCGCCCGCGTGCGTCCCGTCGCCGTCCTGGTCGGCATCGAGCTCGTGCAGCTGGTGGTCGGGGTGACGCAGGTGGCGCTCGGCTGGGCCGCGGGCCTCGTCGTGGTGCACGTGTTCCTCGCCGCGGTGCTCACGGCGGCCACGACCGCGGTGGTGCTCGCCGCCCGCGGTCCGGCTTCCGCGCCGGCCGGCCGGGGCGCCTGACCCGGAGGTCGACCGGTCGGCTATCCTCCCGACCGTCCCCCGAGCCCCCTGGAGCCCCATGCCCCGGCTGTCCGTGCTCCTCCCGGTGAAGAACGGGGCGGCCCACCTGCCCGCGGCCCTCGCCTCGACGGTCGCCGCCCTTCCGGCCGACGCTGAGCTCGTCGTGGTGGACGACGCGAGCGACGACGCCACCCCGGCGATCCTCGCCCGCGCAGCGGAGCGGGATCGACGTGTCCGCGTCGTGCGACGTGCTGCGTCGTCGGGCGTCGCGGCGGCCCTGAACCACGGTCTCCGCCACTCCGACAGCGAGCTCGTCGGCCGGATGGATGCCGATGACGTGTGCGCTCGAGGCCGGTTCCGCTCGCAGGCGGCGCTCCTCGAGCGGGCCGACTTCGTGTTCGGGTCGATGCTGCTGACCGATCCCGCCGGGCGGCTGCGGGGCGCGGCCTCCCCGCTGCCGGTCGCGCCGCCGGCGGCGCGGTACCACCTGCTGATCGGCAACTTCCTCTCCCATCCCACGATGTCCTGCCGCCGTTCGGCGATGGAGGAGCTCGGCGGGTACGCGGATGTCGTGGTCGAGGACTACGAGCTGTGGCTGCGGGCCTCCGCGGCGGGCCTCCGCCTGCGGAAGACCGTGCGTCCCGTGCTCCGCTACCGGGTGCATCCGGCTCAGATCACCAGGACCTGGGCGCCCGCGGCGACCGACGCGCTCCTCGACGAGCGCTACGCACGACTGCTGCCGGACCACCTGCGCGACCTGACACCGGTGCTCCGGCACAGCGCCGTCACACGACGGCGGGACGACGAGCGGTCGGCGGAGGCGTGGCGCAGCCTGCGGGCCTGGATCCGCAGCGAGGCACGCGGCCTCCGCCCGTTCGACCGGCTCGTGCTCGAGCAGCGGCTCCGCTCGGTCTGACGTCAGGCGACGGCGGACGCCGGCCTCGAGCACCGACGCCTTCGTGCCGCGCTCCATGCCGGTCGCCGAGCTGACGAGCCGGGCCGCCATCCCGAGCGTCTGCGCCACCGGGAGCGCGAACGGGCCGAGCGGGATCGCGAGCGCGAGGGTGCCGAGGAAGCCGACCCCGCCGGCGACGACGCTGTTCCCGAGCGCCAGCCTGGTCCTGCCCATGGCGAAGACCACGAGCGTCACGATGGTCGAGACGCCCTCGACCACGTACTCGCCGATCCGCGCCGACGCCAGTGCGAGATCGAGCGGCTTGTTCAGGATCACGGACACCACCGGCCCGAAGAGCGCGAGCAGGCCGATGTACATGGCACCACCGATCGCGACCATGCCGCTGATGAGGAGCACGTCCCGCCGCGGACCGTGGGGGTTGTCCGGCGTCGCGCGGAGCTTGCGCAGCACCGCGGGCCCCATGAACGTCACGAGGGCCGCTGTGATGATCGTGATCGGCGAGGCGACGACGCGGGCCGCCTCGAGGTGCGCGAGGACCGCGCCGCCGAGCACGAGCAGGATCGCGTAGTTGCAGGCGAACCAGGCGCCCTGCACGGCGACCTCCGAGAACAGCAGGCGGGCGCGGTCGGGCAGCGACTGCTGCACGTAGTGCTGGTGACGGGGCGCGCCACGCAGCAGCAGCACGCCGACCCCGATGGACAGGACGTTTCCGACGAAGAGCGCACCGAAGGGCAGCAGCACGAGCCACGGGGCGCCGTGATGGGTGAGCCCGACGACGGTGCCGACGCCGACCGTCCCGGCGAGCACGACGGAGCACATCGCCGCGGACACGTGCCGGTCGACGAGATGCAGCGCCGCACGGATGTGATCCTGCAGCGGCGAGACGACGGCGTACAGCCCCGCCATCACCCCCATGCCGAGGCAGACCGCGACCGGCGCGGATCCGACGAGGGACAGGCCGCTCCCCACGGCGATGAGGAAGGTGCCCGCGCTCACGATCCGCGCGCGGCGCGCGTCCCGGCCGACGAGGGGTGACCGGAGGTCGGGCTCGAGGTTCGCGCCGAGCTGTGCAGGCACGTAGTGGAGCTGGCGCGGGAGGAGCATCCCGAGCACGGTGGCGCTGAAGAGCACGGCGTAGACGGCGAGCGCCCGGGTGTCGAGCTCGCGCACCGCCACGATGCCGGCGAGGAAGGTGCCGAGGGCGGCGAGCGACGCGTCGGCGAGCCCTGCCGCCAGCTTGCGAGAACTTCTCATGCGGGATGCTCCTCGAGGAGTCGAGCGGGATTGCCGACGGCGGTGCGGCCTGCCGGGACGTCGCGGAGGACGACCGCGCCCGCGCCGATGCGGGCGCCGGCGCCGACCGTGATGCCGCCGAGCACGATCGCGCCCGCGCCGAGCACGACGCCGTCCTCGATCACCGGCGACGGGCCGCCCTCCTCGCGGTGGCCGATCGTCACGCCGTTCCGCAGGGTCACCCTGCGGCCGATGCGCGTGTGATCGTTCACCACGAGTCCGTATCCGTGGTAGATCGTGAGACCTCCCCCGATGCGGGTCCTGGGCCGGAGCTCCAGGCCGAGCAGCATCTCGGTCCACCCGCGGTAGAGGGCCACCGGGATCACGGCCCGGAGGCGCAGCCGGTCGGGCGAGCCCATCGCGAGCTGCGCGAGGCGCAGGCCGACGAGGATCGCGCGGGACTTCACGTCCCGCGGGTTGGCCTGCCAGTCCTGCCGGACGAGCGCCCGGAACGCGGCAGACGTGCCGGCGAAGTCGAGCTCCTGGGCGGCCTGCGGCTCGGGTGCGCCGAGCAGCCGCCGCCAGGCCGCCGAGTAGGACGCCGGCGAGTGGTGCTGCTCGTACCGCTCGAGCGCCCCGAGGCCGCAGCGGGCCAGCAGCGCCGGATCCTCGGCGAGGGCACGGGTCGCGCGGTGCAGGCCGTCCTCGTCACCCACCTCGACCAGCAGACCGGTCTCGCCGTCGACGACGAGATCCCCGACCCCGCCGACGTCGTACGCGACCACGGGCGTGCCGGTGGCCAGCGCCTCCACGACGACGAGCGGCTGCGCCTCGAACGGATAGGTGGAGGGCAGCACCAGGACGTCGGCGTCGTGGAGCAGCCGCCAGCGCTCGTCGCCGCTGACCGCTCCGTGCACGACCACCGACTCGGCCACACCGGCCTCGTCGACGGCGGCGCGGAGCGCTGCCACACGGTCGGGGGCGCCGGCGCCCGCGATGTCGAACCGCCAGCGCCGCGCCGGGTCGGCGGCGAGCCGCTGGGCGAGGCGGACGAAGGCGTCCGCCCCCTTCTCCGGGAGGAGGTTGGCGAGGAACAGGACGCGGAAGACCCCGTCCTCACGGACCGCGATCGACCGCGCGGGCGCGTCGCCGGGCGCGTTCGCGATCACCTCGATCCGCTCCTCGGCGACGAACGGCCGCACGTCGTCGGCCATGCGGGGCCCGAGCACGACGACGCGGTCGGCACCGCCGAGCACGCGCCCGACGGCCGCGCGCCAGAGCGGGCCGCGGCGCGCGAGCTCGCGGTACCCGTTCGTGTGGAGGTAGAGCGCGGTCGGCACCCGCAGCAGGCGAAGCACCCCGAGGAGCACCACGTCGACGAGGAAGGATCCCGGCCGGTTCGTCAGGAAGAAGACGCAGGCGCCGGGACGCCGGCTCAGGACGCGGACGCCCACCCTGGCCACCAGCGACGGCACGGCGAGCAGCTTCCCCGGCCGTGCGCGGCCGACGTCGTCGACGGTGCGCGAGAACCGCCGGTCGACCAGGCTCGTCCTGCCGATCTCGCGCAGGGTCTCGAGCAGCCGGAGCGTCATCACGGTGGAACCGTGGACCGGAGGGGGGACCTGACTGATGACCAGCACCCCCGAGGCTGCCCGGAAGGCGGTTCCGGACATGCCGTTACCGCGCAGTGCGGCGCAGGTCCTGCAGCACCGCCCCGATGAAGCGGACGTTGCCGAAGAGGTAGCGGCGCCACAGCCGGCGGGGCTCCATCAGGAAGCGGAAGAACCACTCGAGGCCGACCGCCGACATCCACTCGGGAGCGTGCCGAAGGGTGCCGGCCGTGTAGTCGAAGCCGGCGCCGATCGCGACGGCGATGACCGGGAGCGAGGCGGCGATCCTCGCGGCCTCGATGTCCTGCTTGGGCGTGCCGAGGCCGACCCAGACCACCTGTGCCCCGGAGTCGCGGATGGCCGCGTCGCGCTCGGCCAGCTCGGCGGCCGTCGGCTCCCGGAACGGAGGGCTGACCGCGCCGACGATCCGGATCCCGGGCGCGAGTCGGCGGAGCTGCGTCTCCAGCGTCGCCAGCACCTCGGGAGCGCCACCCAGTAGGAAGTGCTTCAGCTGTCGCTCGGTGCCTGCGCGGCACACGTCGAGGAAGAAGTGCGGCCCCGGCACCTGCGCGAGCCTGGGGCTGTCGCCGCGGGACTGCGAGACCCAGCCGAGCGGCTTGCCGTCGGGAAGGTTCCAGGCCCGCCCGCGGAACGCCCGTGCTCCCAGCCGCCGGTCCTTCGACGAGAGCGCGACGCTGTAGGCGTTGGCGAGGTGGATGTGCTCCCCTCGGGTGCGCCCCGGCCTGGTGGCCTCCGCCACGACGACGCGCACCGCGTCGACGGGCGTCGTCGCCACGAAGCGCAGCCCGCCGACGGTCTGCCGCCGCGGTCCCCACTGCTCGATGAGCGGCCGGTCGCCGCCGACCGGTGCGTCCACGCCGCCGATGGGCGTCGACCGTCATCACGACAGCCCCTCGAAGGACGTGGAGGGCGCGGTCGATCGGAGCGGGTCCCGGCGCCGCTTCTCGGGCCTGCGCCGTCGGCCAGGGTCGGCGTCGTAGGTGTAGACCGAGGTCGAGCGGCGCGACACCTTCGTGAGCACGAGGCCGAGCACCCGGGCCTTCGCCCGCTCGAGGACGACGAGCGCCTCGTCGAGCTGACCGCGGCGCACCTCCCCCGCGGCCGCGATGACGATGGCCCCGTTGGTGCGGCGCGCGAGGAGCGCGGCGTCCGAGACCGGCAGGAGCGGCGGCGCGTCGAAGAGCACGGTGTCGAACCGCTCCGAGAGCGTCGCCATCAGCGCGGTCATCGCGTCCGTCTGCAGCAGCTCGTTCGGGTTGGGCGGCACCTCGCCACCCGGCAGGATCGTGAGCTCGTCGTCGCCCCACGTCTGCAGCGCTGCGTCCAGCGACACGCGCCCGATCAGGACGTCCGACAGGCCGACGGCGCCGTCGAGACCGAACTGGGCGGCGAGCGTGGGGCGGCGCAGGTCGGCGTCGACGAGGACGACCCGCTCGCCGACGTCGGCGAGGGCCAGTCCGAGGCTGGCGACCGAGGTCGACTTGCCTTCAGCGCTGATGGAGGACGTCACGACGAGCGATCGCTTCGTGGCCCCGAGCTCCATGAACTGGAGGTTGTTCCGGAGCGACCGGTACGCCTCCATGCGGGCGAGCCGCAGCTCGCGAGGCAGCTGGGGCGCGGCGGGGCCGCGGCCGCGGCGCTCGGTCGTTCCGATGACGGGCGCGTCGGTCACCCGGGCCACGTCGTCGACGTCCCGCACGCGGGTGTCGGTGAGCTCGCGGATCACGGAGAAGAGGAACGCCAGCAGCAGGCCGCCGACGGCGCCGAAGACCGCGTAGAGCATCGGCTTCGGGCTGTCCGGGATCGGGTTCGCCACGGCCGGGTCGATCTGGGCGATGCTGATCGGCGCCTTCGTCCCCACGGCGCGGGGCGTGAGCGCGTCCACCGTGAGGGAGAGGTTCCGCGACACCGAGTTCGCGATGGCGGCGGCCCGGGTCGGCGACTCGTCCGACACCGAGATCGTGAGCACCGTCTCGTTCGTCGCCGGCACCACCGTGATCTCCTTCGCGAGCTTCGCCCGCGGCATCGTGAGCCGGAGATCGGAACCGACCCGGTCGAGCACGGACGCGGTCGTCGCGATGTCGGCGTAGCTGGTGATCACCTGCTGCGTGAACGCGGTGCCCTGGGAGAGGTCGCCGATGCTCGTCGCCGCCTGCGTCGACACGTAGGCCTTCGCGACGGCGGAGTACTTCGGGGGCTGGACGATCGCGAGGCTGAAGCCGACGAGGGCGCCGAGGACCGCGAGGAGCAGGAGCAGCAACCAGCCGCGTCGGAGCACTGAGACGTAATCGTGGATCTCCACGCGGGCCGCTTTCAGGGATGAGGGTGGGTCGCGGACGAGAGGGCTCAGCGGGAGGGGCACGAGGTCTGGGTGGACATCCCCCGCTGAGGTGCCGCAAATCAACTGTAAACTCGGCGCGTCGGCTGGACAATGAATTTCACACGAACGAAACACCCCAGTTCCGGGGTCCGTTTCCTCATTGAGGTCCCGCAGGCGCCCGATTACAGTGACGCCACGATGCGGGCGCACCCGGCGTTCGATGCGGTCGGCGCCGCATCGCCACCAGTCCCCACCGAGGAGCTCCCGAAATGCGCCTCCGCGACCGTCCCTACGCCGGCGCGAGTGTCATCTACGTCGTCGACGGTCTCGCCGACGCCGCACTCGACCGTCTCGCCGAGGCACTCACGGCCTACGTCCTGGACCCCGCATCGATCGAGGTCCGCGAAGCGCTCGGGCGCGCACCGCGGGACAGCGACGTCGCATCCGCGGTCGCGGAGGCGGTCGTGCGGCTCGAGGAGCACGCCGGGGTGCGGGACCTGATCGCGCGCGTCCGGGCGCTCGGCTACGGCCGGCTGCCCGTGCGGGTGGTGCGAGCCGGCGGCACGCTGGCGGTCAGCGTGCACCACGGCGTGATGGACGGCGGTGCGATCCTCGAGCTCGTCACCTGGCTCGTGTCCGTGTCGAGCGGGGCGCAGGGCAAGCGGGACACCCGCGTCCCCCTGTCGTTCCCCCTCTGGCACGGCCTCCGCAAGGTCGGGCGCGCGGGACTGGACGACTTCCGCGCGAACCGGCGCACGCCCCAGCCCGAACCGGTGCTCACCCACACCCCGACCGACGCCGACCTCCGGCTGGACACGGCGCGGTTCGCGCACGCGACGCTCGGCCCCGACGACATCCGCCGCCTCATCGCCCTTCCCGCCGGTGGCCCGACGACCGTCATGAGCCGGGTCGCGAGCCTGGCGGTCGGCGCCGCTCGGCGCCTGTACGCCGGCGACCGCGACATCCCGGTCATCGTGCCCGTCGATTCCCGCCGGTTCGTCAAGAACGCCCGCGTGCTCGGCAACTTCATGGGCGTGGCCGCGCCTGCGGCCCTCCTCGCCTCCGACTGGTCGCCGGCGGCGATCGCGGCGCGCAGCAAGGCGGCGCTCCGCGGCGGCGGCGCGATGGTGAGCACGGCCTATGCGCTCGCGCGCTGGATCGCCCATCGACCGAAGGTGCTGCTGCGTCCGTCCCGGCGCCCGGGCCCCGGGCCTGTCGCGGTGTTCGTCCCGATGCTCGGCCTCTCGGACGCGTTCCTCGGGGCGGCTTGGCGCGAGGGCGCCTCACCGTGGATCGGCGGCGCCACGGTGTCCGAATGGCCGTCCGGCACGGCCCTGTCCCTGCTGGCCGTCGGAGACGAGTACCAGGTCTCGGCCTGGGACGAGTCGGGACTGTTCGACGTCTCCGACCGGACGCTGGCCGACGCGCTCGCAGCCGAGCTCGTCGAGCGCGAGGTGGCGGCGGGCATCGGCCCCGCCGTCGTCTGAACCGCGTGCGCATCCTGCTCGCGGCCGTCCTCGCCGCCGTCCTGGTCGCCGTCAGCGCCTGCGGCTCGCCCGCCCCGATGCCCACACCCTCCGCGTCGCCGGACGGGTCCGTGTCCGTGCAGTTCGCAGCGCCGGGCGGCACGCCCCTGCGCATGGACGCCTGCGTCCCGTCGAGCGGCGACCACCTCCCGATCCTGGTCCTCGTCCACGGCGGCCAGTTCACGGCGGGAAGCAGGACGATGCTGCGGCAGGCGTGCCTCGACGGGGCGGCGCACGGCTACGCCTCGTTCTCGGTCGACTACCGCCTCGTGCAGTACAAGTCGGGAACGACACCGGTCCGGTTCCCCGGACAGCTGAAGGACGTCGCCTCCGCGGTCTCGTGGCTGCGCGCCGACCCGCAGGTGCAGCGCTTCCGGACGGACCCCAGCCGCGTCGTGCTGCTCGGCGAGTCGGCGGGCGCGGTGCTCGCGTCCGAGCTCGCCGTCGGCGTGCCCGACTCCCCGCTGCCGGCGAGCACCTTCTCGGGTGCGGTGCTCCTGTCCGGGGCCTACGACTTCAGCGCCTCCGACCTCACCGACTCCCTTCGCGGGATCGAGGACCAGTACCTCGGCTGCGGCACGACCGACCCGTGCCCGGCGGTCGCGCGTGCCTCAGCCATCAACTCCGTCCATCACGGTGACCCACCGATGCTCGTGATCAACTCGCAGCACGAGCTCGTGCCACGGTCCCAGGCGGACCGGTTCGCGGCGACGCTCACGGCGAAGGGCGTCCCGCACCGGCTCGTGATCGGCCCGGGCGACTACCACGGCATCGACATCGCCGCGCACAGCACCGCCATCACGGCCGACATCTGGTCGTTCATCGCCTCGGCGGTGCGTCGATGACCCGTACCGCGGGCGCGGCGTCCCGGCGGATCCCTCGCCGGGAGCCGCTCCTCACTCGCGACGCTCGGCCGTTCACCGTGGCGGGCACGGCCTCGGTGGCGCTGCTGCTCGCCGGCACGCGATGGGCGAGCTACATCGGGGTCAACCCGGTCTTCCTCACCGATGTCCTCCTCCTGCTCGCCGTCTACCTGATCGTCACGCGGGCGATCCGCCGCCCGGACCAGGTGGTCCTCCGTCCGGGACGCCCGGGCTCCCCGCTCCCCCTGCTCGCCGTCCTCGCGTTCGTCCTCCTCCGCCTCGTGATGGGCGGGGACCTCTCGCTCGTGGCGCTGCGCGACGCGTTCCCCTACCTGTACACGGCGGCCGGCCTGCTCGCCTTCTACGCCGTGCGGCGGACCGGGGAGGACAGCAAGCGGAACACCTTCCGCGTCTTCGTCGCCGCCCTGATCTTCCATGCGGTCTGGTTCGTCGCCCAGGAGGCGGTGCCCTCCCTGCCGTATCTGCTTCCGACGCTCAACGCGACGCAGGGGGTGCACCTGTTCACGCCGCGGCCCGATGTGGACACCACGCTGGTCGGCGTGCTCGGCGCTCTGATCCTGTGGCGGATGCTGCACGGGGGTCGCCATCCGGTCCTCCTCGCCATCGCGTACGCCGGCACCTTCGCCGCCGTCGCGGCGTCGTTCACCAGAGCCGGGCTGCTCGGCGCGGTGGTGGCGAGCGCCTACGTGGTGCTCGCCACGCTGTTGGAGCGCGGACGCAGCCCGCACCGGAAGCTGCTCATCGTCGCGGTGGTGCCGATCGTGCTCATCTCCGGCGTCGTCGCCGTGTCGTTCACCGGCGTCGGCGCGAAGCTGATCGCGACGGTGGCGCCGTCGGCGATCTCGGGCAACGCCGTGGCGGACGGCGCGGAGGGCACGACGCGCGCCCGCTCGAACGCCTGGGACCGGCTCGTGCAGTGGACGTTCGCCGACCAGCAGCGCACCGTCATCGGCGTGGGCTACGGCCCCGACTTCCTCGCCGAGTCCGGTGCGAGCGTGCTCCTCGTCGGGGACGCGATCAACGACGACGTGCGGCCGAGGTCACCCCACGACTACTGGCTCGGCACCATGGCGCGCATGGGCCTGATCGGCCTCGCCCTCGTGATCGCGGCGGTCGTGCAGTTCCTGGTCCGCACCTGGCGGATCAGGAGGAGTGCGACACTCGATCCGGCGACGCTCCTGCTGATCCTCGTGCCGCTCAGCCTCATCGTGCCCGCCTCGCTCGGCGTCGTGCTCGAGTCCCCCTTCGCCGCGGTGCCGTTCTGGTGGTGCCTCGGCGCCGTGCTCGGGACCGCGATCCCGGCCGGCGCCATCTCGGGACGCGCCAACCGAGCACGACTCAGCGGGTCGGCGGCTCGTTCGGCGGCCCGTCGCTGACCACCGGCGGCTCCTCCTCGGCCGGGTCGACCGGCTGCAAGGACGCCTCGAACGCAGGCACGTCCTCAGCCGCGACCCGCACCATCACGATCCCGCCCGTCTCCGGGTCCTCCACGAGGAAGACGCGGTCGTCGTCGCGTGCTCGTCGGCGGCGCGGGCGCATGGACGTCCTCCCCCCGGATCCCGTCAGCGGGGTGCCGCGAGACTGGAATCGCTCGCTCGGCGACCGCTGGACGTCCCAAGGAAGGTAGGGGCGCGGTCTGGGTGCTCGCTGAACCCCGGGTGGGTCGTTGCGATCAGATGTCGAAGACGCGCCTGAAGTCCGTCAGGAACCGCTTCGCGAGGTAGGCGTGCCCGGCCGTCGAGAGGTGGGCCCCATCGGGTGCACCGTACCGGGGCGTGTTCGCCGTGGTGAACCACTGCTCCTCGTACGGGCTGATGTAGGGGACCCCCATGTCGAAGGCGGCGGCCGCCATCTGGGAGTCGATCGCCACGAGCGTGTTCAGCGCCGGCTGCGGCGCAGCAGGCCCGAAGAGCACCACCGTGACGCCGGGATAGGCGTCACGCAGCTGCCGCACGACGGCGTCGGCCGCGGCTCGGACCTGGGCGACGCCGACGTAGTCGTTCTGGCTGCCCTCGAGGATCACGACGTCGGGCCGGAAGGTCGTGTCGGCGATCACCTTCTTGAGCCGGACCCCGTACGGCGACCTCAGGCCGTTGGGACCGCCGTTGACGTAGCCCGTTCCCGGCAGGGCGTCGATGCGGTGCTGCCAGCCCAGCGAGCCCGCGACCAGGTACGCGTACCCCTTCGTCAGGGGATCGGCCATCGATCCGTAGGTGTAGGAGTCCCCGAAGATCAGCAGGCGCGGGTGCGCAGGCAGGGCGCGCGCCGTCGACGACGCCGAGGGGACGGGCACGTCGCGGAACGCGACAGGCTGCGGTGCGCTGACGCGGCGGAGCGCGATCGCGGCGACCAGCACGACGATCACGGCGACCACAGGGACGAGCAGCCAGACGGGGACGGCCGCGACCTCTCGGCGCAGCAGGCGTGATGTCGTTCCGCGCATGCCGTACCGACTTCCGATGGGGGGCGGAGGGGTGTCCGGAGACTAGCGGCTCCCATCCGCCCTGGCCAGGGGCCCTCCTGGAACCCAGGGCAGCGGCGATGGCGGGGACCGCGCGCGGACCGGGAGAATCGGCGGATGCAGATCGACGACCTCGCGGCGCTCCGGCCCGACGCGCCCCTCGACGCCGACGTGGTCATCGTGGGCAGCGGCCCTGCCGGGCTGACCCTCGCGCGCGAGCTCAGCGGCAGCGGGCACGGCGTCCTCGTGCTCGAGAGCGGCCTGGTCGAGCCCGACGCCTTCGCCGACGCGTTGGACGAGATCGAGGTGGTCGGAGGCCCGCGCGTCCTTGACCAGCGCCTGGTTCGCACGCGCATCCTCGGCGGCACCTCGCACATCTGGTCCGGCCGGGTCGCCGCGCTCGATCCGATCGACTACCGGAGGCGGGACTGGGTCCCGGGCTCCGGCTGGCCCATCGGGCAGGAGGTGGTGCAGCAGTACCTGCCGCGGACGACGGCGCACCTCGGCGCGATCGTCGCCGACAACCACGCTCCGGAGTTCGTCGACGCCGTCACGGCCGGCACCCCCGATCCCGGCGGGTACGGGCTCGAGCGCTATGCGTGGTCCCTCTCCCGCGACGCCGGCGACCCCTCCGAGTCCATGCGATTCGGCCGACGCGCCCGGAAGGAACCCCTACCGGGCGTCCGAGCCCTCACCGGAGCGACGGTCACCCGCATCGGGACGGCCGACCACCGGGTCACCCACGTCGAGGTGACCGGTCGCGACGGGGCGGTCAGGAGCGTCGCGACGCGGCACGCGGTGCTGGCTGCCGGGGGCATCGAGAACGCCCGGCTCCTCCTGGCCGCCATGCCCGACGCCGGGGATCCGGAGGGCGCGCTCGGGCGCCACCTGATGGATCATCTGCGCGGCCCGGTCGCCGTCTACGAGCCACGGCACCACGCCCGGCTCCAGCGCCGGTTCGCCGACCGCTACCTGCTCGGCGGCCGGGCGACGCCCGGGTACGCCCTGTCGGCCGATGTCCAGGCCGAGGAGCAGCTGCTCAACTGCGCGGTCTGGCTCTTCGCGATCCCCCGCGCCGACGACCCGTGGACCGCCCTCGGGGCAGCCCGCCGGGCACCCGCCGCCGCGATCGCCGCCGCGGTGCGGCATCCGCTGCTGCTCGTCGAAGGCGCCTTCCGCATGGTCGTGCGGCGCCGCGCCCCGGTCCGGCTGCTGCAGCGGCTCGAGCTCCACGCGATCGTCGAGCAGCAGCCGGACCCGGCGAACCGCATCACCCTCGCCGACCGCGTGGACGCGCTCGGCACGCCGATCAGCCGGATCGAGTGGCGCGTCGGGGGCCTCGAGCGCCTGACCGTCCGCCGGACGGCGGAGCGGTTCGTCGCGCTGTGCCGCGCGCGCGGCGTGCCGCCCCCCGCGCTCCTCCCCTTCGTGACGGACGACGAGGCGCCGTTCGAGCTGCCCGACGTCGCGCACCCCATGGGCGCGACGCGCATGGCGGCGGCCGCCGACGCCGGCGTCGTCGACCCGGACTGCGCGGTGTTCGGCGTCCAGGGACTCTTCGTCGCCGGCAGCTCGGTCTTCCCGACCGGCGGCCACGCGAACCCCACACAGACGATCGTCGCCCTGGCCGTCCGCCTCGCGGATCACCTGAAGGCGCTGCTCGCGGCCGCACCCTGATGCACGGCCGACGCCTCTGGCCGGCCCGGAGCGTGGCTCAGTGGAAGAGCAGCGGATCCAGCGCGACGCCGATGAAGAGGAGCGACAGCGACCCGATCGAGGCGTGGAAGACCCGCATCGGCGCCACCTCCGCGCCCGACACGGCCCGGGCGTACAGCAGGTGCGTCTCCGCGACGAACCACCCGCCGGCGACGAGGGCGACGACCGTGTACAGCGGCCCCATGTGCGCGACGGGCACGAGCAGCAGCGAGCAGGCGAGGGTCGCCCACGCGTAGAGCACCGTCTGCAGCCCGACCTTCGTGTTGCTCGCGACTGCCCCGAGCATCGGCACGTTCACGGAGGCGTAGTCCTCCTTGTAGCGCATCGACAGCGGCCAGTAGTGCGGCGGGGTCCAGAGGAAGATCACGGCGAAGAGCACCCACGCGCCCCAGGAGAGCGAGCCGGTCACCGCCGCCCAGCCGATCAGCACCGGGAAGCAGCCGGCGATGCCGCCCCAGATGATGTTCTGGCGCGTGCGGCGCTTCAGCCACATCGTGTAGATGACGACGTAGAAGGCGATGGCGACGAGGGAGAGACCGGCGGCGAGCCAGGTGGCGCCGAATCCGAGGATCACCGTCGAGACCACGGTGAGCGCGAACGCGAAGACCGTCGCCTGGCGGGGCGTGAGCGCGCCGGTGACGAGCGGCCGGTGCCGCGTGCGGTGCATGACCCGGTCGATGTCGCGATCGAGAACCATGTTGAAGGCGTTCGCGGCGCCCGCGCTCAGCGTTCCGCCGACGAGCGTGCAGAGCACGACGAGCAGGTTCGGCACCCCGTGCGCCGCGAGGATCATCACCGGCACGGTCGTCACGAGCAGCAGCTCGACGACACGCAGCTTCATCAGCGCGACGTACCCGCGCAGACGCCGGCCGCCCGGCGCGTTGGATGGGCCCTGGCCGACGGCCGCCGGGCCGCCGGCAGCCGAGACTGCCGTGCTCACTGGTTGGAATTCTACGTGAACCGCGGTCGAGCCTTCGGCCGCTACCCGGGAACCGCAGGCCGATTACAAGGCAGGAATCCCTAGACTCGCCCCGGGCTGGTGCACGGCCCGCTCTCAAGTCCACCCGGTGGAAGGGGATCCAAGTGACGGACGTCCGCACGCGGCAATCGACGGAGCTCGAGTGGGGACCGCTCGACGAGAAAGCGGTCGACACGGTCCGTGTCCTCGCCGCCGACGCCGTCCAGAAGGCCGGCAACGGCCACCCGGGCACGGCGATCAGCCTCGCGCCCCTCGCCTACCTGCTGTTCCAGAAGGTCATGCACCGCGACCCTTCCGACAGCACGTGGATCGGCCGCGACCGCTTCATCCTGTCCGCCGGCCACTCGTCCCTGACGCAGTACATCCAGTTCTACCTGGGCGGCTACGGACTCGAGCTCTCCGACCTGGAGCAGCTGCGCAAGTGGGGCTCGAAGACGCCGGGCCACCCCGAGTACGGGCACACGGACGGCGTCGAGATCACCACGGGCCCGCTCGGCCAGGGGTTCGCCTCCTCCGTCGGCTTCGCCTACGCCTCCCGCTTCGAGCGCGGCCTCTTCGACCCCGACGCGGCCCCGGGCACGAGCCCGTTCGACCACTTCGTCTACTGCATCGCGAGCGACGGCGACATCGAGGAGGGCATCACCAACGAGGCCTCCTCGCTCGCCGGCACGCAGCAGCTCGGCAACCTCATCGTCTTCTACGACCGCAACCGCATCTCGATCGAGGACGACACCAACATCGCCCTCTCCGAGGACACCCCCGCCCGGTACCGGGCGCTCGGCTGGCACGTGCAGGAGGTGTCCTTCATCCAGCCCGACGGCTCCTACAAGGAGGACGTCCAGGCCCTGCACGCCGCGATCCTCGAGGCGCAGTCCGTCACCGACAAGCCGTCCTTCATCGTCGTCGACACGATCATCGGCTGGCCGTCGCCGACGCTCCAGGGCACCGGCAAGATCCACGGCTCCGCGATGGGCGACGAGGAGGTCGCGGGCCTGAAGCGCGCCCTCGGCTTCGACCCCGAGAAGACCTTCGACGTCGCGCCGGAGGTGCTCGAGCACACCCGCAAGGCGATCGAGCGCGGCCAGGCGCAGCACCGCGAGTGGGACGAGCAGCTCGAGCAGTGGGCCGGCGCCAACGCCGAGCGCAAGCAGCTCCTCGACCGCATGCTCGAGTACCGGCTGCCCGATGACGCGTTCGCCGATCTGCCCGAGTTCCCGGCCGGCAAGGCCGTCTCCACGCGCGTCGCCTCCGGCAAGGTCATCAACGCGATCGCCCCGCACATGCCCGAGCTCTGGGGCGGATCCGCGGACCTCGCCGAGTCGAACAACACGACCATCGAGGGCGCCGACTCGTTCCTGCCGCCCGAGCGCGGCACGAAGATGTGGAAGGCGAACCCCTACGGTCGCGTGCTGCACTTCGGGATCCGCGAGCACGCGATGGGCGCGATCCTGAACGGCATCGTGCTGCACGGCAACACCCGCGTGTTCGGCGCGACCTTCCTCATCTTCAGCGACTACATGCGGCCCTCGGTCCGCCTCGCCGCGCTGATGAAGGCGCCGACCATCTACGTCTGGACCCACGACTCGATCGCCCTCGGCGAGGACGGCCCGACCCACCAGCCGGTCGAGACGCTCTGGGCCCTCCGCGCGATCCCGCAGCTCGACGTGGTGCGCCCGGGCGACGCGAACGAGACCGCGGTCGCCTGGCGCACCATCCTCGAGCGGCGCAAGGGACCGGCCGGTCTCGCGCTGACCCGCCAGAACATCCCCGTGTTCGAGCGCGGCTCCGGCGCCGCGGACGGCGACACCTACGCGTCGGCGGAGGGCACCGCGAAGGGCGCCTACGTCTTCGCGGAGGCGCCCGGCGGCACGCCCGATGTGATCCTCATCGGTACCGGCTCCGAGCTGCAGATCGCGGTCGACGCCCGCGAGCAGCTGAAGGGCGAGGGCATCAACGCCCGCGTCGTCTCCGCCCCGTGCCTCGAGTGGTTCGAGGAGCAGGACGACGCGTACAAGGAGTCGGTGCTCCCGGCCGCGGTGACGCGCCCGCGTGTCGATCGAGGCGGGCCTCTCGCTCGGGTGGCGCCGCTACATCGGCGACGCCGGCCGCAGCGTCTCGGTCGAGACGTTCGGCGCCTCGGCCGACTACCAGACCCTGTTCGAGAAGTACGGCCTCACGACCGAGCACGCCGTGGCCGCCGCGAAGGAATCCCTGGGCCGCTGACGCGGTTTCCAACAGGAAGAAGGAGTTCACCATGAGCATCACCGACACCAAGGCCGAGACCCCCACCGCCGCGCTCTCCGCGGCGGGCGTGAGCATCTGGCTCGACGACCTCTCCCGCGAGCGGATCAAGGGGCACGGCCTCGAGAAGCTGATCGCCGAGCGCGACGTCGTGGGCGTCACGACGAACCCGACGATCTTCGCGTCCGCCCTCGTCGAAGGGCGAGGCGTACGACGAGCAGGTCCGCGAGATCGCGGCCGCGGGCAAGGACGTCGCGGAGGCGATCTTCGAGATCACCACCGCCGACGTCGGCAACGCGGCGGACGTCTTCCGCGACGTCTACGACCGGTCGAACGGCTACGACGGCCGCGTCTCCATCGAGGTCTCCCCCGAGCTCGCCCACGACACCGACGCCACCATCGCCGAGGCGAAGCGGCTCTGGTCGACCATCGGCAAGCCGAACGTCATGATCAAGATCCCGGCGACGGTCGAGGGCGTGCCCGCGATCACCGCCGCCATCGCCGAGGGCATCAGCGTCAACGTCACCCTGATCTTCAGCCTCGAGCGCTACGCGGCCGTCATCGACGCGTACTTCGCGGGCCTCGAGAAGGCCGCCGAGGCGGGCATCGACCTGTCGACCATCCACTCGGTCGCC
The DNA here is from genome assembly GCA_963771645.1 of uncultured Actinomycetota bacterium. Lineage (GTDB taxonomy): Bacteria > Actinomycetota > Actinomycetes > Actinomycetales > Microbacteriaceae > Amnibacterium. The sequence continues at coordinate 148,181 of CAVYUH010000010.1, read as the reverse complement.
TCCTTCTTCGTCTCCCGCGTGGACACCGAGGTCGACAAGCGCCTCGACGCCGTCGGATCCGACGAGGCCACCGCCCTGAAGAGCAAGGCGGCGATCGCGAACGCGCGGCTCGCCTACGAGCTCTTCGTCGAGCGCTTCGCCACCGAGCGCGCCATCGCGCTGCAGGAGAAGGGCGCGAACCGCCAGCGCCCGCTCTGGGCCTCCACCGGCGTGAAGGACCCGAGCCTGCCCGACACGCTCTACGTGACGCAGCTCGTCACCCACGGCGTCGTCAACACGATGCCCGAGAAGACGCTCGAGGCCGTCGCCGACCACGGCACGGTCGAGGGCGACACCGTCGTGGGCAACTACGACGACGCGAAGCAGGTGATGGAGGCACTCGCCGCGGTGGGGGTCGACATCGACGAGGTGACCGCGCTGCTCGAGAAGGAGGGCGTGGAGAAGTTCATCGCCTCCTGGCACGAGCTGACGGACACCGTCACAGCCGCCCTCGACGCAGCGCGCCGGTGAGCGTCCGCATCGCCACGGGCGGTGCCGTTCAGAAGGCCGCCGGGCGGGTGATCGCCCGGCTCGTCGACGACAGGATCGCGTCGGCCATCACCGTGCAGGACCCCACGCTGTGGGGTCCTGCCGCGGAGGCCGGCGCGACGAACGGACTCGGCTGGACCGAGGCGGTCTCCGACGGCCGCGGCCTCGTGCACCCGGTCGAGTCGCTCCGGACGGAGCTCGGCCGGGCGGGCGCCACTCGGGTCGCGCTGCTCGCCGGCCCCGGCGACCGGTCTCGCCGCATCGACGATCGCCGCGACGCAGGGCGTCGCGCTCACGCTGCTCGAGGCCGACCCGGACCGGATCGGCGTCGCGCTCGGCGCCGCGGCGGACACCGTCGTCGTGCTCGCCGACGCGCCGGGCAGCGGCCTCGCGGCGGAACCGCTGCTCCGGGCCGCCGAGCAGGCCGTCCGGTCCGCCGGCGTCGACGCCGAGCGGCGCATCGTCGTCGTCGCCGAGCCCGGCTCCGCGCTCGAGTCCGCCGCCGCGTCCGCGCGCCTCAGCGTCTTCCCGGCGTGCCGCCGCGGTCGGCGACCGCTTCTCGGCGCTCAGCGCGGCCGCGCTCGTGCCCGCCGGGCTCGCCGGCGCCGACCTCGCCGAGCTCCTCGACGAGGCGGAGTCCGAGGAGCTGAACCTCGCGATCGACGACCCGTCGAACAACGGGCTCCGGCTCGCCGGCGCAGCTCGCCGCGCTCGAGCAGGACGAGCTCGCCGTCGTGGCGGACGGCACCCACCTCGTCGGCTACGACCGGTGGGCCGCGCACCTGCTCGGCGCCGCCGGGCTGCGCGCCCGCGCGCTTGCCCGTGGACGCGCCGGGGCTCGCGCAGCTGCCGGTGCTCCGGCTCGTGTCGGACGCGCACGAAGCCGGCCGACCCGGGCCCGCGCGAGGTGCTGATCAGCGGCTCCCTCGGCGAGCTGCTGCTCGTGCTGCAGTACACCGCGGCGCTCCTCGCCCGGCTGCGCGGAACCGACCCGTTCGGCGGCTCCGCAGCGCCGACCCCCACCCCCTCGGAGGACCCGCGATGACCGAAGGACCGGCGACGGTCGGCCCCGGCGAGAACCCGCTCCGCCTCGCGACGGATCGGCGGCTCAACCGCATCGCGGGACCGTCGAGCCTCGTGATCTTCGGCGTGACCGGCGACCTCGCCCGCAAGAAGCTCATGCCCGCGGTCTACGACCTCGCGAACCGCGGGCTGCTGCCGCCCGGCTTCGCCCTGGTCGGGTTCGCCCGCCGGGACTGGGCGGACGAGGACTTCGCGAAGGTCGTCCACGACGCCGTGCAGGAGCACTCGCGCACCCCGTTCCACGAGGACGTGTGGCGCCAGCTCGCGCAGGGCATCCGCTTCGTCCAGGGCACCTTCGACGACGCCGAGGCCTTCGCCCGCCTGCGGCGGACGGTCGAGGCGCTCGACGCCGAGCGCGGCACGATGGGCAACCACGCCTTCTACCTCTCGATCCCGCCGAAGGCGTTCCCCCAGGTCACCGAGCAGCTGAAGGCGTCAGGGCTCGCGGACCCTCGGCCCGGCCAGTGGCGGCGCGTCGTGATCGAGAAGCCGTTCGGCTCCGACCTGCAGACGGCGCGCGAGCTCAACGACGTCGTCGAGAGCGTCTTCCCGGCCGACAGCGTCTTCCGGATCGACCACTACCTCGGCAAGGAGACGGTCCAGAACATCCTGGCGCTGCGCTTCGCCAACATGCTGTTCGAGCCGATCTGGAACGCGAACTTCGTCGACCACGTGCAGATCACGATGGCCGAGGACATCGGCGTCGGCGGCCGGGCCGGCTACTACGACGGCATCGGCGCCGCCCGCGACGTCATCCAGAACCACCTGCTGCAGCTGCTCGCGCTGACCGCGATGGAGGAGCCCGTCTCGTTCGACGCCGTGCACCTGCGGGCGGAGAAGGAGAAGGTGCTCTCGGCGGTGCGCCTGCCGAAGGACCTCTCCCTCGCGACCGCCCGCGGGCAGTACACGTCCGGCTGGCAGGGCGGCGAGCACGTGCTCGGCTTCCTCGAGGAGGACGGCATGGCGCCCGACTCCACCACGGAGACCTACGCGGCGCTGAAGCTCGAGATCGGCACGCGGCGCTGGGCCGGCGCACCGTTCTACCTGCGAGCGGGCAAGCGGCTCGGGCGCCGCGTCACGGAGATCGCGGTCATGTTCAAGCGCGCGCCGCACCAGCTCTTCGCGGAGAGCCAGACGTCGCTGCTCGGCCAGAACGCGCTCGTCATCCGCGTGCAGCCCGACGAGGGCGTCACGATCCGGTTCGGCTCGAAGGTGCCGGGAGCCGGGATGCAGGTCCGCGACGTCACGATGGACTTCGGCTACGGCCACGCCTTCACCGAGGCGAGCCCCGAGGCCTACGAGCGGCTCATCCTCGACGTGCTGCTCGGCGACCCGCCGCTGTTCCCGCGCCACGAGGAGGTCGAGCTGTCCTGGATGATCCTCGACCCGGTCGAGCGCTTCTGGGCCGAGGGCGGCACGCCCGAGCCCTACCGGCCGGGCACCTGGGGTCCCGCCTCCGCCGAGGCCCTGATGACCCGCGACGGCCGAAGCTGGAGGCGCCCGTGATCGTCGACCTGCCCGACACCACCGCCTCCCGCGTGCAGCGGGCGCTCGTGAAGATCCGCGCCGAGGGCGGAGCGGTCGCGCTCGGCCGCGTGCTCACGCTCGTGATCGCCACGCGGCTGGGCGCCGAGGAGGAGGCGATCGAGGCGGCGAACGACGCCTCCCGCGAGCACCCGATGCGCGTCATCGTCGTCAGCCGGCCCGACACGACGGACGGCGAGCCCCGCCTCGACGCGCAGATCCGGGTCGGCGGCGACGCCGGCGCCAGCGAGGTCGTCGTGCTGAAGGCCTTCGGCGAGGCCGGCGCCGACGAGGAGGGCCTGATCACCGGCATGCTCCTGCCCGACGCGCCCGTCGTCGCGTGGTGGCCGGGCGAGGCGCCCGACCGGGTCAGCGACTCCCCCATCGGCCGCATCGCGCAGCGCCGGATCACCGACGCCTCCACCCAGGACGATCCGCAGGCGGCGCTGCTCCACCTCGCCCGCACCTACCGCCCCGGCGACTCCGACTTCGCCTGGACCCGGCTCACGCTCTGGCGTGCGATCCTCGCCGCCGTGCTCGACCAGCCGCCGTTCGAGACGGTCGAGGCGGTCGAGGTGTCCGGTGCCGCGGACTCCCCGTCGACCGAGCTGCTCGGGGCCTGGCTCGGGCTGCAGCTCGCGCGTGCCGGTGACGATCGTGCTGTCGGACCGGTCGACCGGCTCGAGCGGCATCCACGGGGTTCGGCTCGCCCGCGCGGGCGGCGACATCGACCTGGAGCGCACCGTGCCGAACATCGCCACGCTCCTGCAGCCCGGCCAGCCGACACATCAGGTCTCCTTGCCCAGGCGCAGTCTGCGAGACTGCCTGGCGGAGGAGCTGCGCCGCCTCGACCCGGACGACCTGTTCGGCCAGGTGCTCACCGAGGGCCTCCCGGCACTCGCCGGGCAGGCGGCGACCGGAACTGGAGGACCGTGACCAACGAGAGACGGGTGCTCGTCCACCCCGACGTCGACGCGCTCACCGCTGCGGTGGCGGCGCGTTTCCTCACGAAGCTCGTCGACCTCATGGACGAGTTCGACACGGTCAACGTCGTCCTCACGGGCGGCACGGTCGGTGCCGGCACCCAGCGCGCGGTCGCGACCTCCGGCATGCGGACCACCATCGACTGGGCCGCGTGCACTTCTGGTGGGGTGACGAGCGCTTCGTCCCGAAGCAGGACCCCGAGCGCAACGAGGTGCAGGCCCGCGAGGCCCTCCTCGACCACATCGGCGTCCCCGAGTCGAACATCCACCCGTTCCCGGCCTCCGACGAGATCGAGGACATCGAGCGGGCCGCCGCCGCCTACGCCGAGGTGCTGCAGGAGCACGCCACCGACGGCGGCACGCTGCCCCGCTTCGACATCACCTTCCTCGGGGTCGGCCCCGACGGCCACATCGCCTCGCTGTTCCCGGAGCGGATCGGCTCGCGGAACGACGTCCACGACCGTCATCCCGGTCCGCAACGCACCGAAGCCGCCGCCCGACCGCCTGAGCCTCACGCTGCCGGCGATCAACACGTCGCATCGGGTCTGGATGGTCGCCGCCGGCGCCGAGAAGGCGACGGCCCTCGGCCTCGCGCTCGCCGGCGCGAGCGAGGACGAGGTGCCGGTGGCCGGCGTGCAGGGCCGCAAGCGCACCGTGTTCTTCGTCGACGAGGCCGCGGCGGAGAACGTGCCGCAGAACCTCATCGCGCAGTCCTACTGACGCGCCGCATGCGTCCGGGACGGCCTGCGGGTCCGCGCCGCAGCGAGCGTCCCGGAGGCGGACCGGCTCAGCTGTCGGCGGGGATCTTGCCGCGACGGATGCGGAGCTGCTTCAGCGCCTCCTCGAGGAGCTGGGCCGCCTCCTCGTCGGTGCGGCGCTCCTTCACGTAGGCGAGGTGCGTCTTGTACGGCTCGGTCTTCGCGACGGCGGGCGGGTTGGCCCGGTCGCGGCCGGCCGGCAGCCCGCTCGAGGGCGAGTCGATGGTCGTCGGGATCTCGTCCGCGGGGAGGTTCGCCGCGAAGTAGCGGACGGTCTCGTTGCCGAGGGCGTCCCAGTACGAGACCGCGATCCGCTCCGCGTGGTGACCGTGGTCCTGCTCGCCCATCGGGCCGGCGCCCACTCGGGAGCCGCGGATGGCGCTGCCGCCTGATGCCATGAGTTGCTCGCTTCGGGTTGCGGGACGCTCAGGCGCCCGTGGTGAACCGGGTGATCAGGCCGATGACGATGACGCACGCGAACCAGACCACACCGAGGATCACGGTGATCCGGTTGAGGTTGCGCTCCGCCACGCCGGACGCGCCGAGGCTCGACGTCACGCCGCCGCCGAACATGTCGGAGAGGCCGCCGCCCCGTCCGCGGTGCAGCAGGATGAGCAGGGTCAGCAGCAGGCTGGTGATGCCGAGCACCACGTAGATCACGACTTCGAGGATCGCCATCCCTCCTCCTTCCACCGTTCGCAGCGAGAATCCAGCGACGGCAAGTATAACCGGCCGCTCGCGCGGCGCACGGGTGGGTCGGCCTCAGACGCCGACGTGCTTGGGGAACTGCGCGATCGCGGCGAACTCGGCGGGGTCGAGGCTCGCGCCGCCGACGAGCGCGCCGTCGACGTCGGGCATGCGCAGGAAGCCCGCGATGTTGCCGCTCTTCACCGATCCGCCGTAGAGGATGCGGGTGCGCTCGGCCGCCGCGTCGCCGAGGACCTCCTTCAGGGCGCCGCGGAGCGCCGCCCCGACCTCCTGCGCGGTCTCGGCCGTCGCCGCCTTGCCGGAGCCGATCGCCCAGACGGGCTCGTAGGCGACCACGAGCTCGGCATCGGCGGAGACGCCCTCGAGCGCGGCACGCAGCTGCCCGACGGGCACCGCGCTCGCGCCGTGCCGCTCGAGGTCCTCGGCGGTCTCCCCCACGCACAGCACGGGCACGAGGCCGTGCTGCAGGGCCGCCCGCACCTTCGCGCCGACGAGGGCGTCGTCCTCGTGGTGGTCGGCCCGGCGCTCGGAGTGCCCGATGATCACGTACCGCGCGTCGAGCTTCGCGAGCATCGCCGCGGACACGTCGCCGGTGTGCGCACCGGACTCGTGCGGCGAGACGTCCTGCGCGCCGAGCTCGAGCGGGAACCGCTCCGCCGAGATCAGCGTCTGCACGCTGCGCAGGTCCGTGAACGGCGGGAAGACCGCGACCTCGACGCCCTTGGCGTCGTAGCCCGCGTCCTTCAGCGTCCACGCGAGCTTCTGCACGAGCGCGATGGCCTGCAGGTGGTCCAGGTTCATCTTCCAGTTGCCGGCGATGAACGGTCTGCGCGTCATGACTCCGCCTCCCAGCCGAGGACCTCGAGGCCCGGCAGCCGCTTGCCCTCGAGGAACTCGAGGCTCGCGCCGCCGCCCGTCGAGATGTGGCCGAACCGGTCCTCGCCGAAGCCGAGCGTGCGCACCGCGGCGGCCGAGTCGCCGCCGCCGACGACCGAGAGGCCGTCGACCTCGGTGAGCGCCTCGGCGACGCGCTTCGTGCCGGCGGCGAAGGCCGGGAACTCGAAGACGCCCATCGGGCCGTTCCAGAAGACGGTCCGCGACGCGGTGATGGCCCGGGCGAAGGCCTCGGCGGTGTCGGGGCCGATGTCGAGGCCGATCGCGTCGGCGCCGAAGCGGGACGACTCGATCGCGTCCGCCGCCACCGTCTCGTGGTCCGCGTCGGCGGCGAACGCCGCGGCCACCACGACGTCGGTCGGCACGACGATCCGCACGCCGAGCTGCTCGGCGCGGGTCGAGGTAGTCCCGCACGACGGGGATCTGATCCGCCTCGAGCAGGCTCCTCCCGACCGGGTGGCCGGCCGCGGCGAGGAAGGTGAACAGCATCCCGCCGCCGATGAGCAGCGAGTCGACGCGCGGCAGCAGGTGGTCGATGACGCCGAGCTTGTCGCTCACCTTCGAGCCGCCGAGCACGACCGTGTACGGCTTCGCCGGGTCGCTGGTGAGGCGCTCGAGCACGCCGAGCTCCCCCGCGATCAGCAGGCCCGCGGCGCTCGGCAGCACCTGGGCGAGCTCGTAGACGCTCGCCTGCTTGCGGTGCACGACGCCGAAGCCGTCGGACACGAACGCGTCGGCGCCGGCGGCGAGCTCCTCGGCGTACGCGCGCCGCTCCCCCGCGTCCTTCGACGTCTCCCGCGGGTCGAACCGCAGGTTCTCGCGGACGACCACGTCGCCGGCGGCGTCCGGCCCGAAGCCGACCTCGCGGCCGAGCAGCTCACCGAGCCGCGCCGCGACCGGGCGGAGGCTGTAGCGCTCGTCCGGAGCACCGTCGGGGCGCCCGAGGTGGGAGACCACCGTGACGGTCGCGCCGGCGTCGAGCAGCCGGTTCAGGGTCGGCAGCGACGCGCGGATGCGCCCGTCGTCGGTGATCGTCCCGTCCTTCAGCGGCACGTTCAGGTCGCACCGGACGACGACGCGTCGTCCGGCGAGCGACCCGAGCGTGTCGAGGGTGCGCAGCGTCACCGGGTCAGAGCCGAGCGGCGACGTAGTCGGTGAGGTCGACGAGGCGGTTCGAGTAGCCCCACTCGTTGTCGTACCAGGACGACAGCTTGACCTGGTTGCCGATCACGCGCGTGAGCTCGGCGTCGAAGAGCGACGAGTGCGGGTCCCCCACGATGTCGGCCGACACGATGGGCTCGTCGACGTACTTGAGGATGCCCTTCATGGGGCCGTCCGCCGCCTCGCGGTAGGCGGCGAGCACCTCGTCGACGCTCACCGTGCGGCTCGAGGTCACCGTGAGGTCCGTGATCGAGCCGACCGGCACCGGCACGCGCAGGGCGAAGCCGTCGAGCTTGCCCTTCAGCTCGGGCAGGACCAGGCCGATCGCCTTCGCGGCGCCGGTCGAGGTCGGGATGATGCTGAGCGCTGCGGCGCGGGCGCGACGCAGGTCGCTGTGCGGGCCGTCCTGCAGGTTCTGGTCCGCGGTGTACGCGTGCACCGTCGTCATGAGGCCGTTCTCGATGCCGAACGCGTCGTTGAACACCTTGGCGAGCGGCGCGAGGCAGTTCGTGGTGCACGAGGCGTTCGACAGGATGTGCATCGTGTCGGGGTCGTAGGACCCCTCGTTGACGCCCATCACGAACGTGCCGTCCTCACCCGAGGCGGGCGCGGAGATGATGACCTTCTTCGCGCCGGCCTCGATGTGCTTGCGCGCGTCCTGCGCCTTCGTGAACCGCCCGGTCGACTCGATGACGATGTCGACGCCGAGGTCGCCCCAGCCGAGTGCGGCCGGGTCGCGCTGCTCGAGCACCTGCACCGGCTTGCCGTCGATGACGATGCTGTCGCCCTCGAGCTCCACCGACTGCTGCAGCCGGCCCGCGGTGGAGTCGTACTTCAGCAGGTGCGCGAGCGCCCGGTTGTCCGTGAGGTCGTTGACGGCGACGATCTCGAGGTCGCTGCCCTTCGACAGCGCGGCCCGGAAGTAGTTGCGGCCGATCCGGCCGAAGCCGTTGATCCCGACTCTGACGGTCACGAAGGTCCTCCCGAGGAGCTGTTGCGGATATCAGGACTCGCAGCGCACGACCTCGGGCGCGCGGCCGCTCACGACAGTAGCAGCAGCCCCGCGGCGCCTCCCCGGGCGGCGGTGAAGCGCTGCTCCACGTTCGCCCAGTTCACGATGTTCCAGAACGCCTTCACGTAGTCGGCGCGGACGTTCGCGTAGTCGAGGTAGTACGCGTGCTCCCAGACGTCCAGGAGCAGCAGCGGCACGACGCCCGACCGGGAAGTCCTGCTGCTGGTCGTGGAACTGCACGATCAGCGGGCGCTGCCCGATGCCGTCGTAGACGAGGGCGGCCCAGCCGGAGCCCTGCACGCCGAGGGCGGCGGCGGTGAACTGCGCGCGGAACGTGTCGAAGGAGCCGAAGAAGTCGTCGATCGCCGAGGCGAGCTCACCGGTCGGCTTGTCGCCGCCGTCCGGGGACATGTTCGTCCAGAAGACGGAGTGGTTCACGTGGCCGCCGAGGTTGAACGCGAGGTCGCGCGTGAGCTTGTTGATGGTCGCGAAGTCGCCCTTGTCGCGGGCCTCGGCGAGCTGGTCGAGCGCGGTGTTCGCGCCCGTCACGTAGGTGTTGTGGTGCTTGTCGTGGTGCAGCTGCATGATGCGGCCACTGATGTGCGGCTCGAGTGCGCTGTAGTCGTACGGGAGCTCGGGCAGTGTGTAAACGGCCATGTCAGGTCCTCCTCGGCGGTCGTTCGACAGCCTAGGACCGTTCGTCCAGCACGACCTTGGCCGGCGCTGAGAGGGCGACCGTCAGGGCCGCTCCTGCAGCAGGGCCGGAGACGTGCTCAGGCGTCGATGTCGGCGGGCAGGTTCGCGTCGGTGCCGGGGATGCCCTCGTCGATCGCGCGCTTGTCGGCGAGCGCGAGCAGCCGGCGGATGCGGCCGGCGACGGCGTCCTTCGTCATGGGCGGGTCGGCGTGGTGGCCGAGCTCGTCGAGGCTCGCGTCGCGGTGGTCGAGCCGCAGCCGGCCGGCGTAGCGGAGGTGCTCGGGCGTGGAGTCGCCGAGGATCTCGAGCGCGCGCTCGACGCGGGCGCACGCGGCGACGGCGGCCTGCGCGCTGCGCCGGAGGTTCGCGTCGTCGAAGTTCACGAGGCGGTTGGTGTTGGCGCGGACCTCGCGGCGCTGGCGGAGGTCCTCCCAGTTCTGCACGCTGCGCTTCGCGCCCATGTGGCCGAGCATGTCGCTGATGGCCTCGCCGTCGCGGATGACGACGCGGTGCACGCCGCGGACCTCGCGGGCCTTGGCGGGCACCTGGAGGCGCCCTGCGGCGCCGACGAGGGCCATCGCGGTCTCGTTGCCCGGGCAGGTCACCTCGAGCGCGGCGGAGCGGCCCGGGTCGGTCAGGGAGCCGTGGGCGAGGAACGCGCCGCGCCAGACGGCCTCGATCTCATCCGGCGCCCCGGTGGTGAGCCGGTTCGGCAGGCCGCGGATGGGGCGGCGACGCGCGTCGAGCAGGCCGGTCTGCCGGGCGAGCGTCTCGCCGCCGTCGACCACGCGGACGAGGTAGTGGTTGGTGCGCCGCACGCCGGAGGCCGACAGCACCGTCATCTCGCTCCGCACGCCGTACAGCTCGCTGAGGTCGCGCCGCACCCGGCGGGCGAGCTGCGGGGTGTCGAGCTCCGACTCCACCGCGATGCGGCCGGAGATCAGATGCAGGCCGCCGGAGAACCGGAGGATCGTCGCGAGCTCCGCCGCGCGGACTGAGGTCTTGCCGACCTCGACGTGGGTGAGTTCGTCCTTCACCTCGGCGGTCAGAGCCAATGCGCTTCTCCCCGTTCTTCCCCCGCGTCACCGTCTTCCCTAGCCGGAGACGCCCGTCCAGTCTCGCACCGCCCGGGCGGTGCCGCACACCGCCCTACTCGCGCCCCAGATCCCGGTGCTTCACGTTGACGGCCACGCCGGGCTGTCCGGCGAGCAGCGTCGCGAGCCGTTCGACGACCGCGACGGACCGGTGCTTGCCGCCGGTGCAGCCCACCGCGATGGTCGCGTGGCTCTTGTTCTCCCGCTGGTAGCCGGCGAGCACGGGCGCGAGCGCGTCCGCGTACCGCTCCACGAACTCGAGCGCGCCCGGCTGCGCCGAGCACGTAGTCGCGCACCTGCTCGTCCTTGCCCGTGAGGGGCCGCAGCTCGGGGAGCCAGAACGGGTTCGGCAGGAACCGGGCGTCCGCGACCATGTCGGCGTCCGTCGGCACGCCGTACTTGAACCCGAAGCTCGTCAGGGTCACCCGCACGCCCGGCCGCTCGTCGTCGGAGAACAGGTCGTTGATCGCGGACGCGAGCTGGTGGATGTTCAGCTCGGACGTGTCGATGATGATGTCGCTCTGCTCGCGCACGGCGAGGGTCAGCGCGCGCTCAGCGGTGATGCCGTCGAGGAGCGTGCCGGTGCCCTGCATCGGATGCGGCCGGCGCACGGCCTCGAACCGCCGCACCAGCGCGGCGTCGTTGGCCTCGAGGAAGAGCAGCTTCAGCTGCGGCCGCACTCCGCCCGGGCCCGGGGGCGTTCAGCTCGGAGAGCAGCTGGCCGCCACGCACGTCGACGACGACGGCGACGCGGGACAGCCGGTCACCGGAGTGGCCCGCGAGGTCGAGAAGGGGCCGCAGCATCTGCGGCGGCAGGTTGTCGACGACGTACCAGCCGAGGTCCTCGAGGGCGTTGCCGACGGTCGAACGCCCCGCGCCGGACATCCCCGTGACGACCAGGACGGACTGGTTCGCGGGCGAGGCGGACACGGTGGTGCCGGCCTCGGACGTGATGCCGTCCGTCATGCAGCGTGACTCCTGGGGAGAGGGCGAGGATGCGCCAGCGATCCTACCCGTCGGCACGCTCGGCGCCGCCGACCGGGGTGAGCTCCACAGGGTCCGCGGAGGACTCGACGACCGCTGCGACGTCGTCGGGGGCGCCCTCGTCGTCGGATCCGGCCGCCGCCTTCGACGAGGCCGCGAGCCGCTCGACGACCGCGGCGGCGAGCACGGGACCGAACCCGGTCACCTCGGCGATGTCGTCGAGGCTCGCCGTGCGCAGCTTCGCCACCGACCCGAAGTGCCGCAGCAGCACCCGCACCCGGGCCTCGCCGAGCCCGGGGATCTCCGCGAGCTGCGAGGCGATGTCGCGCTTGCGCCTGCTGCGCTGGTGCGTGATCGCGAACCGGTGCGCCTCGTCGCGCAGGCGCTGGAGCAGGAAGAGCGCGTCGGAGTTGCGGGGCAGGATGACCGGGAAGTCGCTGTCCGGCTGCCAGATCTCCTCGAGCCGCTTCGCGAGGCCCACGACCGCGAGGCCGGTGACGCCGGCGTCCTCCAGCGCGCGCGCGGCGGCCGCCACCTGCGGCTGCCCGCCGTCGACGACGAGCAGGTTGGGCCGGTAGGCGAACCGCTCCCCCTGGACCGCGGGTGCCGCCTCCTCGTCCGCGAGATGCGCGAGCCGGCGGCGCAGCACCTGGTACATCGAGTCGGTGTCGTCGGTGGACGACGCGACGTTGAACCGCCGGTACTGGTCCTTGCGGGGCAGCCCGTCCTCGAACACCACCATCGACGCCACGATGTTGGTGCCGGCGAGGTGCGAGACGTCGTAGCACTCGATGCGCAGGGGCGCCTCGTCGAGGCCGAGCGCGTCCTGCAGGTCGTTCAGCGCCTGCGATCGGGCCGTGAAGTCCGCCGTGCGCCGGGTCTTGTAGAGCATCAGGGCCTGGGCGGCGTTCCGCCCCGCGGTCTCCGCCAGCGCCGCCTTCTCGCCGCGCTCGGCGACCCGCAGCCGCGTGCGCCCGGCGCCGCGGCGCCCCTCGGCCTCGCGCCCCTCGGCCCGGCGCTGCGTGAGCCAGGTCTCGAGGTCCTCCGCGTCGTCGGGCAGCTCGGGCACCAGCACCTCGCGGGGCGGGTAGGCGTCGTCCTCGTACGCGCCGAGCAGCACCGTCTCGACGAGCTCGCCGCGCGTCACGTCGAGCTCCTTGTCGACCGTCCACGTGCGGGTGCCGCGGATGCGGCCGCCGCGCACGATGAACTGCTGCACGCTCGCCGCCAGCTCGTCGTCCGCGATGCCGAACACGTCCACGTCGACGTCCTCGCCGAGCACGACCGCCGTCCTGGCGAGCGCGGCCTCCATCGCGCCGAGCGCGTCGCGGTACTTCGCCGCCGCCTCGTAGTTCTGTGCCGCCGCCGCCTCCCGCATCCGCCGCGTGAGGTCGCCGCGGAAGCGCTGGTCGCCGCCGGCCATGAACGAGGCGAGGTCCTCGGCGAGGTCGTGATGCGCCTGCTTCGGGATGCGGTCGACGCACGGCGCCGCGCACTTGCCGATGTCACCGAGCAGGCACGGGCGCCCGGTGAGCTCCGCCCGCCGGTACGTGGTGTCCGAGCAGCTGCGCACCGGGAACACCTTGAGCATCAGGTCGAGCGTCTCCCGGATCGCCCACACCTTCGTGTACGGGCCGAAGTACTTCGCGCCCTTCAGCTTGCGGTTGCGGGTGATGAGCACCCGCGGCACCTCGTCGCCGAGCGTGATCGCGAGGTACGGGTACGACTTGTCGTCCCGGAACTGCACGTTGAACGGCGGCGCGAACTCCTTGATCCAGCTGTACTCGAGCTGCAGCGCCTCGAACTCGCTGCCGACGACGGTCCACTCGACGCTCGCGGCGGTGGTGACCATCCGGCGGGTGCGCTCGTGCAGCGACCGCAGCGGCTGGAAGTAGTTGCTGAGCCGCGCGCGGAGGCTCTTCGCCTTCCCGACGTAGAGCACCCGCCCCTTCGGGTCACGGAACCGGTAGACGCCCGGGGAGACGGGGATCTCCCCCGCCTTCGGCCGCCACGGGACGGTGTCGCTCACGCGCTCGCGGCGAGGGCCGGCTGGCGGAGCACCTCCGCCAGGAAGCTGACCGGTGTAGCTGCCCGGGGTGTCGGCGATCTGCTCCGGCGTGCCCTCGGCGAGCACCGTGCCGCCGCCGGCACCGCCCTCCGGGCCCATGTCGACGATCCAGTCGGCGGACTTGATGACGTCGAGGTTGTGCTCGATGACGATGACGGTGTTGCCCTTGTCGACCAGCCCGTTCAGCACGTGGAGCAGCTTGTTCACGTCCTCGAAGTGCAGCCCGGTCGTCGGCTCGTCGAGCACGTAGACCGTGCGGCCGTTCGACCGCCGCTGCAGCTCGGTGGCGAGCTTGACGCGCTGCGCCTCGCCGCCGGACAGGGTCGTCGCGCTCTGGCCGAGGCGCACGTAGCCGAGGCCGACGTCGACGAGCGTCTTCAGGAACCGGTGGATCGCGGAGATCGGCTCGAAGAACTCCGCCGCCTCGGCGATCGGCATGTCGAGCACCTCGGCGATGTTCTTGCCCTTGTAGTGCACGGCGAGCGTGTCGCGGTTGTAGCGGGCCCCGTGGCACACCTCGCACACGACGTAGACGTCGGGCAGGAAGTTCATCTCGATCTTGATCGTGCCGTCGCCCTGGCAGTGCTCGCAGCGGCCGCCCTTGACGTTGAAGCTGAACCGGCCGGGCAGGTAGCCGCGCGCCTTGGCCTCGACCGTCTCGCTGAAGAGCGTGCGGATGCGGTCGAAGACCCCGGTGTAGGTCGCGGGGTTCGAGCGCGGCGTGCGGCCGATCGGCCCCTGGTCGACGTGCACGACCTTGTCGAGGTCGTCGAGGCCGGTCACCCGGCGGTGCCTCCCCGGCACCTTCCGCGCCCCGTTCAACCGGTTGGCGAGCACCCGGTAGAGGATGTCGTTCACCAGTGAGCTCTTGCCCGACCCGGAGACGCCGGTCACGGCCGTCATCACCCCGAGCGGGAAGGACGCGGTCACGTTCTTCAGGTTGTTCGCGGCGGCGCCGACGACCTCGAGGCGGCGCTTGCGGTCGATCTGCCTGCGCTCCGCCGGCACGTCGATGGTCCGCCGGCCCGCCAGGTAGGCGCCCGTGATCGACTCCTCGTCGTCGAGCAGCGAGGCGAAGTCCCCCGAGTGCACGACCCGGCCGCCGTTGACGCCCGCGCCGGGGCCGATGTCGACGATCCAGTCCGCCGTGCGGATGGTGTCCTCGTCGTGCTCGACGACGATCAGCGTGTTGCCGAGGTCGCGCAGCTTCACGAGGGTGTCGATCAGCCGGCGGTTGTCCCGCTGGTGGAGGCCGATGCTCGGCTCGTCCAGCACGTAGAGCACGCCGGTGAGCCCGGAGCCGATCTGGGTGGCGAGCCGGATGCGCTGCGCCTCGCCGCCGGAGAGCGTGCCCGCCGACCGGGAGAGCGTGAGGTAGGTCAGGCCCACCTGCGAGAGGAACTCGAGCCGTGCCCGGATCTCGCGGAGCACCTGGGCGGCGACCTTCGCGTCGCGCGCGGAGAGCTGCACGGTGTCCATGAAGTGCTGGGCGTCCGAGATGCTGAGGTCCGCGATGTCGGCGATGCTGTGCTCGTCGACGAGCACCGCGAGCACCTCGGGCTTCAGCCGCTTGCCGCCGCAGACCGCGCACGGCACCTCGCGGAGGTACTCGGCCCAGCGCGCGCGCTGCACGTCCGTCTCCGCCTGCAGCCAGTTGCGCTCCAGGTACGGGATGACGCCCTCGAAGCCCTGGCTGTAGGACATCTCGCGGCCGTAGCGGTTCTTCCACCGCACCCGCACCTCGAAGTTGTTGCCGTGCAGGACCGCGTTCCGCACGTCCTCGGGCAGCGCCTCCCAAGGGCTGTCGAGCGAGAAGCCGAGGTCGCGGGCGAGGCCGTTCAGCATCCGCTCGTAGTAGTTGAACAGCTGCTTGCCCTGGTTGGTCCACGGCACGATGACGCCTTCGCGGATCGACAGCGTGGGG
Organism: uncultured Actinomycetota bacterium; assembly: GCA_963771645.1. Classification (GTDB taxonomy): domain Bacteria; phylum Actinomycetota; class Actinomycetes; order Actinomycetales; family Microbacteriaceae; genus Amnibacterium. The sequence continues at coordinate 132,764 of CAVYUH010000010.1, read as the reverse complement.
TCGCCGAGCAGGAGGTCCGCGTCGACCGCCATGCGGGTGCCGAGGCCCGAGCACTCGGGGCAGGCGCCGAACGGCGCGTTGAACGAGAACGTGCGCGGCTCGATCTCGGCGAGCTGGATGGGGTGGTTGTTCGGGCAGGACAGCCGCTCCGAGAAGCTGCGCCACGCCCCCGGACCGTCCTCGTCGACGAAGTTGACCTGCACGACGCCGTCGGTGAGCGACAGCGCCGTCTCCAGCGAGTCCGTGAGGCGGGTGAGCAGCTCCGGTCCCGCGACGAGGCGGTCGACGACGACGGCGATGTCGTGCTTGAACTGCTTCTTCAGGGCCGGCGGCGAGGCGAGCTGCACGGTCTCGCCGTCCACGACGGCCCGCGAGTAGCCCTTCGCCGTGAGCTCCTTGAAGAGGTCGACGAACTCGCCCTTCTTCTGGCTCACGACCGGCGAGACCACCTGGAAGCGCGTGCCCTCTGGCAGCTCCATCAGCTGGTCCGCGATCTGCTGCACCGTCTGGCTGGCGATGACCTCGCTGCAGATCGGGCAGTGGGGCACGCCGATGCGCGCCCAGAGCAGGCGCATGTAGTCCCAGATCTCGGTGATGGTGCCGACCGTGGAGCGCGGGTTGCGGTTCGTCGACTTCTGGTCGATCGACACCGCGGGCGAGAGCCCCTCGATGAAGTCGACGTCGGGCCGGTCCACCTGCCCGAGGAACTGGCGGGCGTACGCCGACAGCGACTCGACGTACCGGCGCTGCCCCTCTGCGAAGATGGTGTCGAACGCGAGGGACGACTTGCCGCTGCCGGAGAGGCCGGTGAAGACGACGAGGGAATCCCTCGGGATCTCGAGGGAGACGTCCTGCAGGTTGTGCACCCGGGCGCCTCGGACGCTGAGCTTGGAGCTGGTCCCCACACGCGAAATCGGCACCCGACGAGTGTAAGGAGCCCCTCCGACACCACCTGCGCACACCGGAGGATCTCGGCGACACGCGGCTGGTCCCCCGGATTGGGGCCAGTGCGATCCGTAGTCTCGAGCACCGGACGGATCCCGGTGGAAGCACACCATGAACGGCCGAGGATCGGAGAGGACGCAGGTGAGCCACGAGCGCATCAACCGGCTGCTGAAGCAGCTGCTCGCATTCGGAGCGGTCGGCGGGGTCGGCTTCGTGCTCGACGTGACAGTCTTCACGGTGCTGCGCGAGACCCTGCTCTCCCCGGCACACGTGCACGGCGGGGCGATCATCGCGAAGACCATCTCGACCACCGTCGCCATCGCGGCGAACTGGCTGGGGAACCGCTACTGGACCTTCGGCAGCGAGCGCACCTCGAACGGCGCGATCGAGGCCATCGAGTTCGCCGCCGTCAGCGTGCTCGGGATGCTCGTCGGCCTCGCCTGCCTCGGGATCTCGCACTACGTGCTCGGCCTCCGCAGCGTGCTCGACGACAACATCTCCTCGAACGTGATCGGGCTGATCCTCGGATCCGCGGTGCGCTTCGTGCTCTACCGGTCGTGGGTCTACTCCCCGCGGCGACGCCGGAACGCCGCGGCGATCGAGCCCGCGACGTTCACCCGGCCGATCCCGACGCTGTGAGCGGCGCGGTCGCCCCATCCGTCGACGGACGCGATCGCACGGACCCGCCCGCTGCGGTCGCCGCCCGTCCCCGTCGGCTCGACGACCCACGGCTGCTCACGTGGATCGCGGTCGCCGTCGTCTTCGTCGTCGGCTTCGTGGTGCGGCTGGACCTGCTGCTGCGCGGCGGCGGCCTGCTGGGGATCGGCGCCTACGACGACGGCGTGTACTACTCCGCCGCGGCGCAGCTGCTGCACGGCCACCTGCCTTATCGCGACTACGTCTTCGTCCAGCCGCCGGACATCGTCGTCATCCTCGCCCCGTTCGCCGCGCTCGCGCACCTCGTGGGCGACCCCGCCGCGATCATCACCATGCGGGTGTCGTTCGAGCTGCTCGGCGGCCTGAACGCGGTGCTCGTGCTGCTCACCCTCAGGCGCTTCGGCCTGCCGGCCGCGGTGGTCGGCGGCCTCTTCTACGCCGTGCTCTACCCCGCCGCCTACGACGAGCGCACGGCGCTGCTCGAGCCCATCGGCTCCACCGGGGTGCTGGTGGCCCTCCTGATCCTCAGCAGGATCCGGCCGGGGATCACGTCCCCGCGATGGTTCGTGGTGGCGGGCGTCGCGGTGGGCGTCGCCATCGATCTGAAGATCTGGTACCTGGTGCCGCTGCTCGTGATCGTCGCGTTCGCGACCGGCGGCCGGCTGCGGGTGCTCCTCGGAGCCGTCGCCGCCGTCTTCGTCGGGTACCTGCCGTTCTTCCTCGCGGCGCCGGTCAAGTCGTTCACCCAGATCGTCCTCGACCAGCTGGGCAGAGGCCGAGGCGGGACGATGATCAGCCGGTTCGAATCCTTCCTCGGCGTCGACGGCTCCGGGCAGTACAGCAACGTGCCTCGCATGAGCCCTGATACGGCCGCGCTGATCTGCGTCGGCCTTCTCGGGGCGGCGCTGGTCGTCGTGATCATGGACCGCCGCGCGTGGATCTATGCGGCCCTGCTCGTCACCTCGATCCTCGTGCTGATGGCGTCACCCTCCTACTTCGAGCACTACGCGTCGCTCGTCGCTCCCCCGTTGGCCCTCGTCGTCGGAGTCGCCGCCGGTCGATTGCTCGGAACGGTCCATCAGCAGCGACGGCGGCTGCTCGCGCTCGCCGCGATGCTCGTGGTCGTCCTCGCGCTGAACCTCCGTCACGACCTCAAGGGGGCCGACCAGCCGGTGCCCCTCGCCGGCCTGCAGGCCGCGGCGCAGAAGGTGCAGGGCTGCATCTACTCCGACGAGCCGACGCTGCTCGCGGTCATGGGCGTCCTCACCCGCGATCTCGACCACGGCTGCGCGGTGCAGCCGGACATGAGCGGCATCAGCTTCGATCCGTCCGGCCACCCGCCGGGGCAGCCCCGTATCGCGCGGACGAAGAACGCCGTCTACCAGGGCGAGGCGCTGCACTACCTCCGGTCCGGCGCCGCCTTCCTCGCCGTCCGCTCCGGCGCCGCCCTGAGCGATGCCACCAAGCAGGAGCTCGCCCGCAACCGGGCGCTGTTCTCCGACGGGATCTACGTGCTCCGCGTCGGAGGCGCCCCGCAGTGATCCCCCGTCCCGTGTCCCTCCGATCCTCTGGAGATCCCATGCCGACCGCGCTGCCGACCCTCATCTGCATCCCGACGTACAACGAGGCGGAGAACCTGCCGCTGATCGTCGCCGCCGTGCACGCCGCGTGCCCCGAGGTCCACGTGCTCGTCGCCGACGACGCGAGCCCCGACGGCACCGGCGCCATCGCCGACGGCATCGCCGCGAGGGACGAGCGCGTGCACGTGCTGCATCGGGAGGGCAAGGCGGGGCTGGGGCAGGCCTACCTCGCGGCGTTCGCCTGGGGCCGGGAGCACGGCTACCAGGTGCTGGTCGAGATGGACGCGGACGGCTCGCACCGTCCGGAGGACCTGCGCCGGCTGCTCGACGCGCTCGCCGCCGACGTGGACGTGGTGCTCGGGTCCCGCTGGGTCACCGGCGGCGCCGTCGTCGACTGGCCGCGCAGCCGCGAGCTGATCTCGCGGGCGGGCAACCTGTACGCCCGCGTGATGCTCGGCATCCCGGTGCACGATGCGACCGGTGGCTTCCGCGCCTACCGCATCCGCGTGCTCGACGCCCTCGATCTCGCCGACGTCGCGAGCCAGGGCTACTGCTTCCAGGTCGATCTCGCACGGCGGGCCGTCCAGCGCGGCTTCACGGTGCTCGAGGTCCCGATCACGTTCCAGGACCGGGTGCTGGGGGTCAGCAAGATGAGCAGCGGCATCGTCCTCGAGGCGCTGCTCCGCGTGACCGAGTGGGGCGTGAAGGCGCGGCTCGACCGGGTCGCCGCCCTCGCCCGTGCCGGCCGGCGGCGCGTGCTCCGCACGGCCTGACCGTCAGACGCCGGTCGCGCCCTGCTCCACGAGGCGTCCGCGGAGCACGTCGCGCTCGGCGATGACCTCGCCGCACACCTCGACGAACCGGTCCATCACCCGCTCGGGCCAGTACGGGGACAGGTAGTAGGCCACGAGCTCCTGGCGGCGACCCCGCCCCTCCTCGTCGGCCATCTCGGCGGCGATGAGGTCGGCGGCGCCGACGGTGCCGTCGGCGCTCAGCCGCGGCACCGCGCCGAGCATGCCGGAGTCCGCCGAGACGGCCTCGGGACCGGACGCCGCGGTGACCACGACGGGCTTCAGGGACGGCAGCCAGGCCGTCGCGACGGCCGAGACGTCGCAGATCAGCGCGGCCGCCCGGGCGAAGCTCGACTCGAGCGTCTCCTCCTCCGCCTCGATGACCCGGTGCGGGGCGCCGGCGGCGGTGATCGCGTCCCGGACGGCCCGGTCGGCGACGGCGTACGCGGGCGAGGTGACCCCGATCAGCGGATGCGGCCGGTACAGCACGCGGGAAGCGGCCGTCGGCGAGCAGCGACGTCACCAGCCGCTCACCGTGCGAGAGCACCGAGCTGTACGCGACGGAGGGCTGCGCGCCCTCCCAGGTGGGCGCGTAGAGCACCGCACCGGCGCCGTCGGCCGCACCCTCGGCCGGCAGCGGCGCGGAGAGGGTCAGCGGCTGCCCGACGATGCGGCAGTGCTTCGCCGCCTCGAAGCGCATCAGCCGGCGCTCGATGCGGTCCACGGCCGCCTGGCCGGGCGCGAAGACGAAGTCGTACGCCTTCAGCTGGTTCGAGGCGGACACGCCCTTGTCGCTGTCGCCGTGGCCGATGTAGGCGTGCAGCAGGGAGCTGAAGCGGAGCGCCTCGAAGTTGCGGGGCAGATGGCTCACGTAGAGCGCGAGCTTCACGTCGCTGCGGCTCAGGATGCCGTCGAGCGTGCCGTAGCGCGCGATCGTCACGACGGGCACGGCGCTCGAGCCGGCGAGCAGCTCGGCCACCCGCGAGTCCTGGCAGACCACGACGACCGGGTGCACGCGGTGCAGCGCCTCGAACGTCGGCAGCCACGGGGTGATCTGGTACGTCGTGTCGAGCGCCCCGGGGAAGTAGACGAGCACCTCCGCGTCGAACCGCGACGCGGCCATGGCGACGTCCTGGCCGCGCCGGTCGGGGATGGTGCGCGGGAAGAACCGCGACCGGCGCAGGCGGGCGATCAGCGCGGACTGCGCGCGGCGTCGAAGCTTCAGGACCCAGCGGCGCACGCGGATCACTGTATCGACGGACCGCCGGAGCGACCGCCCGGAGCGCGGCGTCGTCCGGTCAGACCAGGTGGCCGGCCTTCTCCATCTGCCGCAGCGCGCCCTTCATCTCGCTGAGCTCGTCGCGGAGCCGCGCGGCGAGCTCGAACTTCAGCTCGTTGGCGGCCTGCAGCATCTGCTGGTTCAGGTCGGCGATGACGCTCTCGAGCTCGGCCGCGCCGGACGCGGCGATGCCCTCGCGGCGCAGGTTCGGCACCGGCGAGCGCTTGCCGCCGTCGCGCTGGCCCGAGCATCCGGTCGGTGTCCGCCGCCTCGCGGGCGAGCACGTCGGTGATGTCCGCGATCCGCTTGCGGAGCGGCTGCGGGTCGATGCCGTTCACCCGGTTGTACTCGACCTGCTTCTCGCGACGCCGGTTCGTCTCCTCGATCGCCTGCGCCATCGAGGGGGTGATCCGTGTCGGCGTACATGTGCACCTGGCCGGACACGTTGCGGGCGGCGCGCCCGATCGTCTGGATCAGGGACGTGGACGAGCGGAGGAAGCCCTCCTTGTCGGCGTCGAGGATCGCGACGAGCGACACCTCGGGCAGGTCGAGGCCCTCCCGCAGCAGGTTGATGCCGATGAGCACGTCGTAGACGCCCTGGCGCAGCTCCGTCAGCAGCTCGACGCGGCGCAGGGTGTCGACGTCGGCGTGGAGGTAGCGGACCCGGACCCCGGCCTCGCCGAGGAAGTCCGTGAGGTCCTCCGCGCTCTTCTTCGTGAGCGTGGTGACGAGCACCCGCTCGTGACGCTCGGCGCGCACCCGGATCTCCTCGAGCAGGTCGTCGACCCGGCCCTTGGACGGCTTGATCACGATCTCCGGGTCGATGAGCCCGGTGGGGCGGATGATCTGCTCCACCACGCCGTCCGCCATGCCGAGCTCGTACTTGCCCGGCGTCGCCGACAGGTAGACGGTCTGGCCGACCCGGGCCGAGAACTCGTCCCAGGTGAGCGGGCGGTTGTCGAGCGCCGACGGGCAGCCGGAAGCCGTGCTCGACGAGGACCCGCTTGCGGGACGCGTCGCCCTCGTACATCGCGCCGATCTGCGGCACGGTCACGTGCGACTCGTCGATGACGGTGAGGAAGTCGTCGGGGAAGTAGTCGAGCAGGCAGTGCGGCGGCTGGCCCGGCATGCGGCCGTCGATGTGCCGCGAGTAGTTCTCGATGCCGTTGCAGAAGCCGATCTGCTCCATCATCTCGAGGTCGAACGAGGTGCGCATCCGCAGCCGCTGCTCCTCGAGCAGCTTCGACTCGCGCTTCAGCTCGCCGAGGCGGTCGTGCAGCTCCTCCTGGATCGTGCCGATCGCGCGCTGCATCGTGGCGGGGCTGGCGGCGTAGTGCGTCGCCGGGAAGATCGACACCGCGTCGAGGGACGAGATCACGTCGCCGGTCAGCGGGTGCAGGGCGTAGAGCGCCTCGACCTCGTCGCCGAACATCTCGATGCGGACGGCGTGCTCCTCGTACATCGGGATGATCTCGATGGTGTCGCCGCGCACGCGGAAGCGGCCGCGGGAGAAGTCGATGTCGTTGCGCTGGTACTGCATCGCGATGAACCCGCGCACCAGGGCGTCGCGGCTGATCCGCTGCCCCACCTGGAGCGCGACCATCGCCTCCAGGTACTCCTCGGCGGCGCCGAGCCCGTAGATGCAGGACACGGTGGAGACGACGATCACGTCGCGCCGGCTGAGCAGCGAGTTCGTGGTCGAGTGCCGCAGGCGCTCGACCTCCGAGTTGATCGACGAGTCCTTCTCGATGAAGGTGTCCGTCTGCGGCACGTAGGCCTCGGGCTGGTAGTAGTCGTAGTAGGAGACGAAGTACTCGACCGCGTTGTCGGGCATCAGCTCGCGGAACTCGTTCGCGAGCTGCGCGGCGAGGGTCTTGTTGTGGGCGAGCACCAGCGTGGGGCGCTGCACCTGCTCGATCAGCCATGCCGTGGTCGCGGACTTGCCGGTACCGGTGGCGCCGAGCAGCACGATGTCGGACTCGCCCGCCTTCACGCGCGTGGCGAGCTCGGCGATCGCCGTGGGCTGGTCGCCGCTCGGCGTGTAGTCGCTGACCACCCGGAAGGGGCGGACGGCACGGGTCGTCTGCATAGCACACAGGCTAGGCGGCCCCTCCGACACGGCTGCGGCGATCCGCGGACCGCGAACGGCTACGCTCCACCCGATGTCCGAGGCCGCCGCCGACTCCCCCGCCTCGCGTCGCAGCCGGATCGCCGGCGTCGTCGTCTCCGCCTCCTCGGTGCAGGTCGGGGCCGCGTTCGGCGCCACGATCTTCCCGCTCGTCGGCCCCTTCGGTGTCGCCGCGATGCGGCAGCTCGTCTCCGCGATCACGCTGCTCGCGATCGCCCGGCCCCCGCTGCGCCGCATCGGCCTGCGCCGCCTCACGCCCTGCGCTGCTGCTCGGCGTCGTGCTCGTCGGGATGAACACCGCGCTGTACGCGTCGGTCGAGCGGATCGGGCTCGGCCTCGCGGTGACCATCGAGTTCCTCGGGCCGCTGGCGGATCGCGCTGGCCACCGGCGGCGAGGCGCACGGCAGGCGCGGCCCCCGCGCGCAGGACGCCGCGTGCGCAGCGCTCGCGCTCGCCGGGGTCGTGCTGCTCACCGGCGCGTTCGGCGGGGCGCCGCTCGACCCGCTCGGCCTGCTGCTCGGCGTCGCCGCCGCCGTGCTCTGGGCGGCCTACATCCTGCTGAACCAGCGCGCCGGCGCCCTGCCCGGGGTGACGGGCACCGCCGTCGCGAGCCTCACCGGCACGGTGCTGACGCTGCCGTTCCTGCTCGTGATCCTCGCCGGCGTGCCGCGCGCGGCCCTGCCGCACGTGCTGCTCATCGGGGCGGTGACCGGCCTGCTGTCGTCGGCCCTCCCGTACTCGCTCGACCTCGTGATCCTGCGCACGCTGCCGCGGTCGCTGTTCGGGATGCTGCAGAGCCTGCATCCCGTGGCCGCGGCGGTCTTCGGGCTGCTCGTGCTCGGCCAGCACCTCGAGCCCCTGCAGCTCGCGGGGATCGTCGCCGTCTGCATCGCGAACGTGCTCACCGTGGCGACTGCACGGCCGCGGCGCGGGATCAGCCGCGTAGCCGCCGCCAGAGCTCGTCGGTCTGCGCGAGGGTGTGCCCGAGCGTGCCACCCGTGTCGATCAGGTCGGTGGCGAGCGCACGCCGGGCGTCGTCGTCCAGCTGGGCGGCGATGCGGGCGCGCGCGTCCTCCTCCGCCATCCCGCGCAGCTCGACGAGCCGGGCGACCCGGACCTCGACCGGTGCGTCGGTGACGACGATCCGCTCGAACTCCCCCACGCCCCTGGCGTCGATGAGCGGCACGTCGTAGACCACGAGGCCGTCGGGGTCGTGCTCGAGCGCCGCGCGGAAGAGGTCGTGCGACCGCCGCACGACGGCGGGATGCACGATGTCGTTCAGCCGGTGCCGCGCGGCCGGATCCGCGAACACGATCGCGCCGAGCGCCGGCCTGTCGAGCCGGCCGTCGTCCTGCAGCACCCGCGTCGCCGAAGGCGGCCCGGATCGCCTCGAGCGCGGGCTCCCCCGGCTCGACGACCTCCCGGGACAGCGCATCCGCGTCGACGACGACGGCACCGAGCTCGGCGAGGCGGCGGGCGACGGTCGACTTGCCCGACGCGATGCCGCCGGTGAGCGCGATCAGGGGCACGACCACGAGCCTAGACAGGCGGCCGGCGCCGGCCGATCTACGGTGAGGACGTGAGCACACCCACCGGGGGCGCCGTGCGTGCCCGCGACGGCGCGCTGGCCGCGCTGCGGCTCCCGGCGTTCCGACGGCTCGCGCTCGGCGCCACGGTCAGCCGCTTCGGCAACGGGCTGGCCACGGTGGCGCTCGCGTTCGCGATGCTCGACCTCACCCACTCCGTCACCGCGCTCGGCCTCGTCGTCGCCGCCCGGTCGGCGGCGAACGTGGCGCTCCTGCTCGTCGGGGGCGCGCTGGCCGACCGGCTCCCCCGTCGGCCGCTGCTCGTGGGCTCCGCCCTCGTCAGCGGTGCGGCGCAGCTCGCGATCGGCGGCGTGGTCGCCGCGCACCTCGACCTGATCGCCGTCGTCGCAGGCCTCGCCGCGGTGAACGGCGCCGCCGCGGCCGTCGCGCAGCCGCTCGCGACCGCCCTCGTGCCGCAGACGCTTCACCGCGGACCTGCTGCAGCAGGGCAGCACGCTGTTCCGGATCGGCACCAACACCGCGTCGCTCGTCGGGACGGCCGTCGCCGGGCGCCGGCGTCGCCGTGCTCGGATCCGCACCCGTCGTGGGGATCGACGGGGTCACGTTCCTGCTCGCGGCGCTCGCCTGGTCGGGTCTCCGGGTCGAGCGCCTCGTGCGATCGAAGCGCACGTCCCTGTTCGCCGACATCGTCGACGGCTGGCATGCGTTCCGCACGCGCCGATGGCTGTGGACGGTCGTCGTCGCCTTCACGGTCGCCAACGCCGCCTACGCAGGCGCGGTCAACGTGCTCGGCCCGGTCTACGCCGACCGCTCGCTCGGCCGCGCCGGATGGGGCTTCGCACTCGCGGCGATCACGGCCGGCTTCGTGCTCGGCGGCCTCGTCGCGCTGCGCGTGCGCCCGAAGCGCCCCCTCGCCGTCGCCGTCTGCTGCGCCGTGCCGTTCGGGGCGATCCCCGCGCTCGTCGTGCTGATCCACGCAGCCCGCGCTGCTCGTCGTGGCGCTGCTGCTGGTCGGCGTCCTCACCGAGGTGTTCGAGGTGCTCTGGCAGGTCGAGCAGCAGCGCCGCGTGCCGACGGAGCTGCTCGCCCGCGTCACCTCCTACGACCTGCTCGGCTCGTTCCTCGCCATCCCGATCGGTCAGGCCCTCGCGGCGCCGATCGCGTCGCTCGTCGGCCTGCAGCCCGCGCTCCTCGGCGCCGGCGTGATCGGCGTGGTCGCGCTCGCCTCCTGCCTGCTCGTCAAGGACGTGCGGGCGCCTTCCCCGGTCATCGGAGTAGATCCGGGAACGCGGAAGGGCGGCTCCCCTTCTCGGGGAACCGCCCTTCTGAGCGTCAGGCGAGCAGGCTCAGCGGCTGCTGAGACGGCTGGGCCCACGGCCGGTCTTCCCGGCCGGGGAGGCTCGATTCAGCGGCTCGAGAGCCGCTCGCGCAGCGCGGCCAGCGACTCGTCGTCCGCGAGGCGGCCGGCCGAGGTCGGCTCGCTCGTGAACGTGCCGGCGCCAGCGGCGACGGCGTCCTCGGTCTGCTGCTTGAGGATCTGCGCCTTGTGCGCCTCCCAGCGGGCCTGGGCAGCCGCGTACTCCTGCTCCCACTTGTCGCGCTGCTCCTCGAAGCCCTCGCGCCACTCGTTGGTCTCCGGGTCGAAGCCCTCGGGGTACTTGTAGTTGCCCTGCTCGTCGTACTCGGTGAGCATGCCGTAGAGCGCCGGGTCGAACTCGGTGCCCTCGGGGTCGACGCCCTCGTTCGCCTGCTTGAGCGAGAGGGAGATGCGGCGACGCTCGAGGTCGATGTCGATGATCTTGACGAAGACCTCCTCGCCGACCGACACGACCTGCTCCGCGAGCTCGACGTGACGGCTGGACAGCTCGGAGATGTGCACCAGACCCTCGATGCCGTCCGCGACGCGGACGAACGCACCGAACGGCACGAGCTTCGTGACCTTGCCCGGCGCGACCTGCCCGATCGCGTGGGTGCGGGCGAAGACCTGCCACGGGTCCTCCTGCGTCGCCTTCAGCGACAGGGAGACGCGCTCGCGGTCGAGGTCGACCTCGAGCACCTCGACGGTGACCTCCTGGCCCACCTCGACGACCTCGCTGGCGTGCTCGATGTGCTTCCAGCTGAGCTCGGAGACGTGGACGAGCCCGTCGACGCCGCCGAGGTCCACGAACGCGCCGAAGTTGACGATCGAGGAGACGACGCCCTTGCGGACCTGACCCTTGTGCAGGTTGTTGAGGAACGTGGTGCGGCTCTCGGACTGCGTCTGCTCGAGCAGCGCGCGGCGGGAGAGGACGACGTTGTTGCGGTTCTTGTCGAGCTCGAGGATCTTCGCCTCGAGGCTCTGACCGAGGTACGGCGTGAGGTCGCGGACCCGGCGGAGCTCGATCAGGGACGCCGGCAGGAAGCCGCGCAGTCCGATGTCGACGATCAGGCCGCCCTTGACGACCTCGATGACGGTGCCGGTGACGACGCCGTCCTCCTCCTTGATGCGCTCCACGTCACCCCAGGCGCGCTCGTACTGGGCGCGCTTCTTGGAGAGGATCAGCCGACCCTCCTTGTCCTCCTTCTGGAGGACGAGGGCCTCGACCGTGTCGCCGACGGCGACGACCTCGTTGGGGTCGACGTCGTGCTTGATGGAGAGCTCGCGCGAGGGGATGACGCCCTCGGTCTTGTAGCCGACGTCGAGGAGGACCTCGTCGCGGTCGATCTTCACGACGGTTCCTTCGATGAGGTCGCCGTCGTTGAAGAACTTGAGGGTCTTCTCGACCGCGGCCAGGAAATCCTCTGCGGATCCGATGTCGTTGATCGCGACCTGCTTGGGGGCCGATGCGGTCGGTGTGAGAGTCATGGAGTTGATTGCGTCGGTTTCGTGTCGGGCCGCAGCGACATCAGGCCGCTGCGGCGGATGGGATGGAGTTGTCGGGCGATGCAGGCCCGGCCGATCAGGCACCCCGCGGGCGCCGGACGGCGGTCCGTCCCACTGGAACCGGACGGACGAACGACGAGTCTACCGAAGTCCGCCGATGCTGTCAGGACGGTATCGGGGACAACGGCTTCAGCGCGCCGCGGTGTTCCTCGAACGGACGACGAAGCGCCCCGCCGTTCCCGGCGGGGCGCTGCTGCGAGGGGTCGACGTCGACCCCTCGTCACTCCTTGTCGAGGTCGGTGCTGAGCAGCGCGACGAGCGACTCGAGCGCCGCGTCAGCGCCGTCGCCGTCCGCGGAGAGGGTGACCTCCTCGCCGTGCCCGATGCCGAGCGACAGGATGCCGAGGATGCTCGCGGCGTTGACGCTCTTGCCCGCCTTGGTGGTCAGCGTGACCGGCACGCCGGCCTTCGCCGCCGCCTGGCTGAAGAGCGAGGCGGGGCGGGCGTGCAGCCCGACGCTCGATGCGATGGTGACGGTGCGTTCCGGCATGGTGCTCCTTCAAGACCGGCCCGGAGCCGGCTCAGTCGTCCTCGGGGGTCAGCAGGCTGTAGACCTGCTCGGCGGTCGTCGCAGAGCGTAGCTGTTCGGCCTTCTCGGGATCGAGGAGGATCTCGGCGAGCTGCGACAGCAGCGCGATGTGACCGCCGCCGGCCGCTGCGATGCCCACGCAGACGCGCACGTCGTTGCCGTCCCAGTCCACGCCGTCGGGGAAGCGGAGCACGACGAGCGCGTCCTGCTTGACGGCCTCCTTGCCGGCGAGCGTGCCGTGCGGGATGGCGACGCCCTCACCGACGAACGTCGAGACGCTCTGCTCGCGCTGCAGCATCGCGTCGATGTAGGACTCGTCGACGGCCCCCGCCTCGAGCAGCGCCTGGCCGCACTGGCGGACTGCGTCGAGGCGGTCGGACGCGTGCGAGTCGAGCCGGATGGACGACTCGGCGATGAGCGAGGTGAGTGCGGCTTCGGCCATCGTCAGACCTCCACGCTCGTGCCGTCTTGGATCGCCTTGACGACCTTCGCGACGTTCGGGTCACCCATGAAGAGCTGGAAGGACACGACGGGCGTGTTCGGCACCATCTGCCTCGCCCGGTCCGCGAGTCCCACGTTCGTCACGACGACGTCCGCGTCCTCGGGGATGTGCGCGACAGGGGCGTGCTCGACGACGACGCCGCTCTTCTTCAGCTGCTTCTTCAGCTGGCCCGCGAGCATCACGCTGCTGCCCATGCCGGCGTCGCAGGCGACGATCAGTTTCTTGATGCTCGACCCGTCGATCGTGGTCAATTCGTGCTCCTTCGGTGGATTGGTGCGAGCGTACGCCCGCCGTTCGACAGCGGAGGGCGGGGAATCACAAGGATCCCCCGCCCTCCGACGTGCGGTCGATCAGGCGCCGGCGACCGCGGTCTTCCGGCCCTTGTTCTGCGCGTTGCGGGCGTTGGCCTCGTCGAGGTCCATCGCCGTCTTCTCGCTGCGACCGAAGCCGAGCAGCACGGCGCCGGCCGCGAACGACACGGCGGCGGCGATGATCACGCCGAGCAGCATCGTCACGATCTCGTTCGGCGGGCACTCGATGAGGTAGGCGATGATCGAGCCCGGCGAGGCGGGGGCGCGCAGGCCGACGCCGAAGATCACCCAGGTGAGCACGCCGCAGCCGCCGCCGAGGATCGCGGCGATGATCAGGATCGGCTTCATCAGCACGTACGGGAAGTAGATCTCGTGGATGCCGCCGAGGAACTGGACGACGATCGCCGCCGGCACGGTGGGACGCACGGCGCGCGGGCCGAACAGCATCATCGCGAGGAGGATGCCCAGGCCGGGGCCCGGGTCCGACTCGAGCATGAAGAGGATCGACTGGCCCGTCTGGTGGGCCTGCGTCGCGCCGAGCGGCACGAGCACGCCGTTGCCGATGGCGTTGTTGAGGAACAGCACCTTGGCGGGCTCGATGATGATCTGCGCGAGCGGCAGCAGGTGCAGGTTGATCAGCCACTGCACGACGGAGCCGAAGGCCTGGCTGATCGCGACCACGATCGGGCCGAGCCAGAACAGGCCGACGAGTGCCATCGCGCCGCCGATGATGCCCGCGGAGAAGTTGTCGACCAGCATCTCGAAGCCGGAGCGCAGCTTGCCGTCGACGAGCCGGTCCCAGTACTTCAGGATCAGCGCGGTGAGCGGGCCGATGATCAGCGCGCCGAGGAACTGCGGTCCGAGGTCGCCGAGCGTGAGCTTCGGGTTGTAGGCCAGCGGGGAGATCACGACACCCATCGTCGCGATGGCACCGACGACGGCACCGCGCTGCCCGTGCACCTGACGGCCGCCGGTGTACCCGATCAGCACCGGGATGAGGAAGACGATGATCGGGCCGACGATCGTGCCCGCGGCGGTGGTGAACGGCAGCGGGTTGGTCGCAGGGCGGCCGGCGATGAGGTTGACCCAGCCGCTCGGGATGAAGAGCGCCGTGACGAGACCCCAGGCGATGAAGGCGCCGAGGTTCGGCATGATCATGCCGGCGAGGAAGGCGCCGAAGCGCTGGATGGCGGCCCGTGGGCCGGTGCCGGCGACGACCGGCGTGTATGCGGACATTGTCCTTGTTACCCCTTTGTAGCGAGTCCGAGTTCGGATACTTCGACGCTCAGGTCCCCCTCCAGGAGCGGGGGCCGTCTGTATCCAAGTCTCAAACGTTGTCTGCGTCAACCACGGATGTGAGCGGCTCCCGCGCCGCCGCTCCCCCGCCAACTGGGGGTGCGTCGCGCCCCGTGAAGCGTCCCGGATCGCGCAGCACGCGCATGGGCGTCCCCGGCGTCCGCCTCCGCGTGGCGCGGCCGGGCTCAGTGCGCTGCGTCGTCCCAGTCGTGGCCGACGCCGACCTGCACGTCGAGCGGGACGCGGAGCTCGGCGGCCCCGCCCATCCGCGCGCGCACGATGTCGGCCAGCGCGTCCTGCTCGCCGTCGGCGACCTCGAAGACGAGCTCGTCGTGCACCTGCAGCAGCATGCGGGAGCGGAGGTCGCCCGCCTTCATGTCGTGCGCGACGCCGATCATCGCGAGCTTCATGATGTCGGCGGCGCTGCCCTGGATGGGTGCGTTGAGCGCGGCGCGCTCCGCGTTGTCGCGGAGCACCCGGTTCGGGCTGTTGAGGTCGGGGAACGGGCGGCGCCGGCCGAAGATCGTCTCGGTGTAGCCGTCGACGCGGGCCTGCTCGACCACGTTGCGGAGGTAGTCGCGCACGCCGCCGAACCGCTCGAAGTAGCCGGCCATCAGCTCACGTGCCTCGGCCGTGTCGATCCGCAGCTGCTTCGAGAGGCCGAAGGCGGAGAGGCCGTAGGCGAGGCCGTAGGACATGGCCTTCACCTTCGTGCGCATGAACGGGGTGACCTCGGCGGGTTCGACGCCGAAGACCCGGGAGCCGACGAAGCGGTGCAGGTCCTCCCCCGAGACGAACGCCTCGATGAGGCCGGCGTCCTCGGAGAGGTGCGCCATGATCCGCATCTCGATCTGCGAGTAGTCGGCGGTGAGCAGCACCGGCCGCTCCTCCCCCGCGATGAACGCCCCACGGATCCGCCTGCCCTCCTCCGCGCGGATGGGGATGTTCTGCAGGTTCGGGTCGTTCGAGGAGATGCGGCCGGTGGTCGTGCCGGTCTGCACGTACGTGGTGTGGATGCGCCCGTCGGGGCCGATGCCGCGCTGCAGCGTCTCGATGATCTGCTTCAGCTTCGCCGCGTCGCGGTGCTGCAGCAGCACGTCGAGGAACGGGTGCGGGGTCTTCGCCTGCAGGTCCGCGAGCGAGTCGGCGTCGGTCGAGCAGCCCGTCTTGTTCTTCCGGGTGCCCGGCATGCCGAGCTCGACGAAGAGCACCTCCTGCAGCTGCTTCGGCGACCCGAGGTTCAGCTCGTGCCCGACGATCGCGTACGCGTCGTCGGCGAGCTCGTGGATGCGGGTGGAGAGCTCGGTGTTCAGGGCGTCGAGGGCCAGCACGTCGACGGCGACGCCGGCGGTCTCCATCTCGGCGAGCACCTTCAGGGTGGGCAGCTCGATGTCGGTGAGGACCTTCAGGGTCTTCTCGTCGAGGCCCTCGCGCAGCACGTGCGCCGCGCGGTAGACGTACCAGGCGTGGGTCGGTGCGGGGCCGGCGCCCCCGATGTCCTGCACGAGCTGGTTCGGATCGGCCTCGGGCAGCCGCTCCTGCAGGTAGCGGTCGACGACGTCGCGGAGCGTCTTGTCCTGCCCGCTCGGCCGCAGCAGCCAGGCGGCGAGCAGCGTGTCGAAGGCGATCCCCTCGAGGGCGAGCCCGCTCGCCGCTGCGGCCTTCAGCTGGGTCTTCGCGTCGTGCAGCACCTTCGGGGCCGCCGGGTCGGCGAGCCAGGCCTCGAGCGGCGCGTAGTCGGCACGTCCGGCCTGCCACGGCAGGTCGACGGTCTCGGTGGGCGAGGCGATGCCGACGCCGACGACGCGCGCGCCCTGGGTCTCGAGGACGAGGCCGAGGCCCTCCGGATGCGCGGCGCGGTTGCGGTCGAGCCAGCCGGCGAGCTCCTCGTCGAGGAGCTGCTGGGCCGGCGGCGCCGGGGGCGCGGCGTCGGCGTCCGCCTCCGCCTCGGGCGCGGAGCCGGACACCCCGCCGCCCTCGAGCTTCAGCACCCGGTCGAGCAGCTGCCGGAACTCCAGCTTCGCGAAGACCTGCCGCACCGCCTCCTCGTCGATGGGCCGGCGCACGAGGTCCGCCGGAGCGACGGGCAGCTCGACGTCGGTGTGCAGCCGGTTGAGGCGGCGGTTGCGCTCGGCGTTGCCGCGCTGCTCGCGCAGGTTGTTGCCGACGACGCCCTTGATCTCATCCGCGTGCTCGAGGATCGCCTCGAGCGACCCGTACTGCTTCAGCCACTTGACGGCCGTCTTCTCGCCGACCTTGTCGATGCCCGGCAGGTTGTCGCTCGTCTCGCCGACGAGCGCGGCGATCTCGGGGTACTGGTACGGCTCGATCCCGTATCGCTCGCGCACCTTGTCGGTGTCGTAGCGGGTGAGCTCGCTGACGCCCCGGACGGACGGGTAGAGCAGCGTGACGTCCTCGTTCACGAGCTGGATCGAGTCCCGGTCGCCGGAGACGATCAGCACGCTGTAGCCCTGCTCGCGGCCCTGCACGGACAGGGTGGCGAGGATGTCGTCCGCCTCGAAGTCCTCCTTCGTGACGGTGGGGATGTTCATCGCGGCGAGCGCCTCCTGGAGCAGGGGGATCTGGCCCTTGAACTCCGGCGGGGTCTCGTTGCGCGTCCCCTTGTACTCCGGGTACTCCCGGTTGCGGAAGGAGAAGCGGGAGATGTCGAACGCGACCGCGAGGTGGGTGGGGCGCTCCTTCTGCAGGAGGAGCAGCAGCATCGACAGGAAGCCGTGGATCGCGTTCGTGTGCTGGCCCTCCGCGGTGCTGAAGCTGTCCACGGGGAGGGCGTAGAACGCCCGGAACGCGAGCGAGTGCCCGTCGACGACCAGCAGCGTAGGCTTCGACGAATCCGGCACCCGACCAGCCTAACGAGCGGGTCCGACCCCGCCCGGCGCTCCCGGAAGGACCCCGCATCGATGCAGCTCCCCGACGGTCTCGACCCCGAGCTCGTGGCCCGGCTGGTGGAGTCGGGGGGCGGTGAGCTGGCCGTGCGGATGCAGATCGAGTTCCTCGAGCTCTCGGCCGCGCGCTCGGTCGCGCGGATGCCCGTGGAGGGCAACCGGCAGGTCGTCGGGCTGCTGCACGGCGGCGCGCACCTCGTGCTCGGCGAGTCGCTCGGCAGCGTCTCCTCCGCGATCCACGCGGGCCCCGGCCGCTACGCCGTCGGCATCGAGATCAACGCGACGCACAGCCGCTCCGCCACCGAGGGCTTCGTGGTCGCGACGTGCGAGGCGATCTCGCTCGGCCGCACCCTCTGCACGCACCAGACCTCGATCCGCGACGAGGCAGGGCCGCCTGCTCTCCACCGTGCGGATGACGAACCTCCTCCGCGACGCCTGACGCCGCGCCGCCGCCGCGACCGCGTGTCGTGTCGCAGTTCCTGCCGTCGGCCCGCATCTCGAGCGGCGCGCTGTGACCACTCGGGAATGCGCAGAGTGGTCGCACTTCGTGCCGCTGAACGGCACGTCGGATGCGGCACGAATTGCGACCACCTTCCTGTGGACAGGGCGCGCCCTTCGGCGCATCCGGTCCCCCACGATCTCCGCGGCCTCGCGCGCTCCACTGCCTGCGCGCTCGGGTCGCCCCTTCACCGCGGCGACGGCCGCGTCGTCATGGCGTCCGTCCGGTCGGCTTCGCGACAAGGACGTCGTGCGGCCCTACCGCGGCGTGCTGACCACGTCGAGCCGTAGACGACCTCGAGCGCTGCTCGGCGTACGCCGTTCGCATCAACCCGGGCAGTTCTTCACGCATCGTCACCGCCGCGCGAGCTCCACGGCTTGAGCTTCCGCTCGACTCGCCCGTCGGACGGCCGCTCCATGTCGGGGCGCTCCGTCCAGCCGACGCACCGCACGCGGCCGGGCATCTCGGGGCATCGCCTCAGTTCGCTCGGCGAGCCCTGGCAGGCGAACGGGCTGCCGGTCCGCGGACCCGATCGAGGTGGTCTGCCAGCTGGGCGCTGATCGAGCTCGACGACCTCGTCGTGATCGCCGACGAGTCATCACCGACCTTCGCCCTGGACGAGGAGCGAGGTCCGGCGAGGTGCTCGAGCGCATCGGACTCGCGCCGCACCGGCGCCGCGCGGTCGGCGAACGACGCTGCGACGTGCTTGGCGCGACGCGGCCGAGGTTCCGCGTCCCCGCCGAGACCCGCCTCCGGCTCGTCCTCGAGGCGCGCGGGACTCCCCGAGCCCGGAGCTCAACGGGCCGATCACGGACCGGCGACGGGCGAGTATCTCGGCTCGCCCGACTTCGTGTGGCGGAGCGCAGCGGGTCGTGCTTCGAGTACGAGGGCGACAGTCATCGCCTGGATCAGGGCCAGTTCCGCTACGACATCGTGCGCTACGAGGAGCCTGAGCGACGCGGGATGGCGGGTGCTCCGCGCGACCGGGGACGACCTCACAAGGACGGACGGAAGCGGCTCGCCAAGCGTGTGGCGCGGGCGCTCACGCCTGATCTCGCTTCGCGTCGCGATTCGTGCCGCAATCGCTGCGCAGAAGCAGCAGAAATCGCGACGCGAACGGTCCGGCCCTACTTCTTGGGGCCGCCAGCTGCTCGATGACCGCCTGCGCGACGTCGTGCATGGTGAGGCGGCGGTCCATCGACGCCTTCTGGATCCAGCGGAACGCCTCCGGCTCCGTCAGCCCCATCTTCTCGTTGAGCAGGCCCTTGGCCCGGTCGACGAGCTTGCGGGTCTCGAAGCGCTCGACCATGTCGGCGACCTCGGACTCGAGGGCGACGATCTGCGCGTAGCGCGCGAGGGCGATCTCGATCGCGGGCAGCAGGTCGTTCGGCGTGAAGGGCTTCACCACGTAGGCGAGGGCGCCGGCCTCGCTCGCCTGCTCGACGAGCTCCTTCTGGCTGAAGGCGGTGAGCAGCACGACGGGCGCGATGTGGTCGCGGGTGAGCCGCTCCGCCGCCTTGATGCCGTCGAGCTGCGGCATCCGCACGTCCATGACGACGAGGTCGGGGCGCAGCTCGGTCGCGAGCTGGACTGCGGTCTCACCGTCGCCGGCCTCGCCGACGACGTCGAACCCGTTGTCGCGCAGGATCTCGACGATGTCGAGCCGGATCAGGGACTCGTCCTCCGCGACGACGACGCGGCGGGGTGCAGCGGGTGCGTTGTCAGCCACGCTCGAAGCCTAGTCTGGAAAGGCGCGGCTGCCTGCGGGGCAGCCGAGCGGGCCGGTGTGGCGGAATGGCAGACGCGGGGCACTCAAAATGCTCTGTCCGAGAGGGCTTGTGGGTTCGAGTCCCACCACCGGTACGGCGCAGGCCGCTGCGATGGCGCGGCTGGTGGGGACGGCGCCGAGCACGCGGATGAAGCGGCTGAGCATGCACCGGAACGGCAGCGGACCCCCGCCCCGCAGCGCGGGGGCGGGGGTCCGCCTTCGTCGTGTCGGGGCCCGCCTCTTAGTCCGGGCTCCGCTCTCGCGGTTCCGTCTCGACCATGCCGACAGGCGTGCTCCCGCCAGCCTGAATCCGGGCTGCGAATCCCGGGAGCCGCGGCGCGTCGCAGCTGGCGGCTCAGAGGCCGACGAGCCACGGAGCCAGCGGCCCCATCAACCAGAACCCGAGCCAGACGACGCCCGTCATCGCGGTGATGGAGACGATCGCGAAGGTCGGGAACCGGTGCCGCTCGGCGGGCCGGCCGCGGCGCAGCGGTCCGTGGTCGAGGCTGGTCGCCGGGGCGACCACGCCGTGCCGCGGCAGCACCTCGACGTCGCCGACGCTGTCGGCGATCGTCCCGCGCGCCCGCAGCGGTGCGTGCTCGACGGTCTCCGTCCAGCCGCGCCCGTTCCACCAGCGCTCGGTCCCCGAGCCGTCCCCGTACCACCCCGGCAGTGCCGCGTGCATCGTCATCGGGACCCCGTCCCCGGCCCCCCGGCCGATGCCCGCACGCTAACGCGCGCCGCCGGGCGGGGTCATCCCCCTCCCGGCGGCGAATGCGTAACGATCGGCCGATCAGCCGCCGAACTGCTGGTAGGCGGGCGCTGCGCCGCCGATCGCGTCACCCATCACGTGGACGCGCATGTCGTTCGTGGAGCCGGTGATCCCGGGAGGGGAACCGGAGATGACGACGACCTTCTCGCCGCGCTCCACCCGCCCGATGCTGAGCAGCACGTCGTCGACCTGGTGCATCAGCTGGTCGGTGTTCGTCACCCGGGGCACGAGGAACGTCTCGACGCCCCAGCTGAGCGCGAGGCGCGACCGGATGCCGGGCTCCGGCGTGAAGGCGAGCACGGGGATCTGCGAGCGGAGGCGCACCATCCGGCGCACGGAGTCGCCGGACTCGGTGAAGACGCAGAGGAACTTCGCGTCGACGAAGTCCGCGACCTCGGCGGCCGCGAGCGTGATCGCGCCGCCCTGGGTGCGGGGCTTCGTGCCGAGCGGCAGGATGCGCTCGAGGCCGTGCTCCTCGGTGGACCGGACGATCTTCGCCATCGTCTTCACGGTCGTCACGGGGTACTCCCCCACGCTCGTCTCGCCGGAGAGCATCACCGCGTCGGCGCCGTCGAGCACCGCGTTCGCGACGTCGGACGTCTCGGCGCGGGTCGGGACCGGGCGACGAGATCATCGACTCGAGCATCTGCGTCGCGACGATGACCGGCTTCGCGAGGCGACGCGAGATCTCGCACGCCTGCTTCTGCACGATGGGCACCGCCTCGAGCGGCAGCTCGACGCCGAGGTCGCCGCGGGCGACCATCGTGCCGTCGAAGGTGTCGATGATCGCCTCGAGGTTGTCGACGGCCTGCGGCTTCTCGATCTTCGCGATCACCGGCACGCGCCGGCCGACCTCGTCCATGATCTCGCGCACGCGCACGACGTCGTCGGGGCTGCGCACGAAGGAGAGCGCGACGAGGTCGGCGCCGAGGCGCAGGCCCCAGCGGAGGTCGGCCTCGTCCTTGTCCGACAGCGCGGGCACGTTCACCGCGACGCCCGGCAGGTTGATGCCCTTGTTGTTCGAGACGGTGCCGGCGACGATGACCTCGGTGCGCACGCGCACCCCGTCGGTGTCGAGCACCTGCGACGCGCACCTTGCCGTCGTCGATCAGCAGGGAGTCGCCCGGCTTCACGTCCTGCGGAAGGCCCTTGAAGGTCGTGCCGACGAGGTCCTTCGTGCCGAGCACGTCCTCGGTGGTGATCGTGAAGATGTCGCCCTCGGCGAGCTCGTGGGGCCCGTCGGCGAAGCGGCCGAGGCGGATCTTCGGCCCCTGCAGGTCGACCAGCACGGCGACCGCGCGGCCGGTGTCGTCGGAGGCGCGCCGCACCTCGCGGTAGACGCCCTCGTGCACCTCGTAGCTGCCGTGGCTGAGGTTCATCCTGGCGACGTCGACGCCGGCCTCGATGATCGCCCGGATGTTCTCGTAGCTCGAGGTCGCCGGCCCCAGGGTGGCGACGATCTTCGCTCGTCTCATCGGTGGTGTGTCCGCCAATCGTGGTTCGGGATGTGCCGTGTCGAGGCTAGTGCCGCGGGAGAAGGGCTCCCGACGGCGGCGGACGGCTGCAGGGTCAGCGCCCGGTCCGTCGGCCGGACGGGCGCGGGCAGCTCGGACTCGCCCTCGAGGTAGGCGTCGACGGCGGCGGCCACGGAGCGGCCCTCCGCGATCGCCCAGACGATGAGCGACTGGCCGCGGCCGGCGTCGCCGGCCACGAAGACGCCCGGCACGTCGGTCTGGAAGTCGCCGTCCCTGCGCACGGTGCCGCGCTCGTCGAACGGCACCTCGAGCTGCTCCGCGAGGTCGTGCCGCTCGGGCCCGGCGAACCCCATCGCGAGCAGGACGAGGTCGGCCGGCAGCGTGCGCTCCGTGCCGGCCTTCGGCACGCGCTGCCCGTCGATGTACTCGGTCTCGGCGACCCGCAGCCCGGTGACGCGGCCGCTCTCGTCGCCGAGGAACTCGACGGTCGAGGACAGGAACTCGCGCCTGCCGCCCTCCTCGTGCGCGCTCGCGACCTCGAACACCGTCGGCACCATCGGCCACGGCTGGGCGTCGCTCCGCGTGAGCGGCGGCTGCTTGCCGATCGCGAGGTTCGTCACGCTCCGCGCGCCCTGCCGGTGCGCGGTCCCGATGCAGTCGGCGCCGGTGTCGCCGCCGCCGATCACGATGACGTCGCGGTCCTCGGCGAGGATCTGGCCCGGCACCTGGTCGCCCGCGACGGCCTTGTTCGCCTGCGTGAGGAACTCCATCGCGAAGTGCACGCCCTCGAGGTCGCGGCCCGGCACGGGGAGGTCCCGCGGCACGGGCGCGCCCGTGGCGACGACGACCGCGTCGTAGCGGCGGCGCAGCTCGTCCCAGGGGATGTCGACGCCGATCTCGACGCCGGCGCGGAAGCGGGTGCCCTCGGCGATCATCTGGTTCGAGCCGCTGGTCGAGGCGGTGCTTCTCCATCTTGAACTCGGGGATGCCGTAGCGCAGCAGGCCGCCGATCCGGTCGTCCCGCTCGAACACGGCGACGGTGTGGCCGGCCCGGGTCAGCTGCTGGGCGGCGGCGAGGCCGGCGGGGCCGGAGCCGACGACCGCGACGGTCTTGCCGGTGAGCCGCGTCGGCGGATGCGGCTCCACCCATCCGTTCGCCCACGCCTGGTCGATGATCGAGACCTCGACCTGCTTGATCGTCACCGCGGGCTGGTTGATCCCCAGCACGCACGACGCCTCGCACGGCGCCGGGCAGAGCGTCCCGGTGAACTCCGGGAAGTTGTTCGTCGCGTGCAGCCGCTCGATCGCCTGGCGGCCGTCGCCGCGGTACATGAGGTCGTTCCACTCGGGGATGAGGTTGCCGAGCGGGCAGCCGTGGTGGCAGAACGGGATGCCGCAGTCCATGCAGCGCCCGGCCTGCCGGCGCAGCTCGCCGCGGTCCTGCTGCTCGTAGACCTCGTGCCAGTCCATCAGCCGCAGCGCGACGGGGCGCCGCTTCGGCAGCTCGCGCTCCCGCGTCTTCAGAAATCCCTTGGGGTCAGCCATTCGTCCCGCCTCCGTTCCTACGCACCCGTGGTCACCTGCAGGATCCGCCGCCAGACGGTGTCGCCGTCGGGGTCGAGTCCCTCGTCCGCCGCCTTCGCGCGCGTCTCCAGCACCGCCGCGTAGTTGCGCGGCAGCACCTTCACGAACTCCTCCACGACCCGCTCGAAGTCGGCGAGCATGCGGGCCGCGAGCGCCGAGTCGGTGAGCGCGACGTGGCGCTCGAGCAGGTCCTTCAGGATCGCCGCGTCCGCGCTGTCCATCGGCAGCAGCCCGAGCTCGCCGGACGCGATCGCGTCGCGGTTGACGCGCGCCTCCGCGAGCCGGTGCACGTAGGCCGTGCCGCCCGACATGCCCGCGCCGAGGTTGCGCCCCGTCGCGCCGAGGATGACGGCGAGCCCGCCGGTCATGTACTCGAGCGCGTGGTCGCCGACGCCCTCGACGACCGCGGTGGCGCCGGAGTTCCGGACGAGGAACCGCTCCCCCACGATGCCGGAGAGGAACATGGTGCCCTGCGTCGCGCCGTAGCCGATCACGTTGCCGGCGATCACGTTCTCCTCGGCGGCGAACCGCGCCTCGGGGTGCGGGCGCAGCACGATCTCGCCGCCGGAGAGGCCCTTGCCGACGTAGTCGTTGCTGTCGCCGATCAGCTTCAGCGTGATGCCGGGCGGCAGGAACGCGCCGAACGACTGGCCCGCGGATCCGTGCAGCGTCACCTCGATCGAGCCGGACGGCAGGCCGTTCTCGCCGTGCCGCATCGTCAGGTGGTGGCCGAGCATGGTGCCGACGGCGCGCTCGGTGTTGCGCACCTCGAGGTCGAGCTCGATCCGCCCGCCGTGCTCGAGCACGTCGGCGGCCTTGTGCAGCAGCTGGTTGTCGAAGTGCTGGTCGAGCTCGTGGTCCTGGCCGACCCGCCGCGTCCGCGGCTCGTCGTCGGGGAACGCCGGCCCGACGAGGATCGGCGTGAGGTCGAGGCCGTCCGCCTTCCAGTGGTCGATCGCGCCGTTCACGTCGAGCAGCTCGCGGCGGCCGATGACCTCGTCGAGCGTGCGGTAGCCGAGGGAGGCGAGCAGCTCGCGCACCTCCTGGGCGATGAACTCGAAGAAGTTCACGACGAACTCGGGCTTGCCGGAGAACCGGGCGCGCAGCTCGGGGTTCTGCGTCGCGACGCCGACCGGGCAGGTGTCGAGGTGGCAGACCCGCATCATGACGCAGCCGCGAGACGACGAGCGGCGCGGTCGCGAAGCCGTACTCCTCCGCGCCGAGCAGCGCGGCGACGATCACGTCGCGGCCGGACTTCATCTGGCCGTCGACCTGCACGGTGACGCGGTCGCGGAGCCCGTTCAGCATCAGCGTCTGCTGGGTCTCGGCGAGGCCGAGCTCCCACGGGGTGCCCGCGTGCTTCAGCGAGTTGAGCGGGCTGGCGCCGGTGCCGCCGTCGTGGCCGGAGACGAGCACCACGTCGGCCTTCGCCTTCGTCACCCCGGCCGCGACCGCGCCGATGCCGGACTGGCTCACGAGCTTCACGTGGATGCGGGCCGCCGGGTTGGCGCGCTTCAGGTCGAAGATCAGCTGCTTGAGGTCCTCGATCGAGTAGATGTCGTGGTGCGGCGGCGGCGAGATGAGGCCGACGCCCGCGGTCGAGTGCCGGGTGCGGGCGATCCACGGGTACATCTTCGCGGGCGGCAGCTGGCCGCCCTCGCCGGGCTTCGCGCCCTGCGCCATCTTGATCTGGATGTCGTCCGCGTGGCTCAGGTACATGCTCGTCACGCCGAACCGGCCGGAGGCGACCTGCTTGATCCGGCTGCGCCGCTCGGGGTCGAGCAGCCGGTCGACGTCCTCGCCGCCCTCGCCCGTGTTCGACCGCGCCGCCGAGCCGGTTCATCGCGATCGCGAGGGTCTCGTGCGCCTCCTTCGAGATCGAGCCGTACGACATCGCGCCCGTGTTGAAGCGCTGGACGATCGACTCGATCGGCTCCACCTCGTCGAGCGGCACCGGATGCCGGTGGCTCGGCGCGAAGCGGAACAGGCCGCGCAGCGTCATCAGCGACGACGACTGGTCGTCGACGAGCCTCGTGTACTCCCGGAACACGTCGTACCGGCGCGCGCGGGTCGCGTGCTGCAGCCGGAAGACGGTCTCGGGGTTGAAGAGGTGCGGTGGCCCGTCCCGGCGCCACTGGTACTCGCCGCCCGTGGCGAGGCGCATGTGCACGCCGGGCGCGGCCTCGTCGGGGAACGCGGCCGCGTGGCGGGCGGCGCTCTCGGCGGCGATCACGTCGATGCCGACGCCGCCGAGCTTGCGTCGTGGTGCCGGTGAAGTGGTCGTCGACGAACTCCTGCGACAGGCCGACGGCCTCGAAGGCCTGCGCCGCGGCGTAGGAGGAGACGGTCGAGATCCCCATCTTCGACATGATCTTCAGCACGCCCTTGCCGAGGGCCTTGATCACGTTGCTTGCACGGCCTTCTCGGGCGTCACGCCGGAGAGCTGCCCGCTGCGCACGAGCTGCTCGCACGGTCTCCATCGCGAGGTACGGGTTCACCGCGGAGGCGCCGTAGCCGATGAGCAGCGCGACGTGGTGCACCTCGCGCACGTCGCCGGCCTCGACGATCAGGCCGACCTTCATCCGGTTCTGGTTGCGGATGAGGTGGTGGTGGATCGCGGAGACCATCAGCAGGCTCGGCATCGGGCGCGAGCTCGCGGTTCGAGTCGCGGTCGGAGAGCACGATGAACTCGGCGCCGCGGGCGATGGCCTCGTCGACCTCCTGCCGCATCGCGGTGATCCGCTCCTCGAGCGCGCGCTCGCCGTCCTCGACGCGGTAGAGGCCGCGGACGACGGTCGTCGTCGCGCTGCCGGGGTGCGGGTCGATGTGGATGAGCTTCGCGAGCTCGTCGTTGTCGATCACCGGGAAGTCGAGGACCACCTGGCGGGCGTGCCGCGGGGTGGCGGAGAGCAGGTTGCGCTCCGGGCCGAGGCCGAGCCGCAGCGAGGTGACGACCTCCTCGCGGATGAGTCGAGCGGCGGGTTCGTCACCTGCGCGAACTGCTGCGTGAAGTAGTCGAACAGCAGCCGCGGCCGCGCCGAGAGCACGGCGATCGGCGTGTCCGAGCCCATGGCGCCGAGCGGCTCCGCGCCGGTGGCGCCCATCGGGCCGAGGAGGATGCGGACCTCCTCCTCCGTGTACCCGAAGGTGCGCTGGCGGCGCACGACGGAGGCGGGCGTGTGCACGACGTGCTCGCGATCGGGCAGGTCGGCGAGGTTGATCCGCGCGGAGTCGAGGTACTCGGCCCAGGGCTGCGACGCGGCGAGGCTCGACTTGATCTCCTCGTCGCCGATCAGCCGGCCGGCGGCGGTGTCGACGAGGAACATCTTCCCGGGGCGGAGGCGTCCCTTGCGCCTGCACCCGCTCGGGCGGCAGGTCGAGCACGCCGATCTCGGACGCGAGCACGACGAGCCCGTCGGTCGTGACGACCCAGCGGCCGGGGCGCAGCCCGTTGCGGTCGAGGGTCGCGCCGACGAGGGTGCCGTCGGTGAAGACGATGGCCGCGGGGCCGTCCCACGGCTCCATGATCCCCGAGTGGTACTCGTAGAAGCGAGCGCAGCTCGGGGTCGAGGTCGGGCTGGTTCTCCCACGCCTCGGGCACCATCATCATGATCGCGTGCGGCAGGCTGCGGCCCGCGAGGGTGAGCAGCTCGACGACCTCGTCGAACGAGGCCGAGTCCGAGGCGCCCTCGGTGACGATCGGCAGCAGCGGCGTGAGGTCGCCGAGCACCTCGCTCGCGAGCTGCGACTGCCGGGCCCGCATCCAGTTGCGGTTGCCCTGCACCGTGTTGATCTCGCCGTTGTGGGCGATCATCCGGAACGGCTGGGCGAGCGGCCAGGACGGGAACGTGTTCGTGGAGTAGCGCGAGTGCACGAGCGCGAGCGTCGAGACGAAGCGCTCGTCGGACAGGTCGGGGTAGAAGGGCTCCAGCTGGAGCGTGGTGACCATGCCCTTGTAGACGAGCGTGCGGCTGGACAGCGACGCGAAGTAGGCGCGGTGCTCCCGCTCGACGCGCTTGCGGAGCCGCATGGCCTGCCGGTCGAGGACGATGCCGGCCGGGCGGTCGCCGTCGGCGCCGCGCCGCGTGGACGTCAGGAAGAGCTGCTCGAACGCCGGCATCGCGCCCCGGGCGAGCGCGCCGATGGTGCTCGCGTCCGTCGGCACGGGGCGCCAGCCGAGCACCTCGAGGTCCTCCTCCTCGGCGATCGCGGCGACGGCGGCCTTCAGGGCGTTGCGCTCGCGCGGGTCGATCGGGCAGGAAGCCGAGGCCGACCGCGTACGTGCCGGCGTCGGGAAGCTCGAAGCCGGCGACCGCGCGGAGGAACTCGTCGGGGATCTGCGTGATGATCCCGGCGCCGTCGCCGGTGCCCGCGTCGGAGCCGACCGCACCGCGGTGCTCGAGGTGCCGGAGCGCGTCGAGCGCGGCGTCGATGATGTCGTGGCCCGCGGTGCCGCGGAGCGTCGCGACCATGGCGAGGCCGCAGGCGTCGTGCTCCGCGGCGGGGTCGTAGAGCCCGGTGGCCTCGGGCACGGCGCTGAACGGGGCGCGGGGTGCGGGGCGCTCGGCCATGGCGTCCTCCAGTCAAGGCCGGGGAGCCCGGCGGGGAGTGTGTTCCAAGCGGGACGCCGTCGGCCCGGGATGCGGATGGCGTCCCGCTGCCCGCTGGGCGGCGGAGGGGAGGCTACGAGGAAGGTGCGCGGAGTGCGGAGGATCGCGGTGCGGCTCGCCCCGGATCAGCCCCTGGACGCGCCGCCGCTTGTGACGGATCGCGCGTCCTCGTCGTCCGCGGGGCTCGACAGGAAGTCGGCCGCGGTCCAGCGCGATCCTACAAGCCCGTCGGGCACCCACTGGCGTCCCGGGCGGTAGACGCTGAGCTCGATGCCGGGATGGCGGCGGAGCGACCAGATCAGCAGCACGATGCCGATCACGATCGACAGCAGGGCGGCCCACACGTTGGTGCGGAGTCCGAGGAAGACCTCGCTCGGGTCGATGCGGATCGACTCGAAGACGGCGCGCCCTGCGCCGTACCAGATGAAGTAGAAGGCGAGGGCGCGGCCCCAGCGCATCGGGATCCGGGGCGCGAGGTACGGGCGGCCGTTCGCCGGCCGGACGAGCTTCCTCTCGATGGCGACGAGCACGATCGCGCCGGCGACGTCCCAGATCAGCTCGTAGAGGAACGTGGGGTGGAAGAGCGTGCCGGGGGCGAGGCCCGCCGGGAAGGCGGCGTTGTCGCTCGGGACCTGCAGCCCCCACGGCAGCGTGGTGGGCATGCCGTAGAGCTCGGTGTTGAACCAGTTGCCGATGCGGCCGATGCCCTGCGCGACGAGCAGGCCCGGCGCCATGGCGTCCGCGAACGAAGGAAGCGCACGCCGGTCCAGCGGCTGGCGAGCCAGATGCCGACCGCGCCGCCGATCAGCGAGCCGAAGATCGCGTTGCCGCCGTTCCAGATCGCGATGACGTCGTAGAAGGTGTGGCCGCCGCCGAAGTAGTCGCCCGGGTGGGTGAGCACGTGGTACGCGCGGGCGCCGACGATGGCCAGCGGCACGGCGACGATCGCGAAGTCGACCACGACGCCGGGCTGCGCGCCGCGGGCGGTGAGCCGACGCGACGTGATGATCAGGCCGACGACGATGCCCGCGAGGATGCAGAGGGCGTAGCTGTGGATCGTGAAGATCCAGATCTGGAACGACGCCCAGGACGCGGGCGGGCTCGGGATGCTCTCGATCACGCCGAAGACCCTAGCGGCTCACCGTCTCGCCGCTTTCGCAGCGCGGTCCCGGCCGCGAGGCCGGACGCGGTCTCCCGCAGGCGGTCGAGGCCGCCATCGGCCAGCGCCGAGACGAGCGCGGAGCCGACGATCGCGCCGTCGGCGTAGGCGAGGATCTCGGCGACCTGCTCGGCGCTCGAGACGCCGAGGCCGACGCACGCGCTGCCGGCGCCGTGCGTCGCGGAGCCGGCGCGACGAGCGTGCGGGCCGCGGCGTCGACGTCCATGCGGGCACCGGTGATGCCCATGGTCGAGACGGTGTAGACGAAGCCGCGCGAGGCCGCCACGGCCGCGTCGAGCCGCTCGTCCGAGGAGGTCGGGGCGGCGAGGAACACGCGGTCGAGGCCGCGCGCGTCGCTGGCGGCGAGCCACTCGCCCGCCTCGTCGGGGATGAGGTCGGGCGTGATCAGGCCGGCCCCGCCCGCCGCGACCAGGTCGTCGGCGAACCGCTCGACGCCGTACGCGAGCACCGGGTTCCAGTAGGTCATCAGCAGCACCGGCGTGTCGACCGCCGCGCGTGATGCGCTGCACCGCCTCGAACGCGTGCCTCAGCCGGAAGCCGCCGGCGAGCGCCGTCTGGGTGGCCCGCTGGATCACCGGGCCGTCCATCACGGGATCGGAGTAGGGCAGCCCGAGCTCGAGCACGTCGGCGCCGGCCTCCGCGAGGGCGATCGCGGCGTCGATGCTCGTGGCGAGGTCGGGGAAGCCGACGGGGAGGTAGCCGACGAACGCGCCGGCCCGCTCGGCGTTGGCGGCGCGGATCCGCGTCTCGACGGGACCCATCGGGGTCGTGGCGGTCACGACTGCGCCGCGTCGCGGTCGATCAGGTCGAACCACTCCCCCGCGGTGACCATGTCCTTGTCGCCGCGGCCCGAGAGGTTGATCAGGATCGTGGCCGACGGGCCGAGCTCGCGGCCGAGCTCGAGCGCGCCGGCGAGGGCGTGCGCGGACTCGATCGCCGGGATGATGCCCTCGGTGCGGCTGAGCAGCCGCAGCGCGTCCATCGCCGCCGCGTCGGTGATCGCCCGGTAGACGGCGCGGCCGGCGTCCGCGAGGAACGCGTGCTCCGGCCCGACGCCCGGGTAGTCGAGGCCGGCCGAGATGGAGTGCGACTCCTGCGTCTGGCCGTCCTCGTCCTGCAGCAGGTAGCTGCGGGCGCCGTGCAGCACGCCGGGGCGCCCCTTGCCGATCGTCGCCGCGTGCCGCGGGGTGTCGATGCCGTCGCCGCCGGCCTCGAAGCCGTACAGGGCCACGTCCGCGTCGTCGAGGAAGGCGGTGAAGATGCCGATGGCGTTGGAGCCGCCGCCGACGCAGGCGGCGACCGCGGTCGGCAGCGCGCCGGTGCGCTCGAGCAGCTGCGCCCTGGCCTCGTCGCCGATGATGCGCTGCAGGTCGCGCACCATCGAGGGGAACGGATGCGGGCCGGCGACGGTGCCGAAGACGTAGTTCGTCGTCCCGACGTTCGTCACCCAGTCGCGCATCGCCTCGTTGATCGCGTCCTTCAGGGTGCGGGAGCCCGACTTCACGGCGATGACCTCGGCGCCGAGCAGGCGCATCCGCGCGACGTTCAGCGCCTGGCGCTCGGTGTCGACCTCGCCCATGTAGATGGTGCAGTCGAGGCCGAAGAGGGCGGCCGCCGTCGCGGTCGCGACGCCGTGCTGGCCGGCGCCGGTCTCCGCGATCACGCGCTTCTTGCCGACGCGGCGGGTGAGCAGCGCCTGGCCGAGCACGTTGTTGATCTTGTGCGAGCCGGTGTGGTTCAGGTCCTCGCGCTTCAGGAAGATCCGCGCCTCGCCGGCGTGCGCGGCGAAGCGGGCCACCTCGGTGAGCGGCGACGGCCGGCCCGTGTAGTTCTTGTGCAGGTCGGCGAGCTCCGCCTGGAACACCGGATCCGTCTTCGCGTGCTCCCACGCGGCGGTCAGCTCGTCGAGGGCCGCGACGAGCGGCTCGGGCACGAACCGGCCGCCGTAGGCGCCGAAGTAGGGCCCGGGCTGGGAGTAGCGCGTGGGGACGTCGGTGCTGGTCATGATCCGGCTTTCGTGAAGGCGGCGAGGAGGGTCTCCGGGTCCCCGGTGACGAGCGCCTCGCCGACGAGCACGACGTCGGCGCCGGCGGCGCGGTAGGCCGCGACGTCGTCGGCGGTGCGGACGGCGGACTCGGCGACGCGGACGACGCCCGCGGGGATGCGGGCGGCGAGGCGCCCGAAGAGGTCGCGGTCGAGCTCGAAGGTGTCGAGGTCGCGGGCGTTGACGCCGACGACCCGGCGCGCCGACGTCGAGGGCGCGGTCGAGCTCGGCGTCGCTGTGCGTCTCGACGAGCGCGGTCATGCCGAGGTCGCCGGTGAGGCGGAACAGCGAGGCGAGCGCCTCCTCGGTGAGCGCGGCGACGATCAGCAGCACGAGGTCGGCGCCCGCGGCGCGCGCCTCGAGCACCTGGTAGGCGGTGGAGACGAAGTCCTTGCGGAGCACCGGCACGTCGACGGCGGCGCGGACCGCCTCGAGGTCGGCCAGCGAGCCGCGGAAGCGGCGCTCCTCGGTGAGCACGCTGATCGCGGCGGCTCCCCCGGCCGCGTAGCGGGCGGCGAGCGCGGCGGGGTCCGGGATCTCGGCCATCGTGCCGCGCGACGGGCTCGCGCGCTTCACCTCGGCGAGCACCTTCATCCGGCGCTCGTCGCGGGCGAGCGCGGCGGCCGCGTCGAGCGCGGGCGGGGCGGCCGAGCGCCGCGGCCTCGACGTCCTCGCAGCGGCCGGATCTCGCGGCGCGCAGCGGCGTCCTCGGCCGCGCCGGCCATCAGCTCTGCCAGCAGGCCGGGGACGGCCGTGCGGGGCGAGGTCAGTGCGAGCTCCCGACGCGGGAGCCGCCGACGCCGAAGCCGGCCTTCTTCAGCACGTAGCCGACGATGAGGCCGATCGGGATGAGCACCGCACCGACGTAGACCAGCGGCAGCACCTCCAGGAAGAGGAACAGCGTGCCGATGGCGACGCCGACGAGCATGATCACGACCGCGATCCATGCGGCGGGCGACGAGCCGTGGCCGGGGTCCTCCGTGATGTTCGCCATGCGGAGATCTCTACGGGACGGCCGGTGGCCGGGGCCGGGTCGTCGTCGTGGGTGGGGTCGCCGCCTGCGGTCAGCGCGTCCCACTCGTCGACCGGATCCGACCGGCGCCCGGCAGGGTTCGCGGACTGCCGGTAGCGGCTCGCCCCGGTCGACCAGCCCGGGGCCCGCAGCAGCACGGCGGCGCCGGCGAGCGCGGCGAGCACGCCGGCCGCTGCGGCGACGAACGGGCCATCCGCCGCCGTGCGCGACCGCGGTCACGTGGCCGATGACGCCGGTCGCCGTGCTCACGGCCCCGCGGGTGCCGGCGGACGGGTCGAGCGCGTTCGGCAGCGTCAGCAGCACGACGAGGGCGCCGAGCAGCACGAGGACCAGCCCGAGCACGACCCGGGCGATGCGCCCGGCGATGGTGAGCGCACCGGCGAGCGCGATCAGCACGATGCCGAGCGGCGCCAGCGCGGGCGCGACGCCCTGCCCGGTGACGGGCACCGGCCTGCCGTCGACCGGCACGACGGTGGAGAACACCTGCGTGGAGGCGAGCACCACGACGCCGCCGAGCGCGAGGACCACCAGCACGAGCACGAGCCGCTCGCGCCCGCTGCTGCGCCGGTCGCTCACGGCCGGCCGACCGGCCGCATCGCGGCGGCGATCGCGACCGCCTTCAACGGAGCGGCCGCCTTGTTCTGCGACTCCGCGTACTCGGCCTCCGGCACGGAGTCGGCCACGAGGCCGCCGCCGGCCTGCACGCGGGCGACGCCGTCGGCGATCAGGGCGGTGCGGATGGCGATGGCGAGGTCGAGGTCGCCGGCGAAGTCGAAGTAGCCGACGACGCCGCCGTAGACGCCGCGGCGGGCGGGCTCGAGCGCGTCGATGATCTCGAGCGCGCGCGGCTTCGGCGCGCCGGAGAGCGTGCCGGCCGGGAAGGTCGCCTTCAGCACGTCCACCGGGCCGACGCCCGGGACCGATCTCGCCCTCGACGCTCGAGGTGATGTGCATGATGTGGCTGAACCGCTCGATGCGCATGAACTCGGTGAGCTCGACGGTGCCGGGCAGGCAGACCTTGGCGAGGTCGTTGCGGGCGAGGTCGACGAGCATCAGGTGCTCGGCGCGCTCCTTCTCGTCGACCGCGAGCTCCGCGGCGAAGGCCTCGTCCGCCTCGGGCGTCGCGCCGCGCGGGCCGGGATCCGGCGATGGGATGGCTGAACACGCGGCCGTCCGACACCTTGACGAGCGCCTCGGGCGACGACCCGACGACCGCGATCGGGCTGCCGTCCTGCCGCTCGTGGGCGAGCAGGTACATGTAGGGCGACGGGTTCAGCTGCCGGAGCACGCGGTAGACGTCGAGCGGGCTCGCCGTCGTCGGCAGGTCGAAGCGCTGGGCGACGACGACCTGGAACACGTCGCCGTCGCGGATGTGCTGCTTCGCCGTCACGACGGCGTCGAGGTAGTCCTGCCGCGGGGTGCGCAGCTGGGGCTCGGGCACGATGTCGAGGTCGACCTCCGCCAGCTGCGCCTCGACGGGCGCGCCGAGCCGCTTCTCGAGCGCGTCGAGCCGCCGCTGGGCGTCCGTCCAGGCGGTCACCTCGTCCTCGGCGCCGTCGTTCAGGACGGTGACGATGAGGGACACGGTGCCCTTGAGGTGGTCGACCGCGACCACCTCGGACACGAACACCATGCCGAGCTCGGGCACCGCGTAGTCCGACGGGCGGCGCGTCGGGCAGCCGCTCGAGCAGTCGCACCGCGTCCCAGCCGATGTAGCCCACGAGGCCGCCGGTGAGCGGCGGCAGCCCCTCGACGCGGGGGCTGGCCCAGTGCGAGTGCAGGTCGTCGAGCGCCTCGAGGTAGTCGCCCGTGACGCCGCCGGCGCCGAAGGCGCGGGACGCCGGCAGGCCCCAGTCCTGCCAGACCGGGCGGCCGCGCTGCTCGGTGAGCGACCCGAACGCGGCGACGCCGACGAACGAGTACCGCGACCAGAGCCCGCCCTGCTCGGCGGACTCGAGCAGGAAGGTGCCCGGGCGCATCCGCCCGCCCGCCCGCATCGCGAGCTTGCGGAAGATGCCGAGCGGCGTCTCGCTGTCGGCGAAGAGCTCGCGGACGACCGGGACGACGCGGCGGCCCTCCCGCGCGGCCGAGAACGCCTCGACGGTGGTGGTGCCGGGCATCCGGCTCATGCGGCGCTCCCGTCGGCGGCGTCGATCGGATGGGTGTCGAAGCACGAGTGCGCGCCGGTGTGGCAGGCCGCGCCGGTCTGGTCGACGCGCACGAGCAGCGCGTCCGCGTCGCAGTCGAGCGCGGCGCCCCGGACGACCTGGATGTGCCCGGACGTGTCGCCCTTGCGCCAGTACTCCTGGCGCGAGCGCGACCAGAAGGTCACGCGGCCCTCGGTGAGGGTGCGGGAGAGCGCCTCCCGGTCCATCCAGCCGAGCATGAGCACCTCCCCGGTGGCGTGCTCCTGCACGATCGCCGGCAGCAGCCCGTCGGGCCCGAACCGGGCCGTCTCGAGCGCCGCCGGCGCGGCCAGCACCGGCGCCTTCAGGGTCTCGCCGCTCATGCGTGCACCGCTCCTGTCCGCCGCACGACGACGCCCGCGTCCGCGAGCGCCGCCTTGACCTGCCCGATCGTGAAGACCTCCACGGTGGAACACCGACGCCGCGAGCACCGCGTCGGCGCCGGCGGCGACCGCCGGGGCGAAGTGCTCGAGGGCGCCCGCGCCGCCGCGAGGCGATCACCGGGAACGCTGCTGATCGCCCGCACCGCCTCGATCAGCCGCAGGTCGTAGCCGGCCTTCGTGCCGTCCGCGTCGATCGAGTTGACGAGCAGCTCGCCGGCGCCGAGGACGATGGCCTCCTCGACCCAGGTGAGCGCGTCGATGCCGGTGTTCGGTGCGGCCGCCGTGCGTCGTCACCGCGAAGCCGCTCGGCACGCGCGGGTCGCGCAGCACGTCGAGGGACAGCACGCAGCACCTGGGCGCCGAAGCGGTCCGCGATCTCCGCGAGGAGCGCGGGCCGGGCGATCGCGGCCGAGTTCACGCCGATCTTGTCGGCGCCCGGACTTCAGCAGGGTGTCGACGTCGGCGACGGATCGCACGCCGCCGCCGACCGTGAGCGGCACGAACACCTGCTCGGCCGTGCGCCGGACCGTGTCGAGCATGGTGCCCCGGCCCTCGACCGTGGCGGTCACGTCGAGGAAGGTGATCTCGTCCGCGCCCTGGGCGGCGTACCGCGCCGCGGACTCGACGGGGTCCCCGGCGTCGACGAGCCCTTCGAAGCGCACGCCCTTCACGACGCGGCCGTCGGCGACGTCGAGGCACGGGATGACGCGGGTCGCGAGCGTCATCGGCTCAGATCCTCGCCGCGTGGATGGGGGTGACGAAGATCGCGCGGGCGCCGAGCGCGTAGAGCGCGTCCATCACGTGGTTCATGTCGGTGCGCGGCACCATCACCCGCACGGCCGCCCACGCCGGGTCGTGCAGCGGCGAGACGGTCGGCGACTCGATGCCCGGGGCGATGCGGGCGGCCTCGTCGAGCAGCGAGCGGGGCAGGTCGTAGTCCACCATCACGTACTGCCGCGCGACGAGGACGCCCTGCAGCCGCCGCTCGAGCACCTCGAGGCCGGTCGCGGCGCGCGGGCCGGCGATCAGCACCGCGGTGGACTGCAGGATGACCGGGCCGAAGATCTCGAGGCCCTGGGCCCGCAGCGTCGAGCCCGTCTCCACGACGTCGGCGACGGCGTCCGCGACGCCGAGCCGCACCGCGGTCTCGACCGCGCCGTCGAGGTGCACCAGCTCGGTGCGGCACCCCGGCCGCGTCGAGGAACGCGCCGACGAGGCCCGTGTAGCTCGTCGCGACGCGGAGGCCGGCGAGCTCGGTCAGCTCGGTGAAGCGGCCGGCGGGGCCGGCGAAGCGGAAGGTGGAGGACGCGAAGTCGAGCGCCGCGACCTCGCGGGCGGTCGACCCGGAGTCGAGCAGCAGGTCGCGGCCGGTGATGCCGACGTCGAGGGCGCCGGAGCCGACGTAGGTGGCGATGTCGCGCGGGCGCAGGTAGAAGAACTCGACGTCGTTGCGCGGATCCGCGACCGTCAGCTCCTTCGGGTCGCGCCGGAGGCGGTACCCGGCCTCGCCGAGCATCTGCGCCGGCGGTGTCGGCGAGCGCGCCCTTGTTCGGGACGGCGATCCTCAGCATGCTCGGGACTCTCTCGGAGGGGACGGACGGGGCACTTCGGCGGCGGGGCCGGTCGGGTCAGAGATGACGGCCGACGTCCTCGAGGGTGAGGCCCTTCTTCAGCAGGAGCACCTGCACGTGGTACAGCAGCTGGGAGACCTCGGAGGCGAGACGGTCGTCGTCCTCCCACTCGGCGGCCATCCACACCTCGGCGGCCTCCTCGACGATCTTCTTGCCGATGGCGTGCACGCCCGCGTCGAGCTCCTCGACCGTGCGCGACCCGGCCGGGCGCTCGGCGGCCTTCGCCGCGAGCTCGGCGTAGAGGCCGTCGAACGTCTTCACGCGTCCCAGGCTACCGGCGGCACCGGAGTGACGCCGTTCCGGAGAGACCGGGCGACACGCCGCCTCCGGGCGCCTCAGCGCGGCGTGTCGCGCAGGAGCTCCGGAACGGCGCGATGACGTCACGCGGTGGCGAGCCCGCGGAGGCGGCGGACCGCCGCATCGGGGTCCGCGTCGCCGAAGACGCTGGACCCGCGACGAACGTGTCGGCCCCGGCCTCGCGGGTGCGGGCGATGGTCGCCGGGCCCGATGCCGCCGTCGACCTGCAGCCACACGTCGCGGTCGCCGATCGCGCCGCGGACCTCGCGGATCTTGCCGAGCATCTCGGGCTGGAACGCCTGGCCGCCGAAGCCGGGCTCCACCGTCATGACGAGCACCTGGTCGAACTCGTCGAGGCAGTCGAGCACGGCGCGGCCGGCGTCCCGGGCTTCAGGGCGACGCCCGCCTTCGCCCCGGCCGACCGGATCGCGCGCGCCGTCGCGACCGCGTCCTTCGCGGCCTCGGCGTGGAACGTGACCACCGCAGGCGCCCGCCTCGGCGAACCCGGGGCCCACCGGTCGGGGTCGTCGATCATCAGGTGCACGTCGAGCGGCAGATCGGTGACCTGCAGCAGCCGCTCCACCATCGGCAGCCCGAACGTGAGGTTCGGCACGAAGTGGTTGTCCATCACGTCGACGTGCACGAGGTCCGCGGACGGGATGCGCGCGACGTCGGCCGCGATCGCGGTGAAGTCGGCGGACAGGATGCTCGGTTCGATGCGGACGGCCACCAGCCGACCCTAGAGGAGGCGGCTCGGCGCCCCTCGAGCGACGGCTCAGCGGTCGAGGGTGACGCCGCCGCCCTCGCCCAGCACCGGCTCGTCCTCGCTGATCGTCAGCTCCGGCTTGCGGCCGCGGGCCACGTTGATGGCGAAGATGATCGCGCCGATCACCAGCCAGACCAGCCCGCCGATCTTCGCGAGCGGATCGGCGTTGATCGAGCACGTAGCCGATGATCAGGAAACCGAGGACGGGCACGACGCCGTGCAGCAGCCAGTTCCGCGACCGCTGCTTCACCATGTAGTGCCAGAACACCGCGACGTGCAGCAGGCAGAAGCCGAACAGCGCCCCGAAGTTCACGAGCGACGAGATCAGCGTCAGCTGGCCGACGAAGAACAGCACGAGCACGACGGTGAGCACGGTGACGGCGAGGATCGCGTACGTCGGCACCTGCTGGCGGCTGATCCGGGACAGGAATGCGCGGCAGCTGCCGGTCGCGGCTCATCGAGTAGAGCAGGCGGCTCGTCGCAGCCTGGGCGGCCATCGCGTTCGCGATGCCGACCGCGAGCACGTTCACGACGAAGAAGGCGTTCTGCCATCCGGTGCCTGCGGCCTGCTGCACGAGGAGGAAGAAGGCGTTGTTCGACCTCGTTGTCGCTGAACGCGGCGCGGCCGCCGGCGAGCAGCGCGGCGAGCCACGTCTCAGTGATGAAGAGCGCGGCGACGATGAAGAGGGCGATGATCATCGCGCGGCCGGCGGCGTTCTTCCGGCCGGTCGACTCCTCGGCGAGGGTGGAGATGCCGTCGAAGCCGAGGAAGCTCAGCACCGCGATCGACAGCGCCGCCGGCGATGAGCGGGCCGGTGACCTTGCCGGGCGTCCAGATCGGGTCGGTGCTCCAGTGCGCGCCCGGCAGGGTCCCGCCGTTGATCGCCGCCACCGCGATGATCACGAAGATCACGAAGAACACCAGCTCGATCACGAGGAACACGCGGTTCGCGAGCTTGATCGAGCTGATGCCGAAGAGGTTCACCGCGGTGTTGATCGCCACGAAGATCAGGGCCCAGACCCACTGGGGCGAGCCGGGGAAGATGCCCGCCATCGACGACGCCGCGAACACGTACAGCAGCGTCGGCACGAGCAGGTAGTCGAGCAGGATCGCCCACCCCGCGAAGAAGCCGATCGACGGATGGATGCCGCGGCCGACGTAGGAGAAGACGGAGCCGGCGAGCGGGAACGACTTCGCCATCTGCGCGTAGGCGAGCGCGGTGAAGATCATCGCGACGAGGCCGATCACGTAGACGAGCGGCACCATGCCTGCGGCGCTGTTGTAGACCGTGCCGAAGATGGCCCACGGCGCGATCGGCACCATGAAGATCAGGCCGTAGATGAGCAGGTCGACGGTCGAGACGGAGCGCTTCAGCTCCTGCTTGTAGCCGAACGACTCGAGGGTGCGCTGGTTGTCGGAAGCGGCGGACATCGGGCGGCTCCAGGAGTCGGGCGGTGACGGGAGTTGCCTACCGCGACACTGCGGCAGGCCCCTACTTTGGAGGGCGGCGGGGCGGCGGTGCAAGCCCCTTGTGCGCGCCGTGATCGGGCCGTGACGCGAACGGGCCGGAGGGCGGTCGCCGACGCCTCAGGAACGGGTCAGCAGCTGCACGAACATCGCGTCGGTGGCGTGCCGGTGCGGCCAGAGCTGGGCGGCGGTGCCGCGGCGCGCGCCGGTCAGCGGACCGCTCGTGATGCCGCCGAGCACCTCGGTCGTCTCGAGCGCGACGAGCCCCGCATGCCGCTGCAGCGCGTCGGCCACCCGGTCCGTCGTCTCGGCCACGACGGGCGAGCAGGTGACGTAGGCGAGCAGGCCCCCGGGCGCGAGGGTCGGCGACCGCCGCGTCGAGGAGCCGCGTCTGCAGGGCCGCGAGCTCCGGCACGTCCTCCGGGCGCTTCCGCCAGCGGGCCTCGGGCCGGCGGCGGAGCGCGCCGAGGCCGGTGCACGGCGCGTCGAGCAGGATCCGGTCGAACCGTTCGGCCCCGTCGGCGAACCGCACCCCGTCGCCGGTCTCGACGCGGGCGTCGCCCGGCACCGCGGCGAGCGCCCGCTCGACGAGCCGGGCACGGGCGGGCGTCAGCTCGTTCGCGAGCAGCGACGCGCCGCCGGCGGCGGCCTCGGCGGCGAGCAGCGCCGCCTTGCCGCCGGGACCGGCGCAGAGGTCGAGCCACCGCTCCCCCGCCGCGACCGGCCGGGCGCGGGTGAGCGCGAGCGCGGCGAGCTGCGATCCGGGGTCCTGCACCCGCACCACGCCCTGCCGCACGCCGGGCACGCCGGCGGGGTCGCCGCCCGGCGACTCGACGCCGATCGGGGAGAGCGGATGCCGGGGCAGGCCGGTCGCGACGGGGTCCGCGAGGCCGGGCAGCGCGACGAGGCCGACCGGCGCCGGCACGTTGTCGACCTCGAGCAGCCGGTCGAGGTCGGCGTCTCCCCCGTCGGTCGCGGCGAGCGCGGCGCGCAGCGCCGCGACGACCCAGGCGGGATGGGCGCTCCGCGCCGCGAGCAGCTCGTCCGGATCCGAGATGCCCGGCGGTGAGCCGCTCCGTCCACGCGGCGTCGTCCGCGGCACCGACCCGGCGCAGCACCGCGTTGGCGAAGCCGGCGGCCCCCTTGCCCGCGGCCTCCCGCGCCTGGTCCACGGCCTGGTGCACCGCCGCGTGCGGCGCGGTCCGGGTGGCGAGCAGCTGGTGCGCGGCCGAGCCGCAGCACGTCGAGCAGCGGCGGGTCGATCGCCGCGATCGCCCGGCCGGACGCGGCGGCGATCACGGCGTCGTAGTGCCCGAGCCGGCGCAGCGTGCCGTAGGCGAGCTCGGTCGCGAAGGCGGCCTCGGTGGGCGGCGTCGCGGCGCGCTGCAGCAGCACGGGCAGCAGGAGGTTGGCGTAGGCGTCGCGCTCCCGGACCGCGGTGAGCACCTCGAGCGCGATCCGGCGGGCCGGGCTGACCGCCGAGCGGGGCGGCGCGCTCATCCGAGCCGCACCGGTCGCGCGGCGCCGTTCAGCCAGGCCGTCGCGGGCATCGGCGTGCGGCCGGCGGGCTGCACGGTGACCAGCTCGATCGGCGCGTCGGCCGTGCCGACCAGCACGCGGCCGCCGGTGAGCACGACCTCGCCCGGGTGCCAGCGGGGCGGCGTCACGGGCTGGGGCGGCGTCCAGCACCTTGAGGCGGCTGCCGGCGACCTCGGTGAAGGCGCCGGGCTCGGGCGTGGTGCCGCGGTAGCGGTTCGAGCACGGCGTCGGCGGACGCGGTGAGGTCGAGCCGGCCGTCCTCGAGCGTGAGCTTGCCGGCGAGGGTCGGCTCCCCCGCCTGCGGAACGGCCCGTGGCGGTGCCGGCGGCGAGGGCGTCGACCGCGCCGGCGAGCACGCCGGCGCCGATGGCGGCGAGCCGGCCGAGGAGGTGGCCCGCGGTCTCGAGCGCCCCGATCGGCACCTCCTCGACGGCGAGCAGCGGGCCGGTGTCGAGGCCGGCCTCGAGCCGGAACACGGCGACCCCGGTCGTCGAGTCCCCGGCGATCAGCGCGTGCTGCACCGGCGCGGCGCCGCGCCAGCGCGGCAGCAGCGAGAAGTGCAGGTTGATCCAGCCCTCGGCCGGGCCGGACAGCAGCGGCTCGCGGATCAGGCCGCCGTAGGCGACGACGACGCCGAGGTCGGCGCGATCCGCGAGCAGGGTCGCCGTCGCGTCGTCGTCGAGGCGGGACGCGTGCAGCACCGGCAGGCCGAGCTCGAGCGCGCGGGCCTCCACCGGCGAGGGCGTGAGCACGCGGCGGCGCCCCTGCGGCGCGGGCGGGCGCGTCACCACGCGGACGATCTCGTGCGGGCCGGCCGCGAGCGCGTCGAGCGAGGGGACCGCCGCATCCGGCGTCCCGGCGAAGAGCAGCCGCATGTCGTCCCTCCCGATCGGCGCCGTTCAGCCTAGGCGGCGCGCGAATCGCCACCCGCGCCGCACCTCAGCAGGACGAGATCGCTTCAGCAGGACGAAATGGCCCCTTTCGTCATGCCGAAGCGAAGATGTCCTGCTGAAGTGCTCATCCGGGCGCCGTCGAAGCCGACGCGACGAGGGGTCAGACGGGTCAGAGGGGCTCGTGGGGGTCGAAGCGCACCCGGAGCGAGGGGGGCGGCGGGGCGGGCGGCTTCGGGCGGCGGGCCGAGCCGGCCTTCACGAGCGCCGCCTTCGCGATGGCGGCGAGGCGGGGACCGGCCCCGTAGTCGAAGCGGAGCACGGCCCGCCGCCCGGTCGGGTCGGCGCCGTGCAGCAGCACCTCCGCGCCCGCCGCCTCGAGCTCCTCGACGAGGCCCTGCACCGGGGCCGCCGGGCCGGTGACGGTCACGAGCCGCACGACGGGCGGGAAGCGGAGCGTCGCGCCGATCGGCGAGCTGGCGGGCGGCGAACTCGGGGAACCGCCAGGTCGCGAGCGCGGTCGCCACGTCGCCGGAGACGCCGACGAGGTGCACGGGCGCGTCCGGGGCGGCGAGCGCCGCGGCCCCGGCCCACCAGCGGAGGCAGTCCTCGGCCACCCAGAGCGACTCGCGGGCGAGCATCCGGCGCCCGTCGAGCAGCAGCACCGCGCGGTAGCCGCCGGGGGCACGCGGCTCGGCGCCGCGGGTCGACACGACGATCCGCGGGCTGCGGTCGATCTCGTCGTGCACGTGCTCGCCGTCCGCGATGAGCACCGGGACGCCGGGGAAGGCGCGGCCGAGCTCGTGCGCCGTGCGGCCGGCGTCGATCGGCGGCGGCGCGTCGCCGGTCGCGAGGGCCT
Source organism: uncultured Actinomycetota bacterium (assembly GCA_963771645.1). GTDB lineage: Bacteria > Actinomycetota > Actinomycetes > Actinomycetales > Microbacteriaceae > Amnibacterium. The sequence continues at coordinate 90,386 of CAVYUH010000010.1, read as the reverse complement.
TCAGCGCGGCCTCGCCAGGACGGGCGACCTGCACGAGCACGGGGCCGGCGGTCAGCGCCTGCCGCAGCGCCCGCCACGCCGCGGACGGGATCCGGGACGGGCGGTCGTCGTCGGGGGTGAGCACCACCTCGGGCCGTGGGCGCGGCGCCGGCCGGTCGGTGAGCCAGCCGACCTGCACGAGGCGCTGCACGGTCGTGGAGCGCGTGTGGGCGAGCAGGAGCAGGCCCGCGCCGGACTGCTCCTGGCGCAGGAGCGCCACGTCGCGGGTCGCGGCGTAGGGCGCGAGGGGCTCCTGGTGGAACGCGTCGGCCTCGTCCCAGACGAGGATCGCGCCGAGGTCGGGCGCCGGGGCGTAGACCGCGGACCGCGCGCCGATCAGCACGTGCGGACCGGGTCCGAGCGCCGCGAGGTGCGCCCGGTACCGCTCCGCGGCCGGCAGGGCCGCGTCGATCCGGAGCACGACGCCGGCCGCGGGACCGGCGGCGAGCACGGCGGCGAGCTGCTCCAGGTCGCGGCGGTCGGGCACCGCGACGATCACCGACCGGCCGGCGGCGGCGACCGAGGCGGCCGTGTCGGCGAGCTCGGCCGCCCAGCCGCCCACCGTGCGGCCGGCGCGCTCCACCGGATGCGGGGTGGCGAGGGCGGTGAGCCGCATGCCCGTCGACGAGCGCGTCGCCGGCGGCCACCCTGGGCGCGTCGACGGGCGCGGGCGCGGTCGGCCCGTCCTTCAGCCAGCGCTGCTCGACGCGGGCCTGCCGCTTCGGCACCGCGATCCGCAGCACGTCCGACGCGACTCCCGCGCCGCGGTCGGCGACGGCGCGCGCGAGCCGCCACACGTCGGGAGCGAGCACCGGCGCCGGGGAGACGAGCCTGTCGATCTCGGACAGCGTCGCCCGGCGCGTCGGTGGTGTCGGCGAGCCCGACGACGAAGCCGTCGGCGGAGCGGCCCGCGACGCGGAGCGGCACCTTCACGCGCACGCCCGGCACGATCGACCCCCGCATCGCCTCGGGGATCCGGTAGTCGAAGAGGTGGTCGAGGCGCGGCAGCGGGGAGTCGAGCACGACGTTCGCGATCGACGCCTCGCTCATGACGGCTCCGCCAACGCCTCCCCCGTCGTCAGAGCCCGGCCGCCGCCGCGAGGTCGGCGGCGCGGTCCGTGCGCTCCCAGGTGAACGTCGGCAGCTCGCGCCCGAAGTGCCCGAACACGCTCGTCTCGGCGTAGATCGGGCGCAGCAGGTCGAGGGCGTCGATGATCGCGCGCGGCCGCAGGTCGAACACCTCGCGGATGGCGGACACGATCCGCTCCTCGGGCACGTGCGCGGTGCCGAACGTCTCCGCGTACAGGCCGACGGGCTCCGCGGCGCCGATCGCGTAGGCGACCTGCAGCTCGAGCCGGTCCGCGAGCCCGGCCGCGACCGCGGTCTTCGCGACCCAGCGCATCGCGTAGGCGCCGGAGCGGTCGACCTTCGACGGGTCCTTGCCGCTGAACGCGCCGCCGCCGTGCCGGCTCGCGCCGCCGTAGGTGTCGACGATGATCTTGCGGCCGGTGAGGCCCGCATCCGCCTTCGGTCCGCCGATCTCGAAGCGGCCGGACGGGTTCACGTAGATGCGCGGCGCGGACACGTCGAGGCCGCTCGCCTCGAGCACCGGGTCGATGACGAGGCGCCGGACGGCGTCGCGCAGGTCGTCGGAGGAGACCGACGGCGCGTGCTGGGTGGAGACGACGACGGCCTCGACGCTGACGGGCCGCACGCCGTCGTAGCCGATGGTCACCTGCGTCTTGCCGTCCGGGCCGGAGGTACGGCAGCTCGCCGCCCTGGCGCACCTCGGTGAGCCGCGCCGCGAGCCGGTGCGCGAGCGACACCGGGATCGGCATCAGCTCCGGCGTCTCGCGAACGGCGTAGCCGAACATGATGCCCTGGTCGCCGGCGCCGAGCTGGTCGTAGGCGGCGGCGCTGCCCTCGCGGGACTCGAGCGCCCGGTCGACGCCGCGCGCGATGTCGACCGACTGCGAGCCGATCGACACCGAGACGCCGCAGGTGGAGCCGTCGAAGCTCTGCTCCGAGGAGTCGTAGCCGATCTGCCGGATGCGGTCCCGCACGATGCCGGGGATGTCGGCGTAGCCGCTCGTCGACACCTCGCCCGCGACGTGCACGAGCCCGGTCGTGACGAGGGTCTCGACGGCGACGCGGGCGTGCACGTCCTGCACGATGAGCGCGTCGAGCACGCTGTCGGAGATCTGGTCGCAGATCTTGTCCGGGTGGCCGGGCGTCACGGACTCGGACGTGAACAGGCGCAGCGCGGGCACGGTTCCTCCAGGGAAGTGGGTGGGTCGTCCCGGCTCAGGCGGGGACGACGAGTATCCAGGATGGCGTCGGCCACCGACCGCTTGTCGCCGCCGGCCGATCCGACGACGTCGCCGGCGGCGTTCAGCACCGTGACGGCGGTCTCCTGCTTGCCGAAGACGAGGTCGTGCCCGACCTCGTTGAGCACGAGGAAGTCGGCGCCCTTCGCCGCGATCTTCTCGCGGCCGAGGGCGAGCAGACGCGCGGGGTCGGGCTCCGTCTCCGCCGCGAAGCCGACGACGACCTGGCCCGGCCGGGATGCGCTCCGCGGCGATCGTGGCGAGCACGTCGGGGGTGCGCACGAGCTCGACGGTGAACGTCTCGCCGATGTCCCGCTTCTTCAGCTTGCCGCCCGCGACGCTCGCGGGCCGCCAGTCGGCGACCGCGGCGGCCATGATCACGACGTCGGCGGCGGCGCGCCTCGCGCCGCACCGCGGCGAGGCAGCTCCTCCGCGGTGCGCACGGACACCACCTCGACGCCCGCGGGCGGCGGGACCTCGAGGTGCGCGGCGATCGAGGACGACCTCCGCGCCGCGGTCGCGGGCGGCCTCGGCGAGCCCGACGCCCTGCCGGCCGCTCGAGGCGTTGCCGAGGAAGCGGACCGGGTCGAGCGGCTCGCGCGTGCCGCCGGCGGTGACGAGCACGCGGCGGCCGTCGAGACCGCGCGGGGCGGGCGGCGTCGATCGTGCGGTCGAGCTGCGGGTTGGCGCTGACCGCGGCGTCGAGGGCGGCCGCGACGATGTCGGCGGGCTCCGCCATCCGCCCGGCACCGGCGTCCTTGCCCGTCGAGCCGCCCCGAGACCGGACCGACGAGGAGCACGCCGCGGGACTCGAGGGTGCGCACGTTGGCCTGCGTGGCCGCGTGCTCCCACATCTCGGTGTGCATCGCCGGCGCGACGACCAGCGGCGCGGCGCTCGCGAGCACCGTGGTGCCGAGGAGGTCGTCGGCGAGGCCCGTCGCGAGCTTCGCGAGCGTGTTCGCGGTCGCGGGGGCGATGACGATGAGGTCGGCGGACTGGCCGAGGGCGACGTGGCGCACCTCGGCGACGCCCTCGTAGAGGTCGGTCTCGACCGGGTTGCGGCTGATCGCCTCGAGCGTCGGCCGGCCGACGAAGCGCAGCGCTGCGGCGGTCGGCACGACGTGCACGTCGTGGCCCGCGAGCACGAGGGCGCGGACGACGCCGACGGCCTTGTACGCGGCGATGCCGCCGGAGATCCCGACGACGATCCTCACGGGCGCCCCGCTCCCGCGCCCGTGGCCCGGCCGGCGCGCCCGCTCGGGGTCACTCGACTGCCGTGATGCGGAGCTTGTCCTCGTTGACCTCGCGGAGCGCGACGGACAGCGGCTTGTCGTCGATCGAGGACTCGACCAGGGGCCCGACGTTGTCGAACAGGCTGCCCTCGTGCAGGTCGGCGTAGTAGTCGTTGATCTGGCGCGCGCGCTTGCTCGCGAAGATGACCAGGCCGTACTTCGAGTCGACCTTGGTGAGCAGCTCGTCGATGGGCGGGTCGATGATGCCGAGGTTCTTGGAAGCCATGGGGATCTCCTTGATCAGAGGAAGCGATCGCCGCGGAAGCGGCGTGGAGGCGCGCGGTGCGCGGCGGGATCCGGGCGCGCCGGATCAGACGGACATCAAGTTTACGACCTCGCGGGCCGCCTCCTCGACATCCGTGTTCACGACTGTCGCGTCGAACTCCTCCTGGGCGGCGAGCTCGACCCGAGCGGTCTCGAGGCGGCGCTCGCGCTCCTCCTCGCTCTCGGTCCCCCGGCCGACGAGCCGGCGGACGAGCTCCTCCCACGTGGGCGGGAGCAGGAAGACGAGCATCGCCTCCGGGAAGGCCTCCCGCACCTGCCGCGCACCCTGCAGGTCGATCTCGAGGAGCACGCTGCGACCCTCGTTCAGCGCCGACTCGATCGGCTGCCGCGGCGTGCCGTACCGGTACGCGTTGTGCACGCGCGCCCACTCGAGGAACTGGCCGGCCTCGATCATCCGGTCGAACTGCTCCTCCGACAGGAAGTAGTAGTTGATGCCGTCGATCTCGCCCGGCCGCGGCGGCCGGGTGGTGGCGCTGACCGACAGGAGCACCTCGGGGTGGTGCTCGCGGATGTAGGCGGCGACCGTGCCCTTGCCGACGGCCGTGGGACCCGCGAGCACGACGAGGCGGCTCGGCCCCTGCTCCGGCTCGAGGGGACGGCGCGGCGCCTGACGGCGGACGAGGAACTCGTGCAGCCGCTGGTACTGGTGCACGCCGAGGCCGCCGAGCCGCTTCGACGGCGAGATCTTCAGGTCCTGCATGATCTTCGCGGTGCGCGTCGGCCCGAGCCACGGGATGCTGCCGATCAGCTCGCTCACCCGCATCGTCGCCTCGGGCTGCGTCTGGTCGCGCGCGGCGGTGGAGAGCACCTCGCTGGCGCTGCGCTCGCCGGAGGACACCTGCCGCTTCACCTCGGCCCGTGCCCGGCGCGCGGCGACGGCCGCCCGCGATCCCGGCGAGCCGGTCGACCTCGGGCGGGTTCATCGTGCGGTCCGGGTGATCACGCGATCGCCTCTCCGAGGAGGTCGGCCTGCCGCTTGATCGCGTCGCCGATGGCGGACGGTCCGGAGGCGAGGATGCTGCGGGAGGCCGTCACGACGGTCGAGGCCGCCGCGACGCCGAAGAGCCGCTTGACGTCGGCGAACTGGGCGCCCTGGTAGCCGAAGCCGGGCGCGAGGATCGGCGTCGCCGGCTCCGCGGCGAGCGAGGCGAGGTCGATGCCGAAGTCCGTGAAGTCGACCGTCGCGCCGAGCACGACCCCGATGTTGCCGATCGGCCCCTCCGCGTGGGTGCGGTTCCAGTTCACGGCGCGCTGGGCGAGGCCGCCGGCGACGGACTTGCCCGCCTGCGTCTCCCGCTGGATGACCGCGGTCTGCACCGCCATCGCCTCGGGGTTCGACGTCGCGGCGAGCACGAAGAGCCCCTTGCCGTGCCGTCCGGCCTGCTCGAGCGGGGAGCGCAGCGCGCCGAAGCCCTGGAAGGCGCTGATCGTCATCGCATCCGCCTCGAGCGGCGCGCCGGGGGTGAGCCACGCCTGCCCGTACGCCTCGATGGTCGAGCCGAGGTCGCCGCGCTTCACGTCCGCGATCACGACGAGGCCCGCCTTGCGCGCCTCCTTCAGCACGTCCTCGAGCACGCGGTAGCCGATCGAGCCGAACCGCTCGTAGAACGCGACCTGCGGCTTCACGATGCCGACGCGGCCGACGCAGGCCTCCACGACGCGCAGCCCGAACTCGTGCGCGCCGACCGCGGACACCGGCAGGCCCCACTCGGCGAGCAGGTACTCGTGCGGGTCGATGCCGACGCACAGGTGCCCGTACTCGGAGAATGCGGCGCCGAGGCGCTCCGCGAAGGTGGGCACGATGGACTACCTCGTCTTCCTCGCCGCAGCCGTGCTGCGACGCCGCTCGTACTCCTGCAGGGGGGTCACATCGAATCCTGCCCGAATCGCGTCCAGTGACGCCACCGCAGCGGACAACTGAGCCACCGTCGTGAACAGGGGTTTGTCGGCTGCGACCGCCGCGGCGCGGATCTCGTAGCCGTCCGCGCGGGCCGATCGGCCCGACGGCGTGTTGACGACGACGTCGATCTCGCCGCGGCGGATGAGCTCCACCACGTCGGGTCCGACCTCGCCCGACTCGCTCAGCTTGCGCACGACGTCGGCCTGGATGCCGTTGCGGTGCAGCATCTCGGCCGTGCCGGCGGTCGCGACGAGCGTGAACCCCACCTGGCTGAGCCGCAGGGCCGAGAGCACGATGGACCGCTTGTCGCGGTCCGCGACCGACACGAACACGGTGCCGGAGAGCGGCAGCCCGCCGTAGGCGGCCTCCTGGCTCTTCGCGAAGGCCCGCGGGAAGTCGCGGTCGATGCCCATCACCTCGCCGGTGGAACGCATCTCCGGCCCCAGCAGGGAGTCGATGACGTTGCCGGCGCGGTCGCGGAACCGCTTGAACGGCAGCACGGCCTCCTTCACGGCGACCGGGGCTGTCCGCCGGGACGTCGCTGCCGTCGCGGGCCGGCAGCATCCCCTCGGCGATGAGGTCGGCGATCGGGCGGCCCGCCATCACGAGCGCCGCCGCCTTGGCGACCTGCACGCCGAGCGCCTTCGAGACGAACGGCACGGTGCGGGAGGCCCGCGGGTTCGCCTCGAGCACGTAGAGCACGCCCGCGGCGACCGCGAACTGCACGTTCAGCAGGCCGCGCACCCCGACGCCGCTGCGCGATCGCGAGCGTCGCCGTCCGCACCTCGTCGATGACGGTGCGCCCGAGGGTCACCGGCGGCAGGGTGCAGCTCGAGTCGCCGGAGTGGATGCCGGCCTCCTCGATGTGCTCCATCACGCCGCCGATCCAGAGGTCGGTGCCGTCGTAGAGCGCGTCGACGTCGATCTCCACGGCGTCGTCGAGGAACCGGTCGACGAGCAGCGGATGGTCCGGGCCGACGATCGCCTGCCCGGCGATGCGCTCGAAGTAGCCGTCGAGGCTCGGCGGCGTCGTAGACGATCTCCATCCCGCGGCCGCCGAGCACGAACGAGGGGCGCACGAGCACCGGGTAGCCGATCTCCGCGGCGACCGCCTTCGCGCTGTCCGCATCCGTCGCCGTCCCGTTCTTCGGCGCGACGAGCCCCGCGTCGGCGAGGATCGCGGCGAACAGGCCACGCTCCTCCGCGAGGTCGATCGAGGCGGGCGAGGTGCCGAGGATCGGCACGCCGGCCGCCTCCAGCCCCTTCGCGAGCCCGAGCGCGGTCTGACCGCCGAGCTGCACGATCACGCCGACCACGGTGCCGCTCGCGGACTCCGCGTCGATGACCTCGAGCACGTCCTCGAGGGTGAGGGGCTCGAAGTAGAGCCGGTCGGAGGTGTCGTAGTCGGTGGAGACCGTCTCCGGGTTGCAGTTGACCATCACCGTCTCGTACCCCGCATCGCGGAGCGCGAACGCGGCGTGCACGCACGAGTAGTCGAACTCGATGCCCTGGCCGATCCGGTTCGGCCCGCTGCCGAGGATGACGACCTTCCGGGCGTCGGAGGGCTGGACCTCGGTCTCCAAGTCGTAGGTGGAGTAGTGGTACGGCGTGAGCGCCGGGAACTCCCCCGCGCAGGTGTCGACGGTCTTGTAGACCGGGCGGATGCCCGCGGCCTGCCGGGCGCTCCGCACCGATGCCTCGTCCGTGCCGCGCAGCTCGGCGAGCTGCGCGTCGGAGAAGCCCTCCTCCTTCGCGGTGCGGAGCAGGAACGGGTCGAGCTCGTCGGCGCTCCGGATCTGCTCCGCGAGCGCGTCGATCTCGACGATCGCGTCGAGGAACCAGGGGTCGATCGCCGTCGCGGCGTAGACCTCCTCGACGGTGGCGCCGGCACGGAAGGCCTGCTGCACCTGCACGATCCGCCCGTCGGTCGGCGTGCGGATGGTCTCGAGCAGGGCCGCCTTGTCGCCCGGCTCCCCGGACCAGTGGAAGGAGCTGCCGCGCTTCTCGAGCGAGCGCAGCGCCTTCTGCAGCGCCGCCCCGAACGTGCGGCCGATCGCCATCGCCTCGCCGACGGACTTCATGGTGGTCGTCAGCTCGGGATCCGCGGCGGGGAACTTCTCGAACGCGAACCGGGGCACCTTCACGACGACGTAGTCGAGCGTCGGCTCGAAGCTCGCCGGCGTGACGCGGGTGATGTCGTTCGGGATCTCGTCGAGCCGGTAGCCGAGCGCGAGCTTCGCGGCGATCTTCGCGATCGGGAAGCCCGTGGCCTTCGACGCGAGCGCGCTCGACCGGGAGACGCGCGGGTTCATCTCGATGACGATCACGCGCCCGGTCGTCGGCTCGACCGCGAACTGGATGTTGCAGCCGCCGGTGTCGACGCCGACGAGCCGGATGATGTCGATGCCGATGTCGCGGAGCCGCTGGTACTCCCGGTCGGTGAGCGTCATGGCGGGCGCGACGGTGATCGAGTCGCCGGTGTGCACGCCGACGGGGTCGACGTTCTCGATCGAGCAGACCACGACGGTGTTGTCGGCCTGGTCGCGCATCAGCTCGAGCTCGTACTCCTTCCAGCCGAGGATCGACTCCTCGAGGAGCACCTCCCCCACGGTGCTCGCCGCGATGCCGTCGCCGGCCATCCGCGCGAGCTCGACCGGGTCGTGCGCGAAGCCGGAGCCGAGGCCGCCCATCGTGAAGGAGGGCCGGACGACGAGCGGGTAGCCGAGGTCCTCGGCGTGCGCGAGCGCCTGCGGCACGCTGCTGGCGATCGCGGAGCGCGCCACCTCGGCGCCCGCCTCGATCACGAGGTCCTTGAAGATCTGCCGGTCCTCGCCGCGGCGGATGGCCTCGACCTTCGCGCCGATCAGCTCCACGCCGTAGCGCTCGAGCACGCCCGCCTCGGCGAGCGCGATCGCGGCGTTCAGCGCCGTCTGGCCGCCGAGCGTCGGCAGCACGGCGTCCGGCCGCTCGGCCGCGATGATCTTCTCGAGCACGGGCACCGTGATCGGCTCGATGTAGGTCGCGTCGGCGAAGTCGGGGTCGGTCATGATCGTCGCCGGGTTCGAGTTGACGAGGATCACGCGGATCCCCTCCTCGCGGAGCACCCGGCACGCCTGGGTGCCCGAGTAGTCGAACTCGGCCGCCTGCCCGATCACGATCGGCCCGGAGCCGATCACGAGCACGCTCGAGATGTCGTCGCGCTTGGGCATCAGCCGTCCGTCCTCTCACGTCGCGCGGTAGCCGTGGCGTCGCGCGGTATGCATGCGTACCGCGCGACGCCACAGGTACCGCGCGTGGTCACTGGAATCACGAGGCGCCGTCCGTCGGGGCCGTCTCGATCGCGATGGCCGCCGCCTCGCCGTGGTCGCGCTCGGCGAGCACCATGTCGCGGAAGCGGTCGAACAGCTCCGCGGCGTCATGCGGCCCGGCGGCCGCCTCGGGGTGGTACTGCACCGAGAACGCCGGGAGGTCGAGGCAGGCGAGGCCCTCGACCACGTCGTCGTTCAGGTCCACGTGGGTGACCTCGGCGCGGCCGAAGCCGGCGGGCGTCTCCACGACCCGGCCGACCGGCGCGTCGACGGCGAACCCGTGGTTGTGCGCGGTGATGCCCACCCGGCCGGACCGGAGGTCGACGACCGGCTGGTTGATCCCGCGGTGGCCGAAGGGCAGCTTGTAGGTGTCGAACCCGAGCGCGCGGCCGAGCAGCTGGTTGCCGAAGCAGATGCCGAAGAACGGGGTGCGGCGGGTCAGCACCTCCTTCAGCAGCGCGACGTGCCGGTCGGATGCCTCCGGGTCGCCGGGGCCGTTCGAGTAGAAGACGGCCGAGGGCTGCAGCGCGTAGAGCTCGTCCACCGTGACCGACTCCGGCACCACGTGCACGTCCAGGCCCCGCTCGGCCAGCGCCGCGATCGTCGCCGCCTTGATGCCGAGGTCGACGATCGCGACCGAGCCGATCCGCTCCCCCACCGCCGGCACCGTGTAGACCGCGTCGGTCGACACCGCCGAGGAGAGGTTCAGCCCGCTCATCGCCGGCTGCGCCTGCACGAGCGCGAGCTGCTCCTCCGGAGCGAGCGACGCGTCCTCCCCGGAGAAGATGCCCGAGCGCATCGCGCCCTTGTCGCGCAGGTGGCGGGTCGCGGCGCGCGTGTCGAGGCCGGCGATGCCGACGATCCCGTCGTGGAGGAGGTCGTCCTCGAGCGTGCGCTTCGACCGCTGGTTCGAGGCGATGCGCGACGGGGCGTGGGCCGCGTACCCGGCGACCCAGATGCGGCGCGACTCGGGGTCCTCGTCGTTCATCCCGGTGTTGCCGATGTGCGGCGCGGTCTGGATGACGATCTGGCCCGCGTACGACGGATCCGTCAGCGTCTCCTGGTAGCCGGTCATGCCGGTGGCGAAGACGGCCTCGCCGAAGGTGCGGCCGCGGGCGCCCCAGGCGCGGCCCGGGAAGCGGCGGCCGTCCTCGAGCACGAGCACGGCGGGTTCAGGCGTCGTCATGCGGGACCTCCGAAGCGGATCGAGCACCGACCAGCCCCTCGACGGCGGCGACGAGCGCGGCACGGGGAAGCGGATCGATGCGGAACGAGGACTCGACGGGCACGGCCCCGTCGGCGGCGTCGAGCGACCAGGCCAGCACGGTGAGCCCGCCGGGCTCGACCGTGCGGTCGATCGTCCAGGTGGCGGTGCCGGCTCCGGTGACGCTGGCCGCCGGCAGGTCGAGCGGTGCGGCGCCGTCGCGGTCGATGCGGACGCCGGCGTCGGTGACGGTCACGTGGGCGCGGGCCCGGAAGCCGAGCCCGTGGACGCTCACCCGGTCGAGCGGGCGGCCGGCGAACGTCGTGGCGAGGTAGAGGCCGTCGGCCTCGGCGCGCACCGCGCCCTCCGCCGCCGGTGCCGGCGGGAGGGCCAGGCCGCGCTGCCGCCGGCCGCGCAGGCGCCAGGAGACGAGCATGCCGGCGAGCGCGGCCACGAGGACGAGCAGCGTGATCGTGACGGCGACGGGCGGGATCACGCGGCGCCTCCAGCGACCTCGGCCGCGTCGCGGAGCACGCCGTCGAGCACCGTCGGCACGCCCTCGTGCAGCACCGCGACGATCCGCCCCGGCAGCGTGCGGCCGAGGTACGGCGAGTTCGTGCTGCGGCCCGCGAGATCGGCGGTGGAGAGCACGCGGCTCGCCGCCGGGTCGAGCAGCACGAGATCGGCGCGGGCGCCGTCCGACGAGCGGTCCACGGTCGGCGAAGGGTGCCGATGACCGCCGGCGTGCTCGCCATGACCCGCTCCACCTCCGCCCAGCCGAGCAGACCGGTCTCGACCATCGCCGCCTGCACCACGGACGCGGCGGTCTCGAGGCCGACCATGCCGTTCGCGGCGGCCTGCCACTCGCTGCGCTTCGCCTCCGCCGGGTGCGGGGCGTGGTCGGTCGCGACGACGTCCAGGGTACCGTCGGCGAGACCGGCCCTCAGGGCCGCGACGTCGTCGGCGGTGCGCAGCGGCGGGTTCACCTTGAAGCGCGGGTCGTAGCCGCGGGCAGCCTCGTCGGTGAGCAGCAGGTGATGCGGCGTCACCTCGGCCGTCACCTGCACGCCGCGGGCCTTCGCCCAGCGGATCAGCTCCACGCTGCCGGCGGTCGAGACGTGGCAGACGTGCAGCCGGGCGCCGGCCGCCTCGGCGAGCAGCACGTCGCGGGCGATGATCGCCTCCTCCGCCACGGCGGGCCAGCCGGCGAGCCCGAGCTCGGCCGAGACGGCGCCCTCGTGCAGCTGCGCGCCGCGGGTGAGCCGCGGCTCCTCCGCGTGCTGGGCGATCACGCCGCCGACGATCCGCGCGTACTCGAGCGCGCGGCGCATGAGCAGCGGATCCGCGACGCAGGAGCCGTCGTCGGAGAAGATCGTGACCCGCGCCCGGGACCGGGCCATCGTGACGAGCTCGGCGAGCTCCCGGCCCTCGCGGCCCTTCGAGACGGCGCCGATCGGACGCACGTCGACGTAGCCCGCCGCGCGGCCGAGCGCGGCGACCTGCTCGACCACGCCGGCGGTGTCGGCGACCGGATCCGTGTTCGGCATCGCGTGGACCGTGGTGTAGCCGCCCGCCGCCGCGGCCCGGGAGCCGGTGAGCACCGTCTCCGCGCCTTCGCCGCCCGGCTCGCGGAGATGGGTGTGCAGGTCGACGAACCCGCGGAGCGCGATCAGGCCGTCCGCGTCGATGATCCGGTCGCCGGAGCCGGGCGGCGATCGCTGCCGGTCTCGGTGATCCGGCCGCCCTCGACGGCGAGGTCGGTGCGGACGCCGTCGCCGGCGCGGAGCGCCCCGCGGATGACGGTCCGGGTCATGCGGCGCCCCTTCGTCCGGCGAGCACGTCGTACAGCACGGCCATCCGCACCGCGATGCCGTTCTCCACCTGCTCGAGCACGGTGGAGCGCGGCGAGTCCGCGACCTCGCCCGCGATCTCGAGTCCGCGGTTCATCGGCCCCGGATGCATGACGAGGCTGCGCTCGGGCAGCCGCGCGGCCCGGGCGGAGGACAGCCCGTAGAGCGCCGCGTACTCGCGGGCGCTCGGGAAGAACGCCTCCGTCATCCGCTCGCGCTGCACGCGGAGCATCATGACGACGTCGGGTCCGGCGTCGATCGCCTCGTCGAGGTCGATGCCCGCGGTGACCGGCCAGCCGCCGATCGCGCCCGGCAGCAGCGTCGGCGGGCCGACGAGCCGCACGGTCGCGCCGAGGGCGGTGAGCAGCCAGACGTTCGAGCGGGCCACCCGCGAGTGCAGCACGTCGCCGACGATCACGACCGTGACGCCGTCGAGGTCCCGGCCGCGCGACGCCGCTCCGTGCAGCCGCTTGCGGATCGTGAAGGCGTCGAGCAGCGCCTGCGTCGGATGCTCGTGCGTGCCGTCGCCGGCGTTCACGATCCCCGCGCGGGTCCAGCCGCTCGAGGCGAGCACCTCCGCGGCGCCGGACGCCTGGTGCCGGATCACGATGCCGTCGGCGCCCATCGCCTGCAGCGTCTGGGCGGTGTCCTGCAGGCTCTCGCCCTTCGAGACCGAGGAGCCCTTCGCGCTGAACGTGATCACGTCGGCGGACAGCCGCTTCGCCGCGGCCTCGAAGGAGATGCGGGTGCGGGTCGAGTCCTCGAAGAAGAGGTTCACGACGGTGGTGCCGCGCAGGGTCGGCAGCTTCTTCACCTGGCGCTGCTGCGTGTCCGCCATGTCCTCGGCGATGTCGAGCAGCGCCACGGCGCCGTCGCGGCCGAGGTCGCGGGTGGAGAGCAGGTGCTCGCTCATTCGATGGTCACCCCGTCCTCGCCGTCGACCTCGGTGAGCCGCACGCGGATCCGCTCCGTCTTCGCCGACGGCAGGTTGCGGCCGACCGAGTCGGGCCGGATCGGCAGCTCGCGGTGCCCGCGATCGACCAGGACCGCGAGCCGCACCACCGCCGGACGGCCGAGGGCCGTCAGGGCGTCGAGCGCGGCACGGACGGTGCGGCCGGAGAAGAGCACGTCGTCGACGAGCACGACCGTGGCCCCGTCGACGTCGGCGGGCACGTCCGTCCGTCCCGTGGGGCGGGTGGGCTGGGAGCCGAGGTCGTCGCGGTAGAGCGTCACGTCGAGCGTGCCGACCGGGACCGGTGCGCCCGCCACGGCGCCCATCGCCGCAGCGAGGCGCGCGGCGAGCACGGCGCCGCGGGTGGGGATGCCGAGCACGAGGAACCGGGCGCCGTCCGGTGCGGTCTCGATGAGCTCATGCGCCATCCGCACGATCGCGCGGCGTACGTCGTCGGCCTGCAGCAGGGTGCGCGGCGGCATCCGACCTCCTTCCCCGCCTCACTGGACGGTCCTTAAAGGTGATCGCTGACGAGCCTAGCGTTCCCGTCCGATGCCCGCGGATCGGCTGGGGATCCTTCCGCCGGCGCCTCCGCAGCGGGACCATGGCGCAGCGGAGGGAGTCCCGGTGAACCGCGACGGCGAGGTGGAGGCGGACCTCGCAGCGCTGCGCCGGGCGGTCTACGCACGCGATGCGGCGCCTGACGCCGCCGAGGCCTACGCCGCCGCGCTCCTCGCCCACGGGAGGGTCGGCCGATCCAGCCGAGGAGGCCCTGCGACCGCCCGCGTCGGTGCTCGAGGCGAGCCTCGGCGCGCCCCACCACCGCCACCACCGCTGGGCCGCCGTCGGCGCGGCGATCGGCGTGGCGGCGACGCTCGGGCTCGGCGCGGTGCTCGCCGGTCGCACCGCGGACGAACCGCAGGTCCCCCGCCCCTCGGTGACCGCGGGCGCAGCGCCCGGGGCGGTGCCGGTCCTGACCAGCACGCCGCTGCCGGACATCGCTCCACCGCCGGTGCCTGGCCCTGTCCTCGCGTCCTTCACGAGCACGAGCGGCGCGGTGGCCGCAGAGCTGAACGCCGGCGGGCACCACGTGCTGCTGACCGCCGTGTGCGGCGGCGACGGGACCGTCTCCATCCGCCTCTCCGACGGTACGAACACGATCCTCCCCTGCTCCCCCGGCCAGGACGGGCTCTCGATGGCGCAGAGCACGAAGCCCCTCGGCCGCTTCACGGTCACGACGAGCACGACCGGCCACCCGCTCTGGGCGCTCACGCTCGGGATCGTGCTCAGCGGAGCGGAATGAGGGCGAGCCCCGGGACCTCGGCGAGCAGCGCTCTCCGGTCGACCGGATGACGCGCTCGTCGCCGCCCCTCGAGGGCCTCGGGCGTCACGGCACGCATCCCGGCGAGGACCTCCTCGTCGGTCGGGCCGGTCGGCTCAGGCATCCGCCGCGGTGCCGAGCTCCGTCCGCTCCGCGATGGCGTGCAGCACGCCGTTGACGAAGCGGGGGCTGTCGTCGGTCGAGAGCTCCTTCGCGAGCTCCACGGCCTCGTCGATCGCGACCGGCGCCAGGCACCTCGGGGTTGTGGCGGATCTCCCACACCGCGATGCGGAGGATCGCCCGGTCGACCGCCGGCATCCGCTCGATCGGCCAGGCGGGCGCCCGCTCGGCGATCTCGGCGTCGATCTCGGCGGCGTGGTCGATCACGCCCTGCACGATGTCCCGCGCGTAGGGCCAGCTCGAGGAGCGCTCGGGGCGCGCGAGGGCGCGCTGCTGCTCCGCGGCGAGCGCGTCGGCCTGGGAGTCGCCGCGCACGTCCGCCGAGAAGAGCACGTCGAGCGCGCGCTTGCGCGACTTCGTCCGTGCCGACACGTCAGCTCACGCGGCCGAGGTAGTCGCCGGTGCGGGTGTCGACCTTGACCTTCGTGCCGGTCTCGAGGAACAGCGGCACCTGGATCTCCGTGCCGGTCTCGAGCGTCGCGGGCTTCGTGCCGGCCGACGAGCGGTCGCCCTGCAGGCCCGGCTCGGTGTAGGTGACCTCGAGGACGACGGACGCCGGCAGCTCGACGTAGAGCGGGTTGTCGTTGTTCATCGCGATCGTGGCCGACTGGTTCTCGAGCAGGTAGTTCGCCGCGGTGCCGACGACGGCCACCGGGATCGGCAGCTGCTCGTACGTGCTGGTGTCCATGAAGACGAAGTCGTCGCCGTCGCGGTAGAGGAACTGGTAGTCGCGCCGGTCGACGTTCTCGATGTCGACCTTCGCGCCCGCGTTGTAGGTGCGGTCGACGACCTTGCCGGTGACGACGTTCTTCAGCTTGGTGCGGACGAAGGCGCCGCCCTTGCCGGGCTTCACGTGCTGGAACTCGACGACGTTCCAGAGCTGGCCGTCGATGTTCAGGACGATGCCGTTGCGGATGTCAGCGGTGGACGCCATGTGGATGCTCTTCCTTCGGTCGAGAAGGCCCGGGGTCGCCGGGCCGACCCGACAGTCTACGCGCCGCCGGCTGCGGCGATCCGGCCCGCGACGTACTGCAGCGCGAGGCGGTAGCCCTCGACCCCGAGGCCGGCGATCACGCCGGTGGCGACGCCCGAGACGACGCTGGTGTGCCGGAACTCCTCACGGCGGTGCGGGTTCGAGATGTGCACCTCGATCAGCGGCAGGCCGGCCTCGGTCACGAGCACCGACGCATCCCGGAGGGCGTAGGAGTAGTGGGTGAACGCGGCCGGGTTCATGATCACCGCCG
Source organism: uncultured Actinomycetota bacterium (assembly GCA_963771645.1). Classification (GTDB taxonomy): domain Bacteria; phylum Actinomycetota; class Actinomycetes; order Actinomycetales; family Microbacteriaceae; genus Amnibacterium. The sequence continues at coordinate 74,484 of CAVYUH010000010.1, read as the reverse complement.
AGCCGGTGTCGACCGCCTCGTGCAGCCAGGAGATGAGGGTGGCCTCGTCGTCGGTCTGCCGCAGGTCGACCTCGACGCCCTCGGGGGCTGCCGCCTCGAGGTCCCGCTCCACATCGGCGAGCGTCGCGGATCCGTAGATCGTGGGCTCCCGCGTGCCGAGCCGCTGCAGGTTCGGACCGTTCAGAGACCAGGACGCGAGGCACCTCGAAACCCTACCTGGGGGCTAGGTCGCGATCTCGTTGTAGGCGGTGAAGAGCAGGTGGTCCTCCGGGCCGTTCAGGATGCTCGTGCGCCCGATCCCGTCGAGCAGCACGAATCGCAGCAGGCCCGCCCTGGCCTTCTTGTCCCGGCGCATCGCCGCGGTCAGCGTCGGCCAGCGACCGGCCGGGTAGCCGAGCGGCAGCGTCAGGCCGCCGAGGATCTCGCGGTGCAGCTCGACGCCGTCGTCGTCCAGCCGGCCGACGAGGCGGGCGAGCTCCGCCGCGAAGACCATGCCCACCGAGATCGCCGAGCCGTGCCGCCAGCGGTAGCGCTCCGCGTACTCGATGGCGTGCCCGAGGGTGTGCCCGTAGTTGAGGATCTCCCGGCGCCCCGACTCGCGGAAGTCGCCGCTGACGACCTCGGCCTTGACGCGGATCGCCCGGGTCACGAGGTCCGCGAAGACGTCCGATCCCGGGTCCGTGGCCGTGTCGAGGTCGCTCGGTGAGGGCGTCGAGGATCGCGGTGTCGGCGATGAAGCCGCACTTCGCGATCTCCGCGAAGCCGGCGAGCAGGTCGTTGCGCGGCAGCGTCTCGAGGGTGTCGAGGTCGGCGAGCACCGCGGCGGGCGCCCAGAAGGCGCCGACGAGGTTCTTGCCCTCGGTCGTGTTGATGCCGGTCTTGCCGCCGACGGCGGCGTCGACCATGCCGAGCACGCTGGTCGGCAGCTGCACCAGCCGCACCCCGCGGAGCCACGTCGCGGCGACGAACCCGGCGAGGTCGGTGACGGCGCCGCCGCCGAGGCCGATCACCGCGTCCGAGCGGGTGAAGTCGGCCTGGCCGAGCACCTGCCAGCAGAACGCGGCGACCTCGATCCGCTTCGCGTCCTCCGCATCCGGCACCTCGGCGAGCAGCACCTCGATGCTGCCCGCGAAGCGCTCGCGGATCGCCTCGGCGCGCTTCGCCTGCACGGGCTGGTGCACGACGAGCACCTTCTTCACCCCGGCGCCGAGCGCGTCGGCGAGCCGATCGCCGAGGTCCCTGCCGATGACCACGTCGTAGTCGCCGGCGCCGCGGACGGGCACGATCACGGGATCCGTCACGATCCGACCTCCTCGGATGCCAGGCGTTCGGCGAGCTCCTCGACGAGGTGCGCCATCGGGCGTCGCGACGTGTCGACGACGACGTCGGCGAGCTCGGCGTACGTCGCGGCGCGCTCGTCCGCGATCCGCCGCCAGGACGCGAGCCCGTCGACGAGCAGCGGGCGCCTGCCGCTCGCGAGCCGGGTGGCCACCGCGGCCTCGTCGACGGTGAGCAGCACGACCGTGCAGTCGCGGAGGTCGTCCCGCGTGGCGGGATCGAGCACCGCGCCGCCGCCGAGCGCGACGACGCCGCCCCCGGCGAGCGCCTCGGCGACCACGCCCCGCTCGATCGCACGGAAGGCGGGCTCGCCGCGTTCCTCGAACAGCTCCGCGATCGGCCCGTGCTGCGCGACGATCCGCTGGTCCGTGTCGACGAACGGCACGCCGAGGCGCTTCGCGAGCTTGCGCCCGATCGAGCTCTTCCCCGCGCCCATCGGCCCGATCACGGCCACGGTGCGGGCGGTCACGGCGCGGCGGTCCGCAGGGTCGGCGGGATCGCCGCGAGGTAGCCCTCGAGGTTCCGGCGCGTCTCGGGCAGCGAGTCGCCGCCGAACTTCTCGAGCACCGCGTCGGCGAGCACGAGCGCCACCATGGCCTCGGCGACCACCCCGGCGGCCGGTACCGCGCAGACGTCCGAGCGCTGGTGGTGGGCGGATGCGACCTCACCGGTCGCCACGTCGACGTGCGGAGCGCCCGCGGCACGGTGCTGATCGGCTTCATCGCCGCTCGCACCCGCAGCACGTCGCCGGTGGTCATGCCGCCCTCGGTGCCGCCGGCGCGGTCCGTCTCGCGGTGGATCGCGCCGTCGGCGAGCACGAGCTCGTCGTGCGCCGCGGATCCGCGCCGGCGCGCGGTCGTGAAGCCGTCGCCCACCTCGACGCCCTTGATCGCCTGGATGCCCATCAGCGCGGCGGCGAGCCGGGCGTCGATGCGGCGGTCCCAGTGGACGTAGGAGCCGAGGCCCGGGGGCAGCCCGTGCACGACCACCTCGACGACGCCGCCGAGGGTGTCGCCGGCGCGGTGCGCGTCCTCGATCTCGGCCACCATCGCGGCGCTCGTCGCCGGATCCGCGCAGCGCACCGGATCGGCGTCGATCCGCTCGCCGTCCGCGGCGGACGGCACGGCGGCGTCCTCAGGCACCTGCACCGGGCCGATGGCCACGACGTGGCTGAGCACCGAGACGCCGAGCTCGCCGAGGAACGGCGCGGGCCACGGCGCCGAGCGCGACCCGCGCAGCGGTCTCGCGGGCGCTCGCCCGCTCGAGGACGGGGCGCGCCTCGTCGAAGCCGTACTTCTGCATGCCGGTCAGGTCGGCGTGGCCGGGCCTCGGGCGCGTCAGCGGCGCGCCGCGGCCCCGCGAGGCGTCGGTCAGCGGCACGTCCTCCGCGGACATGACCTCCTGCCACTTCGGCCACTCCGAGTTGCCGATGGTGATCGCGATCGGGCCGCCGATGCTGCGGCCGTGCACGACGCCGCCGGGCACGGCGAGCTCGTCCTGCTCGAACTTCTGCCGCGAGCCGCGGCCCACGCCGAGACGACGGCGGGCGAGGTCCTCGCGGATCCCGTCGAGGGAGACGGGCACGCCCGCGGGCAGCCCTTCGAGGATGGCGGTGAGGCTCGGGCCGTGCGACTCACCGGCCGTGAGCCAGCGCAACATCGTCATGATCCTTCCATGTGTGAGCGGCCGACCGCGCCGCGCATCGCCTCGCGCACCGCGTCCTCCTGCGGCAGCGGCTGCTCCGGGTCCCCGCCCGTGAAGATCCGCACCTGGAGAAGCGCCTGCTCGATCAGCAGGTCGAGCCCGTGCAGCAGCACCCCGCCCGCCGCAGCCCAGGCCGCGCCGAGCACGGAGGGCCACGGGTCGTAGGCGACGTCGAGCAGCGGGACCCCGGACACGTCGCCCGGCACGGCGACCCCCGGATCGATCCCGCCCGGCAACGTCGCGACCACGACGTCGGCGGCCGCAAGCGGCGCGTCGCCGAGCGGCACGAACGCCGTCGCGAGCTCCGCCGAGCGCCGCCTCGGCGCGAGCCGGATCGCGGGCAGCGACGATCCGCTCCGGCACGCCCATCCGGCGCAGCGCCTCGAGGCTGCTCGCCGCGGTCGCGCCGGCGCCGAGCACCACCGCCCGCCGGTACGGGCCGCCCCGAGCACCGCGGCGACGCCGGCGACATCGGTGTTGAAGAGGCGCGGCTGCTCGCCGAGCAGCAGCGTGTTCGCGAGCCCGAGCCGCTCGACGAGGGCGTCCTGCCCGGCGACGAGCGGCACCACGGCCCGCTTGAGCGGCATGGTGAGCGAGAGGCCGAGCCACTCCGGGCCGAGGCCCGCGAGGAACCCCGCCAGGTCCGGCTCACGCACCTCCGCGCGCCCGTAGTCCCAGTCCAGGCCGAGCACCCGGGCGGCGGCGGCGTGCAGCAGCGGCGACCGGGAGTGCGCGATCGGCGCCCCGAGCACCGCGAGCCGGCGCGTGCCCACCGGCCTACTTCGCGTAGGTCGGATGCGCGGCGAGCCACGCATCGAACCGTGGCGAGGCCTTCTCGTGCTCGGCCTCGGTCGTGCTGAAGACCGTCTCGCCGGTCTCGAGGTTCACGGTGACGAAGAAGAGCCAGGGCCCCTTCGCGGGATGCAGCGCGGCCTTGATCGCGACGTCGCCCGGGTTCGAGATGGGGCCGGCGGGCAGGCCGTAGCGGAGGTCGGTGTTGTACGGGTTCTTGTCCGCGTACTGCTGCTTGGTCGGCACCACGGTCGTGCCGCCGGCGCCGTAGCTGACCGACGCGTCCGACTGCAGCATCATGTGCTTCGCGATGCGGTTGAGGAACACCCGGGCGACCTTCGGGTCGTCGCCGCCGTTGCCCTCCTTCTGCACGAGGCCGGCGAGGGTGAGCACCTTCTCGCGGTCGGCGGGCGCGACGCCGGCCGCGTCGAGCGACTGGTACATCCGCTTCACCATGGTCGTCAGCATCGCCTTCGCCGACGTGCCCGGCTGGAACTGGTACGTCGCCGGGAACAGGTAGCCCTCGAGGCTCGGCGCGGACGCCGGCACGCCGAGCGAGCGGTAGTCCTTCGCCACGGCCTGCAGCTCGGACAGCGGCGTGCCGGTCGCCTTGGCGATCGCGGGCAGGATCGTCCGACCGTGTCGCCCTCGCGGATGAGCACGTCGGCGACCATCAGGTGGCCGGGGTCCTGCAGCGCGGCGAGCGCGGCCGCCGCGCTCATGTGGTGCGCCAGGCGGTAGGTGCCGGGCACGAGCGCGGGCTCCGGCTTCGTCTTCAGCAGCAGGTCGTAGAACGCCTCGCGGGTCTTCGTGACGTCCTCGGCGGCGAGCCGGTCGGCGACCGTCGACCCGAGGTCGCCCGGCTTGATGACGACCTCCACGGTGCCCGTCCCGCTGCCGGTGTAGTCGTCCTTCCAGCCGAACAGGCTCTTCACCTGGTTCGGATAGACGGAGTAGGCCGCGGAGAGGCCGCCGCCTGCGAGCAGGAGCAGCACGACGACCGCGGCGACGATCCAGGGCCAGACGCGGCGCGCGCCGGCCGCGACCGTGCCGGTGCGGCTCGCGCTCGGTGCCGTCCGCGATCTCGCGGGGCGCGAGCAGGACGGTGAAGGCGTCGGGGTGCCCGTCGTCGGCACGCACGTCGGGATGGCCGTTTCGGGTCTTGGCCACGGGGCTACTTCCGGTTCGAGTCGACGGGCACGCCGGGCGCCTCGCCTCGGGCGCGCTCGGCATCGAGGGCGTGCTGCAAAAGTATCACCGCGGCCACCTGGTCGATCACGGGACGCGAGCCCCGCGTGTTCCGCCCGGAGGCGTGCAGCGCCGACTGGGCGCTCACGGTCGTGAGCCGCTCGTCGACGAGCCGGACGGGCCGGGGACCGGCGGCGAGCAGCGCGGCGACCGCGCGGGCGTCCGCCGTCGAGGCCGTGTCGGTACCGCGCATCGAGAGGGGCAGCCCGACGATCAGCTCGATCGCCTCGAGCTCGTCGGCCAGCGCCGTGACGCGCGCGACGACGGACGCGACGTCCGCGCCGCGCTGCACCGTCTCGACCGGGGTCGCGAGCAGGCCGTCGGGGTCGCTGCGGGCGACGCCGACGCGCACCGTGCCCACGTCGACGCCGAGCCGGACCCCTCGCCGCATGCCGCTCAGCGCGGGAGCCCGGACGCCACGGCGTCGAGCGCCGGCCCGATCGCGGACGCGTCGCTGCCGCCGCCCTGGGCCATGTCGTCGCGGCCGCCGCCACCGCCGCCGAGCACCTGCGCGGCGGCGCGGGCCAGCAGCCCGGCCTTGGCGCCGGCGTCCCGGGCCTCGCGGTTCGTCCCGACGATGACCACCGGACGGCCGCCGACCGTCGCGGCGAGCGCCACGACCGCGGGGACCGGCCCGAGCCTGTCGCGCACCCCGGTGACGAGTCCGCGGAGGTCGTCGGCGCTGCCGAGATCCCCCACCTGCTCGAGCACCGCGGTCACCGCGCCGACCGGCTTGGCGTTCGCCGCGATGGCGGGCACCCGCCCGGCGAGCGCCTGGCGCTCGAACTCCGCGATGCGCTTCTCCGCGGCCTTCAGGCTCGCAGCGAGGTCGGCCACGCGGGCCGGGATCTGCTCCCGCGGCACCTTCAGCGCGCGAGCCGAGCTGCGCGACGAGCGCCCGCTCGGCCGCGAAGTCCTGGAACGCCTGCGGTCCGACGAGGGACTCGATCCGCCGGCTGGTCGCCCCGACGGAGGACTCCCCCACCACGTTGATGAGGCCGATCTCGGAGGAGTGCGCGACGTGGGTGCCGCCGCAGAGCTCGCGCGACCACGGGCCGCCGATGTCGACCATCCGCACGACGTCGCCGTACTTCTCGCCGAAGAGCGCCATCGCGCCGAGCGCCTTCGCCTCGTCGATCGGCAGCACCCGGGTGACGACGTCGAGGTCCTCGTTGACGCGCCGGTTCGCGATGTCCTCGACCTCGCTGCGCGTCTCGGGGCTGAGCGGGGCGCTCCAGGTGAAGTCGAGCCGCATGTAGCCGGCCTTGTTGTACGACCCCGCCTGGTGCGCGTCGGGGCCGAGCACCTGCCGGAGGGCCGCGTGGATGAGGTGCGTCGCCGAGTGCGCCTGCGTGGCGCCCCGGCGGTAGAGCGGATCGACGATCGTGATCGCCGTGTCGCCGACCGCGACCTCGCCCTGGGTGACCTGCACGCGGTGGCTGACGAGGCCGGCGACCGGCCGCTGGACGTCGAGCACCTCGAGCACGTAGCCGGGGCCGCGGATCTCGCCCTGGTCGGCGTCCTGGCCGCCGGACTCCGCGTAGAGCGTCGTCTCGGTGAGGATCACCTCCGCGATGTCGCCGAGCGCGATGGACGGCACCGAGACGCCGTCGCGGAGCAGGCCGAGGACACGGCTCTCGGTGGTGAGCTCCTGGTACCCGAGGAACGCCGTCTCGCCCTGCGCCCGGAACTCCGTGTAGACGGAGAGGTCGGCGAGTGCCGTCTTGCGCTGCTTCGCGTCCGCCTTGGCGCGGGCGCGCTGCTCCTGCATGAGGCGGTCGAACGCGCTGCGGTCGACGGTGAGGCCCGCCTCCTCCGCCACCTCGAGGGTGAGGTCGATCGGGAAGCCGTACGTGTCGTGCAGCAGGAACGCGGTGTCACCCGCGACCTCGCGGCCACCGGTCTCCTTCGTGCGCGTGATCGCCGTGTCGAGGATCGTCGTGCCGCCCACGAGCGTGCGGAGGAAGACCTCCTCCTCCGCGTTCGCGAGGCGCTGGATCCGGCCGAACTCCGGCACGAGCTCGGGGTAGGCGGGCGCCATCGCGTCGCGGGACGCCGGGAACAGCTCGCCGAACGTCGCGCCCTCGACGCCGAGGAGCCGCATCGCGCGCACCGAGCGGCGCAGCAGGCGCCGCAGCACGTAGCCGCGGCCCTCGTTGGACGGCGTCACCCCGTCGAGCATGAGCATCATCGCGGAGCGGATGTGGTCGGACACCACGCGCATCCGCACGTCGTCCTCGTGGTCGGCGCCGTAGCGCCTGCCCGAGAGCTCGGCCGCCGCGTCGATCACCGGCCGGATCTGGTCGATCTCGTAGATGTTCTCGACGCCCTGCTTGAGGAAGGCGACGCGCTCGAGGCCCATGCCGGTGTCGACGTTCTTGTTCGGCAGCTCGCGGACGACGTCGAAGTCCTCCTTCGACCGGATGTTCGCGATCTCGTACTGCATGAACACGAGGTTCCAGATCTCGACGTACCGGTCGTCGCCGGTCGCCGGGCCGCCGTCCGCGCCGTAGGCGGGACCGCGGTCGAAGAAGATCTCGGAGTCGGGACCGGCCGGGCCGGGCTGACCGGTCATCCAGTAGTTGTCGGCGTAGCCGAGCCGCTGGATGCGGTCGGCCGGCAGGCCGACCTCGTCGCGCCAGATCGCCTCGGCCTCGTCGTCGTCCTGGAAGACGGTGACCCAGAGGTCCTTCGGGTCGAAGCCGAAGCCGCCGTCGGCCTCGTCCGTCGTGAGCAGCTCCCAGGCCCACGTGATGGCGTCCTGCTTGAAGTAGTCGCCGAACGACCAGTTGCCGAGCATCTGGAAGAACGTGCCGTGCCGCGGCGTGCGGCCGACCTCCTCGATGTCGAGGGTGCGGATGCACTTCTGGCTGTCGACCGCGCGCGGGTACGGCGGCGGCACGGTGCCGTTCAGGTACGGGATGAACGGGACCATGCCCGCGACCGTGAACAGGAGGGACGGGTCGGGCGAGACGAGCGACGCGCTCGGCACGACGGTGTGGCCGCGGTCGGCGAAGAACTGGAGGTACCGACGGCGGATGTCAGCGGTCTGCACGGATCAGCCGTTGTCCTTCTCAGTCAGGCGCGCGCGGTAGCTGTCGGCGAAGGTCTGCACGAACTCGCCCGCGGTCCCGTTCACGGCGGCGAGCGCCCGTCGACCGCCCGGCGTGCGCGAGAGCTGCTGCGACAGCACGATGCCGGCGAACACGCCGGCGATCAGCCAGAGAACCTTGCCCATGGCCCCTCCTTCATCCGACCGACAACCCTACCGAGGCTGGGCCCCCACCTCGCTCGCATGCCGCCCATCGGACCTCGAGCACTTCAGCAGGACGAGTTCTCTAGCAGGACGAGATGGCGATCTCGTCCTGCTCGAGCGATCTCGTCCTGCTGTCGTGCTGCGACGACGAACGCCCGCCCCTCGGGAGGGACGGGCGTTCGGTGCGGAACGAGGGATGGAACGGCACTGTGCCTATCGACGCCGCTCATCGCGCGGCGTAGTACTCGACGACCAGCTGGACGTCGGCCTGGATCGGCACCTCGACGCGCTTCGGGCGACGGGTGAGGCGGGCGTGCAGGCGGTCGAGCTCGACCTCGAGGTAGCCCGGGACCTTCGGCAGGACCTCGGCGTGACCGCCGGCGGCCGCGACCTGGAACGGCTCGAGCTGCTCGCTCTTCTCCTTGACGTGGATGAGCTGGCCCGGCTTCACCCGGTAGCTCGGCCGGTCGACGATCTTGCCGTCGATCAGGATGTGGCGGTGCACGACGAGCTGGCGGGCCTGCGCCGTGGTGCGGGCGAAGCCGGCGCGGAGCACGAGCGCGTCGAGGCGCTGCTCGAGCAGCTCGACGAGGTTCTCACCGGTCAGGCCGGCGGCGCGGCGGGCCTCGTTGAAGACGATGCGGAGCTGCTTCTCGCGCAGGCCGTACTGGGCGCGCAGACGCTGCTTCTCGCGGAGGCGGACGGCGTAGTCGCTGTCGGCCTTGCGCTTGCTGCGGCCGTGCTCACCGGGCGCGTAGGGGCGCTTCTCGAGGTAGCGGGCGGCCTTCGGGGTCAGGGCGACGCCGAGCGCACGCGACAGGCGGACCTTGCCGCGGGTGCGGGACTTGGTGGACATGCGTTCCTTCCGGGAACTCGACAAACGGACTCGCTCGCGCGGGCGCGAGCGAAAGCATCGCGAGGGTCGTGCTGTGCGGGAACCGGTCGGCTACAGACGCAGGTCCCCTCGCGGTTCCGGTGTCGCAGCCGCACGACACGGTGGATCCGCTCCAGGCCGCCGCCACTTTATCAGGTGTGCAGCTCGAGCAGAGCAGCGGGGTCAGCCGCCGTCCTCGATCCCGCGCACCCGGCGGCGCAGCCGCTCGAGCCGCGGGCCGGTCTCGCGCTCGAACCCGTTGCCGGTCGGCACGTAGTAGTCGCGGCCCACGAGCTCGTCGGGCGGGTACTGCTGCTCGACGACGCCGTGCTCGCCGTCGTGCGCGTAGCGGTAGCCCTTGCCGTGGCCGAGCCGCTTCGCGCCCGGGTAGTGCGCGTCGCGCAGATGCGGCGGCACGCGGCCGATCCGGCCGGCCCGCACGTCGGCGATCGCGGCGTCGATGGCCAGGTAGGAGGCGTTCGACTTCGGCGCGAGCGCGAGGTAGGTGACGGCCTCGGCGAGCGGGATGCGGCCCTCGGGCATGCCGATGAACTGCACCGCGTCCGCGGCGGCGATCGCGAGCGGCAGCGCCTGCGGGTCGGCCATGCCGATGTCCTCGGCCGCGAGCACGATGATGCGCCGGGCGATGAAGCGGGGGTCCTCCCCCGCCTCGATCATCCGGGCGAGGTAGTGGATGGACGCGTCGACGTCGCTGCCGCGCACGGACTTGATGAACGCGCTGATCACGTCGTAGTGCTCGTCGCCGTCGCGGTCGTAGCGGAGCAGCGCGCGGTCGACGGCGGTGGCGACGAGCTCGGTCGTGATGCGCGGGCGCCCCGGCTCCGCCTCCCCCTCCTCGGCGTCGCCGTCGCCCTCGCCTCGTGCTGCTCGGCCGGCGCGTCCGCGGCGAGGATGGAGGCCGCCTCGAGCGCCGTGAGCGCCCGGCGGGCGTCGCCCGGAGGCGAGCCGCACGATCGCGGCACGGGCCTCGGGGTCGAGCTCGAACCGGTCGACGAGCCCGCGAGGATCCACGAGCGCCCGGTCGACGAGCATCCCGAGGTCGTCGTCGGAGAGCGGCTGCAGCGTGAGCAGCAAGGATCGGGACAGCAGCGGGGCGATGACGGAGAACGAGGGGTTCTCGGTGGTCGCGGCGATCAGCGTGACCCACCCGTTCTCCACCCCGGGCAGCAGCGTGTCCTGCTGCGCCTTGCTGAACCGGTGGATCTCGTCGAGGAACAGCACGGTCGAGGTGCCGTAGAGGTCGGCCGTCGTGCGGGCCTCCTCCATCACCTGCCGCACGTCCCGGACGCCGGCGGTGACCGCGGACAGCTCGACGAAGCGGCGCCCCGAGCTGGCCGCGATGGCCTGCGCGAGCGTGGTCTTGCCGGTGCCCGGAGGACCCCAGAGCAGCACCGAGATCGCCCCGCTCGCCCCGTCGGGCGACGCGAGCCGCCGCAGCGGCGAACCGGGCCGCAGCAGGTGCGCCTGACCCGCGACCTCGTCGAGCGACTTCGGCCGCATCCGCACCGCGAGCGGCACGGGACCCGACCGCAACCCGACCTGTGCCTGCACGCCGACACGATAGGCGGACCGGCGGACAGGCCGCGCCCCGTCGCGGCATCCTTACCCGTCGCCTCCTACGATGGGCGCCGCTCACAGCGGAGGGACGGCACGTGGCGGCACGGAGCGCGCGGGAACGCGCGGAACGCGAGGCGAGGCGGCGCAACCGGCTCTACACGGCACGGCGCACCGTGCACGAGCAGCAGGTGCGGCGACGCCGGCGCGACGACGTGATCGCGCCGATCGTGCTCCTCGTCGTGGTGGCGCTGGCGATCACGGCGCAGGTCCTCTACTTCACCGGCGGCCCCGGCAAGCCGGTGGCGAAGCCGTCGGCCTCCGCCTCCGCGACGGCCTCGCCGACGCCCACGCCGACCGCGACCGTCGCCGCCGAAGGCGCTGTCCGGGAACCGCACGTGGACGGGGACGATGGCGCTGAACACCACGAAGCTCGGCATCTCCCTCGACGGCAAGGCGGCGCCGCAGGCGGTCGCGAACTTCGTGAGCCTCACGCGGCAGGGCTTCTACACGGGCCTCACCTGCCACCGGCTCACCGTGAAGTCCGCTCTACGTGCTGCAGTGCGGCGACCCGAACGGGCGACGGCAGCGGCGGCCCCGGCTACAGCTTCGGCCCGATCGAGAACGCGCCGAAGGACGGCGTGTACCCGGCGGGCACGATCGCCATGGCGAACACCGGGCAGCCGAACAGCCAGGGCAGCCAGTTCTTCATCGTCTACAAGGCCACGACGCTGCCGGGCGGCTACACCGTCTTCGGGCACGTGACGAGCGGCCTGCCCGCGCTCAAGATCGCGATCACCGACAAGGGCGTCGTCGCTCGGCCGCCTCGGCCAAGGGCGACGGCGCACCGAAGGTGAAGACGACCATCACCGCCCTCACCGTGCGCTGACCGCGCGCCCGGAGGCGCCGATCAGCGGTGCAATAGTGTGGGAGCCGAGGGGAGCACCGTGACGACTTCGGATCCGGAGACCACGACCGACGACGCGACGACGCAGCCGGCCGAGGCGACCAACGCGCCCTGGGGGCGGGTGGACGAGCACGGCGTCGTGTTCGTGCGCGACCGCGACGGCGAGCGGCAGGTCGGCGAGTACCCCGACGCCTCGCCCGAGGAGGCGCTCGCCTACTACCAGCGCAAGTTCACCGGACCTCGCCGCGCAGGTGTCGCTGCTCGAGCAGCGCGCCCACCGCGGCGCGCCGCCCGCCGACGTCGCGAAGGCGGTCCAGCCGGCTCTCGGAGGCGCTGGAGGACGCGAACGCCGTCGGCGACCTCGAGGCGCTCCGGCGCCGGGTCGCCGCACTCGGCGGCACCGTCGAGGACCTGTCCGCGAAGCGCTCGGAGGAGCACAAGGCCGAGGTCGAGGCCGCGCGCGCCGACCGCGTCGCGATCGTCGAGGAGGCGGAGGCGCTCGCCGCCCGCGACCCCGCGACCGTGCAGTGGAAGGCCACGACGCAGTCCGATGGACGCCCTCTTCACCCGCTGGCAGGAGGCGCAGCGCAGCAGCGCCCGCCTGCCGAAGAGCGAGTCGAACGACCTCTGGAAGCGGTTCCGCGACGCGCGCTCGACGATCGACACGCAGCGCCGGGCGTACTTCGCGGAGCTCGACCAGACGCAGGGCGCCGCCCGCGAGGCCAAGGAGCGCCTCGTGCAGCGCGCCGAGGCGCTGGCCGGCACCTCCGGGGACGCGATCGGCGAGTACCGGTCGCTGCTCGACCAGTGGAAGGCCGCCGGCCGCGCCGGCCGCAAGGTCGACGACGCGCTCTGGGCGCGCTTCCGCGCCGCCGGCGACGCGATCTACCAGGCGAAGGCCGCAGTGCAGGCCGAGCAGGACGCCGAGCTCGGCGAGAACCTCACCGTGAAGCTCGCGCTGCTCGAGGAGGCCGAGCCGCTGCTGAAGGCGACCGACGCGACCTCCGCGCGGAAGACGCTCACCGGCATCCAGCGCCGCTGGGACGCCGCGGGTCGGGTGCCCCGCGACCAGCTGCGGCCCGTCGAGGACCGGCTCCGCCGCATCGAGCAGCACGTGGCGCAGCTCGAGCAGGATCACTGGCGCCGCACGAACCCGGAGACCAAGGCGCGGTCCGAGGGCCTCGCCGCGCAGCTCAGCTCCGCGATCGAGAAGCTCGAGCGCGAGCTCGAGGAGGCCAAGGCGGCCGGCGACGCGCGGCGGATCAAGGACGCCGAGGACGCGCTGAACGCCCGCCGCATCTGGCTCGACGCGATCGGCTGAGCCGCCCGCTCCTCCCCCGCCCGCGATCGCGGCGACGTTCTCCACAGGGCGCGGGTTCGGCCGACGGCATCGGATGGCACCTGGCACGCTGCCCGCCGTGCGCATGCCATCGGTCCTCGACACCGACCTCGCTCGCCCTCGCGGAGCAGTGCGCGGTCCGGCTCGACGGTGACGGCTTCGCGCTCGGCGACGCCCTGATCGCGGCCGACGAGCCGGACGGCCCCGCGCAGCGGGCGGCCTCGCTCGCGACCGCCGCCGCGCCCTACGACCTGGTGCTCGCGGGCTGGACCGCCGCATGGGTGCACGGCGCGACGGAGCTCCTCCGCCGTCCCCTGCACGCTCGCGACGAGCAGCGACGGCGGGTCGCGCTCGAAGCTCGTGCCCGGTGCGGGAGGTGGCGTTCGGCGCCCGCGACGTCGAGCGGATCGGCGGCGTCCGCGTGACCTCGGCGTTCCGGACCGCGGCCGACCTCGCCCGACTCGAGCCGGTCGCTCCCCCGCGAGGCGGTCGCCGTGATCGACGCCCTGATCGCCGCGGCCGGCCTCACCTGGCCGCAGGCGGTCGCCGCCCTCGTCGCGACCCCGGTCGCTCCCGGCAAGCTCCGCGCAGCTGGCCCGGTTCCGGGCGCGCCGGGACGGGGCGGAGCCGCGCCTGATGACGCGGCTCAGCCCGCCGACACCCGGTAGACGTCGTAGACGGCCTCGATGCGGCGCACCGCGTTCAGCACGCGGTCGAGGTGGGTCGTGTCGCCCATCTCGAAGACGAAGCGGCTGAGCGCCAGCCGGTCGCTCGAGGTCGACACCGTCGCCGAGAGGATGTTCACGTGGTGCTCGGAGAGCACCCGCGTCACGTCCGAGAGCAGACCCGGCGCGGTCGAGCGCCTCCACCTGGATCTGCACCAGGAACACGCTCTTCGACGTCGGGGCCCACTCGACGTCGACCATCCGCTCCGGCTGCGTGCCGAGCGAGGTGACGTTGGTGCAGTCGGTGCGGTGCACCGAGACGCCGGAGCCGCGCGTCACGAAGCCCACGATCTCGTCGCCCGGCACCGGCGTGCAGCACTTCGCGAGCTTGACGAGGATGTCGGGGGCGCCGCGCACGAGCACGCCGGAGTCGCTGGTGCGCATGACCCGCTGCCGGCCGGTGGTCGGCGACTCGAACTCGGGCTCGTCCGCCTCCTGCGTGCCCTGCACCTGCTGCAGCACCCGCTCGATCACGGACTGCGTGGAGACGTGCCCCTCGCCGATCGCGGCGTACAGCGCCGAGACGTCCTCGTAGCGCATCGAGGTCGCGATGCCGACGAGCAGCTCCTGGCTCATCAGCTTCTGCAGCGGCAGGTTCTGCTTCCGCATGGCGCGGGCGATCGCGTCCTTGCCCTGCTCGATCGCCTCGTCGCGGCGCTCCTTGGTGAACCACTGCCGGATCTTCGCGCGGGCCCTCGGGCTGCGGACGAACTGCAGCCAGTCCTTGCTCGGGCCGGAGTCGGGGTTCTTCGAGGTGAAGACCTCGACCACGTCGCCGGACGCGAGCGCGGAGTCGAGCGGCACGAGCCGGCCGTTGACCTTCGCGCCCATGGTGCGGTGGCCGACGTCCGTGTGCACGGCGTAGGCGAAGTCGACGGGCGTCGCGCCGGCGGGCAGGCCGATCGACCTTGCCCTTCGGCGTGAAGACGTAGACCTCCTTCGCGCCGATCTCGAAGCGCAGCCCCTCGAGGAACTCCTGCGGATCCGCGGTCTCGCTCTCCCAGTCGGAGAGGTGCGCGAGCCACGCCATCTCGTTGTCGCTGCCCGCGCCGGTCCGGCGTGCGCCCGGCCTGCGAGCTGCTCCTTGTACTTCCAGTGGGCGGCGACACCGAACTCGGCCCGCTGGTGCATCTCGTGCGTGCGGATCTGGATCTCGACCGGCCGGCCCTCCGGGCCCAGCACCGTCGTGTGCAGCGACTGGTAGAGGTTGAACTTCGGCGTCGCGATGTAGTCCTTGAACCGCCCGGGCACCGGCGTCCAGCGCGCGTGGATCGCGCCGAGCACCGCGTAGCAGTCCCGGACGCTGTCGACGAGCACCCGGATGCCCATGAGGTCGTAGATCTCGTCGAACTCGCGACCGCGCACGATCATCTTCTGGTAGATCGAGTAGTACTGCTTCGGCCGGCCCATCACCTTGCCGCGGATCTTCGCGGCCTTCAGGTCCTCGGTGACGGTCGAGATGACCTCGGCGACGAACTCCTCGCGCTGCGGCGTGCGGCGGCGCACGAGCGACTCGATCTCGAGGTAGAGCTTCGGGTAGAGCACCGCGAAGGAGAGGTCCTCGAGCTCGAGCTTGATCGCCTGGATGCCGAGGCGGTGCGCGAGCGGCGCGTAGATCTCGAGGGTCTCCTTGGCCTTCCGCTGGGCGCTCTCGGCGGGCACGAAGCCCCAGGTGCGGGCGTTGTGCAGCCGGTCGGCGAGCTTGATGATCAGCACGCGCACGTCCTTCGACATGGCGATGACCATCTTCCGCACGGTCTCCGCCTGCGCGGAGTCGCCGTACTTCAGCTTGTCGAGCTTCGTGACGCCGTCGACGAGCAGCGCGACCTCGTCGCCGAAGTCGGCTCGCAGCTCGTCGAGCGTGTACTCCGTGTCCTCGATCGTGTCGTGCAGCAGGGCGGCGGCGATCCCCCGCGGGCCGATGCCGAGCTCCGCGAGGATCTGCGAGACCGCGAGCGGATGGGTGATGTACGGCTCGCCGCTCTTGCGCAGCTGCCCCTCGTGCGCCCGGTGCGCCGTCGCGTAGGCGCGCTCGATCACCGAGACGTCGGCCTTCGGGTGGTGCCCCTTGACCGTGCGGATGAGCGTCTCGACCGCGCCCTGCGGCTGCGATCGGGAGAAGAGCCGGGGCACGCGGCGCCGCAGCGACGCCGTCGTCGGCGGCTGCTCTCGCGTCTCCGTCACATCTGCCCTTCGGGTTCGCTCACGCTAACACCGGGCATCCGTGCGGACTTCCGTGGCCCCTGCGTGCGCCGCACGCCCTGGGCGAACGGCCGGGTCAGGCGCGGGCCCGCGCAGCGAGGGCCCGCCGGGTGTTCAGCTTGATCGCCGGCTCGGTCGAGCGGAAGTCCGTGTAGAGCGGCGCCGCGACGCAGATCGTCGAGTAGGTGCCCACGATGATGCCGATGAAGAGCGCGAGCGAGATGTCCCGCAGCGTGCCGGCCCCGAGCAGCAGCGCGCCGATGAAGAGGATGCCGGCGATCGGCAGCAGCGCGACGATGGAGGTGTTGATCGACCGCACGAGCGTCTGGTTGACCGCGAGGTTCACCGTCTCCGAGAAGGTGCGCGGGCTGTCCGGCGTGAGCCGTGCCGTGTTCTCCCGCACCTTGTCGAACACGACGACGGTGTCGTAGAGCGAGTAGCCGAGGATCGTCAGGAACCCGATCACCGCGGCGGGCGTCACCTCGAAGCCGACGATGCCGTAGATCCCCGCGGTGAGGATGAGGTCGTGCGCCAGCGCGATCAGCGCCGCGACGGACATCTTCCAGGTGCGGAAGTAGACGGCCATCACGATGGTGACGAGCACGAGGAAGACGACGAGGCCGCGGACCGCCGTGCTGGTGATGTCCGCGCCCCAGGTCGCTCCGATGAAGGACGACGCGACGTCGTTCCGCCCCACGTGGTACGCGTTCGCGAGCGCCGTCGTGATGCGGTCGCTCTGGTCGGAGGTCACCTGGGTCGTCTGGACCCGGACGCCGTTCCCGCCGACGATGCTGACGGTGGGCTCGAGGTTCGGCACGACGGACTTGCACCGCGTCGGCGCCGATCTGCGTGTTCGACGACCAGTGCCGGCGGAGCGCCGGTGACGGTGTACTGCGAGCCGCCGGTGAACTCGATGCCGAAGTGGTACCCGCCGCGCAGGAACGGCACCACGACGGACAGCAGGATCGCGACCGCCGCGATCAGGTAGAAGACGCGACGGCGCCCGACGAAGTCGATCGAGCGGGCGCCCGTGTAGAGGTCGTTGCCGAAGCGGGTGAAGCTCGCCATCAGTCCTGGTCCTCGCGGATCGTGTCGATCGTGTCGATCGTGCTGGTGCGGGTGGGGCCGCTCGAGCTCTGCGGCCTTGCGCTCGGCGATGGTCTGCCGGCGCACGGCCTCGCCGCGGCTGCGCAGCACGGCGGGCCCCGCCAGCGCGGGCTCGCGGAAGCTGCCCCGGCCGCGGTAGACGGCGCCGAGCGCGCGCGGGTCGAGGCCCGGAGAACCGGTGGCCGTCCGCGAAGAACCGGCGGCGCGCGACGAGCTGCAGCACCGGGTGCGTGAAGAGGGTGACGGTGACGACGTCGACGAGGGTGGTGAGCCCGAGCGTGAGCGCGAAGCCCCGCACGTCGCCGATCGCGAGGATGTAGAGCACCGCGGCGGCGAGGAAGTTGACCGCGTCCGAGGCCAGGATCGTGCGGATCGCGCGGCGCCAGCCCGGCCTCGACGGCGCCGACGAGCGCCTTGCCCTCGCGCAGCTCGTCGCGGATTCGCTCGAAGTAGACGATGAACGAGTCGGCGGTGATACCGATCGACACGATGAGGCCCGCGACGCCGGCGAGCGACAGCCGGTAGCCCTCCCGCCAGGAGAGGAAGTCGATGACCAGGTAGGTGAGCAGCCCCGAGATCAGCGAGGGACCCGACCGTCACGAAGGCCAGGGTGCGGTACTGCAGCACCGAGTAGCCGACGACGAGGGCCAGGCCGATCAGGCCGGCGAGGAGGCCCGCCAGCAGCTGCGTGGTGCCGAGCGTCGCCGAGATGGTGTCCTGGCTCTGCACCGTGTAGCTGATCGGCAGGGCGCCGAACTTCAGCTGGTCGGCGAGGGCCTTCGAGGAGTCCTGGCGTGAAGTTGCCCGTGATCTGCGCCTGGCCGTTCGTGATCGCCTGGTTGACCGCCGGCGCCTCGATGACCTTGCCGTCGAGCTCGATCGCGAACTCGTTCTTCGGGGCGGTCGAGCGCGACGAGCCGGCGAGGACGTCGTCGCGAACTCCTTCGCGCCGGTGGCCGTCGAGCGTGAGGTTCACGGCCCACGACCCGGTCGTCGCGCCCTGCGAGGTCGTCAGCACGCCGCTCGTGGCGTTCGAGATGTGCGTGCCCTCGACCTCGACCGGGCCGAGCAGGTACTTCTCCGTGCCGGTCGGGTCGCAGGTGACGAGCGGCTCGGTCGGGTTCTGCGAGCGACTGCTTCGCGGCCGTCGTGTCCTGCGCGCAGTCGTAGTTGTCGTAGAGGTCCTGCAGGTACGGCGTGATGTAGGCGGCGTCGCTGCCGTTCGTCGGCTTCGCGCGTCGGCTGCGTCGCGCAGCGACGCGGGCGGCGTGTACGGCTTCGTCTTGCCGACGCTCGTCGTCGACGCGGCGGAGGAGAGCAGCACGGAGCGGAACACCATCCGGGCGCTCGACTTGACGCTGTTGATGGTCGCCTGGCTCGGCGTGCCGGGCAGCGAGACGATGATGTTCTTGCCGCCGGCGGTGCTGATCTGCGCCTCGCTCACACCGCCCGCGTCGACGCGCTGGCGGATGATCGCGACGGACTGGTTCAGCTGGTCCGCGGTCGGGTTCTGGCCGCTGATCGGTCTGCGCCTGCAGGATGATCTGCGTGCCGCCCTGCAGGTCGAGCCCGAGCTTCGGCACGAAGGACTGCATCTTCGCCGCCGAACGTCGCACCCGGCGCGAACAGCACGCCGAGGAAGTTCAGCGCGACGAGCGCCAGCACGATCAGGACCAGGCCGACGAGCGAACGCCTCGCCTTGACCTGCGGGGTCACTGCTCTCGCCACGGACGCCTTCCCAGTCGGATCGGGGCGGCGCTGCGCGCCGCGTCGCGCGGCACCGGGGTCGGTCTGCTCACGCGCGGATTCCCACCACCTTCTCAGGCGGTGGGCCTGGCAATGCTAACCGCTACTCGGCGTTCCGTCCGGAGACGCCACCGCGGGTGCCGGCTCGCCGGGTCCTCGCCGGGCGCCGTCGGGTCCACCACGGGCTCGATCCGCTCGCCGAACTCGGGCTCGGTCGCCGCGTCGTCGAGCAGCACCGGCTCGCCGTTCAGCTGGGTCGTCGCGGCGTCGTCCGGCGTCGTCACGACGCGTCCGACCGCCTGCCGGTGGATCGTCAGCTGCGAACCCGGGCCGGTCTTCAGCACGATCTTGTTCTCGGCCTCGTCGAACGACTCGATGGTGCCGAAGACGCCGAAGGTCGTCATGATCTCGGCGCCCGGCTTCAGACCCTGGTTCAGCGCGGCCTGGTCCCGCTGCCGCTTGCGGCTGTTGCGGAACATGAAGACGAGGAAGACCACGATGATGAGGCCGAAGAACAGGTACTGGGTGATCTGGGGCGACACGAGAGGACCTTCCGTCGGCGGTGATCCCGCCTCCGGCCGCGCCGTGCGCGGGGGGCCGTTGGGATCCGAGGGCCCGGACGTCAGGGATGACGGCCGGGATGCGCGCCGATCATACCGGGTCGTCGAACAGGGCCTGCTCCGCCGCCGCGGGTGACCTGCCGGCGTGGCGCCAGGCCGCGGCGGTGGCGATCCGGCCCCGCGGGCGTGCGCGCGACGAGCCCGATCCGCACGAGGAACGGCTCGACGACCGATTCGATGGTCTCCGGCTCCTCCCCCACGCTCGCGGCGAGCGTGCTGAGCCCGACGGGGCCGCCGTCGAAGCGGGTGAGGATCGTGTCGAGCACTGCGCGGTCGAGCCGGTCGAGCCCGCGGTCGTCCACGTCGTAGAGCTCGAGCGCCGCGCTGACGGCCGCGTGGTCGACGGCGCCGCCGTGGACGAGCGCGAAGTCGCGGACGCGGCGCAGCAGCCGGTTCGCGATGCGGGGCGTGCCACGGCTGCGGCCGGCGATCTCGGCGAGGGCGCCGCGGTGCGGCGTCGAGGCCGAGCAGCCGCGCGGCGCGGTCGAGCACCTGCTCGAGCTCGCCCGGCTCGTAGAACTCGAGGTTCGCGGTGAAGCCGAACCGGTCGCGGAGCGGGTTCGGCAGCAGGCCGGACCGCGTGGTCGCGCCGACGAGGGTGAACGGCGCGAGGTCGAGCGGGATCGACGTGGCGCCCGCACCCTTGCCGACCATGATGTCGATGCGGAAGTCCTCCATCGCGAGGTAGAGCATCTCCTCGGCGCTGCGGGCCATCCGGTGGATCTCGTCGATGAAGAGCACCTCGCCGGGCGTCAGCGAGGACAGCACCGCCGCGAGGTCGCCGGCGTGCTGGATGGCCGGCCCGCTCGACATGCGCAGCGGCCGGGCGGACTCCTCGCGCGACGATCATCGCGAGGGTGGTCTTGCCGAGGCCGGGCGGGCCGGCGAGCAGGATGTGGTCGGGCGTGCGCTGCTGCAGCGCGGCGGCCTTCAGCAGCACCTCGAGCTGCCGCCGCACGTTCGGCTGGCCGACGAACTCCCTGAGGGACTTCGGCCGCAGCGCCCCTTCGAAGGCGAGCTCCGCCTCCGACTCGGGCGTGGGCTCGACGATGCTCATCGGACCGTCTGCGGGCCGAGCGCGGCGAGGGCGGCGCGCAGCAGCACGGCGGTCTGGCGCTCATCGGGCCGCTCGGCGAGCACGTCGTCGAGCGCGGCCTGGGCGGCGCGCTCCGCGTAGCCGAGGCCGACCAGGGCGACGAGCACGTCGGCGCCGCGCGGCGAGGCGACCGGCGCGGCCGGGCGGATGTCGAGGAGCTTGCCGGTGAGCGACAGCACGATCAGCTTCGCGGTCTTCGGGCCGATGCCGGAGACCCGGCGGAAGGCCGCGTCGTCCTCCGTGGTGACCGCGGTGGCGATGGCGGCGGGCGGCATGACCGCGAGCACGCCCATGCGCCGACTTCGGGCCGACGCCCGGTGACGCCGCGGAGCAGGTCGAAGACGGCGAGCTGCTCGCGGGTCTGGAAGCCGAACAGCGAGATGTCGTCCTCGCGCACGACCATGCGCCGTGTGCAGCAGCACGACCTCGCCGTGGCGCACGGACAGCGCGTGCTCCGGCGTGACGGTGACCGCGTAGCCGACGCCCGCCACCTCGACGACGAGCAGCGAGCCCATGGCCTCCAGCACGGTCCCCCGGAGCGATGCGATCACGGCGACCACCGTAGGCGCCGGCGGCGACATCGCCCGATCGGACGCTCCCGGCGAGTCGAAGACGCGTTCGAGCGCGAGCAGTCGAGCAGGCCACGAGCGCTTGAGCAGGCTCCTGGTGCACCAGGGGCCTGCCGAAGCACTGCCGGCCTGCCGAAGTGCCCGAGCTGTCAGCGGACCGGCGTCCAGCGGGTGCCGGCCTGGCGCCGCAGCTGCACCTCGAGGATCTCGGCCTGCGTGCCGGCGGCGGTCGCGGCCGCCACGGCGACCGGGCGGGCTGCAGCGTCGTCGGCGGCCTCGAACCGCACGGTGGCCTGACCGCGCCCCTTGGCGACGCCCACGCTCCGCGCCTCGACGACCGCGATCGCCCCGACGGCGTCGGCCGCCTTCGGCAGCACGGCCTGCGCATCCGCACCCGGATGCACGCGTCCCAACGTCAGGACGACTCGATACGACGGCATACGACGGTCCCCTCTCCCCGACCGACCAGTATCCGTCGCTGCGGACGTGCTCCTGCACGCGTTCGGGACGCCTGTACGGCGGCGAACCCGTACAGCCGTCCCGAACGGCGTGCGGGGCCGCGTCAGCGGCGCGCGGAGCGCGCCTCGGCGTCGCGCCAGGCCTGCTGCGCCGGCGTCAGCGCGCCCACGGTCGGCGCCACCGGCCCCGACCGCCACGCGTGGCAGATCGCGATCGCCAGGGCGTCCGCGGCGTCCGCGGGCTTCGGGGCCTCGTCGAGGCCGAGCACCCGGGTCACCATCGCCGTGACCTGCCGCTTGTCGGCGGCGCCGTAGCCGGTGATCGCGGCCTTCACCTCGCTCGGCGTGTGGAGTCCCACCCGGAGCCCGCGCTCCGCCGCGAGGTGCAGGGCGATGCCGCTGATCTGCGCGATCCCCATCACGGTGCGCACGTTGTGCTGCGCGAAGACGCGCTCGAGCGCGAACGCGTCCGGCCGGTGCTCGTCGAGCAGCGCCGCGATACCGCGGCCGAGGGCGAGCAGCCGCAGCTCGAGCGCCTGCTCGGGCGGCGTGCGGATCACCGTCGACGTGCACGAGGCGCGCGGTGCGGTCGGGGGCGACGTCGACGACGCCCACCCCGCACCGCGTCAGGCCCGGATCGACGCCGAGCACCCGCACGGGCTACTCCTCGTCGAGAGCGGTGGCGACCCCGTCGGACAGGTCGAAGTTGGCGAACACGTTCTGCACGTCGTCGAGGTCCTCGAGCGCGTCGACGAGCCGGAGCACCTTCTTCGCGAGCTCCACGTCGTCGATCTCGACGCTGACGCCCGGCACGAACTCGGCGTCCGCGGACTCGTAGTCGACGCCGGCGCTCTGCAGCGCCGTCCGCGCCGCGACCAGGTCGCTCGGGTCCGTGACGACCTCGAACTCCTCGCCGTGGTCCGCCACGTCCTCCACCCCGGCGTCGAGCACGGCTGTCAGCACGTCGTCCTCGCTGAGGCCGTCCGTCTTCGCGACGCGGATGACGCCCTTGCGGCTGAAGTTGTAGGCGACGGATCCGGGATCGGCCATCGTGCCGCCGTTCCGGCTCATCGCGGTCCGCACCTCGGCGGCGGCCCGGTTGCGGTTGTCGGTGAGGCACTCGACGAGCAGCGCGACGCCGTTCGGGCCGTACCCCTCGTACATGATCGTCTGGTAGTCGATCGTCTCGCCGGTGAGCCCTGCGCCGCGCTTGATGGCGCGGTCGATGTTCTCGTTGGGGACCGAGGTCTTCTTCGCCTTCTGCACGGCGTCGACGAGCGTCGGATTGCCGGAGAGGTCTGCGCCGCCGATCTTCGCGGCTACCTCGATGTTCTTGATGAGCTTCGCGAACGACTTGGCCCGCCGCTGGTCCTTGACCGCCTTCTGATGCTTGGTGGTCGCCCACTTGGAGTGTCCGGACATGAAACCTCCATCATGATCGACTGCCGGAAGACCGGGTCGATCGTACCGGCTCCTCGCTGCCCGCGTCCGGAGACGGGAGACCGCCGGGTGGGACGGTCGGTGCCGACCCCCAGGGCACGGCGAGACGCGCCTGGGGCATCAGCTCCCCCGGCGACCAGGAGGACCACCAGGGCGGCGGTTCGCAGCACACCCCGGGCCGTCGGGTCCGCGGTGAGCAGCAGCGAGGGCAGCGCGACCCCGAGGAGTGCGACGATCGTCGCGATCGGCACCACCGCCCCGAGGTCGAACAGCAGGGCGCCGAGCAGCAGCCCCGCGTCGTAGTACGGCTTCACCGCCGGATCGAGCAGCATCCGCGCAGCGACGACGACGAGGATCGCGGCCTGCCAGCGCGACCGCCGGATCGCGAGCAGGAGCAGCGCCGCGCCGCCGATCAGCTGGGCGGGGCGGCACCACGGCGGCGTGCCGTGCCGGATGCCGAGGAGCCGCAGGGTCGAGGCGTGCTCGATGGGGATCCGGAAGTGCAGCGCCGCCTGCATGCCGCCGGATCCGACGACGAACGGCGCCCACGCGACGAGGATCACCGCGCCTGCGACGGCGATCGCGGGCAGCCGCTTCCGAGGCTCCGCGAGGACGAGGAGCGCCACGAACGGGAGCGCCCACGGCTTCGAATCGACGGCGAGCCCGATCGCGATGCCCGCGAGGAGCGGATGGGAACGCCGGAGCAAGCCGATGCCGAGCACGGTCCAGAGCAGCGCGAGCACGTCGTCGGCGTGGGCGTACCGGACCGCGAGCTCGCTCCAGCGCCGCGAGGACGACGAGCCCTCCGATGAACCAGCGACGACGACGGCCGACGTCGTCCGGCGACACGAGCCGGCCGAGCTCGTGCACGGCGACCAGCCCGCACAGCAGCATCACCACGCTCGCGACGACGTGGCGCGCGACGAGCGGCAGCAGCAGCACGATCGGGGCGAACAGCGCGAAGGTCAGCGGCCCCATCTGCAGGTCGGGGTGGCGCCCGTAGAGATCGAGCCAGTGCGCGGAGACGAGGGACCGCGCCCCCTTCACGATGAACGGCCACGAGATGAACCAGCCGGGCGCGAGCACCACGAACGCCACGGCGGTGAGCGCGGAGCACGCCACCAAGGCCGCCGCCTGCCACGCCTTCGGCCGGCCGAGACGCCACCGCGCCGCGCTCATCTCCAGGGCCGGCTCTCGACGACGCTGGTCGAGCACCCGTTGGTCACAGGGGTGGCGGCGCTCACGGACCCAGCCTTGCGAAGGCGCTCCGAGAAGACGCGGAGGATCGACCGGCGCCGGGCTGCCGACGGGCCGGGTGCTCAGCCGGTCGGCATCCGCAGGCCGGATGCTCTGAGCTCGATCGACGCGAGGCGATGGATCATCGCCTCGTCACCGCGCCGCCACGCGGCCGCCGCATCGGGGGCGACGGCCCTGAGCGCACGAGGCGGGCGCCCGACGAGCGCTCGCAGCGCGAGGAGGTCGAGGGCGCCCGGATCCGCCGCGAGCTGCGCCAACGCGCCCCTGCGCAGGGCCCCGGCGAGGCGCGGCCGCACCCAGCCGC
This sequence comes from uncultured Actinomycetota bacterium, assembly GCA_963771645.1. Taxonomy (GTDB): domain Bacteria; phylum Actinomycetota; class Actinomycetes; order Actinomycetales; family Microbacteriaceae; genus Amnibacterium. The sequence goes on along the minus strand of CAVYUH010000010.1, from coordinate 49,927 downwards.
CGAGCACCACGAGCAGGACGAGCAGCGCGACGGTCCAGCCCGCGATCGCAGCGATCCGCTCGACGCCGTCGCGCCAGCCGGCTCCGGCCGAAGCGAGGGCGGACCCGGCGCCCGCGGCGCCGTCGAACGGGGCGCGGATCCCGCTGCCGATGAGCGGCACGCCACCGAGCCGCCTGCCGATGTCCCCGAGCGTCGCGGCGAACCCGCTGCCGGAGGCGGCGACCCGGTTGCCGACGTCCTCGAGCGCCGCGATGGCGCCGTGCAGCGCGATGGCGAGCACGATCCCGCCGACGAGCACGACGAGCGCGACCACGTCCCCGGCGATCTGCAGGGCCCGCGCGCGCGGGAGGTCCGAGTAGATACGCATCCGGCGATCCTTCCGCCGCGCTCCGGACGGAGGCTGTGCCCGGCGCGGCCCGGACATCACCGTCGGGTCAGCACTTCAGCAGGACGAGATCGCTTGAGCAGGACGAAATCGGCGGTTTCGTCCTGCTGAACCGAAATGGTCCTGCTGAAGTGCTCAGGGGCGGGGCGGGGCGAGGCCCGGCTCGCTCAGGCGGCGGCGACCGTGTCGAGGAACGCGCGGTGGAAGCGGAGCTCCCCGGTGATCTCGGGGTGGAACGAGGTGCCGAGCAGGTTGCCCTGCCTGACCGCGACGACCCGGCCGTCCTCGAGCGTGGCGAGCGCGGTGGCGCGCTCCCCCACCGTCTCCACGACGGGCGCGCGGATGAAGGCGGCGTGCACCGGCGGCCCCTCGAAGCCGTCGACCTCGAGGTCCGTCTCGAACGAGTCGAGCTGGTTGCCGAAGGCGTTGCGGCGCACCGCGACGTCGAGTCCGCCGAGCGTCTGCTGCCCGTCGATCGCATCGAGCACGCGATCCGCCAGGAAGATGAGGCCGGCGCAGGTCCCGTAGACCGGCAGTCCGTCAGCGATCCGCGCCTTCAGCGGCTCTGCGAGCCCGAAGGCGCGCGACAGCTTGTCCATCACGGTGGACTCGCCGCCGGGGATGATCAGGCCGTCGACCTGCTCGAGCTCGCTCGCGCGCCGCACCGTGACGCCTTTCGCGCCGAGCTCGGCGAGCACCGCGAGGTGCTCGCGGAAGTCGCCCTGCAGCGCGAGGACACCGACGGTGGGAATGCCGGCTGTCACCACCCGCGCTCGGCGAGCCGGTGCGGGGCGGGCACGTCGGCGACGTTGATGCCGACCATCGCCTCGCCGAGGCCGCGCGAGGCCTCCGCGATGACGGCGGGGTCGTCGAAGAAGGTGGTGGCCTTCACGATCGCGGCGGCGCGCTTGGCAGGGTCGCCGGACTTGAAGATGCCGGAGCCGACGAAGACGCCGTCCGCGCCGAGCTGCATCATCATCGCCGCGTCCGCCGGGGTGGCGACGCCGCCCGCGGTGAACAGCACGACGGGCAGCTTGCCGGCAGCGGCGACCTCGGCGACGAGCTCGTACGGGGCCTGCAGCTCCTTGGCCGCGACGTAGAGCTCGTCGGGCTTCTTCGAGGCGAGCGCAGCGATCTCGCCGGAGATCTGGCGCATGTGGCGGGTGGCCTCGGAGACGTCGCCGGTGCCGGCCTCACCCTTGGAGCGGATCATCGCCGCGCCCTCGGTGAGGCGGCGGAGGGCCTCGCCGAGGTTCGTCGCGCCGCAGACGAAGGGCACGGTGAACTGCCACTTGTCGATGTGGTTCGTGTAGTCGGCGGGCGACAGCACCTCGGACTCGTCGATGTAGTCGACGCCGAGGGCTTGCAGCACCTGCGCCTCGACGAAGTGGCCGATGCGGGCCTTCGCCATCACGGGGATCGAGACGGCCTCGACGATGCCGGCGATGAGGTCGGGATCGCTCATCCGTGCGACGCCGCCCTGGGAGCGGATGTCGGCCGGCACGCGCTCGAGCGCCATCACCGCGACGGCACCGGCGTCCTCGGCGATCTTCGCCTGGTCGGCCGTGACGACGTCCATGATCACGCCGCCCTTCAGCATCTCCGCGAGTCCGCGCTTGACCCGGCTGGTGCCGACCGTGCTGGTGGTGCTGTCCGTCATCTGAGATCCCTGAATCGGTGCTGGTGGGCCGCGGCGGATCCGCCGACGGCGATCCTCGAGTCTACGCGCCGCGGCGCCCCCGCCCCGCGCCCCCGTCACGCCCCGCCATGCCCTCGAGCGGCCGTCCGAGCGGCCCCCGGCGCCCCGGATGCGCGACGCGTGAGGACGAGGCGCGCGGTGGGCTCAGCGGGGCCAGGCGGCGGCGAGGGAGGCGCGGGTGTCGCCGAGCAGCACCGGCAGGGCCTTCGTCTCGGCGATGATCGGGAAGAAGTTCGCGTCGGAGGCCCACCGCGGCACGACGTGCTGGTGGAGGTGGTCCGCCACGCCGGCCCCCGCGATCCGGCCCTGGTTCAGGCCGATGTTGAAGCCGTCGCAGCGCGAGTCGGCGCGGAGCACGCGCATGGCGGTCTGCGTGAGCGCGGCGATCTCGCGCACCTCGTCGTCCGTCGCCTGGTCGTAGAGCGGCACGTGCCGGTACGGGCAGACGAGCAGGTGCCCGGAGTTGTACGGGAACAGGTTCAGCAGCACGAAGGCGTGCTCGCCGCGCGCGACGATCAGCGCCTCGTCGTCGGGCAGGCTCGGCGCCCGGCAGAACGGGCAGCCCTCGTCCTCGGGCTCGTCGCCGGTGTGGTTCGTCTGGATGTACGCCATGCGGTGCGGCACCCAGAGCCGCTGGTAGGCGTCGGGCACGCCGACGGCGCCCTGGATCCGTGGCACGCCGTCGAACTCATGGGCGCTGTACGGGCCCGCGTCGGTCACACGGCTCCCGCCGCCGCAGCGCCTGCCCCGCCGGCGGGCTCGAGATCGGCCTCGGTCGACACCTGGGTGCGGGACGCGATGGCGCCGGTGATGAGGCCGATCGCCTCGTCGATCGGCACGCCGTTGCGGGTGGTGCCGTCGCGGAAGCGGAAGCTCACCGCGCCTGCAGCCCGGTCGTTCTCCCCCGCGATGAGCAGGAACGGCACGTGCTGGACGGTGTGGTTCCGGATCTTCTTCTGCATCCGGTCGTCGGAGAGGTCGAGGTCCGCGCGCACACCGGCCGACCGGAGGCGGTCGATGACGCCGCCGAGGTACTCGGCGTACTCGTCGGCGACCGGGATGCCGACGGCCTGGACCGGCGACAGCCAGACGGGGAACGCGCCGGCGAAGTGCTCGAGGAGGATCGCGAAGAACCGCTCGATCGAGCCGAACAGGGCCCGGTGGATCATCACCGGACGCTTCCGCTGGCCGTCGCGGTCGGTGTACTCGAGGTCGAAGCGCTCGGGGAGGTTCACGTCGACCTGCACGGTCGACAGCTGCCAGACGCGGCCGATCGCATCCCGGGTCTTCAGGTCGATCTTCGGTCCGTAGAAGGCTGCCTCACCGGGCATCTCGGTGAGCTTCAGCCCGCTCTCGGCCGCGACGTTGCGCAGCGCGGTCGTCGAGTACTCCCAGAACTCGTCGGACCCGATCCACTTCGACTTCTCGTCGTCACGCAGCGAGAGCTCGAGCTCGAAGTCGTCGAGGCCGAAGTCGCGCAGCATCGAGATGACGAACTGGAGCACCTTCGTCGCCTCCTCCTCGAGCTGCTCGGTGGTGACGAAGAGGTGCGAGTCGTCCTGGGTGAAGCCGCGCACCCGGGTGAGACCGTGCAGCGCGCCGGAGAGCTCGTTGCGGTAGACGGTGCCGTTCTCCGCGAGCCGCATCGGCAGGTCGCGGTAGCTGTGGCCCCGCGCCTTGTAGATGAGGATGTGCATCGGGCAGTTCATCGGCTTCAGGTAGTAGTCGGTGCCCTGCTTGACGACCTCGCCCGCGGCGTCGGTCTCCTCGTCCATCCGGATGGGCGGGAACATGCCCTCGCGGTAGGTGACGAGGTGGTTCGACTGGAGGAACAGGTCCTCCTTCGCGATGTGCGGCGTGTAGACGTAGGTGTAGCCCGCCTCGACGTGCCGGCGCCGCGCGTGCTGCTCCATCTCCTGGCGGACGATGCCGCCCTTCGGATGGAAGACGGCGAGGCCGGAGCCGATCTCGTCGGGGAAGCTGAACAGGTCGAGCTCGGCGCCGAGCCTGCGGTGGTCGCGCTTCGCGGCCTCCTCGAGACGGCGCTGGTGGTCGCGCAGCTCGTCCTTGCTGGGCCACGCGGTGCCGTAGATGCGCTGCAGCTGCGCGTTCTTCTCCGAGCCCCGCCAGTACGCGGCGGCGACGCGGCTGAGCGCCCAGCCGTTGCGGATGAGGCCGGTGTTCGGCAGGTGCGGGCCGCGGCAGAGGTCCTGCCAGATCGTCTCGCCGGTCGCGCGGTCCACGTTCGCGTACACGGTGAGCTCGCCGGCTCCGACCTCGACCGACTCGTCGCCGCCGGTCGCGCCGCCCTTCAGGCCGATCAGCTCGAGCTTGTACGGCTCGTCCGCGAACAGCTCGCGGGCCTCGTCCTCGGTCACGGGCCGGCGGACGAACCGCTGGCCGGCGCGCTGGATGCGCTCCATCTCCTTGGAGAGGCGCTTGAGGTCCTCGGGCGTGAACGGCTCCTCGACCCCGAAGTCGTAGTAGAAGCCGTCGGTGATGGGCGGCCCGATGCCGAGCCTCGCCTCCGGGTTCACCGTCTGCACGGCCTGCGCGAGCACGTGCGCGGTGGAGTGCCTGAGGATCGAGAGCCCGTCGGGCGAGCCGATCGGCACGGGCTCGACCACGGCGTCGGCGGGCAGCGGCCGGTCGAGGTCCCAGAGGGCGCCGTCGACGCGGACGGCGATGATCTCGCGGTCCTCGCCGAAGAGCGTGCGGCCCGTCGTCGCCGCCGGTCCCTGTTCGACCGGTGCGGCGGAGGGTGCGGAGTCGCTCAACGGGGTCCCTTTCGACGGGTCGGGAGGTCCGTCAACTGTATCGGCGCGCCCCGCGGCACCCTGCCGCCGGTGGCCGCTCAGCGCCGCCGGAACCGGTCGCGCAACCGACGCCGGCGTCGCTCCGACCGGCCTGCTGCCTGGGGAGCCGCCTGGGGGCGCTCGGACGGGGCATCGGGCCGCGCGCCGGGTCCCGCTCCTCCGGAGCGGCGTCCGCCGTTCCCGAACGCGTCCCGCCGGCGCTCCGCCGCGAGCGCCGGCAGGTCGACCGCCGCGACGAGGCGCAGCCGCTCCTCGAGCACCTCGCGGTCCTCCTCGGGCGCCGCCTTCGACGCGGGACAGCATCGCGGTGATCGCCGAGCGCATCTCCTCGAACGCGTCGTCGCGCGCCGAGGTCGAGCAGCGCCGCCACCCGGGCGTCGTCGTTCTCCCACCGCACGAGCCGCCCGGCGAGCGCCGTGTACACGCGGCGCCGGTGCTCGAGGTTCCCCGCGTCCCGGTGCCGGTAGTCGTGCTCGTGCCGGGCGAGGCCCCGGCTCCGCGAGGCCGCGTCGCGCTCGCCGACCATCCGCCGCGCGGACGCCTCCGCCTCGATCCGCAGCCGGCCGAGGGCCAGGCGGACCTCGTCGAGCCACGCGTCGGCGTCCGGCGGCGCCGGAACCCGCCATCGTGTCCACGATGATGCGGTTCTTCAACCGCATCCGGACTGGCGTACTCGGCGAGCAGCAGGCCCTCGTCCGCCTCGGCGTCGATGGCGGCCTTCTCCGGCGGGCGGCGCTGCGCGTCGTCGTCGTACAACTGGGCGATCGACTCCTGTCCCATCCGTCCTTCCCCGCGGCCGGGGCGATTCTCTCCCGCCCGGCTCCGTGTCAGCCGTCCTCCCGCGAGGCGGCGGTCGAAGGGGATGCGCGCGACCTCGAAGGAGGTCTTCGCCGAGACACGAGGTGGTCGGTCATCAGGTACACCGCGAGCCAGCGGGCGTAGCGGATCGCCCGGTCGACGAGCGCCGCGTCGCCGCCGGAGCGGCGCACGACGTCCTCGAGGAAGGGCCGGCCGTAGTCGAGCAGCTCGGCGACGTCGATGGCGGGGTCGCCGACCGCCAGGTCGCTGAAGTCGATCAGGCCGAGGCGCCCCGGTCGCGGAGTCGAGCAGCAGGTGGTCCTCGTACACGTCGCCGTGCACCAGCACGGGCGCCGGTGACTCGGCGAGCAGCGCGGGGACGTCGTCGAGCACCGCCTCCACCAGGCGCAGCTCGCCGGGCTCCAGCAGCGCCGGCAGGCCCGACTCCGCGAGCCGGCGCACCGTCCACGTGCTCCTCCGGCACCGTCCACGAGGGTGTCCCCTCCGGCAGCACGGCGGGGTCGAGAGCGTGCAGCGCGGTCAGCACGCTGGCGAGCGCGTCGGCGACCTCGTCGCGGTCCCGGCCGGGCAGCGCGCGCGAGACGCTCCGGCGTGAGCGGCTCGCCCGGGACGAACTCGTGCACGGCGAACCGGCGGTCGGGCGCGATCGCCAGCACCCGCGGCAGCGCGACCCGGGTGCGGCCGGCCAGCGCGGTCGATCACCGCCCGCTCGGCGTCGAGCATCCGCCGGTAGTGCTCCTCGTTCGGGAAGCGGACGGTGAAGCCGGTCGTCGAGCAGCAGCACCTCGTGGTCCCAGCCGGCATCGACGTACCGGAGCGACGTCCAGCGCAGCTCCGGCATCGTCGCCCGCAGCACCCGGACCGCGCCCGCCTCGCCGAGCGGCGGATCCTTCGGCCCGTCGTCCCCCATCCCGCGAGCGTATCGACGGGCCGTCGGGCAGGATCGGCGCATGGTCCTCACGACGGTCGGCTACATCGCCTCCGCGGCGGTCGCGCTCGTCGCGATCTCGTTCCTGCAGCGCGAGCGCGCACGGGCACGCGAGGAGCGGCGGCCGCAGAACGCCCGGCTGCGGACGATCTGGATCGCCGTGATGTTCGTGGGGCTGGCCGCGCTGCTGTACTTCACGCTGCAGCGCTGAGCGCCGCCGCGGACCCGCCGCCCCGAACGACCGCGAGGCGGGCGGTCGACGTCGCCGTCGTCCGCCCGCCTCGTCGGCGTTCCTGCTAGTGCAGCTGCACCTGCCAGTCCCCGCGGCCGTGGGTGCCGGCGACCACGGCGCCGGTCGGCGTCACGGTCAGGTCCCACACGGTCACGTTCGGCAGGCCGGAGCCGAGGCGAGCCCAGCGGTCACCGTGGGACCCGCGCTTGCCGACGAACGCGCCGACCTCGGTGCCGACCACGAGCTTCTTCCCGGCGAGCACCACCTTGTAGACCGGCGCGTCCGGCAGGTTCGCCGCTGTCGTCCTTCCAGGTGCGGCCGCCGTCGCGCGACTCGAACACGTGGCCGTAGCCGGCGTTCGGGATCCAGCGGCGGCTGTAGGAGCCGACGCTGATGACGACGTGCGCCGCATCCTTCGGGTCGACCGCCACGGAGGTGATGTAGCGGTTCGGCACACCCGGCAGGGAGAGCTCGTGCCACGTGCCGCCGTAGTTGGTGGCGAGGCCGCGCTGGAAGCCCTCCGGGTTGCAGCCGCCGCACCAGGCGGCGTAGGTCGTCGTCCCGCTGTCGGCGAGCGCCGTGACCTGGTGGCCGGCACCCGTGTCGTAGACCTTCTTCCAGTCGCAGCCGGAGGCGCCGTCGCAGACGGTGCTCCAGCCGGCCGTGTCGTCCCAGACGTACTGACCGCCCGCGACCCAGTGGGTCGGGTCCTTGACGTCCTGCTCGATCGGGGCGATGAACCGGGGGTTCGGGTCGCACACGGCGGGCGGGTTCGTCGCGGTGAGGCAGGACGGCGAGATCTCGCGGAGCGTCGTTCGTCGCACCGTCCGTCGTCACGTACATGTCGAGGTTGGTGTACTCCTCGACGGCCTTGTTGCCGTCCGCCGGATCGACGATCGTGTCGCCGCCGTCACCGGTGAACGCCTGCTCGACGTCCTGGCAGGTGGTGGTCGTGTACGACTCGCCGTTGTCCTGCAGGCCACCCCAGTAGGCGAGGCCGCCTGCGACCTTGCCGACCGCGATCGAGTAGTTCTGCGTGGTGTGCAGCGTCGCGTTCAGGTTGGTCCAGCTGCCGCGCACGTGCACGTTCAGCGGCCGCTTCCAGGCGCCGCCGTCGCTGCCGGCCCAGAACTTGCCGTCGAAGATCATCGCGGCGTGCTGGTCCGGATGCGTCGTCGGCGGGCAGTCGTACGGCGTCGTGCCGTCGGCGTCGCAGGAGATGTCGAAGTTCCAGTACGGACCGACCGTGTTCCAGGTCGACGCCGCCGTCCGTCGACTCGAAGACCTCCTCGAGACCCAGGTACAGGTGCTTCGGGTTCTTCGGGTCGGCCAGGACGTACTGGTTGTAGTCCGCCTGCACACCGGGGTAGTAGCTGCTCGTCGAGTCCCCGAGCGCGGAGCCGGACGCCGCGAGCTTGTCGACGTCGGCGATCCGCTTCCACGGGCCGCGCGGGTCGCCCGAGGGGCTGACGTAGACGCCCTGGCCGCGGAGATCGCCGGTCGCGGTGCTCTCCACCACGGCGTAGAGCCGGCTGTCCCGAGCTGCTGAAGCTGGTGCGACCGATCGTGGTGGGGTCGATGTCGCCCGTCGGAGTGATCCGGTGGAAGCTGCCGGCGGAGCCGGTGCCCACGTAGAAGCCGTTGGCCTCGTCGGCGGGCGGGTTCGTGTAGCCGGCCCAGCCGACGACGGCGAGGATCTGGTGGCCGTTCGTCCCCGGGAACCGGGATGACGTCGGTGACGGCCGACGACGGCGGGTAGGTCTTCGGGCCCGCGGGCTGCAGGACCGCCTGCCACGCCGCGACGAGGTCGAGCCGGCGGGCGGCGGTAGAGGCCCTTGGTCGTCGCGACGTAGACGAAGCCGCCGATCCAGACGATGCGGTAGGAGCCGGCGCCGTAGAGCTCGGAGCCGCCGACCTGCTTCCAGGTGGACGAGCCGCGGGCGAGGCGGTAGACGCCGACGCCGTACTGGCTCTCCGAGGAGTTGTTGCCCTCACCGGTGGCGACCCAGACCGAGCCGTCGCGCGGGTCGGTCGCGATCGCGCCGACCGAGAGCCGCGGCAGGCCGTCGTTGACCGGCGTGCCAGTGGGCGCCGTCGTCGTAGGAGCGCCAGACGCCGCCGCTCGCGGAGCCCGCGAACACGACGGAGCCGGAGTGCGTCAGGGAGGTGAGTCGTCCGGTGACGTCGCCCCAGCCGGCGCCGTAGTTCGCGCCGCGCGGGATCGGGTCGTTCACGAAGGGCTTCGCGGTCACCTCGTACCAGTGGCCGCCGGCGCTGGGCAGCGAGGACGCGGCCTGCTGGGCCGCGACGAGTCCGGCGGCAGGCGCCTGGACGGCGGGAGCCGCGGTGATCGACTGCTGGAACTCGCCGCGCAGCTGCACCGACTCGGCCTCGCCGGCGTCGACGCCTCCGCCGCCCTCGCCCTCGGCGAAGGCCTTCACCCCGCTGCTGGTGGATCCGGCGCTCCCCTTCACGAGGAACGACTTCGCGGACGGCTTGACCGGGTGCGTGGCAGCGCTCGCGCCGGACACGCCGGCGACGGAGAGCGCGCACGCGGTGAGAGCGCCGAGCAGCACCAGCCGGCCGGATCGCCTCCCCCGTCGACTCGTCGGTGGAGATGCGGGCACGACTGATCGACCTCGACGCATGGGAGCTCCGTGGGGTAGCGAGCACGGTGCCGTCACCACGACGTCGTGCATGGGTATTGGGTATCGGGAGCATAAGCAGGGCATAAGCGCCCTGTACAGGGGACATCTCGCTGCGGACCGGCGGATGTCCCCGTCCTGATGTCGACGCCCCGATGAGCGGTGCCGCTGACCGACTCCGCGGGGCTCGGGGACTATCCGCGCAGCTCGCGCTCCCGCTCGGCGAGGGGGCCTCCCCGCCCACCTCGGCCGAGCGCGTCGGCTACCCTCCCAGCTCGCGCTCCCGCTCGGCGAGGATGATCCGGCCCGCCGCCTCCACGAGGGCGAGGTGGGAGAACGCCTGCGGGAAGTTGCCCAGGTGGAACCCGCTGCCGACCTCGAACTCCTCGGCGTAGAGCCCGAGCGGCGAGGCGATCCGCAGCAGCCGCTCGAACAGGCTGCGGGCGCGGTCCTCCTCCCCCACGATCACGAGGGCCGACACGAGCCAGAACGAGCAGATGAGGAAGCTGCCCTCCTTGCCCGACAGCCCGTCGTCCGTCTCGTCGACCCGGTAGCGGAGCACGAACCCGTCCTCGGTGAGGTCGTCCGCGATCGCCAGGACCGAGCTGTGCATGCGTTCGTCGCTGCCGGGCAGGAACCCGAGGATGGGGGCGAGCAGGTTCGACGCGTCCAGCGTGCCCGTCGGGGCGTCGTAGTGCTGCTTCAGCACCCCGCGCTCGTCGATGCCGTGCTCGAGGATGTCGGCCCGGATCTCCGTCGGCCGCGGCGCCCCACTCGTCGCGGAGCTTCGGGTCGCCGGCGATGCCGGCGAGCTGCCGACGCCCGGTCGAGCGCCACCCAGCACATCAGCTTCGAGGAGACGTAGTGCTTGGGGTCCCCCCGCGCCTCCCAGATGCCCTGATCTGGCTCGCGCCACACCTTGAGGGCGCAGTCCGCCTGGTCGCGGACGATCGGCCACAGCCGGCTCGGCAGCCGCTGGCTGCGCCGGCTCTGCAGCAGCAGCGAGTCGAGCACGGCGCCGTAGACGTCGTTCTGGTGCTGGTCGTATGCACCGTTCCCGACCCGGACCGGTCGCGCGTTGTCGTACCCGCTCAGGTGATCGAGGGTGGACTCCGTCAGATCGCGCCGGCCGTCGATCCCGTACATGATCTGCAGGCCGCCGTCCGGGTTCGGCTCCAGATCGGCGACGAACTGCACGTAGTCGTTGGCCTCCCAGTCGAGGTTGAGCCAGTGCAGCGCGCGCAGGGTGAACGTGGAGTCGCGGACCCAGCTGTAGCGGTAGTCCCAGTTCCGCTCCCCCTGCGGCGTCTCCGGCAGCGACGTGGTCAGCGCGGCGACGGTCGCTCCGGTCGGCAGGTAGGTGAGCGCCTTGATCGTCAGCGCGGACCGCTGGATCGCGGCGCTCCAGCGGTGGTCGGGGATGCGGGCGCGCCCCAGCCAGTCGCGCCAGAAGCGGGTCGTCCGCTCGATCGCGGCGACCGCGTCCTCGTGATGCGCGGGACCCGCGAGATCCGCCGCCCAGGACAGCGAGCAGAACATCGTCTCCCCGGCGTGGAGCACCCGCCTGGCTCGCACCCGGTTCCCCTCGATGCCCATGGGGAAGTCCGTCCGCAGCCGCAGCGTGAGGCGCGGGCTCACCGCGTCGGCGACGAGCCCGTCGTCGTCGCTGATGGTCCACCCCGGAGTGACGGCGCCGTACTCGAACGCCGGCTCGCAGACCAGCTCGATCTCGACCTCGCCCTCCATGCCCGTGACCGTCCGCACCAGCACGTGCTCGGTGTCGTCGTCCGACGGCGGCCGCGTGTGCGGCGTGACCGCGTCCACCCCGTGCGAGGGGCCGATCACGAGGGCGTCCTTCACGATCGCCCACCCCCTCGGCGTGCGCCAGGTGGTCGTCATCACGTTCGTGCCGGGCTCGTAGTGCCGGTCGCTCGGCGCGCTGATCCCGAAGGGGCCGAGCCGGAACGTGCCGGCCTCCTTGTCGAGCAGGCTGCCGAACACGGCGGGCGAGTCGAAGGACGGGACGCAGAGCCAGTCGACCGATCCGTCCGGCGCGACGAGCGCTCCCGTGTGGCAGTCCGACAGGAACGCGTAGTCGGCGATCGGCGGGAAGGCGGATGGCCCCGCCACGGTCGCGGGACGTTCGAAGGCGGTGGGCGCCGCGCCGGCCTTCGGTTCGGTGAGGGTGGTCACGGCGGTACCCCTTCCGACGTTGGACGCTCGCAGCCCACCACGAGGGCGGCGCGCGGGCACCACCCGCGCCGGGTGAAGTGGGGCCCGCGACCCCGACTGCGCCGCGAGTGAGATCACGGCGCGCCAGCTCGTGAAGTGGAAGCCCGGGAGTTCCTGACCGAAGACGGCCAGATCGGCCGCCTCGATCCGGGATCCGAGTGGCACCCTGCTACCGCTGCGACAGGCTCAAGGCTGCGGGTGCTCGTCCGCCCACGCCATCGCCTTGGGCGCGATCCGCCGTAGATGCGGCCAAGGGCGAAGATTGTCCTTCTTCGCACGGAAGTCGATGACGGGCTGCCCCCGTGTAGCGACCCTGTAGATGATGTGACCCCACTCTCGGATGACGAGATCCTCCTTCACGTATCCCATCTCGGCGTAGAGGGCGAACACGTCGAACATGGCCATCGCACCGTTGATCAGGTCCCACTCCTCCGGCCTGGTGCGAAAGCAGTCGTCAACATCGGCGACCGTCCAGGTCCTGGCGAACAGCAGCCGGCGTCCCCTCTGCAGATCGGGTTCCACGAGCGCGTCGTGGATCCTCAAAAACATGTCGCGCTTGTCCTGCCGCCGGCGCTCCAGCCACAGAGCCAGTGAGAAAAGGAACGCGACACCTGAGACGCACAGAGCGAGGACCGGAACAACATCCGTCCCTCCACCAGCCCCACTGGACTGGGGATAAGGGTTGAGAGCCGGAAGGGCCCAGAGCACGTTCATGGGGCCGAACCTACCTAGCAGGACCGGCTGCAACGAGTAACTCGAGTGCTCGCACGCCGTCAGAGGAACACGTCACCGCAGGACCGGCACTCGAGGTGGTGCGGCCGCGGCGACCTCAGCAGACGACCTTGTATCCGTTGCTGACGCTGCCCCAGCTGCACGAGTCCTTCTGGGTGCCGCTGGTGTTCTTGAGGTAGGCGGTGTCGCCGTTGTTGTTCCAGACGTACCACTTGCGATCCCAGTACACGTTGCCGCTCGTGTTCGTCCCCGTGCCGGTGTGCAGGGTGACGGTCGCTCCGGGCTTCAGCGTGAAAGCCCCGAACGCGTAAACGTGGTTCGCCCTGTCCCGGATCGTCCAGCCCTTGAGGTTGTAGGAGCTGCTGCTGCTCGAGTTCGTCAGCCGCACGCCCTCCTGGTTGAGGCTGTAGTTCGTGCCGGTGTCCGGGCCTGGCGAGTTCGGGATCGCGGAGCTGAAGTGCAGCGTCGGGTTGGAGGCTTGGGCGGGGAGTGCCGCGGTGGCGGTCAGGCCGAGGGTGGCGAGCAGCGAGAGGGTGGCGAGGGTCTTCTTGTTCATGGTGGCGCTCCTGAGGGTGCAGCGCTTCGGGTCACACCGAATGGGGCAGAACCTAGACCTGCGCGCCTCGCAGGGCCACCTCCATTCCGGATGAGCCGAGGGGAGTGCCATCCACCGGGCAGCGGGACAGATCGTTGGTGACCTCGTCGGCCATAGGTCTCCTCCTCGTTGGGGATCCCCTATCGCCCGCATATTGCACGGCACCGGCCGACACAACAAAACCCCCGGCTCTACCAGGGGTTCTCGTTGTGGGCGATACTGGGATCGAACCAGTGACCTCTTCCGTGTCAGGGAAGCGCGCTACCGCTGCGCCAATCGCCCGGATCCGTACCGGCTCGCGCCGGGTTTCCGGATGGAGGTGGGGACGGGATTCGAACCCGCGTACACGGCTTTGCAGGCCGTTGCCTCGCCTCTCGGCCACCCCACCACGGAGGAGAACCTTGTGGCCAGGAGCGGTCCAGCTGGTCCCACCGAGCGGATGACGAGATTCGAACTCGCGACCCTCACCTTGGCAAGGTGATGCGCTACCACTGCGCCACATCCGCGTCGCCCCTCTCGGGGCATCCAGAACTGTAGCCGATCCCACGGGGGGTGTCGAACGAGCGTGGCGGCGCGGCGTGGTCCCCCGCCCGATGATCTCGACGCGGGAACGGCTGTGGCATCATGGTCCGCGCACGGGCGATTGGCGCAGTTGGTAGCGCGCTTCGTTCACACCGAAGAGGTCGTCAGTTCGAGTCTGGCATCGCCCACCGTCGCTCCCCCGCGGGCTCCCGTCCCCGCCCTCTCGCCGCCGCCCGGAGCCCAGGTGTGCGGGCCGTGTTCTGCTTTCAGCGGGGCGCCGGCAGACCGGCGATCAGCTGCGACGGGTCGGCGCCACCGGGCGCGGCCGCCGTGAAGCGCAGCCGGAGCGACGCAGGAAGCCCCGTCGCATCCTTTCCGCACGTGGCAGCGAAGTGGTCGTCGATCGTCACCGCCACCAGGCAGATCCGGCTGCTCGTGTCGCGGGCCACGTAGAGGTCGGCGAGCGTGCCGTGCTCGAGGATCCGGAACGTGGAGGGGGTCAGCCGCGCCCCGACCGGGATCCTCGGCCGGTCCCGCGACTGCTGCGGTCGGGCGAGCGCCGCGAGCGCCCCGCGCCCGCCGCTGCTCGCCGGCGGAGCGGATGCGGTCGTCGTCGCGGGCTTCGGCGCCGCCGGCATCAGTGACACCCCGACCCCGGCGAGGAACGCGACACCGCCACGGCGCCGACGACCGCCCAGGGCCAGCGCGGCCTCATGAGACCGCTCCCGCGCGCACGGTCCCGTCGAACGACCAGGTCGCCTCGACCTCGGTGCGCGTGTCCTTCGGGTCGTCCGTCGCCGGATCCTTCGTCACGCTGAGATCGATGGTGAGCGGCGTGCCGCGGAAGTCCTTCGGATCCGCGCAGGACGCCGTGAGGTGGGCATCCACCGTCACGGCGACGAGGCAGACCTGGCTCCCACCGGTCCGCGCGGCGTAGAGGTCGACACCTGCGCCCTGCAGCGTGACGAGCCGCCGGAAGGAGGTCGCGACGAGGTCGCCTTCCGGGGTCACGATCGGACGGTCGGTGATGTGGCGCGTACTCGTGAAGATCGCAAGCGCGTCCGCCCCTTCGGGCCGCGCCACGACCGGCTCGGGCAGCTGCGCCGGGGCGATGGTCGGCAGGACCTCCGCCCGGCTGCCGAGCGCCGGCCCGAGCAGCAGACCGCCCGCGAAGGCCGCTGCGGCCGCCGGGACCGCGAGCAGGAGCACCGGCCACGCCCGCCGCGAGCGTGGGACGGTTGCGGCGGGATCCACCGGGATCGACGCGGCCCGCGCTCCCTGGTCCTGGAGCACGGCGGCCACCGCGGCGCGCAGCTCGTCCCGCTCGCGGATCAGCCGGGCGACCTCGGCGCCCTCGGCCGGATCCGCGCCCGGCCGGTAGAGGGCCGCGCGGCGCGCGTCGAGCCCGGCGTAGGGCGAGCCCTCGTCGTCGTCGTCGTCGTCGAGGCCGCGGAGCGCGTCGAGCGGAGGCCGGCTGCCCGACCAGCGCTCGGCGACCGCGCCGAGGAACGCCGGATCGCGCAGCGCCCGGCGGTAGGGGCTCATCCCTCGCCCACGACGTGGGTCAGGTAGCGGATGTGCCCGTCCGGACCCCAGACGACCGTGAAGAACCGCGGCAGGTAGCCCTGCTCCACGAACGGCTCCCCCGCGGACCAGCCCGACATCGACCACTGCAGGCTCACGCCGCCGCGGGCGAAGGCAGCGGGCGACACGCAGTCGGCGCTGTACTGCCGCCCCTGCTTCACCGCAGCGACGAGGCAGACGTCGCCCGCGGCGTTCCGAGCGGCGGACAGCACGGCGGGCACGTTCGGCATCACCGCGAGCCGGCGCACGCTGCCCGCGACGAAGTCGCCGCCTCTGGGCGCGTCGCGGCGATCGGTCGCGGTCTGCCGGCGAGCGAACACGTCGCCCGCCACGGTCCGGAGCACGGGCAGGGCGGCGACGGGTGCGGGAGGCCGCGGCACCGCGAGGGCACGCACCGCAAGGCCCCCGAGCACGGCCGCGAAGGCAGCGACGAGCACGAGCACCGCCGCGGTCAGCACCCGCGGTCCGGGCTGCGGGACCCGCGGCAGCCGCAGCGTGGTCACGGGAGCGCCCGTCCCGCCGTGAGGCGCCCGGAGCGCCAGACGGCGGTGTAGCTCTCGGTCGTGCTCGCCGGGTAGCCGGGGCCGCCGGACCAGCTGACCACCAGGCCGTCCTCGGCCTCGGTCGCCGCGTCGGCGCAGGCGGTCCGGTAGTAGGTGTCGGCGACGACGAGGCACGTGTCGCCGAACCGGTCGCGCGCCGCCCACAGGGTGACCCCTGCGGCCGGGTAGGCGGCGAGGCGGCGGAAGCTCGCGCTCACGAGGTCCGGCCCCACGAGGGCCGCGGGGTGGTCCCCGGATCGGGCCGGCGTCCTCAGGACCCCCGCGGCCGCGGCGACGTCGATCGTCGCGGCGAACCGTGGGGCGCCGCGCGGCTCCGTGGATCCCGTCCCGGCGGCGACGGCCGCGGTGCCGGCGCCCGCCAGGCCGCCGACCGCGGCGACGGCCACGACGGCGACCAGCAGCCGTCTGGGCACCGTCCGCAGGGTGGCGAGGGCCCGCGAGGCGGGAGCGGCGCGCGGGGCCCGTGCGGTCGGCATGTCGGTCGCGGCCGGGAGCTCGGCCGCCGGGCCGACCGGCTCCTCCGGCGTCGCCGTCGCGGCGAGCGCCTCGGCCAGGGCCGCGATGTCGGCCCGGCTCGCATGTCGGCCGTAGACGCGCGACCGGAGGGCGCGGATCCGTGCATCGTCGGCAGCGCTCGCGTGCCGGCCGTCGTGCCGGTCGTCGTGCCGGTCCCGGCGCCCGTGCTCACGGCGACAGTATGCGTCCGCCCGGTGGACGGCCGGCGTTCGTCAGCCGACCGGCGACCACCAGACGAGCCGGCCGTCCGGCTGCCACCGGACGCGGGCGAATCCGTTCGGCAGCCCGTCGGCCGTGGTGAGGGTGATGCCGTCGTGCTCGAACCGGCCGAGGGAGGCGCACCGGGAGGCGGTGCGCCTCGTGCCGTCGGCGGCGATCAGGCACAGCGCCGCGCCGTCGCCGACCGTCCGGGCGGCGAGGAACCGGACCGAGCCGATCGTGACCAGGCGGCGAAGGTTGACGGTGTCCAGGGGCTCGAGCGCCCCTCCGAGCAGGTCGGCGGCCTCGGGCGCCCGCTCGAAGACGGTGGCGGCGTCCCGACCGGTGACGGTCTGCTGGAACTGCTCGGCCAGTGCCGGCGTCACCGGCGGCGCGGCGGGCAGCGCCCGCCCAGCGCCGAACCCTGCGGCGGCGGCCACGACCGCGAGCGCCACCGCGGCGGCCACGAGCGGGCGCAGGGCGGAGCGTGGGAGCAGGGACGACGCCGCCTGCCCGGATGCCCCCTCAGCGACGGATGCCGGGACGGGTGTCGTCGCTCCGCGCACGGGAGCCGCCCGAGGGCCGCGACGGCCGCGGCCCGGGAGCGCTCGGCGCGGGCGGCCGCGCACTCGTACTCCTCCAGCGCTGCGGCGTCGGTGCCCGGCCCGTACAGGGCGCGGCGGGCGGATCGCGCCACCGCGCCAGGCGACGGCGCACCGCTCGGGCCGGGCTCCTCGGGCCGGTCGAGCCACCAGAGGGCGTCGAACGGGTCGTCCTCGCCCTCGTACGCGGCCCTGAACCGGGCGAGGAACGCGGGATCCGCGAGCGCCCTAGCCGCGAAGCCCGATCTCCGGGCCGCGGTCGTCCGCGGGACCGGCCGCCGTCGGCGCTGCGATCCCGGAGCCCTCGCGCCCGGTCACCCGAGCATGATCGCCCCGGAGTGCCCGGACAGGGAAGCGGGGCGCGGCACCGAGGTGCCGCGCCCCGCCCAGGGGTAGGGATCGCTAGACCGCCTGGGGGTCGAACGCGTAGCTCTCCTCGCCGTGCACGGCGAGGTCGACGCCGGCGACCTCCTCCTCGTTCTTGATCCGGAAGCCCATCGTCTTCTCGATCACCCAGCCGATGACGAAGGCCAGCGACGAACGAGTACACGGACACGATCGAGCGCGCCGAGCGCCTGCACGCCGAGCTGCCTGAACGAGCCGGTGTCGATGAGGCCGATGCCCGAGCCGAAGATGCCGATGTAGAGCGTGCCGATCCAGCCGCCGACGAAGTGGATGCCGACGACGTCGAGCGAGTCGTCGAAGCCGAGCCGCCACTTCAGGTCGATGGCGAGCGCGCAGACCGCACCGGTGATCAGGCCGAGCACCATGCCCCAGAAGGGCGTCAGGATGTTGCAGGCGGGGGTGATCGCGACGAGGCCGGCGACGGCGCCCGATGCGGCGCCGATCGAGGTGGCCTTGCCGTCCTTGATCCGCTCCACGATCAGCCAGCCGAGGGTCGCGGCCGCGGGAGCGGCGAGGGTGTTGATCCAGGCGAGCGCGGCCACGCCGTCGACGCCGGCCTCGGAGCCGGCGTTGAAGCCGAACCAGCCGAACCAGAGCAGCGAGGCGCCGAGCAGCGTCAGCGGCACGTTGTGCGGCTTCGACATGCCCTTCGCGAACCCGACGCGCTTGCCGAGCACGATCGCGAGCGCGAGGCCTGCCGCACCCGGCGTTGATGTGCACCGCTGTGCCGCCCGCGAAGTCGTTCACGCCCAGGTTGTGGACGATGAACCCGCCGTCCGTGTTGCCCGGGGTGAAGTCGAACACCCAGGACGCGACGGGGAAGTAGACGAGCGTCACCCAGACGCCCGCGAACACCATCCAGGTGCCGAACCGGGCGCGGTCGGCGATCGCGCCGGAGATCAGCGCGACGGTGATGATCGCGAACGTCGCCTGGAAGCCCGCGAACGCGAGCGTGTTCAGGTTGTTCGCGGCGCCGGCGCCACCCTTCGTGAGCAGCGGGATCAGCCCGGCGTCCGGGATGGGGTTCCCGAGCACGCCGTGGATCAGCCAGGCGTGCGACTGGTCCGGGGTGGAGCTCGGGAAGGCCATGGAGAACCCGTAGAGCACCCAGAGCACCGCCACGAGGGCGATCGCGCCGAAGCTCATCATCATCATGCTGATGACGCTCTTGGCCCGGACCATGCCGCCGTAGAAGAAGGCGACGCCCGGCGTCATGAGCAGGACCAGTCGCTGCCGCGACGATCAGCCACAGGGAATTCAGGTTGACGGTGATCGCGTCCGTCGTCGCGTCGAACAGGGTCGGAGCCATGCTGACCTCGGAGCCTCTCTCTGATGCAGGGGGCCCCGTCGCGGCAGGCGCTTCGGGCGCACCGACCTCGACGGGGAGACACCGGAAGTGTCTCGGCCCGACGTTTCGCGGCGCGGCACCGCCCTGTTTCGAAGGCGTTACGGATGCGCGGCCTGTGTGAACTTCGGGTTTCGGGCTCCGAGGGAGCCCGCGCATCACTCCGCTGGGCCGTCGGGCGAGGTCATCGCGATGAGTCGCGAGATCGCACGCAGGTACTTCTTCCGGTAGCCGCCCGCGAGCATCTCCTCGCCGAACACGCGGTCGAGCGGCTCGCCGGTGGCGACGATCCGCACCTGCGCGTCGTAGAGCCGGTCGACGAACGCGACGAAGCGCAGCGCCTCCGCCTGGCCGGGCAGCGGATGCACGTCCCGGATGCCGACCGTCGAGAGCCCCTCGACCAGCCCGACGTAGCGGGCAGGATGCACGGTCGCGAGGTGCGCGATCAGCGCGTCGAAGTCGTCGACGGTCACGTCGGGCCCGGCCGGCAGGGCGTCGAGCTCCGCGTCGGACGCGACGCGGGCGTTCCCCTCGAGGGCACGGCGCCGGTAGTCCAGCCCCTCGATCCGCACCGTGGTGAAGCGGTCGGAGAGGCCCTGGATCTCGCGGAGGAAGTCCGCGGCGGCGAACCGGCCCTCCCCCAGCGCGTTCGGCGGCGTGTTCGACGTCGCCCCGATCCGGGTGCCGGTGGCGACCAGCTCGCCGAGCAGCCGGGACATGAGCATCGTGTCGCCCGGGTCGTCGAGCTCGAACTCGTCGATCGCGAGCAGCGACGAGCCGGTGAGCAGCCGCACCGCCTGCGCGTAGCCGAGCGCGCCGACGAGGGCGGTGTACTCGATGAAGGTGCCGAAGTACTTGCGGCCGGGGGCCTGCTGCCAGAGGGCGGCGAGCAGGTGGGTCTTGCCAACGCCGAAGCCGCCGTCGAGGTACAGGCCGGGACGCTCGGGCGGCTTCGGGCCGCGGCGGAAGAGGCCGCCGGGCGGGCTGCGTCCAGTCGGCGGTGAAGGCCCGGACGGCGTCGACGGCGCCCTGCTGGGACGGGTAGTCGGGGTCGGGGCGGTAGTTGTCGAGCGAGGCCCGCGCGAACTGCCTGGGCGGCACGAGCTAGGCCGCCATCCGTCCGGCGTCGACGTCGGGGACGCGGTCGACGAGCCGAGCGGGCGCGAGCGTGTCCACGGGTTACGGCCTCCGGCGGTGAAGTCAGGCGCTGGTGCGTATCGTCGGTGTGCGGCCGTCGACGGCTGCAGCAGTGTAGAGCGCCGCGGATCCGCGGCTGCTGATCGGCGCGACGCCGGTGCCGCCTCGCGCGGCAGAAGGGAAGGCCGTCCGATGGCTGCCGAGATCGACACGGACCCGAGGTTCGAGGAGTACGCGCATCCGCAGCGGCTCGTCTCGACCGCCTGGGTCGCCGAGCACCTGGACGACCCGCAGGTGGTGGTCGTGGAGTCGGACGAGGACGTGCTGCTCTACGAGACGGGCCACATCCCGGGCGCCGTGAAGATCGACTGGCACACCGACCTCAACGACCCGTGACGCGCGACTACGTCGACGGCGCCGGCTTCGCGCGCCTGCTCGGCGGCCTCGGCATCGCCCGCGACGCGACGGTCGTGATCTACGGCGACAAGAGCAACTGGTGGGCCGCGTACGCGCTCTGGGTCTTCACGCTGTTCGGCCACCCCGACGTGCGGCTGGTCGACGGCGGGCGCGCGAAGTGGATCGCGGAGGAGCGGCCGCTCACGACCGAGCGCCCGGAGCGCACGCCCGTCGACTACCCGGTCGTCGAGCGGGACGACTCCGAGGTGCGCGCGTTCCGCGACGACGTGCTCGGCCACTTCGGCTCGCCCCTGATCGACGTGCGCAGCCCGCTCGAGTACTCCGGGGAGCGCACCACGCGCGCCCGAGTACCCGGAGGAGTCGGCGCTGCGTGCCGGCCACATCCCGTCGGCGCAGAACGTGCCGTGGGCGAAGGCCGCCGCGGACGACGGGACGTTCCGCTCCAGGACGGAGCTGCAGGCGATCTACGAGGCCGGCGCGGGCCTCGCGCCCGACGACGACGTCATCGCCTACTGCCGGATCGGCGAGCGGTCGAGCCACACCTGGTTCGTGCTCACCCACCTCCTCGGCTACCCGCGGGTGCGCAACTACGACGGCTCGTGGACCGAGTGGGGCAGCGCCGTGCGCGTGCCGATCGTCAAGGGCGAGCAGCCGGGCGAGGTGCCGGCGGCCTTCGCCGGGCGCTGAGCACCCGATCGCACGACTCGCCGCACGGACGACTGCGGCCGCTGAAGCACGAACGATGCCGTGCGGACGCGCGCCGCGCGGACGAGAATGGGCGTGCCATGACCAGCGACTCCCTGCCCGCCGGCCTCGCCGAGATCCGCGACGAGTTCCTCGCGATCGCCGTGCGCGACCGCCTGCTGCTCCTGCTCGACTTCGCGAACGACCTCCCCGCGCTGCCGGACCGCTACGGCGAGCATCCGGAGCTGCTCGAGCGGGTCACGGAGTGCCAGGCGCCCGTCTTCGTCGCCGCGGAGATCGAGGACGGGGTCGTTCGCGTGCACGCCACCGCCCCCGCCGAGGCGCCGACCACCCGCGGCTTCGCCTCCGTGCTCGTGCACGGGCTCGACGGGCTCCCGCTCGAGGAGGCGCTCGCCGTGCCCGACGACTACCCGCAGACGCTCGGCCTCGGCGACGCCGTCTCGCCGCTCCGACTCCGCGGGATGACCGGCCTGCTCGGGCGCATCAAGCGGCAGCTGCGGGCCGCGGCCTGATGCGCGTCACCGGGCCTCGTCCCCGCGACCGGCGAGCCTCGACCTCGACGGCGACGACCTCGACGCCTGGCTCACCGAGCGGTACGCCCTGCCCGGCGACGCATGGCTGCGGCTGAACCTCATCACCGCGCTCGGCGGCCAGATCACGGGACCCTCCGGCCGCTCCGACGACCTCGCCGACGGCATCGACCGGCCGCTGCTGAAGGTGCTCCGCGCGAGCGCCGACGTCGTGCTCGTCGGTGCCGCATCCGTCCGGGCGGAGGGCTACACGATCCCTCGCCGCGCCCCGCTCGCCGTCGCGACCACGACCGGCGACCTCGCCGGGCACCGGTTCCCGGCGGACCTCGCGCCCGGCCGCCTGCTGGTCGTCTGCCCGGAAGCCGCACGGGCGCGCGTCGAGGAGGAGCTCGGCGACCGCGCGACAGTGCTCCCCGTCGCGGAGGGCGGCGACCCCAGCGGCGTCATCGACGCGCTGCGGCAGCCGGATACGGGCGGATCGTCTGCGAGGGCGGCGGCCACCTGGTGAGCGGCCTCGTCGCCGCGGGCGTCGTCGACGAGTTCGACCACTCGATCGCGCCGGTGCTGGTCTCCCCCGGCGCGCCGCTGTCCACCGGCGACCTGCCGCTCACGCACGCGCGGCTCGCGGGCCTCGTGCTGGACGCGACCGACCGGCTCTACGCCCGCTGGGCCCTGCCCCGCCGCTGACGACGGCCGGCGGACGGCATCCCGCTCAGCGCGGCGAGGGCCGCCTCGTCGTTCGTCAGCCACGCCCGCACCGCGCCCTCCCACCGCTCGCGGTCGTGGTTCCAGAGCTTGGTGTGGCGCGCGGTCGTGAACGGCACGAGCCGCACGACGTCGGGCCGCTCGGCCGCGAGGCGACGGGAGACGGCGATCGGCGCGATGCCGTCGTCCTCGCTGTGCAGCACGAGCACGGGCACGTCGAGGTCCGCGACCCGCGCGACGACCTCCGCGCCGCGGGTGTCGAACGGCTCGTCCTGCCCGGTCAGCAGCGGGCCGAGCCGGCTGCCGACGAGCGACAGCGCGCCGCGGCGCACCGGCGCGGGCAGGCGCGTGGCGTCGCCCTGGTGCAGGAGCGCCTCGGCGAAGTCGAGCACCGGCGAGTCGAGCACGACGCCCGAGATCACCGCCTGCAGGCGGGAGCGCATGGCGGTCTGCAGGACGATCGCGCCGCCCATCGAGAAGCCGACGAGCACCACCTCGCGCGCGCCCTGGTCGAGCGCGTGCAGGACCGCGGACTCGACGTCGAGCCACTCCGCGTCCTCGAGCCCGTACTTCGGCGACGCGGACGACGGCGCCTCGCCGTCGTCGCGGTAGGAGACGAGCAGGGTCGACCAGCCCGCCTCGCGGAACACCGGCACCGCCCGCAGCACCTCCTGCCGCACCGTGCGGCGGCCGTGCACGAGCACCGCCCAGCGCGGCGAGTCGAAGCCCTCCGCCGGCACCTCCCACGCGGGCACGACGCCGAGCGTCGTCTGGATCCGCACGTCCTCCCACGGCACGCCGAGCTGCTCGGGCGTCAGGTAGACCCAGCCGTTGAAGCGGCCCTCGGTCGCGGTGGCGATGTCGCCGGCGTCGACGCCGAGCAGCTCCCGCGTCGACCGCCGTCCGCGGTGCGGTCGAGGATGCGGCCGACGCGCGCGTGCCCGCGGCCCTCGTCGAACCAGAAGCTGTAGACGCCGGGCAGCGCCGCGTCGTCGGTGGGCGCGAAGCGGATGCGGCCCGCGGCCGGATCGACCCCGAGCACGGCCGTGACGGCGGTCCGTCTGCGGCCGGGGCCGACCATCCGCCGGGCGACGCCGGTCGTCATGGCGCCGGCGAACACGGCGCCGGCGACGAGCACGCTGCCCGCGGCGACGGCACCGCCGATCACGCCCGTCGGTGGACGCGGATGCGACCGCGAGCTCATCGGCCGTCCCTTCCGTCCACGAGTCCCCGAGTATGCCCGAGGCGCTGCGCGCGGCTCGGGATGTCCGCGGACCCCGAACGGGTGATGCCGTC
Organism: uncultured Actinomycetota bacterium; assembly: GCA_963771645.1. GTDB lineage: Bacteria > Actinomycetota > Actinomycetes > Actinomycetales > Microbacteriaceae > Amnibacterium. The sequence goes on along the minus strand of CAVYUH010000010.1, from coordinate 26,319 downwards.
GCCGATGCGCCCCGCACCGAGACGCTTCGTCGGCCGCATAGCAGGTCCTCAGCGAGTCGCGAGCCGCCCGAAGAGCCTGGCCGTAGGCTGGTTGCGTGCCGATCGACGGAGGATCAGGGACGTCGGCGCCGTTCGAGCAGGCGCGGGCGTCGCTCGAATCCGCCCGGATCCGGGCCGACCTCGTCGTCACGTCGATCCCGTCGCCCACGCAGGTCGCGCCGTACTCGATCGCCCTGGCCGGCGACGTGCGGCAGAAGGTGCACGGCGAGGACTCCGAGCTCGGCACCGGCCGCTTCATCCTGCTGCACGACCCGGAGGGCCAGCCCGCGTGGGACGGCGACTTCCGCGTCGTCTGCTTCGCCCAGGCGCCGCTCGAGGCGGAGATCGGCACCGACCCGTTCCTCGCCGAGGTCGACCTGGTCGTGGCTGACGGACGCGCTCGACGCCCGCGGCGCGAAGTACACCGCCGCGTCCGGCACCGCGACGACGATCGTGTCGACCGGGTTCGGCGAGCTCGCCGAGCAGGGCACGGGCGCGAAGATCGAGCTGCGCGCCTCCTGGACGCCGACCGATCTCGACCTGGCCGCGCATGTGGAAGGCTGGGTCGAGTTGCTGTGCATGCTCGCCGGGCTTCCCCCGGCGGCCGAGGGAGTGAGTGTGTTGTCCGCACGACGAGCAGGGCGTGACTGACGCCAGCGAGGAGCCGGTCGTCCGCGACGCGGCGCCGGCCGAGGCCGTCGAGGTGGTCGACACCCGTGAGGGGTACCTCGAGGTCGTCCGACGCATCCGCGCGGGCCACGGCCCCATCGCCGTCGACGCCGAGCGCGCCTCCGGGTTCCGCTACTCCCAGCGCGCGTACCTGATCCAGCTGTTCCGGCGCGGATCCGGCACGGCGCTGCTCGATCCGCCGGCGATCGGCGACTTCAGCGAGCTCGCCGAGGCGATGGCCGGCGAGGAGTGGGTGCTGCACGCCGCGAGCCAGGACCTCGCGTGCCTGCGGGAGGTCGGGCTCGACCCCGACCGCATCTTCGACACGGAGCTCGGCGCGCGCCTGCTCGGCTTCGAGCGGGTCGGCCTCGGGCCGGTCGTCGAGCAGCTGCTCGGCCTGCACCTCGCCAAGGAGCACTCCGCGGCCGACTGGTCCACGCGGCCGCTGCCCACGTCGTGGCTCGTCTACGCGGCGCTCGACGTCGAGCTGCTGATCGATGTGCGGGACCGCGAGGCCGAGCTGCTCGCCGAGTCCGGCAAGACCGCGATCGCCGAGCAGGAGTTCGAGGCGGTGCGCCTCCGCGAGACGAGGCCGGCGCCGGCCGAGCCGTGGCGGCGCCTGTCCGGCGTGCACGCCGTCCGTGGCGCCGCGCAACCTCGCCGTCGCCCGCGAGCTCTGGCAGGCCCGCGACGAGTACGCCCGCGCGGTGGACTCCGCGCCCGGGCCGCCTCGTGCCCGACGCGTCGCTCGTCGCCGTGGCCCGCACGCCTCCCGCCAGCAAGCGCGAGCTCGGCCGCGATGCGCAGCTTCTCCGGCCGCGCCAGCCGGCCCGAGATCGACCGCTGGTGGGCCGCCGTCGAGGCCGGCCTCGCCGCGACCGACCTGCCGAACACGCGGGTGCCGTCGCGACGCCCCGCCGCCGCCGCGCGCCTGGGCCGACCGCAACCCCGACGCGGATCGCCGGCTGAAGGCCGCCCGGCCCGCGGTGGCGGCGGTCGCCGAGCAGCTGCACCTCCCGACCGAGAACCTCCTCACGCCCGACACGCTCCGCCGCGTGGCGTGGGAGCCGCCGCGCGGAGAGCACGGCGCGAGGCCATCGGCGCGGCGCTCGCGGCGCAGGGCGCCCGGCCCTGGCAGATCGAGGCGACGGCCGACGCCATCGCGGCCGCGTTTGTCCGAGCCGCCCAAACGCCCCCCGACTCCGTCGAGGACGATTCGTAGGATCACCTCACCCGATTTGGTCCGCCGCGGCGACGCGATCAGGATCGACCCTCGGTACGCGCCCGATTCCGGCGCGACCGGGAGGGACGGCGTGGATCAGCGCAGCGAGGTCGTGTTCGTCGACGGGGTTCGGACCCCGTTCGGCCGGGCCGGCGAGAAGGGCATGTACTGGGGGACGCGGGCCGACGACCTCGTCGTGAAGGCGATGGTCGGGCTGCTCGAGCGGAACCCGCAGCTGCCGAAGGAGCGCGTCGACGAGGTCGCGCTCGCCGCCACCACGCAGACCGGCGACCAGGGCCTCACGCTCGGCCGCACCGCCGCGCTGCTGGCGGGGCTCCCCCGCACCGTGCCCGGCTACGCCATCGACCGCATGTGCGCCGGCGCCATGACGTCCGTCACCTCGGTCGCCGGCGGCATCGCGTTCGGCGCCTACGACGTCGCGATCGCCGGCGGCGTCGAGCACATGGGGCACCACCCGATGGGCTCCGGCGCCGACCCGAACCCGCGCTTCGTCAGCGAGAAGATCGTCGGCACCGACGCGCTCGTGATGGGCGCGACCGCCGAGCGCATCCACGACCGCTTCCCGCAGCTCACCCGCGAGCGGTCCGACCGCTACGCGCTGCGCTCGCAGCAGAAGGCCGCCGCCGCCTACGAGTCCGGCGAGATGCAGAACGACCTCATCCCCGTCGCGACCCGCAGCGAGGCCGGCTGGGGCCTCGCGACCCGCGACGAGGTGCTCCGCCCGGACACCACGATGGAGGGGCTCGCGAACCTGAAGACGCCGTTCCGCCCCCACGGCCGCATCACCGCCGGGAACGCCGCCGGCCTCAACGACGGCGCCACCGCGTCGATCATCGCGAGCGGCGAGGCCGCCGCGTCGCTCGGGCTGCCGGTGAAGATGCAGCTCGTCAGCTTCGCCTTCGCCGGCGTCGAGCCCGAGGTGATGGGCATCGGGCCGATCCCGAGCACCGAGAAGGCCCTCGTCAAGGCCGGCCTCACGATCGACGACATCGGCCTGTTCGAGCTGAACGAGGCCTTCGCGGTGCAGGTGCTGAGCCTGCTCGACCACTTCGGCATCGACGACGAGGACCCGCGGGTCAACCCGTGGGGCGGCGCGATCGCGATCGGGCATCCGCTCGCCTCGTCCGGCGTGCGGCTGATGCTGCAGCTCGCCCGGCACTTCGAGGTGCACCCCGAGGTGCGCTACGGCCTGACCGCCATGTGCATCGGGCTCGGCCAGGGCGGCAGCGTGATCTGGGAGAACCCGCACTTCGACGCGAAGGCGGCCAAGAGGATGCAGAAGGCGGCGAAGCGATGAGCGGATCGGCTCAAGGACGACGACCTGGCGGCGCTCTCCGTCGACGAGGTCGTGACGCACGCGTTCAGCCGCGACGTCGGGCTCCCCGACGGCGGCGTCCTGGTGCTGATCACCCTCGACAACGGCCGGGACCACACGCGCCCGAACACGCTCGGCCCGCGCAGCCTGCTCGAGCTCGAGGCGGCGCTGCTCGCCGCGAAGGAGCGGGCCGGCCGCGGCGAGATCGCGGGCGTCGCGGTCACCGGCAAGCCGTTCATCCTCGCCGCCGGCGCGGACCTCAGCCAGGTCGGCGCCGTCTCGGACCGCGAGACGGCGAAGCGGCTCGGGCAGCTCGGCCACCGCGTGCTCGGCCTGCAGTCCGACCTCGGCGTGCCGACCTTCTGCTTCATCAACGGGCTGACGCTCGGCGGCGGCCTCGAGGTCGCGCTGAACGCCGACTACCGCACGCTCGACACCGCGGCGCCGGCGATCGCGTTCCCCGAGGTGTTCCTCGGCCTGATCCCGGGCTGGGGCGGCGCGACGCTGCTGCCGAACCTGATCGGCATCGAGAACGCGCTCAAGGTGATCGTCGAGAACCCGCTGAAGCAGAACCGGATGCTGTCCGCGCAGCAGGCGTTCGACCTCGGCATCGCGGACGTGCTGCTGCCGTCCGCGACCTTCCTCGAGCGGTCCATCCAGTGGGCCGCCGACGTGCATCGCCGGCCGCACCAAGCCCGAGCGGCCGAACGTGCCCGGCACGCCTCGAGCGGATCGCGAAGTGGGACATCGCCATCGGCATCGCCCGCAAGCAGCTCGAAGTCGAGGATCGGCACGGTGCCGCTCGCGCCCTACCGCGCCCTCGACCTGCTGAAGGCCGCGAAGAAGGCGACCGACCCGAAGTCGATCGCGGAGGGCTTCGCCGCCGAGGACGAGGCGCTCGCCGACCTCATCTCCGGCGACCAGTTCGTCGCGAGCATCTACGCCTTCGACCTCGTGCAGAAGCGGGCCAAGCGACCCGCAGGCGCACCCGACAAGAAGCTGGCCAAGAAGGTCACGAAGGTCGGCGTCATCGGCGCCGGCCTGATGGCGAGCCAGTTCGCGCTGCTGTTCGCGCGCCGCCTGCGCGTGCCGGTGCTCATCACCGACCTCGACCAGGCGCGCGTGGACGCGGGCGTCGAGCGGATCCGCGGCGAGATCGCGCAGCTGCAGGCCAAGGGCCGCGTGTCGGCGCGACGAGGCGAACCGGCTCGTCGCCTCGATCAGCGGCACCACCGATCTCGCCGACTTCGCCGACTGCGACTGGGTCATCGAGGCCGTCTTCGAGGAGCTCGGCGTCAAGCAGACGGTGTTCGCGAACGTCGAGCCGCACCTCTCCCCCGAGGCCGTGCTCGCCGACGAACACGTCGTCGCTGTCGGTCGAGGCGATCGGCTCGAAGCCTCGCCCACCCCGAGCGGGTGGTCGGCTTCCACTTCTTCAACCCGGTCGCCGTCATGCCGCTCGTCGAGGTGGTCCGCACGCCGCGGACCGACGACGCGACGCTCGCGACCGCGATGGCCGTCGCCGGCACGCTGAAGAAGAACGCCGTGATCGCGAAGGACGCGCCCGGCTTCGTCGTGAACCGCATCCTCGCGAAGGTGCTCGGCGAGGCGATGCACGCCGTCGACACCGGCACGCCGTTCGAGGTCGTCGACACCGCGCTCGACCCCTTCGGGCTGCCGATGAGCCCGTTCGAGCTGCTCGACCTCGTCGGGCTGCAGGTCGGCGCGCACGTGCTCGACACGCACCACGCCGCCTTCCCCGACCGGTTCTTCGAGTCCGCGAACCTGCACGCGCTGGCCGACGCCGGCGTCCTGCTCGAGAAGGACGACAAGGGCAAGCGTCAAGGGCTTCGACAAGCGGGCGCTCGCGCTCGTGAAGCGGTCGGTGCCGAAGGGCGCGAAGCCGATGACCGCGGAGGAGCTTCCGGCCGCGGATCGAGGACGGCCTCGCCGACGAGATCCACCGGATGCTCGAGGACGGCGTCGTGGCGGCGCCCGAGGACATCGACCTCTGCCTGATCCTCGGCGCGGGCTACCCGTTCCAGATCCGGCGGCATCACGCCGTACCTGGACCGGGTCGGCGCCTCCGAGCGGGCGTTCGGCGACACCTTCCACCACCCGCCCCTCCGCGGCGCGGCGAACCGAGCCGCGACCGCCGACGCTCCGGCAGCGGAGGTCAGTCCCGCCTCCTGACCCCTCATGGCGACCAGGCCCTCCCGAGTCGCCGACTTCTGGCCCTGAAGAGCGCGCTTCGAGGGCGAGAAGTGGCAACTGCACGCGGCGTGATCGCGGCGTGAGCGTCCGGCGTGGCGCGCGTCAGCGGATGCGGGCCGGCCGCGTCCGCCTGGCGGGCGGCAGGGAGCTTGCGCCGCGCATCTGGTCCACGATGTCGCGGGCGATCTGCTGCGGCGTGAGGCCCGCGTCCGCGAGGATCTCGCCGCGGTCCGCGTGCGGCAGGAACGCGTCGGGCAGGCCGACCTCGTTCAGCGCCGTGTCGACGCCGGCCGCCCGCAGGTCCTGGCGCAGGCGCGTGCCGATGCCGCCGACGCGCACGCCGTCCTCGATCGTGACGACGAGCCGGTGCTGCGCGGACAGGTCGACGAGGCTCGGCGCGATGGGCACGGCCCAGCGCGGGTCGACGACGGTGACGCCGATGCCCTGGGGCTCGAGCAGGCGGGCGACCTCGAGGGCCTGGTCCGCCATCACGCCGACGGCGACGATCAGGACGTCGTCCCGGTCGCCGCGGGCGAGCACGTCGACGCCGTCCTCGAGCCGCTCGAGCGCCGGGATGCGCGGGCGGCACGCTGCCCTTCGGGAAGCCGCAGCACGGTCGGCGCGTCCTGCGACGGCGACGGCCTCGGCGCAGCTCCTCGCGCGAGCGTCGCGCCGTCGCGCGGCGAGGCGATGCGGATGCCGGGCACGATCTGCAGCATCGCGAGATCCCACATGCCGTGGTGGCTCGCGCCGTCCGGACCGGTGACCCCGGCGCGGTGCAGCACGAAGGTGACGCCGGCGCGGTGCAGCGCCGACGTCCATCAGCACCTGGTCGAGCGCGCGCCCGAGGAACGTCGCGTAGACCGCGAACACCGGATGCAGGCCGCCGAAGGCGAGGCCGGCGGCCGAGGTCGACGGCGTGCTGCTCGGCGATGCCGACGTCGATCACGCGGGCGGGGAAGCGCTCGGCGAGCGGTGCGAGGCCCACCGGGCGGAGCATGGCGGCGGTGATGCCGACGATCCGCTCGTCCTGCTCGGCGAGTCCCACGAGGTCCTGCCCGAACGCGTCGGCCCAGTCCACCTTGCTGCTGCGAGGCGACCGCGAGGCCGGTCTCGGGGTCGATGACGCCGACGGCGTGGAAGCGGTCGGCCTCGTCGTTGCGGGCCGGCGCGTAGCCGCGGCCCTTCTGCGTGATCACGTGGACGAGCACCGGGAGCTCGTAGTGCTTCGCCTGCTGCAGCGCCTGCTCGACCGCGGCCTCGTCGTGCCCGTCGATCGGGCCCGAGGTACTTGATGTCGAGGTTCGAGTACATCCGGTCGTTGTAGGCGAACCGGGCGAGGAAGCCGTGCAGGGCGCCGCGGGTGCCGCGGTAGAACGCGCGCCCGGGCCGGCCGAAGTGGTCGAAGAGCTGCTTCGATCCGAGCTGCACGTCGCGGTAGGTGCGCCGGGTGCGCACCTCGTTGAGGTAGTGCGCCAGGCCGCCGATGGTCGGGGCGTAGGAGCGTCCGTTGTCGTTGACGACGATCACGAGCCGGCGGTTGTTGTCGTCGCTGATGTTGTTCAGCGCCTCCCACGTCATCCCGCCGGTGAGGGCGCCGTCGCCGACGACGGCGACGACGTGCCGGTCGCGCTGGCCGGTGACCTGGAACGCGCGCGAGATGCCGTCCGCCCACGACAGCGACGACGACGCGTGCGAGCTCTCGACGATGTCGTGCACGCTCTCGGCGCGGCTCGGGTAGCCGGCGAGGCCGCCGGACTTGCGGAGCCGGGAGAAGTCCTGCCGCCCGGTGAGCAGCTTGTGCACGTACGACTGGTGCCCGGTGTCGAAGACGATCGCGTCGTGCGGCGAGTCGAAGACGCGGTGGATCGCGATGGTGAGCTCGACGACGCCGAGGTTCGGGCCCGAGGTGGCCGCCGGTCTTCGAGACCGAGCGGATGAGGAACCCGCGGATCTCCGCGGCCAGCTGGGTGAGCTGGTCCCGGGTCAGCCGGTCGAGGTCGCGCGGCCCCCGGATGCGCTCGAGCAGAGTCATGGTCCTCTTCACAATAGGACGGGCCCGCGCTGCTCGTGCAGCGCGAGCCCGTCTGTCAGCGGGTGTGCAGCGGCGCCTACGCCACGAGCTGCCGGAGCACGAACTGCAGGATCCCGCCGTTGCGGTAGTAGTCCGCCTCACCGGGCGTGTCGATCCGGAGCACCGCGTCGAACTCGATCGGGGCCTTGCCGTCGCCCGAGTGGGCGGTCGGCACGGCGGTCACGTGCACGGTCTTCGGCGTGCTGCCGTCGTTCAGCGCGGTGACGCCGCTGATCGCGAACTCCTCCGTGCCGTCGAGCCCGAGCGACGCCGCGGTCTCGCCCCGCCGGGAACTGCAGCGGCAGCACGCCCATGCCGATGAGGTTCGAGCGGTGGATCCGCTCGAAGCTCTCCGCGACGACCGCCTTCACGCCGAGCAGGTTGGTGCCCTTCGCCGCCCAGTCGCGGCTCGAGCCGGAGCCGTACTCCTTGCCCGCGAGCACGACGAGCGGCACGCCCGCCTCCCGGTAGTGCTCGGCGGCGTCGTAGATGAACGCCTGCGGCCCGTCGGCCTCGGTGAAGTCGCGGGTGTAGCCGCCCTCCACGCCCGTCGAGCAGCCGGTTGCGCAGCCGGATGTTCGCGAACGTGCCGCGGATCATCACCTCGTGGTTGCCGCGGCGGGAGCCGTAGGAGTTGAAGTCGGAGCGCTCGACGCCGTGCTCGGTGAGGTAGCGGCCGGCGGGGCTGTCCGCCTTGATCGAGCCCGCCGGGCTGATGTGGTCCGTCGTGACCGAGTCGCCGAGCAGGGCGAGCACGCGCGCGCCGGCGATGTCGACGACCGGGCGTGGTCTCGAGCGTCATCCCGTCGAAGTACGGGGGCTTCCGCACGTACGTGGACGCGTCGTTCCACTCGAAGGTGGCGCCGGTCGGGGTCGGCAGCGTGCGCCACCGCTCGTCGCCGTCGAAGACGCTCGCGTACTCGTGCTCGAACATGTCCGTCGAGATCGAGGAGTCGATCGTCGCCTGCACCTCGGACGCCTCGGGCCAGATGTCCTTCAGGAAGACGTCGTTGCCGTCCTTGTCGCGGCCGAGCGGGTCGGTCTCGAAGTCGAAGTTCATGCTGCCGGCGAGCGCGTACGCGATGACGAGCGGCGGGCTCGCGAGGTAGTTCATCTTCACGTCGGGGTTGATGCGGCCCTCGAAGTTGCGGTTGCCCGAGAGCACCGCGGTGACGGCGAGGTCGTTCTGCTGCACCGCCTCGGAGATCTCGTCGTCGAGCGGCCCGGAGTTGCCGATGCACGTCGTGCAGCCGTAGCCGACGAGGTAGAACCCGAGGTCCTCGCAGCGGGCCCATCAGGCCGGCCTTCTCGTAGTAGTCGGTGACGACCTTCGACCCGGGCGCGAGCGTGGTCTTCACCCACGGCTTCGCCTTCAGGCCCTTCTCGCTCGCCTTCTTCGCGAGCAGGCCCGCGGCGAGCATCACCGACGGGTTCGACGTGTTCGTGCAGGAGGTGATCGCCGCGATGGCGACGGCGCCGTGGTCGAGCACGAACTCGCCGTTCGCGCCCTTCACCGTCACCGGGTTCGACGCGGACGTCGGCGCGTGGCTGATGTCCGTCTCGGCCTGGAACTGGTGCTGGTAGCTCGCGCCGTCGTCCGACTGCGCGTGCGCCGACTCCTCGTCCTGCGCGGTGAAGCCGATGGGGTCGGATGCGGGGAAGGTGCCCTCGACGGCCTCGTCCACGCGCGAGTGGGCGCCGACCGTCGGCGTAGTCGCCGAGGTCGTGCTCGAACTGCTCCTTCGCGTGGGAGAGCTCGATGCGGTCCTGCGGGCGGCGCGGGCCGGCGATCGACGGCACGACCGTGGCGAGGTCGAGCTCGAGGTACTCGCTGTAGTCGGGCTCGCGCGCCGGGTCGTGCCAGAGCGTCTGGCGCTTCGCGTACGCCTCGACGAGCGCGACCTGCTCCTCGGACCGCCCGGTGAGCCGCAGGTAGTCGAGGGTGACGTCGTCGATCGGGAAGATCGCGGCGGTCGAACCGAACTCGGGGCTCATGTTGCCGATGGTCGCGCGGTTCGCGAGCGGCACCTCGCCGACGCCCTCGCCGTAGAACTCGACGAACTTGCCGACCACGCCGTGCCGGCGCAGCATCTGCGTGATGGTGAGCACGACGTCCGTCGCGGTCACGCCGGTGGGGATCGCGCCGGTCAGCCGGAAGCCGACGACCTTGGGGATGAGCATCGAGACGGGCTGGCCGAGCATCGCGGCCTCGGCCTCGATGCCGCCGACGCCCCAGCCGAGCACGCCGAGGCCGTTCACCATCGTGGTGTGCGAGTCGGTGCCGACGAGCGTGTCGGGGTAGGCCTGCAGGCGGCCCTCGACGGTTCGCGTGTAGGTGACCCGGGCGAGGTGCTCGATGTTCACCTGGTGCACGATGCCGGTGCCCGGCGGGACGACCTTGAAGTCGTCGAACGCGGTCTGGCCCCAGCGGAGGAACTGGTAGCGCTCGCCGTTGCGCTCGTACTCGATCTCCACGTTGCGCTCGAAGGCGTTCGGCGGTGCCGAAGAGGTCCGCGATGACCGAGTGGTCGATGACGAGCTCGGCCGGAGCGAGCGGGTTGACGCGCTTCGGGTCGCCGCCGAGCTCGGCGACGGCCTCGCGCATCGTGGCGAGGTCGACGATGCAGGGCACGCCGGTGAAGTCCTGCATGACCACGCGCGCCGGCGTGAACTGGATCTCGGTGTCCGGCTCGGCGGTGGGCTGCCAGGAGCCGAGGGCGCGGATCTGCGCCTCGGTGACGTTCTTGCCGTCCTCGGTGCGGAGCAGGTTCTCGAGCAGCACCTTCAGGCTGAACGGGAGACGGTCGGCCCCGCGCACCGCGTCGATCGCGAAGATCTCGTGCTCGACTCCGGAGACCGTGAGGGTGGTCCTCGCCCCGAAACTGTCCACTGCGGCCATGCGACTCTCCCTCGTGCCATGAACGACGGGGTCCGCGCCGGTTCGACCGGTCGTCAGGCTTCGGAGAGCGGGCGCGGGATGCCCCACCGCTCACGATACCGGTGGGGTGCGGGGGCACCTGACCGCGTCAGTCGGCCCGCGGCGCTCGGACGGCGGTCGCGGCCTGCACGCCGAGCACCGTGATCACGAGGACGATCGAGTAGAGCGGCACGCCGGTCAGGATCGCGCGCGATGCCGAGCGGCGACGATCTGGTGCGCGAAGTAGAGCGGCAGCTCGACCGCGAGCCGCACGGCGAAGAGCGCGACCCAGGCGACGGTGAGCCACGCGAAGAGGCGGCGGTGCGCGTCGACCGCGACGCTCCGCTGGGTCAGGGCGGCGACGGCGACGCCGACGAGCGGCCGCCGGACGAGCAGCGAGACGAGGAACGCGAGCCCGTAGACGGCGTTGATGAAGAAGCCGGGCACGTAGTTCGTGCTGGCGTCGCCGCTGACGAGGACGAGCACCGCGGAGACGCCGACGATGCCGGCGCCGGCGCCGGCCGCCGCCAGCCGCTGCCGCCGGATCCGCGCGGTAGGCGACGAACAGGAGCGAGACGACCAGCGGCACGGCGACGATCACGATCAGCGACCCCCGTCCCACCGGGTGTGGCGCGGCGCTGATCGCGGCAACCTGGTACAGCACGACGAACAGCAGCGGCGGCAGCACGCTCTCCACCACGCCGAGCCAGCCGCCGATCGCGGCGAGGAGACCGCGGACGGTGAGCGGACCGCCCTGCGCCGCGCGGGCGAGGCCGGTGACGGAGTCGCGGGGGTCGGTCACGCTTCGAGGTAGCGCTGCTGGCCGCCCTGATCGCCGGGCTCGGCGGTCGCGCCCTGCGGCATGTGCAGCGGGATGAGGTCGCGCGGCGGCATCGGCGAGGAGCCGCGCACGACGACGACGCTGCGGAACAGCTCCTCGACGAGGGCCGCCGCCTCGGGATCCACGGCGCCTTGACCGGAGATCACGCCGCGGAGGAACCAGCGGGGCCCGTCGACGCCGACGAACCGGGCGATGCGGGAGACCGGCGGCTGGCCGGGGCCGGCCTGCGCGGGGATCTGCGCGAGCAGCTCGGGCCCGAGCGGTCCGTCGACGACCCGGGTGGAGCCGCCCTGCGACAGGATCTGCTGCTGGATCTGGTCGCGGATCTCGTGCCACAGCCCGCTCGACCGCGGGCGCCGCGAACGGCTGGACCTGCAGGCTCGAGTCCGCGAAGTCGAGGCCGACGGCGACGACGCGGCCGGTGCCCTCCTCGACCTCGAGGCGAAGGCCGAGTCCCTCGCGAGGCACGATCTTCACCCCGCCGAGGTCGACGTACGGACGGACGGCGTTCGCCTCCGCCTCGTCGTAGGGGCCGTTCAGCGCCCGGTCGGCGGGCGCCGACTTCGGCTGCGGCTCGGGCTCGATCTCGTCGCTCATCCGACCTCCCGTTCCTGGCGCACGCCCGTGGATCCGAACCCGGCGCTGCCGCGATGGCTGCCGGGCAGCGCCTCGACCGCGACGAACCGCACGGCGGGCACCGGCAGGACCACCAGCTGGGCGATCCGGTCACCGACCGCGACATCGTACGGCTCCCGCGCGTCGGTGTTCAGGAGGGTCACCCGGATCTCGCCGCGGTAGCCGGCGTCGATCGTGCCCGGCGCGTTCACGATCGTGATGCCGTGCTTCGCCGCGAGGCCGCTGCGGGGCAGCACGAAGGCGAGGTGCCCGGTCGGCAGCGCGATCCGCAGGCCGGTGCCGACGGTGGCGCGCTCCCCGGGCTCGAGCCGCACGGCCTCGGCCGCGGGGAGGTCGACGCCCGCGTCGCCCGGGTGCGCCGGGCCGCGCCGGCACGGCGCCCTCCACCAGCACCTCGATCACGACGCGAGGCTATCGGCCGGCACGTGCGCGCAGGTCGGTCGTCCAGGTGGTCGAATGGTGTCGTGACGGACTACCGCGAACGCCTCGTGCCCGGCACCGGCACCGTGATCGTCTGCCTCGTGCTCGCGCCGCTCGCGCTGCTGGTGCTGCTGCCGATCACCGTCCCCGGCGCGGTCGCGGCGGCCGTCCTCGTGCCGGCGCTCGCGATCGCGGCGCTGGTCGCCGGCGCTCCGGTGGTCGCGATCGAGCACGGCGAGCTGCGGGCGGGCCGCGCCCACATCGACGTCGCCCTGACCGGTCCGGCCGAGGCGTTCCGCGCGGCGATGCGACGGCGGCGCGCGGGGTGGGCCTCGACGCCAGGGCGTGGACCGTGGTCCGCGGCTGGATCGACCCGGTGGTCCGCATCCCGCTGTCGGATCCGGACGACCCGGTGCCCTACTGGCTCGTCTCGACGCGGCGCCCGGAGCAGCTGGTCGCCGCGCTCGACGAGGCCCGGCTCACCGCGGCTCGAGGCCGCTGAGACGAACGCGACGCGCCCCCTCGAGGGCGCGTCGTCGATCCGGTGCGCCGTCAGGGCGCTCCCGTCGTGCCGGTGCGGGCTCTACGCCTCGCACTCCCGGCAGACGGGGCCGAGCTTCGACTCGTGGTCGAGCTGGGAGCGGTGCTTCACCAGGAAGCAGCTCACACAGGTGAACTCGTCGGCCTGCGGAGGGAGCACCACCACGTCGAGGTCGAGGTCGGACAGGTCCGCGCCCGGCAGCTCGAAGCCCCCGGGGTTGTCCGCATCCTCCACGTCCACGACCCCGGACATCGTGTCCGGGACGCGCTCCTTCAGCGCCTCGATCGAGTCGGAATCGTCCTCGGTCTTGCGTGGGGCGTCGTAGTCGGTCGCCATTCGATTCCCGTCCTCGTTCTCTTCACCGTCGTGCCCGCGGCCGGGGTGCCCGGCGCGCGAAGCGGCGACAGTATGCATGAGGCGGAATGCTGATGCAAACGCCTCGTGATCCACGGGTGTGCCGCGGGTCCCGGGCGGGGAACATCCGGCGCGCCCCGCGTATTTCCTGAGGATCGGCAGGGGGCATGGCATCCTGGCCGACGCCGGGTGCGACCGCCTCCGGTGTCAGGGGGACACGGATGCTCACGCTCAGCGTGATCGGCGTGGAGGACGGCGCGATCATCGCCGCCGCGCCGAACGGCGAGCGCTTCCGGCTGCCCGTCGACGCCGACCTGCGCGCCCGGCTCCAGGAGGAGCCGCCGGCCGTCGTCGGACCCCGGCTCTCACCGCGGGAGATCCAGTCGCACGTGCGCGCCGGCCTCAGCGCGCAGCAGGTCGCGGCGCTCACCGGAGCCCCCGTCGCCTACATCGAGCGCTTCGTCGGCCCGGTGATCGCCGAGCGCGAGTACATCACCGAGACGGCCCGCGCGGTGCGCCTGCCGCCGGAGACCGAGGGCGCCCGCGCGAAGACCTTCGGCGCGGTGATGGCCGAGCGGCTCGCCGCCCTCGCGGCGACCGGCGTGCGATGGACGAGCACGCGCGAGACGAACGGCTGGATCGTCGCGCTCACCTTCACCGCGGACGAGATCGACCACGACGCGCGCTGGCGGTTCGATCCGAAGCGCATGCAGCTGACCCCGGAGAACGTCGAGGCGGCCACGCTCTCGCAGCAGGGGACGCCCGCCGCGCTCACGCCGCGGCTGCGCGCGCTCGAGCCGACGGTGCCGATCACCGTCGTGCCGCCCGCGGGTGCCGCCGACGTGCCGCGAGCCCGTCGCGCCGCCCGCGCCCGACACCTCGCGCTTCGACAGCGCGATCTTCGCCTTCCCCGACCTCCGCACGCCGGAGGAGCGGGCCGCCGAGACGCCCGTCGCCGCGGCGCTCGAACCGGTCGGCACCGACCCGGCTGATCCCCGAGCCCGTCCCGGATCCGCGGTTCGGCGACGCCCAGGACGACGGCCGCGATCCGGCGAGCCGGACCGCCGCCCCCGCCACACCGGGCCGACGACCGACCAGCTCGCGTCGCTGTCGCGGCGTCGCGGCGAGCGCGAGCCGAGCATCGACACCGCGTCGCTGCCCGTGACGCGCGCGATGTCGGTGATCGACACGGACGACGAGGACGACGACCCGTTCGCGCGCCGGCCGACGAAGGAGCGGGACACCCCAGCCCCCGTCACCCGCGGGCGCTTCCCGGAACGGCTGCCCGGCCGAGGAGCCGGCGCCGCAGCCGCGCGCCGCGCGCGGAGGCGCCGATGAAGCGCCCTCGCGGCCGCTCCGGCACCCGCGGGAGCGCGCCGAGGCAGATGGACGAGTCGGGGCCGGTCGAGGGCGCACCCTCCTCACGTCCCCGTCGGGGCCGCACCACCATGCCGAGCTGGGACGAGATCGTCTTCGGCCGGGACGAGGACTGAACCCCTCAGAACGTCAGCAGGGGCACGAGGCGCTCCTCGTCGGTCCACGCCCCGTGCTGGCCGACCATGCCGCGGCCCGCGCCGCGTGCGACCGTCGTAGAAGGCCGCCCGGGTGCGCGCGGCGACGAGCACGTCGCCGATGCGCGGCTCCACGGCCGGATCCACCGCCCCGAACCAGCCCGCGTCGATCGCCTCGGCCCGCGTCCGCACGTCGGCGATGCGCCCGAGCGCGGAGCGCCAGCGCTCGGCGACGGCCGGCGCGTCCTCACCGGCCTCGAGGTGCAGCTGCAGCAGGCGCGGCTCCCCCGCGAGGTGCCGCACCGGATCGAGGAGCCCGGGGATCTCGTCGACGAGCACCTGCTGCGCCTCCGGCACGTCGACCATCCCGTGATCGGCGGTGACGAGCATCCGCTCGCCGGGGCGCAGACGGGACGCGGCGGCCCCGACGACCGCGTCGAGCGCCTCCAGCTCGTCCGTCCATGCCCCGGAGGACCAGCCCTCCCGGTGGGCGATCTGGTCGAGCTCGGGCACGTAGCAGTAGCCGATCGCCCGGCCGCCCTCGGCGAAGGCGTCGAACGCGGCGTCGAAGCGGTGCTCGATCGTCCGCGCCCCGAGGTACTCGGCGCCGCGGAGCACCGCCGCGGTGAAGCCGGAGTCGGCGTAGTGGCGCGGCCCGGTCGCGAACGCCCGCACGCCGACGTCGACGGCCCGCTGGAACAGGGTCGGCGAGCGCTGCCAGCCGTCCGGCAGCTCGCCGTCGTCGAACCCGTGCAGCTGGTTCACGACCCGGTCCTGGGCGGGATCGAGCACGGCGTAGCCGACGATGCCGTGCTGCCCGGGATCCGTGCCGGTGGCGAGGGTCGTCAGCGCCGCCGCGGTCGTCGTCGGGCAGCCGGTCGCGATCCGCGAGCGCTTGCCGAGCGCGGCCGACAGCGTGCGCGCATGACCCGACCGGGCCGCGAGCGCCTGCGCGCCGAGGCCGTCGACGAGCACGACGAGCACCCGCTCCGGATGGCCGAGCGGCATCCGGCCGCTCCCGTCCACGACGGCGGCGAGCGCCCCGGCGAGCACGTCGCGCAGCCCGACGGGCCGGTCCTGCCCTCCCGGTACGATGTCGGCCACGGACAGGCAGTGTGCCATCCCCGTCCCGGCGGTCGCCAAGGCGATCCCGCTCCCCCGGCCGCCTCCGCGGCCCCCTCCCGCTCGACCCGCGGCTCGATGCCGCAGCGCTCGCGCGGACGCAGCCATCGATACGGAACGAGCGCATGACCACCATCGAGCCCGGCGCGACCGGCGAACGCATCGAGGACGTCGACGTCTCGACGGAGATGCAGGGGTCCTTCCTCGAGTACGCCTACTCGGTCATCTACTCCCGCGCCCTGCCCGACGCCCGCGACGGCCTGAAGCCGGTGCAGCGACGGATCCTCTACCAGATGGCCGACATGGGCCTGCGGCCCGACCGCGGGCACGTCAAGAGCGCACGCGTCGTCGGCGACGTGATGGGCAAGCTCCACCCGCACGGCGACACGCGCCATCTACGACGCGCTCGTGCGGATGGCGCAGCCGTTCACGATGCGGCCTGCCGCTCATCGACGGGCACGGCAACTTCGGCTCGCTCGACGACGGCCCTGCCGCCGCCCGGTACACGGAGGCGCGGCTCGCGCCCGCGGCGATGGCGATGGTCGCGGACCTCGACGAGGACGTCGTCGACTTCGTGCCGAACTACGACAACCAGCTCGACCAGCCGGAGGTGCTGCCGGCGAACTTCCCGAACCTGCTGGTCAACGGCGCGAGCGGCATCGCGGTCGGCATGGCGACGAACATGGCGCCGCACAACCTCGCCGAGGTCATCGGCGGGCGCCCGCCACCTCATCGCCCACCCCGACGCGACGCTCGACGACCTGATGCGGTTCGTCCCCGGCCCCGACCTGCCCTCCGGCGGCACGATCGTCGGCCTCGCCGGCATCCGGGACGCCTACGCGACCGGCCGCGGCGCGTTCCGCACGCGCGCGAAGGTGCGCGTCGAGCCGGTGACCGCCCGCAAGCAGGGCCTCATCGTCACCGAGCTGCCCTACCTCGTCGGCCCCGAGCGCGTGATCGAGAAGATCAAGGACGGCGTGCAGGCCAAGAAGCTCGCCGGCATCGCGGACGTGCACGACCTCACCGACGGCGAGCAGGGGCTGAAGCTCGTCATCGAGATCAAGACCGGGTTCGACCCGATGGCGGTGCTCGAGCAGCTCTACCGGGTCACCCCGCTCGAGGAGTCGTTCAGCATCAACAACGTCGCGCTCGTCGACGGCGGCCCGCGCACCCTCGGGCTGCTCGAGCTGCTGCAGGTCTACATCGGGCACCGCATCGACGTCGTCACCCGCCGCACCCGGTACCGCCTGGCTCGGCGGGAGGAGCGGCTGCACCTCGTCGAGGGCCTGCTCATCGCGATCCTCGACATCGACCGGGTCATCGCGATCATCCGCGGCAGCGACGACACCGAGGCCGCGCGCACCGGCCTGATGGAGGCGTTCAGCCTCAGCCAGGCGCAGGCGGACTACATCCTCGAGCTGCGGCTGCGCCGCCTCACCCGGTTCTCGACGATCGAGCTCGAGGCCGAGGCGCAGCAGCTCCGCGAGGAGATCGAGCAGCTGCGCGCGCTGCTCGAGGACCCGGCCCGGCTCCGCGAGACCGTCTCGGACGAGCTGCAGCAGGCGTCCGACCTGTTCGGCACCCCGCGGCGCACCATGCTCACCGAGGCCACCGCCGCGCCGCCGCGCGCGACGAAGCAGCAGCAGGCCGACCTGGAGATCCGCGACGTGCCGTGCCGCGTGTACCTCTCCACGCTCGGGCCGGGCGGTGCGGGTCGACCTCGCCGAGGGCGACGCCGTGGTCGTGTCGGGCCGCCGCGCCCGCCACGACGCCATCCGCTCGCAGGTCGCCGGCACGAGCCGCGGCGAGCTCGGCGCGGTGACGAGCCGGGGCCGGCTCGTCCGGTTCTCGCCCGTCTCGCTGCCGGTCGTGCCGCCCGGAGCGGTGCAGCTCGCCGCCGGCACGCCGATCGGCGCCTACCTCGGTGTCGGCGACGCGGACGAGCACGTGCTGGGGCTCGTGGCGCTCGACGGCGACGCGCCCATCGCGCTCGGCACCCGCAGCGGCATCGTGAAGCGGATCGCGCCCGGCGCCTGGCCGAACAAGCCGGTCTTCGACCTGATCGGGTTGAAGGACGGCGACGAGGTCGTCGGCGTCGGCCAGGGCGGCGACGACCAGCACCTCGTGCTCATCGCCTCGGACGCCCAGCTGCTGCGGTTCCCCGCGTCGGCGGTGCGGCCGCAGGGCCTCGCCGCGGGCGGCATGGCGGGCATCTCCCTCTCCGGCGACGCCCGTGTCATCGCCTTCGCGGCCGTCGATCCGGCGGATGCGGTGGTGGCGACGATCTCGAACGTCGCCACGACGCTCGACGCGATCGACCCCGGCCGCGGCAAGCTCACCTCGCTGTCGGACTTCCCGGCGAAGGGCCGGGCGACCGGCGGCGTGCGTGCGCAGACGATGGGCCGCGGCGAGTCGGGGCTGTCGCTCGCTTGGGCCGGCCCGGCGCCGGCGCTGGCGGTCGCGCGGGACGGGGCGGCACGCCGCTTCCCCGACACCCTCGCCCGCCGCGACGCCTCCGGCATCCCGCTCGACGCCGTCGTCGACGCCTTCGGTACCGCCGCCCGCTGACGGCCCGCTCCCCTGTACGCCTTCGGGACATCTGTACGCGGTCGCCGGTATACAGATGTCCCGAACGCGGTCAAGTGCTCGGGGCATCTCCTCAGGAATGAGCCCCGGCCGGGGGTAGAACCATCGGTCGCGATTGCCGGATGCAGAAGCGCAACTTAGCGTCCTGAGAAGCGCTCCCCGAGTGCGCTCCGCCCTTCCCGGCGGAGTGAGAAACCCCTGTTGCAGCGAGGAAATCGTCTTGCCTGAACCATCCTTCAGGCGCGCTTCGGCGCGCCGTCTCCTCTCCATCACCGCCTGCGTCGCCGCAGTCGCCGGCCTCTCGCTGACCGCCGTGTCGGCCAGCGCGGCCGAGCCGACCACGGCCATCCCGCACTCGAAGCCCGCCTGGGTCGCGAAGGCGGCGAAGTCCGGCACGCCGGCGACCACGGCCACCACCTCGCTGCGGGTCTACCTCGCTCCGAAGGGCGGGATCGACGCGCTCAAGGCCGATGCGCTCGCGGTCTCGACGCCCGGCTCGGCCACCTACAGGCACTTCATCACCCCGGCGCAGTACCGCGCCCGCTACGCGCCGTCCACGGCGACCGTGCAGTCGGTCGAGACCTACCTCCGCTCCGCCGGCCTCACCGTCACCGGTGTTGAGGCGAGCAACCGCTGGATCAGCCTCACGGGCGACGTCGCGACCGCGCAGAAGGCCTTCCACACGACGATCGGCCGGTTCAAGCACAACGGCAGGACCGTGCAGGCGCCGGCCGCCGCGCTGAGCCTGCCGAGCTCGATCGCCTCGCTCGTCTCGACGGTCACCGGCCTCGACACGACCCCGCGGCTCGTCAAGCCGACCGCCGCCACGCCGGTCCCGCCCGGCGCAGGATTCCGCAACGCCCGACCGTGCTCCATCGACTACGGGCAGGTCGCCGCGAAGTACAAGGCGGACTTCAAGACGCCGCTGCCGAAGTTCCAGGGCAAGACGATCCCGTACTCCCCGTGCGGCTACACCGGCCCGCAGCTGCGCGCCGCGTATGAGGGGAGCACGACGCTCGACGGCTCCGGCGTGACCGTCGCGATCACCGACGCGTACGCGTCGCCCACGATCGCCGCGGACGCGAACACCTACGCCTCGAACCACGGCGACGGCGGGTACGCCGGCGGCCAGCTGACCCAGGTCACGCCGGCGGCGAAGAAGTACACGGACACCGACACGCTGCGCCGCGTCCGGCTGGTTCGGCGAGGAGACGCTCGACGTCGAGGCCGTGCACGCCATGGCTCCGGCTGCGAACATCCGCTACTACGGCGCGACGAGCTGCAACGACAGCGACCTCCTGACCGCGCTGGCGAACGTCGTGGACGACAACAAGGCGAGCCTCGTCTCCAACTCGTGGGGCGACGTCGCGGAGGCCGAGTCGGCCGACTCGATCAACGCGTACGAGCAGGTGTTCCTCCAGGGCACCATGCAGGGCATCTCCTTCCTGTTCAGCTCCGGTGACAACGGCGACGAGCTCGCGAACACGGGCATCAAGCAGGTCGACTACCCGACCTCCGACCCGTACGTGACGAGCGTCGGCGGCACCTCGACGGCCATCGGCGCGGGCGGCAAGCTGCTCGGCCAGACCGGCTGGGGCACCGAGAAGTACTCGCTCTCCGCGGACGGCAAGTCGTGGACCCCCGTCGGCTACCTGTACGGGGCGGGCGGCGGCACCTCGACGCTGTTCAACAAGCCCTCGTACCAGACCGGTGTGGGCGGCGGCAGCCGTCAGGTCCCCGACGTCGCGCTCGACGCCGACCCGACCACGGGCATGCTCGTCGGCCAGACGCAGACCTTCTCGGACGGCGTCTACTACGACGAGTACCGCATCGGCGGCACCAGCCTCGCCTCCCCGCTCTTCGCGGGCATGACGGCGCTGAGCCGTGCAGAGCGCCGGCCACCGTGCCGGTCTGCTGAACCCGACGGTGTACCAGACGCCGTCGGCGTTCACGGATGTCGCGGGCAACCCCCTCGACGCCGGCAACGTCCGCGTCGACTTCGCCAACGGCGAGAACGCGGACGGCGGACTGCTCTACTCGGTGCGGACCTTCGACCAGGACAGCTCCCTGGTGGTGAAGCCCGGCTACGACAACGTGACCGGCGTCGGCGTGCCGAACACGAAGTGGCTCACCGCCCTCAAGTGAGGCGGTAGCCGATACGAAGGGCCCGGGAGCATCGCTCCCGGGCCCTTCGTCGTCCGCGCGGACCTACGCGTCGATGCGCTCGCGGTCGAGGCCGTTCGAGCCCTCGATGATGAACTCCTTGCGCGGGGCCACGTCGTTGCCCATCAGCAGCTCGAAGGTGCGCTCGGCGGCCGCGGCATCCGCGATCCGCACCCGGCGGAGCGTGCGGTGCCGGCGGTCCATCGTCGTGACCTTCAGCTGCGACGGCGTCCATCTCGCCGAGGCCCTTGTAGCGCTGGATCGGGTCCTGGTACCGCTTGCGGTCCCGCTTCAGCTGGGCGAGCACGCCGGCGAGCTCCTGCTCGCTGTAGGTGTAGATCGGCTCCGACTTCTTGCTGCCCATCACCACGACGCGGTGCAGCGGCGGCACGGCGGCGAACACGCGGCCCTCGTCGAGCAGCGGCCGCATGTACCGGAAGAACAGGGTGAGCAGCAGCGTGCGGATGTGCGCGCCGTCGACGTCCGCGTCGCTCATCAGGATGACCTTGCCGTAGCGAGCCGACTCGAGGTCGAACGTGCGGCCCGACCCGGCACCGACCGCCTGGATGATCGCGGCGCACTCGGCGTTCGCGAGCATGTCGCCGATCGACGCCTTCTGGACGTTCAGGATCTTGCCCCGGATCGGCATGACGGCCTGGTACTCGCTGTTGCGGGCGAGCTTGGCGGTGCCGAGCGCCGAGTCCCCCTCGACGATGAACAGCTCGGTGTCCGCCACGACGTTGGACCGGCAGTCGGAGAGCTTCGCGGGCAGCGACGACGACTCGAGCGCGGTCTTGCGGCGCTGCGTCTCCTTGTGCGTGCGCGCGGAGATGCGCGCCTTCATCTCGCCGACGACCTTCTCGAGCAGCACGCCCGTCTGGGCCTTGTCCTCGCGCTTCGTGGACGCGAAGCGCTCCGTCAGGGCGTTGGTCACGACGTTCCGGACGATCTGGCGCACGGCCGGCGTGCCGAGCACCTCCTTCGTCTGCCCCTCGAACTGCGGCTCGGGAAGGCGCACGGTGAGCACGGCGGTGAGCCCCGCCATGACGTCGTCCTTCTCGAGCTTCTCCGTCTGGGCGACCTTCAGCCGCCGGGCGTTGTCCGCGACCTGCGTCTGCAGCACCTTGTACAGCGCGGCCTCGAAGCCCTGGTTGTGCGTGCCGCCCTTCGGCGTCGTGATGATGTTCACGAAGCTGCGCAGCGACGTCTCGTACCCGGTGCCCCAGCGCAGCGCCAGGTCGACCTCGCAGGTGCGGCGCACCTCGGTCGACTCCATGTGGCCGTTCGCCTGCAGCACGGGGATGTTCTCGCTGAACTCCCCCGACCCCTGGATGCGCCAGGTGTCGGTGAGCGGCGCGTCGGAGGAGAGGTAGTCCACGAACTCGGCGATGCCGCCCTCGTAGTGGAACTCCTCGATGGTCGGCGCCTCGCCGCGCAGGTCCTCGATGGTGATCGCGAGCCCCGGCACGAGGAAGGCGGTCTGCCGGGCCCGGGATGCGAGGTCGGGCAGGGAGAACTGGGCGTCGCGGATGAAGATCTGCCGGTCGGCCCAGTAGCGCACCCGGGTGCCCGTGCGGCCTCGCGGAGCCTTGCCGATGACGCGCAGCTGGCTGCCGGAGACGAACGGCTCGAACGGCGCGTCGGGCGACGGCGCCGCACCGGGCGCGTCGGCGAAGATGCCGGGCTCGCCGCGGTGGAAGGACATCGCGTAGGTCTTGCCGCCGCGGTCGACCTCGACGTCGAGCCGCTCGGACAGCGCGTTCACGACCGATGCGCCGACGCCGTGGAGGCCGCCGGAGGCCGCGTACGAGCCGCTGCCGAACTTGCCGCCGGCGTGCAGCTTGGTGAAGACGACCTCGACGCCCGACAGTCCCGTCTTGGGCTCGATGTCGACGGGGATGCCGCGGGCGGTGTCCCGCACCTCGACGCTGGAGTCCGGATGCAGGACGACCTCGATGCGGTCGCCGTGGCCGCCGAGCGCCTCGTCGACGGAGTTGTCGATGATCTCCCAGAGGCAGTGCATGAGCCCGCGGGAATCCGTCGAGCCGATGTACATGCCGGGTCGTTTGCGCACCGCCTCGAGTCCTTCGAGGACGGAGAGGTGACGGGCCGAGTAGTCGCTGGAAGCCATCGCGTTCACCGTAACCGCGCGGCAGGACACCGCCGGTGCACGCGCGCGGTCGATCCGAGAACGAGGTCCGATCCGGGGCCCCGCCACGACCCGGCGCGCCGCGACCCGTGCGGGGACCTGGTCGTCGCACGGGGACCCTTCCGGCGTCCTGGGCGCCCGGTCTGGGGGTACGCGTTCAGCGAACGACCCGCGGACTACACGCACCCGTCCACCCTGCGCGTGCTTACATGTCCGTACCGGTTCGGCAATGCACACCGCAAGGAGGTCACGATGACGCGTTCGGGAGACCACGGCCCGCTCGATTCACTCGAGTCGCAGTTCTCGCTCACCGCGCTCGATCGCTGCGACAGCTGCGGTGCGCAGGCGTACATCCGCGTCGAGCTCGACAGCGGAGAGCTGCTCTTCTGCGCCCACCACGGCAAGAAGTACCAGGAGAAGCTCGCAGGGATCGCTCAGAGCTGGCACGACGAGTCGAGCAAGCTGCTCGAGGAGACCAAGGCCTAGTCGCTTCCAGCGACACGACGAAAGGGCCCGCCGGCATGCCGGCGGGCCCTTTTCCGTCCCTGTTCCCTGGAGGTCCGCTGCGAATCGCGGAACGAGATCAGGACCTCAGCGCGCGGTGACGCTGCGCAGCAGCCGCTCGCGGATGACCGCTGCAGCGGCGTCCGCCGCCTTCGCCTGCGCCGCCATCGGCACGATCGGACGACCGAACGCGCGGGCGAGCAGGGCATCGGCCAGTCCCGGGTTCCTCGCGAGCACGGGCCCGTGCATCCGCGTGCCGACGATCGAGCCGAGGCGCACACCGTCCACCCCCCGGCCGTCGCCGACGCCGTGCACGACGCGTCCGAGCGGCGCCACGCCGGGATCGAGGCGGAAGCCGCGCGCGTGGTTCTCGTAGCCGACCAGCCGGCCCTCCGCGGCGTCGACCACGAGGTCGTCGGTGACCCGGACCTCGAGCGGGCTCGTGCTGCCGGGCAGCAGCCCGACGCCGTCGAGGACCGTGCCGTCGCCGAAGCTCGATGCGCGAGCCGAGCAGCTCCACGCCGGTGCCGACCGCCAGCAGCGGCACGCCGGCGTCGAGCCACGCCGTGAGCCGCGGCAGCATCGCCAGCAGGGCGTCGCGCAGCCGTGGCAGGGCCGAGTCGACGCTCGAGCCGAGCACGACGGCGATCGGGTCGACGGCCGGCTCCTGCCCGATCCCGATCGGCAGCACCTCCGCGCCCTCCCCGGCCCACTCGGCGCGCCGGGCGAGCACGAGCGCGTTCTGCGCGTCGCCGTTCACGTCGGTCAGCTCCGGGAAGAGCGCGGCGATCGCGGCGGTCACGAGGTGAGCCCCAGGTGCGCGCGGGTGCGGCGCATCGCGTCGGCGGTGAAGACGATGGTCTTCAGCCCGCGGGCCGGCGTGGGCAGCGACAGGAAGTGGTCGATCGCGGCGGTGAGGTCGGGCTCGATCCGCACGACCTGGACCCCCTGGTAGAGCAGCTGCAGGGCCATGTCCTCCGCCTTCGAACCGGTGACGACGAGCGCCCGGCCGATGCGGGAGGAGTCGGCCGGCCAGAAGTACGAGGGGTCGCGCACATCGGAGCCCATCGCGACGAGCACCTGGTCGAGGCCCTCCTCGAGCTCGTCCACGTTGAGCTGGAAGCTCGCGGGGTTCTGCACGAGCACGAACTCCACGGGCACGCCGCGCACGGTGACGACCTCGCCGCGGCCGAAGACCGCGGGCATCGCCGAGATCGCCGCGACGGCGCGCTCGGCGTCGAACCCGTCGCCCAGCACCTCCTCGGCCGCGGTGAGGGCGCCGGCGGCGTCGACCGCGTAGTGGATGCCGCGGGCCGGCAGCTGCACCTGGTGCTGCACGCCGTGCGAGCAGGATCGCCGCGGAGGACCCGGCGACGGCGGTGACCACCGCGCCGTCGGCGTCCGCCGGCCGGATCGTCTCGGCGTAGCCGAGCCCGCGGGGCGCCGCCGCAAGCACGCCGTCGGTCACGCCGAAGCGGCGCACCGGCACGTCGGTCCTGATCCGGGCCAGCAGGCCGTCGTCACCGTTGACGACGAGGCGCCCGGTGGCGGTGCGCGGCGATGCGGCGCAGCATGCCGAGCACCTTCTCCGAGTCGTGGAACCGGTCGATCTGGTCGGTCATCACGTTGGTGAGCAGCACGACGCGGGAGGCGAAGCGGTCGGACAGCAGCGCGCCGTGGCCCTCGTCCATCTCGAGCACGGCGAGGTCCGCGTCGATGCGGCCGGTCAGGCTCGCGCGCTCGAGCAGGGCGGAGGTGAGGCCCTGGCTGATGTTCGCGGTCGAGGGGTTCGTGAACACGCGCTTGCCGTGCGCCTCGAGGACGGCGACCAGCATCTTCGTGGTCGTCGACTTGCCGGCGGAGCCGGAGACGACGACGAGCCCCTCGGGGAACGACGACAGCACCGAGCCGAGGAAGCGCGGCGCGAGCCGGTTGACGACGAGGCCCGGAACCGCCGACCCGCCCCCGGGCTTCCGGAGGCGGGCGGCGATCCGCACGGCCCGGCCGATCGCGACGGCCGGCGCCCAGCGGAGCGGCATGCAGGTTTACTCGAGGTAGTCGCGCAGCGACTGCGAGCGCGACGGGTGGCGCAGCTTCGCCATCGTCTTCGACTCGATCTGGCGGATCCGCTCGCGGGTCACGCCGAAGGTGTCGCCGATCTGGTCGAGCGTCTTCGGCATCCCGTCGCCGAGGCCGAAGCGCATCCGGATCACGCCGGCCTCGCGCTCGGACAGGGAGTCGAGCAGGCTCTCGAGCTGCTTCTGCAGCATCGTGAAGCCCACCGCGTCCGCCGGCACGACGGCCTCGGTGTCCTCGATGAGGTCGCCGAACTCGCTGTCGCCGTCCTCGCCGAGCGGCGTGTGCAGGGAGATCGGCTCGCGGCCGTACTTCTGCACCTCGACGACCTTCTCGGGCGTCATGTCGAGCTCGCGGGAGAGCTCCTCGGGCGTGGGCTCGCGGCCCAGGTCCTGCAGCATCTGCCGCTGCACGCGGGCGAGCTTGTTGATGACCTCGACCATGTGCACCGGGATGCGGATGGTGCGGGCCTGGTCGGCCATGGCGCGGGTGATCGCCTGACGGATCCACCAGGTGGCGTACGTGGAGAACTTGAAGCCCTTCGTGTAGTCGAACTTCTCGACCGCACGGATCAGGCCCAGGTTGCCCTCCTGGATCAGGTCCAGGAACTGCATGCCGCGGCCGGTGTAGCGCTTGGCGAGCGAGACCACGAGGCGCAGGTTCGCGCCGAGCAGGTGGCTCTTCGCGCGCTGCCCGTCACGGGCGACCCACTTCAGCTCCCGCTCGAGCTCCTTGCTGAGCTTGCCCGCCTCGGTCTGCAGCTTCTCCTCCGCGAAGAGGCCCGCCTCGATCCGCATGGCGAGCTCGACCTCCTCGGCGGCGTTCAGCAGCGCGACCTTGCCGATCTGCTTCAGGTAGTCCTTCACCGGGTCCGCGGTGGCGCCCGTGATCGCGGTCGAGTAGACGGGGACCTCGTCCTCGTCGGACATCGACAGCACGAGGGCC
>CAVYUH010000009.1:0-23831 GCA_963771645.1 uncultured Actinomycetota bacterium | reverse complement strand
GTCTCCTCGCTCGGCACCGGACTCACGCTGCCGTTCCTGCTCGTCTACCTGCACGGCGCGCGGCACGTGCCGCTCGCCGTCGCCGGCGCCGTGGTCGCGATCTCCGCGGTGGCCGGCATGGCCGCGACCGCGATCGGCGGCCCCCTCGGCGACCGGCTCGGGCTCGGCCGGATGCTGGTGGCGCGGCCTCGTCGCCCAGGCGATCGGCACCGCGATGCTCGCGCTCGGCGGCGACGTGCTCGAGGCGGCGGTCGCCGTGGCGGTGATCGCCGCCGGCAGCGCGATGACCTGGCCGACGATGAACGGCATGGTGGCCGTTTCCAGCCGCCTCCCGAGCGACGCGCCCACGCGTTGTCGCTCCGCTTCGGCATCCTCAACGCGGGTATCGGCATCGGCGGTCTGGTGTCGGGCCTGTTCGTGTCTCTCGCCTACCCCGCCGACCTTCCAGCTCGTCTACCTGCTCGATGCGGCCACAACTTTCGGTTTCGCGCTGATCGTCGCTCCCGTGTTCCTGCGTCACAGCCCCGGTTTCGGTCCCCACCGTGCCGACCCGGCGTCGCAGGAGCAGGCGAAATTCCCGAACCCACGGCGGTTATCGCGCGGTGCTCCGCAATCGGGCCTTTGTCGCGTTCCTCGCCCCCTCAACTTCCTGCTGTTCCCTCTTCGGCTACGCGCAGGCCGAACGGACCGTTCGGCGCCTACGCGACCCTCGTCGCGCACGCGACACCGCGCCGTCGGCTTCACTTCTCCGCGAACACGGCGGCGATCGTATCGACGCAGCTCCCCTCGTTCGTCTCCCCCGGCGCTGGCGACGCACCCGGCTTCTCGCGCTCGCCGCCGGGCTCTTCCGTGTCCTGGGTGCGCGACCGTCACCCTCCCGGCCCTCCCCGGCCTCGCCGCCGACGTGTGCTCGTCGTCTCACTCGCGCTCTTCGGCCTCGGCGAGACCATCTACGCCCCCGTCGAGGGCGCCCTGCCGAACATCTTCGCCCCGACCAGCTCCGCGGCCGCTACAACGCCCTCGCGTCGAGCACCTTGCCGCTTGGCGGGCCTGATCGGCCCGCTGATGAGCGGGCGTTGCTGCTGGCGAGCGAGCCCAGCGCGCCAATTCTCCTCGGTTCATCCTCGTCGTGATCGGCGCCCGCGCTCGCCGGCCTCGACGCCCTGCGGCTCGGCCGGCGTCCTTGCCGCGCACGCCGAGCGGACGCCGCTCGCGCGGCGCGAGCAGCAGCTGAGCGACGCTTGCAGGACGCCGGTCCTAGCATGGCGGGACGGCCGAGACGACCGCTTCTCGTGCTCCTTGAGGAGGACCCATGACCGACACCACGACCCTCGAATCGCTCAGCATCGGCCGCCCGGACCCGCTGCCCGTGCCCGATGGCGCGAGCGACGAGGTCCGCGCCGTCGTCGAGGGCATCTACGGCGACGGCATCGTCGCGAAGAGAAGGGCGCCTTCTCACGGCAGTGGACCGTCGACATGGCGGAGGACATCTACCGCGCCTTCCACGAGGCGCTGGCGCGGCCCCGTGGCGCGGTCGGTCAGTGGCCGCCGCCGCTACTACGTCGAGATCCACCCCGAGCAGCTGCGCGGCTTCGTCGACCTGGTCGACCACCCTGGGGTGCGGCGGGTCTGCGAGGCGATCCTCGGATCCGACTACCAGATCAGCGAGTGGAGGAGCTCGGCTTCGACATCCCCTTCCCCGGCGCGACGGACCAGCCCTGGCACCGCGACTTCCGGATGCCGGAGGCCACGAAGACCGAGAAGCGGCTCACCTCGCTCGCGTTCAACCTGACGGCGATCGACACGGTCGAGGAGATGGGGCCGTTCGAGATCGCTCCGGGCACGCAGTTCGACCTCTCCCCCGAGTTCGACCACGAGATGTTCCCGCCGAAGTCGATGTGGTCGCGCTACGAGGGGCTCGCGGTGCGCAAGTACCCGAAGATGGGCGACATCTCGGCTCGCAGCGCCCTGACGATCCACCACGGCACGAAGAACGTCTCGAGTCGCCTCGGGCGGTGCTCGTGCTCGGCGTCGACGCGCCCGGCGCGGGCAACGCGGAGCACCACGACATGGCGGTCACCCGGGGGTACTACGACTCGCTGCCGGAGCGGGTGCAGCAGCACCTCGTCTGCCCGATCGTCGACGAGCTGACCCCGATCACGCAGAAGCACGACATCGAGGGCCTGATGATGGGCGAGGCCTACGGCCTGTACGCCTTCGGGACGTTTGTACGGCGGCGAACACGGACAAGCGTCCCGAAGGCGTACGGCTCTGGAGCCCGCGTGCTCGGCCGGCGTCGCTGAGCAGTCATCGCCGGCCGGCCCGGTCCAGCCGGGACGGCCACCAGATCGTGCGGCCGATGTCGTGCGCGAGCGCCGGCACCAGCACGGTGCGCACGAGGATCGTGTCGAGCAGCACGCCGAACGCGACGATGAACGCGATCTGCACGAGGAACAGGATCGGGATCACCCCGAGCGCCGCGAAGGTCGCCGCGAGCACGACGCCGGCGGAGGTGATCACCCCGCCGGTGACGGTGAGGCCGATGATCACGCCGCGGCGGGTGCCCTGCCGGACGGACTCCTCCCGCACCCGCGTCATGAGGAAGATGTTGTAGTCGACGCCGAGCGCGACGAGGAACACGAACCCGAACAGCGGGACCGACGGATCCGCGCCCGGGAAGCGGAAGCCGTAGCGGAAGACCACCGCCGCGACACCGAGGGTCGCGGCGTAGGACAGCACGACCGTGCCGACGAGCACCAGCGGGGCGACGAGCGCCCGCAGCAGCAGCGCGAGGATCACGAGGATCACCGCGAGCACGATCGGGATGATCGTGCGGAGGTCCCGCTGGGCCGTGAGGTTGGTGTCGAGGTCGAGCGCCGAGGTGCCGCCCACCTCGGCGGCGGGCTCGATCGTGGCCAGCCGGCTCCGAAGACCCGTCACCGCGGCCTGCGCGGCGTCCGAGTCCGCCTGCAGGTCGAGGGTCGCCTGCAGGAGCACCCGACCGTCGACGACCTTCGCCGCGGCCGGAGCCCCGGTCGGCGGCCCCGCGTCCCGGTGTAGACCGACGCGTCGGTGACGTGCGGGGTGGCCTTCACCGCGTCGAGCACCTGCTGCCGTGCGCCCTCCGGCGCGGTCACGATCAGCGGGCTCCCGCTGCCCGCGTCGTAGTGCTTCGCGAGCTCCTTCTGGCCGGCGACGGACTGGGACGCGCTCAGCAGCACGTCGGTCTGCGGCACCCCGCTCGCCTGCAGCTGCGTCAGCCCGAGGGCGAGCACGCCGAGCACGACCGTCGTGCCGATCCAGATCAGCCGCGGCCGCGTCGCGACGCGGGCGCCGACGCCGCTCCAGAACCGGCCGACCCGGGTGCGTCCGGGACGGCGGCCGGATCGAACCGCGGGATCAGCGGCCAGAAGGCGGCCCGCCCGAGCAGCGCCAGCATCGCGGGCAGCGCCGTGACGGCGGCGAGGAACGAGAACAGGATGGCGATCGCGGCGACCGGCCCGAGCCCCTTGTTCGAGTTGAGGTCGGAGAAGCCGAGGCAGAGCACCGCGAGGATCACGGTCGCGGCCGAGGCGCCGATCGGCTCGATCGACCGACGCCACGCCTTCGTCAGGGCGACCAGATGCCGCCGCTCGGTCGACAGCGTCTCCCGGTACCGGGCGACGAGCAGCAGGCTGTAGTCGGTGGCGGCGCCGATCGCGAGGATCGCGAGGATGCCGCGGCTCTGCCCGGTCACCGTCACCCAGCCGGCCTTCGCGACGAGGTAGACGACGAGGATGCTGCCGGTCAGCGCGAAGCCGGAGGTGAGCAGCACCACGATCGGCAGCAGCACCGACCGGTAGACGATCAGCAGGATCACGAACACCGCGGCCAGCGCGACGAGCAGCAGGACCCCGTCGATGCCGCTGAAGCCCGCACCGAAGTCGGCGCCCAGCGCAGCGGGGCCGGTCACCCAGGTCTGCAGCCCGGGGACGGCCCGGGTCTTCAGGGTGTCCCTGAGGTCCCCGACGACCACGGTGGGGTCGGCCTTCGCGCCGATCTGGAGCAGCGCCTCGAGCGCCTCGCCGTCCTTCGACGGGATCGGCGGGGATGCGGCGGTGACGCCGTCGATCCGCTGCAGCGCGGCGACGTCGGCGGCGGCGGCGCCCGGTCGGCCGCGGTCAGCCCACCGGATCGGACGAAGAGGACCACCGCGGGGATTGTGTCGGCGCCGAAGAAGCGGGTCTCGGCCGTCTGCACCCGCGTCGACTCCGCCGTGGCCGGCAGGTAGGACGTCTGGTCGTTGTTGGTGACCTCGGAGA
Organism: uncultured Actinomycetota bacterium; assembly: GCA_963771645.1. Taxonomy (GTDB): domain Bacteria; phylum Actinomycetota; class Actinomycetes; order Actinomycetales; family Microbacteriaceae; genus Amnibacterium. The sequence continues at coordinate 19,530 of CAVYUH010000009.1, read as the reverse complement.
TGGTGCCGAAGGTGGGTCCGCCCAGCGACGAGACCCCGAGCCAGGCGGCGAGGACGACCACGGCCGCCACCACGCGGAGCGCCGTTCCTCGGCGGGTGGACGCGCGTGCCGGGCCTGTGGTCACGAGGCGAGCATGCCCTGCTCTCGCCACACGTGCAGCATGTTCCGAGCGCCGGCGGCCCGGATCAGCGGTTCGAGCGGAGCAGCTCCGCCACGTCCGCGCTCCGCAGGCGCTCGTCGAGGCCGTTGCGGCGCACCCACCTGTCGAAGGCCCGTCCGTCGTTCAGGGGCGCCGTGCCGCGCACGTCGGCGCCGTCGCCGGCGACCGCGTTCCGGACGGCCCGGCCGGCACGGCGCATCGGACGCGTCCCGATCGCGACGAGCAGCACGGCGAGCGCGAGCAGCGCGGCGACGATCTGCAGCACCGGCCAGCGGACCGGCAGCAGGACCAGCGCGGCCTCCGCGACGACGAGCAGGAGCAGGAACGCGGCGAGCGCCCGGTAGGCGGGCAGCCGGAGTGCGGCCAGCTCCTCCGCGGCGACGCGGCCGATCCGCCGGTCCCACAGCGCGTGCGCCGCGCGGCGGTTCCAGCCGGCGATCGTCAAGGGCGACGGACCCCGATGCGCGGATGTGCTCATGGGTCGGAACCTACGGGTGGCCGTCCGTCCGTCGCGCGCCCCAGTTCACGGCGCATCGCCACGCCGCTCCGATCCGACGCACGGCGACTGCGCAACGACCTCGAAGTCCCGGCCGCCGATCCGCGCCTACCGTCCCGTCATGGACTTCGATGGCGACGATCCACCGAACTGCCCGCGGTGCCTCCACATGCTGCGCTGGACCGGGACCGAGCGGTACCCGTTCTGGGAGTGCGGGTACTGCGGGTTCTTCACGCCGACGCTCTGACCTCGTCCGGCACCGGCACGGCGGCGTCCCAGTCGATGCGGTGGCGGAGCTCCGGGCCCATCGACCGCTCGGGGTCCATGCGCTTGAACAGCGGCGGCATGACCAGCTGCATGACCCGCCGCGCGACGGGGCCGGGCGTCTTCGCCGAGTTGATCCGGGCGCCCCGCCTGGCGATCCCCTCGACGCGGGCGCGCCGCAGCCGCTCGTAGGCGGCGAACGCATCCGCCGGCTCGGGCAGGTCCCGGAGGCAGCGAGCGAGCTCGATCGAGCTCTCGATCGCGAGCGACGCCCCCTGTCCGGTGCTGTTCGAGGGTGCGTGCACGGCGTCGCCGACGAGGACCATCCGGCCTCGCCACCAGTGCGGCACCGGCGGCATGATGTGGATCCCTCCGGCGACACCGAGGGTCTCCGGCGTCGTGCGCTCCGCGAGCAGGCCGGCCGGGTCGTCGCCGGCGTAGGTCGTGCGCAGCACGCCGAGCCAGTGCTCGGCGGGGATCTCCCGTGCGGCCTTGAGCGAGAGGTACTCGCGGGACGGCAGGTTCGCGCCCCACACCACCCGTCCCCCGGGCTCCGGCCAGTACAGCGAGTAGGCCCGCCGGCCGAACGCGAAGGTCATGCCGTCGAACTCCACGTCGGCGGGCACGTTCCCGTCGAAGCCGAGCAGGCCGGTGTAGCGGGGGCCGGGATTCGCCGGATCGATCAGCGCGCGCACCGTCGATCGGACCCCGTCCGCGCCCACCAGCACGTCGGCGGCGGCGGTCCCGCCGTCCTCGAACCGGGCGGTGATGCCGGACGGTCGCTCGTCGACGCCGGTCAGCCGGCTGCCGTAGCGGAACCCGGCGCCGAGGGCGACGGCCCGCTCGCGCAGGACGCGGTGGAGGTCGCCCCGCCGAACCATGCGCATGGGCTCGACGCCCGTCAGCTGCGGCAGGGTGCCGAGGTCGCGGCCGCCGACGGTCATCCGGGTGCGCTCGATGGGCAGGCCGACGGCCCGGACGGCGTCGCCGACGCCGAGCAGGTCCAGTGCGGCGAGGCCGTTGGCGGCGATGGCGAGGCTGCCGCCGATCCCGTCGCCGGGATCGCGGTAGGCCTCATGGACCTCGGCGCCGATGCCGGCGAGCCGGAGGGCGGTCGCGGCGACGGCGCCGGCGATGCCGCCGCCGATCACGAGGGCGGAGACGGGACGGGACATGGGGGAACTCCTTCTCGGCGGCGGGATGCCGCCCGTTCGCAAGGGCGATGGGCACCCGCGGGAGTTCCGGCTACTGTTCGCGTGCCACCTCGTGGCCGGATCGCCCTCGGGCGTCGCTATGAGGAAGGTCCTGGGGCGGTGCGCCAACACCGCCCCAGGACCGGTTCAGGTCGCTTCGGGCGCACCTCCGTCCGGCGGGGGCACCAGACCCGCGTCGTGGGCCTGCTGCCACATCGCCATGCCGGGGAAGCGGCCGCTCTCGAGCTCCTCCAGCAGGCCGCGGATCCAGGCGACCTCGGCGGCCAGCATGGCCACGCCGTACTCGTCCTCGACGAGGAACAGCCGCGGGACCTCGGCCGCGGACGCGGCGAGCCGGGTCCGGTCCTCGTCCAGGCGCCCCTCGAGCGTCTCGATCCGCGTCCGCAGCAGCGACACCGCCTCGGCGGGCGGGATCGCGCCGAGCATCGAGAGGCCGGCGGTGAACGCCGGATGCTCCGAGGCCGGAACGGCGACGAGCTCCCGCGTCCAGTCGGCCATCTCGCGGCGGCCGGCGTCGGTGATCCGGTACGTCGTGCGCTCGGGGCGCGCGCCGGCCCGGTCCGTGCCGATGGCCTCGACCAAGCCGTGCCGCTCGAGCGAGCTCACGACGGTGTAGAGGGAGCCCCACTTCACGTCCATGTCGTCGTCCTTGCCCTGCTCGCGGATCGTCGTGGCGATCTCGTAGCGGTGCATCGGACGCTGGGCGAGGGTGCCGAGCACGGCGAGGCCGAGCAGGTTCGTCACCGGCCGCGCCTTCGCCATGCTCGACTCCTTTTACTCGTGCGCGAATATACGCACGCGAGTAGCGGATGTCCACCGGCGCGCCGATGTCGTCCGCACGACGTGGTGGAATGCGTCGGTGACCTCGACGACGCCGTCCGCCCCGCTGCAGCAGCATCCGATCGACCTGCTCGCCCTCGAGGACGAGCTGACGGAGCGCGAGCGCGCCTGGCGCGACGGGGTGCGCGACCTCGTCACGCGCGCCATCCGGCCGAACGCGGCGCGGTGGTTCGCCGACGCCGTCTTCCCCGCCGACCTCGTGCCGGAGCTCGGCGCGCGCGGGGCTGCTCGGCGCGCACCTCAGCGGCTACGGATGCGCGGGCCGCTCCGCCGTCGAGTACGGGCTCGCCGCGATGGAGCTCGAGGCCGGCGACTCGGGCATCCGCACGCTCGTGTCGGTGCAGGGCTCGCTCGCGATGACCGCGATCCACCGCTACGGCAGTCGAGGCGCAGAAGGAGCGCTGGCTGCCGGCGATGGCCACCGGCGAGGCGCTCGGCTGCTTCGGCCTCACCGAGCCCGAGGCCGGCTCCGACCCCGCGGGCATGCGCACCACGGCCACCCGACGCCCGACGGCGGCTGGTCGCTCACCGGCTCGAAGCGCTGGATCGGCCTCGCCTCGGTGGCCGAGGTCGCCGTCATCTGGGCGCGCACCGAGGACGGGGTGCGCGGCTTCCTCGTGCCGACGGCGACGCCCGGCTTCACCGCGACGCCGATCGAGCCGAAGCTCTCGATGCGCGCGTCGGTGCAGTGCGACATCGTGCTCGACGACGTGCGGCTGCCGCCCGACGCGCTCCTGCCGGAGGCGCGAGGACTCGGTGCCGCGCTGCGCTGCCTCAACGAGGCCCGCTACGGCATCGTCTGGGGCGCGATGGGCGCCGCCCGCGACGCGCTGAGGTCGCGCTCGCCTACGCGAAGCAGCGCGAGCAGTTCGGCTCGCCCGATCGCGGCGTTCCAGCTCACCCAGCAGAAGCTCGTCGACATGCAGCTCGAGATCGAGAAGGGCGTGCTGCTCGCGCTCCACCTCGGCCGGCGGAAGGACGCCGGCGCGCCTCACGCCGGAGCAGGTGTCGTTCGGCAAGCTGAACAACGTGCGGGAGGCGATCGAGGTGTGCCGGCAGGCGCGCACGATCCTCGGCGGCAACGGCGTCACGACGGAGCTGTCGCCGCTGCGGCACGCGCTGAACCTCGAGAGCGTGCGCACCTACGAGGGCACCGACGAGGTGCACACGCTCGTGCTCGGCGCCGCGATCACGGGCATCCCGGCCTTCCGCATCGGCTGAGCCCGGCGCACCCGGCAGGGGCGGATGAACCGATCCGCGCCCGGGCCCGTTGTTCGAGGTGACGGCGGCCGTCGTCGAGACCTCGATCCAGGAGATCCCATGCGCCCGACCACCCTCGCCACCGCTGTGACCGGCGCCGGCCTGCTCGCCGCGGGCCTCTCGGGCTGCAGCACCCCCGCGGACGCCGCGGGCAACGGAAGCGCGGCGCCGACCGCCGCATCCGCCGGCTCGGCGCCTGCCGCGTCCACGTCCTTCACGGACGGCACCTACACGGAGCTCGGCCGCTACACCTCCCCCGGCGGCGCATCCGCGGTGCAGGTGACCCTCGCGCTGAAGCAGGGCGTCGTGACCTCGGTGAAGGTCGTGCCGAAGGCCGAGAACCCGACGGCGTCGGGCTACGAGTCGCAGTTCGCCTCCGGCGTCGGGGCGAAGGTGGTCGGCAAGAGGCTGAGCGACCTGAACGTGACGGTCGTGTCGGGCTCCTCGCTGACGAGCCAGGGCTTCGACGCCGCCGTCGCCGCGATCGAGGCGAAGGCGAAGGCGTGACGAGCGCCGCGGCGGTCCTGTCGGCGCCTCGCGGCGAGGAGCGAGCGGATCCGCGGAGCCGCCGACCGGCTGCTCGGCCGCTGGACGATGTACCGCGTCGTCCTCGCGGTGCTCGCCGTGCTGCTCGCCGCCGCCGCGGTCACGGGCGCGGCCGGCATCACGCCGTTCCCGCCGCTCGCCATCCTGGCGGCGACCGGGGTGGCGGTCGTCGCGACGCTCGGCGCCACGTGGCTGGCAGCGCTGCCGTTCCGCGTCCGCCCGCACACCGAGTCGAGCCTGATCACCGCGCTGCTCGTCGTCTGCCTCTTCTTCCCCGTGCTCGACCCGAGGAGCCTCGGCGCGATCGCCCTCGCCGGCGCCGTCGCGGGCGCCTCGAAGACGTTGCTCGCGTGGCACGGACGGCACGTCCTGAATCCGGTGGCCGCCGGAGCGGTCGCCGTCACCCTGACCGGGGTCTCCGGCGCGACCTGGTGGATCGCGACCCCGTCGCTGCTGCCGATCGTGCTGCTCGGCGGCGCGCTCGTGCTGTGGCGCAGCGGCGCCTGGGACACCGCCCTCGCGGTGCTCGTCGTCGCGCTGCCGGCGCGGTGCTGCAGCAGGTGCTCGCCGGCACCGCACCCGCGGCGGCGGCCTGGACCGCGATCGCGTCGTACCCGTTCCTCTTCTTCGCCGCGTTCATGGTGTCCGAGCCGCTCACGCAGGCGCCGCGGCGGTGGCAGCGGCTCGGAATCGGCGCGGGGATCGGTCTGCTCGCCGTGGTGCCGTTCGCCCTCGGGCCGCTGTCGACGTCGCCGGAGCTCGCGCTGCTCGTCGGCAACGTGGCGGCGTTCGCGGCCGGGCCGCGGTCCCGCATCCGGCTCACCGTCGCACGCAGCCGCAGCGAGGCGGGCGTGCTGCTGCTCGAGCTCACGCCCGAGCGGCGGCTGCGGTTCCGGGCGGGGCAGTACGTCGAGCTCACCCTCCCCCACCGCGGGCAGGACGGACGCGGCGTGCGCCGCGTCTTCAGCGCGGCCAGCAGCCCGCTCGCGCCCGAGCTGACCGTCGCGACGCGGCTCGCCGAGCCCGGCAGCACCTTCAAGCACCGGCTCGCCGCCCTGCGACCGGGCGACGTGGTCGGCGGCGGGGCGCTCGGCGGCGACTTCCTGCCGCCGGGTGACGACCGCCCGCAGCTCTGGCTGGCAGGCGGCATCGGGATCACCCCGTTCGCCGCCTTCGCCGACGACGCGACCCGTCGGGGCAGCCGCACCGACGCGGTCCTCGTGCAGGTGGTGCGGGGATCCGGCGACCTGCTGCTGACGCCGGCGTTCGCCGCCGCCGGGGTGCGCGGCCTCGTGATCGGCCCGGCGTCGGTCGAGCCCCTGCTGCCACCCGGCTGGCGACGGGTCGCGGACGACCTCGAGGGCTTCTCGCTCGCCGAGGCCGTGCCGGACGCCGCTTCCCGCTGGACTGCCGCATCCGGCTCCCCCGCCTTCGTCCGCGCCGCTCGCCGCGCCGCGAGGGCCGCAGGCGTCAGCCGGGTGCGGACGGACCGCTTCCTCGGCGCCTGAGGCTCAGCCGGCGAGGGAGGCCCGAGCCAGGACGCCGCCCGCGTCCGTGCGGATCTCGACGGTGCGGATCGAGCGCTCGGGGATGCTCGTCGCCGCGGCGAGCCCGCTGGCGCCGTCGCCGTGGGCACCCCACGTCGCGACCGTCGCGGTCCGGCCGGCGGTGGTCGTCACGACGAGCCGGTAGCTCCTCCTCCGCATACGCGCCCCCGCCGGACGACGGGTAGTGGCAGGTCCACGCGAGCCTCGTGCCCCACGGCACGGCAGCGACGGTGAGCTCGGCGGAGACGGCGGAGCCGCCGACGGGCTCGAGCCGCGCGGCTGCGGCGGCGGGCCCGGCCGGGGCGCCGCCGAGGGTCGCACCGCCGACGGCGGCCGCCACGATCGCGGCTGCCCGGCGAGCGCCGCCACCCTGCGGCGGCGGTGCACGCGCCGGGCGAGATGGGCGACCGCACCCTCCGTGCGCACCGGTGCGTCCGCGTCCGCCGGCAGGTCCCGGAGCTCCTCGGCCGACGCCTCATCGAGCCGGCCGAGGATCCCGGGCATCCCGGCCATCTCCGCCACCCGCGCGGAGCAGGCGGCGCAGGAGCCGAGATGCGCCTCGAACTCGAGTCGCTCGACCGAGCTCAGCGCGCCGAGCACGTAGGCCGCGTCCCACTCGGCGTAGCGGTCGCCGGTCTCCGCACCGCGCTGCCCGCTCATCGGGTCACGCCCCGCTCCTGCAGGGCGAGGCGCAGCGCCCGCATGCCGTAGTGCAGCCGCGACTTCACCGTGCCCTCCGGCACCCCGAGCCGTTCCGCGATCTCGCGCACCGACCGGCCGCCCCAGTAGGCCTCGAGGAGCACGGCGCGGTGGTCCGGCGAGAGCGCGGTGAGCGCGTCGCTGAGCAGGATCCGGTCGAGCAGCGCGTCGGCCTGGTCCCCCACGGCCTGCTCCGGCACCGACCTCGACCGCGATCTCACGGCGATGCCGGGCACTCCTCGCCTCGTCGACGATGAGGTTGCGGGCGACCGTGAAGAGCCAGGCGCGCGCCGAGCCGCTGCTGCCGCTCACGGCGAGCGGATGCCGCCACGCGCGGGCGAAGGTCTCCTGCACCACGTCCTCCGCGTGGCCCCGATCGCGGGTGTGCCGAACGCGCGTAGCGGAGCAGGTCCGCGCCGTGCTCCTGCTGCAGCGCCTGCAGCAGGGCGATCGACGGGTCAGCGGCGGACCGCGGCCGACCGGCGCGCATCAGGCGCGCTCCAGCGCGTGGTGCGACCGTCGCGGCGGTGGGATGCAGGCATGGTGGGTCCGGTCGTCAGGGTCTCACCTGAACAGACGGATCCGCGCCCCCTGCGGTTCAAATCGCGCCGTTCCGGAGAAACCGGACGACGCGCCGCGGCGGGTGCTCCTGACGCGGCGTGCCGCTCGAGCGCTCCGGAACGGCGCGATTCCCCGTGACCCTCCGGCGAACAGTCGGTGCACACTTGCCCGTGACGGCGCCGACGAGTCGTGCGCACGGCACGCTGACTCCGTAGGTGAACGGAGAGTGGACATGATCGTGGTCACGACGGCGTTCCTCGGCCGGCCCGTCGCGGTCGGCGGCCGGTGAGGGGACCTCGGCCGCTCGTCATCGGCCATCGGGGCGCGCCCGGCTACCTGCCGGAGCACACGGCGTCCTCGTTCGAGCTCGCGATCCGGCAGGGCGCCGACGCGATCGAGGTGGACGTCGTCGGCACCGCCGACGGCGTGCCGCTCATCCGCCACGAGCGGGAGCTCGGCGGCACCACGGACATCGGCGCCCGGCCCGAGTTCGCGAGCCGTCGCCGCGAGGCCGTCGTCGACGGCCGACGGCGCACCGGCTGGTTCGCGGAGGACTTCACCTGGGCCGAGCTGCAGACGCTGCGCGCCCGTGAGCGGATGCCGCGGCTGCGGATCGCGAGCGCGGTGCACGACGGCGCGGAGCGGCTCCTGCGCCTGTCCGACGCCGCAGCCATCGCCGCCGCCGGGGACGTGCTGCTCGTCGTCGAGCTCAAGGAGGCGCGCGTGTCGGAGGGGCTCGGCCTGCCGCTGCCCGACCTCGTCGCCGGCGACCTCGCCCGGCTGCCGCGGCGCCCGGACGTCGTGATCGAGAGCTTCGAGCGCACCCCGCTGCTGAAGATCCGGGACGCCGGCGCCGCGCTGGCCGATCGTCTACCTGCTCGACGACCACGGCCGCGCCGCGGATCTGCCGGAGGGCGGCCCGTCCTTCGCGGCCGAGCTCGCGGATCCCGCGGCGCTCGAGCAGTTCGACGGGGTGAGCCTGCCCACCTCGCTCGTCTCGCCGGCCCGGACCGCGCTCCTGCACGAATCGGGGCTCGCGGTCTGGACCTGGACGCTGCGCCCCGAGAACCGGTTCCTCGAGCCGGCGTACCGGCGAGGCACCGCCCCCGGCGCGCGCGGGGACTGGGAAGCGAGCTGGTCGCGGCTGATGGCCGCGGGCGTCGACGGGGTGTTCGCCGATCACCCGGACCTCGCCATCGGGCTGCGCGATGCCGCGCTCGAGCGCGCTCGGCGCTAGGCGATCAGCCGGCGCGCTCCACCATCGGCGGCAGCTCCTCGCCGTGCGAGACCGCCCTGGCGACGGCCCGGAGATCCGCGTCCTCGGCTCCGCCACCGGACGCGCTGAGCGCGGAGGCGAGCATGCCGAACGTCAGGTCGACGCTGCGGTTGTCCCAGGTGCGCAGCACGATGTCGTCGAGGACCACGCCGTAGCGCTCCGTGAGCAGCCGGGTCACCGCGCGGATGCGGGCTCGCTCGTCATCGGGTGACACCCGACTCAGCGTAGAGGCGGGCCGGCGACAGGACCGGAGCCGGACGCGGCGATCGGCGGTGCGAGGATTCAGGGGTGCAGAGCATGTCCCCCGTCCCGGTCGCGGCCGTCGTGGACCTCGTGCTCGTGCTGCTGTTCGTGGTGGTCGGGCGGTCGAGCCACGGCGAGCAGCTGAGCCCGGGTCGGCTTCTTCGCCACGTTCTGGCCGTTCCTCGTCGCCCTCGCGGCCGGGTGGGCGGTCGTGCGCGCGTGGCGCCGGCCGCTGGCGGTCGCGCCCACCGGGCTCGTGATCTGGGTCGTCACCGTGATCGTCGGGATGCTGCTGCGGCTCGTCGCCGGTCAGGGCGTGCAGTTCGCCTTCGTCGTGGTCGCCACGATCGTGCTCGGGGCGTTCCTCGTCGGCTGGCGCGTGCTGCTCGAGGCGATCGACCGCCGATCCACCCGCCCGTCGTTCCGGCGGTCCGGCCGGCGCTGAGCCGGACCACTCGCGGGCGGCCCGCTTCGGGCGCGCACGGGCGTCGTCGGACGCCGGTTCTGCCCGAACCGCCCGGCCGGCCGGCGGCGTCAGGGGCGGAGGCGGCGGAGCCCCCAGCTCGGCACCCACTGGTCCCCGGGCTCGAGCCAGCGCAGGCCGCGGCCGGAGTTGAGCGCGTCGGCGGCGCAGGTCATCGGTTCGATCGCGACCGCCCGGATCCGCCCGTCGTCCGTCTCGTAGATGTCGGTCGTGAACACCTGGGTGAAGGCGAACTCGGGTTCGGCCCAGAGCTCGACCCCGGAGCCGTCGGGTGCGGTGAGGCGGTGCCGCACGAGGCCGTCGATCAGCGCGATGTCGGTGTATCCCTGATCGAGCGTCACGCCCGGCGAGCCGCTTGCCGGCCCGGAGGTCGAGGTCGGTCCCGGCGACGTCCTCGCTCGCCGACGGGGATCTTCGCATCGTCGGCCAGGATCGCGGTCGATGCCGCGACGGTCACGGTGAGGTCGTCGACGGGCGTGTCCCCGACGCGGAGGTACGGGTGCACGCCGATGCCGACGGGGGCGGCCGCGTCGCCGGCGTTGTGCACGCCGTGCGTGACCGTCAGGCCGTCCGGCTGCAGCTCGAACCGCACCGACGTGTCGAGGTGGAACGGGTAGCCGTGCTGCGGGAAGACCGGCGCGGTGAGCGTGATCGCGGCGTCGCTGCGATCCGTCACCCGGTAGCCGGTGTTGCGCAGCAGCCCGTGGGTCGCGTTGCCGCGGGACGGCTCCGTGAGGTCGAGCTGCTGCGGCTGCCCGTCGAGCTCCCACCTGCCGGCCCGGACCCGGTTCGGCCAGGGCACGAGCACGATGCCGGACGCCTGGCTGGGCAGGGCGTCCGCGCCGTAGTCCTGCACGAGGGCGACGCCGTCGACGACGAGCTCGCGGAGGCTCGCCCCGAGCTCGGCCACGACGGCGGTGACCGCGCCGCCGTCGAGGGTCAGGACGTGCTGCTCACCGGTCGCCGGAACTGCCATGCCCGAACGCTAGGGCCGCAGGCCGAGCGTGCGCTCCGCGGCTGCCACGACGTTGGTGAGCAGCATCGCGCGCGTCATCGGGCCGACGCCGCCGGGCACGGGCGACAGGTGGCCGGCGACCCGGGCGACGTCCGGATGCACGTCGCCGACGAGGCGGAGGCGCCCGTCGACGGAGACGCGGGTGAGGCCCACGTCGACCACGGCGGCGCCCGGCCGGATCCAGTCCGGCGTCACGAGGCCGGGCACGCCGGTCGCGACGACGACGACGTCCGCGGTGCGGGCGAGCGCCGGCAGGTCGGGGGTGCGGGAGTGCGCGAGGGTGACGGTCGCGTCGACGCCCTTCCTGCTGAGCAGCAGGCCGAGCGGGCGGCCGACGGTGATGCCGCGGCCGAGCACGACGACGTGCCGGCCCGCGACGGGCACGTCGAAGCGGGCGAGCAGCGCCAGGATCCCGGCGGGCGTGCAGGGCAGCGGGCCCGGCAGCGGCCCGTCGTCCGCGAGGACCAGCCGGCCGAGGTTCGCCGGATGCAGGCCGTCCGCGTCCTTGCCCGGCTCCACCGCCTCGAGCACCCGCTCCTCGTCGAGCCCGGCGGGCAGCGGCAGCTGCACGAGGAAGCCGGTCACCGTCGGGTCCTCGTTCAGCACGTCGACGGCCTCGAGCACCTCGGCCTCGGTCGCGTCGGCCTGGCAGGTCGATCCGGATCGACTCGATCCCGACCTCGGCGCAGTCGCGGTGCTTGCCCGCGACGTAGGCGAGCGAGGCCGGGTCGTCGCCGACGAGGAGGGTGCCGAGGCCGGGCGCCACGCCGGCGGCGCGGAGCGCGGCGACCCGGGCGACGAGCCCGTGGCGCAGCTCCGCGGCGGTGGCGGCGCCGTCGAGGCGGACGGCCGTGGCGGCCGCCCGCGTCACCACGTCTCGAGGCCCTCGTAGAGCGGGAACCGGTCGGCGAGCGCCGCCACCTCGCCGCGGAGCTCCGCGACGTCGGCGTCGGGCTGCAGGGCCCGGGCGATCACGTCGGCGACCTGCCGGAAGTCGTCGGCCGCGAAGCCGCGGGTCGCGAGCGCCGCGGTGCCGATCCGCACGCCGGAGGTGGTCATCGGCGGCCGCGGGTCGAACGGCACGGAGTTGCGGTTCACCGTGATGCCGGCCTCGTGCAGCCGGTCCTCGGCCTGCCGCCCGTCGATCTCCGACTCGCGCAGGTCGGCGAGCACGAGGTGCACGTCGGTGCCGCCGGTGAGCACGTCGATGCCGGCGGCCCGGGAGTCGGGCGCGACGAGGCGCTCGGCGAGCAGCGCCGCGCCCTCGATCGTGCGGCGCTGACGGTCGCGGAACTCCTCGGTCGCCGCGAGCTTGAACGCGGTCGCCTTCGCCGCGATCACGTGCATGAGCGGGCCGCCCTGCTGGCCGGGGAACACCGCGGAGTTGAGCTTCTTCGCGTAGGTCTCGTCGCGGGCGAGCAGCAGGCCGGAGCGCGGGCCGCCGAGGGTCTTGTGCACGGTGGTCGAGACGACGTCGGCGAACGGCACCGGGGACGGGTGGAGGCCGGCCGCCACGAGCCCGGCGAAGTGGGCCATGTCGACCCAGAGCTTCGCGCCGACCTCGTCGGCGATCGCCCGGAAGGCGGCGAAGTCGAGCTGCCGCGGGTACGCGCTCCAGCCGGCGATGATCACCGTCGGCCGGTGCTCGAGCGCGGCGTCGCGCACCCGGTCCATGTCGATGCGGAAGGTCCGCTCGTCCACCCCGTAGGTGACCGCGTGGTAGAGCTTGCCCGAGAAGTTCAGCTTCATGCCGTGCGTGAGGTGGCCGCCGTGCGAGAGCTCGAGGCCGAGGATCGTGTCGCCGGGCGCCGCGAGCGCGGCGAGCACCGCGGCGTTCGCGGTGGCGCCGGAGTGGGGCTGCACGTTGGCGTAGCCGGCGTCGAACAACGACTTCGCCCGCGCGATCGCGAGCTCCTCGGCGACGTCGACGAACTCGCATCCGCCGTAGTACCGCTTGCCCGGGTAGCCCTCGGCGTACTTGTTGGTCAGCACGCTGCCGGTGGCCTGCAGCACCGCGCGGGGCACGAAGTTCTCGCTCGCGATCATCTCGAGCGTCGTGCGCTGCCGGTTCAGCTCCTCGCCGAGCACGGCGGCGATCTCGGGGTCGACCTCGCTGAGCGGGGCGGAGAACGTCGAGCGGGCGGATGCGATGTCGATGGCGGTCATTCCCGGCTCCTCGGTGTGGCGGTGCGTCAAGCCTACGGGCGGGGGGCGACCGGGCGGAGCGGGCCGATCCGGGCCCACGGCCGGGCGCGGAGCAGCGAGCGCGGGACGAGATCGGCGCGCAGCCGGGCGGGGAACGGCGCCGCGTCCCGCATGGCGGCGATCACCGACGCGACGTCGTCCGCCGCCACCTGCTGGTCGCGGCCGCCGTACGCCTGCCGCTCGTACGCGGCGCGGATGCGGCCGAGCGCGGTGACCGCAGGCGGGGACCCGCCGAGCCCACGCGCGGAGCGCGCCCTCCGCCGCGCGGAGGCTGAGCCCGGCCTTCGGCGCGGCACCGAGGTCCGTCGCGGTGTCGAGGACCTCCTGCCAGCCCACCTCGGCGGGCGCGCCGCGGGCGAGGCGGGTGAGTCTTCGCCGCCGCACCGACCGGCGCAGGCCGGCCGGCAGCAGCAGCACGAGCGCGACGAGCGCCGCGATGCCGAGGCTCCGCAGCACGCCCGGGAGGGCGGATCCGCCGTCGCCGCCGGAACCGCCTCCGGCCGCCGCGCTGGGCGTCGCGCTCGGCACGGCGCTCGGCGTCGCGCTGACCCGGTCGGCCTTGTTCGGCGCCGCCTCGGAGCGCCGCGAAGCCACCGGGCTGCGGCGCGTAGGAGGCCACTGCGCCACGGCCGGGGGTCGGCTCGAAGCGCAGCCAGCCGAACCCGTCGAAGTAGAGCTCCGGCCACGCGTGCAGGTCGTCGCTCGTCACCGTGTAGACGGTGTGCCCGTCGACGATGCTCCGCGTGCCGGGCTGGTAGCCGACGACGACCCGCGCGGGGATGCCCTCGAGGCGGGCCATCACGGCCATCGTCGAGGCGAAGTGCACGCAGTAGCCGGCCTTCACGGAGAGGAACTTCGCGATGACGCCGAGGCCGTCGCCGTCGTAGCCCTGCTGCACCGGCGTCTGCTCGTCGTAGCTGAACTTGCGCAGGCTGGTTCTGGATCGCCAGCGCGATCGCGTACGGGGTGGTCGGCGCCCTTCGCCCAGCTCGAGGCGGTCGTGCGGATGATCGAGGGCACCGAGCCGGGCACGTCGATCGATCCGCGGTCGTCGGCGGGCAGGGAGGTCGTCGCGTCCTTCAGCCGCGCGGCGGTCGTGTCGACCGCGAGGCTCTGCACCGAGTAGGTGCCGACCGTGCTCGTGGTGTCGCGGCGCACGAGGGTCAGGCCCCGGGAGTCCCAGTCGAAGCCGAAGACGCCGTTCACCTGCTCCGCCGGATAGGTCAGCGGCAGACGCTGGCCGATCGAGTCGTCGCTCGCCGCGGTGATCCGGGTGGTGACCGTGGGGCCGCTGTCGCTCGGCGAGCCCGGAGCGGTCGGCGCGTGGTCGTTGACCCCGACGCCGTACCGGTCGGCCTCGTTGGGCGACCAGGTGGCCCCGGTGAAGTTCTCCAGCACCGCGAGCCGCAGGTAGACGTCGTCGGTGGCGGTCGTCGTGTAGGTGAGCACCGGCTCCTCCGGACCGCGGCGCAGGTTGTCGCCGAGGCGGATGAGCGGATCCGCGCCGGATCCGAACAGCGGCTGCAGCGGGAGCCCCTGCGCGTCGGTGACGAACGGCGCGGGCAGCACCACCTGCGCGAGCAGCGCGAGCACGAGCGCGACGGCCCCGCCCGTCACGAGGCCCACCACGCGCGGCGCCGAGCCGCTGCGGCGGCGGTCGGCCGCGACGACGAGCAGCACGGCGACCGCGACCCCGGCGAGCAGCCATCCGCTGGTCCCGGTGTGCAGCGCCTTGCCGGGCACGAGCGCGAGCGCCAGCACCACCAGCATCGCGGGCAGCGGCGCGCCGAGCCCGACGGCGACGGCGTCGACGAGGACCGCGGCGGTGGCGGCGCCCGCGGCGATGAGCAGCAGGATGCCCGGCGAGGGCTCGGCGGGCACGGTGTCGGCGTAGATCTGCACCCACGCGTCGTTCAGGACCTGCAGGACCGCCCTCGACGAGTCGGGGGTCGGGAACAGCAGCAGCAGGCCGCGGCCCTGCCCGTCGAGCGCCGTCGCGAGCAGCGGCATGGTCGTCAGGCCGAGCACGGCGCCGGCGGCCGTCGGCGCGCCGAGGCTGCGCGCCCAGGCGCTGACCGAGGTCGCGGCCACCACGAAGATCAGCGCGGCCCACCACCAGTCCGCGCCCTGCACGATCGGCAGGAAGGACAGCGTCGCCACCAGCACGGCGGCGGCGCCCGCGGCGGACAGCAGGCCGTCGCCCCGCACCTCACGCATGGCCCCACGCCTCCTCGACCGGCCGCATGGGGTCCAGCACGTGGATGTGCCAGCCGCGGGCCGAGGGCACGCGCTCGAGCGGCTCGCCGACCAGGGAGACGATCCCGACGGCGCCCTGGCCGAGCGGCGGCAGCTGCCCGAGCTCGCGGAGCGCGCCGACGCCGGTGAGGAGGTGCAGCACCTGCACGTCCTGCCCACGGATGCGGCGCACCAGCTCGGCCGGGGACGGCCCGTCCTCGGTGCGGGTGATGGTGGCGAGCGCCATGAGCGCCCGGTCGCCGTCGGTCGCCACCGGCGTCCGCGGGTCGTGCACGAACCGCAGGGCGGAGCTGCGCCGGCCGACCGCGGCGAGCAGCGACGCGGCCGCCTCGACGCCCCACTCGAACGACCGCTCGTCGCGCCACACGCTCTCGCGCACGTCGAAGGCGAGCGCGGTGGACACGGAGGCGGCGGCCGCCTCCGACCGCACCATCAGCTCGCCGCGGTGCGCGGTCGAGCGCCAGTCGACCTGGCGCAGCGGATCGCCCGCCCGGTACTCGCGGGCGATGATGTCGCGCTGCTCCCCCGCGAGGCCGAACACGGCGGCGGCGTCGGGGTCGAGGTCGACACGCGTGGCGGCGACGGGGGGTCGCACCTCGTGCACGAGGGGCAGCACCGTCAGCACCGCGGCCTCGCCCGACCGGCGCTTCGCGGTGGCGACCCCGAGCGGATCCGTGCGCTCGACGAGCAGGGGGCCGACCGGGATCCGTCCGCGGCGGCGGGCGACCACCTCGTACTCCACCTCGACGGCGGCGAGGTCGGCGCCGAGTCGGGGCAGGCGCCCCTTCGCCGATCCGATGACCTCGAGGCGCCGGGTGGTGTCGTCCCGCCACTCCGCGCCGGCGGACGCGTGGCCCGCGATCGTGAGCCGCACCGTCACCGGGCGTCCGGGCTCCGTGACCTCGGGCGCGAGCCGGCGTTCCGCGGTGGCGCGCGTCGGCACCAGGACGACGGCCAGCACGCCGGCACCGACGAGCGCGGCGAGGAAGAGGGCGACGGCGAGCAGCGCGGGCCACCCGGACGCGTACGCGACGACGAGGCCCGCGAAGGCGGTGCCGAGCAGCGCCCACCCTCGCCGGGTGACCCGGACCGGAGGCAGCTGGCGTGCCATCTACTGCAGCGGGACGGGCGTCGCCTTCACCACCCGCTCGATGATGCGCCTCGCCGCCTCGGTCTGTCCGTCGCGGGCGTCGAGGCCCGCGCGGCGCAGCACCAGCCGGTGCGCGAGCACCGTTCCGGCGAGCGCCTCGACGTCGTCGGGCAGCACGAAGTCGCGCCCGTCGAGCAGCGCCGCGGCCTTCGCGGCCCGCACGAGCTGCAGGCTGGCGCGCGGGCTCGCACCGAGGCGCACCTCGGGATGCGAGCGGGTGCCGGCCACGATCTGCAGCACGTACGTCTCGACGGCGTGGGACACGAACACGGTCCGTACGGCACGGGCCAGGGACGCGAGCTGCCCGGGCGCGAGCACCGGCTCGAGCACGTCCATGGGGTCGACCCGGTCGTGGGAGCGCAGCATCGAGCGCTCCGCCTCCTGGTCGGGGTAGCCCATGGAGATGCGGGCCATGAACCGGTCGCGCTGCGCCTCGGGGAGCACGTAGGTGCCCTCCATGTCGACGGGGTTCTGCGTCGCGACGACGGTGAACGGCACGGGCAGCGGCCAGGTCTGGCCGTCGACGGTGACCTGCCCCTCCTCCATGCACTCGAGCAGCGCGGACTGGGTCTTCGGCGAGGCGCGGTTGATCTCGTCGCCGATGACCACGTTCGCGAACACGGCGCCCGGCTTGAACTCGAACTTCCCGAGGTTCTGGTCGAAGACCGACACCCCGGTGACGTCGGAGGGCAGCAGGTCGGGCGTGAACTGGATGCGGCTGACGCTGCCGGCGGTGACCTTCGCCAGCGCCTTCGCGAGCACGGTCTTGCCGACGCCGGGCACGTCCTCGATCAGGAGGTGACCGCCCGCGAGCATGACGGCGAGCGCCGCACGGATGACGTCGTCCTTCCCGTCGATGACGGTGGACACGGCGGTCACGATGCGGTCGGCGGCAGGACGGACGTCCGCCGGGATCTCGGCGTCGAGGGCGGTTCGGTCGATGATCAGGCCTCCGGGAGAAGCGGTCGCTTCACCATAAACGACCGCGGTGGCGCGGCTGCGCGCCGAAGTGGGTGAACCGCTGTGGATACAGTGAGCGCCGTGACCGAGCGCACGCACTGGGTGCTGACCCTGGCCTGCGCCGATCGTCCCGGGATCGTGCACGCGGTGAGCGGCGCGATCGTGGCGGCCGGCGGCAACATCACCGAGAGCCAGCAGTTCTCGAGCGAGGACACGGGCCGCTTCTTCATCCGGATGCAGGTCGAGGCGTCGGTCTCCCGGGAGCGGTTCGCCGCCGTCCTCGCGCCGGTCGCGCAGCGGTTCTCGGCGGACTGGGGGCTCGACGTCGTCGGCCGGCCGATCCGCACCCTCGTGCTCGTCTCCACTGCCGCGCACTGCCTGAACGACCTGCTGTTCCGGCAGCGCTCGGGCGATCTCGCCGTCGAGGTGCCGCTGGTGCTCGGCAACCACGACGTGCTCGAGTCCCTCGCGCGGTTCTACTCGGTGCCCTTCGAGTCGCACGCGATCGCGTCGCCGGAGTCGAGGACGGCGTTCGAGGAGCGCATCGTCGCCGCGCTCGACGAGCACGACATCGAGCTCGTGGTGCTCGCCCGGTTCATGCAGATCCTCTCCCCCGAGCTCTGCGAGCGGCTCGCGGGCCGGGCGATCAACATCCACCACTCGTTCCTGCCCGGGTTCAAGGGGGCGAACCCGTACAAGCAGGCGCACGCCCGCGGCGTGAAGCTGATCGGCGCGACGGCGCACTTCGTCACGAGCGACCTCGACGAGGGGCCGATCATCGAGCAGAACGTGGTGCGCGTCGACCACTCCTCGTCGGTGCGGGAGCTCGTCACGATCGGTCAGGACGAGGAGAGCCGCACCCTCACGAGAGCCGTGCAGTGGTTCGCGGAGCACCGGGTGCTCCAGGACGGCCGCCGCACCATCATCTTCCGCTGACCGTCAGTCGCGGGCCCCGTCGTACTCGTCGAAGTCGTCGATGGCCTCCCCCGGCGCAGCCGGTTCCGCGGCGACGAAGCCCGGTGTGCGCTCCCGGATCAGGCGGTGCAGCTCCTCGACCGCCTCGTCGGCTGCGTCGCCGAGCCCGTCCCCGTCGTCGTCGCCCCAGGTGGTCAGCTGGCTGGCGGGGCCGACGAGCATGGTGATCCGCTCGATCGCCCCCGACTCGGCGCGGTAGGGGATGCTGATCGTGTCGGCGGAGTTCGTGTGCGCCAGCACCTTCGCGTACTCGAGGACGAGGTCGGCGAGCCGGCCGTCCGTGTCGATCACCGTGTCCGTGTAGGCGATGTGCTTCACGCTCCCCCTGATCCGGGCGACCGGCCGCCGCGGGCGGCTCGGGGATGAGGCGGAGCCCGGACGGCTGGTTCGCGCTCTCCCGGAGCACCCGCAGCCACTCGCGGTTCACGGCCGGGTCGCGGCTCCCGGCGTACTTGAACACGATCGGCACACCGGGGGAGATCCAGATCGAGCCGTGGCCGTCGCCGACGCCGGGCTCGTCCTTCCAGTTGAAGGGGAACGACTCCTGGGCGCGCAGCTTCGAGTAGATGACGAGCTGGAGGTGCACGAGGGCACGGTCGTCGACGGGGATCGGGGCGTTGGTGCCGTAGATCAGTGCGCCCATCTCAAGGAGGTCCGATCGTGGAGGGGGTCAGGTGGAAGGGAACCTAACGCATCCGCCCGCCGGTGCCCGGGAGGTGCCCGGGAGCCCTGGGAAATCGCTCAGGAAGCGAGGTCTCCCCTCTTCCGCTCCAGACTTGAGCGTCTTACACTCAAGTCACCGGCGGAACGCCGGGAACTCGTCCGCCTCGAGAGACAAGGAGCACACCATGGCGACGACCTACGACCCGTTCCGTGAGCTGGACCGCATGGCCTCGGCACTCCTCGACACCCGTCAGGGGCCGCGCCTCATGCCGATGGATCTGTACCGCGACGGCGACCACTACGTGCTGGCCGCCGACCTGCCGGGCATCGACCCGGGTTCGGTCGACATCGACGTCGACGGGCAGCTGCTCACCATCCGCGCCGAGCGCACCCTGCGCAACACCGAGGGCGTGAAGTGGCTGGCCCGCGAACGGCAGAGCGGCTCGTTCCTCCGTCAGCTGAACGTCGGCCAGGGCGTCGACACCGAGCGCATCACCGCCTCCTACGAGAACGGCGTGCTGCTCGTCACGATCCCGGTCAGCGAGCGCGCGAAGCCGCGGCGCATCCAGGTCACCACGGCCTCGGACACCGACGGATCGCAGCAGTCCATGAGCGGGCACCAGCCCGAGCAGTCGGCGATCTCGGCCTGACGGCACCGCGGAACCGAACGAAGGGCGGGTGCCCCGGAGGAGGCACCCGCCTTCTTCCGTGCGGAC
>CAVYUH010000008.1:0-75132 GCA_963771645.1 uncultured Actinomycetota bacterium | reverse complement strand
GTGCGCGCCGACGTCGGCTACGCCGCCGCGGTGGACATCACCCTCGAGCGGATCCGAGGCCGGCTGCACGCGCTCGACGGCACCGCGGTCGCCGAGACCGAGGCCGCGTGGTCGGGCGCCGACGTGCCGCGCGCCGTCGCCGACGCGGTGACCGCGCTGCTGCACGAGGCGGGGCTCGGCTCCGACGACCTCCTCGGCGCCGTCGTCGGCGTGCCCGGTGCTGTCGATCCGCGGACCGGCGCCGTGCGCGGGGCGCCCGAGCTGCCCGCCCTCGGCGGCTACGACGTCGCCGAGGCCCTGGAGACCGAGCTCGGTGTCGGCGTGCAGGTCGAGAACGACGTGAACCTCATGGCGCTCGCCGCGATCGCGGACGGCGCGGCCGCCGACACCCGCAGCCTCGCGTTCGTCTGGATCGACGAGGGTCTCGGCGGCGCGATCGTGCGCGACGGCGAGCTGGTCCGCGGCTTCACCGGCGGCGCCGGTGAGGTCGACCTCCTGCCCGTCGTCATGCCCGACGGCGGCACGTGAAGCTCGCCGACGCGCTCTCGCCCGCCGCGCTGGCGGCGCTCGCCGCCGGCGCAGGCCTCGCGACGGCGGATGCGGCGCTCGGCGTCGGATCGCCCGTCGCGCAGAGGTCGCCCGCCGGATCGCCGCGGGTCTCGCCGCGATCGTCGCCGTGCTCGACCCCGAGCTCGTGCTGCTCGGCGGCCGCTACGGCGCACCCGCCGCCGAGCAGCTGGCCGACGACATCCGTGTCGCGCTCGCCGAGCGGCTCGAGACCGACCCTGCCGCGCTGCCGCGCGTGCGCCCCTATCCCGTCGGCCCCGACGCCGCCCTCACCGGCGCGGCCTCATCGCTCTCGCCGAGGCACGGCGCACCGCCTTCTCCCGATTCTTCCCGCATCCGCCGATCCCGTCAGGAGCAGCCATGAAGCAGCGCGCCATCGTCGCCGTGCTCGCCGCCGCAGTCACCGTCCCCCTCACCCTCGCCGGCTGCACCGGCCTCGGGTCGAAGTCCGCGGGACCGGCGTCGGCACCGGCGAGCGGCCAGAAGGTCACCCTCACCGTCTGGAGCGCCTTCTCCGATCGAGAGCTGAAGGGGCTCGGCGACGTGATGGACGGGTTCCACAAGCTGCATCCGAACATCACGATCAAGAACGTCGGCAACCAGGACGACGACAAGATCACGCAGTCGATCCGCGGCGGCACCGCCCCGGACGTCGCGATCTCGTTCAGCACGGACGACATCGGCCAGTACTGCGGCTCCGGCGCCTTCCAGGACCTGTCCGGCTACATCAGCCGCGACAAGGTGGACCTGACGAAGATCCCGCAGGCCACCCGCGACTACAGCTCGTACAAGGGCAAGCGCTGCGCGATGCCGCTGCTCGCCGACGTCTACGGGCTGTACTACAACAAGGCCATGTTCCAGAAGGCGGGCATCGCGGCGCCGCCGAAGACCATGAGCGAGCTCGCCGCGGATGCGAAGAAGCTGACGCAGTACAACCCGGACGGCAGCATCAAGGTCGCCGGCTACGTGCCGACCCCGGGCTTCTACGAGAACACCGTGCAGGCCCTGTCGCCGCAGTTCGGCGCCGACTGGGAGGACGGCAGCGGCAAGTCCGCGGTCGCCACGAGCCAGGGCTGGAAGGACATGCTGCAGTGGCAGCGCGCGCAGATGACCGCGATGGGCGTCGACAAGCTCGCGAAGTTCACCGCGAAGGCGGGCGAGGAGTACTCGGCCGACAACGCGTTCGAGACCGGCAAGATCGCGATGATGATCGACGGGGAGTACCGCACCGCCTTCATCAAGGCCGAGCACCCCGACCTCGACTACGCCACCGCGCCGTTCCCCGTCGCCGACCGTGACGCGAGCCGCTACGGCACCGCGTACACGACCGGCACGATCGTCGGCATCCCCAAGGGCGCGAAGAACGCCGGCGCGGCCTGGCAGCTGATCGACTACCTCTCGACCCAGACGAAGCCGCTCGTGCAGCTCGCGAACCTGCTCGGCAACGTGCCGTCGTCGACGGATGCGCTCGACTCGCCGGATCTGCAGCAGCCCGCGCAGTTCGGCACCTTCCTGAAGCTCTACGGCGGCGGCAAGCTCGAGAACAACCCGCCGTCGCCGAACGGCGGCGCCTACATCAAGGTCATGGAGGACTTCGACCTGAAGTACGCGAGCGGCGGCACGTCCGACCTCACCGGCGGCCTGCAGTCGGCAGCGAAGCAGATCGACGCGTCGAACGCCCTCGGCCAGTGACCGTCCTGGAAGAGCGCCGGGGGGCGGTGCCGGCCGCCCTCCGGCCCGCTCCCCGGCGCGGTCGGGCGAGGTGGCGCAACCGCCTCACGGTGCTGGCGTTCATGTCGCCGTGGCTGGTCGGCCTCACGGTCTTCTTCATCTACCCGGCGATCGCGACGCTGTTCTACTCGTTCACGAACTTCGACCTGATCGACGACCCCACGTGGGCGGGCCTGAAGAACTACACGTTCATGTTCGGCTCCGATCCGCTGCTCTGGCAGTCGATCGGGAACACGGTCTGGCTCACGGTCGCGATCACGGTCGGCCGGGTCGCGTTCGGGCTCATCGCCGCGGTCGTCCTCGTGCGCCTGCGCCGCGGATCCGGCCTGTTCCGGACGCTGTTCTACATCCCGGCCCTCGCGCCGCCGGTGGCCGCGTCGCTCGCGTTCGTGTTCATCCTGAACCCGGCGACCGGGCCCGTGAACCAGTTCCTGCAGCTGTTCGGGATCCAGGGGCCGCTCTGGTTCAACGACCCCGCGTTCGCGAAGCCGTCGCTCGCGGTGATGGGCCTCTGGACGTCCGGCACCGTGATCGTGATCTTCCTCGCGTCGCTGCTCGACGTGCCGGGCGAGCTTACGAGGCCGCGAGCCTCGACGGCGCGAACGCCTGGCAGCAGTTCTGGCGGATCACCGTGCCGTCGATCTCGCCGGTGCTCACCTTCGCGATCGTGAACTCGATCATCATCGGCCTGCAGTACTTCACCGAGGCGGTCGTCGCCGGCGCGGTCGCGTCCGGCAGCAGCCAGGTCGCGGGCTCCAGCCAGAACATCGGCTACCCGGACAACTCGACGCTCACCTTCCCGATGTGGCTGTACGAGCAGGCGTTCCACCAGTTCCACATGGGCTACGCGTCGGCGATGGCGATGGTGCTGTTCCTCGTCTCCGGCGTCTTCACGGTCGTGCTCGTCCGGCGCCTGCGCAGCGCCGGCATCGGCGAGGAGGAGTGACATGACCGCCGCCGTCCAGGTCCCCGTCCGCGCCCAGCGGGCGAAGGACTACCGCCGCAGCCGCTTCCTCTCCTGGCTCGGGCTGCACGTCGTCGCCGTCGCGTTCGCGATCGGGTTCCTCGCGCCGATCGTCTTCATCGTGCTCACGGCGCTGATGACCGACCAGCAGGCCCTCACCCAGGACCTGTGGCCGCGCACCTGGGAGTGGAGCAACTTCGCCGCCGTCTTCACCGCGGCGCCGCTGCTGCAGTACTTCTTCAACTCGCTGCTCTACGCCGTGCTGTCGACCGTGCTGATGCTGCTCTCGAGCATCCCCGTGGCCTATGCGCTCTCGAAGCTGAAGTGGCGCGGCCGGGAGGTCATGTTCTACGGCGTCATCGTGACGATGCTGCTGCCGCCGCAGGTGATCGCGATCCCGATCTACGTGCTCTGGGCGCACCTCGGGCTCACCGGCACGCTGTGGCCGCTGATCGTGCCGAACCTGTTCGGCGACGCCTTCAGCATCTTCCTGATGCGCCAGTTCTTCATCACGATCCCGCAGTCCTACTCGGACTCCGCGCGGGTGGACGGCGCATCCGAGCTGCAGATCCTGCGGCGCGTGATCGTGCCGATGGGCAAGCCCGGCATCGCGGCCGCGGCGCTCTTCAGCTTCCTGAACGCGTGGAACGACTACTTCGGGCCGCTGCTGTACACGGGCGAGAACCAGGCGAACTGGACGCTGTCGGTCGGCCTCGCCTCGTTCCACAGCGTGCACCAGGTCGAGTGGAACCTCACGATGGCCGCGACGGTGCTCGTCATGCTGCCGGTCATCGTCCTGTTCTTCTTCGCGCAGAAGCAGTTCATCGAGGGCATCAAGTTCTCCGGAGTGAAGGGGTAGGGATGAAGGTCACGGTCGTCGGAGGGGGCTCCACCTACACGCCCGAGCTCGTGGACGGGTTCTCGCGCCTGCGCGACCTGCTGCCGATCGACGAGCTCTGGCTCGTGGACCCGGATCCGGAGCGCCTGCGCCTCGTCAGCGGGGTCTCCCGCCGGATGTTCGCCCGCGCCGGCCACCCCGGCGTGGTGCACGACACGAGCGACGTGGTCGCGGGCGTCGCCGACGCCGACGTGGTGCTGCTGCAGCTGCGGGTCGGCGGCCAGGCCGCACGGCACGGGGACGAGACGTTCCCGCACGAGGTGGGCTGCATCGGCCAGGAGACGACGGGCCCCGGCGGCTTCGCGAAGGCGCTCCGCACGGTCCCGGTCGTGCTCGACATCGCCGAGGCGGTGCGCCGGCATGCGGCGCCTGACGCGTGGATCATCGACTTCACGAACCCCGTCGGCATCGTCACCCGCGCGCTGCTCGAGGCCGGGCACCGCGCCGTCGGGCTCTGCAACGTCGCGATCGGCTTCCAGCGCCGCTTCGCGCGGATGCTCGACGTCGCCCCCGAGGCCGTCTCGCTCGGGCACGTGGGCCTCAACCACCTCACCTGGGAGCGCTCCGTCACCGTCACGCGGGACGGCGCGAGCGAGGACGTGCTGCCGCGCCTGCTCGCCACCCGCCTGCCCGAGCTCGCCGAGGAGGTGGAGCTGCCGGGGGAGCTGCTCAGCCTGCAGGAGGCGATCCCCTCCTACTACCTGCGCTACTTCTACGCGCACGACGAGGTGCTCCGCGAGCAGCAGGGCGCCCCGACCCGCGCGGAGGCGGTGCTCGACGTCGAGCGGCGGCTGCTCGCCCAGTACGCGGATCCGTCGGTCGACACGAAGCCGGAGGAGCTCGCGCTGCGCGGCGGCGCCTTCTACTCCGAGGCGGCGGTCGACCTGATGGCCTCGCTCACCGGGAACCGCGGCGACACGCAGGTCGTGAACGTGCGCAACGACGGCACCCTCGGCTTCCTGCCCGACGACCACGTCGTCGAGGTGCCCGCGGTCGTCACCGCGAGCGGCCTCACCCCGGTGCCCGTCGCGCCGCTCGCGCCCGAGATGCAGGGCCTCGTCGCCCACGTCGCCGAGTACGAGCGGCTCGCCCTCGACGCCGCGGTGGAGGGGGGACGCGACCGGGTGCTGCGCGCGCATGCTCGCGCATCCGCTCGTCGGCCAGTGGTCGAAGGCCGAGCGGCTCACGGACCTGCTGCTCGAGGCGAACGCGCGCCATCTCGCGTGGGCCAGGTGAGCGAGACGCCCGAGCTCGCGATCGCCGTCGACGGCGGCGGCTCGAAGACCGACGTCGTCGCCCTCGCGCCCGACGGGCGCGTGCTCGCCCACGCGCGCGGCACCGGCTCGAACCCGCAGGTGACCGGCCTCGCCGCATCCGTCGGCCTCGTCGACGACCTCGTGACCGCGGTGCGCGCGGCGGCGGGCCCGCACCGGCTCGTGCGGATGGGGCTCTACCTCGCGGGCCTCGACCTGCCGGCGGAGCTCGTGGCCTTCCGCGAGGCGATCGCACCCACGGCATGGGCGACAGCACTGCCGGAGTCCGCTGTCGTGCTCGACAACGACCTCTTCGCGCTGCTCGAGGCGGGTACCGACAGCCCAGACGCGGTCGCGGTCGTCTGCGGCACCGGCGTCAACGCGGTCGGCCGCGCCGCCGACGGCCGCACCGTGCGCTTCCCCGCGCTCGGCGCCATCTCCGGCGACTGGGGCGGCGGAGGCCAGCTCGGGATGCAGGCGCTGTCGCACGCCGCCCGGGCCGCGGACGGGCGCGGCCCCGCCTCGGTGCTCGAGCGCCTCGTCCCCGAGGCGCTCGGCGTGACCACGGTGATGGAGGTCATCGAGGGGCTGCACTTCGGCCGCATCCCGGAGCGCCGCATCGCCGGGCTCGCACCGCTGCTGTTCGCCGCGGCCCACGCCGGGGAGGCGCCCGCACTCGCGGACATCGCTCGGCAGGCCGCCGAGATCGTCGCCTTCGCCCGCACGGCGCTGCAGCGGCTCGGGCTCACCGACGCCGCGGTGCCGGTCGTGCTCGGCGGCGGGGTGCTCGCCGCCGACCAGCCCCTGCTCATGGACCGGATCCGCGGGGGCCTCGCCGCCGTCGCACCGAACGCTCGACTCGAGCTCGTCACCGCACCGCCGATCGTCGGCGCGGCCGCGCTCGTGCTCACCGCGCTCGGCGCCGACGCCACGGCCGTGGACCGCGCGCGGGAGGGCGATCCTCGCGTCAGGCCCGTCGGGTCGTCAGACCGCGGACGCCGTGGCGGGCTGATCCGGGGCCGAGCGCACCACGATCACGGCGCCGGCGACCGCGGCGACCGCCACCGCCGCGAGTGCGATCCGGAGCCCGCTCTCGGAATAGGAATTCAGCGCCCAGATCACGGTCGCGATCGCGGGTCCGGCGGTGAATCCGATATTGCGGAGAAAGCTGATGGCGGCGCCCGTGGAACCCATGGAATCCGGCGTCGAATAGCTGAGGCCGATCGATGTCGCCGGCGTGTTCGCGAGCCCCTGACCGAATCCGAGCACGACCGCGACGAGCCCGAGCAGGACCGCCGCGGCGGCGGTGCCGATCAGCAACGCGGCGAGCACCCCGACCCCGAAGAGCACGAAGCCGACCGCCGAGATGCGCGCCTGGCGGTGCCGTGCCGTCAGGCGGGCGGCGAGCAGGGAACCGGCGACCGCCGCGACCGACACGAACAGCAGCGCGGCACCCGTGATGGTGGCCGTGAGCCCGAGCGCGCGCTGCGCGAGGAACGCGAGCAGGTACTGCACCGACAGGGTCGACGCGGCGAGCAGCGCCAGCGCGCTCGAGGCCCGGAGGAAGCCGGGGTGGCGGCCGAGGATCAGCACGGGTGAGGTCGGATGCGTGCGCCGCCAGCCCCAGCCGAGCGGCACCGCGAGCAGGGCGAGCAGGAACCAGCGGGGGTCGTGCGTGCCGAGGGTGAGGGCGAGCAGCACCGCGGCGGCGGCACCCCCGAGCAGCAGCGACTCGGACAGGAACGCGAGCCCGGGCGGCCGCAGCGGCGCCCCGGCCGCGAGCGCGAGGGCGAACACGACCATCGTCGCGCCGAGGATCGGCACGTTCACGAGGAAGACCCACGGCCATCCGGCGAGCTCGGTGACCAGCGCGCCGATCGGCGGCCCGGCGATGCCGCCGGCAGCACCGAGCGTCGAGACGATCGCCACGGTGCGCACCCGGCGCTCCGGCGCGACGGACTCGTAGGCGAGCGCCGGGCAGATGGCGAACAGGCCCGCGCCGAAGGCGCCCTGCGCGACCCGGGCCGCGATCAGGGCGCCGAGCGCCGGCGCGAGCGCGGCGCAGACGCTGAACACGGTGAACCCGCCGACGAGCAGCAGCATCGCGGGGCGCCGGCCGACGGTGTCGAGCCACCGGCCGCTCGGCAGCGCGAGTGCCGCGATCGGCAGCAGGTAGGCGATCGACACCCACTGCACCGCCGCGGGCGTCACGTCGAAGGTGGCCGCGAGGTGGGGCAGCACCACGTTGACCGCGCCGAGGTCGAAGCCGCCGACCGCGACGCAGACGGCAGCCGCCGCGACGACCCAGGCGCCTGCCCGGGCGCTGCGGACCGGGCCGTTCAGGAGGCGGGCGGAACGGCGATGCGCTGCCACTCCGGCTTGTGCTCGAAGACGTACCGGTAGTAGTCGGCCAGCTGCAGGCCGGACGCCGCGGCCTCGTCGATGACGACGGTCACGTGGGGGTGGTGCTGCAGCACGGAGCCCGGGCAGAGCGCCGTGACCGGCCCCTCGACGGTGCGGGCGACGGCGTCGGCCTTCGCCTCGCCCTGGGCGACGAGCAGGATGCGCTTCGCCTCGAGGATCGTGCCGAGCCCCTGCGTGAGGCAGTGGGTCGGCACGTCGTCGGGGGGTCGAAGAACCGCGCGTTGTCCGCGCGGGTGCGTGGGGCGAGCGTCTTGATCCGTGTGCGCGACGCGAACGACGAGGTCGGCTCGTTGAAGCCGATGTGGCCGTTCGCGCCGAGGCCGAGGATCTGCAGGTCGATGCCGCCCGCCGCGACGATCGCGGCCTCGTAGGCGCTGCAGGCCGCCGGGATGTCGGCGGCGCGGCCGTCGGGCACGTGCACGCGCGACGGGTCCATCCGCAGCGGCTCGACGACCTCGGTGCCGATGACCGCGGCGTAGCTCTGCGGGTGGTCCAGGGGGATGCCCACGTACTCGTCGAGCGCGAAGCCGGCGGCGCGGCTGCAGTCGAGGTCGCCGGCGGCGACGAGGGCCGCGAGCTCGGCGTAGATGCCGAGCGGGGACGAGCCGGTCGCGAGGCCGAGCACCGCCTCCGGCGCCTTCCCGACCAGGTCGGCGAGCACGGCGGAACCGAATCGGGCGACGGCGCCGGAATCCGGCAGGATGACGATCTCCATGGCGTTCGGATGCTATCGGAGCGCCGTTCCCGAATTGCTCCGAGGCGGCCCGTGGGGGTCGAATTCCGTCGCCGGAACGGCGAATTCAGAAGATCGTCTCGATCAGCTCCACGACCTGGGGTTCGGCCGAATCGGCGGAATCGATCCCCGGCACGAGCCGCCACTTGTCGAGCGCCGTGCAGGGGTGCGAGATCCCGAGCCGGACGACCTCGCCGACCTGCAGGTCGGCGGACCGCGCGGGGTCGAGGCGGAGGAAGGCGTGCTGGTCGTTCAGGGCCGAGACCCGGGCGCCCGCCAGCACCGCGGCGGCGTCGGTGCGGCCGCGGATCCGCTCGGGCACCGGCAGGCCCTCGTCGAACGGGGCGTCCCGGCGGCCCGCGTCGAGGATGGCGAGGTCCGGCTCCGGGCGGGAGAGCACTCGGCCCCAGAGGTGCAGCGCCGGCCGGAGGCGGGGGCCGGTGCCGGCGGTGCCGAACGGCGAGATGCCGGCGTAGAAGCCGCTGTCGTGCAGCTGGTAGGCGCCGGAGCGGAGCAGCACCGTGCTGGTCGCGGTCGCGGGAGCGAGCACCTCGGCGACGAGGTCGAAGTAGGCGCTGCCGCCGGCGCTGATCACCGGCCGGCCCTCGATGCGGGGCGCGAGCTCGGCGGCGAGGGCGCGCATCCGCTCGAGGTAGGCCTGCACGGCGGCGATCGCGGCGGGGGAGCGGTCGTGGGCGAGGGCGCCCTCGTAGCCGGCGACACCGGCGAGGCGGAGCACCCCGCTGCCCTCGATCGCGGCGGCGACCTCGCGTGCGGTGTCGATGGAACGTGCTCCGGTGCGGCCGCCGGCGCCGCCGAGCTCGACGAGCACGTCGACCCGGCGGTCGCCGCCGACGCCGACGGACCGTGTCGGCGAGGATGCGGACCGCCGCGACGCTGTCCGACCAGCAGAGGAACTCGAATCCGGGGTCGGCGTCGAGCTCGGCGCGGAGCCAGCGGATCCCGACCGGGTCGAGCAGCTCGTTCGCGAGCAGGATCCGGCGCACGCCCGCCTGGCGCGCCACCTGCACCTGCCACGGCGTGGCGAGCGTGAGGCCCCAGGCGCCCGCGTCGAGCAGCCGCTGCCAGAGGGCCGGCGCCATGCTCGTCTTGCCGTGCGGGGCGAGGAGCAGCCCGTGCTCCGCCGCCCAGCCCGCCATCGTCGCGGTGTTCGCGGCCACCGCGCCGAGATCGGCGGTGAGCAGCGGGGTCGGGAGGTCGCTGAGCGTCGGACCTCCGTCGAGGAAGGCGTCGGCGGTGCGACCCCAGGCGCCGGGCGGCATGGACTTGTGCTCGGGGCCGAGGGTCAGGGGGGCGAAGGGCATGCCTCGATTCCAGCGCATCCGCGCGTCTGTAGCGTGATGGCGGACGAAGGGGATGCGGATGAGCGGCAAGCAGGCGATCTCGACGACGGCGGCGCCCGCGCCGGCGTTCTCGTTCAGCCAGGCGGTGCGCAAGGGCCCGATCGTGCAGGTGTCCGGCCAGGGCCCGGTCGACGCGGCGTCGGGCGAGTACCGGCACCAGGGCGACGTGGGGGCGCAGACCTCGCTCGTGCTCGCGAACATCGCCGCGATCCTCGAGGCCGCGGGCGCCACGTTCGACGACGTCGTGATGCTGCGCGTCTACCTGACCGATCGCGCCCTCTTCCCGGCGATGAACGACGCGTACACGGCGTTCGTGGCGGAGCACACGCCGAGCGGCGTGCTGCCGGCCCGCACGACCGTCTTCCCCGGCCTGCCGCATCCGGACATGCTCGTGGAGATCGACGCCCTGGCGGTCCTGGACTGATCCCATCCCGGGGTTGCCACTCGTGGTGACTTCTCGGCGCCGGCAAGTCGCCACGAGTGGCAACCCGTGGCTGACCCACCCCTGGGGTTGCCACTGGTGGTGACTTCTTGGGCCCGGAAGTCGCCACGAGTGGCAACCCGTGGCTGACCCACCGGGCTGAAGCCCGTGGGGTTGCCACTGGTGGTGGCTTCTTGGGCCCGGAAGTCGCCACGAGTGGCAACCCCTGCTCCGGCCACCGCCGTGAGCGGCCCGTGAGGATTCCCGCGATGCCCGTAAGGGATCCGTGAGCGGAACCGCCCTCCGGCTCGCGGTCGGCTTCGCTCGAGTCGTGCCTGCGGATCCGCGGGCCGAAGCGAAGGAGTCCGCCGTGCTGGATGTGCTCTGCGTGGCGGGCGTGCTCGCCCTCGGCGCGATCGTCGCGCTCGTCGGACGGGCGGTCGAGCGGCTGTGATCGTGTTCGACGTCGCCGCGGTCGTGCTCGCCGTCGCCGCGATCGGCTACCTCGTCGTCGCCCTCGTTCGTCCGGAGCGCTTCTGATGCAGGGGTGGCTGTTCGTCGCCGAGGTGGCCACGCTGGTCGTCCTCCTCGCGCTCTGCTATCGCCCGCTCGGCGACCACATGGCGCGCACCTACACGACGGCCAGGGACACGCGCGCCGAGCGGGGCCTCTACCGGCTGCTCGGCGTCGACCCCGCTGCCGAGCAGAGCTGGCGCAACTACCTGCGCTCGGTGATCGTCTTCTCGATCGTCGGTGTGCTCGCGCTCTACCTGCTGCAGCGGATCCAGGCGGTGCTGCCGTACTCGCTCGGCCTGCCGGCGGTGCCCGAGGGGCTCGTCGTTCAACACCGCGATCTCGTTCGTGACGAACACGAACTGGCAGTCGTACTCGCCCGAGACCACGCTCGGCTACACCGTGCAGCTCGCCGGGCTCGCGGTGCAGAACTTCGCCTCGGCGGCGGTCGGCCTCGCCGTCGCCATCGCCCTGGTGCGCGGGCTCGCGGCCCGCCGGTCGTCGACGATCGGGAACTTCTGGGTCGACCTCGTCCGCGGGGTGCTGCGCATCCTGCTGCCGCTGTCGCTCGTCGCCGCGATCGTGCTGATCGCGGGCGGCGTCATCCAGAACTTCTCGGCGGCTTCCAGACGTCCACACCCTCACCGGCGGCACGGCCGTCGTGCCGGGCGGCCCGGTCGCCTCGCAGGAGGCGATCAAGGAGCTCGGCACGAACGGCGGCGGCTTCTTCAACGCCAACTCCGCGCATCCGTTCGAGAACCCGAGCGGCATGGACGAACCTGTTCGAGATCCTCCTGCTGCTCGTGATCCCGTTCTGCCTGCCCCGCACCTTCGGCCGTGATGGTCGGCGACAACCGGCAGGGCTACGCGCTGCTCGGCGTGATGGCGACGCTCTTCACCGTGTCGCTCACCGCGATGGCCTGCTCGAGTCCGCCGGCGGCGGCACGGCGTGCAGGCCGCGGGCGCGGCGATGGAGGGCAAGGAGACGCGGTTCGGCGTCCTCGACGTCCACCCTGTTCGCGACGTCCACGACGCTCACCTCGACCGGCGCCGTCGATCGACGCACGACAGCTTCACGCCGCTCGGCGGCCTGATGGCGATGGTCGACATGATGCTCGGGGAGGTCGCGCCCGGCGGCGTCGGCTCGGGGCTCTACGGGCTGCTCGTCATCGCGATCGTCGCCGTCTTCTTCGCCGGCCTCATGGTCGGGCGCACCCCCGAGCTACCTCGGCAAGCAGGTCGGCGCCCGCGAGGTGAAGCTCGCGAGCCTCTACATCCTCACGACACCGGTGCTCGTGCTCACGGGGCTCGGCCTCACGTTCGGGATCCCGGCCCTCACGGCGTCGCTCACCGGCACCTCGATCCTGAACCCCGGTGTGCACGGCTTCTCCGAGGTGCTCTACGCGTTCACCTCGGCGGGCAACAACAACGGCTCGGCGTTCGGCGGCCTCACCGCGAACACCCCGTGGCTGAACGCGTCGCTCGGCGCCGTGATGCTCCTCGGCCGCCTGCTCCCCATCGTCTTCGTGCTCGCCCTCGCCGGCTCCTTCGCCGCGCAGACCCCGCGGCCGGCGAACGAGCGGGACCTGCCGACCCACCGCCGCAGTTCGTCGGCGTCGTGCTCGGCACGGTGGTGCTCGTCTCGGCGCTCACCTACTTCCCGGTTCTCGCACTCGGGCCGCTCGCCGAAGGGCTCCACGCATGACCACCATCGATCGACCCGCGGGCGCAGAGCGGCGCGTTCAGCGCCGGGCAGCTCGTCCGCGGCCTCCCCGACGCGGTGCGCAAGCTCGACCCCCGCGAGATCTGGCACAACCCGGTGATGTTCCTCGTCGAGGTCGGCGCCGCCTTCACGACCGTGCTCGCCGTCTGCCTGCCGTTCCTCGGCGGCAGCGGCGAGCTCGTTCACCTGGTCGATCGCGGTGTGGCTCTGGCTGACGACCCTCTTCGCGACCCTCGCCGAGTCGGTCGCCGAAGGCCGCGGGAAGGCGCAGGCCAAGTCCCTGCGCGCCACGCGCAGCACGACGATGGCCCGGGTCGCGGACTACGACGCGGCGACGGATCCGGCGGCGTCCGCGCCGAGCTCGAGGACGTCGCCGTCCGCCGACCTGAACTCGGCGACGTCGTGGTCGTGTCCGCGGGCGAGCTGATCCCCGGCGACGGCGACATCATCTGCGGGCATCGCCTCCGTCGACGAGTCCGCGATCACGGGCGAGTCCGCGCCCGTCGTCCGCGAGTCCGGCGGCGACCGCAGTGCGGTCACCGGCGGCACGCGCGTCTTTCCGACCGCATCGTCGTGCGTATCACCAGCAGGCCCGGCGAGACCTTCGTCGACCGGATGATCCGCCTCGTCGAGGGCGCGTCGCGGCAGAAGACGCCGAACGAGATCGCGCTCAACATCCTGCTCGCCAGCCTCACGATCATTTTCCTGGTCGTGGTGCTGATGCTCGACCCCGATCGCCGGCTATCGCGGACGCGGCGCCGAGCATCACCGGTGCTGGTCGCCCTGCTGGTCTGCCTCATCCCGACGACCATCGGCGCGCTGCTGTCCGCGATCGGTATCGCCGGGATGGACCGGCTCGTGCAGCGCAACGTGCTCGCGATGTCCGGCCGCGCGGTCGAGGCGGCCGGCGACGTCACCACGCTGCTGCTCGACAAGACCGGCACCATCACGTACGGCAACCGCCAGCGCCAGCGAGTTCCTGCCGCTGCCGGGGGTGCGGCCGGACGGCTCGCTCGGGCCGCGGCTCTCGCCTCGCTCGGCGACCCGACGCCCGAGGGCCGCTCGATCTCGATCTCGCGGCGAGCCGCGGCTGCGACGGCGACGGGGCGGCCGGCGGACGGTCGTCCCGTTCACCGCGCAGACGCGGATGAGCGGCGTCGACCTGCCGGACGGCAGCGAGATCCGCAAGGGCGCCGCGAGCGCCGGTCGCCGCGTGGGCGGCCGGCGGCCCCGCCGTGCGCACGGCGCTCGACGCGGAGGTCGAGCGCATCTCCGCGCAGGGCGGCACCCCGCTGGTCGTCGCCGAGCGGGCGCGGCGGCGTCCTCCGCCTGCTCGGCGTCGTCCACCTGAAGGACGTCGTCAAGGCCGGCATCAAGGAGCGCTTCGCCGACGCTGCGCGCGATGGGCATCCGCACGGTCATGATCACCGGCGACAACCCGCTCACGGCCGGGCGATCGCGGCCGAGGCCGGCGTCGACGACTTGCTCGCCGAGGCGACGCCGGAGAACAAGCTGGCCCTGATCCGCCAGGAGCAGGAGGGCGGCCACCTGGTCGCGATGACCGGCGACGGCACGAACGATGCCCCCGCGCTCGCCCAGGCCGACGTTGGCGTCGCCATGAACACGGGCACGTCCGCCGCGAAGGAGGCCGGCAACATGGTCGACCTCGACTCCGACCCGACGAAGCTCATCGACATCGTCGCCATCGGCAAGCAGCTGCTCATCACCCGCGGCGCCCTGACCACCTTCTCGATCGCGAACGATGTCGCCAAGTACTTCGCGATCATCCCCGCGATGTTCGTCGGGGTCTTCCCGGGCCTCGCAGCCCCTGAACGTGATGCGCCTGCACTCGCCCGACTCGCGCGATCCTCTCGGCCGTGATCTTCAACGCGCTCGTCATCGTCGCGCTGATCCCGCTGGCGCTCCGCGGCGTGCGCTTCCGCGCATCGGGGCGTCGCGCCTGCTCACCACGAACCTGCTCGTCTACGGCCTCGGCGGCGTGATCGCGCCGTTCGTCGGGATCAAGCTCATCGACCTCGTCGTCGGCCTGATCCCCGGCCTCTGAAGAACGAAAGGACCTCGGATGACCGCCGTCGTACCCCGTGGATCCGCCCGGCAGGTGTGGGTCGCCCTCCGCGTGCTGCTCGCCCTCACCGCGCTGACCGTGCTCTACACGCTCCTGATCACCGCCGTCGGGCAGTCGCGCTGCCGGCCGCCGCGAACGGGTCGCTGCTCACGGCCCAGGGCCGCACGATCGGCTCCGGCCTGATCGGGCAGTCGTTCACCACGGCGAAGGGCGCGATCCTGCCGCAGTGGTTCCAGTCGCGCCCATCGGCCGCGGGGGCCGGCTACGACGCCACCGCGTCCAGCCCGAGCAACCTCGGCCCGAACAACCGGACGCTCGTCCGCACGATCGAGCAGCGGCGCGCGACGCTCGCCGTGGCCTTCGGGGTGTCGCCGGCCGCGATCCCGCCGGACGCCGTCACGGCGAGCGGCTCGGGCCTCGACCCCGACGTCTCGCCCGCCTTCGCCCGGCTCCAGGTGGCGGCCGTCGCGCGGGCCCGACACCTGCCGGTC
Source organism: uncultured Actinomycetota bacterium (assembly GCA_963771645.1). Classification (GTDB taxonomy): domain Bacteria; phylum Actinomycetota; class Actinomycetes; order Actinomycetales; family Microbacteriaceae; genus Amnibacterium. The sequence goes on along the minus strand of CAVYUH010000008.1, from coordinate 59,964 downwards.
GCGACCGTCGCGGCACTGGTCGAGCGGTTCGTGCAGCCGCCCGACCTCGGCTACCTCGGGGCTCCGACGGTGGACGTGCTCCGGTTGAACGCCGCACTCGCGAAGATGGACCCTGCCGGGAACGGATGACCGCCGGAACCGCAGGAGGCTGCTGATGGCACGAGGACGGCTGCGGGTCTTCCTCGGCGCCGCGCCCGGCGTCGGGAAGACCTTCGCCATGCTCGAGGAGGGCCATCGGCTCGCCGGGCTCGGCCGCGACGTCGTCGTCGCCGTCGTCGCCACCCACGAGCGGGCTGCGACCGCCGCGCTCCTGCCCGGCCTCGAGCAGGTGCCGCTGCAGGCCGTCCAGTACCGCGGCGTGACGCTGCCCGAGATGGACCTCGCCGCCGTGCTCGCGCGGCATCCGGACGTCGCCCTCGTCGACGAGCTCGCGCACACCAACGCCCCGGGCAGCGCGAACCAGAAGCGGTGGCAGGACGTGCAGGTCCTGCTCGACGCCGGGATCTCGGTGATCTCGACCGTGAACATCCAGCACATCGAGTCGCTGAACGACGTGGTCGAGCAGATCACCGGGATCGCGCAGCAGGAGACGATCCCGGACGCCGTGCTGCGCGGGGCCGACCGCACCGAGCTCGTCGACCTCGCGCCGCAGGGCCTCCGCGACCGGCTCGCCGACGGGCAGGTGTACCCGGCCGACCGATCGACGCGGCCCTGTCGAACTACTTCCGGCTCGGCAACCTGACGGCGCTGCGCGAGCTCGCGCTGCTCTGGCTCGCGGACGAGGTCGATACCGCGCTGAAGAGTACCGCGCCGAACACGGCATCCGCGGCAGTGGGAGGCCCGCGAACGGGTCGTCGTCGCGCTGACCGGCGGCCCGGAGGGCGAGACCCTGATCCGGCGCGGCGCCCGGATCGCGGCGCGCTCCGCCGGCGGCGAACTGCTCGCCGTCCACGTCGCGAGCGAGGACGGGCTGCGGGAGTCGGATCCGCAGCCCTCGTCGCAGCAGCGCGCGCTCGTCGAGCAGCTCGGCGGCAGCTACCACCAGATCGTCGGCCCCGACATCCCGGACGCCCTCGTCACCTTCGCCCGGGGCGTGAACGCGACCCAGCTCGTGATCGGCGTCTCCCGCCGCAGCCGGCTGCTCGCGTTCCTCACCGGACCGGGCATCGGCGCGCGCATCATCCGCCTCTCGGGCGACATCGACGTGCACATCGTCACCCACGACGCGGCAGGCCGCGAACGGCTCGCGCTGCCCGCGGGTCACGGCGCGCTCACGCTGCGCCGCCGCCTGCTCGGCTTCGCGCTCGCGATCGTCGGCGGCCCGCTCCTCAGCCTGCTGCTGGTCGGCCTGCGCTCGGACGACTCCCTGACCGCGGACGTGCTCGCCTACCAGCTGCTCGTCGTGCTGGTCGCGCTCGTCGGCGGTGCCCTGCCCGCGCTGTTCGCCGCGGTCCTGTCCGGGGTGACCCTCGACTTCCTGTTCGTCGCCCCGCTGCTCCAGGTGACCATCGCGCGACCGGTGCATCTCGTGGCGCTGCTGCTCTACGTCGCGAACGCGCTGCTCGTGAGCCTCGTGGTCGACCAGGCGGCCCGCCGCACCCGCGCCGCCCGCCGGTCGGCCGCGGAGTCGGAGCTGCTCGCGAGCATCGCCGGCGGCGTCATCCGCGGTCAGGACGCGCTGCAGGCGCTCGTCACCCGCACCCGCGAGGCCTTCCGGCTGGCCGGCGCACGGCTCCGCACCGGTGGCCGGACGGTCGCCGAGGACGGGCGGATGGACGGCACCGCCGTCACCGTCCCGGTCGGCGACCGCGCCGAGCTCGAGCTGTTCGGGCCCGAGCCGTCGGCCGCGGACCGCCGCGTGCTCGGCGTCGTGGTGGCGCAGATCGACGCGGCCCTCGAGCAGGCCGCGCTGCTGCTGCGCGCCCGGGAGCTGCAGCCGCTCGAGGAGACCGATCGCGTGCGGAGCGCCCTGCTCGCCGCGGTCGGCCACGACCTCCGGCGGCCGCTCGCCGTGGCCACCGCGGCCGTCACCGGGCTGCGCTCGCCGGCGGCGCGCCTCTCCGACGGCGACCGGGCCGAGCTGCTCGTGAGCGCCGAGCGGGCGCTCGGCGACCTCGACGTGCTCATCACGAACCTGCTCGACGTGAGCCGCGTGCAGGCCGGCGCGCTCGCCGTCTCCCTGCGGGCGGTCGACACGGAGGACCTGCTGCCGCCCGTGCTCGAGGAGCTGCACCTGCCGCCGGGCGCCCTGGACCTCGCCATCCCGGCCGATCTGCCGCCGATCCGCGCCGACGCGATCCTGCTGCAGCGGGCGATCGTCAACGTCGTGGCCAACGCGCTGCGCTTCTCGCCGCCGGGGTCGCCACCCCGCCTCAGCGCCTCGGCCTTCGGCGACCGGGTCGAGATCCGGATCGCGGATCGCGGCCCGGGCGTGCCGGCGGAGCAGCGCGGTGCGCTGTTCCAGGCCTTCCAGCGCAGCGGCGACTCCGACAACTCGACCGGCATCGGGCTCGGCCTCGCGCTGTCGCAGGGGTTCGTCGAGGGCATGGGCGGCACGCTGGAGGCCGAGGACACCCCGGGCGGTGGCCTCACGATGGTGCTCACCCTGCCGCTCGCGGCCCCGGATGCACCGGTCGCGCAGCCCGAGGCGGTGCCCGCGTGAAGATCCTCGTCGCCGACGACGATCCGCAGATCCTCGCGGCCCTGCGCATCCTGCTGCACGCCCACGGGTACGACGTCGTGCTCGCCCGCACGGGCACCGCCGCCCTCGAGGCGGCCGCGCACGAGCACCCGGACCTCGTGCTGCTCGACCTCGGCATGCCCGGGCTGTCGGGCGTGCAGGTGATCCGCGCGATCCGCGGCTGGAGCACCGTCCCGATCCTCGTCGTCTCCGGGCGCACCGAGTCGTACGACAAGGTCGCCGCGCTCGACGAGGGAGCGGACGACTACGTGACCAAACCGTTCCTCGCGGATGAGCTCGCCGCCCGGATCCGCGCGCTGACCAGGCGGAACGTCCCCGGCGCGGAGGAGCCGGTCGTGCGGTTCGGCGACGTGGAGGTGGATCTCGCCCGGCATCGCGTGACGCGGACGACCGGCGGCCAGGAGACCGCGGTGCGCCTCACGCCGACCGAGTGGGCGTTCCTCGAGGTGCTCGTGCGCAACCCCGACCGGCTCGTCACCCGGCAGTACCTGCTCGACCACGTGTGGGGCCCTGGGCACGCGAACGACAGCGGGTACCTGCGGCTCTACATGGCGCAGCTGCGCAAGAAGCTCGAGCGGGAGCCGGCCGAGCCGGTGCACCTGCTGACGGACCCGGGCCTCGGCTACCGCTTCGTGCCGGGCTCGGACGCGCAGTGACGACATCCCGCCGTCGACGCATCCGTGGCGGGAGTTGCCACTCGTGGTGACTTCTCGGGCCAGGAAGTCGCCACGAGTGGCAACCCGGGGTCGGGCGGGTGAGGGGTTGCCGCCGGCGGTGACTTCTCCGGGCCGGAAGTCGCGCCACGAGTGGCATACCCCCGGGGTGCGACGCCAGAAGTACCGCGCGAGGTGAGGGTCAGACGCGCAGTGACGCCATCCCGCCGTCGACGGGGAGCACCGCGCCGGTGGTCGACGCGGCGGCGGGCGACGCGAGGTACGCGATCGCGTGAGCGACCTCGTCCGCGGTGACGAGGCGGCCGAGCGGCTGCCGGGCACGCAGCGCGGCGGCGGCCTGCTCCCGGTCCTCGGCGGCGTCGAGGAGCCGGCCGACCCATGGGGTGTCGGCGGTGCCCGGTGCGACCGCGTTGACCCGGATGCCCTCCCGCACGTGGTCCGCGGCCATCGCGACGGTCAGCGCCGCCACCGCCCCCTTCGTCGCGCTGTAGAGCGCGCGGTTCGGCAGGCCGACCAGCGCCGCACCCGAGCAGGTGTTCACGATCGCGGCGTGCTCGGAGGCCCGCAGCGCCGGCAGCGCCGCGCGGGTCACCCGCGCGATCGCGACGACGTTCACGTCGAGCACGCGGTGCCACTCGGCGTCGTCGTTCGCGTCGATCGCTCCCGCGGCACCGATGCCGGCGTTGTTCACGAGGACGTCGAGGCCGCCGAGCGCCGCGACCGCCTCCGCGACCGCCGAGGGCACCCGCTCGGCATCGGTCACGTCGCAGGCGATGGCGACGGCGCCCTCCGGGGCCCCGTCCGTGCGGAGGTCGAGCACCGCAACCCGGGCGCCGCGCTCCAGCAGCGTGCGGGCGGTCGCGGCGCCGATGCCGCTCGAACCACCGGTGACGATCGCCTTCAGGCCCTCGAACTCCATGTGCCGTCCTTCCGTCCCGGCCGATCCTGCCAGGCGACGCCGCGGTCGGTCTGCGGCACCTCTTGTGGAATCGCTACCGATTCGTGACCGAACCAGCGGCAAGGCTGCAGCCGGCGGTGGGATGGTGCTGATCTCCTAGGTCACCCACGAGTTCACGTGAAGGAGGTGGGACGGATGACGAATCCTGCGACCGGACCGCATCTCCGCTCGGGTGCCTGGGCGTCGCTCGCGCTCGCTGCCGGCTTCGTGGTCGCGGTGATCACCGCGATCCTCACGATCGGCCCGTGACCGGCGAAGGACTGACCGTCGCGGTGCTCGGCGCCGGCGTCGTCGGCCGCACACTGGCTTCCGGCTGGTCGCGCGCCGGCCACCGGATCGTGCTCGGCACCCGGGACCCGGGATCGGCACGCATCCGCGAGGCCCTCGGCGAGCTGGACCACGCGACCGCCGCGCGGCACGCGGACGCCGTCGCGCAGGCCGAGATCGTGGTGCTCACGCTCCCCGGCGACCAGGTGCCCGACCTGCTCGACTCCCTCGGCGGCGCGCTGCGCGGCCTGCCGGTCGTCGACGCCACCAACCGGATCGGCGCCACGGAGCCGAGCGCGATCGCCGCGCTCCGCGCCGCGGGCGCGCTGCCGTACCGCGCCTACAGCACCGTCGGCGTGGAGCAGATGGCGGCGCCGGCATTCGGCGGCATCCCGAGCGATCTCTTCTTCGCCGGTCCCGCCCGGCATCGCGGGGTCGTGGAGCGGCTCATCCGCGACACCGGCTTCCGCCCGGCCTTCGCCGGCGAGGACGACGGCGCCTACGCGGCGGTCGACGCCGTCGGGCGGCTGTGGCTGCAGCTCGTCTTCCGCGCCGGCTACGGCCGGCGGCTCGGCTTCCGGCTGCTCACCGAGGAGGACGACCGGAGGGACTGATCTCCACCCCTGCTCCACCCGTGGATGGTGGTGGCCCGTGCGGCCGGTCGCGAGGCTCGTCCCATGACCTTCACCACCCTCGCCGACATCGTCCTCGGCCTCGCCCTCGTCGTCCTGCTCTGCGTCCGGCAGCTGCGCTGGACGGCCCTCCGCCCCGCGCAGCTGTGGCGGCTCCCGGTCGTCCTCGGCGCCATCGGCGCCGTCTCGCTGCTCAGCAGCGGCGGACGGACGCTCTCCGCGACGGCCCTCGCGCTGCTCGTCGTCGAGCTCGCCCTGGCGCTCGGCACGGGCGCGGCGATGGGGCGCATCACCGTGTTCCGTCCGCTCCGCGGGGCGGTTCCGCCGCTGCGCACCGGCGAGGCGGTGCCCACGCTCGAGTGCCGCACCGGCTGGCTGGGGGTCGCGCTCTGGGCCGTGCTCGTCGTGGCGCGGGTCGGGATGGGGATCGCCGCGGCCCACCTCGGCGCGGCGGCCCTCGAGTCGACGGGGGTGATCCTGCTCACCATCGCCGCGAACCGGGTCGCGCGCGCCGCGGTGGTCCAGGCCCGGCTCGGCACCACAGCGGTCGCGATGGCGGGACGATGAACCCGTGAGTGACCTCCCGCTGCCCGCCCGGCCGGTCCTCGGCCGGGCGCTCAGCGCCTTCGGGGCCCTCGTCATCGCCGCGATCCTGCTCGGCCGCGCCGGCACGGATCCCCGCTGGGCCACCGTCGCGGGCGTGACCGCCGCGGCGCTCTGGCTCGTCTGCGCGCTGCTCACGGAGCGGGGGCCGGGGCGCCTGCGGTTCGGGCTGCTCCTCGCGACGGTGCTGATCAGCGCGCCGACGGCGGCCCCGACCGAGGTGACGGGGCTGGTCCCCGCACTCGTCGCGATCATCGCCGTGGTCGCCCTGCCTCGCCGCTCCTTCTCGCTCGTGGTGGCGCTGCCGCTCGCGGCGGTCGCGCTCGTCGCGGTCGGCTTCCTGCTCGGCGGGGGCACCGCGGCAGCCTGCTCGGCTCGATCGTCGCGGTCGCCCTCGCACTGGTCGTCGGGATCAGCCGCGCCCAGTCGCGGCGGGCGGAGGAGCAGGCGCTCCGGCTGCTCGAGCAGCAGGTCGTCGTCGAGCAGGAGCGGGCGAGGTCGGCTGCGCTCGGCGAGCGCTCCCGCGATCGCGCGCGACCTGCACGACGTGCTCGCCCACAGCCTCGGCGGCCTCGTGATCCAGCTCGACGCCGTCGACGCGCTGCTCGAGAGCGGACCGGATCGAGGATGCCGCCGTGCCGGGTGCGCGCCGCGCGGTCGCTCGCCGCCGACGGACTCGATGAGGCCCGGCGCGCGGTCGACGCGCTCCGCGAGCCCGACGAGGCCGCCGACCTGTCCCGCGTCGTCACCGAGCTCGTCGGCGTGCACCGATCGCTCGGGGCCGCGGCGGACCTCGAGATCCGCGGCGACGCCGGTCCGCTCGCACCCGAGGCGGCGGGCGCGCTCCGCCGCGCGACGCAGGAGGTGCTGAGCAACGCCCGCCGCCACGCACCGGGCCGCCCCACGTCGCTCGTCCTCACCTGGGAGGAGGATGCGGTCGTGCTGTCCGCGACGACCCCCCTCGCGGACGGCCGCGCCCATGGGCGGCGGTTCCGGGCGGGGCCTGCTCGGGATGCGCGAGCGTCTGCGGTCCGTGGGCGGCGAGGCGACCTGGGGCGTCACACGAACGGGGCTTCTCGGTCGAGGCGAGGGCGCCGCGGTGAGCGCCGATCCGCATCCTCGTCGCCGATGACCAGGCGATCGTGCGGGACGGCCTCGTCACCGTCCTGGGGCTCGAGCCCGGGATCGAGGTCGTGGGGGAGGCGGCGGACGGCGGCGAGGCCGTGCGGCTCGCGCTCGAGCTGCGCCCCGACGTCGTGCTCATGGACCTGCGGATGCCGGTGCTCGACGGCGCGAGCGCCACCGCCCGCATCCTCGCGGCGGCCCCGGACGTGGCCGTGCTCGTGCTCACCACCTACGCCGACGACGCCTCGATCGCCGGAGCGCTGCGCGCCGGCGCTCGCGGCTACCTCACGAAGGACGCCGGCCGGCGCCGAGCTCGTCAGCGCCGTGCGGGCGGCGGCCGCAGGGCAGGCGACGTTCGCGCCGGAGGTGGGGGAGCGGCTCGTCCGCGGCTTCGCCGTGCGCGACGACCGGTCACCTGCAGCGCTGCGCGACCGGTTCCCCGCCCTGACGCAGCGGGAGGCGGAGATCCTCGCCCTCGTGGCGCTGGGGCGCAGCAACGCCGAGATCGCCGGGGAGCTCTTCCTCGGCATCGCGACGGTGAAGAGCCACATCAACGCGCTGTTCGCCAAGCTGCAGGTGCGCGACCGCGCCCAGGCGGTCGCCCTCGCGCTCGGCGCCGATCAGCCCGGCTGACCGGGTAGCACGGCCGCTGCGAGGGACAGCAGCCCGGCCGAGATCGGCCAGGCGGCGAGGGCGAGCACGAGGCCGACGACCGCCCGGCGCCGCAGCCGGGTGCGCGTCACCGCGATCGCGAACGCCGCGACGGTGCCGCCGAGCGCAGCGACGCTGAGCACACCGACGGCGATCGCGTTGAGGGACACGACCTGGGCGTCGTGGTCGGCGGTCCCCACCGCCGCGGTGACGAGCGACGTGATCACGGTGAGCAGGCCGAGCACGAGCGCCGTCGTGTCGGCGGGCGGTCGGGATCTCACGACGGATCGGCGAGGGAGTCGTCGGGGAACCCGAGCACCGGGTGGTACTCGGCGACGAACACGCCGGCGGCGACCGCGGGATCGGTCTCGACGACGCGCCTCGTCTCCGCCTCGTCGAGCGCGAAGACGCCGATCCCCGCCGCGTCCGAGTCGTCCGCGACCCGCACGACGACGCGCAGCATGCCGGCGGCGCGCAGCCGCATGTTCCGGATGCCGTGCGGCATCAGGAGGGCCTGCGCTTCAGGCGTGTCCCGGTTCGGCCCGGCGCGCAGGATCACCGCGGTGTAGGGACGCGCGGTCGCGAGCAGGCGCTGCGCGGCCTGGTCGTCGATCGAGGGCAGGAGGTCGTCGTACGGGTCGGGATCGGGCACGCCGGGATCCAACCAGACTCAGAAGCCGCCCTGCATCCCGAACGCGTTCCCGGCGGCACCCATCGAGCCGCGCGAGGGGTCGTGGGGCAGGGCGCGCTCGGGCTCGATGAACCCGTTGGTCTGGTCGAAGGTGTGCCCGTAGACGAGCGGGATCCAGACCCGCGGCCGGCGGCGCTTGCTCATCAGCCGGACCGGCGCGGGGACCGGGCGGCCGGAGCGCAGGGCGTCGCGGCGCCAGCCGAGGTCCCGGGGCATCCCGACCACCGTGCGCCAGGCGAGCGCGGCGCCGGCGCGCGGGCCGGACCAGCCGTACTGGTCCTTGGCCATCGCGAACTCCCAGAGCTCGAACTCGACCTCGGAGGTCCTGCGTTCGGCCAGGCGGGGATCGACGCGGCGCGTGTAGCGCCGCGCCCACGAGGTCACGACCAGCTGCCCGGCGCGGTGCAGCCGCGAATCCCGGGTGCGCTCGGAGGGCTCCAGCGCCATGAGCGGACCATACGCCTCGCGTGACTGGAAGAGAACACCACAACGGGTGACCTTGCTGGGACCTCCGGCCACCACCTGGTTCCGGCGGATTGCGTGGGACCGGGCAGGCGCGAGACGGTTGCCCGTATGAGCGCTCCGGACGGACGATCGGCGAACGAGCGCACCGTTGCGACCTACGAGGCGCTCGCCGACCGCTACCTGCAGCACAGCAGCGGCCGAGCGTCTGCAGCGGCCGAGACGCTCGCGGCCTCGCTCCCTTCGGGAGCGAGCGTCCTCGAGCTGGGGAGCGGGCCGGGTCTCGATGCCGATGCGCTGGAGGACGCGGGGCTCGTCGTCGATCGGACCGACGCGGCGCTCGCGTTCGTCGAGCGCCTCCGTGCGCGGGGCAAGGCGGCTCGGGTGCTGAACGCCCTCTCCGGCGACCTCGGCGGTCCCTACGACGCCGTCTACGCCTCGGCGGTCCTGCTGCACTTCTCCCGGCCCGAGCTCCGGGTCGTGCTCACCTCGGCGCTGCACGCCGTCCGTCCTGGTGGGCTCCTCGTCGCCACCCTGAAGAAGGGCGACGGCGACGAGTGGTCCACGCGCAAGATGGCTGCGCCCCGGTTCTTCACCTACTGGCAGGAGGAGCCGCTCCGCTCGATGCTCGAGGGGTGCGGGTGGCAGCCGCTCCGGGTCGCGGAGTCGACCGCGCCGACCGACTCCGAGCGGTGGCTCACCGTGATCGCGCGGCGGCCGGGCGGAGGAGCCGCTCCGATCCTCGGCGCTCAGAACGGGTAGCGCTCGATGTCGCCCTGCGCGGTGATCCAGCGGGTCTCGGTGAAGGCGTCCGCGTTCGCCTCGAAGCCGCCGAACCGCACGCCGGTGCCCGGATGCGGCGACCCCGCCGAACGGCGCGACCGACTCGTCGTCGACGGTCTGGTCGTTGATGTGCACGATGCCGGACGGCAGCCGCTCCGCGAGGCGCAGGCCCGCGCATCACGTCCTTCGTGAGGATGCCGAGCGACAGCCCGTACTCGCTGCGGTTCACGATGTCGACGAGCTCGTCCTCGCCGTCGAAGCGGAGCACCGGCGCGACCGGGCCGAACACCTCCTCCGCGAACGCGCGGGTGGTCGGGCCGGCACGTCGGCGAGCACGGTCGGCCGGTAGAAGAGGCCGTCGTAGGTGCCGCCCGCGGCGAGGCGCGCGCCGGCGTCGACGGACGCGGTGACGAGCTCGTGCACGTGATCGCGCTGGTGCTCGTCGATGATCGGGCCGAGCGGCACGTCCGAGGTGCGCGGGTCGCCGACGGGCAGCCGGTCCGCGGCCGCGGCCAGGCCGCTCGACGTACCGGTCGTAGACGCGCGCGGGCACCACGTGGCGCCCGGTGGTCATGCAGATCTGGCCCTGGTGCAGGAACGAACCCCACGCCCCGGCGCTCACGGCCGCGTCGACGTCGACGTCGTCGAGCACGACGAGTGCGTTGTTGCCGCCGAGCTCCAGGTGCGCGCGCTTCAGCAGCCGGCCCGCGCTCTCGCCGATCCGGCGGCCCGCTGCGGTCGATCCGGTGAAGGAGATCACGCGGACGTCCGGATGCTCGACGAGGCGCTCGCCCGACATCCGCCCCGCCGGGCAGCACCGAGAGCAGGCCCTCCGGCAGGCCGGCCTCGGTGAGCAGCGCGGCGAGGAACAGCCCGCCGCTCACCGCGGTGCGGGGGTCGGGCTTCAGGACGACGGCGTTGCCGAGCGCGAGCGCCGGGGCGACGCTGCGCATCGCGAGGATGCCGGGGAAGTTGAAGGGCGAGATCACGCCGACGACGCCGACCGGCACCTGCTGCGCGAGGCTGAGCCGCGGCTTCGCGGAGCGGAGGATGCGCCCGGTCGGCGCGAGCGCGAGGGCGGCGGCGTGGTGCAGCTCGCTCGCGACGAGCCCCACCTCGAACGCCGCCTTGCCCTGCCCCGAGCCGGCCTCGCCGACCAGCCATCTGCGCGTACTCGTCCGCGTGCTGCTCGAGCAGCACGCCCGCGGCGCGGAACACGCGGGCGCGGTCGTCGAACGGTGAGTCGGCCCAGGCGCGCTGCGCCGCGCGGGCGACGGTCACGGCGTCGTCGACGTCCTCGGCGCCCGCGACCCCGATGGTGCCGAGCGAGGACCCGTCGGCCGGGCAGATGACGGTCCGCGTGCCGCCGTGGCCCGCCGCGATCCGGCCGCCCAGGGCGAGACGGCCGTTCCAGGCGTCGATGTCGAGCAGTGCGGTCATGGGGTCCTCCATCCGGTCGGCGGAGGAGGGCGGCGCTCCGTCGCTCCGCTCCGTCTCCACACAGTCTCCACGTCGCCGGGCCGCCGGATGACCGGCCGCCGGTCGCGCGGTGCTTATGGTGGGGCCGGGACGCTGCCCCGACGTCCCTGCCGTTCGAAAGGGAAGCCCGTGCCGTTCCTCGCAGCGATCCCCAGCCCGCCCGCCGCCTGGGCGTCCTTCCAGGTGGGGCCGCTGACGATCCACACCTACGCCCTCTGCATCCTCGCGGGCATCGTGGCCGCGATCGTGATCACGCAGCACCGGCTGCGGGCGCGCGGCGTCGCGCCCGGGTTCGTCGTCGATGCCGCGATCTGGGCGGTGCCCCTCGGCATCGTGGTGGCGCGGATCTACCACGTGCTCACCCACACCGGCGACTACTTCGCGCCCGGCGACGACCTGCGCAACGTCGTCGCGATCTGGGACGGTGGCAACGCCATCTACGGCTCGATGCTCGGCGGGGCCGTCGGGATCTGGATCGCCACGCGCCGCGCGGGGCTGCGGTTCCTGTCCTTCGCGGACGCCCTCGCGCCCGGGATGCTCGTCGCGCAGGCCGTCGGGCGGCTCGGCAACTGGTTCAACCAGGAGCTCTTCGGACTGCCGACCACGCTGCCGTGGGGCCTGCAGGTCGACCCCACCAACCCGCACATCCCGCCCGGCACGCCGCCGGGGACGCTGTTCCATCCGCTGTTCCTGTACGAGATCGTCTGGAACCTGCTCGGCGTCGGCCTCATCCTGCTGCTCGAGCGCCGGGTGGCGCTCCGCTGGGGACGCGCGATCGCGGTCTACCTCATCTGGTACGGGCTCGGCCGGAGCTGGCTGGAGGCGATCCGGATCGACCCCACCAGCGACGGCTTCCTCGGGATCCCGGCGAACGACTGGGCCTCGTTCGCGGCGATCGCCGTCGGCGTGGTGCTGCTCGTGGTGCAGCTGCGCCGCCATCCCGGTGCGGAGCCGTCGCCGTTCCGCACGGCGCATCCGCGCCCGAGCGCCGTGCTGACGGCCGCGCCCGAGCGGGAGCCCGTCGACGCCCGGTAGCCGCCGGAACACCGGCCGTCCGCCGGCCGTTCGATCGGAGATGCACGAGGACGACGCGATCGGATCGCCGCACCGGGCCGCACGCCCGTCGGCCGTGCTGATGCGCTCCGCGGTCTCGGTGCTGCTCGGCCTGTCGGGGCGCCGGACCCCGCCCGCCGAGCGCGGACGGCGCTCGGCCGCCGCCTCCTCGTTCGAGGCGCCGATCGCCGCCTCGAACGAGCTGCAGTTCGGCCGCGCGTACTGGCTGCCGCCATTCGGCCGCGGCAACGGGCTCGAGGCGCTGTTCTGGGCACCGATCGCGCAGGTGCCCGCCGCGCTGGCCGACGCGGCGCTCGAGGCGCTCGCGGAGGCGGACATCGCCGCGTGGGCGGCGCCGGCGAAGGGCTCGGATGCGGATGCCGGAGGAGTCCCGGAGGACCTCTGGGTCGCCTCCGCGGAGCTCGACGCGGCGCAGGACGTGCTCATGCGGGTGCTCCGCGCCTGACCCGAATCGCGCCGTTCCGGAGTTCATGCCCGACACCCCGCGCGGATCGTTCGATCGTCGGCGTGTCGCTCGATTTCTCCGGAACGGCGCGATCGCAGAGACCGCACCTGCACGGCGAGTACCGTTCCTGCGTGTCTTCTCCTGCTGTCTCCGCTGATCCCGAGGCCGAATCGACGGCTCCGGCGTCCCCCTCGTTCGCCGACTTCGGCCTCGACGACCGGGTCATGAAGGCGCTGAAGGACGTCGGCTACGAGACGCCGTCCGCCATCCAGGCGGCGACGATCCCGACCCTGCTCGCCGGGCGCGACGTCGTCGGGCTCGCGCAGACGGGCACCGGCAAGACGGCGGCCTTCGCGCTGCCGATCCTGACCCGCCTCGACGTGGCGCAGAGACCCCGCAGGCCCTCGTGCTCGCCCCCACGCGCGAGCTCGCCCTGCAGGTCTGCGAGGCGTTCGAGCAGCTCGCCTCGCACTGCGCGGCGTGCACGTGCTGCCGGTCTACGGCGGCCAGGCGTACGGCGTGCAGCTCTCGGCGCTGCGCCGCGGCGTCCACGTCGTCGTCGGCACGCCCGGGCCGCATCATGGACCACCTCGCCAAGGGCACCCTCGACCTGTCGCGAGCTGAAGTACCTGGTGCTCGACGAGGCCGACGAGATGCTCAAGATGGGCTTCGCCGAAGACGTCGAGACGATCCTCGCCGACACCCCCGACGACAAGCAGGTCGCGCTCTTCTCGGCGACCATGCCGCCGCAGATCCGCCGCATCTCGAAGCAAGTACCTCAACGACGCCGAAGAGATCACGGTCAAGCAGAAGACCACCACGTCGGCCAACACGACGCAGCGCTACCTGATGGTGTCGTACCCGCAGAAGGTCGACGCCCTGACCCGCATCCTCGAGGTCGAGAACTTCGAGGGCATGATCGTCTTCGTCCGCACCAAGAACGAGACCGAGACCCTCGCCGAGAAGCTGCGCGCCCGCGGCTACTCGGCCGCCGCCATCAACGGCGACGTCGCGCAGGCGCAGCGCGAGCGCACGGTCAACCAGCTGAAGTCGGGCAAGCTCGACATCCTCGTCGCCACCGACGTCGCCGCCCGCGGCCTCGACGTCGAGCGCATCAGCCACGTCGTCAACTACGACATCCCGATCGACACCGAGTCCTACGTGCACCGCATCGGCCGCACCGGCCGCGCCGGCCGCTCCGGCGACGCGATCAGCTTCGTGACGCCGCGCGAGCGCCGCCTGCTCGACCTCGATCGAGAAGGCCACCCGCCAGCCGCTCACCGCAGATGCAGCTGCCGAGCGTCGGACGACGTCAACGCCACCCGCCTCACCCGCTTCGACGACGCGATCACGGCCGCCCTCGAGCAGCAGGACCGCATCTCGCGCGTTCCGCGACATCATCGGCCACTACGTCGAGCACCACGACGTGCCCGAGGCCGACGTCGCCGCGGCGCTCGCCGTCGTCGCCCAGGGCGACGAGCCGCTGCTGCTTCGCCCGACGGCCGACCGCGCGCAGCCGTTCCGTCGCGCGACGACCGCGGTGCGCGCGCCGCGCGACGGCGACCGGCCCGACCGCAGCGACCGCGGCTCGCGCGACGACCGGCGAGCGCCCCGAACGCCGCCCCGGACAGGCCGATGACGCCTACCGGATCGAGGTCGGCAAGCGGACAGGTCGAGCCGCGTCAGATCGTCGGAGCCCTCGCCAACGAGGGCGGCCTCAGCCGCGAAGACTTCGGCGCGCATCGACATCCGCCCCGACTTCTCGCATCGTCGAGCTCCCGGCCGACCTGTCGCCAGACGTGCTGGACCAGCTCTCCGACACCCGGATCAGCGGCAAGCTGATCCAGATCCGGCCGGACAACGGGCCCAGGCGTCCCCGCCGCGACGGCGACGCCGGCCCGGGCCGCAAGCCGCGCCACCGCTGAACCGGGCCCGGCGGATGGACTCCGCCGGGCCCGGTCGAGGTCAGGCGGAGTGGACCGAGTCGCGCTCGAGCAGCGCCTCGAGGCGCCGGTAGCTCTCGGTCGCCCCGTGCTCCATGCCGGTCGCGACCATGCCGTCCCTCGACTCGATCGACGGGAAGATCGTGTGCGTCGAGATCCGGGTACCGGTCGGGGTCTCCTCGAACCGGGCCACGCTCATGCTCACCTGGCCGGGGGCGCCGTCGAACTCGAAGGTCTGGATGATCAGCGCCTCGTCCTCGACGGTGTGGAACACCCCGCGGAAGCCGTAGGTGCCGCCGGCCGGGTCGGTGCTGACGTAGCGCCACTGCCCCCCGGTCACGGCGTCGAAGACCTTCACGTCGACGGAGAGCTGCTCCGGCCCGGTCCACTGCGCGAACAGCTCGGGGTCGGTGTGCGCGCGGAAGACCGCGGCGATGGGGGCGTCGAACTCGCGGACGATGTCGACGAAGGGGCGGCCGGCCTCGGCCGTGATCTGGGTGGGGTTCGTCATCGGTGGTGCTTCTCCTGAAGGGTGGTGAGGACCGCGTCGAGGCGGCGGTGGCGGCGTTCCGTCTCGAGGCGGAGGGCGTCGATCCACGCGGTGAGCGTCTCGAGCGCCGCCGGTTCGAGGTGGCAGGGCCGCCGCTGCGCGTCGCGGCTGCGGGTGATGAGACCGGCTTTCTCCAGAACCTGGATGTGCCGGGAGACGGCCTGCTTGGTGATGCCGAAGGGCGCCGCCAGCTCGTTCACCGTTGCGTCGGAGAGCGAGAGACGGGCGACGATCGCACGCCGGACAGGATCCGCCAGGGCCATGAACGCCCGGTCGAGGGACGCATCCGCTGTCCCCTCGATGTGACACCTCCTCGTGGTGATCAACTGAACTGTTGATCAACAAACTAGTTGAATACGCGACTCGCGGTCAAGAGCGGATCCGACGAGCGCCGTCAGCGGGTCGCGGTGGCCTCGGCGACCCAGCGGTGCCAGCGGTCCCACGGATCGACGCCGCCTGCGAGCACGTCGATGTGGTCGCGGAGCCGGTCGCTGAGCTCGAACCACTCGCTGGAGCCGCCCCGCTCATCCGCGAACTGCGCATGCCGCAGCTGCTCCCGCCGCCGGTCGCCCCGCTCGAACGCCAGCACCTCCTCGTGCCGCAGGGCGGCGAACCGCTGCCGGGGGTTCGCGGTCGTGCCGATCTTCACCCGGTCCCGGAAGCGGATGTAGTAGACGACGTCCACGCGCGGTGGCGGCAGGTCGCCGTCGGGCTGCTCGCCATGGGGCCACTCGCAGACGCTGCAGACCCAGCCGGACGGATAGCGGACGCCGATCCGTGCGCCGCAGAGCCGGCACGGCGACGGCAGCACGTCGGGCGCCCCGGTCACCGACTCCTGCACCTCGACCGCGACCGCGAGGTGGGTCGCGCAGAGCGCGAGCACCTCGGGACGGAACGCGGGCTCGCCGCAGCCGCCGATCGCGCAGCGGGTGTCCGCTGCGGCCCCGGTCACTCGCGCGGCGGACGCACGACGCCGCCGCTGTGGACGAGCCGGACCTCGACCCCTCCTCCGGAGCGCACGACCGGGTTCGTCCGCGCGATCCGCACGGCCTCGTCGAGGTCCGCCGCCTCCAGGAGGTAGAGGCCGGCGACGATCTCGCGGTCGCCGATGAAGGGCCCTTCGGTCACGCCGTCGGCCCGCACCGATCTCGCGAGCTCGCGCGGCGTCAGCGCCCAAGCGGCGAGCATCGCATCCGCGGCCAGCAGCTCGCCCGCGTGGTCGTCGCACTCCGCGAGGTCCTCGGGCGTCGCGTCCAGGGCGTGGGCGGAGTCCTTGGCGTAGATGAGCACCGCGTACTGGTCCATCGCCGCATCGTAGGCCGGGGGCACCGACGGCGGCCCCGGCCGAGATGTCCTCCCAGAGCTCCTCCGCGCGTCGTGCTCATGCGGGGCGTGCGCCTCCGCGGATCATAGGAGCGCCATGCCTGAGTACACGACATCGACCGACGGAACCCGGATCGCCTTCGAGGCGATCGGGGCGGGCCCCGCAGTGGTGCTGGTCGGGGGTGCGTTCGCCACCCGGGAGTCGATGCGTCCGCTCGCCGACCTGCTGCGCGACCGGTTCACCGCGGTGATCCCCGACCGTCGCGGCCGCGGCGACAGCGGGCCGACCGCATGGGTCTCCGCGCAGCAGCAGGTCGACGACCTGCTCGCCGTCGCCCGGGCGGCCGGCGCGACGCGCCTCTACGGGCACTCGAGCGGAGCCGTGCTCGCGCTTCTCGCGGCCGCCGCCTCGCCGGCGATCACCGCAGTCGCGGCCTACGAGCCGCCGGTGGGGACCCGTGACCCGGCTGACGCCGCCGCGTTCGCCGCCGAGGTGCGGGCGCTGCTCACGGCCGGCCGGACGGAGGAGGCGACCGTCGCCTGGTTCCGGCGCACCTCCGGCGGCCGGTTCGACGAGGGCATGCGGGCCGCGCCCTGGTGGCCGGCCCTCGTCGCCCTTGCGCACACCCTGCCGGATGAGCAGGCCCTGCTCGGCGACGGGGGAGTGCCCGCGGTCGTCGCCGAGATCCGGGCGCGGACGCTGCTGCTGTCCGGCGGGGCGAGTCCGGCCTGGGCGGCGGGAGCGGTGTCGGCGCTCGCAGCGGCGATCCCGGATGCGACGACCGCGGTGATCCCGGGCGAGGGCCACGCGGTGCGGCCCGACGCGATCGCGCCGGCGCTGGCGGCGTTCCTCCTGCCCTGAGACCGGCGGATGCCCGTCCCGCTTGACCTCAAGCGCTTGAGGTCTGATCTGCTGTGCGCATGACGATGTTGACGATGCAGGACGTGTCGCGGCGCAGCGGGCTCAGCGCCCCCACGCTCCGCTACTACGAGGAGATCGGGCTGCTCGGCCCGATCGAGCGGGACGGGAGCAGCGGCCACCGCCGCTACCGGGAGGAGGACCTCGACACGTTGCAGGCGCTCGCCTGCCTCCGGGCCCTCGGCGTGGGGATCGAGGACATGCGGACCTACCAGTCGAACCGCGCCCTCGGATCCGTCGCGGCCGGCGACCAGCGCGACCTGCTGCTGCGGCACGCGGCGCGGATCGAGACCGAGATCGAGACGCTCCGCATCCACCTGCAGTACCTGACGGCGAAGGCCGCCCTCTGGGATGCGCGGGACCGCGGAGACGCGGGCGAGGAGGCCGAGGCCGCCCGGCGCGTGCACGACGTGATGCCGGCCTTCGCGCCGCTGGTGGTCCGATGAGCGCCGTGCTGGTCACCGGGGGATCCGGCTACCTCGCCACCCGCCTGATCGCCGACCTGCTCCTGCAGGGGGACGAGGTTCGGGCGACCGTGCGGTCGCACGACCGCGAGGCCGCGGTGCGGGAGTCGGTCCGCCGTGGCGGCGCGGATGACGGCGGCCTCGAGCTCGTCGTCGCGAGCCTCACCGAGGACGACGGCTGGGCGGATGCGGCGCGCGGGGTCGACGGCGTCCACCACGTCGCCTCGCCGATGATCCAGTCCTCCGACCCGGACCAGGTCGTCGTGCCCGCGCGCGACGGCGCCCTCCGCGTGCTCCGCGCCGCGCGCGACGCCGGGGTCCGCCGGGTCGTGCTCACGTCGTCGTTCGCCGCGATCGGCTACTCACCGAAGGCGGAGCGCGACTACACGGAGGACGACTGGACGGATCCGGCCACTCCGGGCCTCGCTCCGTATCCGCTGTCGAAGGCGGTCGCCGAGCGTGCGGCATGGGACTTCGTCGAGCGCGAGGGGGGCGGCCTCGAGCTGGTGGTGCTGAACCCCACCTGGATCGCCGGGCCGACCCTGACGACCGAGGCGCGCTCGTCGCTGCAGGTGTTCGGGGCGATGCTGAGCGGGGCGATGCCGGTCGTGCCGCGGCAGCGCTTCGGCGTCGCCGACGTGCGCGACGTCGCCGCCCTGCACCTCGCCGCCATGGCGACGCCAGGGGCGGCGGGCAAGCGCTACCTCGCCCTCGCCGACGGCCCGACCACCACCTGGCTCGGCGTCGCGCGGGTGCTCCGCGACCGGCTCGGCGCCATGGCCGACCGGGTGCCCACCGAGGAGGCGCCGGGCGACGAGCCGCCGCCGCTCACGATCCACAACGACCGGGCGAAGCAGGAGCTGGGCTTCCGGCCGAGGCCGGTCGAGGAGACGATCGTCGACACCGTCGTGAGCATGCGCGACCTCGGGATGCTGCACGGCTGACGGGCGGCCCGGGTTCCGTGGGTCCGCCGGCTCGGTGACCGTTCAGCGGAAGGCGAGGCCGCCCGAGGTCCGGGGGTCGATCCGCTGCGGGGCGATCAGCACGAGCGCCGGATAGGTGACCACCAGCAGGGCGACGTGCATCAGCACGAGCGTCCAGACGCCTGCCGCGGGCTGCCCGTGGATGCCGATCCAGAGGTCGGGGGCGAAGCTCGCGACGGTGACGAGCACCGCGAGGAGCAGGAAGATGCGGCGGGCCCGCGAGGAGAACCAGGTGACGACCGGCCAGGCGGCGCAGGCGACGACCACGCCGGGGATGCCGAGCTTCGCGTAGTCCGCGAACCTGAAGTGGTCGTAGCCCTGCAGCGAGGGATCGAGGTGCACCGCGGCGGCGGCGAGGAGCCAGCAGGCGAGCATCGAGCCGACGACGGCGACGACCGTCGCCACGAGGACGCGCGCGAGCGACGGCTGCGCCGCGCCGCGCGGCAGGTCGAGGCGCGCGAACCGGCCGAATCCGCCGAGGATCGTGCGCTCGTCCGTGTCCGTCATCCCGCGTCCTCCACCGTCGTGACCGCGATCCCGGTCGTGCGTGGAGCGTAGGGGAGCGCCGCCCAGAACCCGCGAAGCGGCGTCTCGATCTCGACGCCGGAGACGACGGCGATGCGGAGGAGGACGTGTCCGCGGGCTCGCGCTCCCGGCGCTGGTCACGGGTAGCAGATCCCGCGGCCGCGGGGAAGGGGTGGGGGCAGGTGGGCGACCATTCGGGAATCGCTCAGGACCCCGCTTCAGCATCGTCCGGTGGCTGAGTTGAAGCGCATCTCCATGGCCGGGGCGGACATCGCGGTGACCGACGCCCGGGTCGCCGACCTCGTGCTCGAGTACGCGATGCATCTGGGCAGGGCCGGAACCACCGACACCGTGGTGCTGCCGGTCGCACGCCACGGGCAGGAGGAGCACGCGAGCCTCCTGATCGGGCCCGCGAGCCAGATCGCCTTGACCGACAGCGACGACCGGAAGGCCGAGAAGGTGGAGCTCTCGGGGGTCGACGAGCTGCTCGCCGACCTCCGGCGTCGCCTCGACGCGCTCCTCGGTCGCGGTGCGCAGGCGATCGCGACCGAGGAGGAGCCCCGTGCGAACTACTACGACTTCGAGTCCTGCAGCGAGTGACCGGCGCCCACGGGCACGTTCCCGTGGAGGAATCGCCGGGCGCGGATCACGCGGCGGTCGGATCGAGCGGGGCGGAGGAGCGGACGATGCAGGGGGCGGCAGGACACGCCACGGTGCACCACAGCGAGCGCGGATCGGGCATGCCGGTGCTGGTCCTTCACGGGGCCGGCGTCGATCACCGCGAGGCAGAGGCGTGCTTCGAGCCTGCGCTCAGCACAGGTGCCGGGTACCGGAGGATCTACCCGGATCTGCCGGGCATGGGCGCGACACCCGCGCCACCGCGTCTCCGGAGTGCGGACGACGTCCTCGAGACCCTGGTCGGGTTCGTGGACACGCTGCTCGGCGATGAGCCCTTCCTCCTGGCCGGCCACTCCGTGGGCGGCTACTACGCCCAGGGGATCGCGGCGCGACGGCCGAAGCAGGTCGCGGGCCTGGCCCTCGTGTGCCCCTTCACGTCCGGGGTGCGGGACGTGCCCGAGCATCGCCCTGTTGCGACCGAGGTCGTCGGTGAGGACGACTTCCGCGCCTACTTCGTCGTGCAGACGCGGGCGATGCTCGACCGGTACCGGCGCTTCGTCGCGCCCGGGATGCGCCTCGCCGACGAGGCTGCGATGGGGCGGATCGGCGAGCGGTGGACGCTGACCGCGCTGAAGGACTGGACGTACGACGGCCCCGCGCTGGTGGTCGCCGGACGGCTGGACTCGACCGTCGGATCAGCGGCCGCGATCGATCTCGCCGCCGGGCTGCCGCGCTGCACGCTCGCCGTGCTCGATCGCGCCGGCCACGCCCTCCCGCACGAGCAGCCCGAGCTGTTCGCCGCGCTCCTGCTGGACTGGCTGGATCGGGTGGACGTCGTCCGAGGCGTGCAGTCACGCCGGCATCCGTCCGAGACGCGCTGAGGAGGCGGACCATCCCCACCGTGCACGAAGCCCTCGCCATCGGCCCCTCCTCGAGCTCCCGGGATCGCACCGTCGACATCACGACGACCGGCGCGAAGTCGGGACTGCCCCGTCGCATCGAGACCTGGTTCTACCGCGTCGACGACGACCTCTACCTGTCGGGCAGGCCGGCGCCCAGGGGCTGGGCGGCGAACCTCGTCGCTGACCCGAGGTTCACGTTCCATCTCAAGCACGGCGTCGTGGCCGACCTGCCGGCCATCGCTCGCCGGATCGACGACGACGCGGAGCGCCGACGCATCCTCGGCAGGATCATCGACGACCTCGGCCGGAGCGGACGGCGGATGCCGGACGAGGAGCGGGAGGCCTGGATGGTCGGCAGCCCGCTGTTCGAGGTCGTCCTCGACGACCCGGAGCTGCCGTGACCGGCGACGGGGCTCAGATCGCCGTGGCGAAGCCGGCGACCCGCAGGCGCAGGTCGTCGATCCGGCGGTGCCGCGCCGCCGCCAGGTCATACCCCTCGTACGCGAGCGGAGGGTTCCGGCGCACGTTGCGGGAGCACTCGAAGTCCTCGCAGATCAGGACGCCGACCGTGTTGCCGTTCCGGCCGGAGGCGCCCGCGCGCTTCGCGCTGTAGAACACCACGGCGTTCGGCAGCGTGACGTCCTGGCACCAGGAGCACTGGGCGCGGCTCCGCGGCGCCGCCTCCGCCCGTCGGAGCAGGACGCCGACCGGGTCGCCCTCGAGCCGCGGGAGCACGACGTAGGCACGGCGCCCGATCCTCGGATCCCGCCAGCCGAGGTAGTCGAGGTCGTCCCACCTCGCCTCGTCGAACCAGGCGGGCAGGGTGATGTCGGAGACCTCCTTGCGGCTGGCGTTCACGAACGCGCTGCGGACGGTCTTCTCCGTGAGAGCAAGCATGACGATGTCGTCCTTCGTCGGACCCCGGCGGGATGGCCGTCGAGGCGTGATCCGGAGGAACGCGCACGCCCGAAGGGCGGGATCGGTTCCGAGGTCGGGTCGCGTCGGGCTCACGAGGGGAGCCCGGGAGTCCGCTACCTGCAGCCGGCGATGATGTCGCCGACGACCTCCTGACGCCCGCGGGCCTGCTCGAAGGACGGGATCACCCGACGATCGTACGACCCGGCAGGACGGCTCAGATCAGGCGCGCTCGCGAGGGAGCCGGCTGGGGCGTCGCGCCCTGGGCGGACGATGGCCGGCCGTGCCGCTGCTGGGTGCGCGAGTAGCGGGCGCCACCGAGGCCGCGCAGCCGGTCGACGAGCGTGACCACGCCGCAGATGGCCAGCGCGGCGAGTGCGACGATCATGACCGCCGCCCCGATGCAGATGAGCCCGAGGCCGATTCCCATGACGACAGGTGTAGCGAAGAAGGCCTTCAGCGCTCGGTCCGACACGGCCGAATCATGGAATGGGTCCCCCGGGAACCGTGGGCATAGGCCGACCCCGGTTCCCCTGCATCCGTGGGCCTCGGCCGACCGTCCTCGACGGGGACCGCCGCCCGGCCGATCCGCCGCGAGGCGGCCGGCCGGCGATCCGCCGCGCTCAGACCGGCGCGGCCGCTGTGACGAACGAGCCGCTCATGTCGAGGATCTCGAGCGGGTTCGACGTCGGTTCCTGCGACGGACGGCGACCGCCGAAGGCGGCGTCGACCGCGGCGTGGATCCGCTCGTCGAAGGCGCGGGTGCAGTCGGCCTCCGAGCGCCAGATGTCGATGTAGCGCAGCCCACCGTCCTCGCGACGGACGCACAGGTGCAGCAGGGATCCCTCCATCGGCTCGGGCCCGAGCTCCGCGATCACCTTCCGGTAGCGCTCCTCGTCGATCGGCACGTCCTGCGTGTAGGCGTAGACCATCGGGACCATCTCCTCATTCGATCCGAATGTCTTTCGGATCGATTGGCGCTACTGTGACCCTCGTGTCCGACGAAGTCAAGACCCGGCGACGGTATGAATCGGCGTTGCGCCGCGAGCAGTCCTCGCTGACGCGCGGCCGGATCGTCGAGGCCGCGACCCGCCTGTTCACGAGCGACGGCTACGCCGCGGTCGGCGTGGGGCGGATCGCCGCGGAGGCTGGCGTCGCCGTCGACACCCTCTACGCCCTGGTCGGCCGCAAGCCGGCCCTGCTGCGGGAGGTGGTCGAGGTCGCGATCTCCGGCGGATCCGGTCCCGTGGCGGCCGACGACCGCGACTACGTGCGGCGGGTGCAGGCGGCACCGACCGCTGAGGACAAGCTGCGGATCTACTCGGAGGGCATCGCGGAGATGAGCCCGCGCACCGGTCCCGTGTTCGCCGCGCTGCGGGAGGCCGGCCGGCTCGACGCGGACTGCGCGGCGCTGGATCGGGAGATCGCCGACCGGCGGGCTGCGAACATGCTGCGGTTCGCCGCCGATCTGCGGTCGACCGGACGGCTGCGGGCAGACCTGTCGGACGAGTTCGTCGCGGACGTCATCTGGGCGACGGCGGGACCGCCGCACTACCGCGAGCTCGCGGTCGGTCGGGGCTGGACGGCGGTCGAGTTCGGCCGCTACCTCGCCGAGACCTGGTCGCGGCTGTTCCTCGCTCGCGAGTGACGCGGCTGCACCCCGTCGTCCACACCGGCAAGTGGCTTATGGTGGTGTCGTGTCCGCGAGATCCGCCGGCGAGGCCCGCGTGCCGCCGGCAGCGCTGCTCGTGCGGGACTTCGTCAACACGGTCGAGTGGCAGGAGGACGCCGACAGCCTGGCGACGCCCGACTCCCTCGCCGAGTGGTTCGCGGAGCACGTGGGGACCGAGGCGCCTGGGCTGACCGAGGACGACCTGATGCTGGCCCGCCGCATCCGCGAAGGGCTCCGCTCGGTCCTCCTCCAGCACGCGGGCCACGACCCGCTGCCGGCCGCATCGCTCGACCTCGACGACGCGCTCACCCGGGTGCCGCTGCGGCTCCGGGTCGGCGACGACGGGGAGCTGCGGCTCGCCGGGGGCTCCGGCATCGCCGCTCCCGTGGCCGTGCTCCTCGGCGCGGTCGACACCGCTCGCGTGGACGGCAGCTGGACGCGCCTGAAGGCCTGCGCCAGGGAGTCCTGCCGCTGGGCGTACTTCGACTCGTCGCGCAACCGCTCGGGTCGCTGGTGCTCGATGGCCTGGTGCGGCAACGCGGTCAAGATGCGCGCCCGCAACGGGAACCCGCTCCAGCCGGAGGAGCTGCTCCCGGATCGTGGGACGCCGCGAGCCCCGACGCTCGTCGACGTCGCAGCGCTCGCGGGGGTGTCCATCAAGACGGTCTCCAACGTCCTTTCGGGGGGCGTCCCGGTGAGGCCCCAGACGCGGGCGAGGGTGGAGCGCGCGATCGCCGCCCTCGACTACCGCCCGAACCTGGCTGCTCGCGCCCTCGCCGTGAGCCGCAGACGCACCGCGACCTGAGGTCAGGCGCGACCGGCCGTCACGGGGGCCGAAGACCTCCAGCGCGGCGAGGTCGCCCTCCGGATGGCGGACGTGCTCCTCCAGCCACTCGCGGACGTGGGGGAGGCGTGACTCCCCGGCGGTCCGGTCGATCAGCTCGTCCGGGTCGATCAGGGTGCGGCCCAGCGAGACGAGCCCGCCGTCGAGCACGGCCCAGTGCGCCCCCGCTCGCCCGTAGGGCAGGCCGACGCTGCCCGGGTTCACGACGAGGCGCCCGTCGACGAGGCGGAGGAACGGCATGTGGGTGTGCCCGGCGACCACCGTGCGCACGTCGTCGGGGAGCCCGGCGTAGACCTCCGCCCAGCGCGCGGGCCGCGAGTCGACGAGCACGACCTCCTCGTCGTTCCGCGGTGTGGCGTGCGAGAGGAAGACTGGGCCGAACCCGTCGACGTCGAGCGTGACCGAGGCCGGCATCGTCTCGAGCATCCGCTGGTGCGCCGCGGTCAGCTGCGCAGCGCCCCACACCGACAGCGGGTCGTCGCCGAGGCCGATGTCGAGCCCCTGCGACATCTGCAGCAGCTCCCGGTCGGCGTTGCCGCGCACGAGCACGGCCCGGTCGCCGAGTCCTGCGAGGCGATCGAGCACCTCCGTCGGCTGCGGACCCCAGGTGTGGTCACCGGTGACGACGATCAGCTCCGCGCGCCGCACCGCGGGCTCGTCGAGCACCGCGTCGAGAGCGTGCAGCATCCCGTGGATGTCGGACAGCACGGCGAGGGAGGCGACCACGATCAGAACCGCCGCGTGCCACGGAGGCTGCGCGGCCGGCCGTCGGGGTCGACGGCGAGCCGGTTGATCGGCACGGCCCAGATGCGCTTCAGCCGGGAGACGGGCTCCGGGGTGTGGTGGCGCAGGCGGCCTGCCGGCCGCGGGCCCCGCTCGCCGTCGCGGTGCCAGTGGTCGAGGGCGTCGGCGGCGGCGGTCAGCAGCCCGAACCCGCCCTCGATGTCCCGCAGCCGCTCGTCGTCCGGCTCGACGCCGAGGTGCTCGGCCCAGAGCTGCATCCGCAGGTCGCGCGCGAGCCCGCGGGGCCGCTCGCCGGACCGGCCCTCCTCGTTCGGCGTCCGGTCGTCCGGCGTCGTGTCGAGCACCGCGCAGGTGAGCTCGCTGTCGGTCGTCCACGAGCGGCGGTTGAAGTTGTCGGACCCGATCGTCAGCCACGCGTCGTCGACGATGCAGACCTTCGCGTGCACGTAGATCGGGATCCCGGCCGTGTTCTCGAGGTCGAACGCCGCGAACCGGCCAGGTGCCGCACGGCGGAGCATCCGGATGGCGTGGATCTGCCCGATCCGGCTCGGTGGCCCCGCCAGCGGCCCGTCGGAGTCCGGGTAGCGGGGCACGACCACGATCACGTGCAGCTGCGGGTTCCGCTTCAGCGCATCGGCGATGCCCCTGGCCACGGTCTTGGACCACAGGTACTGGTCCTCGATGTAGAGCAGCGTCCGGGCGAGGCCGAACGCCTTCGTGTAGGCCCGCGCGATGCTGCGCTCGCCCTCCGGCGCGAAGGGGAACGGCGGCCGCTTGTGCCCGTAGGTCCGCAGCAGCTGCACGGCGTGCGGGCCGGCAGGCGGGGGAGGAGGCGCCGTCTCCGGCAGCGGCTTCGGGTGCCTCGGCATGCGAGCGAGGCGTTGCAGCAGCATCCGATACGGCGTGCGTCGATCGAGCGGATGCGGGTCGTTCCACCGTTCGGCGAACACCGCGAGCACATCGGCGACCACGGGCCCGCGCAGCTCCAGCGTGGCGTCGTGCCACGGCGGCTGCTTCCCGTACCGCGGATCCAGGTCGAGGGTCTGCGGGTCGCCGCCGTGGTCGGCGTCGTCGCGGCGACTGTGGCAGAGGTCGATCCCGCCGACGAAGGCGACGTCGCGGCTCGCGTCGTCCCGCCGGCGGATGACGAAGAGCTTCTGGTGATGCGAGCCGAACAGTCGGACCCGTTGGTCGAGCAGCACCTCGCCGCCGGCGTCGTTGATCCTCCGGCCGAGCAGCTCGTTCGAGCGGCCGCTGATCGGTGCCCGGAGGCGCTCGCCGTGGGAGCGCCAGATGAGTCCGCGCACCTCGACGCCTCTGCGCGCCGTGTCGGCGAGCAGGTCACCGACGGTGGGCCCCTCGGGCAGCAGGCGCTCGTCGGCGTCCCCGCGCCAGTCGGTGAACCACACGCGGTCGCCGGCCTGCAGGCCGGTCAGCTCCTCGTGGAGCCTCGCGAAGTAGGTCGCACCATGGATCAGGGGTCGCACGAGGTTGCCCTCCGACCAGGAGGACCGGTTCTCGTCACCGGCGTGCGCGTCGCTCGCCGGGTTCCCGCGCTCCTCGCGGGA
This sequence comes from uncultured Actinomycetota bacterium, assembly GCA_963771645.1. Classification (GTDB taxonomy): domain Bacteria; phylum Actinomycetota; class Actinomycetes; order Actinomycetales; family Microbacteriaceae; genus Amnibacterium. The sequence continues at coordinate 33,449 of CAVYUH010000008.1, read as the reverse complement.
CAGGAACCATCGCGCCGCACCGTCGTCCACAGGATGCACTCTGCCGCACTCCGGGAGGACGGTTCCTGGCGGACACCGCTGAAGAGGTCGGACGGCGGCGCTACCGTGCCGTCCATGCCCGAGCGCGAGCCGTTCCGCGTCGAGGACGCGGGTGCCTGGGAGTCCTGGCTCGAGGCGAACGCCGACTCGTCGCCCGGCGTCTGGCTGGCCATCGCCAAGAAGGGCAGCGGCCAGAGCTCGCCGAGCTACGCCGAGGCCCTCGACGCCGCGCTCTGCTTCGGCTGGATCGACGGCCAGAAGGCGCCGCTCGACGAGGCGTTCTTCCTGCAGCGCTTCACACCGCGCGGCCGCCGCAGCATCTGGTCGGAGCGCAACCGGGAGCACGTCGCGCGGCTCACGGCAGCAGGCAGGATGCGGGCGGCCGGCCTCGCGGAGGTGGAGCGCGCGAAGGCCGACGGCCGATGGGAGGCGGCGTACGCCGGGCAGGCGGGCGCTCAGGTCCCCGACGACCTGCGCGCGGCCCTCGATCGCGAACCGTCGGCTGCGGCCCTGTTCGCCGAGCTCGACGCCACCAACCGCTACGCGATCCTCTTCCGGATCGGCACCGTCAAGCGCCCCGAGACCCGTGCCCGGAAGATCGACGAGTACGTGGCGATGCTGGCGCGCGGCGAGACGCTGCACCCTCGGCGCGGCACCCGAGGGTGAGCGCGGCCGTCGTCGCCGATGGCGACGGCCAGGCCCGTCTCCGTGGTTCGAGCGGATCGGCATCCGCGCACGACGAGGTCGTCGCTGCTGCGGACGCCGACCTCAGCGCTCCTGCCGGAGGTGGGCGAGGAAGTCCTGGTCCGCGCTCGTGATCCGGTCGACCGCCTCGCCGAGGTCGCAGCGCTCCAGCTCGACGGTGGCGCCCTGGTCGCCCAGTCGCACGATGCGCCAGCCGCCGCCGGCCGCCTCCCACCGGCGCAGGCGCTCCAGGGCGGAGGACGGAGGGGTGTCGGTCACGCGTCGACGCTCGATGGGAGTGCTCGGCTCGAGGTGTGGAGGCAGCGGATGTTCCGGCACATGCCGGTGACGATAGAACCCGGCGCCGGTCGCGACAACGTGGGCCGCAGCACAGCGCCGTCGTGGCGGCCCCGGCCCCTCCGCGGGGGTGCCCCGCACTGGGGAGGGACAGCATCCGCGGTCCGCCGTACCGTCGTTGATACAGAGAACCCCAGATCGCGCGGGACTTCGTCGAACTCGACCACGACGTCTCCCGGCCGTGCACCCTCACCGCCGCCCGCCATCGCCAACCCGAAACACCCTTCGACTCATGCCGATCGACCCACGCCGCTGCGCCTCGCTGGTGGCGATCACCACCCTGCTCGCCGGCCTCGCCCTGAACGTCGCGTTCGGCGGCGGCGCCGAGGCGCTCACCGGACGGTTCGGCACGGTCGCGACGGCGGCCTCCAGCAGCACACCGACGCCGACCCCGTCGGCCACGGCCGCTTCCACGACTTCGCCCACGCCGACCCCGACTCCCAAGCCCAAGCCGACCCCGCTGCCGGAGCCGGTCGCCACGTCGCTCAGCAGCAGGAGCGGTGGCACCGCCGCCCTCCGTGCCGTGACGATGCACGGCCGCTCGATGGCCAACGTGGCCCGCGTGGTCGTGGGGGACCAGGACGCGCAGCAGCTCACCCTGCTGTCGCCGACCTCGCTCCGCTTCGTGATCCCGGAGGCCCAGGGCTTCGTCCCCGGCACCGTCACGATCGCGCTCGTCTCGGCAACCGACCGGGCGTGGATCCCGACGCACCTGACGTGGACGTACGCCGTCCGGAGCGCGGTCGACCGCGAGATGGCCTACGCCGCCGCCTACTGGAACCAGCACACGTCCGCCCGCTTCGGCTACATCCCGAAGAACGACTGCGTGAACTTCACGAGCCAGCTGCTCACGGCTCGGGGCTGGAAGGAATCCGGCGCCTGGTTCGACGACGGACCCGTCAGCCACACCGTCGTCCAGAAGAAGACGGTCACGGTGCCGAAGAAGGTCACCGTCACCACCACGAAGAAGCTGCACGGCAAGGCCGTGAAGACCTCCACCGTGAAGACGGTGAAGACCAAGGTCGTCAAGCACGTGAAGAAGGTCGTGACCACGGTCGCCGCGAGCGCCACCTGGGTCTCCTCGACCGCCATGAGCGACTGGCTGGCCACCCGACCCGACCTCGCCACCCGCCTCACCTACGCGCAGCGCGCCGAGGTGCACGTGGGCGACATCGTGCAGTTCAACTGGACCGGCGTCGGCTCGTCCTGGGACCACACCGCGGTCGTCTCGAAGATCGTGGTCGACCCGAACGGCACGCGGCACATCTGGTACGCCGAGCACACCAACCACCAGCTCTACGGCGGATCGATCGGCTCGCTCGCTCAGCAGCCCGGCTACCAGCACATGCGCGTGCAGTTCTGGCAGCTGAAGCTCTAGGCCCTCGCGCCGCCCGTCCGGCGTCGCAGCGTCAGCGGGCGACGGGACTGAGCAGGATCGCGAGCCCGGCGACGACGGTGCCGCTCACGTTCAGCACGATGCCGACGCGGATGGAGACGATCTTCTGGCGGTAGGCCTGCTCGAGACGGAAGCCGAGCACGGGGCAGCCGGCCCAGATGAGCAGCGCGAGCCCGGCGGCCGCGGCGAGGGCGCCGATCCACCAGATCGCGGTGAGCTCGACCGGCATCGCGTCCGGGCGCCAGCCGCCGGCGACGAGCGGCCCGAGACCCACTGCGGGCACGAGCATCGCTGCCGCCGTCCAGAGGCTCCCGGTCCGGATGATCCGGGCTGTCTCGACGGGCACCGACTCCATCGTCGCCGCTGCCGGATCCTGGGTGCCGGTCGTCCTCGCCTCGCTCATGAGCACAGCACTACGCCGCGCCGCGATGAATCCGCTGTGGACTCCTGGCTGCGTCACTGCGGCGCGGAGCCGGGTCCTGCCGCCAGCCGGAGCTCCAGCCCGCGCATCACGAGGGCGGCGAGCTCGGCGAGGTCCTCGAGCTCCTGCTCGGTGAAGACCCTCGGCTCCTGGTCGAAGACGCTGATGGCGCCGATGCTGAACCCGTCGGCGGTCACGAGCGGGGCGCCGGCGTAGGAGCGGATGTCCGGGCGGCTGGTGAGGAGCCTGCTGCCCGACACCCGCGGGTCGGCCCGCACGTCCGCGATGGCCACCGGGCGGCCGGCGACGACGGGCGCCGCGCAGAAGGCGTCGGTCCGCTCGATCGAGTACGAGCCGGGCAGGCCGGCGGCGCCGCGGACGTGGTTGCGTTCGCTGTCGAGCACCGAGAGCTGGGCCATCGGCGCCCGGAGCAGCCGCCGCGCGAGCGAGGCGACGCGGTCGAACGTCTCCTCGCCGTCAGCGACGTCGTAGCGCCGGACCGCCGACACCCGCTCGGCCTCGTCGTGCGGCAGGAGCGCAGGATCGAGCGTGCGGGCGTGCACGAGCTCGGCGAGGTAGGCGTTCTGCAGATCGACGGCGATCTGCGGCAGCGGCGGCCGGTCGCGGGGACGCCGCGCGAGCATCCGCCGCAGCACCTGGGCGAGCGCGGGAGGCAGGGTCTCGGGCACGGCCGGGTCGTGCTCGAGGCGGGCCTGCAGGGACACGGTGACCGTGCCGGGGAAGGCGACCTGTCCCGGTCGCCGCCTCGAGCAGCACGAGCCCGAGCGAGTAGACGTCCGAGGCGGGCTCGGCGTCGCCGCCCTCGGCGATCTCGGGGGCGAGGTAGGCCGCGGTGCCGGTCGTGCTCGCGCCCTCGGGCGTGCCGATGATCGTCGAGATGCCGAAGTCCGCGAGCTTGGCGCGGATCCGGTGATCCGGCCGGTCGTCGAGCAGCAGGACGTTCGCCGGCTTCAGATCGCGGTGCAGGTAGCCCTGCTCGTGCACGTAGTGCAGCGCGTCGGCCATCTCGGCCCCGAGCGCCGTGACCTGCGCCGCCGTCAGCGCGCCTCCCCGCAGCCGCTCCCGCAGGTCGTGTCCGGGCACCCGCTCCATGACGAGGTAGATGCGCGGACGGTGCGGATCGGTCGCGTCGACACCCGCGTCGAGCAACGTGGTCAGCCCGTAGTGGTTCAGCCGGCCGAGCAGCCGCGCCTCCGCCTCCTGCAGCCGGAGCGCCTGCGCGGACTCCGCTCTCGTGGTGAAGACCTTGATCGCGACCGCGCGGCCGAGCAGCAGGTCCGTCGCGCCGTAGACGGTCGCCGCGCCGCCGCGGCCGATCACGGATGCGACGGCGTACCGGTCGTTCAGCACCGGGGCCGGCAGGGCGTCGTTCGACCTCGCAGCCGCCGGATCGGCTGCGCCCGTGCCCTGCTCGGTGAACAACGGAACCCCTCTGACGCGACCTCGTGTCGCGAACAGTAGGCCGGGCACGGAACCGAAGGGGAAACTCCTCCGAGATCACACGGGAATCGTGATGCCGAGGCGGAGCGAACTCCACTCCCGCGGTCAGGAGCGCGACCGGCGACGCCGGACGGACGCCCGAACGCCCGTCGGTCCTCCGGATGCGGCGACCGGGAAGGGAGTGTGTGGTGAGGGGTGTACCACCAGGGCCTCCCTGCCGCGGAGGACCGGTCCTTATCCTGTCCGCCATGGACACACGGGCCGAGGTGCGGGAGTTCCTCGTGACGCGCCGCGCGCGGCTCACGCCGGACCAGGTCGGCATCCTCGGCGGCGGCAACCGGCGCGTGCCGGGTCTGCGCCGCAGCGAGGTCGCCTCGCTCGCCGGGCTGAGCGTCGAGTACTACGCGAAGATCGAGCGCGGCGACATCGCGGGCGCCTCGTCGTCGGTGCTCGAGGCGATCGCCGGTGCGCTGCGCCTCGACGACACCGAGCGCGCCCACCTCTCCGACCTCGCCCGCGCATCCGACGGCATCCCCGCGTCCGGCCGCGCGCGCCGGAAGCCTGCCCGGACCGGCGCGCCCCGCTCCAGCCTCACGTGGGCGCTCGAGGCCTTCACGGACGCCGTGGCCTTCGTGCGCGACCCGCGCCAGGACCTGCTCGCGACCAACGCGCTGGGCCGCGCGTTCTACGCGCCGGTGATCGGCGACGGCGGCCGCGTCCCGAACCTCGCCCGGTTCCAGTTCCTCGACCCGGCCTCGCACGACTTCTACCCCGACTGGGACCGGTTCGCGGAGATGTGCGTGGCGATCATGCGGGCCGAGGCGGGCCGTGATCCGCACGACCGCGCCCTGCAGGACCTCGTCGGGGAGCTCTCGACCCGGAGCCCGCTCTTCCGCTCGCTCTGGGGCGCCCACGACGTGCGGACGCACGGGTCGGGCACCAAGCGCTTCAACCATCCGGTGGTCGGCGAGGTGGTGCTCGCCTACGAGGAGCTGGCGATCACCGCCGATCCCGGCCACATCCTGATGGTCTACACGGCCGAGCCCGGCTCGCCGTCCGCCGACCGGCTGAAGCTGCTGTCGTCGTGGGCGATGCCCGAGCAGGTCGCCAGGAGCCGGCAGGCCTGAGGCCGCGGCGAGGGGCGCCCCGGCGGTGCCCCGACGCCACGGTGGCGTCCGGTTCCCCGAGGAGGGCGGCGCATGCTGACAGCACCACCGCAGCGCGTCAAGGGGCCGCCCGGGGGGGGGGGTGAGCGGGACTAGCGTCATCCGAGCGACCTCATCGGCTCCAGCCGTCCCTGCTCAGGTGAAGTCAGGGAGGCCGTCATGGGGTTGCTGATCCACGGAGGCGTGGAGGTCGAGTTCGACGACCGCGTGCTCGCGCACCTGCAGGTCGTCGTCGTCACCCGGTTCCGCCGCAGCGAGAGCCTCGTGGTCTCCTGGTTGCACAGTCCCGCCGTCGGCGACGGACGGGCCTCGATGTGGATGACTCCGAGCCTGCCCGTGTTCTTCCGGTTCAACGGGTCCAAGGCGATCGAGATCGACCGCGAGTGGCTGCGACGGCTGGATCAGTCGGCGTCGAGCTCCACCGGACTCATCGTGATGAATGCCGACGGCGGGCTCATCAAGGCCGGCGCCTTCCGCCTGCACCGCTGAGCGCCGCCGGGCGCATCTCCGCCCTGCGGAGGATCCCCAGGGCGTCCCGCGCCTCGTAGCGTGTCCTCGTGCTCCGTCCGATCGCGCCGTGGCGCCGCGCGATCGACGTGGCCTCAGCGGTCCTGTTCGTCGGGCTGGTGGTGCTGTTCGCCCTGCACTCCGGGGTGCTCCTGGTCGGTGCGCTGCTCGGAGCCGCGCTCGTGTTCCGCCGCTGGTCACCGCCGATCGCGCTCGCCCTCAGCTGGGCCGCCGCCGTCGTGCAGCTGCTCCAGCGGCAGGGGCCCCTCCTCGTCGACGTCGCGATCTTCGCGGTGCTCTTCGCCTGCGCGGCGTACGGCGGGCGCGGCGTGCGGTGGGCCGCGTTCGTGTCCGCGGCGGCGGGCGCGGTGATCGCGGGCCTCTTCGTCGCCCTGGTGCTCCAGCCCGCCGGCAGCGGCTATCGACTGCAGTCCGGCCTCGTGGTCGGCGGGGTCACGCTGGTGTCCCTCCTGCTGTCCGCGACCGCCGGTCAGCTCCTCCGGATCCGGCGGCTCGCGCAGGAGAACCGGCGCGCAGCGGAGGTGGCATCTCGGCAGGCATCGGTCGAGCAGGAGCGCACCCGGATCGCCAGGGACATGCACGACGTGGTCGGTCATTCGCTCGCGGTCGTGATCGCGCAGGCCGACGGCGCGACCCGGCTCCGTGACCGCGATCCGGAGGCGGTCGGTGAGGCGCTCGCCACGATCAGCGCGACCGCGCGCGCCGCGCTCGCCGACGTCCGGGTGCTGCTGCAGCAGCTCCGGTTCGAGGAGATGGACGGCCCGCAGCCGCTGCTCGGGGACCTCGGCGAGCTGCTCGACGGGTTCCGGGCCTCGGGGCTCGACGTGCGGCGCCACGACGACGGCGAGCCCGTCCCGCTGCCCGTCCCGGTGCAGATCGCGGTCTTCCGCGTCGTGCAGGAGTCCCTCACGAACGCCCTCCGCCACGGCGGCGACACGGCGGAGGTCCGGCTGGCCTGGGCGAGGGGCGGCCTCGAGGTGCGGATCGACAACCCCTTCCGTCCGGACACGGCGCGCGGTCGCCCCGGCAACGGCGTGACCGGCATGCAGGAGCGCGCCGCGCTGGCCGGCGGTCACCTGCAGGCGGGGCAGCAGGGGCCTCGATGGCTCGTCAGCGCGTGGTTCCCCGCGAGCAGCGCGGCGGATCTCCCCGCCCGTCACGTCGGCGGCGTCGCGTGACGATCCGGGTGCTGCTCGTCGACGACCAGGCGATGTTCCGCCGCGGTGTGGCGATGATCCTGCGGTCGGAGGCCGATCTCGAGGTGGTCGGCGAGGCCGGCGACGGCGCGGCCGGCGCCCTGGCCGCCGCTCGCCTGGGGCCCGACGTGGTGCTCATGGATCTGCGCATGCCGGTGCTCGACGGCGTCGGAGCGACGCGACGCATCCTCGACGAGGCGCGAGCCCGGGGTGAGCGGGGGCCTCGCGTGATCGTCCTCACGACGTTCGACCTCGATGCGGACGCCGCCGCGGCGATCCGGGCCGGGGCGAGCGGCTTCGTGCTGAAGGACGCCGACCCGGAGTTCCTGATCGCGGCCGTGCGCACCGTGCACGCCGGCACCGCGGTGATCGCCGGCTCGGCGACCAGGGCGCTGCTGGAGCGGTTCGAGCCGGCGACCGGGCGCGCAGATCCGCCAGCCGCCTTCGGGCGGCTGACCGAGCGCGAGCGGCAGGTGTTCGCCCTCGCCGCGAAGGGGCTGTCGAACTCCGAGATCGCCCGGGCGGAGTACGTGTCGGAGACGACCGTGAAGACCCATGTGAGCGCGGTGCTCGCCAAGCTGGGCCTGCGCGACCGCGTGCAGCTCGTCGTCTTCGCGTACGAGCACGGTCTCGCCTGATCTCCTCCGCCAGGAGGAGGCGATCTCGTCGCGCCGCCGGATCCCCGGCCGTGCCCGGATTCGTAGCGTCGACGCCATGGAACACATCCCCGTCCTCAGCGCCACCGGCGTCGGCAAGCGCTACGGCTCCGGCGACACCGCCGTCGTCGCCCTCAGCGACGTGGCCTTCGAGCTGCGCACCGGCGAGTTCGTCGCCGTCATGGGCCCCTCAGGCTCCGGCAAGTCCACCCTCATGCACCTGATCGCGGGCCTCGACGTCCCGACCTCGGGCCGCATCCTGCTCGACGGCCGCGACATCACCGGCCTCGACGACGCGGCCCTCACGGAGCTGCGCCGCGACCGGATCGGCTTCGTGTTCCAGGCGTTCAACCTGGTGCCGACCCTCGACGTGATCGCGAACGTGATGCTGCCCTTCGAGCTGCGGGGCGAGAAGCCCGATGCGGAGCAGCGGGCGTTCATCGCCCGCCTGCTCGGCGACCTGGGGCTCGACGACCGCCTCGGGCACCGCCCGGGCGCGCTCTCGGGCGGTCAGCAGCAACGCGTCGCGATCGCCCGAGCCCTCGCGGGGAGGCCTCGCGTCGTGGTCGCGGACGAGCCGACCGGCAACCTCGACTCCCGCACCGGCCGCGACGTGCTCGGGCTGCTCGCCGACGCGGCTCGTCGCTACGGGCAGGCCATCGTGATGGTCACGCACGACCCGGTCGCCGCGAGCTTCGCCGACCGCATCGTGCTGCTCGCCGACGGCCGCGTCGCCGCCGAGTACCCCCACACCGACGCGGCCGGGATCGCGGCGCTCATGCTCTCGCTCGAGGACGGCCGATGAACGGGCGAGGGCGGGGAGCCGCCCTGCTCGTCGCGGCACTCTCGACCGGGTTCGGCGTCGCGCTCCTCCAGCTCGCGGGCGCCCTCGGAGCCGTGACGACGGAGCACACCAGCCGGAACGGCGCCGCCGCGGCGATGCTGCACGTGCTCGCGTTCGTGTTCGTGGGGCTCTCGATCTACTGCGGCGCCGTCGTGACCACGAACACCGTCGCGACCGTCGTCGCGGGCCGGACACGGATGATCGCGCTGCGGCGGCTGCTCGGGGCCACCGCCCGGGCGGAGCGCGTCGCCGTCGCGCGGGAGCAGCTCGGCGTCGGCGCGATCGGCGCCCTCGCCGGGCTGGTCGGCGGCACCGTCCTCGCCTTCGCCTCCTACCGGATCGCGGTCGCGACCGGGACCCTGCCGGACTCGAGCTACGCCTACACGGATCCGGCCGTGCTGCTGCCCGTGGTCGCGGTGCCGCTGGCGGGCTGGGCGGCGGGTTGGGCCGGCTCCCGTCGCGTCCTCGCCGTGCGTCCCGTGCAGGCGATCCACGACGTCGGGGAGCCGTCGGACGACGAGGCGGGCGGCCGCCTCCGTGGCGTGCTCACGGTGCTCGGCGTCGGCGGCGGCGGGCTGCTGCTGTGCCTCGGCCTGCTGATCGGGTTCCTGAACCCGGCCGGGGTGATCGTCGCCTTCTTCGGCGGCATCGTCTCGTTCACCGGGATCGTGCTCGGCGCCCACCGGATCGTGCCGCGGGCGCTCGCCGTGGTCGGGCGGCTCGGCGGCGCCTCACCGTCCGCGCGGATCGCCGCGGCGAACGCCGTCCGCTATCCCGTGCGCAGCACCCGGGCCACGATCGGACTGGTCATCGGCGTCACCCTCATCACCACCTTCGCCGTGGCGATCAGCTCCTTCGGAGCGGCGCTGCATCGGCTGCTCCCGGGCGGCTCGGGTCTCGACGCGTTCCTCGCCGGGATCACGACGGTGTTCTCGGTGCTCACCGGGCTGAGTGCGGTCGTCGCCGCCGTCGGGCTCGTCAGCACCCTGTCGCTGAGCGTGCTGCAGCGGACCCGGGAGCTCGGCCTGCTGCGGGCGCTCGGCTTCGGACGACGCGCGATGCGGACGATGGTCGTCGTGGAGGGCGCTCAGCTGGTCGTCACGGCCGCCCTCCTCGGGCTGCTGCTCGGCGTGCTCTACGGGTGGGCAGGTGCGCAGTCGCTCCTCGGCAGCGTGCAGAAGGGGGTGATCCCGCCCGCGGTGCCGTGGCCGATCGTGCTCGCGATCGCCGTCGGCGCCGTCGTGCTCACCCTGATCGCGTGCCTCGCCCCTGCTGCGCGAGCCGCCCGGGTGTCACCGATCGAGGCGCTGCGGGTCGAGTGAGTCCGCGGCGCGCGACCTCGGCGCCCCGCCCGGTCACGCCGAGGCGGTCCGGATGCGGACCTCGCGCTCCATCCGCTGCTCGTGCCGCGCCCGGCCCTTGACCGCCTCGACCTCGCGGCTCTTCGGCGGCGCGTTCGTCACGAGCTCGTCGAGCATCCGCCTCGTCGCCTGGGCGATCTCGTCGATCGCCTTCTCGAACGCGGCGGCGTTCGCGCGGGACGGGCGGGTGGAGCCGCTGACCTTGCGGACGAACTGCAGCGCGGCCTCCCGCACCTCGTCGTCGCTCGTCGGCGGCTCGAAGTTGTGGAGGCAGCGGATGTTCCTGCACATGCGAGCGACGATAGGCCTCGACCGGTGAGGCGGTCGACTGCGGGGCCCTGCTCGTCGGCATCGGGCCGCCCCGCTGGGCTTCGGCCGGCGCAGCTACGCGGAGGGGAGGTCGAAGACGACCCGTCGATCCTGCAAGCCGGTGATGGGGTCCAGGTACCGGGGGCCGACGACGACCGCACCGCGTGCCAGGTAGAAGCCCACCGCGCTCTCCCGTGCATCAGCCCAGAGCACGCCGCGGCCTCCGGCCGTGCACCGATGCACGAGCTCGGCCATGAGCTCCGATCCGAGGCCTCGATGCTGCGACTCCTCGGCGACCGCCATCGCCCACAGGTAGGTCGCTCTCGCGCCAGGGCGCTCCGGACACGGATGCGGGCAGGCCGAGACGACGGCCGCCGGCTCGCCGACGGCGTCCAGCACGCTCAGGTGCACGGTGTCCGCGTCCTCGTCGCCGGGCACCGGCGCGTCCGCCCAGCCCAGCACCTGGCGGCGGAGTCGCCGCGTCCGCTCCCAGGGGACCTCGACCACATCCACGGCGTCAGGATCGCACGCCGGGCTCACCGGGATCGGGGAGCCCCGCTGAGTCGACCTGCACCGGTTCGACCCGCCGGACCCCTGGGGGCACGGCCTGCACGTCCTGCTCGCTCCGGGCCGCTTGGCGTCCTCCTTCCACCCCGTCCTTCGAGATCGACCGCTGGCGCAGCCGGATGGTCGCAGTCCCTAGCCGATCGGTCGATCCGTGAGGAGGCGGTCCGCGTCAGCGTGGTTCCATGACCGATGCAGCCCTCGCGCCGGCCGCCGATGCCCGGTGGATGCGCTTCCGTCCGTACCTGATCCTCCTGTCCGCGCTCGTCGGGGTGAGTGTCGCCATGGAGCTCGTCCTCGTCGTCCAGAGCCTGCTGGGTGCGGTCGTCGATGGCGCCGTCTGGGGTCGCTGCTCGGTCGTGCTCGCCGCGACGATCGTGCTCCTGCTCCTTGCGGTCGGCGCGGCACGGGGATCTCGCCGGGCGTGGGTCCGCATCCGGGTGATCAGCGTGGTGGGGGTGTCGGCGGTGGCCGTGATCGTGTCGATCCCCGGGTTCCTACCGGCGTGGGTGGATCTGGAGCAGGGCCTGTGCGGCGGCCTGCTGCTGCCCGTGGCGATATTCGCCAACCTCCCTCGCACCGGTGCGCTCTTCCCGAAGCCCGCATAGGGTCCAGTGGTGATCGACCAGCGGTGGCGCACGGCGCTCGCAGTCGCTCCGTACGTCGTGCTCGCGATCCTGGCCGCTTTCGCGGTCGGTGCGGAATGGGGGGAGTGGTTCCGGCTCTGGCCGGAGCTCGCGCTCCTCGCCGCGATGACGGCATGGATCGTCGTGTTCCGCTCCCTGCGGTTCCGTTGGGCGGATCGAGCCGACGCGATCGCCGTGTTCCTCGCGGGCGCCGTCGTGCTGAACCTGCTGCTCGTCCTGCGGGAGGGGTGGTACGGGTTCCTCACGATCGCGACCTTCACGTTCGCCTTCTCGTTGCCCGCGTGGCCGTGGGAGCTGCTCGCGGTCGGCGGCACGGCGCTCGTCGCGGGCATGGCCCAGAGCTCGAGCCTTCCGCGGACGACGGCCATCGGACTCGCGGGCACGATCGTGGTGATCGTCCTCAACGTCACCGTGATGTGCGGCATGTCCTGGGGGCTGCAGCTCGCATCGAGGCTCACAGAACGGACCGGCGCCGAGGCCGAACGGGCACGCCTCGCTCGGGAGATCCATGACACGCTCGCGCAGGGGTTCGCCGGGATCATCACGCAGCTGCAGGCGGCGGAGCAGGCGCCCGACGACGCGGCCCGGCGAGGCCACACGGAAGCGGCGATCGGGCTCGCACGGGACGGCCTCGCGGAGGCACGACGTTCCGTCGCCGCGCTTCGGCCGCCCGCGCTCGACGACACGCGGTTGCCGGAGGCGATCGACGCGGTCGCGCGGCGCTGGGCGGCGCGCACAGGGATCCCCGTCGACGTCCGGCTCGAGGGCGGCATCCATGGGCTCCGGACGGACGTGGAGGTCGCGTTGCTGCGCACGACCCAGGAGGCGCTCGCCAACGTCGAGCGGCATGCTGCGGCGAGCCACGTCCACGTCGTGCTCCGAGGCGACGGCGACAGGGTGCGGCTCGAGGTGCGGGACGACGGGCACGGCTTCGATCCGTCGGGGACGGTTCCGGCGGACCCGGACGGCGGGTTCGGACTGATCTCCATGCGCGAACGGGTCGAGGCGCTCGCGGGGCGGCTCGACATCGAGTCCCGGCAGGGCCGCGGCACGGCGGTCCGTGCGGAGGTCCCCGCATGACGGTTCGTCTGCTGGTCGTCGACGACCATCCCGTCGTCCGCGACGGCATCGTCGGCATGGTCGCGTCGGATCCGGATGTCGAGGTCGTGGGCGAGGCGGGAGATGGGGCGGTAGCGGTCCGGCTCGCGCGCGCGCTCGAGCCCGATGTGGTGCTGATGGACCTTCGGATGCCGAACCTGGGCGGTGTGGAGGCCATACGGGAGCTGGCGCGCCTCGGCGTCGCTGCGCGGGTCGTGGTGCTCACGACGTACGACGCCGAGGCGGACGTCCTGCCCGCCATCGAGGCCGGCGCGACGGGGTACCTGCTGAAGGACGCGACGCGGGAGGAGCTGCTCACGGCCGTGCACGCCGCAGCGTCCGGCCGCGCGGTCCTCGCCTCAGCGGCCGCGACGCACCTCGTCGGCCGGGTCCGGGCGCCGGAGCCCGGGTTGCTCACGTCACGGGAGCTGGAGGTGCTCGCCCTGGTCGCCGACGGTGCCACGAATCGGGCGGCGGCGAGCCGGCTGCACGTCAGCGAAGCGACGGTCAAGGCGCAGCTGCTGAGCATCTACGCCAAGCTCGGCGTCGGCGACCGTGCCGCGGCGGTCGCGGCGGGTTTCCGGCGCGGGCTGCTCGGCGGCTGATCGGCGGACCCCGGGCGACGGTGGCGTCCGTCGCACGGAGAGACGAATCGGCAGCAGTCGCATGGATCCGATTGACTGGGCCTCACCGACGGAGGGATGGCCGATGACCGAGCTGGATGTCGACACGTTGCAGGCCGCGCTGACCGAGGACGGCGACCTCGACGTCACCGCCGCAGGCGACGACCTGTTCGTCGGAGGACGCCGCTTCGCCCGGGTGACGGAGCAGGGCCTCGTCGTCGACCTGCCCGCAGGCGCGCGCCGCCGACCTCGTCGCCCGCGGGATCGCCGCGCCTGGTCCGTCGGACGGCACCGCCCGCGGCGAGTGGGTCGTCGTCGGCGACCGCGAGGACTGGCACGAGCTCGCGTCAGAGGGGCGCGACTTCGTCGGCGAGCCGCCCGTCGGGCACGACTCCTAGGCCGCTTCCCCCTCGCGCCCTCGCGCGCCGCCCGGAATCCGGGCGCGTTCCGTCAATCGGGGCGTGAAGAGTCGCCCGCATCGACGGAAGCCGCCCGGATTCGAAGGGCCCCGGAGACCGCCGGCTCAGTGGCCGGGCCCGGTCATGATCTGACGGCGCTCGCTCTCGTGCGCGCCGCCCTTCCGGGCCAGGGTCGCGCACGCGTCCGCGATGTCGCGCACCAGCGTGTCGACGTGGTCGCGACTGAGTGTCTCCTTGACGAGCGCGCGCATGATCGTCACCTTCTCGGCGTTCGGCGGCATGGAGTAGGCGGGCACCATCCACCCGCGTTCGGCGGAGAGCTGCCAGGCCAGGTCGAACTCGTCGTAGCCGTTGTCGTTCGCGAGCCGGAACGCCACGAGCGGCAGCTGCTCCTGGTCCTCGCCGATCAGCTCGAACAGCCCGGTGGCGCGGAGCCCCTCGGCCAGCTGGTGGGCGTTCGTCTGCATGTTCCGCATGATGTAGCCGTACCCCGCGCGGCCGTACCGCACGAAGTTGTAGTACTGCGCGATGACCATGGACGAGCCGGTCGAGAAGTTCAGGGTGAAGGTCTCGTCGGTCTTGCCGAGGTAGTTCTCCTTGAACACGAGGTCGCTCGCGAGGTCCGACCGCTCCCGGAAGATGAGCCAGCCGATGCCCGGGTAGACGAGCCCGAACTTGTGCCCTGACACGTTGATCGACCGCACCTGCCCCAGCCGGAAGTCCCATTCGGAGTGGGGGTAGAGGAACGGCCAGACGAATCCGCCGCTCGCCGCATCGACGTGCAGCGGCACGTCGAGGCCCTTCTCGGCCTTCAGCCGCTCGAGCAGGCCGTTGATCCCGACCACGTCGTCGGCGTGGCCGGTGAAGGTCGTCCCGACGACAGCGACGACGCCGATGGTGTTCTCGTCGATGTACGGCGCGACGTCGTCGGGCCCGATCGTGTACTTCGTCGGGGTGAGCGGGACGATCCTCGGCTCCACGTCGAAGTATCGGCAGAACTTCTCCCACACGACGTGCACGTCGCCCCCGAAGACCAGGTTCGGTGCGGTCGTCGGCTCGCCCGCCGCCTCGCGGCGCTGACGCCACTTCCACTTCAGGGACAGCGCGCCGAGCATGATCGCCTCGGAGGAGCCCTGGGTTCGGGCGCCCGTCGTCTCCCCGGGCGCGTGGAAGAGGTCGGCGAGCATGCGGATGCATCGCTGCTCGATCTCCGCGGTCCGCGGGTACTCGGCGTGGTCGATGAAGTTGCGATGCAGGTTGTCCGCGATCAGCCGCTGCGCCTCGGGCTCCATCCACGTCGTGACGAACGTCGCCAGGTTGCGCGCGGGATCCCCCTCGAGCACGAGGTCCTCCGCGACGAGCCGCATCGCGTCGACGGCGGTCATGCCGTCGACGGGGAAGTCCTTCGACGGCACCTCCTCGGTCACGAACCGGTTGCCGAAGAGGACGGCGTCCTCCTCGAGGGGCGTGTAGGTCATGTCGGACTCCTTGTATCGATCGGATGGAAGGCGCGTGGGACGGACGTGATCGCGGCACGCCAGGCGGGCAGCAGCAGGAGGGCGCCGGCGAGGAAGCACAGGGCGCCGAGGAAGGTGCCACCCACGGCGAGCGGGACGTCGACGAGGCCGCCGGTGGCGGGCAGCACGAAGCTGCCGAGGGCGGAGGCCATGAAGAAGACGGAGCCGGCCATGTTGATCCAGCCGATCACCAGCGTCAGCGTCCGAGGCGGACCGGCCCGCATGCTCCGCGCCGCCATCAGGGCGAGCACGCTCGCGGCGAGGAACAGGATCGACCCGAACACGTCCGGCCGCCAGACGTGCCGGTCCTGCTGCTGCGCGGTGGCGTTGTGGACCAGCGCCGCGAGGGTGCTGATGTTGAAGAACAGGGTGCCGGGGAACTGAACGGCGGCCGAGAGCCAGCCGCGGTCCTGCGGCAGCCATGCGCGCAGGATGCAGCCGGGACCGCACGTGCTGGGTCCGCCCGTCGACGCCGGTCATCGCCGGCGTCTGCGCCTGCACGAGCTGGAGGAAGCGACGCAGCGGTGAAGAGCAGCGAGCCGACGAAGAAGGTGACCGAGTCCGCCGTCGCGCCGACCGCGCTCGCGTAGCCCGGCACCGAGCCCAGCGCGAAGCACGCCGATCCCACGGCGAACAGCGACGCCATGGCGAGGTTGAGACGAACAGGACGCACCGGTGGCTCGCCTCCCTCCGCTGGCCCCGTCCCTATGGAATGGACGACGTTGAGGAGGCGCGCCTCGCCCGCGCCGGGTGACTTCGAGGGCGGGACGTCGCCGCCGCCCCGGCGCGGTGCGCCGTCGGCCGTTCGCCGCAGACGGGGCGGTGCCCCTTCTTTCATCCGAACGTGATGACGCGGGTCGTGCGGAACGGGCGCCGAGCGATCGAGGCGTGGCGACCACCGGGCAAGTGCACGACGCTGCAGGTCCCGACGCCGCAGGCCCCGTCCCGCCGCCGCCGGACCCGTCGCCATCATGCGGTCGCCGGCCTACCTGCGGCTGCTCCTGCTGGCGGCGGTGCTGGGCGTGCCGATCGCCGCGGCGGCGTTCGGCTTCCTCTGGCTCACCACCGCCATCAACCGATGGACCTTCACCGACCTGCCCCGCGCGCTCGGATTCACGCGCCGCTCCGCTCTGGTGGCCGCTGCTCCCGCTCGCGATCGCAGGGCTCCTCGTCGGCGTGACGGTCCGGTACCTGCCCGGTGGGGGTGGGGAGTCGCCGGCCTACGGCTTCCAAGCCGGCGGACCCCCGCCCAAGTCATCGGCGCTGCCGGGGATCCTGCTGGCCGCACTGGCGAGCGTCGGGCTCGGCGCGGTCGTCGGGCCCGAAGCACCACTCATCGCGCTCGGGGGAGGGCTCGCCGTCCTGGCCGTGCGGCTGGGACGGCGTCCGATCCCGGCCCGGGCTGCCGCGGTGGTGGCGGCCACCGGCAGCTTCGCGGCGATCAGCACCCTGCTCGGCTCGCCGCTCGCCGGAGCGTTCCTGCTGCTCGAGGCGCTCAGCCTGGGCGGGACGATGGCCATCGCCATCCTGCTGCCCGGCCTGCTCGGGGCGGGCATCGGAGCGCTCGTCTTCACCGGCCTCGGCTCCATCACCGGGGACGGCACCTACTCGCTCGCCGTCCCTGACCTGCCGCCGGCGGGAACGCCGACCGTGGCCGAGTTCGGCTGGGCGATCCTCATCGGGCTCGTCGTGGGGCCGCTCTGCGCCGGGATCCGGTGGCTGGCCCTCGCGCTGCGCGCCCGGGTGGTGCTGCCCCGCCCGGTCCTGGCCACCGTCCTCCTCGGGCTCGTGGTCGCCGGGCTCGCGATCGCCTATGCCGCGGCCACAGGGCACGACAGCTCGGACGTGCTGTTCTCCGGGCAGACGACGCTGCCCGCGCTGCTCACGCACTCCAGCACGTACAGCGTCGGCGCCCTGCTGCTGCTGATCCTCTGCAAGGGGCTGGCCTATGTGGCCTCGCTGAGCGCGTTCCGCGGCGGCCCGACCTTCCCCGCCATGTTCATCGGCGCCGCGGTCGGCATCGCCCTGTCCCACCTGCCCGGGCTCGGGCTCATCCCCGCCGCCGCGATCGGTATCGGCGCGGCCACCGCCGCCATGCTGCGGCTGCCGTTCACCGCCGTCCTGCTGACGACGTTGTTCCTCGGATCGGACGGCTTCCCCGCCATGCCGCTGACGATCGTCGCCGTCGTCGTGTCCTACCTGACCGCCAACCTGATCGCGCCGCCCGCAGCGGTGCCGGCGGCCCCGGCGGCGCCGGAGTCCTGACAGCGGAGCGCCCTCCGGACAGGTCCGGAGGGCGCTCGGCTGGGGCTGCAGCGCCGACGCGCTACTCGCGCATGAGCATGCCCTGGGCCTCGCGCTCCAGGTCCATGTAGGGCTCCCCGCTGACGTCGACCGCGACCCGGTTGATCGTCCCGCCGGTGAACCGGTAGGGGCGCTCGCCGGCGTAGTCGAGGGTGACCTGGTCGCCGACATCACGGCCGACCGCCAAGCCCTCGCCGGCCAGCATGTAGCCGCCGGGCTGGAGCTTGATCCGGCCCTCGCCGACCTTCCTGTCCCCGTGGAAGAGCGACAGCAGGCCGGTCGCCACCGGTGTCGGCTCGGTGCCCTCCTTCTCGAAGGAGGCGGAGAGGATCAGGCCGTCGCCGACCGGCAGGTCGTCCGTGGCGACGACCATCTGCTCCTGCATCCCGACGAAGTTGTTCACGTAGTGCAGCCGGTTGTCCTTCACGTAGAGGCTGTGTCCGCCGAACCGCGAGCCCTGCGAGAAGAGCACCCCCTCGGCGCCCGGCCCGGGAAGGTCCACGAGCGCTCCGATGACGAACGAGCGACCGCGCACCACCACGGCCTGCGCTTCGGGCACCTCGGCGACGTCCGGGAAGTAGACGTAGCGCTCGCGCCGCTCCGAGAGCTGCGGGCGAGGAGCGATCATGATCTCCAGCGCCGACCGGTCGTCGAGGGGGAAGCCCTGGTTGGCGCCCGCTTCGGCGTACCAGAGGTTGACCATCTCGCGGAGCTTGTCGGGCTGCTCGGCCGCGAGGTCGTGCAGCTCGGATCGGTCGACCTCGACGTGGTACAGCTCCCACTCGTCGTCGTTGAAGTTCGACCAGCCGCTGAGGGTCGGATGGTTCGTGATGGCCTTCCAGCCGTCGTGCCAGATGCCGCGTGACCCGAGCATCGAGTAGAACTGCGTCTCCCTCGCGGTCGGTGCCTCTCGGTCCTCGAAGCTGTACCGCATGCTCACGCCGTCGATGTGGCTCTGGGTGTGCCCCTTGATGGTCTCGGGCGGCTCGACGCCCAGCGCGTCGAGGACCGTCGGCACCAGGTCGATGGCGTGGTGGTACTGCTCCCGGATCTCGCCCTTGACGGTCATCCCGGCCGGCCACGAGATCACGCACGGGTCGGACGTGCCGCCGTTGAACTCGTACCGCTTCCACATCTTGAACGGGGTGTTGAAGGCCATCGCCCACCCGTTCGGGTAGTGGTTGTAGGTCTTCGGCCCGCCGAGCTCGTCCAGCATCCTCAGGTTGGTCTCGATGTCGTCGGGGATGCCGTTCATGAACAGCATCTCGTTGACCGTCCCGTCGGGGCCGCCCTCGCCGCTCGCCCCGTTGTCGGAGACGAGCAGGATCAGGGTGTTCTCCCGCTGGCCGGTCTCCTCGAGGTAGTCCACCAGCCGGCCGATCTGCGCGTCGGCGTGGGAGAGGAACCCCGCGTACACCTCGGCCATCCGGGAGAAGAGCCGCTGCTCGTCCTTGGACAGGGAGTTCCAGGGCCGCGTCACGTCGACGGAGGGGAAGGGCTGGCCGTCCGGTCCCGTGCGGGTCTCGGGCGTGCCGATCGGGTTCAGCGGCGGCAGCTCGGTGTCCGGGGGGACGATGCCCATCTCGATCTGGCGCGCGAGGGTCGCCTCGCGCATCGCCTCGTATCCGTCGTCGAAGCGGCCTGCGTACTTCTCGATCCATTCCTTGGGCGCGTGGTGCGGCGCGTGGGTCGCGCCCGGGGCGTAGTAGAGGAAGAACGGTTTCTGCGGCGCGACCGCCTTCGCGTCCATGATGAACTCGATCGCCTTGTCGGTGATGTCGACGCCGAAGTGGTACCCCTCCTCGGGGCTCTTCGGTTGGTCCACCGGGTGGTTGTCGTAGATCAGGTCCGGGTACCACTGGCTCGTCTCGGCCCCGAGGAAGCCGTATGACCGCTCGAACCCCCGCCCGGTGGGCCAGTTGCGCCTGGTCGACGCCAGATTCATCTCGACCGTCGGGCACAGGTGCCACTTGCCGACCATGTAGGTGTTCCAGCCGCGCTCGCCGAGGATCTCGGACAGCATCCCGTTCTCCGGCGGGATCGTGCCGGACGCGTTCGGGAACCCGCTCGCCGCCTCGGTGATGCACGCCATCGAGTTCCGGGTGTGGTTGCGGCCGGTCAGCAGGCACGAGCGGGTCGGCGAGCACAGCGCCGTGGTGTGCCACTGGGTGTAGCGGACGCCGTCGGCGGCGATCCTGTCGATGTTCGGGGTGTCGATGGGGCCGCCGTAGCAGCCCATCGCCGAGAAGCCGACGTCGTCGAGCACGATGTACACGACGTTCGCGGCGCCGTCCGGCGCCTCTGGCGGGGCGAACGGGTCCCAGTCCTGGACGGAGTCCCGGATGTCGACGTTGATGACCCCGCGGAATGGTTTCGGGCATGGCGGATCCCTTCGATCTGACGATGTTCGAGTGCTGGGTGGAGAACGGAGCGGCGGCCGATGCCTGCGCCGGGCCTTCGCGTCGGCCAGGGCCTTCGCGTCGGCGTCGTCCGCGGCGAGGAGTCCGATCTCGACGAGGTCCAGGGGGTGGATCCAGGCGTCGATGACCGGCACGCCGCCCGCTCGCACGATGGCGTCCCGGAGGGGAGTGGCCCACACGTGCTCGATCAGGGCGATCGCTCCTGCGGAGCCGGGCTCGAGCGAGTCGGCGACGTTCCAGACCTGCGACTCGTCGAGCACGTGCCCGTCGGAGCCGAGTCCCGCTCCGACGACCGCGCCGGCCTCCATGCCGTCCTCGCCGTCCATCCCGAGTCCGAGCAGGGCGCCGACCGTGGCGCCGAAGTCCTGCGCCTGCGGGATCGACAGCTCGCTCCACTGCAGCGCGGTGAGGCTGCCGTCGGCGTTCTTCTGCACGGCGAGCGCGTCGATCAGGCGCACGACACCGGTGTCGTTGAGGCGCTTCATCTCGTCGATGATCTCGCCGCGGAAATCGGGCTCGTCGAATGCGATGACGAGCATCTGGACTGGTCCGAACATGGTTGCTCCTCTGTCTCGGTCGGTGAATGGCCGCTCAGCGCCCTCAGGCGCCGAGCACCAGCTGCTTCTGGGCGTCGAACTCCGCCTGGGTGAGGACGCCGGCGTCGAGGAGGCCTTTGAGCCGCATCAGCTCGTCGTATCCGCCGGCCGATGACGCACCGGTTGCCGCTGCGGGCGCGGGCTCCGGCGCGGCCTGAGCCGGAGCCGCGGCCTCCTGCTGCTCCTGCGCAGCCATCGCCTTCTCCTGGCCCCGGCGTGACGCGACGTGGGCCGTCGCTCCCAGAACAGCAGCTCGACGCAACATCCTTGGCATGACTTCTCCTCGGGGAACGATCGGACCGGCTCGACGGCCGGTGTGCCGGCACCGCCGGCGTCTGCGACGGTAGGACGGCGCCGGTCGCCGGGACTCACCCGGATCGGATGGTCGGCGGGGGGTCACCTCGCCAGTACGAGGCGAAGCAGCGCGTCGTCGCTGCGGCCGATCAGCGAGCGCAGCGGAAACCGATGTGGGTCATGGACGTGTCCTCGCTCTGCGGAGACCGCGCCGCGGGCCGGTACCGGAGGCAGTACTCCGGCGAGCAGAGGTGCGAGCCGCCCTTGAGCACCCGGCGCACGGATCCGGACAGCTGCGGGCCCGTGAACAGCACCGGCCGGGCTCCCGCATCCGGACCGCCCCGCCCCTGCGGGAGGTGCCGTGGGGCGAAGAAGCTCGACGTCCACTCCCACACGTTGCCGGCCATGTCGTGCAGCCCGAACGCGTTCGGCGGGTAGGAGCCCACCGGGCTCGTCCCGCCCCACCCGGTGCTCTCGTACGGGAACCGGCCCTGCCAGTGGTTGGCCAGCCGGCGCTCCGAGTCGTCCTCGTCACCCCAGACGAAGATCGCCTCGTCGAGGCCGCCGCGCGCGGCGAGCTCCCACTCCGCCTCGGTCGGCAGCCGCTTCCCGGCCCACTCCGCGTAGCGCTCGGCGTCCTCGAAGCTCACCTGCACGACCGGATGGTCCGGTCGGTCCTCGATCGAGGATCCGGGACCGAAGGGATGTCGCCAGTCGGCTCCCGGCTCCCAGCGCCACCACCGACGCCAGTCCCTCAGGTCGACCGGGGCCGCGGTCATCGTGAAGACCATCGAGCCCGGCGCCCGCTCCTCGGCGGACAGCTGCGGGAACTGCGCCGCGCTCAACACGCGCTCGGCGGTCGTGACGTGTCCGGTGGCCTCGGCGAACTCGGCGAAGCGGGCGTTGGTGACCGGGGCCGTGTCGAGCTCGAACGGCGCGACGGACGCGGTGTGCACC
Source organism: uncultured Actinomycetota bacterium (assembly GCA_963771645.1). GTDB lineage: Bacteria > Actinomycetota > Actinomycetes > Actinomycetales > Microbacteriaceae > Amnibacterium. Next base: position 11,592 of record CAVYUH010000008.1, on the reverse strand, counting down.
GGACCCTCCTCCGGATAGAACCGGTCGCTGCCCATCCGGAAGTCGCCGCCGGCGATCCGGGTCATGCCCTCCGTCACGGGATCACCCGCCAGGGGTCGTCGTGCCGTCGCTACTTGCTCGGGTGGGCCATCATGTCGACGGCGACCGTGGCGGCGAGCACGAGCACCGGATCCTGGTCCTCATCGATCTCGACCCCGTAGGTGTCGGCGATGCGGAACCACTTCTTGGACACGGTGGCGACCGGCCGGTGCCCGTCCTTGAAGCTGTACTCGTGCTCGAGCACGTTGCCCTGGACCTCGAGGTCGGGACCGTCCTTGATCTTCACGATCCACCGGTCGCGGAAGGGGGTGATCAGCGCCTTCTTCACCATCGCGGCCCGATGGCCGTGCGCGTCCTCGATCTCCATCGTGTCCTTGATGTGCAGCATCCGCTCCTGGATCTTCGCGAGCTCGTGCCCGTGCGCGTCCTCGAACTTCAGCGTCTTGCGGATGCGCAGCGCCTTGCCGTCGACCTTGTACACGCGCTGGCCGGAATCCGTCTCGATCCAGTAGTCGTCACCGATCGAGACGAGCCGTTCCCTCATCCGGTAGTGCGTGCGCCCGTCCCCGCCGTCGCGCTCCTCGTGCCGTTCCTTGTGCCTGCCCAGCATGGTGCTCCCTGTCGTCGGCCTGCCCTGCGCAGGGTCGCGCGGCGGGGGAGAGGGAGGCGTCACCCGTCGTGGGTGATTCCGCTACACCGCCGGGGCGGGCCGCCGGCGGCCGCGGCGGGCGACCTCGACGCGTGCCCTGACGAACGGTGCGGCGCCCGCGGCGGCTGCCAGCACCGACAGTGCGATCGCCGCGAACACGATCGCCGGGAACAGGCCGGCCGACGTCGCGAGCGATCCGACGCCGATCGCGGTGAGCCCCTGCACCAGGTAGCCGCCGAAGTAGACCGCGGAGACCGTCGATGCGCGGTGCTCCGCCGGCGCCAGCTCGGCAGCGGCCCCGATGCCTGCGGCGAACAGCAGGCTGTAGCCGATGCCCGTGACGACGATCGAGGCGAGGAACACGGCGAGCGAGCCGAGCCCGCTCGCGAGCACGAGGGCGCCGAGCCCCGCGATCATCGCCACGGCGCCGACGGGCGCCGCCCGCGACGCCCGCACCCGCCGGGCGAGCAGCGCTGTGACGCCGATGACCGCGGCGGACAGCGCGAGCAGGAGCCCGATCACGAGCGGATCCGTCGTGCCGAGCAGTCCGACGGCGACGTCCGCGCCGAGGGCGAGCACCACTCCGCCGGTGCCGAACGCCGCCGCGACGCCGAGCGTGCCCTGCGCGACGACCCCCGACATCGACGCGTGCACGCGGAGCAGCTGGAGCCGGCGGCCCGGCGAACGGACGCCCGTCGGCAGGCGGAGCGCGAGCAGCAGCGTCACGAGGATCCCGGCGAGCAGGGGCCAGTAGGAGGCGTGCAGCGGATCGCCGACGAAGCGCAGGAAGACGCCGCCGAGCACGAGGGCGATCGTCAGCCCCGAGGCCGTCGAGGCGGTCGCGAACGCGCCCGCCAGGTGACCGCGGCCTTCCGGCATCGATTCGGCGAGCGCGGCGGTCGCGGCGCTGAGCGCGAAGCCGACGCCCGCGCCGGTCAGCACCCTGCCGGCGAGCAGCACCCCGACCGACGGCGCCAGTGCGAACGCGAGGGTGCCGACCGCCATGAGCGCGAGGCCGAGCACGATCGCCGCGCGCCGGCCGATGCGGTCGCTGATGCCGCCGAACAGGCCGAGCACGACGAGCAGCGCCAGCGGATAGATCCCGAAGACCAGGGTCGTGGTGGCCGGCGGTACGTGCCAGAGGCGGCCGTAGACCGGGTAGACGACGGAGGGCGCCCCGCTCGTCCAGAGGGCGAGCGCCGCCGTCAGCGCGGCGGTCGCGAAGGCGGTCCTGCGGGAGGTGCTGCGCATGCGGGGCTCCATCCATGCTCGGTTGGTTCGGCCAATCTAGCGGGCTGGATCCGAATTCCCGTCCCAGGGGTATCATGGGATCGTGCTGAAGACCGATCCGACCACGATCTCGTGCCCCATCGCCCGGACGATCACGACGATCGCCGACCGCTGGTCGCTGCTCGTGCTCCGCGAGGCGGCGCTCGGCACGACCCGCTTCTCCGACTTCCGCGCGCGGCTCGGCATCGCGAGCGACGTGCTGACCGACCGCCTGCACGCCCTCGTCGGCCACGGCGTGCTCGAGCAGGTCGCCTACCAGGAGGAGGGCAGCCGCACCCGCACGGAGTACCGGCTGACCGATGCCGGGCGCGAGCTGCACGTCGTGCTCGGCGCCCTGGGGGACTGGGGCACCCGCCACCTGCCGACCGACATCGACTCCGGCGTCCGCTACCGCGACGCGAGCGGGCGCCCGGTGCACGTCGCGTTCATCGACGGCGACGGACGGATCCTCGAGGGCGACGAGGTCACGGTGCACCGGGCCTGAAGCCGGATGGACTCGGGCGGCCGCCCGGTCCGGGCTACGCCAGCACGCCGTCGCGCAGCGTGAACACGAGGTCGCATCGCTCTGTGAGCTCCTGATCGTGCGTGGCTACGACGACCGTGGCTCCACGCCCTGCCAGCTCGAGGAGGAGGTCGGTGACGCGTCCGCGGTTCTCGGCATCGAGCTGAGCGGTCGGTTCGTCCGCGAGCACGAGGGCGGGTTCGGTCGAGATGGCACGGGCGAGCGCGACGCGCTGCTGCTCGCCGCCGGAGAGCTCGTCCACGAGGTGATCCGCTCGCGCGGCGAGGCCGACCCCGTCCAGGGCGTCGCGCGCTGCGGCTCGAAGCGCCGGGCGGCGGAGGCGCCTCGCCCTGGGCAGCCCCTGCGCCGCGAGCTCCACGTTCTCCGCCGCGGTGAGCAGGGAGAGGAGCCCGAACGACTGGTGAGCGATCTGCACCCGGCCGCTCCAGGGGTCCCGGGTGCGGGGAGTGACGGGCTGCCCGTCGTAGCGGACCTCGCCGCGGTCCGGAGTCTGGAGCGCGGCGAGGACCGTCAGGAGCGACGTCTTGCCGGATCCGGACGGTCCGGTGAGGGCGGCGATGTGGCCGGCCGGAACGCTGACGTCCAGGCCGCCCAGGATCATCCGACGACCACGGCGGAGCTCGATGCCGCTCGCCGTCAGCTGGAGGGGGCCGCTCACGAGCGCTCCTCCTGCTGACCGGGAAGGGGATGCAGCTCGATGTGTCCGGGGTGTCGGACGACGCGTGCCCGTCCGCCGGCCGGGAAGCGGTCCGCGAGGTCGGCTGGGAGCTGCACCGTGCCGTCCCGTCCGATCACGGCGAACTGCTCGCCGCTCCTGGCCTCCGTTCCGATGCGGCCGTCGCGCATCGTGAGGCTGCGGTCCATGGCCTCGCCGAGCTCGGCGTCGTGCGTGACGACGATCACGGTCGTGCCCCAGCGGTCGCGCGCGGTCCGCAGCAGCTGCGCGATGCCGGCCGCGTTCTCGCGGTCCAGCTGGCTGGTGGGCTCGTCGGCGAGCAGCAGCCGGGGGCCGGTGGCGAGCGCGGCCGCGAGGGCGACCCGCTGCTGCTCACCCCCGGAGAGCGTTCCCGCGCGCCGGTGCGCCGCCTTCTCCATCCCCACCGCTTCCAGGAGCTCGGCGGCCCGTCGATGCCGGACGGCGCGGGGGGCGCGAGCGGCGAGCTGCGCGAGCTCGACGTTCGCACGCACCGTCGCGTACGGCAGGAGGTTGCGCTCCGGTCCCTGCATGAGCATGCCGATGTCCTGGCTGCGGTGGGCCAGCACCTCGCGCTCCGAGGCACGGGCGACGTCGCGGCCGAGCACGTGGACCTGGCCGGCGCTCGGCCGCAGCAGACCGGCGAGCAGCGCCATCAGCGTCGACTTCCCGGAGCCGGATGGGCCGACGAGCGCGACCAGCTCGCCGTCCTCGACGAGCAGGTCCGCTCCTCGGAGCGCGACCACCTCGCTGTCGACGGTGCGGTGGATGCAGACCGCCTGCTGCACATCGACGACGACGCTCACTGCTCGGCCTCCCGGAGGGCGCTGACCGACGTCCGTCGATCCAGGACGGCGGCGGTCACCGCGACCGCGGCGAGCAGCAGCGCCACGATCGCCGCCCCGACCAGGACCACGGTGCCCACAGGCTGGTGGACGAGGAACGCCGGGTAGGGCGGGTCGTCGACGTAGGCGGGGAGCGCGGGCAGCGCGAGCTGGACGCCGGCCAGCGCGAGCACCAGTCCGCAGATCGTCGCGAACACGACGAGGAAGCCCTGCTCGACGAGGACCGATCCGCGCAGGCTCCGGGTCCTGATCCCGAGCGCGCGCATGGCGGAGAGCTCGAACACCCGACGGCGTGCGAGGAGCGCGATCCCGAGGACGACCGTGGCCGTTGCGAGCAGCACGGCCGTGACACCACCGGCGATGGTGAAGGGCGTCGCGAATCCCGGCCCGGTCGACGCGAGAGCCGACGCGCGACCGGCCGAGGTCTCCACGGACAGCACGTGGACGCCTGCGGCGCGCAGGCGATCGACGACATGGGGCGGCGCGTCGCGACCGATCCAGATCTGGTCCGCGAGCAGGTGCGAGTACCCGGAGGGGGACTCGGCCTCGATCCAGTCGCGCGCCACGACGACGCCGCCGTCCCCGAGTCGAGGGATGACGGCCACGGTCCCGCTGGGCGCCACGGAGAAGGCGTCGCCGTCCGGTGTCTGCACGGTCACCGTGGAGGCGCCGCCGGTCAGCCCAGCCGCGACGAGCGCGGGCGCGGTGGTCCGGGCACCTGCGGCGATGCCGAACCCGGCCACGCCGTCGTTCGGCTGCCCCGTGACGGAGATGGCGACGCGCACGCCGTCGGGCTCGACCGACACCCGCTCGGCGGGGCTGACGCTCGCCGCCGGGAACGGGTTCAGCGGCGACCACACGACCTGTGCGAGGGACGGCTGGACGAGCGACCCACCGGTACCGGTCACGCGGATCGAGTGGATGGTGAAGCCGACGACGAGCACGCCGAGCTGATCGAGCGGCCGGGTGAGGTAGATCCGCCGGAGCCGGCATCCGTCGGCGCAGAACCCCACGTCGGCCGCGTAGGTCGTCGTGCCGGGCGTGAGCTCGCCCAGCCGGACGGTGTGGGGCTGCCCTGCGGCATCGGTCAGGTCCGCGGCGAGGCCGAGCGGGGCCGGCACCTTCGGGGTGCTGATGGACAGGGCGACGCGTCTGCCCGTGATCATGGGGACCGCCGGTGCGGGAGCCGACAGGGGTCGCAGCAGCGCTGCGAGGCGGGCGGATCCGAAGTCGTCGCGCCAGTAGGCGACCGCACCGAACGTCCTCGGGTCGACCACGAGCACGGACGGGGAATCGCTCGGGGCCGATGTGGTGTCGAAGTCGGTGTACTGAGTTCCCACCCCCACCGGTCCTTCCGAGACGGCGGTCAGCGCTCGTCCCGTCGGATCCACCGAGCGGATGCGCTGGTCCGTCCGCAGATCCGGCGCGATGTGGAGCACGGTCGGCGCCCCGACATCCGTGAGGGCGCGGTCGTTCCGGTTCTGCTCCAGGACGTCCGCGCTGCTGACGCCGTACGCCGCCATGGCGACGGCGACGACCAGCACCCCGAACGTCCGGCGCCCGGCCGGTCGCCGAGCGAGCTGCCGCAGGCCGACGAACGCGGAGACCGCGCCCGTGCCGCGCGTCGGACGGAAGCCCAGCCGGGCGAGCAGGACGACCACCCTGCTCGCGACCAGGGCGCCGGCGACGATCAGCAGCATCGGGGCGAGGATGGCGATCCCGCTCGCCGTGCCGACGGCGAGCGAGCCGGACAGGCGCAGCTGGACGATCCCCGCCGCCGCCAGCACCACGACGACGACCTCCGCGACGACGCTCCGACGGGATCCGGGTCGGGTCGTCCGCCGCCACTGCTCCAGCACCGGACGCCGGAGCACCCGGACGCTGGCCGCGGACGCGGCGATCAGGCCGCCGGCGGCTGCGACGGCAGCGGCGGCCCACGAGATCCACCCGACCCGGATGTCGACCGATGTCCCGAGGATCCCCGGAACCAGCCGGTGCTCGATCGCGGCCGCGATCAGCACGCCGAGGGGGATCGCCGCGCCGAGCAGGATCGCCGGCTCCAACAGGACGAGCATCAGGGTTCCACGGCCCGACATGCCCCGCACCTTGCTGAGGGCGACCTCCGCACCCCGCCCCTCGACGGAGCCGCTGATGAGGGTGTGCAGCAGGAACCAGCCCAGCGCGAGCAGCTCGGCGATCACCACCACGATGGGCAGCATCAGCCGGGCGCCACCACGCTCCCCGCCCCGCACGACCTCCTGCGCGCTGCTCGTCACATCCGCGGGGTTCGTCATGCCGCTGTCGTGAAGCCGCCGGACTGCGCCGGCGAGCGACGTCAGGAGCGGTTCGGCCGTCCGCTGATGCATCGTCGATCGGTCGAGCGCCAGATCCGCGGAGGCGGCCACCCCGTCGACCGGCTGCACCCTCGACGCGGTGAAGTAGGCCACCGGCACCCACACGGCGAGCGTGTACTGGCTCACGTCCGGGGTGCTGCCGAACCAGTAGGCCGCCGTCGGCCGACTGCGCACGGCGATCCCGCGCACGCGCTGGGTGAGCGGCTTCCCTCCGCCGAGTGCGGTGACGGCGAACCTCTGGCCGACGCGGAGGTGGTTCGCGCGGGCGACCGCGTCCTCGAGCACCACCCCCGTCGGGTCCGTCTCGCTGAGGCAGGACCCGGCCAGCAGGCGCAGCGCGGCGCAGAGCCCGTCTCGGCTGGTCATCGTGATGCGCTGGATCCCGCCGGGCCGCTCGATCGCAGGTCGCTGCACGGTCGAGAGCTGCATCACCACGGTCGGATAGGCCGTGTGAGCGGCACCGGTGAACGCCTCGTCGACGGCGGACCGGAGCACGGCGGTCGATGGCCGGCCCGTCTGCAGGGCCGTCACCTCGATGCCCGTGCCGTCCGACCCGACCGGCGCCCGGTCGACGGCGGCGCGCACGACGGCGTCCTGCGCCGACTCCGCGTAGGACGGAGCCGCCGCGGCGGCGGCGGTGGTGCAGGCCGCGACGAGGAGCAGCATCAGGGAGGTCGCCCGGCGCCACCACAGACCCTCGAGAGCCAGGCTCAGCAGCCGCACGGCGTCAGGCCCTCACTCGGAACCTCGCCGCTGGACGGCCCGAGACGCGTCCGCAGTGCATGCCCGTAGCGGCATGACGGCGCGCGATGCTCCGATGGGACCCTCCTGGCGTACCGCCCCGTCGGCGATGAGGGGCGTTCCCAGCATGCCGTACAACGGTCTACTCGACCGGCGACATGCGAAGGCCGCTGACGGCGCATGCTGGTACCGGGAGGATCCATGACTGCGGATGTGTCGATCGGTGTCCCTGGAGCGCTCGGGCCGGAGGCGGTGCGACGGCTCGCGCCACGGGTCGAGGCGGCCGGCTTCGCCGGGATCTGGCTCAACGACAGCCCGCAGGGCGACTCGCTCGCCGGGCTCGCGGCCGCCGCGGAGGTCACGACGCACCTCCGGCTCGCGAGCGGCGTGATCCCCGTCGACCGCCGTCCGGGCCCCGCGATCCTCGACGACCTCCGCCGCACCGGGGTGCCCGAGACGCGACTGACCCTCGGCATCGGGTCCGGACAGCTGCGGACGGGTGCCGTCGATGCGGTTGCTGAGGCGGTCGGCGTGCTGCGGCAGGGGTCGAGGGCGGCGGTCGTGGTCGGGGCCCTCGGGCCGCGGATGCGGCGGCTCGGCGCCGAGCACGCGGACGGTGTGCTGCTCAGCTGGCTGACCCCCGCCGTCGCCGCGGAGCAGGCTGAGGAGCTGCGCGCGGTGGGTACCGACGCCCAGGGCGAGCGGCCGAGGATCGCGCTCTACGCGCGGGCGATCGTGGACGAGGCCGCGCGTCCTGCACTCGAGCGGGAGTCGGTGCAGTACGGCTCCTACCCGGCGTACGCCGCGAACTTCGCCCGCCTCGGCATCCGGCCGATCGATACGACGTTGCCTGCGGTCGACGGCGGGTTCGCGGCGGGCGTCGCCGCGTACCGGGCCGCGATCGACGAGCTGTGCTGCGGGCGATCACGCCCACCGGCTCGCTCGACGACCTGCTGGCGTTCGTGGACCGGGCGGCCGAGCTGCTCGCCTGAACCGGCGCGCTTCGTCGGCCGGCAGGGGCCCCTGTGCCGCGGTCAGGCCGCCCTCCGCGGCGAGCCGGAGCGCACTGCGTCGCGCCGGCGCATCCGCTCTGCGCTCGTCAGGCCGGCGACGTCCCCGAGGGCCGGCCGCAGCCAGGTGAGGGACGGGTTCGCGTCGACGAAGAACGCTCGGGCCAGGAGCGTCAGCGGGACGGCCAGGACCGCCCCGATGCCGCCGAGCACCACCGTCCAGAAGATCACGGACAGGAAGGTGATGGTCTGGTTCAGCGACACCGCCGACCCGACGATCTTCGGCTGCAGCCCCGACTGGATCACGCCGTTGATGACCGCGTAGATGACGATGACGGCGACGGCCGCCCGCCATCCCTGGCTGAGGTACGCGAGCACGACGGCGGGGCGATGCCGATCCAGTAGCCGATGTTCGGGATGAAGCCGGTGATGAACGCGAGGAGCCCCCAGAGGAGCGCCCCGGGTATGGCGAGGATCAGCAGGGCGACTGTGTCGAGCGTGGAGACGATCGCTCCCAGCAGGCGGGCGGTGACGCAGCATGTAGCAGTGGACCGAGACGCTGAACTGCTCGAAGGCGGCGACGAGGTCAGGCCGGACCGTGCGGACCCGTCCCCGATCAACCGGGCATACCCGCGTCGATGGCCATGAACACCACCAGTCCGACGACCAGGAGCAACCCGAACCCGAGTCCGAAGACCTCGCTGACCAGGCCGGACGCGGTCGCACCAGCGCGGTGGGGTCGATGTGCGCCAGCAGCGCCTGCACCTGGGCCCGACCGAGGCCGAGGCCGTGCAGGACATCGGCGAGGTCGCGTTGGAAGGCCGTGATCTGGTCGGAGTACTGGGGGAAGATCGTCGCGAACTGCCCGATCGCCACCACCAGCGCCGCGCCGAACGCCACCAGCAGGGCGAGCACGACGATGACCACCACGGTCGAGGCGAGGGTCCGGCCCAGTCCGAGCCGTTGGGGAGGACCCGGGCCGGCTGCACGCAGATCGTCACGACGAGCGCCAGGACGGTCGGCCCGATGATCCCGGCGAACTGCGCGTAGCCGATCGCGATGATCATGCCTGCCGCGAGACCATCGCCAGGCGCAGGCCGGGTTTCGCGGTCATTGGAGCTGCTGGCTCGGTGCCGGACGATCGACAGGAGCCTCGGCAGTCGCGACGGAGCGGTGGCGGAGGAAGCCGTGGCTCGTGCGGTCATGGATCCACTCCAGACCGGGGGCTGGGCCCTCGCGTCACTCGGACGGGTGGTGCGGGGTGCTCGCCTGCTCGCCCGATCCCGGGATGCCGGTCACCCGACGCGGGTGACGCATGCCGAAAACGCGGTGGGAAGCATTGCCGCCATGGCTCTCGACATCGCACCGACGATCGCATCCGACCTGCCCCGGAAGGACGAGCTGCCCGGGATCTTCGACGAGCTCGACTACCAGCTGGCCACCCAGGCCTACCTCTGGGCCCTCCCCCTCGTCTCCTACGCCCAATGGCACAAGTGCACCGCGAGGTCTTCGGGGCCACCAACTCCGACCTCGTCCACTACGTCACCTACCGGGATCGGCTCGGGCTCATCACCGCCAACGCGACCACGCCGTATCTCTTGAACTTTATGGACTTGGCGCGACGGGGCCATTCGTCATCGAGCTGCCGGCCGGACCGACGGCGGGCGGGGTCTCGGACTTCTGGCAGCGCGAGATCGGGGTGATGGGCGAGATGGGCCCCGACCGGGGGAAGGGCGGCCGTTACCTGATCGTTCCACCGGGTCAGGACGCCCCGTCGCTGGGCGACCGCCGCCTGTTGCACGCCACTGGCACGCACATCATGTTCGGGTTCCGCACCCTGGACCCCGACCCCGACCGCGCTCGCCAGCTCGTCGAAAAGGTCAGGATCTACCCCTTCGACCGGCGAGACGACCCGCCGCCGACCCGCCTCGTCTCGCCGAGCGGTCGGCCCTGGTCGGGCGATCAGCCTCGAGGGCTTGAGTACTGGGTCCGTCTCCACGACATTTACCAGTCGGAGATCGTCGACGAGCGGGATCGCTTTTACCTGGCCATGCTCAAGCAGTTGGGTATCGAGAAGGGGCAGCCCTTCGCTCCCGACGAGCGGCTAACTGGAATCCTCCTCGAAGGGGCAGCGGCCGGCGAGCTCATGGCCAAGGCCAACACTTTCGCCAAGCGGTTCGGCTCCCGGTACTGGCCCGACCGGCAGTGGGACCTCGGCTACCACTTGACAACTCCTCCGCAGCGCGGTCCGTACTACGACCAGCTCCTCGAACGCGCTTCGTGGTTTTATGAGGCGGTGAGCTTCTCCGAGGCGATGAAGAGCCAGACCCCGGTCTCGGCCAGGCCTACCTCGGGACCTACACCGATGGCGAAGGCAACTGGCTGGACGGAGCCCGTACGTACGTCCTCCATGTCCCGGCGGACCCGCCGGCCAAGCTGTTCTGGTCCGCCACGGTGTACGACACCGACACCCGCTGCCTGGTCGACAACGCTCAGGAGCGGGGCGACCGAGGCTCTCGTGACCCCGAGCTGGTCTACAACGACGATAATTCGGTCGACCTGTACTTTGGTCCGCACGAACCCGAGGGCAACGAGACCAACTGGGTCCAGACCACTCCTGGTCGGCATTGGTTCTCCTACTTCCGTTTCTACGGACCGCTGGAGCCGTACTTCGACCGCAGCTGGAAGCTGGGCGACGTCACGAGAGTCCGGTGATCCGGCGCCGGCTCGCCGAGCGATCGATGCCGTCGCAGGGATCCGTCGAGCGAGCGCCGGCTGCGGACGATCTGGGGTGACACGGTGACGGTGCCGCTCTTCACCTCCCTGCACGGCTACCGGCCGGCGTGGTTGCGCCGCGACGCCGTCGCGGGGCTGACGGTCTGGGCGGTCCTCGTGCCGGGGCGCTGGCGTACGCCTCCATCGCCGGCGTCTCGCCGGTGGTAGGCCTCTATGCGGCACCCGGAGCACTGATCCTCTACGCGGCCTTCGGCAGCTCCAAGCACCTGGTCGTCGGGCCGATGGCGGCCACGGCGGCGCTGTCCGCCGCCGCGGTCGGCCAGGTCGCGGCGGGGAGGTCCGGAGCGTTCGCCGCGCTCACCGTGGCTCTCGCGCTCACCACCGGGGTGCTCGCGCTGGCCGCGGGACTGCTGCGGCTCGGCTTCATCGCGAACTTCATCTCCGAGCCGGTGCTGAAGGGCTTCATCGTCGGGCTCGCCCTGTCCATCATCGTCGGGCAGGTCCCCAAGCTCCTCGGCGTGAAGAAGGGTGAGGGTGACTTCTTCAGCCAACTGTGGCACCTGCTGACCCACCTCGGGGAGGCCGGGTGGTTGACCGTCATCGTCGGCCTCGGCTCGCTGGCGATCGTGCTGGTGCTGCGGCGCCTCGCCCCGGTCGTCCCCGCCCCGCTGGTGGCCGTGGCGGCCGGGATCATCGCGGTGCAGGTCTTCG
>CAVYUH010000007.1:0-59749 GCA_963771645.1 uncultured Actinomycetota bacterium | reverse complement strand
TAACCTACTGGTACCAGTACATACTTCGGCAGTTTCATCCCCGCATCGCCCGTCGCCCGAACCCGAGCGCCCGCAGGAGGCCCAGCTCCGGATCCGCTGCAGCACGCTCAACGACAGGGTGCTGACGAGCCCGACGGCGGCGACGACCGCGCTCAACCCGGTGAGCACCGAGAACACCGTCGTGATGCCGGCGAGGAACGCGTCGAGGTCCGAGCCGCCAGGGAGCAGCCGGTGCACCGCCGCCCCGAAGGAGTCGATCGCCACGGCGAAGGTGGTGATCAGGGTGACCCCGATGACCAGGCCGATGGTGGCGCGGGTGCTGCGCACGGGATAGCGGACGGCGTTCGCCACGGCGATCCGCGCGGAGGGTGACCCACCGCCGAGACGCCCGACCAGGCCGAGCGCGCGCGGCACGACCCGGGGCGCGCCGAGCACGATCCCGGTGAACGACACGATGCCGCCGAAGAAGGCGATGATCACGCCGGCCGGGCTCAGGAACCCGATCAGCAGGCCGAGCCCCAGCAGGAGCGCGCCACCGACGACGGCGAGCACGGCGAGCACGCCACGAATGCGGCCGCCCACCTCGTCGTCCGACGGCTCCCCCACGTCGTGGATGGCCTGCACCGGCCGGACGGTGAGCACTCGACGGGAACCGGCCAGCCCGCCGCCCAGCCCGCCAGGGGCACCGCGACCACGGGCAGCAGCACGGTCGGATCGGTGAAGGCGTAGCTCGAATCCGGCAGCGTCCCGGTCGCCACCGCGATCCGGTAGGACACGAACGCGAGGCCGGTGCCGCCCACCAGCCCGGCGAGCGCGCCGATCGCTCCGACACCGAGCTGCTCCCGGGCGATGGCGACGCGTTCCGCCCTGGCGGTGGCCCCGAGCAGCCGGCGCAGCGCGATCATCCTGGTCCGGCCGGCGACGACCGTCGCGACGGTGTTGGTCGTGACGACCGCACCGCAGTAGATCGAGAGCCCCACGAAGACGAACGCGAGCACGTGGAGCATCCCCGCCGCGGCGCCGTTCCGGCTGGTGTGCTCGCTCGTCACGGCTCCGAGCACGCCCGCGAGCTGGAGGAGCGCGACGCCGAAGCCGGTCGAGAGTGCCGCGACGAGCAGGGCGGCTCCCCGCCCTCGCGCGTTCACCGGCCGCCCTCGAGGGAGAGCATGAGCGCCGCGATCCCGGCCGCGTCCGAACGGGGGTGCTCGGCGGCGACGCGGCCGTCCGCTAGGAGCACGATGCGGTCGGCGAAGCTCGCGGCGACCGGATCGTGGGTGACCATCACGATGGCCTGTCCGTAGCGGCGTGCCGCATCGGCGAGCAGCCACCGAGCACGTCCCGGCCGGTGCGGGAGTCGAGGTTGCCGGTCGGCTCGTCCGCGACCACGAGCGCGGCCGCCCCGCGAGCGCGCGGGCGATCGCGACCCGCTGCTGCTGACCGCCGGAGAGGGCGCCAGGGCGATGGCCGAGACGGTCGTCGAGGCCCAGGTCGCCGAGCAGGCGAGCCGATGAACGCTCGCTGCTCCGCATCCGGCTTCTCGCCCCGCGAGCTCGAAGAGGCAGCATGACGTTGGCGATGACGTCGAGGGTCGGCACCAGGTTGAACGCCTGGAAGACGAAGCCGATCCGGTCGCGGCGCAGCTCGGTGAGCGCCGCGTCGTCGAGTCCGCTGATGTCGCGGCCGTCGAGCAGGATGCGCCCGGAGGTCGGCACATCGAGGCCCGCGATCAGGTGCATGAGGGTGGACTTTCCGGAGCCGGAGGGGCCCATGACGGCGACGAACTCGCCGGTGCGCAGCTCGAAGGCCACGTCGTCGAGGGCGACGACCGCGGTGTCGCCGGAGCCGTAGCGCTTGCCGACGCCGGTGGCGCTGAGGACGGGGATGCGTTCCATGGCGTCGACGCTACGAAGCGGCCGGGCGCCGGTGATCCGGCGGCGAGAGGAGATCGCCTCCTCCGGAAGGAGGAGATCAGGCGAGCCCGTGCTCGTACGCGAAGACGACGAGCTGCACCCGGTCGCGCAGGCCGAGCTTCGCGAGCACCGCGCTCACGTGGGTCTTCACGGTCGTCTCCGACACGTACTCCGCGCGGGCGATCTCCGAGTTCGACAGCCCCTTGGCCGCCAGGGCGAACACCTGCCGCTCGCGCTCGGTCAGCCGCGTGAAGGCGGCGGGCGGATCCGTGCGCCCGATGCTCGTCGGCTCGAACCGCTCCAGCAGCGTCCTGGTCGCCGAGCCGGCGATCACCGCGGTGCCGGCGTGGACGGTGCGCACGGCCGCGATCAGGAACTCCGGATCGGCGTCCTTCAGGACGAATCCGCTCGCCCCGGCCCGGATCGCGGCCGCGGCGTCCGCGTCGAGGTCGAACGTCGTGAGCACGATCACCCGCGGCCCCCGCTCTCCCGGGATCGCGCCTCCTCGAGGATGCGTCGCGTCGCGCCGACGCCGTCCAGCACCGGCATGCGCAGGTCCATGAGCACCACGTCGGGCTCCAGGCGCGCGGACACCAGGGCAGCGGCGGCGCCGTCACCGGCCTCGCCGACCACCTCGAGATCGGGCTCCGACCTGAGGATCATCGCGATGCCGCGACGGAACATCGCCTGGTCGTCGACGAGCAGCACCCGGATCGTCACGCGACACCGCCGGCGGGCCGAGCGGGGAGCTCTGCGGCGCTGCTCGCGGGGAACCACGCGCTGACGAGCCATCGATGCGCGTCCGGCCCAGCGTGCAGATGGCCACCGACCAGCGCCGCCCGCTCCTGCATCCCGGTCACACCGTTGCCGGCGCGCCCGGGTGACGAGTCCGGGTGGAACGGGTTCTCGACCCGCACCTCGAGGCCGCCTCGCGCCCACGTCAGCCGGACCTCCGCCGTCTCCCCACCGTGCCGGAGGGCGTTCGTGAGGGACTCCTGAACGACGCGGAAGACCGCGATCTGCGCGGGAACCGGCAGCGGCACGCGCTCCCCGTCGTCGTCGCGCCGCACGTCGAGCCCCGAGGCTCGGAACCCGTCGAGCAGCTCGTCCAGGTCGCCGAGCAGCGGCTGCGGGCCGTCCATCTCCTCGAATCGGAGCTGCTGCAGCAGCACCCGGACGTCGGCGAGCGCGGCGCGCGCGGTCGCGCTGATCGTGGCCAGCGCCTCACCGACCGCCTCAGGATCGCGGTCACGGAGCCGGGTCGCGCCGTCGGCCTGCGCGATCACCACCGCGAGCGAATGACCGACCACGTCGTGCATGTCCCTCGCGATGCGGGTGCGCTCCTGCTCGACCGATGCCTGCCGGGACGCCTCCTCCGCCGCGCGCCGATTCTCCTGCGCGAGCCGCCGGATGCGCAGGAGCTGACCGGCGGTCGCGCACAGCAGGAGGGAAACCAGCGTGACCCCGCCGACCACGAGACCGGACTGCAGGCGATAGCCGCTGCCGGCGGGCTGGACCACCACCGCGATGAAGACGCCCGCGATCAGCGCGCCCGCCACCGCTGACACGAACGCGGCCCACCGCACACCCCGCCCGCCGTACGCCGCGCACGCGAAGAGCACCGCGAAGATGGCGACGTCGAGGAGGAGCGGCCCCTGCCGCTGGAGCAGCTGCACGACCGCGGCGACCCAGCTCAGGGCGAGGGCGATCGGCGGGGACCAGCGCCGGAACACGAGCGCGGCCCCGAGCAGCACGCCGACCACGAACACCCCGGAGTGCAGCCCGAACAGCGCGACCAGCCCGACGAACAGGACCGCCGACACCGCGTCGATCGCGCGACGCCAGGGCGCGATCGGACGGAGCACGAGGACAAACTACGAGGCGGGGGACGCCCTGGGGATCCTCCGCAGGGCGGAGATGCGGTCCGCCGAGGTCAGCGGTTCGGGCGGAAGGCGCCGGCCTTGACGACCTCGCCGTCGGCGTTCAGCACGATGAGCCCGGTGGAGCTCGACGCCGACCGGTCCAGCCGGCGCAGCCACTCGCGGTCGATCTCGATCCCCCGCGATCCGTTGAACCGGAAGAACACCGGCAGGCTCGGGGTCATCCACATCGAGGCGCGCCCGTCGCCGACGGCCGGGCTCGGACGAGGAGTGCGACGGCTCCGCGACCCGGCGATCAGGCAGCCGGCTGCACGGTTCCGACCCGTCGCGAGCCGTCCGCCGGCCGCGCGAGGACGAGGAACCCGACCAGCGAGACCATCAGCCCGGCGAGGGCCAGCTCGCCGGCCGCGACCGTGAGGTCCGAGCCGAGCAGGCCCGCGATCGGCGCGCCGATGCCCGCCGCGAGCCACTGGAACATCCCGAGCACTGCGGATCCGGTCCCCGGATGCTCCGGCACCTGGGCGGATGCGAGCGCACCGGCGTTCGCGGTGCTGAGGCCGTGGCTCAGCATGAGCGCGAGGAAACCGACGCCCACCAGCAGCAGCCCGGCGTGCAGGAGAGCGCCGGCCACGAGCAGGACCACCGCGCCCACGACGCCGAGCGCCTGCCCGACCCCGATCACGCGGCGCGTCGGGACCCGGCCCGCGAGCCTCGCGGCCAGCAGCGCAGCGACGGATGCGGCGGCGGCGTTGCCGGCGAAGTCGACCGAGTACTGGATGGGTCCGAGCCCGTTCACGTCCTCGAGGATGAACGCGGACGACGACACGTACGCGAAGACGACGATCATCATCGCTGAGGCGACGACGACGTAGCCGACGTATCGGCGGTCCTTCAGGACCGCCGCAGACGACGCGGCGAAGGTCAGCAGGCCTCCGCCGTGCCGCTGCGCGGCCGCCTGCGAGTCGGGCACGAACCGCAGCACGCACGCGGTCATCGCCACGCCGGCGACGCCGACGAGCCAGAACGAGGCCTGCCACACCGAGTACTGCACGATCACGCCGCCGAGCAGCGGCCCGGCGATGAGTGCGATGCCGCCGACGCCGCTGATGAGGTTCAGCACCCGCACGAGCCGGCTGCCGGTCGCGAGGTCGACGAGCACCGCACGTACGACGACCATCGCCCAGCCGCCCGCGAACCCCTGCACCAGCCGCGCGACCGCCAGCATCCCGATCGAGGGCGCGAGCGCGCAGACGACGCTCGCCAGGGTGATGCCGGCGGTCCCGAGCACCAGCGGCAGGCGCCGACCGCGTCGGTCGGAGATCGGGCCGCGGAGCAGCTGGCCGAGCGCCATCCCGACGAAGAACGTCATGAGGGTCAGCTGCACGGCGGTCGTCGAGGCGCCGAGGTCCCGCGCGACGCGCGGGAAGGCGGGCACGTACATGTCCGTGGCGAGCGGCGCGACCGATGTGATCAGGACGGCTGTCGCGATCAGTGACCCGGGTACTGCCCCTCTGACGGCGGTCCTCACGATGCGGCACCTTCCCGGCCGGTTGCATCCCGGTCCGAGGACCACGGAACCCGCATCCGCGAGGCGGCGGGAGTGCCTGGCGTGGGGTGTACCGGCAGGGCACCCCTGCGCGTCGCGCCTCAGGCCTCCTGGGCGCGCGCGACCTGCGCCGACATCGCCCACGACGACAGCAGCTTCAGGCGATCCGCCGACGGCGACCCGGGCTCGGCCGTGTAGACCATCAGGATGTTGCCGGGATCGGCGGTGATCGCCAGCTCCTCGTAGGCGAGCACGACCTCGCCGACGACCGGGTGGTGGAAGCGCTTGGTGCCGGATCCGTGCGTCCGCACGTCGTGCGCGCCCCAGAGGGAGCGGAAGAGCGGGCTGCGGGTGGAGAGCTCGCCGACGAGGTCCTGCATCGCGCGGTCGTGGGGATCACGGCCCGCCTCGGCCCGCATGATCGCCACGCACATCTCCGCGAACCGGTCCCAGTCCGGGTAGAAGTCGTGCGAGGCCGGGTCGAGGAACTGGAACCGGGCCAGGTTCGGGGTGCGGCCACCGTCGCCGATCACCGGCGCGTAGAACGCCCGGCCGAGCGCGTTGGTGGCGAGCAGGTCCTGGCGCGGGTTGCGGACGAACGCGATGGCGTCGGTGAGCGCCTCGAGCGCCCAGGTGAGGCTCTCGCGGGGCGCGCCGCTGTCCGGGCCGGGCGGACGGCGGGCCCGTCCCGACACGGGGATCCCGTCGGAGGCGCGGGCGAGGTCGGCGAGGTGGGCGCGCTCGGTGTCGTCGAGCCGCAGCGCACCGGCGATCGCCTCGAGCACGGACGAGGAGGCGCCCCCGATGTCGCCGCGCTCGATCTTCGAGTAGTACTCCACGCTCAACCCTGCAAGGGATGCGACCTCGCTGCGGCGGAGGCCCGGGACCCGCCGGTTGCCGCCCGCCGTCAGGATGCCGACCTGATCCGGCGTCAGCCGCGCGCGGCGCGTCACCAGGAACTCCCGCACCTCGGCCCGTGTGTCCAGTGGCGCACAGGATAGGCAGCGTCGCCCTCCGGGCCACGGGATGCCCTGCTGGTACACCCCTCACCAGGCACTCCCTCCCCCGCCGGCCCGCGCGTCTGATGGTCGCAGCGCTCGAGGCACACCCTGCTCGAGCCCCGGCACGAAGGAGCATCCATGCGCGGAGTCGTCCTGCACGCACCCGGCGACGTCCGGGTCGAGGATCGCGACGATCCGACGATCCTCGAGCCGACCGACGCGATCATCCGCCTCTCGGCGACCTGCATCTGCGGGTCCGACCTCTGGCCCTACCGCGGCGTCGAGCAGGTCGACGACGCCGGTCGATGGGCCACGAGTACGTCGGCGTCGTCGAGGAGATCGGCGCGGAGGTGCACGACCGTCAAGGTCGGCGACTTCGTCGTCGGCTCGTTCTGGGCCTCCGACAACACCTGCGAGATCTGCCAGGCCGGCTACCAGAGCCCGCTGCGTCCACCGCGTGCTCATGGGCACGATCGGCACGCAGGCCGAGCAGGCCCGCGATCCCGCTCGCCGACGGCACGCTCGTCGCGACGCCCGGGCCAGCCCGACGCCGACCTGATCCCCTCGCTGCTCGCCGCGTCCGACGTGCTCGGCACCGGCTGGTTCGCCGCCGTCGCCGCCGAGGCGGGCCCGGGCAAGACCGTCGCGGTCGTCGGCGACGGCGCCGTCGGCCTGCTCGGCGTCCTCGCCGCCAAGCAGCTCGGCGCCGAGCGCATCATCGCCTTCAGCCGGCACGCCGACCGGCAGGCGCTCGCCCGCGAGTTCGGCGCCACCGACATCGTCGAGGAGCGCGGCGACGAGGGCGTCGCGCGAAGGTCAAGGAGCTGACCGAACGGGCTCGGTGCGCACAGCGTGATCGAGGCCGTCGGCACGCAGGAGTCGATGACGCAGGCCATCCGCTCGACCCGCCCCGGCGGCCACGTCGGCTTCGTCGGCGTCTCCCACGACGTCTCGCATCCCGGGCGACGAGCTGTTCTTGGCCGGCGTCCACCTCCACGGCGGCCCGGCGCCGGTGCGCCGCTTCCTGCCCGAGCTGATCCAGCTGATCTGGGACCGGAGGATCGACCCGGGCAAGGTCTTCGACCTCACCCTGCCGCTCGACCAGGCCGCCGACGGCTACCGGGCCATGGATGAGCGCCGGGCGACCAAGGTGCTGCTCACCGTCTGACTCCCGGCTCGGCCTCCCCCACCACCACGAAAGGATCCGCAGATGGAGCACCGCCCCGCCCGGCCCGCCGCCAAGGGCCCGGCCACGACCTTCACGGGTGATGTCGACGTCACCCCCATCGCCGCCCCCAGCGCGAACTCGCGGCTCTCGGCGGCACTCGTGCGCTTCCCGCCGGGCGCGCGGTCGAACTGGCACTCGCACGACGCGGGCCAACCCTGCACGGCGCCGAGGGGGTCGGCGTCGTGGTGAACCGCGCGGGACAGGTGCTGCGCATCCGCGCCGGCGAGACGGTGTGGACGTCGCCGGGCGAGGAGCACTGGCACGGCGCGAGCGAGGACACGCTCATGGCCCACTACGCGCTGCTCGACGTGAACGAGGACGGCAGCGATCCGACGCACTGGCTGGAGCCGGTGACGGACGAGCAGTACCGCGCCGCGCAGGCCGCCGTCTGACCGTGGGAGCGGAGTTCGCTCCGCCCCACCATCACGATTTCCGTGTGATTCCGGAGGAGGATCCCCTCCGGTTGCCGGCGCGGCCTACTGTTCGCGACACGAGGTCGCGTCGGAGGGGTTCCGTTGTTCACCGAGCCGGGCACGGGCGCAGCCGAAGGGATGGCTGCGGGGCGGAACGACGCCCTGCCGCCTCCGGTGCTGAACGACCGGTACGCCGTCGGATCGGTGATCGGACGCGGCGGAGCGGCGACCGTCTACGCGGCGACGGATCTGCTGCTCGGCCGCGCGGTCGCGATCAAGGTGTTCACCACGAGAGCGGAGTCCGCGCAGGCGCTCCGGCTGCAGGAGGCGGAGGCGCGGCTGCTCGGCCGGCTGAACCACCACGCGCTGACCACCCTGCTCGACGCGGGGGTCGACGCGACCGACCCGGATCACCCGCGCATCTATCTCGTTATGGAGCGCGTGCCCGGGCACGACCTGCGGCAGCGGCTGCGGGGCGGCCCCCTGACGGCGACGCAGGTCACGGCGCTCGGCGCCGAGATGGCCGACGCGCTGCACTACGTGCACGAGCAGGGCTACCTGCATCGCGACCTGAAGCCGGCGAACGTGCTGCTGCTCGACGACCGGCCGGATCACCGGATCCGGGCCAAGCTCGCGGACTTCGGCATCTCCACCATCATCGGCACGCACGAGGGCGAGAGCACGACCGGCACCGCGGCCTACCTCGCGCCCGAGATCGCCGAGGGCGGCGACGCCGAGCCGGCCTCGGACGTCTACTCGCTCGGGCTCGTGCTGCTCGAAGCGGCGACCGCGCAGGTCGCGTTCCCCGGCACGATCGTCCAGTCGCTCCAGGCGCGTCTCGAACGCGACCCCGCCGTGCCCGACACGTTGCCGCCCACCTTCACCGCCGTGCTGCGGGACATGCTCGAACGGCACCCGGACGCACGGCCGCCGCTGCCGCAGATCGCCGTCGAGCTGCAGAACGCCTACCTCGCGGAGCTCGTGCACGCCCGGATGCTCGATCCGGCGCTGCTGCCGCAGGAGGCGCGGCGGATGACGGCCGCGCGACGGTACGACGTCCCGGACGGGGAGGAGACGTTCGACCGCGTCGCTCACCTCGCCCGCCGCCTCCTGCGTGCTCCGATGGCGCAGCTCTCCGTGCTCGACGCGGAGCGCAACCACGTCCGTGGCGGCGCCGGCCTGCCCAGCGGGTACTCGGTCGAGCGCACGGACGCGTTCTGCGCCGCCCCGGTCACCACCGGCGGGCCGGTGGCCGTCGAGGACGTCCGGGCCGACCCGGGGATGTCGGGCAGCACGCTCCTCACGAGTCGCCCGGACATCCGCTCCTACGCCGGCGCCCCGCTCGTGACCGCCGACGGGCTCGGCATCGGCGCCATCAGCGTCTTCGACCGTGAACCCCGCCTGTTCACGGAGCAGGAGCTCGCCGATCTCGCGGAGCTCGCCGCGCTCGTCATGCGCGGCCTGGAGCTCCGGCTGGCGGCCGGGCCCCGCGCTGCGCCGCGCTGATCACGCGCCGCTCTGAACGGCTGCACGACCCGTTCCGGGCCGCGGCATGATGTGCTCATGGACGAGTCGAGGACGATCGGCACCGAGGACCAAGGCCTGTCGACGATGGAGACCGTGCCCGCCGAGACGGCCCGGATCATCCGGACCGGGAGCCTCTGGACGGCGGCCGCGATGCTCGTGCCGGCAGTCGGCCTCGGCCCCCTGGTGGCCGGAGGCTGGCGCCCTGACGCGATGCCGACGGCGTTCGCCGCGGTCTGGTGGTTCGGTGCTCTCGCCGCGGCCGCCGGGCTCGCGCTGCTGATCTGGGCGGGCTGCCCCGTCCTGGGCTTCCGCCTCGAGCAGGCCTACCGGCAGAAGATCGTCTCCATCCGCGTCGGAATCGTGCTGAACGTCAGCGGGACGGTCCTCGCGGGACTGGCGATCCTGCTCAGCCCCGTCGCAAGCTGACGCGCCCCGGCGCTCAGCGCCTCAGCTGCCAGAACTGCACGCGCATGTGCTGGTAGCCGGGCTGCGTGGCGAGCATGCCGATCGATCCGCCGTAGAGCTGATGGTTGGTGTGCTCCGCGTACCAGATGTGCTGCGTGCCGCTCGGGTCGACCACGATCTTCGAGACGACCGCGGTGTGGTCCCACGAGGAGCCGACGCCGGTCCAGTTGAACTGGACGATGTCGCCGACACGCACCTCGGCGCGCTGGGCATAGGTGAGGTGGGTGGCGAGGTCGGGTCGTGAGGCGAGCCAGTCGCTCATGGCGGTCGAGGAGACCCACGTGGCGCTCGCGGCGACTGTGGTCACGACCTTCTTCACGTGCTTGACGACCTTCGTCTTCACCGTCCTCACCGTGGACGTCTTCACCGCCTTGCCGTGCAGCTTCGTGGTCGTGGTGACGGTCACCTCCTTCGGCACGACGACCGTCTTCTTCTGCACGACCGTGTGGCTGACGGGTCCGTCGTCGAACCACGTGGCGGACTCGTGCCAGCCCCGCGCGGTCAGCAGCTGACTGGTGAAGTTCACGCAGTCGTTCTTCGGGATGTACCCGAAGCGGGCCGACGTGTACTGGTTCCAGTAGGCGGCGGCGTAGGCCATCTCGCGGTCGACCGCGCTGCGAACGGCGTACGTCCACGTGAGGTGCGTCGGGATCCAGGCCCCATCGGTCGCCGAGATCAGCGCGATGGTGACGGTGCCCGGGACGAAGTCCTGGGCCTCGGGGATCACGAAGCGGAGCTCGGTCGGGGACAGCAGGGCGAGCTGCTGCGCGTCCTGGCTGCCGATGACCACGCGGGCCACGTTGGCCATCGAGCTGCCGCGCATCGTCACGGTGCGGAGGGCGGCGGTGCCGCCGCTCCTGCTGCTGAGCGATGTCGCGACGGGCTCCGGCAGCGGGGTCGGCTTCGGGGTGGGAGTGGCCGCGGGCGACGGCGTCTGAGTGGAGGTGGCGCTGGGCGTGCCCGTCGCGGCCGGCGAAGGCGTGCTGCTGGAGGTCGCGGTCGCGACCGCGCCGAACCGCCCGGTGAGAGCCTGGGCGCCACCGCCGAGCGCCACGTTCAGGGCGAGGCCGGCGAGCAGGGTGGCGATCGCCACCGACGAGGCGCAGCGGCGTGGGTCGATCGGCATGAGTCGATGGGTGTTTCGGGTTCGTGGCGGCGGGCGGCGGTGAGGGTGCACTGCCGGGAGCGTCGTGGTCGAACTCGACGAAGTCCCGCGCGATCTGGGGTTCTGTATCACCGACGCTACGGCGGACCGCGGAGACTGTCCCTCCCCAGTGCGGGGCACCCCCGCGAAGGGGCCGCGGGCGCCACCACGGCGCTGTGCTGCGGCCCACGTTGTCGCGAGCGGCGCGAGGTTCTATCGTCACCGGCATGTGCCGGAACTTCGGCTGCGTCCACAAGCCCGGCTACCAGGCGGACGCTCGACACGCTCGTCACGACCGCGCCGCCGCTCCGCACGGCGTCGGCGTGAGTGGTCGAGCTCTCCCATCGGGCGTCGACGCGTGACCGGCACCCCTCCGTCCTCCGCCCTGGAGCGCCTGCGCCGGTGGGAGGCGGCCGGTGGCGGCTGGCGCGTCGTGCGACTGGGCGACCAGGGCGCCACCGTCGAACTCGAGCGCTGCGACCTCGGCGAGGCGGTCGATCGGATCACGAGCGCGGACCAGGACTTCCTCGCCCACCTACGGCAGGAGCGGTGAGGTCCGCTTCCGCAGCAGCGACGGCCTCCTCATGCGCCGATGCCGATCCGCTCGAACCACGGAGACGGGCCTGGCCGTCGCCATCCGCGACGATGACGGGCGCGGTCAGCCTCGCGTGCCGCGCCGAGGGTGCAGCGTCTCCCCGCGCGCCAGCATCGCCACGTACTCGGCGATCTTCCTGGCGCGGGTCTCGGCGCGCTTGACGTTCCCGATCCGGAAGAGGATCGCGTAGCGGTTGGTGGCGTCCAGCTCGGCGAACAGGGCCGCGGCCGCCGGCTCCGCGTCGAGCGCCGCGCGGAGGTCGTCGGGCACCTGTGCGCTCGCCTGACCGGCGTATGCCGCGTCCCATCGGCCGTCGGCCTTCGCGCGCTCGACCTCGGCGAGGCCGGCCGGACGCATCCGTCCTGCGGCTGCGAGCCGCGCGACGTGCTCCCGGTTGCGTTCGGACCAGATGCTCCGAGGGCCGCGCGGCGTGAAGCGCTGCAGGAAGAAGGCGTCGTCGAGCGGCGCCTTCTGGCCGTCGATCCAGCCGAAGCACAGCGCGATGTCGAGGGCCTCGGCGTAGGTCGGCGAGCTGCGGCCGCTGCCCTTCTTGGGGATCGCCAGCCAGACGCCGGGCGACGAGTCGGCGTTCGTCTCGAGCCAGGACTCCCAAGCAGTCGCATCCTCGAGGTGGAACGGCTCGCGCTCGGGCATGGACGGCACGGTAGCGCCGCGGTCCGACCCCTTCAGCGCTGCCCGCCAGGAATCGTCCCCTGGGAGTGCGGCAGAGTGCATCCTGTGGACGACGGTGCGGCGCGATGGTTCCTCTCCCGCGAGGAGCGCGGGAACCCGGCGAGCGACGCGCACGCCGGTGACGAGAACCGATCGTCCTGGTCGGAGGGCAACCTCGTGCGGCCCCTGGTCCACGGCGCCACCTACTTCGCGCGGCTCCACGAGGAGCTGACCGGCCTGCAGGCCGGCGACCGCGTGTGGTTCACCGACTGGCGCGGCGACGCGGATGAGCTCCTGCTGCCCGACGGACCCACCGTCGGCGACCTGCTCGCGGACACCGCCCGCAGAGGCGTCGAGGTGCGCGGCCTGATCTGGCGCTCCCACGGCGAGCGCCTCCGGGCGCCGATCAGCGGCCGCTCGAACGAGCTGCTCGGCCGGAAGGTCAACGACGCCGGCGGCGAGGTGCTGCTCGACCAGCGGGTGCGCCGGTTCGGCTCGCACCACCAGAAGCTCTTCGTCATCCGCCGGCGGGACGACGCGAGCCGCGACGTGGCCTTCGTCGGCGGTATCGACCTCTGCCACAGCCGCCGGGACGACGCCGGCCACGGCGGCGACCCGCAGACCCTCGACATGGACCGCCGCTACGGCGCCCAGCCGCCGTGGCACGACGCCACCCTCGAGCTCCGCGGACCGGTGGTCGCGGATGTGCTCGCGGTCTTCGCCGAGCGGTGGAACGACCCGCACCCGCTCGATCGGCGCACGCCGTACCGGATGCTGCTGCAGCGTCTCGCGCGGATGCCGCGGCACCCGAAGCCGCTGCCGGAGGCCGCGCCCCCTCCCCCGGCGGCCGGCCCGCACGCCGTGCAGCTGCTGCGGACCTACGGGCACAAGCGGCCGCCGTTCCCCTTCGCGCCCGAGGGCGAGCGCAGCATCGCCCGCGCCTACACGAAGGCGTTCGGGCTCGCCCGGACGCTGCTCTACATCGAGGACCAGTACCTGTGGTCCAAGACCGTGGCGAGGGGCATCGCGGATGCGCTGAAGCGGAACCCGCAGCTGCATGTGATCGTGGTCGTGCCCCGTTACCCGGACTCCGACGGTCCGCTGGCGGGGCCGCCGAGCCGGATCGGCCAGATCCACGCCATCCGGATGCTCCGCCGCGCGGCGCCGGACCGGTTCGCGGCGTTCGACCTCGAGAACACGGCCGGGACCCCGATCTACGTGCACGCGAAGATCTGCATCGCCGACGACGTCTGGATGACGTGCGGCTCCGACAACTTCAACCGCCGCTCGTGGACCACGGACAGCGAGCTCACGTGCGCCGTGCTCGACACGACGCCGGACGACCGCGAGCCGAGCGACGGGGGCCGGTCCGGCGAGCCGCCGCGCCGGCTCCCGCGCGACCTGCGGATGCAGCTCTGGGCCGAGCACCTCGGCCTCGATCCGGACGACGCGCGGCTGCGGGACATCGAGGGCGGGTTCGCGCTCCTCACCGCCGCAGCCGACGCCCTCGACCGGTGGCACCGCGACGGCGAGCGCGGCCCGCGCCCGGCGGGCCACCTCCGCCACCACACACCGGAGCCGGTCTCCCGGGTCAAGCGCATCTGGGCGGTGCCGGTCAACCGGCTCGTCGTCGACCCCGACGGGCGCCCCCGGCGCCTCCGCGGCACGCGGCGGTTCTGATCGTGGCCGCCTCCGTCGCCGTGCTGTCCGACATCCACGGGATGCTGCACGCCCTCGACGCGGTGCTCGACGAGGCCGCCGTGCGCCGGGCGGACCTGCTCGTCGTCACCGGTGACCACACCTGGGGCCCGCAGCCGGCTGAGGTGCTCGACCGCCTCGCAGCCCTCGGCGACGCGGCCGTGCTCGTGCGGGGCAACGCCGACCGGGAGCTGCTGCAGATGTCGCAGGGCCTCGACATCGGACTCGGCGACGACCCGCTGTCCGTGTGGGGCGCAGCGCAGCTGACCCTCGCCCACCAGCGGATGCTCGAGACGATGCCCACCTCGGTGACGCTCGACGTCGCCGGCTTCGGATCTGTCTTCTTCTCCCACGCGACGCCACGGGACGACGAGGAGGTCGTGCTCGTCGACTCGCGGCTCGAGCGCTGGGCGGAGGTCTACGCCGGCCTTCCGGAGCACGTGCGCACGGTCGTCGCCGGGCACACCCACATGCCGTTCCTCCGCCTGGTCGACGGGCGCCTGGTGGTGAACCCGGGCAGCGTCGGCCTGCCGTACGGGCGCGCCGGGGCGCACTGGGCGGTCCTCGATCGCGGCCTCGTCTCGTTCGGCCGGACCCTGCTGGACCCGGAGGAGCTCATCGAGCGCACCGCCGCCGACTCCGGCTTCCCCGGCGCGCGGGCCTGGCTCGAGGAGTCCGTCCGTGAGCCGGTGAGCGACGTGGACGCGATCGCGACCTTCGGGCCCCGCGACGGGCGCCCGGTCTGACGCCGGGCCCGGTCAGACGGGCGCGAGGAACAGCCGTGACCACGTCTCGAGGAGGTAGGCGCCGAACTCGGCGGCGGTCCAGCCACGCCCGGCCGCGAGCTCGCTGTAGTGCGGCGGCCCCGCGGTCGCCCAGACGACGTCCGCGATGAACCGGTCCGACAGCTCGGCGCGGAGCTGCCCGGTCGACCGCAGGTCGGCGGCGAAGCGCAGCATGTTCGCCGCACGCCGCTCGGAGATCTCCCGATCCAGCGCCGCGCACTCGGCGTCGAGCCGCCCCGCCTCCCGCAGCGCGGCGAAGACGGGGCCGGTGCGGGGGCTCATCTCGGCAACGCCTTCCGCATAGATCCGCAGCTTCTCCTCCGCGGTCGCCGCCTCCCGCACGCGCCGCACGTACGAGCGGTCGTCGGCCACCACGGGACCGGGGCCGCCGGAGATCGCGACCTCGACGACCTCCCGCAGCAGCGTCGGCTTGCGGCCGACGAGGGCGTAGAGGGTGTCGACGGCGACGCCCGCCTCCGCGGCGATCCGCCCGACGCCCACCGCGGCGTAGCCGTCGCTCGTGAACAGGCGGGTCGCGGCCTCCACGATGCGGCCGCGCGTCAGCGACGACTGCTCGCGGCGCAACGCCGATTCGTACCGCCGTCGGCTCTTGACTTCGTCGGACACGAGGGCCACAGTAGCGCCAATCGATCCGAAAGACATTCGGATGGAATGAGGAGATGGTCCGGATGGTCTACGCATTCACGCAGGACGTGCCGATCGACGAGGAGCGCTACCGCAAGGTGATCGCAGAGCTCGGGCCCGATCCGGTCGAGGGGTGCCTGCTGCACCTCTGCGTGCGCCGCGAGGACGGCGGCCTGCGCTACATCGACATCTGGACCTCGGAAGCCGACTGCGCCCGGGCCTTCGACAAGCGGATCCACGCCGCGGTCGACAGCGCCTTCGATGGTCGCCGTCCGTCCAGGGAACCGACGTCGAACCCGCTCGAGATCCTCGACATGAGCGGCTCGTTCGTCTCGGCAGCCACACCGGCCTGAGCACGACGTCGGGATCGCCGGCCGGCCGCCGCATGGCGCCCCGGCCGCGCCCCTGGATGCCGGGGGGCACGGATCCGTGGGTGCCCACGTGTTCAGGGGGACGCGTTCGCGAATACAGCCGTGTCGGAGCGTCCGCACCCGGCCTTCTTCGCTACACCTGTCGTCATGGGAATCGGCCTCGGGCTCATCTGCATCGGGGCGGCGGTCATGATCGTCGCACTCGCCGCGCTGGCCATCTGCGGCATCGTCGCGCTGGTCGATCGGCTGCGCGAGCTCGGCCCCGCGCGCTACGCCCGCGTCGAGCGCCACGGCCGCGCTGCAGCGGCCGCGCCGGCCGGCGCCCGAGTCCACTCGCGCGCCCGCCTGATCTGACGGCGCGGCGGCCGGCCTGGCGACTCGCCGCTCACGGCAGCTGCGGGTCGTCGAAGGCGACCTCGAACAGCGGGCTGCCCACCATCCAGGCCTCCCGCTCCTCGGGCGACATCCGCCGACGTCCTTGGCCGAGGTCGTCGAGGATCCGGCCGAGGACGCGGCGGCGCTCCCCGTCGTCGTCGACGCGGCGGGCGCGGGCAGGCAGGTCGGCTACGACACCGTGCTTGAGATGGAAGGTGAGGCGCGGGTCTGCGACGAGGTTCGCGGCCCAGCCCCGCGGAGCCGGCCGGCCCGAGAGGTAGATCGTGTCGTCGACTCGGTAGAACCAGGTCTCGATGCGTCGCGGGAGCCCCGACTTCGCGCCGGTCGTCGTGATGTCGACTGTGCGGTCGCGTGGGCTCGACGCAGGCCCGATGGCGAGCGCCTCCTGCACGGTCGTCACGATGTCTCGACCGCGGGGGTCGGGCGAAGGGTGGCCGCGACCGCCTCAGGCGCGACCATCGGCAGGACGGACGCGTCGCCGTGGCGGGCGTCCTCGTCGCGGTACTCCTGGTCGATCAGCGCGTGGTCGACGTGCGTGGGCGGCATGAGCGGATCCTCCCATCCTCGATCGGCGGCCGGTCAGTCGCTGTAGGCGTCGAAGTCGTCGAGGTTCCCGCGAGGCTCCTCCTCGGTCGCGATCGCCTGCGCACCGCGACCGAGGAGAGCGTCGAGGCGACGTCGGAGCTCGACGAGCAGCTCGTCGATCCCCGTGAGCTCCACCTTCTCGGCCTTCCGGTCGTCGTTGTCGGTCAGCGCGATCTGGCTCGCGGGCCCGATCAGCAGGCTCGCGTGCTCCTGCCGCCCGTTGCGGGCGACCGGCAGCACGACGGTGTCGGTGGTGCCGGCTCTGCCCAGATGCATCGCGTACTCGAGCACGAGATCCGCGACCCGCCCGTCGGTCACGGCGATGTCCGCCCCAGCCATGGAGATGCGCTTCAACTCGACCACGGAAGAATGCTGGAACGGGGGTCTGAGCGATTCCCGAACGATCGCCGACCCGGGTTCACCCCTTCCCAGCGACGGCCGCATCTGCTACCCGGTCGAGCGCGCCTCCTCCGACATGTCCTCCTCGGAATCGCCCTCGTCAGGGGCGGCATCGAGCTCCGCCACCGCGTGACGGGCCAGGCGGGCGAGCGCCCGGCGGAGCTCCAGCACCTCCTCCGGCGTCCACCCGGCGAGCGCCGCGGCGTTCGCGCGCTCGGCGGCCGCCGCGATCCGCTCGCCGACCGCGCGGCCGGCGTCCGTCAACGCGATCAGCACGCTGCGCTGGTCGTCGCGGGATCGCACCCGGACGGTGAGGCCGGCGTCCTCGAGCTTGGCCGCGACCTTGCTGACGTGGGCGCGCTGCATGCCGAGCGTCGAGGCGAGGTCCGACGGGCGCAGCGCGCCGCGGTAGACGAGCTGGTTGACCACCAGGAACATCGGGATGTCATCGACCGGGAACGCGACCTCGCGCATCACCCGCAGTCGCACCGGCTTGCTGTCCGCCCAGTGCACGATCGCCGTCAGGGAGTTGCGCAGATCGAGCGGATCCGGAGGGATGAGCGCCTCGAGGCGCGCGGCCGACGCGGCGTCGTCCGCGACGGTCATGGTGCCTCGCACTCGACCAGCAGGCGCACCGGCCCGACCAGCCCGTGGTCGCGGACGACCGTCTCGTGCACCGCCGGCGTGCCGGCGAAGCCGCTCATGATGATGTCCTGGAGGTCGTCGTAGTAGCCGCGGGCGATCAGCCGGTTGTTGAGCGAGCTCGACACCCGGACCTCCACGACGTTCTCATCCTGAACGAGCAGGCCGGTCACGTCGACCACGGGGGCCGAGGTGTCGAAGCCGATCGGCTCGGATCCGTTGACGACGACCGATCCGAGGCCCCCGCAGGTGGACCCGAGGTCGAGCAGGATCCGGCCCTCGGGCACCGTCGCGAGCGGCGCGACCGCACGGTAGGTGGCGACGCCGGAGACGGCGGGGCCGACCTCGGGCAGCTCCCGCCACGGCCGCAGCCGGGAACCGGCGACGGGGATGGTCGTGATCGCGGTGGTGGGCCGCACCTCACGCGTCACGTAGCCGAGGCCGCGATCCTCCTCGACGACCTCGTCCTCGCCGGCGTCCCAGCTCTCCACGGCGATCGCCCACTCGACGAGGTCCGCAAGGGTCCCCCGCTCGGCGACGGGGAGCTCCCCAGGGGTCGCCGACCGGTCGACCGTGAGCAGCGCCGTCTCGCCGGGTGCGAGCTCGAGCGTCACCGCGGTGCGCCCGTCGTCGTCCGTGCGGGCAGGGACCGGGGCGAGGGTGCCGCGGTGCACGTCGATGCGGTGCACCGCCCCTGCGTCGGGCAGCGCGATGCGCACTCTCGTCGGGGATCCGGTCTCCTGGAGGAAGTGGTACGCGTAGAGGTGCAGGAGGTCGCCGTCCTCCCGCAGGTGGGTGAGCACGTTCGGGTTCGGCTCGCCGAACTCGGCGCGCCCCACGACGCCCAGCGCGCGGAGGGCGGGCAGCGCGTCCGACGCATCCGCGACCCGCGTGACCGTGGGCTGCTCGAGCAGCGCGGCGACGGTGGCGGCGAGCTCGTCCTCGCGGCCGTCACGACCCTGCGTGGTCGCGGCCGCGCGCTCGTTCACGTGATAGCGCCGCTCCATCAGCAGCTCGAGCTCGGCCGTGCCGTCCACGAGGACGACGCGGAGGCCGCGCCGCGCCTCCGCGAGCAGCTTCGCCGCGACATCCGGGTCGAGCGCGTCCTGGTAGACGATCAGCGCCTGGTAGCCGGGGCCCTCGGGCTGCACGAGGCCGTCCTCGAACCGGACGCCGTCGTGGAGCAGCAGGGTGCCGTCGAGGAACTCGTAGGTCCAGCCCGCGTCCTGCATGCCGAGGTCGGGCCACCAGTGGTTCTGGCGGTCGCGCATCCAGCGCCGCCCGTAGGCCTCCTCGTCGGGGATCCGCTTGCCCTGCTCGTCGAGCAGGGCCATCCCGCTCATGTTGTCGACGAAGTGGTCGGTGCGCAGGATCCCGACGTCGATGCGGGGCCTCCCCTGCCGCAGCACGTGCTGCATCCGCCCGAGGGCTCGGGTCCACAGCGGGTAGAACTCCGAACCGGGCTGCCGGGTGTCGAACCGCTCGGAGAACATGGACCACATGCCCTCGTGGCCGGGCCAGCTGGTGACGCCCTCGGCGCCCGCCGGGCTCGCCCAGCCGTGCAGCACGGTCTTCGTGATGCCGGCGGCGAGCTGCGTCGCGATCATCTGGTCGTAGAAGCGGTGGTCGAGCATGTGGTTGCGGGTCGTCGCCCCGGTCTCCGACGAGTACTGCTTGCCGAAGAGGTGCGCCGGCCCGGCCAGCAGCCGGTAGGCGTCGATCTGCGAACCGAACTCGAGGGACTCGGTCTCGATGCCGTCGACCTCCGGCCCCGGCCGGGTCAGCTCGAACGGCAGGCCGTAGCTGATCTCCGAGCGCAGCCCGATGCCGCGGTCGTGCAGGAAGGCCGCGAAGGGCCGGAGCATGTTCTCGATGTAGAGGTCGGTGAGGGTGCGCGCGTAGTCGAAGCGCACCTTGCGCACCTCCAGCGCGTGCGCCGCATCCGGTTCGAAGTGGTACTTCGTCGACGACGCCATCAGGGTCACGCTGCGGCTGAGGAACGGCAGCCACGGCGCGATGTCGTAGCCGCGCCGGCGACGGAACTCGTCCGCGACGGTGTGGCCCCAGAGGATCCCTGCGGCGCCGAACGTCGACAGCTCGAGGGAGTCCATGTACATCTGCACGCGGGGGTTCAGGGCGATCTGCGCCCGGAGCTCCGGCGTCAGCACGACCGTGTCCCAGTAGTCGATGACGGCCGCCGCGCCCTCCGGGTCGAGGTAGTTCACCGTGTAGTTCACGGAGACGGACGGGGATGCGGTCTGGCCGGTCCCGTGGGACCAGAACGTGAACAGCCGCCAGTCGCCCTCCGCGGGCGCGGTCCAATCGAGCCGCTCCCCGTCGGCGGACGCGGTGAGGTCGACGACGGAGTCGACCTCGAGCACCGGCACGCCGTCCTCCTCGCCGAGCACGCGGGCGGCGATCACGGCGACGAGGGACTGCTCGCGGATGGCGCCCCGCTCCCCCGGCAGCCCGGTGTGCTCGATCGGGCGCTCGAGGTCGATGCGCTGCAGCGGACCGGAACGGGTGGCACCGGCAGCGAGGTCCTCGATGACGACGTCGAGCTCCTTCGCCGCGGCCGGCGAGTCGGCGTCGATGGTGGGCAGGTTCGCGTTCGACCAGTTCGTGCCCGAGGTGAAGCTCACGGCCATGCCCCTGCGGGTCAGCTCCTCGACCACGACCTGGGAGTCGTGCACCCACTCCTCGGAGCCCCATCCGTAGCGGGAGTGGTCGATCGCCGCCTCGTCCATCGCCAGGAACTCCATGCCCCCGAACCCGAGCCGGTGCGCGGCGTCGATCTCGTGCCGCAGCGTGGCGTCGGTGTGCAGCCCCTCGGCGAGCCACCAGCGCACCTCCGGGCGGGCCTCGATGGGCGGGTCGGCGACGGCACGGCGGAAGGCGTCGGGAAGCACGGTCTCTCCTTCGAGCTGACGATCATGTGGCGGATGCCGACGATCGTCGGTGTCCTGAGGACAGCAACCATACGGGTGGTGTCTTGAAGACAGCAACCAGCGGAGAGGTGCCTTCGCAGGTTCTGGGGCGCGCCCTTCTACGCTCCGGGAACGGCCGCGAACGCGGTCATGACGGTGAGGGCGTGGCATGACGGACACGGACGAGCGCACGCTCCTCGACGGATTCGGCCGGTGGGCCCGCCTCGACCTGCCGCGCGGCGCGGCGCAGCCGTCGCTCGCGCGTGTCCTCGTGGCGACGGTCGTCGCCGTCGTGGGCTCGATGCTCGCCTGCTGGCTCCTCGCCGCCGCCGCGGTGCACCTCGATCCGTCGCTGCAGGGCTACGACCACTTCAAGTTCGTGGACTACGCGAAGCTCGGCATCCCCGGCGTGGTCGTCGCCTGCGCCGCCTGGCCGGTCGTCACCTGGTTCTCCTCTCGGGCCCGCCGCGTCTTCCTGCTCCTCGCGGTGCTCGTCACCGTCGCGAGCTTCGCCCCCGACCTCTGGATCGGCATCCACGGGCAGCCCGCGGCAGGCGTCTGGACCCTCGTGCTGATGCACGTCGCCCTGCTGGTGGTCACCTATCCGGCGCTGGTGCTGATCGCCCCGCAGCGGATCGACCCCCGGACCTCGGGCGGCCTCGCCTTCCGCTGAACGTCACCGTCGCCGGTCGAGCTCCCGGCGGCTCGCCACCTGCTTCTTGCGCAGGATCTCCGCGACGTGGTGCTCCACCGTGCGCACCGACAGGGTGAGGTGCCCGGCGATCTCGCTGTCCGGCGCTCCCTTCTCCAGCCACACGAGCACCTCGCCCTCGCGGGCGGTCAGGCCGTCCGGCCGGAGCGTGCGCCCCGGCCCGGGTGCCCGCGGCACGGAGCGAGCGCCGGATGCCCGGAGGCGCGCGGCGATCCGGCGCCAGAGCGGCAGCGCACCGAGGTCCGCCGCGATCGCGAGCGCCCGGCGGAGGTCCTGCTCGTCCACGCTGTCCGACAGCGCGTCCGCGGTCTCGTACGGGCAGCCGAGGGCGGCCCACGCATCCGCGGCCGCCCGGTGGTCGCCCGCGAGCTGAAGCCGGAAGGGCGGAGCGGCGGGCTCCGGCGCCGCGCTCGGTTCCCCGGCCCGGCGGAGCCAGAGGGCCAGCTCCCCGGAGGCCCACCGGTCACCCCGGGCGACCGCGATGTCGTGGAGGTCGCGCAGCCGTTCGACCGGCAGCGGGCGCCCGGCGAGCCAGTCCGCCTCCGCCCGGGCGGCGACGGCGGGCGCGAGCCGCTGCAGGGCGCCGGTCCCCTCGGCGATCCGCTCTGCGCGATCGAGCTCGGGACCCGGATCGCCCTCACCGGAGCGCGCCCGGATGCGGGCCGTGAGGTACGCCACCATGACGCGCGTGATCGTGTTCGCTCGGTCCCCCGCGGCCCGCAGCCGGTCGAGCTCGTCCCCGGCCTCCCGCCACCGCCCCTGCTCGAACAGGCACCTGGCGCTCCACGCCCTCGTGTACCAGGCGTGCCCGTCGAGGTCGCGCGCCGCGAAGTAGCGGGCTGCCTCGAGGGCCGCGGCGGCGCTCAGGGCGTACTGCCGGGCCTCGCCCGACGCCGACACGAGGTTGGCGTACGCGCGACCCACCTCGGCGGTGAACCCGTGCGCGGCGCCGAGGTGGATCGCCCGGCGCAACGGCGCCTCCCCCGCGGCGTGGCCCTGCAGCAGCAGGGCCGAGCCGAGCGAGTTCGATGCGATGATCTCCGACTCGACGTCGCCGACGGCCCGGGCGGCCGCGATGCCGGCCCGGGCCTTCCGCACCGCGGCCGTGAGGTCGCGGGCGACCATCCGGGCGCTCGCGAGGTTGGCGACCGCTGCGGCGTACTCGCGCGAGTCCGGATGCGGTGCCGTCAGCTCGACGGCCAGCAGTGCGAGCTCGTTCGCTCGCGCCTCGAGCTGCTCGATCCGGCTCCGCATCCGCACGGCATCGCTGCGCAAGCGTCCGTCGTCGAGCGTCGCACTGAGCGCGAGCGCCTCGTCGGCGGCCTCGAGGGCCGCGGCGTCGTCGCCGACGGCGGACTCCTGCGCCACGAGCAGCAGCAGGAGGCGCACCCGGTCGGCGGCCGATGCGCCGGCGACCGCATCCTCGAGCGCCCGCCGGTAGTGCTCGACGGCCTCGTGGTGCGAGCCGAACGCGGCGGCCCTGCGGGCCGCGGCCATCTCCGCGTCCATCGCGACGGCGCCATGCCGAGCCAGGCGGGCGTGGTGCGCCACGGCCGCCGGCTCCGGAGCGGGCGCCGAGCGGAGCCGCGCGAGCACCTCCTCGTGCAACGCGCGACGCCGCGCCTGCGGCAGGCCCTCCAGCACCGCGAGCCGGAGCAGCTCGTGCCGGAGCTCGACCGCCTCGTCGGAGACGGTGAGGAGGTCCGCACGGTCGAGCTCGGCGAGGTGCTGCCAGTCGTCGCCCACCACCTCGGCCGGCGCGCGCCCGGGAACGACGGCCAACCGTTCGAGCAGCGTGCGCGCTTCCGGCGACAGCGGCGCGATCCGCGCCGCGACGACCTCGGCGAGGGTGGCTCCGCCCTCGGCCGAGCGGAGCAGCTGCGTCACGAGGAAGGCGTTGCCGCCGGTCAGGCGCAGCGCGGCGTCGACGTCCTCGCCGGTGCCGCCGCTCAGCCGGGCCACCGCGTCGCGGCTGAGCGGCGCGACGGCGCACCGGGTCAGGACGTCGGCCGATGCGAGGTCGCCGAGCACGGCCGAGACGGCACCACCCGCGGCAGCACCGCTGCGCACCACGACCACGAGCAGGCCGCAGGTCTCCCCGATCCGCCGGCCGAGGAAGCGCACCACGTCGCAGCTCGCGCTGTCGATCCAGTGCGCGTCCTCGATCACGAGCGCGGGCCCGGGCCTCGCCATGGCGGACAGCAGCAGGTCGCCGACCGCGATCGGATCGGGCGGGAGGGCGCGGTCGGGGAACAGCCGGCCGGCGAGGTCCCGGAACGGGCCGAGTGGACGCGGCGTCGCGAGCGGCTCGCAGTACCCGCGGAGCGCCGCTGGGAACGCGGCGCGCACGAGCGCGCTCTTGCCGCCGCCCGCCTCGCCCGAGACGACGACCACCCGGCCGTGCCCGGCGCGCGCCGATCCCTCCTCCTCATGGAGGACGTCGAGCTGGGCATCGCGCTCGAGGAGCGGCACGCTCCCCGATGGTAGGCCGGTGGCCGCCGTCGCGGACGGCGGATTCAGGCGCCTTCCTCGACCGGGTAGACGTTGGCCGCGACGAGGCCGTGAGCCTCGCGGTGCACCGTGGAGGCGGCTTCCGCGGAGGGCGCGTCGACGAGGCAGAACACCTTCCCGTGCTCCTCGTCGACCCAGTAGCGGAGGTAGTGGACGCCGTGCGCGTCCTGCGTAGCGAGGTCGGCCTGGTGCGCGCCGGCGACGTCCGCCATCGTGACCTCGCCGAGGTCGTGCATGTCCATGAAGAGGGGCATCGGCCCTGTCCTTCCGTGAAGGGGATGTGATCCGCTCAGGCTCCCGCGCGCCGCATCCCCCTCACATCGGTACCGACCACCCGACTTCGGCCGTCAGCCGTGCGCCGGCAGCATCCCGAGGTCGCGCATGCTGAGCACGGTGTCGACGATCGTCTCCTCGACCGGCCGGGGCCGGAAGCCGAGCTCCCGCTTCGCCCGGTCGTTGTGGATGGTGAGCGGCGGCAGCTCGTCGCCCGGCGCCTCCTCGGTGGGGACGCGCTCGGCCAGAGCGCCGAGCCGATCGCGGAGCACCTGCGCGACGCCGAGCCAGGTGGTCGTCGGGCCGTCGGCGAGCGCGAGGTAGCGCCTTCCCGCAGCGGACGGCGTCGCCATGGCGGCGACGTGCAGGGCGGCGACGTCGCGCACATCCGCGACGCCGAAGCGCTGCCGCGGCACGACCGGCATCGCGCCGCTCAGCATCGCCCCGAACACCTGCAGCGACGAACGCGCCTCGGCGGTCAGCGTCGGCCCTGCGATCCAGGTGGGGTTCACGACCACGAGCTCGAGGCCGCTGCCCTCGCGCTCGACGAAGTCCCACGCCGCACGCTCGGCGACCGCCTTCGACAGCGGATACGGGGCGAGACCCGGGGTGGTCGGATCCGTCCAGTCGTCCTCCGTGTAGTCGCGCTCCGCCTTCGGCGAGTAGCCGATCGCCGCGAAGGACGACGTGAGCACCACCCGGCGGATGCCGGCGTCACGGGCGGCCCGGAGGACGCGGAGCGCGCCGTCGCGCGCGGGCACCACGACCTGATCCGGGTCGGTCGACTGGATCATCGGCGACGCGACGTGGTGGACGCCGTCGACGCCGCGGACCGCGTCCACCCATCCGTCGTCCTCGGTGAGGCTCTCCACGACGACCTCGAGGCCCGTGTCGTCGGCGCCGCCGCGGCGGACGGCCTCACGCACCGCGGCCTCGCGGTCGTGCGATCGCACTGTCGCCCGAACCTCGTCCCCCTGCAGGAGCAGGTCGGCGATCAGGCGGGTGGCGAGGTAGCCGGATCCCCCGGTGACCAGCACGGCGCTCATCGGACGACCAGCGGCGCGAAGGCCGGCATCACGTCGTGCACGCGGCGGGCCGCCTCGGCCTCGCCGGCGGCGTCCCCGCGACCCCGCGCATCCCAGAGCGCGGCCTTCGCCGTCAGGTACTGCAGATGGATGCGCAGGGTCTCGATCTCGGTCTCGATCCGCGACGCGTGCCGCAGCAGCAGGTCGCGCTGGTCGCCGGCCGCCACGGACCCGAGGGCCCGGTTCGACTGGTAGGTACGCATGTCCTCGATCCCGACCCCGAGCGCACGGAGGCACGCGAGCGCCTGCAGGGTGTCGAGGTCCTGCTCGCGGTATCGGCGGTGGCCGCTGCTCTCGTCGCGCTCGATCGTGCCGAGCAGCCCGATCTCCTCGTAGTAGCGGAGCGTGGGGGCGCTGAGCCCGCTGCGCCGCGACACGTCCTGCATCGTCAACAACGTCATGCCCACAGCAGATCAGACCTCAAGCGCTTGAGGTCAAGCGGGGACGGGTATGGCTGTCCTCACGGCCGGAAGAACGCCGCCAGCGCAGGCGCGAGGGCGTCCGGCCGCACCACGTGGCTCTCGCCCGGGATCACCGCGGTCG
Organism: uncultured Actinomycetota bacterium; assembly: GCA_963771645.1. Taxonomy (GTDB): domain Bacteria; phylum Actinomycetota; class Actinomycetes; order Actinomycetales; family Microbacteriaceae; genus Amnibacterium. The sequence goes on along the minus strand of CAVYUH010000007.1, from coordinate 33,796 downwards.
TCGCATCCGGGATCATCGCAGCCAGCGCCGACGCCGCCGCTGCCGCCCACGCGGGGCTCGCGCCGCCCGAGATCAGCAGTGCGCGGGCGGCGATCCGCCCAACGGCCGTCGGGACGCCCCCGTTCCCGATCAACGCCTGCTCGTCCGGCAGCGTGTGAGCCAGGGCGACGAGTCCCGGCCACCACGGCGCGGTCCGCATGGTCTCGTCGAACCTTCCCCCGGATGTGCGCCGGAACCAGTCGACGGTCGCGTCCTCCGCCCGGCCGGCCGTGAGCAGCGCCCGGAGGTCGGTCGCGAACGCGGCGACGCCCTCCGGATCGCGATCCTGCACCGGCGGCTCGTAGGCCGCGACCTCGGCGATCGCGGGCGAGGCGGCGGCCGCGAGGAGTGCGAGCACGGCTCCGCTCGAGTGCCCGAAGAGGCGTGTGGCGCCGGTCGCCCGAGCGACGGCGAGCAGGTCGTCGACCTGCTGCTGCGCGGAGACCCACGCGGTCGGCCCGCTGTCGCCGCGGCCGCGCCGGTCGGGGATCACCGCGGTGAACCGGTCGCGCAGCAGGTCGGCGAGCGGACGCATCGACTCCCGGGTGCTGAACGCGCCCCCCACCAGCACCACTGCGGGCCCCGTCCCGATCGCCTCGAAGGCGATCCGGGTCCCGTCGGTCGATGTCGTGTACTCAGGCATGGCGCTCCTTGGATCCGCGGGGACGCACGCCCCGCATGAGCACGACGCGCAGAGGAGCTCGGGGAGGACATCTCGGCCGCATCCGCCGTCGGTACCCCTGCCTACGATGCGGTGATGGACCAGTACGCGGAGCTCGCGAGGTCGGTCCGTGCCGACGGCGTGAGCGCCGGACCCTTCCTCGGCGACCGCGAGATCATCGCCGGCTTCTTCCTCATCGAGGCGGCGGGCCTCGACGGGCCCGTGCGGATCGCGCGGACGACTCCGGTGGTGCGCTCCGGCGGCGGGGTCGAGGTGCGGCGCGTCCACAGCGGCGGCCTGATCAGGCCGCCGCGCACGTGACCGGAGCGGCGGCGGCCGCCGCCTGCGCGATCGACGGGTGCGCCGAGCAGGCGCTCCGGCCGGACGTGATCGCGCTCTGCGCGACGCATGTCTTGGTCGCCGCCGAGGTGCAGGAGTCGGTGACCGGGGCACCCGACGTGCTGCCGTCGCCGTGCCGCCTCTGCGGCGGACGGATCGGCGTCCGCTATCCGTCCGGCTGGGTCTGCAGCGTCTGCGAGTGGCCCCATGGCGAGCAGCCCGACGGCGACCTGCCGCCACCGCGCGTGGACGTCGTCTACTACATCCGCTTCCGGGACCGGGTGAAGATCGGCACGACAGCGAACCCCCGGCAGCGGTTCGCCGCCCTGCGGCACGAGGAGGTGCTGGCGTTCGAGCGGGGCGACCGGCGGCGGGAGCAGCTGCGGCACGTGCAGTTCGCGGCTGAGCGGGGCGGCTCCAGCGAGTGGTTCGAGCTCAGCGACCGGCTCCGCGACCACATCGACGTGCTCGCGCGCGGCGTCGATCCGTGGGACCGCTGGCACCGCTGGGTCGCCGAGGCCACCGCGACCCGCTGACGGCGCTCGTCGGATCCGCTCTTGACCGCGAGTCGCGTATTAAACTAGTTTGTTGATCAACAGTTCAGTTGATCACCACGAGGAGGTGTCACATCGAGGGGACAGCGGATGCGTCCCTCGACCGGGCGTTCATGGCCCTGGCGGATCCTGTCCGGCGTGCGATCGTCGCCCGTCTCTCGCTCTCCGACGCAACGGTGAACGAGCTGGCGGCGCCCTTCGGCATCACCAAGCAGGCCGTCTCCCGGCACATCCAGGTTCTGGAGAAAGCCGGTCTCATCACCCGCAGCCGCGACGCGCAGCGGCGGCCCTGCCACCTCGAACCGGCGGCGCTCGAGACGCTCACCGCGTGGATCGACGCCCTCCGCCTCGAGACGGAACGCCGCCACCGCCGCCTCGACGCGGTCCTCACCACCCTTCAGGAGAAGCACCACCGATGACGAACCCCACCCAGATCACGGCCGAGGCCGGCCGCCCCTTCGTCGACATCGTCCGCGAGTTCGACGCCCCCATCGCCGCGGTCTTCCGCGCGCACACCGACCCCGAGCTGTTCGCGCAGTGGACCGGGCCGGAGCAGCTCTCCGTCGACGTGAAGGTCTTCGACGCCGTGACCGGCGGGCAGTGGCGCTACGTCAGCACCGACCCGGCCGGCGGCACCTACGGCTTCCGCGGGGTGTTCCACACCGTCGAGGACGAGGCGCTGATCATCCAGACCTTCGAGTTCGACGGCGCCCCCGGCCAGGTGAGCATGAGCGTGGCCCGGTTCGAGGAGACCCCGACCGGTACCCGGATCTCGACGCACACGATCTTCCCGTCGATCGAGTCGAGGGACGGCATGGTCGCGACCGGCATGGAGCACGGGGCGACCGAGAGCTACCGGCGCCTCGAGGCGCTGCTCGAGCGCGACTCGGTCCACTCCGCCTGACCTCGACCGGGCCTGGCGGAGTCCCTCCGCCGGGCCCGGGCCCGGGTCAGCGGTGGCGCGGCTTGCGGCCCGGGCCGGCGTCGCCGTCGTCGCGGCGGGGACGCCGGGGCCCACGGTCGGGCCGCAGCTGGATCAGCCGACCGCTGATCCGCGTGCCGGAGAGCCGGTCGAGCACCTCGGGCGGCAGGTCCGCCGGCAGCTCGACGAGCGAGAAGTCGGGACGGATGTCGATGCCGCCGAAGTCCTCGCGGCTGAGGCCGCCCTCGTTCGCGAGCGCCCCGACGATCTGCCGCGGCTCGACCTTGTGCCGCTTGCCGACCTCGATCCGGTACGTGGCCCGGTTGGCGCCCGAGCGACCGGCGCGGCGGCCGCTCCCCGTCGTCGCCCCGCGGCGCCCGCTCGCGGTCGTCGCGCTCGAACCGCTGCGCCCGGTCGTCCTCGGGCGACAGGAGCAGCGGCTCGTCGCCCTGCGCGACCACCGCGAGGGCGGCCGCCACGTCGACCTCCGGCACATCGTGGTGCTCCACGTAGTGGCCGATGATGTCGCGGAAGCGTGAGATGCGCGCCGCCTGCTCGAGCGCGGCGGTGATCTGGTCGTCCCAGCGAGCGAGGCGGGTGGCGTTCACGTCCTCTGTGCTCGGCAGCTGCATCTGCGTGAGCGGCTGCCGGGTGGCGCGCTCGATCGAGGTGAGCATCCGGCGCTCGCGCGGGGTGACGAAGCTGATCGCGTCGCCGGAGCGCCCCGCACGGCCGGTCCGGCCGATGCGGTGCACGTACGACTCGGTGTCGATCGGCAGGTCGTAGTTCACGACGTGGCTGATGCGCTCGACGTCGAGCCCGCGGGCGGCGACGTCGGTGGCCACGAGGATGTCGAGCTTGCCCGCCTTCAGCTGGTTGACGGTGCGCTCGCGCTGCACCTGCGCGACGTCGCCGCTGATCGCGGCGGCGGAGTAGCCGCGGGCGCGCAGCTTCTCCGCCAGCGTCTCGGTCTCGTTCTTCGTGCGGACGAAGACGATCATCGCCTCGAAGTTCTCGACCTCGAGGATGCGCGTCAGCGCATCCACCTTCTGCGGGTACGAGACCACGAGGTACCGCTGGCGGGTGTTCGCCGAGGTCGTCGTGGCCGTCTTCACCGTGATCTCGGCCGGGTCGGTGAGGTACTTGGCCGAGATCCGCCGGATCTGCTGCGGCATCGTCGCGGAGAAGAGCGCGACCTGCTTGGTGGCCGGGGTGTCGGCGAGGATCGTCTCGACGTCCTCCGCGAACCCCATCCGCAGCATCTCGTCGGCCTCGTCGAGCACGAGGTACTTCAGCTCGGAGAGGTCGAGGGTGCCCTTCTCGAGGTGGTCGATGATGCGGCCCGGCGTGCCGACGACGATGTGCACGCCGCGGCGGAGCGCCGAGAGCTGCACGCCGTAGCCCTGGCCGCCGTAGACCGGCAGCAGGCGGATGCCCTTCAGGTGCGACGCGTAGCTCTCGAACGCCTCGCAGACCTGCAGGGCGAGCTCGCGGGTGGGCGCGAGCACGAGGGCCTGCGGCGTGCTCTGCGCGAGGTCGAGGCGGGAGAGGATCGGCAGCGCGAACGCCGCCGTCTTGCCGGTGCCGGTCTGGGCGAGGCCGACGACGTCGCGGCCGGCGAGCAGCGGCGGGATGGTCGCCGCCTGGATCGCGGACGGGGATCTCGTATCCGACGTCCTTCAGGGCCTTCATGACCCGGTCGTCGAGGCCGAAGTCGGCGAACGAGGGGGACGCCGGAGCCGTCGATTCGGGGTCGGGATCAGCGGAGACAGCAGGAGAAGACACGCAGGAACGGTACTCGCCTCGCGGATCCCGTCCCTGCGGCTTCCCAGATCGGGGTCAGGCGCGCAGCACCCGCATGAGCACGTCCTGTGCCGCGTCGAGATCCGCGGAGGCGACCCAGAGGTCCTCCGGGACCCCTCGGGCATCCGCATCCGAGCCCTTCGCGGGCGCCGCCCACGCGGCGATGTCCTCGGCCGCGAGCGCCTCGAGCGCCGCGTCGGCCAGCGCGGCGGGCACCTGCGCGATCGGCGCCCAGAACAGCGCCTCGAGCCCGTTGCCGCGGCCGAAGGGCGGCAGCCAGTACGCGCGGCCGAACTGCAGCTCGTTCGCCGCGGCGATCGGCGCCTCGAAGGAGGAGACCGCGGCGGAGCGCCGTCCGCGTTCTGCCGGGGGCGTCCGCCGCCCGGAGAGCCCGAGCAGCACCGAGACCGCGGAGCGCATCAGCACGGCCGACGGGCGTGCGGCCCGGTGCGGCGCCCCGATCGCCTCGTCCTCGTGCATCTCCCGTTCAACGGCCGGCGCGCGACCGCTGTTCCGGCGCCTACCGGGCGTCGACGCGCTCCTGCTCGTGCGCGGCCGGCACGGCGTTCGGGCGCGGGTGCTCGGTCAGGAAAGGCGACGGCTCGTCCCCCGGGTGCCGGCGCAGCGACACCACGAGCAGCACCACACCGACGGCGATCGCCGCGAACGAGGCCCAGTCGTTCGCCGGGATCCCGAGGAAGCCGTCGCTGGTGGGATCGATCCGGATGGCCTCGAGCCAGCTCCGGCCGAGTCCGTACCAGATCAGGTAGACGGCGATCGCGCGCCCCCAGCGGAGCGCCACCCGGCGCTCGAGCAGCAGGATGAGTCCGACGCCGAGCAGGTTCCAGACGATCTCGTAGAGGAACAGCGGATGGAACAGCGTCCCCGGCGGTGTACCGGGCGGGATGTGCGGGTCGGTGGGGGCGACCTGCAGCCCCCACGGCAGCGTCGTCGGCAGCCCGAAGAGCTCCTGGTTGAACCAGTTTCCGAGCCGCCCGATGGCCTGTGCGACGAGCATGCCGGGCGCCATCGCATCCGCGAAGGAGAGGAACCGCACCCCGGCGCGGCGCGTGGCGATCCAGATGCCGAGCGCCCCGCCGAGCATCGAGCCGTAGATCGCGTTGCCGCCGTCCCAGATCGCGAGCACGTTCCACAGGTCGTCGCCCGGGGCGAAGTAGTCGCCCGGTGTGGGTCAGGACGTGGTAGATCCGCGCCACGACGATGCCGAGCGGCACGGCCCAGATCGCGGCGTCGACGACGAAGCCGGGCGCGACGCCCCGGGCCGCCAGCCGGCGCTGCGTGATCACGATCGCGGCGCCGATGCCCGCCAGGATGCAGAGGGCGTACGTGTGGATCGTGAGCGGCCCCAGCCGGAACGAGGCCCACTCGACGGGCGGGCTCGGGATCGCTGCGAGGACCGGCACGGACTTCCCTTCGAGCGGGAACGTCGGGAGACGTCCCCACTCAACGATAGGCACGTGGCGAGCGGGGTCCGGTCGCCCGGCGCTCCGGCGACGTGGAGACTGTGTGGAGACGGAGCGGAGCGACGGAGCGCCGCTCACCTCCGCCGACCGGATGGAGGAGCCCATGACCGCACTGCTCGACATCGACGAGTGGAACGGCCGTCTCGCCCTCGGCGGGCGGATCACCGCGAGCCGCGGCGGCACCCGCACCGTCGTCTGCCCGGCGGACGGGTCCTCGCTCGGCACGATCGGCGTCGCAGGACTCGAGGACGTCGACGACGCGGTCGCGGCCGGCCGCGCGGCGCAGCGGGCCTGGGCCGACGCCCCGTTCGACGACCGAGCCCGCGTGTTCCGGACCGCGGGCGCGCTGCTCGAGCAGCACGCGGACGAGTACGCGCATTGGCTGGTCGGCGAGGCCGGCTCCGGTCAGGGCAAGGCCGCCTTCGAGGTCGGGCTCGTCGCGGGCGAGCTGCACCACGCCGCCGCCCTCGCGCTCGCCCCGACCGGGCGCATCCTGCGCTCCGCGAAGCCGCGGCTCAGCCTCGCGCAGCAGGTGCCCGTCGGCGTCGTCGGCGTGATCTCGCCCTTCAACTTCCCCGGCATCCTCGCGATGCGCAGCGTCGCCCCGGCGCTCGCCCTCGGCAACGCCGTCGTGCTGAAGCCCGACCCCCGCACCGCGGTGAGCGGCGGGCTCTTCCTCGCGGCGCTCCTCACCGAGGCGGGCCTCCCGGAGGGGCTGCTCTCGGTGCTGCCCGGCGGCGCGGATGTGGGCGGCCGGCTCGTCGAGCATCCGGACGTCCGCGTGATCTCGTTCACCGGTTCGACCGCCGCGGGCCGTCGGATCGGCGAGACCGCCGGCCGGCTGCTGAAGCGGGCGCACCTCGAGCTCGGCGGCAACAACGCGCTCGTGGTGCTCGACGACGTCGACGTCGACGCGGCCGTGAGCGCCGGCGCCTGGGGCTCGTTCCTGCACCAGGGCCAGATCTGCATGACCACCGGCCGGCATGTGGTGGCCGCGAGCGTCTACGACCGGTACGTCGAGGGCCTGGCGGCGGCCGCGGACCGGCTGCCCGTCGGCGACCCGCGGACCTCCGACGTGCCGCTCGGCCCGATCATCGACGAGCACCAGCGCGACCACGTGCACGAGCTCGTCACCGCGAGCGTCGACGCCGGCGCGCGCCTCGCCGCCGGCGGCACCTACGACGGGCTCTTCTACCGCCCGACCGTGCTCGCCGAGGTGCGCCCAGACCACCCCGCCTTCGCCGAGGAGGTGTTCGGCCCGGTCGCGCCGGTGCTCCGCTTCGACGGGGAGGACGAGCTCGTCGACATCGTGAACCGCAGCGAGTACGGGCTCTCGCTCGGCATCCTCACGAAGGACGTGATGCGCGGCCTGCGCCTCGCGGAGCGGCTGCCGTCCGGGATCGTGCACATCAACGACCAGACCGTCGACGACGAGTCGGTCGCGCCGTTCGGCGGGGTCGCCGCATCCGGCACCGGCGTGCGCTTCGGCGGCTTCGAGGCGAACGCAGAGGCCTTCACCGAGACCCGCTGGATCACCGCCCAGGGCGACATCGAGCGCTACCCGTTCTGAGCCCCGAGGAGTCCCAGCAAGGTCACCCGATGTGGTGTTTCCTTCCGGTGACGGGAGGCGTATGGTCCGCTCATGGCGCTGGAGCCTTTCGAGCGCACCCGGGATTCGCGGCTGCACCGCGCCGGGCAGCGCGTCGTGACCTCGTGGGCGCAGCGCTACACGCGCCGCGTCGATCCCCGCCTGGCCGAACGCAGGACCTCCGAGGTCGAGTTCGAGCTCTGGGAGTTCGCGATGGCCAAGGACCAGTACGGCTGGTCCGGCCCGCGGGCAGGTCTCGCGCTGACCTGGCGCACCGCGCTCGGGATGCCCCGCGATCTCGGCTGGCGCCGCGAGGCGCTGCGCACGGGGCGTCCGTTCTCCGCGCCGGTCCGGCTGCTGAGCAGGCGACGCCGGCCGCGCGTGTGGATCCCGCTCGTGTACGGGCACACCTTCGACCAGACCAACGGGTTCATCGAGCCCGAGCGCGCGCTGCCCCATGACGGCTCGCACGGCTCGATGGGAGCGGCCGGGAACGCGTTCGGGATGCAAGGCGGCTTCTGAGTCTGGTTGGATCCCGGCGTGCCCGAACCCGATCCCTATGACGACCGCCTGCCCCCGATCGACGCTGCGACGGTGCGGAGCCTGCTCACGAGCGCCCGCCCCTACACCGCGGTGATCCTGCGCGCCGGGCCGAACCGGGCGACGCCTGAAGGGCAGGCCCTCGTGCTGCCGCACGGCATCCGGAACATGCGGCTCCGTGCGGCCGGGATGCTTCGCGTCGTCGTGCGAGTCGCCGACGACTCGGGCGCGGCCGGGATCGGCGTCTTCGCGCTCGACGAGGCGGAGACGAGGCGCGTCGTCGAGACCGATCCGGCGGTCGCGGCGGGCGTGTTCGTCGCCGAGTACCACCCGGTGCTCGGGTTCCCGGACGACTCGCTCGCCGATCCGGCGTGAGGCCCCGCCCCGCCGCGGACACGACGGCGCTCGTGCTCGGGATCGTCGCGGTCGTGACCGCCCTGATCACCGCAGCCGTGCAGGGCGCCGACCACACCGCCCAGGTCGTGTCCATGAACGCGGTCGGGATCGGGGTGCTGAGCGTCGCGGCGCTCGGCGGCGCCGTGGCCGCGTTCGCCGTCGCCGTGACCCGCACCCGGCTCCGCCGGCGGGCGGTGGTCGGGCTCGTGCTGGCGCTCGGTGCGTGGCCGATCGCGGCCGGCCTGCTCAGCCTCGCGACGCTGCTGGTCGGCGGTCAGTCCGGCTGATCGGAGCCGAGCGCGAGCGCGATGGCCTGGGCACGGTCACGCACCTGCAGCTTGGCGAAGAGCGCGTTGATGTGGCTCTTCACCGTGGAGCCGCCGAGGTGGAGCCCGGCGGCGATCTCCGTGTTGCTGCGGCCGGCGGCCACGAGGCCGAGGATCTCCGCCTCCCGCGGCGTCAGCGACGGGAAGCGGGCGCGGAGCGCGCCGGGCGATGCAGGCCGGCTGGGGGCGAAGCCGCGGACGAGCCGCTCCCCCACCTCCGGCGCGAAGGTCACCTGGCCGGCCGCTGCCGCCCGCACCGCGGCCACGAGCTGCACCCGGCCCGCGTCCTTGGTCAGGTAGCCACGCGCGCCGGCGCGCAGGGCACCGCCGATCGACGCGTCGTCGGCGTAGGTGGTGAGCACGAGCACCGCGATCGCGGGAGCCGCGGCGAGGATGCGGGCGGTGGCGGTCGCGCCGTCGACCACGGGCATCCGCAGGTCCATGAGCACGACATCGGGCCGCAGCTCGAGGGCGAGCCGCACGGCCGCCGCGCCGTCCGCCGCCTCTCCCACGACCTCGATGTCGGGCTCGAGGCCGAGGACGGTCACGAGGCCGTCTCGCACGATCGCCTGGTCGTCGGCGACGACGATGCGGACGGCGCTCACCGCGGCACCCGCGCGTCGACCGAGAAGCCCCGATCCGTTGCGCCCCAGGTCGCCTCGCCACCCACGGACCGCAGACGCTCGCGCATCCCGAGCAGGCCCCGCCCGGAACCGCCGCCCATGGGCCGGCCGTCGGCGAGCGGGGTCGTCGCGGACAGCACGACCGCATCCTCCTCCCAGGTGAGGACGAGCGACGTGGGCCGGCCCGGCGCGTGGCGGCGGGCGTTGCTCAGCACCTCCTGCGTTGCGCGGCGGAGCGCGCCCGCCGCCTCGGGTGCGAGCGGGCCGGCGTCGCCGCGGATCTCGAGGTCACCAGCCGCCCCGAGCGAGCGGTGCACGCCGAGGAGCTCGGTGACGACGCGGGACAGGTCGGCGGCCTCGTCGGGCTCACGGAGGGCGTCGACCGCGCGCCGGGCCTCGTCGAGTCCGTCGGCGGCGAGGGACCGCGCGGCGCGCACCCGGACCGCCGCATCCTCCGTCCGGTCCGCCTCGAGGAGCGCGTCGACGGCGTCGAGCTGGATCACGAGGCCGCCGAGGCTGTGCGCGAGCACGTCGTGCAGGTCGCGCGCGATGCGGGAGCGCTCGCCGAGCGCAGCCGACCTCGCCCGCTCCTGCTCGACGACGACCTGCTGCTCGAGCAGCCGGAGCGCCTGCTCCTCCGCCCGCCGCGACTGGGCGCGGCTGATCCCCACGACCAGTGCGAGGGCGACCGCGACGATCGAGCCGAGCAGGCTGCCCGCGGTGCCCCCGCCGAGCAGGGAACCGACCGCGACGAGCGCGACCGCCGCAAGCGGCAGGGCCACCACGAGGAGCACGGAGCGGCGAGGCAGGGCGACCACGGCGATGATCGCGACGAGCGCGGGGACCAGCCCCGTCACCTCGGTCGGAGCCGCCGTCGGCGCGCTGATCAGCACCGTCGCGATGAGCAGCCCGAACCGCAGGCGGCCCGGCTTGCGCTCCGTGAGCAGCGCGCAGACGAGCCAGAGCGCGGCGGCGGTCACGCCCGCGACGGTGGCCCAGCGGGGATCCGTGCCGGCGCGGCCGAGCAGGATCGCGGCGATGACGAGGGCCCCGAAGGCGCTGAGCGCCCGGCCGAGGACCGGCCGGGCGGGCAGCGGGAGGTCGCTCACGGGTTCATCGTCCCGCCATCGCGGCCGCTGTGGTGCCGAGCCGGGCCTGGATCACCGCGGCGCGCGCGACCCGGTTCGCGGCGATGGTGAGCAGGACCACCCCCGTCGACTCGAGGGCCGCCGCCCCGAGGTGGGCCGCAGCGATCCCCATCCCGACCCGCGTCACGACGAGCACGGCCCAGAGCGCGACGCCCAGCCAGCCGGTGCGGCACTCGAGCGTGGGCACCGCCTCGCCGGCGCGCAGCGGCGGAACCGTCCCGCGGAGCGGACGGAGCACGGTGATGCGCCCCATCGCGGCGCCCGTGCCGAGCGCCAGGGCGAGCTCGACGACGAGCAGCGCGAGGACAGTCGCGGAGAGCGTCCGTCCGCCGCTGCTGAGCAGCGAGACGGCGCCGATGGCGCCGAGGACGACCGGGAGCCGCCACAGCTGCGCGGGGCGGAGGGCCGTCCAGCGCAGCTGACGGACGCACAGCAGGACGACGAGGCCGAGGCCGAGGACGATGTCGGCGAGGGTGGTGAAGGTCATGGAACGAGCCTCGCGACCGGCCACACGCGCCACCACCGTCCCCGGGTGGAGGCCGGGTGGAGATCAGTCCCTCCGGTCGTCCTCCTCGGTGAGGAGCCGGAAGCCGAGCCGCCGGCCGTAGCCGGCACGGAAGACGAGCTGCAGCCACAGCCGCCCGACCGCGTCGACCGCCGCGTAGGCGCCGTCGTCCTCGCCGGCGAAGGCGGGACGGAAGCCGGTGTCACGGATGAGCCGCTCCACGAGCGAGCGATGCCGAGCGGGACCGGCGAAGAACAGGTCGCTCGGGACGCCGCCGAAGGCTGGCTCGGCCATCTGCTCCACGCCGACCGTGTTGTAGGCGCGGTACGGCAGCGCGCCCGCGACGCGGAGCGCGGCGATCGCGCTCGGCTCGGCGGCGCCCATCCGATTGGTGGCGTCGACCACCGGCAGGCCGCGCAGCGCGTCGCCGAGGCCGTCGAGCAGGTCGGGCACCTGGTCGCCGGGAAGCGTGAGCACCACGATCTCGGCCTGCGCCACCGCGTCCGCGTGCGTGGCCGCGGTCGCGTGGTCCAGGTCGCCGAGGGCCTCGCGGATCCGCGCGGACCCCGGGATCCCTGGTGCCGAGCACGATGCGGTGGCCCGCGCGGGACCAGCCGGCGGCGAGGGTGCGGCCGACGACGCCGGCGCCGAGCACCGCGACCGTCAGGCCGTCGTCGGTCACGGGCCGATCGTGAGGATCGCGGCGATCACCGCGACCACGAAGCCGGCCGCGAGCGCGAGCGACGCCCAGGCACCGGATCGGAGATGCGGTCCGGTCGCGGGATTCGTCATCCGTCCCACCTCCTTCCCGTGAACTCGTGGGTGACCAGGAGATCAGCACGATCCCACCGCCGCCTGCAGCCTTCCCGGTGGTTCGGTCACGAATCGGTAGCGATTCGGCAAGAGGTGCCGCAGGATCGACCGCGGCGGCGCCTGGCAGGATCGGGCCAGACGGAAGGACGGCACATGGAGTTCGAGGGTCTGAAGGCGATCGTCACCGGCGGTTCGAGCGGCATCGGCGCCGCGACCGCCCGCACGCTGCTCGCGCGCGGCGCCCGGGTGGCGGTGCTCGACCTCCGCACGGACGGGGCGCCGGACGGCACCGTCGCCATCGTGTGCGACGTGACGGACGCGGAGCAGGTGGTCTCCGCGGTCGCGGAGGCAGTGGAGGCGCTCGGCGGCCTCGACGTGCTCGTGAACAACGCGGGCATCGGCGCCGCGGGGGCGATCGACGCGAACGACGACGCCGAGTGGCACCGGGTGCTCGACGTGAACGTCGTCGCGATCGCGCGGGTGACCCGGGCGGCGCTCCCGGCGCTGCGCGCCTCCGAGCACGCCGCGATCGTGAACACGTGCTCAGGTGCGGCGCTCGTCGGCCTGCCGAACCGGGCGCTCTACAGCGCGACGAAGGGAGCGGTCGCGGCGCTGACCGTCGCGATGGCCGCGGACCACGTGCGGGAGGGCATCCGCGTGAACGCGGTCGCCCCGGGCACCGCCGACACCCCGTGGGTGGGCCGGCTGCTCGACGCCGCCGAGGACCGCGAGCAGGCCGCCGCGGCGCTGCGCGCCCGGCAGCCGATCGGCCGCCTCGTCACCGCCGACGAGATCGCCCACGCGATCGCGTACCTCGCATCGCCCGCCGCGGGGTCGACCACGGCAGCGGTGCTGCCCGTCGACGGCGGGATGTCGTCACTCCGCGTCTGAGCCCCACGTGGCGCGGTACTTGTTGCGTCGCGCGGTATGCATGCCTACCGCGCGACGCCACGGATACCGCGCGTGGCGCTCGGGAGGGTCAGAGTCGATCGCCCGGCACGAAGCGGTAGCCGAGGCCCGGATCCGTCAGCAGGTGCACCGGCTCGGCAGGCTCCCGCTCGAGCTTCTTGCGCAGCTGCGCCATGTAGAGCCGGAGGTACCCGCTGTCGTTCGCGTGCCCCGGCCCCCACACGTGGTCGAGCAGGTACTGCCGGGTGACGAGCCGGTCGGGGTTGCGCACGAGCACCTCGAGGAACGCCCACTCGGTCGGCGTGAGGCGCACGGCGGTCTCCGGGCCGCCCGTCGACCGGGTGACGCGATGCCGCGCGAGGTCCACCTCCACGTCGCCGAAGCGCACGACGGGCTCCTCGGCGCCGGGGACGTTCCGCCTGGTCAGCGCGCGGATCCGGGCGGCGAGCTCATCCGCGAGGAACGGCTTCGTCACGTAGTCGTCCGCGCCCTCGTCGAGCGCGGCGACCTTGTCGTACGACTCGGTGCGCCCGGAGACGACGAGGATCGGGACGGTGCTCCAGCCGCGGATCGCGCGGATCACCTGCACGCCGGAGAGCCCCGGCATGCCGAGGTCGAGCAGCACGAGGTCGGGGTGCTCGTGTGCGGCGGCATCGAGGGCGGCCGTGCCGGTGCGGGCGAGCACGACCTCGTAGCCGTGGGCGTGCAGCAGGATGCGCAGCGCCGCGAGGATCTGCGGATCGTCGTCGGCGACCAGGATCTTCACGCTGGGACCGCCGCGGGCTGCGCGACGGGGGCATCCGGGGCCGCGAGCGGCAGCGTCAGCACCATCGTCAAGCCGCCTCCGGGGGTGTCCTCGGCCTCGAGCGTGCCGCCCATGCCCTCCACGAACCCCTGCGACAGGGCGAGGCCGAGGCCGATCCCCGTCGAGTTGTCGGTGTCGCCGCTGCGCTGGAACGCCTGGAACAGCGCCGCGCGCTGCTCCGCCGGCACGCCGGGGCCCCGGTCCGCGATGCGGATCTCGACCCGGTCGCCGAAGGCGGAGGCGCTCAGGCGGGGCGGCGACCCCGGCGGCGAGAAGCGCAGCGCGTTGGCCACGACGTTCACGATCGCCCGCTGCAGCAGGATCGCGTCGGCGCGGATCGGCGGCAGGTCGGCCGGGATCGCGAGCTCCACCGCGCCCGGCGGCAGGTGCAGCTCCTCCAGCACGGCCGGCAGCAGATCCTCCGTGTCCACCGGCCGCAGGGACACGGCGAGCGCTCCGGCCTGCACGCGGCTCACGTCGAGCAGGTTCGTGATGAGCGCGTCGAGGTCGCCGAGGGCCCGCTCCGCGCTCGCGAGCAGCTCGGCCCGGTCGCTGTCGGAGAGGCGCGCCGCCGGCGAGCGCAGCCCGGTGACGGCCGCGGTGGCGACAGCGAGCGGCCGACGGAGGTCGTGGCCGACCGCGGCGAGCAAGGCGCTGCGCACCCGGTCGGTCTCCTCGAGCGGCTGCAGCTCCCGTGCGCGCAGCAGCAGCGCGGCCTGCTCGAGGGCCGCGTCGATCTGCGCCACGACGACGCCGAGCACGCGGCGGTCCGCCGCCGACGGCTCGGGGCCGAACAGCTCGAGCTCGGCGCGCTCGCCCGACCGGGACGATGACGGCGTCGCCCTCCATCCGCCCGTCCTCGGCGACCGTTCGGTCACCGGTGCGCAGCCGTGCGCCGGCCAGGCGGAAGGCCTCACGGGTGCGGGTGACGAGCGCCTGCAGCGCGTCCTGGCCGCGGATGACGCCGCCGGCGATGCTCGCGAGCAGCTCCGACTCCGCGGCCGAGCGTCGCGCGGCGCGGGTGCGGCGAGCCGCCTGGTCGACGACGAAGCTGACGAGGAGCGCGTTCGCGACATAGAGCAGCAGGGCGACCAGATGCACCGGTCGCGCGATCGTGACCTGGAGGAGCGGGGCGACGAAGAGGAAGTCGAGGGTCACCCCGGAGAGCACCGCGGCGAACAGCGCGGGCAGGGCGCCGCCGACGAGCGCGACCAGCACGACGAGCAGCTGGTAGGCGAGCACGTCCGCGGTCAGCGAGTCGTTCGTGCGCAGGGCGACCAGCAGCAGGCTGAGCAGCGGGCCGCCGATGATCGCCAGGGCGAAGCCGAGCAGGCGGCGGCGGAGCGTGAGCGCGCCGCGTCCCGCCGGCAGCGCGAGCCGTTCGCGGCCGGCCGCGTCGTGGGTGACGATGTGCACGTCGATGTCGCCCGAGAGGCGGATGATCCGCGCGCCGATGCCCGGGCCGGTGAGGAACGCGAGCAGGCGGCTGCGGCGGGAGACGCCGATCACGAGCTGCGTGGCGTTCACGCCCCTCGCGAACGTGACGAGCGCATCCGGGATGTCGGGGCCGACGATCTGGTGGTAGCTGCCGCCGAGCTGCTCGACGAGCGCCCGCTGCTGCACGAGGGCCTGCGGATCCGCCTCCCGCAGCCCGTCCTCGCTCGCCACGTGCACGGCGAGCACCGCGCCGCCGGCGGAGCGCGCCGCGATCCGGGCGCCGCGTCGCAGCAGCGTCTCGCCCTCCGGGCCGCCGGTCAGGGCGACGACGACCCGCTCGCGGGCCTCCCAGCGGTCGGAGATCCCGTGGTCGGCGCGGTACTCGTTCAGCGCGGTGTCGACCTCGCCCGCGAGCCAGAGCAGCGCGAGCTCGCGCAGCGCGGTCAGGTTGCCGAGTCGGAAGTAGTTCGACAGGGCCGCGTCGATCCGGTCGGCCGGGTACACCTGCCCGTCGGCCAGCCGGTCGCGGAGCCCCTGCGGCGTGAGGTCGACGAGCTCGGTGCGGTCGGCGCCGCGCAGCACGGCATCGGGGATCGTCTCGTGCTGCGCGATGCCGGTGATCTGCTCGACCACGTCGTTGAGCGACTCGATGTGCTGGATGTTCACGGTCGAGAGCACCGAGATCCCCACGTCGAGCAGGGCATGCACGTCCTGCCAGCGCTTCGGGTGCGCGCTGCCCGGGGCGTTGGTGTGCGCGAGCTCGTCGACGAGGGCGACGTCCGGACGGCGGGCCAGCACGGCGGCGAGGTCCATCTCGGGCAGCGTCACGCCGCGGTACTCCACCGATTGCTGCGGCACCTGCTCGAGGCCGGGCAGGAGCGCGGCGGTCGCCGCGCGGTCGTGGGTCGCGACGACGGCGACGACGACGTCGCGGCCGAGCCCGGCGAGCCGGTGGCCCTCCTCGAGCATGGCGAAGGTCTTCCCGACGCCGGGCGCGGCGCCGAGGAAGACCCGCAGCCGTCCTCGTGCCATCAGCAGCCTCCTGCGGTCCCGCGCACGGTCATCCGTTCCCGGCAGGGTCCATCTTCGCCAGTGCGGCGTTCAGCGGGAGCACGTTCACGGTGGGCGCACCGAGGTAGCCGAGGTCGGGCGGTTGCACGAACCGCTCGACGAGCGCCTGCACGGTCGCGGCGGGCAGGTGCCGAGCCCGCGCGACGGCCGCCGCTTGGAGCCGGGCGTAGGCCGGCGAGACGTCGGGGTCGAGCCCGGAGCCGCTCGCAGTGACGGCGTCCGGCGGGATCGCGGCGGGCGACATCCCGAAGGCCTTGGCGAGCGCCGCCCGCCGCTCCTCGATCGTGCGGACGAGACCCGGGTTGTTCGGGCCGAGGTTGCTCGGGCTGGACGCGGTGGCGTCGTAGCCGGCCCCCGCGGCCGACGGGCGCGACTGGAACCACTGCGGCAGGATCGCGCCCTTCGCGGTCGTGAACGACTGCCCGATCAGGCTGGAGCCGATGGTCCGGCCACCGGCGGTGAGCAGGGATCCGTTCGCGGCGGCGGGCAGCGCGAGCTGCCCGACCGCGGTGATCAGCAGCGTGTAGAGCACGGTCAGCGCGGTGAGGGCGAGCAGCACGCGGAGGGCGACCCACACCTGACGGGCGGATCCGCGGGGCACGACGGCGGTCATCCGAGGTCCTTTCTGGCGTTCAGAGGCCGGGGAGCAGGCCGACGACGAGGTCGATGAGCTTGATCCCGATGAACGGCGCGATCACGCCGCCGAGCCCGTAGACGAGCAGGTTGGTGGTGAGCAGCCGGGACGCCCCCGAGGCGCGGAACCGCACGCCGCGGAGCGCGAGCGGGATGAGGGCCACGATCACGAGCGCGTTGAAGATGACGGCGGAGAGGATCGCGGAGTCGGGCGAGTGCAGGCGCATCACGTCGAGGGCCTCGAGGCCCGGGAAGACGCCGACGAACATCGCCGGGAGGATCGCGAAGTACTTCGCCACGTCGTTCGCGATCGAGAACGTGGTGAGCGCCCCGCGGGTGATGAGCAGCTGCTTGCCGATGGTGACGACCTCGATGAGCTTCGTCGGGTCGGAGTCGAGGTCGACCATGTTGCCGGCCTCCTTCGCCGCCGACGTGCCCGTGTTCATGGCCACGCCGACGTCGGCCTGCGCGAGCGCGGGTGCGTCGTTCGTGCCGTCGCCGGTCATCGCGACGAGCCGCCCGCCCTCCTGCTCCCGGCGGATGAGCGCGAGCTTGTCCTCCGGCGTCGCCTCGGCGAGCACGTCGTCGACCCCGGCCTCGGCCGCGATCACCCGCGCGGTGATCGCGTTGTCGCCGGTGACCATCACCGTGCGGATGCCCATCGCGCGCAGCGCGGCGAACCGCTCCTTCAGGCCGGTCTTCACGACGTCCTTCAGATGGATGGTCCCGAGCAGCCGGTGCTGACCGTCCGCACCCCGCACGGCGACCGCCAGCGGGGTGCCGCCCTGCGCCGAGATGCGCTCGACCTCCGCCGTCAGGGACCTGCTCGCGAGCGCAGGCACACCGGCCGCCCACGCCGCGACGGCGCTCGCCGCGCCCTTGCGGATGCTCGCGCCGTCCGGCAGGTCGAGGCCGCTCATCCGCGTCTGGGCGGTGAACGGGACCACCTCCCCGTCGGCCTCCTCGCCGCTGAAGCCGAGGGTGCCGGCGAGGTCGACGACCGATCGGCCCTCCGGCGTGGAGTCGGCGAGCGAGGCGAGGGCTGCGGCCCGCACCAGCTCGTCCTGCCGCACCCCTGGCAGCGGCAGGAACTCGGTGGCGCGGCGGTTGCCGTACGTGATGGTGCCGGTCTTGTCGAGCAGCAGCGTGGTCACGTCGCCCGCCGCTTCGACCGCCCTGCCCGACATCGCGAGCACGTTCCGCTGCACGAGCCGGTCCATCCCGGCGATCCCGATCGCCGAGAGCAGCGCGCCGATTGTCGTGGGGATGAGGCACACCAGCAGGGCGATCAGCACCGTGATGGAGGGCGCCGCGTCCGCGAACCCGGCGACCGGGCCGAGCACGAGCACCACGACGAGGAACACGATCGTGAGGCTCGCGAGCAGCACGTCGAGGGCGATCTCGTTCGGCGTCTTCTGCCGCACGGCGCCTTCGACCAGGCGGATCATCCGGTCGACGAACGTCTCGCCGGGACGGCTCGTGATCCGCACGACGACGCGGTCGGACAGCACCCGCGTGCCGCCGGTGACGGCGCTGCGGTCGCCGCCGGACTCGCGGACCACCGGGGCCGACTCCCCCGTGATCGCCGACTCGTCGACGGAGGCGATGCCGGCGATCACGTCGCCGTCGCCCGGGATCAGCTCGCCCGCGGAGACGACGACCACGTCGCCGAGCTTCAGGTCGGCCGACGGGACCTCCTCGAGCTCGCCGCGGAGCGCATCCGGATCCGTCCGCTCGTCGTAGACCACGACCCAGTGGGCGATCGTCGTGCTGCGCGTGGCGCGGAGCGACGCGGCCTGCGCCTTGCCGCGGCCCTCGGCGACCGACTCGGCGAGCGTCGCGAAGAGCGTCGTCAGCCAGAGCCAGATCGCGATCGACCAGGTGAACAGCTCGCCTGTGCCGCCGAGGAACGGCAGGCAGACTGCGAGGACGGTCGTGAAGGCGGCGCCGACCTCGACGAGGAGCATGACCGGGTTGTGCCAGAGCTCGCGGGGGTCGAGCTTGCGAACCGCGTCGGGGAGGCCGCGGACGAGCTGGCCGGCGCTGAACGCGCCGCTCTGCGCCCGTTCGATGGTGCTGGTGGTCATGCGTGGAGCCCTTCGGCGAGCGGCCCGAGTGCGAGGACCGGGAAGTAGGTGAGCGCGGAGACGAGCACGACGGTGCCGAGCACGACGACGACGAACTGCGGCGTATGGGTCGGCAGGCTGCCCTCGCCCGCCGGCCGGGGCGCCTGCGCGGCGAAGGACCCGGCGAGGGCGAGCACGAACACGATCGGCAGCAGGCGGCCGAGGAACATCACGGCGCCGAGGGACACGTTCAGCCAGGGCGTGTTCGCGGTGAGGCCGCCGAACGCGGAGCCGTTGTTGTTGCCCGCCGAGGTGAAGGCGTAGAGCACCTCGGAGAAGCCGTGCACGCCGGGGTTCAGGATCGAGGTGCCGGTGAGCGAGGCCGTGAGGGCCGGGATCCCGAACGAGAGGCCGAGGCCGGTCAGCACGAGCACCGGCGTCGTGAGGATGTAGAGGCTCGCGAGCTTCACCTCGCGGGCGCCGACCTGCTTGCCGAGGTAGCTCGGGGTGCGCCCGATCATGAGGCCGGCGAGGAACACCGCGACGATCGCGATGACGAGCAGCCCGTAGAGCCCGGAGCCGACGCCGCCCGGTGCGAGCTCGCCGAGCATCATGTTCACCATCGCCATCAGGCCCCCGAGCGGCGTGAGGCTGTCGTGCGCCGCGTCGACCGCGCCGGTCGAGGTGAGCGTCGTGGAGGTCGCGAACAGGGTGGACGTGAGGACGCCGAACCGTGTCTCCTTGCCCTCCATCGCCGCGCCCGCGGCCCGCACGGCCGTGCCGCCGCCGGCGGACTCGAGCAGCGCCATCGCGGTGAGCGACACGGCGAAGAGCGTCGCCATCACGCCGAGCACCGCCCTGCCCTGCCGCCGGTCGCCGACCATCGTGCCGAAGGTGCGGGGCAGGCTGAACGGGATCACGAGGAGCAGGAAGATCTCGAACAGGTTCGTCCACCCGGTCGGGTTCTCGAACGGATGCGCGGAGTTCGCGTTGAAGAACCCCCCGCCGTTCGTGCCGAGCTCCTTGATCGCCTCCTGCGAGGCGACCGGGCCGCCCGGCACGACGGCGCTGCCGCCGGTGAGGGTGTGCACGGTCCGGAACCCGGAGAAGTCCTGGATCACGCCGCCGGCGATCAGCACGACCGCCGCGACCACCGACAGCGGCAGCAGGATGCGCAGCACCCCGCGGACGAGGTCGACCCAGAAGTTGCCGATCGTCGACGAGCGGCGGGCCGCGAGCCCACGGACGAGGGCGATCGCCACGGCGAGGCCGACCGCCGCCGAGGCGAAGTTCTGCACCGCCAGCCCGGCGAGCTGCACGGTGTAGCCGAGCGTCGTCTCGGGCGAGTACGACTGCCAGTTCGTGTTCGTCACGAACGAGATGGCCGTGTTGAACGAGAGCCCCTCCGGCACCGCGGGCAGGCCCAGCGAGTACGGCAGCACCGCCTGGATCCGCTGCAGCAGGTAGAGCGCGAGCACGCCGACGACCGAGAAGACGATCACCGAGCGCAGGTAGTTGCGCCAGCTCTGCTCGGCCTCGGGGTCGACGCCGAGGACGCGGTAGAGGCCGCGCTCGACGCGCGTGTCCTCGGCGGTCGTGTAGGTGCGCGCCATGTGGTCGCCGAGCGGGCGGGAGCAGAGCGCGAGCAGGACGACCAGCGTCGCCACCTCGGCGACGAGGAGCCAGCCCTGCATCAGAAGCGCTCCGGCCGCACGAGGGCGACGACGAGGTAGCCGATGGCGGCGACGGCGAGCACGACCGCGGCGACGTCGAGCACGATCACAGCCGCTCCACCGCCCGTCCGACGAGGGCGACGATCGCGCCGAGGGCGAGCACGCCCGCGACGCAGAGCACATCCAGCACGCCGGACTCCTTCGCGTCAGCCCACGGATCCGCAGGCACGACTCGAGCGAAGCCGAGGAAGGACGCGAGATGCGCAGCGCTCACGGATCCCTTACGGCCCCCGCGGGAATCCTCACGGGCCGCTCACGCCGGTGGCAGAGCAGGGGTTGCCACTCGTGGTGACTTCCGGGCCCAGAAGTCACCACGAGTGGCAACCCCCAGGGTGGGCCCGGCTGTTCTGCTCAGAACGGGCAGTCGTCTTCGGCGGCCGGTTCGAGCAGGAAGGCCGGGGCCGGATCGCCGCGTTCGAGCGGCGGGTCGTGCATCGTGTGGCCCCACGGTGAGGTCCAGGTGACGGAGTCGTCCGGATCGATGTGCTCCTGCCGGAGCCCCTTCGACTTCAGCACGTGCATCGCCCGGCACACCGACACCAGGTTCACGGCGGCGGTGCCGCCCTGGTGCTGCCACTCCTGGACATGGTCGATGTCGGTCCGGTGAGCCGGCCTACGGCAGCCGGGATCGCGGCATTCCTGATCGCGCAACCGCACCCACCGCTTCAGGTCCGCCGGGGCTCGGTAGGTGGCGCGATCCATGTCGAGTCGCACGCCGCTCACCGGGTCGGTGAGCACCCGCGCGAAGGTGGGTGCGTCGGCCGCGAGCCGCCGGGCGGTGTCGACGTCGATCGGCCCGTATCCCTCGATCATCGCCGGGGCGGAGCCGTGGCCGAGCAGGGTGAGCACCGGCACGGTCAGGATCAGCTGGACGACCACGCCCGTGCACTGCTGGACCTTCGTCGCCGGTTGGGGCAGCGCGTTCGTCTTGAGCCCCTCGGTGATGATGTCGAGGAGGATGTCGTGTCGCAGCTGCCCGATCGAGCGGTCCTCGCCGTCCTTGCCCTTCGCGAGGACCGCGGACTGCGTCAGCGCGTGATCGATCGCCGTCCACTCGGGCGCGGGTCCGTGGATGAGGGTGTCCGCCATCCCGTCGGCGGTCGGCTCGAGCACGACGCGCCGGTTCGCCTCCGCGTGCCGCTTCCTCGTCGCCGCGGTGTCGATGAGCATCCGCTCGCGGGCACGGCGCAGCCGTCCTTCAGCCGCGCGGCGTGGCAGGTGCGGACGATGCGGGCGACCGCGAAGTCCCACTCGACCATCCGGTCCTCAGGGATGCCGACGGTCTCCCGGGTGACCGTGTCGATCGCTCGCCAGGGCGCGTCGCCATCGGCGAAGACGGACCAGGTGCTCGGCATCGCGCGGGCGGCCTCGACGGTGATGTCGAGGACGTGGCCCACGGCGCCCTCGGTCATCGTCAAGGCCGACGCGGCCTGCTTCAGGAACGACCGCGCGATGGGGCCGCTACGGCTCGTGGTCGACGTGAGCCGCGCCGCGGCGTCCTCGACGGCGAGGTCGTACGCAGCGACGAGCGCCTCTGCGCGACCCGCCTCCGTACGCCGCTGAGCGCGGTCGGCTCGCACCAGGACGCGGAACGCCTCCTCGACCGGATCGACGACGAACCAGGTCGCCTCGAGCTCCACCTCAGGACCGATATGACGCACGTCGACGGGCCCGCACTCGGGTAGAGACGGCGTCCGACTCCTCGTGGAGAGGCGAGGTCCGAACATGTGTTCACCTCATCGCACCCCTCCGACATCCCCTGGCGGCCGGCGGGGGCTCCCGGCTCACGCGTCGCACTCGCCGACCCACCCATGCAGGCGTGGCCCCTCGTGGCGACTTGCCGGCGCGAGAAGTCACCACGAGTGGCAACCCCCGGGGCGGGTCAGTCGGCGACGACCGCCAGGGCGTCGATCTCCACGAGCATGTCGGGGTGCGGCAGGCCGGGGAACACCGTCGTCCGGGCCGGCAGCACACCGCTCGGCGTGTGCTCCGCGACGAACGCCGCGTACGCCTCGTTCATCGCGGGGAAGAGGGCGCGATCGGTCAGGTAGACGCGCAGCATGACCACGTCGTCGAACGACGCACCCGCGGCCTCGAGGATCGCCGCGATGTTCGCGAGCACGAGCCCGGTCTGCGCCCCGACGTCGCCCTGGTGCCGGTACTCCCCCGACGCCGCGTCGACCGGCCCCTGGCCGGAGACCTGCACGATCGGGCCCTTCCGCACCGCCTGGCTGAACGAGAACGCAGGCGCGGGCGCCTTCGTCGTCGAGATCGCCTGCTTGCCGCTCATCCGCATCCCCTATCGTCCTGCCATCACGCTATCGAGCCGCGGATGCGCTGGAATCGGCACATGCCCTTCGCTCCCCTGACCCTCGGCCCCGAGCACAAGTCGATGCCGCCCGGCGCCTGGGGCCGCACCGCCGACGCGTTCCTCGGCGGACGGCCGACGCTCGGCGACCTCCCGACGCCGCTGCTCACCGCCGACCTCGGCGCGGTCGACGCGAACACCGCGACCATGGCGGGCTGGGCGGCGGAGCACGGGCTGCTGCTCGCGCCGCACGGGAAGACGAGCATGGCGCCGGCCCTCTGGCAGCGCCTGCTGGACGCGGGCGCCTGGGGCCTCACCCTCGCGACGCCGTGGCAGGTGCAGGTGGCGCGTGAGGTGGGCGTGCAGCGGATCCTGCTCGCGAACGAGCTGCTCGACCCGGTCGGGATCCGGTGGCTCCGCGCCGAGCTCGACGCCGACCCCGGGTTCTCGTTCCTCTGCTGGTCGGACAGCGTCGCGGCGGTCCGGATCCTCGCCGACACGGTCAGTGCCGCGGGCGGCGGCCGGCCGGTGGACGTGCTCGTGGAGCTCGGCGGCGCGGGCGGCCGCACCGGCGCGCGCTCGATCGACAGCGCTCGAGAGGTCGCCGCCGCGATCGAGGGCAGCGGCGTGCTCCGCCTCGCGGGGGTCGCGGGCTACGAGGGCGCCCTCGCGCATGACCGCTCCTCCGCATCGCTCGCCGCCGTGCGCGGCTACCTCGAGCTGATGCGCGACCTCGCCGCCGAGCTCGCCCCCCGGATCGACGGGCGGCCGGTGATCAGCGCCGGCGGCAGCGCCTACTTCGACCTCGTCGCAGAGATGCTCGCTCCGGCGACGGCGACCAGCACCGTCGTTCTCCGCTCCGGCGCCTACCAGCTGCACGACAGCGGCTTCTACGCCGGCATCTCGCCGTTCGGCGCCGCAGGCACCGGCCCGCGCCTCCAGCCGGCGCTGCACCTCTGGAGCCGCGTGCTCTCCCGGCCCGAACCCGACCTCGCGATCCTCGACGCCGGCCGCCGCGACGCCCCGTTCGACGAGGGACTCCCGATCCCGGAGCGGATCCGCGGCCGCGTCGACGACGCTGTGGTGCTCGCCGGCGCGCGGGTCACGGCCCTGAACGACCAGCACGCGTTCCTCCGGCTGGATCCGGGACGGGCCGCGGACCTGGAGGTCGGCGAGGTCGTCCGGCTGGGGATCTCGCACCCCTGCACGGCGCTCGACAAATGGCGGCTGGTGCCCGGGATCGATTCCGCCGACGCCGCCGAACCCGAGGTCCGAGAGCTGATCGAGACGATCTTCTGAATTCGCCGTCGCGCGCCGGAATTCGACCTCCGCGACGCGTGCTGCGAGCAATTCGGGAACGGCGCTCCGATAGCATTCGGAACGCCATGGAGATCGTCATCCTGCCGGATTCCGGCGCCGTCGCCCGATTCGGTTCCGCCGTGCTCGCCGAGACGATCCGGAAGGCGCCGGAGGCGGTGCTCGGCCTCGCGACCGGCTCGTCGCCGCTCGGCATCTACGCCGAGCTCGCGGCCCTCGTCGCTGCCGGCGACCTCGACTGCAGCCGTGCCGCGGGCTTCGCGCTCGACGAGTACGTGGGCATCCCCGAGGACCACCCGCAGAGCTACGCCTCCGTGATCCGCACCGAGGTCGTCGAGCCCCTGCGGATGGACCGGTCCCGCGTGCACGTGCCCGACGGCCGCGCCGCCGACATCCCGGCGGCCTGCACCGCCTACGAGGCCGCGATCCGCGCGGCGGGCGGCATCGACCTGCAGATCCTCGGCCTCGGCGCGAACGGCCACATCGGCTTCAACGAGCCGACCTCGTCGTTCGCGTCGCGCACGCGGATCAAGACGCTCGCCCCGCGCACCCGCGCCGACAACGCGCGGTTCTTCGACTCTCCCGGCGACGTGCCGACCCACTGCCTCACGCAGGGGCTCGGCACGATCCTCGAGGCGAAGCGGATCCTGCTCGTCGCGCAGGGCGAGGCGAAGGCCGACGCGGTCGCGCGCACCGTCGAGGGGCCCGTCACCGCGCTCAGTCCGGGCTCCGTGCTGCAGCACCACCCCCACGTGACCGTGGTGATCGACGAGGCCGCCGCATCCGGCCTGCAGCTCGCCGAGTACTACCGCTACGTGTTCGAGCACAAGCCGGAATGGCAGCGCATCCCCGTTCCGCCCGCATCCTGAACGGCCCGGCCCGCAGCGCCGGGGCAGGCGCCCGGGTCGTCGCGGCCGCCGCGGTCTGCGTCGCCGTCGGCGGCTTCGACCTCGGCGCGGTCAACGTGGTGCTGCCCCACCTCGCGGCCGCGTTCGACGTCACGCCGGCGGCGGTGCAGTGGGTCTCGATCGCCTACCTGCTGCCGATCGCGGCGCTCGCGCTGCCGACCGGCCGGTGGCTCGACACCGTCGGTCGGCGGCCCGCGATGCTCCTGCTCGTGTGCGGGTTCACCGTCTTCAGCGTGTGCGCTGCGCTCGCGCCGACGCTCGGCGCCCTGATCGCGGCGCGCGTCGTCCAAGGCGCGTTCGGCGCGGGCCTGTTCGCGATCTGCCCGGCGCTCGCCTACGAGTCCGTCGCGCCCGAGCGCCGGGTGCGCACCGTGGCCATCGTCTCCACGCTCGGAGCAGTCGGCGGCATCGCCGGGCCGCCGATCGGCGCCCTGGTCACCGAGCTCGCCGGATGGCCGTGGATCTTCCTCGTGAACGTGCCGATCCTCGGGGCGACGATGGTCGTGTTCGCTCTCGCGCTCACCCGCGGGGCGCCGCTGCGTCCGCCCGGCCTCGCGTTCGTATCCGAGTCGCTGCTGCTCGGGGGCGCCGCCGCCGCGGTGCTGCTCGCCCTCACCCTGGGCACGCACGATGCCCGCTGGTTCCTGCTCGCGCTGCTCGCGGTGCCGCTCGGATGGGGATGGCGGCGCACGCATCCGGCCTCGCCCGTGCTGGTGCTCGGCAGCCACCCGGGCTTCCTGCGGGCCTCGAGCGCGCTGGCGCTCCTCGCCGCGTCGACCCTGTCCGTGCAGTACCTGCTCGCGTTCCTCGCGCAGCGGGCGCTCGGACTCACGGCCACCATCACGGGTGCGGCGCTGCTGTTCGTGTCGGTCGCCGCGGTCGCCGGGTCGCTGCTCGCCGCGCGCCTGACGGCACGGCACCGCCAGGCGCGGATCTCCGCCGTCGGCTTCCTGCTCTTCGGCGTCGGCGTGCTCGCCGCGCTCCTGATCGGCACCGCCGCTGCGGCGATCCTGCTGGGGCTCGTCGCGGCCGTGCTCGGATTCGGGCAGGGGCTCGCGAACACACCGGCGACATCCATCGGCCTCAGCTATTCGACGCCGGATTCCATGGGTTCCACGGGCGCCGCGATCAGCTTTCTCCGGAATATCGGATTCACTGCGGGGCCCGCGGTCGCGACGGTGATCTGGGCGCTGAATTCCTATTCCGAGAGCGGACTCCGGATGGCGCTGGCGGCGGTGGCGGTCGCCGCGGTCGCCGGTGCGGCGATCGTCGTCCGCTCCTCCCCCGGTCAACCCGCCACGGCGTCCACCACCTGACGGCCGGACGGCCCCGACGTGCGGATCGCCTCCCGCGCGCGGTCCACGGCCACGGCGTCCGCGCCGAGCGCCGCGAGCACGAGCGCAGCGGCCCCGACGATGGGAGGCGCGGTGACGAGCTCGAGGCGCACGCGCGGTGCGACCGGGGCGAGCCCGGCGCGGATCCCGCCCATCAGGAGCGGGTCGTCGGCCGCCAGCACGCCGCCGCCGAGCACGACGGGCACCGCGGCGTCGGTGAGGTCCAGCCGCTCCAAGGCAGTCCGCGCGAATGCGACGATCTCGTCGGCCTGCCGCGCGATGTCCGCGAGCGCGGGCGCCTCCCCGGCACGGGCCGCGGCGAAGAGCAGGGGCGAGAGTCCTGCGATGCGGCGCTCGGCGATGCGGCCGAAGTGCAGCCCCTCGATCACCTCCATGACGGTGCTGACACCGAGCGCGTCGGGCACGAGGCGCTCGAGCACCGAGCGCGGCCCCCGGCCGTCGACGGCCCGCGCGGCGTGCGACAGGGCCTGCATCCCGAGCTGGCCGCCGCCGCCCCAGTCGCCGGAGATGGCGCCGAGCGCAGGGAAGCGCACCGTGCGGCCGTCGGCGGCCCGGCCGACCGCGTTGACCCCCGTGCCGCACACGACCGCGACCGCGTCGGGGCTGTCGGTGCCCGCCTCGAGCAGCGCGAACAGGTCGTTGTCGAGCACCACGGCCGACTCCGGCAACGCGGTCGCCCACGCCGTGCCCGCGATCCCCTCGCGGAAGGCCACGAGCTCCGCCGGCAGGTCGAGACCCGCGAGGTACAGCCCCATCCGGACGAGCCGATGCGGGCCGGCCGCCGCGCGCACGGCGGTGACGAGGTCGTCGACGAGGCCGACGGATGCCGCGAGCCCGGTCGCCTGCGGGTTCGAGCCGGTGCCGCGTGCGTGCGCGAGCACGCGCCCGTCGGGCGCGAGAGCGACGACGTCGGTCTTCGAGCCCCCGCCGTCGACGGCGATCGCGAGCTCCTGCAGGTCGCTCACCTCGCCCACGCGAGGTGGCGCGCGTTCGCCTCGAGCAGCAGGTCCGTGAGGCGCTCCGCCTTCGACCACTGGCCGACGAGCGGATGCGCGAGCAGCGCGCGCAGCACCCGGTCGCGTCCACCCTCCACCGCGGCGTCGAGGGCGAGCCGCTCGTACTCGGCGACGTGGGCGACGAGGCCCTGCATCTCGGGCGCGAGCGGTGCGACCGGGACCGGCGTGAGGCCGTTCGCCGTCACGACCGCCGGCACCTCGATCACGTGGTCGTCGGGCAGGAAGCCGAGCGTGCCGTCGTTGCGCACGTTCACGACCTGCGTGTCGCCGCGGTTCCCGGTGAGGGAGGCCATCAGGTCCACGGCGGCCTCGGAGTAGAAGGCGCCCCCGCGCAGCGCGAGCTCCTCCGGCTTCGTGTCGACCGACGGATCCGCGTACTGAGCGAGCAGCCGGCGCTCGACGTCGAGCACGGCCTCCGCGCGGGTCGGGGCGCCCTGCTGCTCGCGGAGCACCTCGTCGTGCGCGTAGAAGTAGCGCAGGTAGTAGGAGGGGATGGCCTCCTGAAGGCTGAGCAGCTCCCCTGGCAGCTCGACCTCCTCGGCGAGCTCGGGCAGGCGGGTGGCGAGCAGGCGCGGCAGCACGTCCTCGCTCGCGCCGTCCCGCGTCACGGTGACGGACCGCTCCCAGGTGAGGTGGTTGAGGCCCACGTGCCCGAGCGAGACGGCCTCGGGGGCGACGTCGAGCATCCGCGCGAAGCGGCGCTGGAAGCCGATCGCGACGTTGCAGAGCCCGACGGCGCGGTGCCCGGCCTCGAGCAGCGCGCGGGTCACGATGCCGACGGGGTTCGTGAAGTCGATGATCCACGCGCCCGGGGCGGCGTGGCGGCGCACCGCCTCGGCGATGTCGAGCACGACCGGGACCGTGCGGAGCGCCTTCGCGAAGCCGCCGGGGCCCGTCGTCTCCTGGCCGATGCAGCCGACCTCGTGCGGGAACGTCTCGTCCCCGTGCCGAGCGGCCTGGCCGCCGACCCGCAGCTGCAGCAGCACCACGTCGGCGTCGGCGACGCCCGCGACCACGTCGCTCGTGTCGTGCACGACGCCGGGGTGTCCGGCGCGGGCGAACATCCGCCGGGAGACGCCGCTGACGAGGCGGAGGCGCTCGGGATCCGGATCCACGAGCCACAGCTCGTCGATCGGCAGCACGTCGCGCAGGCGGGAGAACCCGTCGACCAGCTCGGGCGTGTAGGTGGAGCCTCCTCCGACGACCGTGACCTTCATCCCTACCCCTTCACTCCGGAGAACTTGATGCCCTCGATGAACTGCTTCTGCGCGAAGAAGAACAGGACGATGACGGGCAGCATGACGAGCACCGTCGCGGCCATCGTGAGGTTCCACTCGACCTGGTGCACGCTGTGGAACGAGGCGAGGCCGACCGACAGGGTCCAGTTCGCCTGGTTCTCGCCCGTGTAGAGCAGCGGCCCGAAGTAGTCGTTCCACGCGTTCAGGAAGCTGAAGAGCGCCGCGGCCGCGATGCCGGGCTTGCCCATCGGCACGATCACGCGCCGCAGGATCTGCAGCTCGGATGCCCCGTCGACGCGGGCGGAGTCCGAGTACGACTGCGGGATCGTGATGAAGAACTGGCGCATCAGGAAGATGCTGAAGGCGTCGCCGAACAGGTTCGGCACGATCAGCGGCCACAGCGTGCCGGTGAGCCCGAGGTGCGCCCAGAGGACGTAGATCGGGATCGCGATCACCTGCGGCGGCAGCAGCATCGTCACGATGACGCCGTAGAACATGACCTCGCGGCCCCGCCACTTCAGCTTCGAGAGCGCGTAGGCAACGGGGATGCTCGAGAGCAGCATGAGCACGGTCGAGAGCACCGCGTAGAGCAGCGAGTTGAAGAAGTACTGCAGCAGCGGGGCCGCCTTGAAGACCGCGGCGAAGTTGCTCCACTCCCACGTGCGCGGCCACAGGTCCTGGGTGAGCGCCTGCTTGTCGGTCATCAACGCTGTGAGCACGATGAACACGATCGGCGCGAGGAACGCGATCGAGAAGGCGACCGCGACGACGTGCAGCCCGATCCAGGAGAGCAGGCGGCTGCGGCGGTAGTCCTTCGTGCGCGGCGCGCGGACGGGGATCTGGATTGCGGCGGTCATCTCACTCCTCCTCGCCGATGCCGGCGCTGCGGAGGCGCCGGACGAGCACGACCGTGAAGACGCCGGAGACGAGGAACAGCACGATCGCCATCGCCGACGCGTAGCCCATGTGGAACTGGTGGAACGCCTGCTCGTACAGCCACATCGGGAAGGTGAGCGTCGAGTTGTCCGGGTAGCCGATGTTCTGGCTGGAGCCCGCCACCTGGCTGCTGCCCGACGCGACCGCGCCGGCCACGACCGCCTCGGTGAAGTACTGCAGGCCGATGATGATCGAGTTCACGATCGCGAAGGTGAGCACCGGCGAGATCGAGGGCACGGTGATCCGCCAGAACTGCTGCCAGCCGTTCGCGCCGTCGAGGCTCGCGGCCTCGTACAGCTCGCCCGGCACGTCGAGCAGCGACGCCAGGAAGATCACGATCACGGTGCCGGAGGTCCAGAGCCCCATCACCGCGAGCGACGGCTTCGCGAAGTTCGGGTCGTTGAACCAGAGCGGACCCTGGATGCCGAACAGCTGCAGGAACTGGTTCACCGGCCCGGTCGCCGGGTTCAGGATGAAGACGAACGCGAGCGACGCGGCCACGGGCGGCGCGAGCGCCGGGATGTAGAAGAGCGTCCGGAACAGGCCGGCTCCCCGGCGGAGCCGCACGAGCACGACCGCGGCGATGAGCCCGAACGCGACGCGGCCGACGGTGATCGCGATCGTGAGCCAGACGGTGTTGCCGATCGACTGCCAGAGCAGCGGATCGGACGACAGCATGAACGTGTAGTTCTTCAGCCCCGCCCACGTGGGGTCGTCGATCAGGTCGAAGTTCGTGAACGAGTAGAACAGCGTCGCGATCGCCGGGTAGACGAAGAAGACCGTCAGACCGACGAGCCACGGCGACATGAAGGCGAGCACCGTGAGGCGGTTGCGCCACTTCGCGCGCCCATACCGGGGAACGGGCCGGAGGGCGGGCGGGACCGCCCCCCGGCGCTGCTCGAGGACCGTCACTGGCCGAGGGCGTTCGACGCGTCGATCTGCTTCGCGGCCGACTGGAGGCCGCCGGCGAGGTCGGACGTGCCGCCGCTCGCGTACTTCAGGTCGAAGTCCTCCATCACCTTGATGTAGGCGCCGCCGTTCGGCGATGGCGGGTTGTTCTCGAGCTTGCCGCCGCCGTAGAGCTTCAGGAAGGTGTCGAACTGGGCGGGCTGCTGCAGATCGGGCGAGTCGAGCGCATCCGTCGAGGACGGCACGTTTCCGAGCAGGTTCGCGAGCTGCACGAGCGGCTTCGTCTGCGTCGACAGGTAGTCGATGAGCTGCCAGGCGGCGCCGGCGTTCTTCGCGCCCTTCGGGATGCCGACGATCGTGCCCGTCGTGTACGCGGTGCCGTAGCGGCTCGGGTCGCGGTCGGCGACCGGGAACGGCGCGGTGGCGTAGTCGAGGCCGGGGTGCTCGGCCTTGATGAAGGCGGTGCGGTACTCGCCGTCGATGATCATCGCGACCTTGCCGGTCTCGAAGGCGTTGTCGGCCGAGTACTCCTCGCCCGCCTTCGCGGTGAACTTCGCGAGCTTGTCGACGCCCATCGCGCTCATCTGGGCGCGCTGCCACTGCAGCATGTCCTTCCAGCCCTGGCTGGTGGCGACGGCGGACTTGCCGCTCCCGTCCTCCCAGTCGGCGCCGAACTGCGGCGACAGGGCCTGCACGGTGTTCTCGTAGAAGCCCGGGGTCGGCACGTAGCCGGCGACCTTGATGCTGCCGTCCGGGTTGTACTGCGTGAGCTTCTTGGCATCCGCGGCCAGCTCGCTCATGGTCTTCGGCGGCGACGCGATGCCCGCCTTCTGGAACATCGCCTTGTTGTAGTACAGGCCGTAGACGTCGGCGAGCAGCGGCATCGCGCAGCGCTTGCCCTTGAAGGAGCTGTAGTCGCGGGTGGCCTGCGGGATCTTCGTCAGGTCGACCTTGTCGCGGCTGATGTAGCCGGAGAGGTCCTGGAAGGCGCCGGAGCCGCAGTACTGCCCGATGTCGTCGGTGCTGAACGAGATCGCGACGTCGGGGGCGGTGCCGCCACGGATCGACTGGGTGATCTTGTCGTCGTCCTGGTTGCCGACGTTCTTGATCGTGATGTTCGGGTGCAGCTTGTGGAACCCGTCCATCACCTCGCCGAGGCCCTTCAGCTCCCGGTCGGAGAACGCGCTCCAGACCGTGAGGGTGACCTTCTGGCTGCTCGTCGGCGCCGATGCCGGGCCCGCGGACTTCGACCCCAGGCCGGTGCAGCCGGCGAGGGTCAGCGGGACGGTGACGGCGGCGGCGAGCACGGCGACGATGGCGCGCTGCTTCATGAACTGCTCCTGAGGGGATCGGCGGATGCGGGAAGGGAACCGGTGGCGAAGGCGGTGCGCCGCGCCTCGGCGAGAGCGATGCGGCCGGCGCCGGTGAGGGCGGCGTCGGGGCCGACGGGGTAGGGGCGCAGCCGGGGCAGCGCGGCCGGGTCGGTCTCGAGCAGCTCGGCGAGCGCCGAGCGGATGGCGTCGGCCAGCCGGTCGGCTGCGCGTGCGCCGTAGCGGCCGCCGAGCAGCACGAGCTCGGGGTCGAGGACGGCGACGATCGCGGCGAGTCCGGCGGCGATCCGCCGGGCGACCTCGACGGCGACGGGCGAGCCGGCGTCGAGGGCCGATTCCGCCGTGGGGAGGCCCGCGCCGGCGGCGAGGTCGGCCAGCGCGGCGGGCGAGAGGGCGTCGGCGAGTCGCATCGAGGCGCCGTCGGGCATCGCGACGGGCAGCAGGTCGACCTCGCCGGCGCCCCCGGTGAAGCCGGTGACGAGCTCGCCGTCGCGCACGATCGCGCCGCCCAGGCCCTCGTCGATCCAGACGAAGGCGAGGCTTCGGGTGTCGGCGGCCGCGCCGTCGGCGATGGCGGCGAGTGCCATGAGGTTCACGTCGTTCACGACCTGCACGCCGACGCCCAGCTCGGCCTCGAGGGCCGCTGCGACGTCGTAGCCGGCGAGGGCGGGCAGCTCGGGGGCGCCGCGCACGGCGCCGGTGCGCGGATCCACGGCACCCGGCACGCCGACGACGGCGCCGAGCAGCGCATCCGATTCGAGCCCGGCCTCCTGCAGCAGCGCCGCCACGACCTCGCCGACGCCGCCGGGCACGTCCGCGCCCGACCACGCGATCTGGGTCTCGGCGACCATGGCGCCATCGAGTGCGTGCAGCCCGCCGTGGATCCGCTCGAGGGTGACGTCGACGGCGGCGGCGTAGCCGACGTCGGCACGCACACGCCAGGTCTGCTTGGCGGGCCCGGTTCCCGGCCGCAGGTCGGCCTTCTCGACGAGGCCCGCGGCCTCGAGTCGGCTGAGCAGCTCGGCCACGCCGGGCTTGGAGAGGCCGGTCAGCGTGACGAGCTCGGCCCGGGTCACGGCGCCGGCGTTGAGATGAACGCGAGCGCGGACCGGTCGTTGAGCACCCGCAGGCGGTTCGGCGATCCGGTCATCCACTCACTCCGTCGTGATCGACTGGCACTTCCAGTCGGTTGTGGAGGGACGGTAGCACCTGGTGCCGCATCGCGTCGAGCGCTTGCCTCGCGTGGTTGGATTCCGGACGTGGCCGGCTCGGAGTGGTGGCGCACCGCGGCGATGTACGAGGTCTATCCGCGGAGCTTCGCGGACGGGAACGGCGACGGCGAGGGCGACCTGGCGGGGCTGCTCGAGCGACTGCCCCATCTCGTCGACCTCGGGGTCGACGGCATCTGGATCGCGCCCTGGTACCCGTCGCCGATGGCCGACGGAGGGTACGACGTCAGCGACCACCTGGGCATCGATCCGCGGTTCGGCACGCTCGGGGACGCGGATGCGGTGATCGAGCGGGCGCACGCGGTCGGCCTCAAGGTCGTCACCGACGTGGTGCCGAACCACACCTCCGACCGGCACCCGTGGTTCCTGGCCGCGCTGGCCGCGCCGCCCGGCTCACCGGAGCGCGGCCGCTACCTCTTCAGAGACGGCCGCGGACCCGACGGCGCGCTGCCGCCGAACAACTGGATCAGCGCGTTCGGCGGCTCGGCCTGGTCCGCATCCGGGAGGCCGACGGGCGCGACGGACAGTGGTACCTGCACAGCTTCGCGCCCGAGCAGGCGGACCTCGACTGGTCGAACGAGGAGGTGCTCGCCGCGTTCGACGACGCGCTCGGTTCTGGTTCGACCGGGGTGGCGACGACATCCGCGTCGACGCGGTGCCGGCGCCGCGAAGGCGCCTGGGCCGCCCGACGCTGACGACGGCGGGGTCCTGCCCTCCGCCACGAACCGCTGGACGGACAACCCGCACTGGGACGTCGACGTGGTGCACGACGTCTTCCGGCGCTGGCGCTGGATCGCGGACGAGTACCCGGGCGACCGGCAGTTCGTCGCCGAGGCCTGGTGAACGGCGCCGAG
>CAVYUH010000006.1:0-179283 GCA_963771645.1 uncultured Actinomycetota bacterium | reverse complement strand
CCGGCTTGCGCCAGACGCGGTTCGGCACCCCCATCCGCCCGAGGTCCAGCACGTGGCCCGCCCGCTCGAGCGCGGCGCACTCCGCGGCGTCCAGGCCGAGGGCCGCACCCGCGGCGGATGCCAGGGCGGCGACCGCCCGGAGGTGGCCGGCGGTCCAGGGGCACTTGAGGTCGACCAAGTCGCCCATCACGGTGACCATCTCGGCGAGCTCGTCTGCGGTGAGCCGCTGGTCGTGGTCAGGGGCCAGACTGGGTGCCGGCCGACCGGCGTCGTCCGGCGGCACCAGCCGGTCGACCGATCGGCAGAACACCTCGACGAGCGCGGGATCGAACTGGGTGCCGCTGCGGGCGCGGGCGACCTCGATCGCCGCGGCCGGGCCGCCGTGCGCGAGGTGCACCTCGACGACGTCCGCGAGGTGCACGATCCGCATCCCGAGCGGGACCGCGTCGCCGCGGGCGCCGGTCGGTAGGCCGCTGCCGTCCCAGCGCTCGAAGGTCGCGGCGAGGCCGCGTACGACGGGGTCCGGCAGGCCGAGGCGCTCGGCGAGCCGCCCGGCGGAGGTGCAGTGCGAGTCGATGAGCGCGAGCATCTCGGCACGGGCGTGGGTGAGGAACCCGGTGAGGCGGGCGGCGTGCTGCGGCAGGCTGCGCTCGGTGCCCACGTGGCGCATCAGCAGGGCGGCGAAGGCGGGCCCCGCCAGTCGACCTCGTAGGACTCGGCGCGGAAGGCGACGTCGTCGCCGAGGAGGTCGGCGAACTCCTCCGAGTCGGCATGGCAGCCGATCCAGGCGAGCAGGCCGCCGTAG
Organism: uncultured Actinomycetota bacterium; assembly: GCA_963771645.1. GTDB lineage: Bacteria > Actinomycetota > Actinomycetes > Actinomycetales > Microbacteriaceae > Amnibacterium. Next base: position 178,478 of record CAVYUH010000006.1, on the reverse strand, counting down.
TAGGCGGTCTCGCGGGTCTCCGCATCCGCGCCGAGGAGGTCCGCGAGGCGCATCGCGATGACGCAGGACCGCAGCATGTGCTCGAGCGGGAGGCCGAGCCCGAGGTCGATCGCGAGCGACAGCGCGGCGATCAGCTGCGCGCTGCGGCCGCGCGCCCGCCGGGCGGGGCTGCTCCATGGAGCGACGGTAGACCCGGGGCGGCGCGGTGGGCACGCGTCGGTGACTACCATCCGGGCATGGTGTGGCTCCTCGTCCTCGGCGGTGGCACCGTCGTGGTCGCGTGCGTCTGGTCCGCGCTCGACCGTCGCCGCCTCCGCCGATCCGGCGCCGATGACCCGTGGGCGCGGATGACCGGCACCCTTCCCGGGCTCCTCGACGAGGTATTCCATCCGGAGGCGTACGAGGCGCGGCTCATCCAGGAGGTGCAGCGCGAGCTGCCTGCGCCCGCCCCGGTGCCCGGCGACGGCCCGCTGGAGGACGGGGCGACGCGGATCGTGCTCTCGGTGCCGGTGAAGCCGGCACCTGACGTGGAAAGCCCCCACGACTGAGCCGCAGGGACAGGAGGCACCCACCGCGGGCGCCGCGGATGCGAAGGCTCTGGAGGAACTCGGGCTCGCGTGCTTTGCTGCGCGCATGGGCTCGCTGCTGGAAGCCGTCGGGGTCCTCGCCCTCATCGTGCTCGTCGGTGTGACCGTCGTGGCGATCATGTCGACCCGATGAGGCCGGCCGCGCGGGAGGTCGTACCCGCCAAGGTCCGGGCGGTCTCCGACCGGCACCGGCATCGGTGGACGAAGTGGCAGGTCATCGACGAACGGCGGATCCACCTCTACGGCGAGGTCGACGAGGGCCGCGAGCTGCCCGACCGGATCGACGTGGTGCTCCGCCGCGAGTGCGTGAAATGCGGTCTGCCGCAGACGCAGACCGTCCGCGGGATCGATCAGGACCGGCGGTTCTGAGCCGCGGAGTACGTCGCTGGGCGGTGTCGGACCCCGGGTTTCACTGCGCGCATGCACGACGATGACGACGACGACGACGAGTACGACGATGACGACGACGAGTTCGACGACGACAAGGGCGTTCGCCGCTTCGACGAGGTGCTCCGGCTGCTGCTCGAACCGATTCGCGCGAAGGCGCAGGGCAAGCGCCTGCAGCGGATCGATCGCTGCGAGACCGACCTTCGGCGGTGCCTGGATGCGAACGCGGACCGGCTCCTCATCGACCCGGAGCTGGCGCTGCTGCCCCTCGAGCGAGCGCTCGACCCTGAGGGAGCGACCGGGCGGGTCGCATCCGCCGAGCTGGTGCTCCTGCTGCTCCCGACCTTCCTGAGCGAGCCGGAGTGGCAGGGCGTCGACGCCGAGGACCGGCGGCTGCGCATCTCGCTCGCGATGACCCTCGCGCGAACCGGGGTCCGATTGCCCGAGCTCGCCGACTACGCCTCCGGATGCGCGATGTGGGACGTGGAAGCCGCGGTGCAGCGGGCACGGGAGCGGCTGCGGCGCGACCTGGAGGAGCAGATAGCCCGATGAACGGGAATCGACCCGGTCTTCGAGCAAACAATGAGCTACACATGTAGCACATGGAGCAGGCCGGGATTCGAGAGTTGAAGCAGAACGCTTCCGCCGTCGTCGCGGCAGCCGCCAACGGTCAGCCGGTCATCATCACCGACCGGGGTCGACCGGTGGCCCAGCTCAGCCGCATCGCCGAGTCCGCCCTCGACGGCCTGCGAGCAGCCGGCCGCGTGCACGAGCCGACCGGGCGTCTTGCGGACCTGCCCGACCCGGAACCACTGCCCGGCGCGCTGCTCAGCACGACCCTCGCGTCGATGCGCGACGACGAGCGATATTGACGTGCCCTGCATTACGTCGACACATCCGCCCTCGCGAAGCTCGTGATCGCCGAGCCGGAGACGCCGGAGCTGCTGGGGTGGCTCCGTGCCGAGGAACGGGTGCTCGTCACCTGCGACCTCGCCCGGACGGAGCTGCTCCGTGCGGTGGGACGGGCAGCTCCCGCGCGGATGACCCGAGCGCGCGATGTTCTGGCGAATCTGACCATCGTCGGTCTCGCCGATTCGGACTTCGATGCGGCAGGTCGCCTACAGCCGCCGGAGCTGCGCTCGCTCGATGCGATCCATCTCACGGTCGCGCTCGGGGTCGCCGACCAGTTGACGTCCGTGCTGACGTACGACGATCGGATGGCGCGGGCTGCTTCCGCACTCGGCCTGCACGTGGATGCGCCCGGGGCCGACCCGCCCACGACTTGACCTCAGCCCGGCTGATGGACCAGGGATCAGTCCGGCGCTTCGCCGTTCAGGTCGTCGGCGCTGAGTAGCCCGCTCGCGTCCACCGGATCGTTCGGCAGCGGCAGGTCGTCGGAGACGTCGTCCCGATGCGTCTTGTCGCCGGTGACGTCCTCGGGCGAGCGCTCGCCCTCGGCGGACGGGTCCGCCGTGGGCTCGGCACCGGCGGTCTGCTGCTCGGGCGTCTCTTCGGGTGTCGACATGGCTGCAGCGTGGCGGAACCAGATGGGGGAGTGCTGCGCATCCGCCGCCGGAACACCGCAGCCGGGCGATCAGGAGCAGATCTCCGTGCCATCGCGTCTACCGTCGCCGGATGATCGTCGGGTTCGACTTCTGGCAGGTGCTCAGCCACTACCCCGACCGCATCGGTCATCTGATGGAGGTGCACGAGCAGGCAGGTGACGACGTCCACGTGATCTCCGCGATCGGCCGGGGACGGATCGGCACCATCGAGCGGGAGGTGCGCGCGTTCACGCCGTACGGGACGGTGCACGAGGTGGTGTTCCGGGATCCGCGGGAGTCGCCGTACCTGAAGCTCGCGAAGTGCCAGGAGCTCGGCATCGAGATCTTCTACGACGACCGCGACGACGTCTGCCGGGTGCTCAACAGGCACGGCATCCTCGCGATGCGGGTGACGCGGCGGGACGGGTCGACGTACGACCTCGGTGCGGAGCGGCGGTGACGGTCATCCGGCCTGCGGCGGCCGGATCTCGCTGACCCAACGGGCACGAATAGCGCCGGAGCCGAATCCGGGGCGCTTACGCAGCGACCGCGGCGCGGGGTCGCCGGGCGAGGACGAGGCCTCCGGCACCCAGCACCAGGACGACGAGCGCGGCGCCGGCTTCCAGGGTCGCGGCGTCGGGCTGGAGCAGCGGCTGCCCGCGGAGCGCCTGCCAGGTCAGGACGACCATCAGGCCGGCGTAGCCGACAGCGGCCACGCGCAGCAGCCGGGCGCGGGTGCGCTCGTCGAGGCCGGTGCGGGTCACGAGCAGCCAGGCGAGGATCGGCAGCGCCTGGAGCGCGTGCAGGCCGACGAAGTGCCCGATGCGCAGGTCGCCGTGCAGCATGCTCCAGTCCGTGATCGGCAGGCCCGGGCCGCCGTCGGGGGCGCCCACCGTGTGGCCGCCGCCGTCGTTCCAGCCGCGGTTCGCGATCATCAGCCCCGCCTCGGCCATGCCGAGCAGCGAGACGAGCAGGCCCCAGCGCATCCCGGCGGCGACTCCCGCATCCAGGCCCCGCCGGCGCAGCACGAGCACCGCCGCGATCACGGTCGCGATGAACAGCATCGAGATCAGGCCGCCCATGGCGTAGAAGACCGCGGAGTCGAAGGCGGTCGAGTCGTTGAAGTGGCTCGTCGTGCCGCGCACGACCTGCAGGTCGATCAGCGCGATCTCGCCGACGAGGGTCGCGACCATCACGCCCGTGATGGCGAGCAGCAGCCGGCGATGCCCGGGAACGAAGGAGAGCATCCAGCGCAGCGTGACGAGGTAGAGCGTGATCGAGACGCCGAACTTCATCGGCTTCAGCCACGCGGGTGCGCCCTGGATCGAGCGCGGGTCGACGAGCAGGCCGACGAGGGCGACGGCGAGGGAGACGGCGGCGATCAAGGTGCCGACGGTGAGGATGGTGCGCGGCTCGAGGCGGCGCCGCCCGGTGCTGGGCTCGGGGGCCTGCACGGGGCGCGTCCCGGCTGGGACGGAGGCGGATACGGTCATGGGTCGAGGCTCGCCGGACATCCGCGGCGGCACATCGGCCCTGGGGGCCGGGGCTCCTCCGTCCGCAGGACGAGGCGGATCGGCCGCGGATGCGCGAATCTGGGCTCGTGGGCACCGCTCGGGTGTCTCACGAGCAGGTGAGGGAGCGCGACGGATGGCGGTCGAGACCACGGCACCCGGCGCCGTCACCACCGACCGGATCTACGCCGTCGTCGCGGCGGTGGCGGCCGGGTTCGCGATCGTCGAGTCCGCCGGCGACGCCGTGGAAGGTCGCCTGCATCCTGCTCGCGCTCGTGCCGTGGGTGCTGGTGGTGCTGCGCGTCCCGCTGCCGCTGTGGGCCTTCGCGGTCCTCTCCCTGGCGCCCGTGCTGCCGGTGCTCGTGGCGAACAAGACGGGCGTCGTGACCTTCCTCACGACCGCGGCTGCGAGCCGCATCGCCAGCCGCTCCGACGACCGGTGGTTCGTCGGCACGGTCACGGCGGTGGTGCTCGTCGCCCCGTTCCTGCCCGGCCTCCTGGGCCTCGGATGGGACTACGGCGCCGGCTACTTCGCGTTCGGGAACGCGTTCGGCGTGATGGTGGGCGTGCTGCTGCGCCGAACGGAACGCCTCGCCGCGGAGCTCCGCGCCGCGGACGCCCGGCTGGCCGACGTCGCGGTGCGGGAGGAGCGGACCCGGATCGCCCGCGACGTGCACGACCTCGTCGCCCACTCCTTGACGGTCGTGGTGCTGCACGTCGGGGGCGCCCGGCGGCTGCTGCGCACCGATCCGCAGGCCGCCGAGGCCGCGCTCGCCGACGCCGAACGGGTGTGCCGGGAGAGCCTGGACGGCATCCGGGGCGTCGTCGGCCTGCTCCGCGAGGGCGACGACGGGCCCGGGATCTCGCTCGACCTCGACGGGCTCGCCGGCAGCTACCGGTCCGCGGGACGCCCGGTCGCGCTCCGCGTCGCCGGTGACCCGTCGGCGCTGCCGCTCGCGATCCGGGTGGTGCTCTACCGCGTGGTGCAGGAGTCGCTCGCGAACGCCGCCCGGTACAGCAGCGGGCCGATCCGAGGTCGACGTCGTCGGCGGGGGAGGCGGTAGCGGAGGCGCGGATCGGAAACCCGCTGGCGGCATCGCCGGCCGCTCGGGGTTCCGGCGGATTCGGGCTCGTCGGGCTCCGCGAGCAGGTGGAGACGCTCGGCGGCCGGCTGTCCGGCGGGCCGGAGGGCGGCGAGTGGGTCGTCACCTGCCGGCTGCCGGTGCGGGCCGCCGCCCTGCCCGCATCCGCCGTCGGGGAGTCGGCGTGACCGGCCCGCTGCGCGTCGTGCTCGCCGACGACCAGGCCATGGTGCGCGCCGGCCTCGCGCTCGTGCTCGGCGCGGAGCCCGACATCACCGTCGTCGCCGAGTGCGCGGACGGCGCCGCGGCGCTCGTCGCGGTGGCGCGGCACGCCCCCGACCTCGTGCTCATGGACGTGCGGATGCCCGGCACGGACGGCCCGACCGCGACCCGGCGCCTGCGCGCCACCGATGGCGCGCCGCCGGTGCTCGCGCTCACCACGTTCGACGACGACGCCGTGCTGTGGTCGGCGCTCGAGGCGGGCGCCGACGGCTTCGTGCTGAAGGACAGCCCCGCGGAGACCCTGGTGGAGGCCGTGCGGGCGGTCGCGAACGGCGGCTCGTGGATCGACGCCCGCGTGCTGCCGCGGGTGCTCGCCCGTGCACGGCAGCACCGATCCGCCGGCTCGGGGGATCCGGACGTCCTCGGACGCCTCACGCCCCGCGAGACCGACGTGCTGCGGCGGATGTGCCGCGGCGACAGCAACGCCGAGATCGCCGAGGAGCTGCGGATGGGGGAGCGCACGGTGAAGACGCACGTCTCGGCGATCCTGACGAAGCTCGGCGCCCGCGACCGGACGGCGGCGGTCGTCGCCGCGTTCGATGCGGGGATCGGCGGCCGGTGACGGCCCTTCAGGTGCCGACGCCGGTCCCGGCCGTAGGCATCCGTCCCGCGTGTAGGCCGGATTCCGGCGCGTCGGCCTCCGCCCGGCACAATCCCCTACACGCGGCCCACCGTCGGGATCGCCGCCTGCTGGGATGCTCGAGCACGGAGGTCGCCGGACCGCGCATCCGCTCGGTCAGCGGGTCGTGAGCACCAGCAGGAACTGACCGCCGCCGGGCTCGACCTTCGCAGTGACGGCGAGGTCGGGCGCGAGCCGGGACAGCCGGTCGACGAGCCATCGCGCCCGCCTGCTCGGCGTCGTCGCGGGTGGGGCAGCGGGCCACGACCTCCCGGCCGCCCTTGCGCGAGAGGCGTTCCGCGGTCTCGACGATGGGCGCGGGCTCGATGACGAAGATGTCCGAGGGCCACGGGACGACCGCCTTCACCGCTCCCTTGCGGGTGTTGCAGGCGCGATGGGCGAGGCGCTCGGGCGCGGGAGCGCCCTTCTTCGCCTTGGCGCTCGTGACGGCGTCGATGCTCGGCCCGCGCGGATCGTTGACGCTCATCGTCGGATCCACGGGCTTGTCGCACAGCCAGCAGCGCCAGCCGGCACGATCTCCGACCTCGGTGAGGGTGCTCATCCTGCGACGGTACGGGGTCGGGCGAGGGACCGGCGCCGAGCTGGTCGCCCGTCGGCCGATCCAGGTCGTGCAGAAGCTCCCGCCGGTCGCCGATGTCGGCGGGTCCCCGCGTGGCGGGCGGTGCTGCGCCCACCCGCGCGCTGCCGGACTCCCTCAGCACGACGAGGCGCGGATGGACCGAGGCCGGCCCACGCCCAGCGCAGGTCGGCCCTCCGAGCACGCCGCCTACGGCAGCGCGTGCTCGGCAGCCGCCCTCTCGATCTCGGCCGTCTGCTCATCCGCGAGCCTGCGCTCCGCCTCGACATCGATGTTCCGCGTGAACAGCCAGTAGAAGAACGCGGCCACCGGCAGCCCGATGAACAACGAGATGTCGACGCCACCCATCGCCTTCGAGACGGCGCCCTCGTAGAAGCCGGCGACGTCGAAGAACGGGATCATCGCGGCGAACCCGAGGAGGTAGGCCACGATTCCCTGCCATCCCCAGCGCCGGTAGATGCCGTTCGGCTTGAAGATCTCCGCGATCGCGTAATGCCCCCGGCGGACGATGAAGTAGTCGGTCAGGTTGACCGCGGTCCACGGGATGAACAGGTAGAGGATCAGCAGCAGGAAGTCGGTGAAGCCGCCGAGGAAGTTCGCCGAGGCGAAGAGCGCGAATCCGATCGAGATGGCAGCCGTCACCACGATCGTCGTGATGCGGATCACGAGCGTCGGACGGACCTTCACGAAGCTGTCGATCGAGGAGATCAGGGTGAGTGAGCCCCCGTACATGTTCAGGGCCGTCACCGAGACGAGGCCGAGCGCCGCGATGATGAGCGCGATCGCGCCGAAGCCGGGGAACAGCAGGTCGGCCACGTGCTTGAGGTCGACGACGGTGTTCGAACCGATGTCCTTCGCCGACACGGCGATCCAGCTGCCGAGGAACATCACCCAGATGCCGCCGAGTGCGCTGCCCCAGAACGTCCACGCGAAGGTGCTGCGGGTCTTCACGGTCGGCGGCAGGTAGCGGGAGTAGTCGGACACGTAGATCGCCCAGGAGATCTGGTAGCCGGCCGCGACGCCGAGCTGGGCGAAGAACGGCACGGCGTGGAACTGCGTGAGGTCGAGCTGGGCGGCGGGCACGTGCAGGTGCACGACCGCCGACAGGGTGAGCAGCGCCAGCATCAGGATCGTGAGGATCATGAGGTACTTCTCGAAGGAGTGGATGAGGTCGTAGCCGACCAGTGCGATCGCGGCAGCCAGGATCGTCACCACCCAGAGCCAGAGCGGATTCGACGCCTGCCCCGAGCTGATCGCGCCGCCGATCGACTCACCGGCGAGGATCGTGTTGAAGATGTTGAACCCGGCGTACTGCAGATAGGCGAAGAACCACACCAGCAGCGCCCCGACGTAGCCGAACTGCGGCCGCGACTGGATCATCTGGGGCAGCCCCAGCTGCGGACCCTGCGACGAGTGCGCGGCCATGAAGATCGTCCCGATGAGGATCCCGACCGCGATGGCGATGAACGACCAGATGAGGTTGCCGCCGCTGGTGATGCTGATCAGGCCGGTCGCGAGCGTCGCGATCTGTGCGTTGCTCATGAACCAGAGCGGCCCGATGCGGGACACCTTGCCGTGCCGCTCGCCGAGCGGCACGTAGTCGATCGAACGGACCTCGATACCCCGGGTCCGGGGGCTGGTCGTGGTGCTCATCGCTCGGCTCGTGCTCCTTCTGTGTTCCACCGGTGGGGGTCGATGCGTCCGTCGTAGAGCGGCAGCTCGAGCGGCGGATCCGTGTCCCGGAACTGGGTCCACATCCGGTTGACGCCGGCCGTGCCCCGTTCCCGGACGCGGGTGATCTGGTCGAGGTCCAGCAGGTCGCGCAGCACAGCGCGCTCGCCGTGCTCGACGGCGACGCGGACGAGTCCTTCGGGGTCGACGATGAGGCTGCGCCCCTCGCCGACCGGGCCCGCGCAGTTGACGCTGACCGTGAAGGTCTGGTTGACGATCGAGTTCGCCCGGGCCAGCAGAACCTCCTGCGCCCGGTCGGGCGTGGTGGTCTTCACGACGTTCAGCACGACTTCGGCGCCCATCCAGGCGAGGTGGCGTGTCACCTCGGGGAACCACGCGTCGTAGCAGATCGAGAGCCCGAACCGGCCGACGCCGTCGAGGTCGACGGTCACGAACTCGGCGCCCGGCGTGTAGGGCTCGAAGGGGCGCCACGGGAACACCTTGCGGTAGCGGGCGCGAAGTGTGCCGTCGGGGGCGAAGACCACTGCGGTGTTGAACAGCTCGCCGGCCGGACCCCGCTCGCAGATGCTGCCCGGCAGCAACCAGATCCCCGCCGCGCGGGCGATGTCGCCGAGGCCGCGGACGAGCTCGGAGTCCAGCGAGCGGGCCGCGTCGTTCAGGAGCTCCACGTGATCGGCGTCACTCGAGGCGATCGTCTCGGTGCCGAAGAGATGCAGCTCGGGGTAGACGAGCAGGCGCGCATCCTGCACGTCGCGCAGGACCTCCTCGGCGAACCCGTCGAGGTCGTCACCGATCGGCCGGGGCGCCGCCTGCACCGCTGCGATCTGGACGAGCCGGGCCACTCGACTCCTTCGCCGCACCATGGTCAGCGGGACGGATCGGAACTCCGCCTCTGAAGCGCGAATCTAGGGCATCGCCGGACTCTGCCGCCAGGCACTCGGAGAACGTGGACGGCGTGTCCTCCGCGGCCGCCGGCTTGTCGCACGGTCGGCAGCTCAGCCGATCGAGCCCCACGTCTGCTCGGCGATCTGCACGATCTCGCGCAGCTTCGCCCACTGCTGGTCCTCGGTGAGCACGTTGCCCTCCTCGGTGGAGGCGAAGCCGCACTGCGGGCTGAGGGCGAGCTGCTCCAGCGGCGCGAACTCGGTCGCCTCGCGGATCCGCTGCTCGATCTGCGCCGGGTCCTCGAGGGTGCCGGACTTCGAGGTGACGAGGCCGAGCACGACCCGCTTGTCGCCCTCGGGCAGGAAGCGGAGGGGCTCGAAGCCGCCGGCGCGCTCGGTGTCGTACTCGAGGAAGTAGCCGTTGTAGTCGCACACCTCGAGCAGCTGCCGGGCCACCGGCTCGTAGCCGCCGGACGCGATCCAGGTCGAGCGGAAGTTGCCGCGGCACACGTGCGTCGTGATCGTCATGTCGTCCGGGCGGTCGCGGAGCGCCTCGTTGAGCAGCTCCGCGTAGGCGTCGGCGAGGCCGTCGGTCGCGATGCCGCGCTCCTCCGCCCGCTGCCGCTCGACATCCGAGCAGAGGTAGGCCCAGGCGGTGTCGTCGAACTGCAGGTAGCGGCAGCCGGCGTCGTAGAAGGCGCGGATGGCGTCGCGCCAGGTCGCGGCGAGGTCGGCGAAGAGGCTGTCGCGGTCGGGGTAGATGTCGCGGTCGACGGCGTGCGGCGCGAGGCGGAAGTGCATCACCGTCGGCGAGGGGATGCACATCTTCGGCGTGACCGAGGTGTGGTCGCGGACGAACGCGAAGTGGCGCAGCATCGGGTGGTCGGCCGGGAAGCGGACGCGGTCCCGGATCTCGACGGCCGAGCGGCGCGGGCGCGGCGCCCTGGAACGCCATGCCGCTCTGCCCCTCGACCACGTCGACGCCGTCGAGCAGGTCGAAGAAGTCGAAGTGCCACCAGCCGCGGCGGAACTCGCCGTCGGTCACCGCCTGCAGGCCGACGTCCTCCTGCTTGCGGATGACGTCGAGGATCGCGTCGTCCTCGATCTGCGTGAGGCCGGCGGCGTCGAGCCGGCCCTCCGCGAGCGCGGTGCGGGCGTCGTGCACGGCCTGCGGGCGCAGGAAGCTGCCGACGATGTCGGCGCGGAACGGAGGCGGGGGAGTGGCCATGCGTCCTGTCTACCGCGTCGTCGCGGACGCGGACCACGGGGTGCTCGGGCGGTGTGCAGGTTCCGGCACCGTGTGCAGGTCCGTACGGCGTGTCGTCCTGCAGACGGCACGGGAACCTGCAGACGGGACGGCGGGCGCGGAATCTTCCCGGGATTCCCGGGACGGCGACTCTGGTCGGCCGGGAAACGGCCGCCGTATCCCTGACCCATGACACCTTCACTGCAGATCCGCGCGAGCGGCATCGTCCTCGCACTCAGCGGCGCGTCCCTCACCGTCGGGTACGTCCTCTACCCCTCGACGGCGGCCGACCCGAGGATCGGCACGGCCGCCGTGCTGGTCTTCCTCGGCGCAGTCGGCGTGATCGCCACCCTGCCGATCTTCCAGGTCGCGCAGGCGGCCACGGCGGGCCTGCTCGGCTGGCTCGGCACGGCGCTGATCGTCGTCAGCATCGCGGCGCTCGAGCTCCCGCACACCGTGCTCGGGTTCGCGTATCCCGCGGCGCTGCTGGACCTCGACCGGTACCACTCGTCGATGACCGGCCTCGCCGAGTTCGCCGCGCAGCCGCTGCTCGGGATCGGCACCATCCTGCTCGCCGTCGCCACCTGGCGTGCGCATGTGCATCCGCGCTGGACGGCGTGGGCGCTGATCGCCATCCTCGTCGTGAGCGCGCTCTGCCTGCTCGTCGATCCGCTGTCGCTCGCCCTGCACTTCCCCGCCCCGGACTACCTCCTGGTCGGGACGCTCGGGGTCGCGATGGCGACGTCGCGACGGCGGAGCATGCCCGTCCCGCAGGTGAGCACCGAGGAGTCGGCGCTCGTCTGAGGACGCGGACGAGAAAGGCACGGAGATGACCGCAGCGGCTACGCACCGCCGGCAGCCCGCGATCGAGCGGGCCGTCTGGACGGCGGTGCTGGTCGCTGCGGCCGTGCTGCTGCTCGCCGCCGTGCCCGCCGCGGTGTCGGCGATCGGATGCGGCGCCGCCGCCTGCCGGGGCCCCGCCTTCGCCGCCGCCGCGGGCGGAGCGCTCACCGCCGTCGCGTGGTTCGGCGCCGGTGCCGCGGTCCTGCTCGCCGGGGGCCGCAACGGGTTCGCCGCCGTGGGCGGCGGGGCCCTGCTGGCACACCCCGCCGCGGTCGCGGTCGGGCTGCTCCTGCCAGCCGCAGGCCCCACCGCCGGTGCCGTGGCGGTCGGGCTCGGACTGGTGGCGCTCACGCTGTTCCCCGACGGCCGGTCGGTGCCGCGGTGGCTGGCACCATGCGTCACGGCCGGCGCCGTGCTGCTCGTCGCCGCATCGGCGCTGCCCGTCGCCGTGCCGGATGCGGCCGGCGGCGCCCTGTACTTCCTGCTGCTCGGTCTCGTGACGGTGGGGCAGATCGTCCGGTACCGGACGGATGCGAGCCCGCTCGTCCGCCGCCAGACCCGCTGGCTCGTGTACGGCGTCGCGGTCTACCTCGTGATCGACGCCCTCACCTCGATCCCGTACTTCGTGCCGGGACTCGGCGCGATGACCGCGCCGGGCTACCCCCTACGACCAGGCGCAGGGCCTCGTGTCCGAGCTCGCGCTGCTCCTGATCCCGGTGTGCATCGGCATCGCGCTCGTGCGGGAGCAGCTCTTCGACGTCGACGTGCTGATCCGCCGCACGGTGCTCTACGGCGCGCTGAGCCTGCTGCTCGCCATCGCCTACGCGGCGGTGGTCGTCGGCGCCGGCGAGGCGACGGGGGTGGCCGGGGGACCGGTGCCCGCGCTGCTCGGCGCGCTGGCCGTGGCGCTGCTGCTCCAGCCGATCCGGTCGCTGCTCCAGCACCGCACGCAGCGGCTCCTCCTGGGGATGCGGGAGGACCGGTACGAGGCCCTCACCGCGTTGGGGCGGCGGTTCTCGGCGTCGGTCTCGCCGGACGACGTGCCGGGCGCCGTCGCCGACGGCATCCGCACCGCGCTCGCTGCGCCCTACGTGGCCGTCGAGCTGCAGGACGCCGGTGGCACCCTCCGGGTCGTGGAGCGCGGCACGAAGACGAGCCGGTCGGAGTCCGTCGACATCGCCCACCTCGGGGAGCCCGTCGCGCGGTTGATCGTCGGGGTCGATCGGTTGCATCCGCTCACCGACCGCGATCGCGAGTTCCTCGCCGACCTCGCGCGGGACTCGGCCGCCGCCCTGCACGGCGCGGGTGTCGTCACGTCGCTGCGGGTGACCGGCGAGCTGCTGCAGGAGTCGCGGCAGCAGCTCGTGCTCGCCCGGGAGGAGGAGCGCCGGCGGCTCCGCGCCGACCTCCACGACCAGCTCGGCCCGACCCTCGCGGCGGCCGGACTCACGGCGCAGGCCGCCGGCGACCTCGTCGCGGCCCAGCCGGACGCCGCGGGCCGGATGCTCGACCAGCTCGGCTCGATGCTCGCCGCCGCGGTCGGCGACGTCCGGCGCCTGGTGCACGACCTGCGGCCGCCCGTGCTCGACGAGCTCGGCCTCGAGGCCGCCCTCCGCGACCGCGCCGAGGGGATCCTGCGCGGGCTCGACCTGCGGTTCGAGGTCCCGGAACCGCTGGGCGACCTGCCTGCCGCCGCCGAGGTCGCAGCCTTCCGGATCGGACTGGAGGCGCTGATGAACGTGGCGAAGCACGCGGGGGCGACGACCTGCACGGTGACGCTGCTCCGGTCCGCTCGGACGTTGGAGCTCCGGGTCGCGGACGACGGCCGCGGGTTCGACCCGTCCGTCGCGGGCGGTGGCGTCGGACTGCCGTCGATGCGGGAGCGGGCCGTCGAGCTCGGCGGCACGTTCATCGCGGACAGCGCTCCGGGGCGGACGACGATCGTCGTGGCGCTGCCGCTCGAGCCGGCGAATCGTCGGAAGGAAGCGGGTCATGACCGAGCCGGTGCACATCGTCGTGGCGGACGACCATCCGCTCTTCCGCGAGGGGCTGCGCGCCATCATCGAGGGGGCGGAGGACCTCGAGCTGGTCGTCGCCGTCGAGGACGGGGAGGCCGCGGTCACTGCAGCGACCACCGGGCATGTGGACGTGGCCGTGCTCGACATCCGCATGCCGGGACTGGACGGCGTGGCCGCCGCGCGGCGGATCACCGAAGCGGCGCCGACCGTGCGCGTGCTGATGCTCACGATGTTCCAGGACGACGCCTCGGTCTTCGCCGCGCTCCGTGCCGGTGCCCGCGGCTACGTGCTGAAGGACTCCGGGCGCGACGAGCTGCTGCGGGCGATCCGCGCGGTCGCGAGCGGTGAGGCGATCTTCAGCTCGGCGGTCGCGACGCGGGTGCTCGACTTCTTCGCGACGCGGTCGCCACGCACGGCCGAGCATGCGCTGCCGATGCTGACGGCCCGGGAGCGCGACGTGCTGGAGCTGATCGGCACGGGCGCCACCAACGCGGCGATCGCAGCGAGGCTCGACCTCAGCAGGAAGACGGTCAGCAACTACGTCGCGTCGATCCTGACCAAGCTCCAGGTGGCGGATCGCTCGGCGGCCGCCGCGCGGCTGCGGGAGGAGAACCGGTTCGGGTAGCGGGACGGCGCCTCCGCGGCGCCCGAGCCCGATGAGCCGCCGGCGACTCAGAGCGGGATCGCGGGCTCGACCGGCTCGCCGCTCGGCAGCAGCACCGCGTGGTTGAACCGCAGCATGTTCGTCGGGTCGACGCGGCGCTTCGCGCGGGTGATCGCCTCATAGGCGGCCGGCGTCCAGGCCCTCGCCCGGTCGGCGGCGTCGCCCGGTATGCCGTGGAAGTTGACCATCGTCGAGCCGGTCGACCAGGGGCGGACCGCGTCGAGCACCCCCGCGAGGGCCGGTGCGACCAGCTCCGCGATCGGCGGAACGGGGACGCCGAGCGCCGAGAGGCACCAGGCGGCGTCACGGCCCGAGATCGCGTCGGGGGTGGTCGATGGGCGGCTGAGCGCGCCGCCCATCAGGCGCACCTCCAGGAGCAGCAGCGGCGTCTGCACGCCCGGGCCGGCGACCTCGAGCAGCGCGGACTGCACGTCCTCCCCGAACTCGGTGAGCAGCGCGCCGGCCTGCTGGAACGGCGTGGGCTCGGGCGGATCGAGGTTCACCAGGTCGACCTCGAGGTAGCTGCGGGGTCCGGCGGTGTCCATGATCGGCGTCGAGACGTCTCGCATGGGCGCGAGCAGCCGGTCGCCCTCCTCCTGGGTCCCCGGGAGGGCGAAGCGCAGGTGCACGACGAAGCGACCGCGGAGCGGAGGCGGAGCAGCTTCCATGTCGGGCAGGCGGAGGAACGCGATCGAGGGGCACGCCTTCTCCGGCAGGCCCGGCACCCAGGCGCGGAACGCGGTCAGTACCTCCGCGGCGTCCTCGCCGGGGTAGATGATGCCGCCGCCGTAGAAGTGCTCGAGGGGGACCAGCTCCAGCTGCAGCGCGGTGACGACGCCGAAGTTGCTCCTGCCGCCCTTCAGCACCGCGAAGAGATCCGGTTCGTGGTCCTCGTCCACGATGTGGAGTCGGCCATCCGGTGTCACGATCTCGATGCGCCGGATGCGTTCCGCACCGAACCCGTACGCGCGGCCGAGGATCGGCAGGCCGCCGCCGAGCAGGTAGCCGACGACGCCGACGTCCGAGCTCGAGCCGCAGAGCCCGATGAGGCCGTGCGGCACCGTCTGGGCGAGCAGCTCGCCCCACTGGACGCCCGCCCCCACCCAGGCGGTCCGGGCCTCGACGTCGACTTCGACCGACTTCATCCGGCGGGTGCTGATCAGCAGGCCCTGGTTCACCGACTCGGTCGCCCCGTGACCCGTCGACTGGACCGCGACCGGCAGGCCTCGGGCGGCGGCCCAGCGCATCCCGAGGGCCACGTCCTCCGCGCCCGCCGCCTCGAGAAGGAGGTCGGGGTGGTGCTGGATCGCGAGGTTCCAGGGGGTCCCCGCTTCGGCGAATCCGTCGTCGTCGGGTCGCAGCACGCGTCCCTCGGCCTGGGTCGACAGCTCGTCCGTGTCGGTGTCGATGATCGTCACGCGGTCCTCATCCCTGTCTCCGTGCGCGGGCAACGGGTCCGAGGCTGGCCTACGGTCGCCGGTCCCGCATCGGGATAAACACGCAGATCGAGAGTCGGTGGCGGAGACCCTGCCTCGCGGATGCGGGTCAGCGGAGGACGAGCGCCGTCGCGGCGTCCAGCCGGGCGAGCTTCTCGGGGTTGCGCACGTAGTAGAGGCCCGCGATCCGCCCCGCTTCGACGCGCGCGGCCACGACGCCGTCCACCTCGCCGTCGAGCGCGACCACGAGGGCGGGGCCGCCGTTCACCGTCGCGGACTCGACCGAGACCGTGCCCTCCGTCTTGCCGAGCAGCCCGACGAGGTACCGCACCACCTTGTCCGCGCCGAGGATCGGACGCAGCGCGGCCGTGCGGATCCCGCCGCCGTCCGCCACCAGGGTGACGTCCGGCGCAAGCAGCGCGAGCAGGCCCTGCACGTCGCCGGTCTCCACCGCGCGGCGGAACGATTCGAGCGCTCCTTCACCTCGGTGGCTGGCACGGCCACCCGCGGCCGCCGCGCGGCGACGTGCTCGCGGGCCCGGTGTGCGATCTGGCGGACGGATGCGGGCGTGCGGTCGACCGCCGCCGCGATCTCGTCGTAGCCGACGTCGAACACCTCCCGCAGCACGAAGACCGCCCGCTCGAGGGGTGCGAGGGTCTCGAGCACGAGCAGCATCGCGAGCGACACCTGCTCCGCGAGCTCCGCGGAATCCGCGACGTCGGGGGCGGTGAGCAGCGGCTCGGCAGCCACTCGCCGGTGTAGGTCTCGCGGCGGCGCTGCGCGGTGCGCAGCCGGTTGAGCGCCTGCCGGGTCGTGATCCGCACGAGGTAGGCGCGCTGGTCCCGCACCTCGTCGAGATCGACGTCGGACCAGCGCAGCCACGTCTCCTGCAGCACGTCCTCGGCGTCGGCGGCCGAGCCGAGCAGCTCGTAGGCGACCGTGAAGAGCAGGTTGCGATGCGCGACGAACGCGGCCGTGGCCGGATCAGTCATGCCTCGCCGCCCGCCGTCGCTCGCTCACGGAGGTCGAGCATGCCGGGTCCGGCGGCCCTCTGCTCATCAAGGTCGTGCTCGGCGGCGAGGCGGCTCGTGCGCGACGGGTCGCGCATCCACCAGGTCATCACGCCCGGGTGGCGGGCCTCGACGCCGAGCTCCCAGCGGATGCTGCTGCAGATCGTGCGCTTCAGCGCCGCGCCGGGACGGCCCTTGACACGGCGGTCGTCGGGACGTCGTCGCGCCGAGATGTGGAAGAGGCCGCCGCTGCGGCCGAGGCTGAGGCACTGGCCGGCGAACGCCACGACGACCGGCTTCGGCGCCCTGCCGGCGATCCGGCTCAGGACCGTCTCGGCGGCCTGCGGGCCGAGCTGCATCGCGGCCTGGCAGCTCATCCGATAGGGGAGGCCGGATGGGGCGGCCGCGTCGCCGGTCGCGACGATTCGCGGGTCGTCTACGCTCGTGAGGGTCTCGTCGGTGAGCAGGCGGCCGGATGCGTCGGTCGTGAGGCCGCTGCGGCGGGCGAGGTCCGGCGCGGTGAAGCCGGCGGTCCAGGCGGTGATGCCGGCGGGAAGGGCCGGCCGTCGGTGAGGGTGACTGCGTCGGGGGCGACTTCGACCACCTCGGCCCTCTCCAGGACCGTGACGCCGAGGGCGGCGAGGCGGCGGGCGACGGCGGCGCGGCCGCGCGGATGCAGGGACGGCGCGAGCACGCGGCCGGCGATGAGTGTGACGGTACGGCCGGCCTCGGCGAGCTCGGTCGCCAGCTCGATGCCGGTGGGGCCGGCCCCGACGACCGTCAACCGGGCGTCGGGGGCGTTCTGCAGGGCTCGCGGAGGCGGCGGGCCTGCTCGAGGGAGGCGACCGGGAGGGCGTGGTCTGCTGCGCCGGGCACCGTCGGGATCGCGGAGCCGCTGCCGACCGCGTAGACGAGGCGGTCGAAGGGGAGCGCGGATCCGTCCTGGAGGAGGACGCGCGATCCGCCGGTGTCGATGGAGGTCGCCATGCCGACATGGAATCGGACGCGCGGGTTCAGGATGCGGGCATAGTTGAGCTCGGCCTCGAAGCCGGTCGCGGCGTACTGGTGCAGCTGGATGCGGTCGACGAACCGCGGTCGCGGGTTGAGCAGCGTCACCGCGACGTCCGCGCGGCTCGTCAGGCGGTTCGCGGCCATCACGCCGGCGTAGCCGCCGCCGATCACGACGACGTCGGTCCGGGTTGGGTGTGGGTCTGCACGGTGTCTCCTCGTCTCGGGGGTCGGACATGAGACACCGGTCGAGGGTCGGGTGTGACAGGGCGGGCTGAGCCGCCCGAAGGAGCCGCGCGTCAGGAGGCGGAGCCCGACTCCGTGAAGCGCGAGCCGCCGGGCGTCGAGGCCTGCAGGATCAGGCCGTTGCCGTCCGGATCCGTGAACTGCACGTACCGGCCCCACGGCGCCTGCTGCACGCCGCCCTCGATGGCGACCCCGTGCTCCTCGAGCCGGCGCGCGGACTCCTCGAGGTCGGCGGTCTCGAGCACGAGGCCGCGGACGCGATCCGGCCGGCATGGAGTCGAACCAGGTCACCAGGGTGATCGCGGTCGTCGCGCCCCCGGCGGGCGGACGCGGACCCACCGCATCGCCGGTCCCATCGGCTGGTCGTCGACGAGCTCGAAGCCGAGCACGTCGACGTAGAAGTCGCGGGCGCGGTCCTGGTCGGTGACGGGCACGGAGAGGAGCTGGACGTGAGTGACGGGCATGCGCCCAGTCTGGCGGTCCAGATCGGACGACGCGTCAGTCGCTGAACGCCACCGCGATGCCCCAGCGCACGCCGGCGGGCACGTCGACGGTCAGCTTCACCGGGCGGTCGCCGTTGCGGTAGGCGAAGGTCGCCATCGTCGGGACGCCGCCCTCCTGCGCGCCGGCGCGGCTCGCATCCAGCACGCCCTGGGACTCGCTGCCGAGCCCCGCCTGGTAGGCGCTCCAGCCGGCAGGGCCGGCGAACTGCGTGACGAGGAAGACCGTCGCACGGCCCTGGTCAGCCGCCTTCGGCACGCCCTCCATGGTCACGGATCCGGGTCCGCGGCCGTGACGCTCGACGAGGAAGAGCCGCGTCACCCTGTCGAGCTGGGGCGCGGCGCGGTGCGTGACGAGGAAGGCGGCGATGCCCGCCGAGCCGCCGCCGTCGAGGTTCTGGAGGAAGTCGTTGCGTGCGGCGTCGTCGACGGTGATCGTGCTCGGTGACGGGGGCGGATCGACGGGGCTCGCCTGCGTCCGGGGCTGCAGGGCGACCACGGCACCGATGATCGCGACGGCACCGACGACGGCCGTGAGGATCGTGACGGTCCGGCGCCGGCGGTGCGGGCGCGCTGCAGGTGGGGCCGCATCGGGCTCGTCGGCCGGCGCCTCGGCGGAACGGGGAGCCGGCTCCGGCTGCGACTCCGCTTCGAGGGCCGCGCGGTAGCGGGCGTGGTCCTGCTCCGTCGCATCCGCGTCGTAGAGACGACGGCGGAGCTCCTCGGCCGTCACGCCGTTCCCATTCGTGGCTCCTTCCGACATCGGGGCAAGTCTGGACCGGACGCGCAGCGGCGCCGTGCCGTCGAGCGCTCGGCGACCCTGCTGGGGCCGAGGAAGACGACGAAGCGCAGCGTCCGAGCGCAGGCCCGTGCGGGGCCTGGATCGCGAGGCGGGAGTGGGCGGATCTGCTGGTGTCTTCGAAGATGACGGGCGAGGGCGTCGGGCAGCCTGCTAGGTCGCTGTGCCTGGGGCGAGGACTCCTGGAAGGCAGGCCAACGACCGGGTGCGCGTGGCGATGCGCAGCGCGGCGCCGAGCCACTGGGGCCACCGCCGAGGACGACAACACCATCATCGTCGCTCACCGCCGGAGAACCCCGCGGACGAGACGTCGAGCGGCACGACTGCGTCGCCGGTGCCCTCGACCTGAGCCGCGCACGTTTCGCGACGCTGCCGTTGATCGACACCGAGAGGGTCGACGGGCCGGTGACGACGTCACCCCTGCATGAGAAGCTGCCCGTCGCCGATGTCCTGCGGCGGGACCGTGGGCAGCGGGTTCGGCGGCGGTGTGACGGCGAGCGTCACCGCGACGTGCGGGCGGACCGGGCTCGCCGCGGCCGCGATCCCCATCCCCACTCCACCACCATCAGGGAGCGACGGCGAACGCGACGGCATCTTGCAGGCGGGGTCGGCGGCGGATGCGCGCCGCTGCTCTCGGTGCATCCGACGCCTCGGTACCGGACGCTCCAGTCGGCGGATGGAGCCCCGCATCCTCGGCGTAGCGGCGCAGGTCCTCCCCGCCGGCGCCGTCGCGGTAGAGCCGGCGGCGCAGCTCGTCCAGGCGTTCCCGTGCCTCCGACGGACTCCTCGGATCCCGGTCACGTGGCTCACTTCTGCACCCGTGGGGGTCGGCTCCGCGCGAGGCTGGATCTCTTGCCCCGGAACCGGCCCTCAGGGGGAGTCCGGAATTCACGGTTGAGGCCTGATCCCGCACGCGCGTGTGGACGCCTGGACTGCTGACCGGCAACGGCGACGAGAGGACGGCTCGCTCCTGGCGCGGTTAGACCCACCGCCGCTCGCGGCCACCGTGCCGCTCGGGCTTCCAGCTGCGCAGCCCGCCCGTCGCGCTCGCGCCGATCAGCACCGCTGTGCAGGCCGGCCTGCACGTGAACTCGACCGCGTCGGGGCTGCTCACGAGCGTGCCGGTGCTGGCGCTCCGGCCTCCCGACACCGCTCTGCGCTCTTCCTGCAGCGTCGGCTCGACTCGAGGTGCGTCGATCCTCGCCGCGCCTCTTTGGCGGCATCGTCGCCGACCTGGGTGCTGCGCTCGATCGACGGGCTCCGGCGTCGTGCTCGCCGCCGTGGTGCTCTGCTTGGGCCTCGATCACGTACGGCAACGTGCTCGTGCCGACGATCATCCGCCGGTACGTGCCGCGGCGCGGGCGGCCGGCGACGACCAGCGCCTACAGCGTCTCGGTCAACGTGGGCACGTGGCTGACGGCGCTCGGGACGGTGCCGCTGTCGGTGGTCTTCGGATGGCGCGTCGCGGCTGCCGCGTGGAGCGTCGCCGGCATCGCGACGGGCGTGGTCTGGATCGTGCTGCTGCAGCGGGCGCGGTCGGTGCCGCAGCCGGTGCTGATGCGGCCGCCGCGCTACCGGCCCGACCGCCTCGCGATCCTGCTCAGCCTCGGCTTCGCCTGCCAGGGCTTCAGCTACTACGGCGTGACCACCTGGCTGCCGACCCTGCTCGCGGATGAGCGCGGGTACAGCGCCGCGGTCGCCGGCACGGCCTCATCCGTCTTCCAGATCGCGGGCATCGCCGGCGCGATCGGGGTGCCGCTGCTGACGCTGCGCTTCTCGTCGCGCACGGTCCTTGGCGATCATCGGCCTGCTCTGGATCAGCCTGCCTGTCGGGCTGCTCGTCGCACCGGAGCACTTCGTGCTCTTCGCGATCCTGGGCGGGGCCGGGCAAGGCGGCGGCTTCGCGGCGATCTTCACGATCATCGCGGAGGTCGGGGGCGACCTGCAGCGGACCACAGCGCTGTCCGCGTTCGTGCAGACGATCGGCTACATCGTCGCCTCGGTCGCGCCGCCCGTTGTCGGTGCGGTGCACCAGCTGACCGGCGCCTGGACCGGGCCGATGGTCGTGGTGCTCGTCGCGACGGTCGGGTTCCTCGTGCTGAACCTGTCGGCGGCGACGCTGGCGGGGCGGCGGGAGGTGGGGTGAGGGGGCGGCTGCCGGCCGCCTAGCGGTTATCCACAGGCCTCTCGTCCCTCGAAGATGTGTTCGAATGTCGTGGTCGAGTTTGGGCATGGATCCGGACGGCGAGGCTCGCGACGAGGGTGGCGCACGGCGTCACCGCGACGTCGCGCCCTGGCTCGCGGCGCTGACTTCCCGCCGCGATGCCACTGCCCGAGGATGCCTCCGACTGGGAGCTGATGGACGCCGTCAAGGTGCTCCATCGCACCCGCGCGGCGCTCGACCTGGAGCGGGCGCGGGTGCTCGCGCGGATCTGGGGGCAGAAGCCCACGCAGCACCGATGACGAGGCCGTGCTGCGTGAGGTCGCGATGATCAGCGGGGTCTCGATGGCTGCGGGCCGAGCAGATGCTCTCGGCCTCGCTGGCGCTGGAGCACGGCCTCGCGGCGACTTGGGAGGCTGCTCGACGGCACGCTGCCGTGGTCAGCAGCACGTGGAGGTCCTCGTCGACGGCGCGAAGCAGGTCGATGGCGAGCTCGTCGAGCAGTTCGAGGCGGAGGCGATCCGGCTGATCACGGGTGCTGGGATCGGGCAGGCGAAGGATCGGGTCCGTCGGCTTGTCGATCGGATGAACCCGGAGGAGATGGTCGAGCGGCACAAGAAGGCCCTCGCCGATAGCGACGTGACCCTCGAGCCCGCGGCGAACGGGATGGCGTGGCTGCACCTATACATCGATGCGGTGTCGGCGGTCGCGATCCGTGACCGGGCCACCCGGTTGGCGATCAAGCTGCACGGCGAGGAGGGCGAGGATCGCTGCATCGGGCAGCTGCGCGCGGATGTCGCCGTCGACCTGCTGCTCGCGGTGCTGCCGGAGGCGGACGAGTGGGACCTCCTCGACCGGCGACGTCGGACGTGGCAACCGCTCACCATCGTCCCGCAGGTGCACGTGACCGTCCCGGTGATGACCCTGCTGGGCCAGTCGAACGAGCCGGGCTACCTGCGTGGGTACGGGCCGATCGATCCGGAGACCGCCCGGCGGCTCACCGCTCAGGCGCCGAGCCTCTTCCGGGTCCTGGTGGATCCGGGCACCGACACGGTCGTGCAGGTGGGGCAGGAGCATTATGCGGTCCCGCCGGGGTTGCGGCGGTTCCTGCAGCTGCGGGATGAGCGGTGCCGGTTCCCGGGCTGCAACCGCAGTGCCGACCTGTGCGACATCGATCACACCGTTCCCTGGGCGTGGGACGGCGAAACCAATGCCGAGAACCTCGCCCATCTCTGCCGGACCCACCACCAGTTGAAGGAACGCGGGTGGGGCGCGGAGCTGCAGGAGGACGGCACGATGGTCTGGACCTCACCGTTCGGGCGCAAACGCATCACCCTGCCCGCCGTCACCCTCGCCGCCTGACGCGGCCGCTCCACTGAGCCCTCGCGTCACCGGCCGTCAGTCCGGCGTCTCGAGGGACGCCCAGAACTCCCGGATCAGCGTGGCGAGCTCGGCCGGCCCTTCGATCGGGACCAGCGTCCTGCTTCCGTGCACCACCGCGGCGCGGGCGAACGGAGCGAGCGCCGCAGCGGCCTCGGCCTCCTCGGGAGTCCGTCGCCGCGGTCGTCGCCGGTCACGAACAGGCCCGCGCCTCGATCCGAGGCAGCAGGTCCGTGATGTCGACCCGGTTCAGGATGAAGGAACGCACCGTTCGGGCCGTGCTCCGGCGACCGGCCAGGGCCAGCGCGTCGGCGACAACGCCGACGGACTGCGGGTCCGTTCGCGACTCGTCCTTCAGCAGGCCCTGGAGGATCGCCCGCTGCACCGGCGGGACCGGGCCCACCGTGAGCATCACCGGGATCAGCAGCTTGATCTGCCGACGGAGTGCCCGGTCGATCGGTTGCGGCGGGGCGCTGATCGCCACCAGGCTGCGCACGAGCTCGGTCGCGTGGCCGCCAGCTCCATGCCGATGTGGCCGCCCCATCCGTTGCCCACCCAGTCGACGGCGGCGCCCGGCGTGAGCGCGGCGAGCACCTCCACGGCCGCGGCGACGGAGTCGGAGACGCGGACGGTTCGGCGGAGCCGGTCGCTGCGACCCCAGCCCGGGCCGTCGACGATGAGCAGCTGCCGACCTAGAGGAGCGCCGGGATCAGGAAGCCCAGGCTCAACCCGTCGACGAACATCGAGTGCCAGAGCACGGTCGGCCGTCCGGAACCGAGCACGTGGACGGCGATCGAGCCGAGTGACGTCGGCACCATCGTGGGCTCGACCTGACCTGCCATGAGCGCATCGTGCTCCTCGCCGGCCCGGGCGCGCCAGGGGAGCCGACGGTCAGGGGCGCCGGCGGCCGCCGCGGCGCGGATGCTCGACCGCATCCGGGTGAAGAGCGGCGCGTCGACCTCGACGCCGCCCTCGCGGAGGGCGAGGACCGCTGCTCCGACCACGCCGTCGGCGACGGGGATCGGGGTCGCGCCCCCGGCGGCGTCGAGCAGGGGGCGGATCACGTCGGGGGACCGGCGGAGGTAGCCCTCGACCAGCACGCTGCCGCCGAAGACGAGCGGACCCTCCGGCTGGAGGCGGCGCACGCGCTCGAGCACCCGGGAGAGCGCGACCGCGCCGCTCCGCACGATGTCGGACGCCACCTCGTCCGCAGCCGACGAGGCCGAACGCGAGCGGCGCGAGCCGGGACAGCTGCACGGGGCGCAGCGCGTAGAGCGCGTGGATCAGCTCGCCGAGGACCCGGGAGCGGCCGTCCGCGACCTCGTCGGCGTCAGCAGCCCGAAGTGCTCGAGCACCGCGGGCGTCAGCGGGTGCGTCGGCCCGCCGTCCAGGTCGTCGACGACCGCGCGCGCCACCCGGTGGCCGAGCTGGAAGCCGCTGCCCTCGTCGCCGAGCAGCCAGCCGGTGCCGTCGACGGTCCGCTCGAGCGCGCCGCCGCGGATCGCGCCGCCGATCGCGCCCGTGCCGGCGATCAGCGCGACGCCGTCGAGCTCGGGGGTCCCGGAGGCGAACAGCGCCGTCACGTCACCGGCGCCGACGACCGGCGCGTGCACCCCGAGCGGCGCGATCCGCCCGGCGACGCGGTCGTGGAACCCGCCGCCGGAGGAGCCCGCGTGGGCGAGCAGCACCAGCTCGATCGCACCGCGGACGCGGGTCGGCGGACCGGAGGCGGCCGCGCGGCGATCGCGGCGGTCACCGCGTCGATCGCGCGGTCCACCCCGGCGGACGTCGGATTGCCGCCGGAGGAGCGGCCGTAGCCGCGGCAGCGACCCTCCGCGTCGACCAGGACGGCACGGGTCGAGGTGCCTCCGGCATCGACCGCGAGGAACTCACGCATCGTTACTTGAACGAAACACGAACGCCACATGACGAGCCTATGGTGAAACCAGATCTCAGGCGAAGGCGCCTGCCGATGAAACGGATTTTCGTGAAGAGGGCTTCATGTCCGCACCGGTCCCACCGCACGTCGAGGTCGACGACGCCCCCGCGACCGCGGTCCAGAACAGGATCCGCGCCCGCTGGACCGAGCTCCCCGCCGCCACGCTCCGCGTCGCGCAGGTGGTGCTGGACGACCCGCGCCTCGCGCTGGACCTGCGGATCGACGAGCTCGCGGAGCGCGCCGGCACCTCGGCCGCGACGGTCACGCGGTTCTGCCGCCAGATCGGCTACCCGGGCTACGTCGCGCTGCGGATGAGCATCGCGACCGAGCTCGGCCGCAGCTCCGCGCTCGCCGGCGCGCCGACATCGGCCGGGCGTTCGGCCCGGACGACACCGCCGAGGACGTGCGCAGCACCCTCCTCGCCGCGGCGACCCGCAGCATGCAGCAGACCGCCGAGTCGCTCGACCTCGTGCTGCTCCGCCGGCGTCGCGGAGGCGCTGATCGCCAGCCGCCACGTCGACCTCTACGGCGTCGGCAGCAGCGCGCTGGCCGCGGAGGCGCTCGCGACGCGGCTCTACCGGATCGGCGTCTCCTGCAACGTCTGGTCGGAGGTGCACGCCGGGCTCACGAGCGCGGTGGTGCAGGACGAGGAGTGCGTCGCGATCGGCTACTCCCACACCGGCCGCACCGCGGAGACGATCCAGATGCTGCGGGAGGCGGGCGTCGCCGGCGCGCTGACCGTCGCGGTCACGAACGACCCGACCTCCCCGCTCGGCGAGACGGCCGAGATCGTCATCCAGACCTCCGCGTTCGAGCAGTTCCTGCAGCCCGACGACCTGGCCGCCTACTACTCGCAGATCTACGTCGGCGACCTGCTCTACGTGCTCACCGCGCAGGTCGACTTCGCGCGGTCGAGCCGGCACCTCACCGCCTCGGCTCTCGCCGTCAGCCCGCACCGCGCGGGCGGCGTCTCCGTGCGGCTCACCCCGGCCGACGACACCAAGGGCGCGGCCACGAACGCGCGCGCACCAGACCCCGACCGAGAGGAACCACGTATGACCCAGTTCACGACCGCCGTCCACGACTTCTCCGAGGCGGTGCGCAGCCGGCTCGCCGCGCTCGAGCAGGTCGCCGCCGATGGCGGCTTCGACACCGCCATCGACCTGATGACCACCGCCATCAAGGACGGCGGCGTCGTGTACGCGTTCGGCACGGGGCACTCGGAGGCGTTCGCGATGGAGGTCGCGGGCCGCGCCGGCGGGCTCATCCCCACGAAGAAGGTCGCGCTGCGCGACCTCGCGCTGGTCGGCTCGCTGCCGCTGTCCGAGCTGAAGGGCGCGAACCTCGAGCGGAACCCGAACGTCGCCGACGAGCTGTTCGACATCGCGAAGGTCGGCCCGCACGACGTCGTCCTGATCGCCTCCAACTCCGGCGTGAACGGCTCGATCGTCGGCTTCGCCCTCGCCGCGAAGAAGGCCGGCAACCCGGTCATCGCGGTCACCTCGCTCGACCACACGATGAAGGTGCAGCCGAAGCACCCGAGCGGCAAGCGGCTGATGGACGTCGCCGACGTGACGCTCGACAACCTCGCCCCCTACGGCGACGCCTCCATCACCATCGGCGCGGACGTGCCGGTCGGCGCGGTCTCGTCCATCACCGCGGCGTACATCGCCCAGATCCTGACGCTCGGAGTCTCCGAGCGCTTCGTGTCCGGAGGGGAGACGGCCCCGCTGTACCTCTCCGCGAACATCCCCGGCGGCGACGAGCACAACGTCGCCCTCGAGGAGCAGTACGGCATCTCCCGTTTCGCCTGAATCGGGCATCCGCCACCACAGCAGCAAGAACCGGAAGGAACACCGATGAACGACATCAAGCCCCAGCTGCAGCGAAGGGACTTCCTCCGCGGAGCCCTCGTCCTCGGCATCGCCGCCCCGCTCGCCGTGACGCTCGCGTCCTGCGCCGCGAGCGGCTCCAGCACGCCCGCGCGGCACGGGCGGGGCGAAGAGCGCCACGAACCCGTTCGGCGTGAAGGCCAAGTCGACGGTCGCCGCCACGATCTTCAACGGCGGCTACGGCAACGACTACGTGACTTCGCCGCGGCGGTCATGGCCAAGCAGAAGCACGGCGTCACGGCGAAGGTCAGCCGCACGAACATCGCCCAGTCCCTCCAGCCGAAGTTCGTCGCGGGCAACCCGCCGGACCTCGTGGACAACTCGGGCGCCAACGCGATCGGCATCTCGACGATCCGCAGCCAGCTCGCCGAGCTGTCCGACGTGATCGCCTCGAACAACTACGAGGGCAAGAAGATCGCGGACACGCTGTACGGCGGCGTGACCAAGCCGGGCACGCTCGACGGCAAGTTCCTGATCCTCAACTACGTGCTGACCGTTACGCGATCTGGTACTCCGCGTCCCTCTTCGAGGCCAACGGCTGGACCGTGCCGAAGACGTGGGACGAGGCCTACGAGCTCGGTCTCAAGGCCAAGGCGAAGGGCAAGTACCTCTTCATCTGGGGCAAGGAGGCGGCGACCTACTACCAGACGCTCGCCATCGCGTCCGCGATCAAGGAGGGCGGCGACGAGGTCCGCCTCGCGCTCGAGAACCTCGAGCCGAAGTGCTGGTCCAAGCCGGCCATCCAGTCCGTGTTCACGGCGATGAAGAAGATCATCGACGCGGGCATGTTCAAGCCGGGCGGCGCGGGCACGCAGTTCACCGCGGCGCAGGCGCAGTGGTCGAACGACGAGGACGGCCTGCTGTACCCCTCCGGGTCCTGGATCGAGAACGAGATGAACAAGCAGACGAAGGCGGGCTTCAAGATGACGGGTGCCCCCGAGCCCACCGTCAGCTCGAGCTCGTCGCTGCCGTACGAGGCGATGCACTCCACCGCCGGTGAGCCGTTCATCGTCCCGTCGAAGGGCGCGAACGTCGCCGGAGGCAAGGAGCTGCTCCGCGCGATGCTCTCGAACGAGGCCGCGACGAACTTCGCCAAGACGCGCCTGACGCCGACGATCGTCAAGGGCACCGTGCCCGCCGACGGCTTCGGCTCGACGGCGCTCGTGTCGCAGTCGACGCTGCTCACGAACGCCGGCGACAACGTGTTCTCCTGGAACTTCGTCGACCTGTACGGCATGAACCAGGACCAGCTCGTCGTCTGGAACACGCTTCCTGTCGGGCAAGTCCACGGTCGCCCAGCTCACGTCGGGCCTCCAGGGGATCACCGACAAGGTCGCGAACGACTCGCTCGGTCACGAAGGTCAAGGTGTCGTGACCGCAATCGCCCGCTCGCTTCCGACGGCGGGCGGCCCCTCGCGGGCCGCCCGCTGGCGGAGGAAGAACCTGACGTTCGACAAGATCTCGTTCGCCGCGGTGTTCCTCGGCGTCCCGCTCGTCGTCTACCTCGTGTTCGTGCTGTCGCCGTTCGTCCAGGCGATCGGCTACTCGCTGACCAGCTGGTCCGGCTTCGACGCCTCGACGCCGTTCGTCGGGCTCGCGAACTACGTGAAGGCGTTCACGGACGACGACTTCGTCAGGCCGTGCAGAACAGCGTGACGCTCGTGCTCGTGCTGCCGATCGTGATCATCACGATCGCGATCGCGCTGGCGTCGCTCGTGACGATCGGCGGCTCGTCCAGCGGCCCGGTCCGCGGCGTGCGGGGCGGCGAGTTCTACCGGATCCTGCTGTTCTTCCCGTACATCATCCCGGCGATCGCGGTCGGCATCATGTGGAATCAGATCTACGACCCGAGCAACGGCCTGCTGAACGGCATCCTCACCGGCGTCGGGCTGAAGGGCTTCGACTCCTACCCGTGGCTCGGCGACGCCCGCACGGCGATGGTCGCGACGATGTTCGTGATGATCTGGGCGTCGGTCGGCTTCTACGTCGTGATCTTCGTCGCGGCGATCAAGGCGCTGCCCGCGGAGATCTTCGAGGCCGCTCGGCTCGACGGCGCGGGCCGGTTCCGCATCGCGACCGGGTCACCGTGCCGATGCTGCGGGCCAACATCCGCACCTCCCTGATCTACACCGGGATCTTCGCGCTCGACGCGTTCGTCTTCATGTCCGCGCTGAACGCCGGCGGCGGCCCGCAGAACTCGACGCTCGTGATCTCGCAGGAGCTGTTCAAGACCGCGTTCACCAAGGGCCAGTTCGGCTACGCCTGCGCGATGGGCGTCGTGCTCGCCGCGATCACCCTGCTGTTCGCCGGTGTCGTCTTCCTCGTCGACCGCCTCACCGGCGGCCGCGAGGACCTGAAGGAGGAGTGACCCATGGCCAGCGAGGTCGCCGCGCCGCCGTGCTCGCGCGGCCGCGCCGGAGGAGCGTCCCGACCGGCGAGCGCGTCACCGGAGGGGTGTCGCAGGCGGTGCTGATCGTCTGCGCGGTCGTCGTGGTGCTGCCGTTCCTCTGGACGATCATGTCGTCGTTCAAGACCACCAGCCAGGTGCTGAACTCGCCGTTCACGCTGCCGGACCGGCTGCACTTCGAGAACTACGCGAACGCGTGGACGCAGGCCGGGATCGGCACGTTCTTCGTCAACACGCTCATCGTCGTCGGCGGCGCGCTCGTGCTGACGATGGTGATGGGCTCGATGTGCGCCTACTTCCTGGCGCGCTTCCGCTTCATCGGCAACCGGGTGATCTACCTGCTGATGGTCGCCGGGCTGACGTTCCCGATCTTCCTGGCGATCGTGCCGCTGTTCTTCATCCTGAAGGGCCTCGGCCTGCTCGGCACGCTGCCGGGGCTCGCGATCACCTACTCGGCGTTCGCGCTGCCGTTCACCGTGTTCTTCATGGTGCCGTTCTTCCGGTCGCTGCCCGACTCCGTCACGGAGGCGGCCGCGATCGACGGCGCGGGGGAGTGGCGCACGTTCTTCTCGATCATGGTGCCGATGGCGCGGCCCGCGATCTCGACGCTCGCGATCCTGAACTTCGTCGGGCTCTGGAACCAGTTCCTGCTGCCGGTCGCGCTGAACCCGGACCAGCGGAAGTACGTGCTGACCCAGGGGATGGCGGCGTTCGCGGGCACCGCGGGCTACTCGATCGACTTCGGGGCGCTGTTCGCGGCCGTCGTGATGACGATCGTGCCGGTGCTGATCGTCTACCTGGTGTTCCAGCGGGCGCTCTCCGGCTCCGTGGTCATCGGCTCCGACAAGTAGCGCTGGGATCCAGAGTGGACGACGAGGGGCTGCGGCGGCTCGCCGCGGGCGTGCTGCTGCCCGGGTTCGCGGGGACGGCGCTGCCGGAGCGGTCGCCCGGCGGCTCGCGGGCGGCTTGGCGGGCGTCGCCTGTTCGGGGAGAACATCGGGACGCCGGAGCAGGTGCGCGCGCTGACCGCCGCGATCCGCGGCGCGCGACGGAGGCGGTCGTCGCGATCGACGAGGAGGGCGGCGACGTCACCCGCCTCCACTGCCCGACGGGTCGCCCGAGCCGGGCAACGCCGTGCTCGGGCGCATCGACGACCTCGCGGCGACGGAGGCGTCCGCGCAGCGGATCGGGCTGGAGCTCGCGGCGGTCGGCTTCACGCTCGACCTCGCGCCGACCGCCGACGTGAACACGAACGCGGACAACCCGGTGATCGGCACGCGCAGCTTCGGCGACGACGCCGCGCTCGTCGCGCGGCACACCGCCGCGTGGGTGCGCGGGCTGCAGTCGACCGGGATCGCCGCGTGCGCGAAGCACTTCCCCGGGCACGGCGACACCGCGGTCGACTCGCATCTCGGGCTGCCCGTCGTCGACGTGCCGCTCGCGACGCTCGAGGCGCGGGAGCTGCTGCCGTTCGTCGCGGCGATCGAGGCCGGCGTCGCCACGATCATGACCTCGCACATCGTGCTGCCGCCGCTCGACCCGGCGGCGCCCGCGACGATGAGCCGCGCGATCCTCACCGGCCTGCTCCGGGAGGGCTCGGCTTCGAGGGCGTGATCGTCACCGACGCGCTCGACATGGCGGGCGCCAGCGCCGAGATCGGCATCCCGGCCGCCGCCGTCCGCGCGCTCGCCGCCGGCGCGGACCTGCTCTGCATCGGGCGCGGAACACCGAGGCGCACCTCGGCGCGTCGAGGCGCGATCGTCGCCGCGGTGGCGTCGGGGGAGCTGCCGCCGAGCGGCTCGCGGACGCGGCGCGGCGGGTGCGGGGGCTGCGGGGTCGGCGTCGGGAGGCGAGGCGCAGGCCGAGGTCTCCGCGGCGCGGATCGCCGCGACGTTCGACGTGCCGCCGAGGCGGCGCGGCTGCTCGCGGAGCGGGGGGACTGGACGGTCGTGCAGGCTCGACGCGAGCCGAACATCGCCGTCGGGCGTCGGCTGGGGGCCGTTCGCGGCGGCGGAGCGGATCCGGCGGGCGTCGCGGCGCAGCGGTTCGCGGCGTGGGGGCCCGGACGCGACGGCACGGTCCCGCGTGCGGCTGCCGGCGGCGCGATCGTGATCGGGCGCGACATCCACCGGCATCCCGTCGCGCGGAAGGTCATCGACGACCTCCGCGCGACCGGGCCCCGTCGTCGTGGTCGACATGGGGTGGCCGTCGCCGGACCGCCGCTACGCCGACGTCGCGACGTTCGGCAGCTCGCGGGCCGTCGGCGCCGCGCTGCTCGAGGTGCTCGCGGGTCAGCCGTAGACAGACCGCTGGACGCGGCGTAGGACTGGCGCATGGCGCGACACGTGGTGGTCGGATGGGACGGGTCGGCGGCGGCGGCGGGCGCCCTCGACTGGGGCGTCCGGCACAGTCCTGAGGCCGAGACGGTGGAGATCGTCGAGGTGCTCGATGCCGGACGGGCACCGCGCCCGGCGGAACGGGACGCGGAGGACGCGGCACGCCGCATCCGGGAGGCGCATCCGGGCATCGAGGTGCGGGTGTCGCGGGAGCGTGGCGACATGGTCGAGGTGCTCGCCGACCGCTCCGCGCCGGCCGGGCTCGTCGTGCTCGGCGGCCGGGGGGACGAGCAGTGGCGGCGCGGCCACCGCACCTCGAAGGCCTATCGGATCGTGCTGCACGCGACCGGACCGGTCGCGGTGGTGCCGAGCGCGTATCGCGGCGGCCGGGACGTGGTGGTCGGGGTCACCGGCGACTCGGATGCGCCCTGCGTCGCCCTGACGGCCGCTGCGGAGGCGGCCCGTCGACGGCAGCGCCTCGTGGCGCTGTACGCGACGCGTCCGCTGTTCGGCCTCGGCGTGATGCCCGGCGAGGAGGGGTCGCGGCGCCGCGACGAGGAGGAGTACCACGACATGCTCCGGACGGTGCTCGCGCCGGTGCGAGCCGCCTATCCGGGGTTGCCGGTGGTGCCCCGCATCGTGCGCGGCCGGACCACTGACGTGCTGCTCGCCGAGTCGCGCAACGCCATGGTGCTCGTGCTCGGTCGCGAGGGATCGCCGCCGGCGCAGCATCGGCCGGTCACCCACAGCAGCATGCTGCTGAGCCGCGCCCCGGTCATGGTGGTGCCGCCGGAGACCGTCGTCGGCTAGGAGGTGATCGTCTCCTTCCTACCCACACCTACCCCCTCACCCTCACCACATTACCTTCCTACTCTACCTTTTCATCTTAACTATTTCTTGCTACCTCCACCTTCACATTTATCCTCCACGCTGTCGGTGCCTCGCGAACAGGTAGCCACACCTCTCCACAGCTCCCCCCCATATCTCCTCCCCCACTCCCCCCTCCCTGCGCGTGGTGCTGCATCCGCACCTGTCCGGATGCGGACGGCCCCGTGCCCGAGGACGTGATCGCCTGCACGGAGATCGTGTACGTGCTGCCCGATACGAGCCGCAGCATCGTGAAGGAGCGGACCGACGCGGCGAGGGTCTTCGACCAGGCGCCCGTCCCGTTCGTGTCGACTCCGTTGCGGCTGACCGTGTAGCCGGTGATGCGCCGGCCGCCGGTCGAGGTCGGCGGCGTCCAGCTGATCCGGGCGGAGCCCGCGGCGATCTCGACGACCGTCGCGGCGGCCGGAGCGGTCATCGCGGAGGAGATCGGCGTCGTGACCGTCGTGGTCGCGCCGGCGCCCGCCGCGGAGACCGCTCGCACCGTGAGGTGGTAGCTGCGGCCCGCCACCAGGCTGCTGAGCGTGTACGAGCGCGTCGACGCCGGCACGGTCTTGCTCCAGGCGCCGTGGCCGGACCTGTCGGTGCCGTCGCGGCCGATCGTGTAGCCCGTGATCGGGGCGGTGCCCGGGTTCGGCGGGCGGCGACCACTTGAGCGTCGCCGAGGACGAGCTCGCCGCGGCAGCACTCGCGGCGGGCGCGCCCGGGGCGAAGCCGGCGACGACCGTGCGGGATCCGCTCGCCGTCCAGCCGTCCGCATCCGTCACCGTGATCGAGACCTTGTAGCTGCCCGCGGCCGCGTAGGTGTGGCTCGGAGTGGCGCCGGTCGCGGTACCGCCGTCGCCGAAGCTCCAGGCGTAGGAGGCGATCGGGGCGACGGTGCGGTCCTTCGAACCGGTGCCGTTGAACGGGATCGCCTTGCCCGGCAGGGCGGGCGCGGGCTGCGCGAAGTAGGGGGTCGGCAGCGGGCGCTGCGCGATGCAGGCGTCGCCGCCGGCGTTGAACGACTCGTTCGAGAACTCGAGCTGCAGCAGGTAGTGATGCCCGTCGATCGTCTGGTTGTACAGACCGCCTGCGGGGCCGGTGGTGTCGCCGAAGATCCAGGCGCACTCGTCGCCGTTCTCGTAGTTCGCGTCGTCGTACCAGCCGTCGCCGGTCGGGTCGGTGATCGCCTCGTTCATCTCGTGGCTGAGCGGGCTGACGACGTTGTCGCCGTCCGGCACGCCGTTCGGCGCCTCACGGGTGATGCAGCCGTTCGCCTCCTCGTACGGCATCGCGGCGTAGACCGCCGGCGCCGAGGTCCAGGAGTGGAACGCGCAGAAGTCGCCGCCGGACGGGCTGACGCTGCAGTCGCCGCCATGCGACGAGTTGCGGGAGTCGCCGCAGAGCTCGGCCTGCTTCGGCAGCATCACGACGTAGAGGTGGGAGGTGCCCGCGGCGAGGCCCTTCCTGGCCAGCAGCGCTGTCACCTCGGCGCCGAGGTCGGCGTTCGAGAGGCAGGCCGTGTAGGCCACGCCGTCCGAGTAGCCGGCGCCGGAGTCGTGCGTGCAGTCGTCCGCGGGAAAGGCCGTGGTGTCGGTCAGTGAAGCCGCCGCGGTGAGGTCGTAGCGGATGTGCTTGCCCGCCGCCGAGGTGTACTCGGTCATGGGCGAGAAGACGTTCGTCGCCTTCCCGCTATCGGCGGCGACATCGCCGATGAACCGCTCGACGAGGTTCCGGTAGCCCGTGGGGATCGAGTACCCGGCCGGGACCCACCAGATCGGGGTCACCGTGACGGTGCCGGTGCCGGCCGCGCCCATCACGACGCCGGCGTGCTTCAGGAGCGGCGGATCGCCGCCGTCGGCGACCGTGGGGTCGGCGAACGAGGCGAAGAGGTGGCATGCCGACGACGTGGGCGAATGCGCAGGGCGGACGATCCCGCGGAGGTTCCCCGACGCCGCGGAAGGGCGGGCGCAGGATGCGGAGAGCGGTTGCGCCTGGGCGGGAAGGGCGAGCGCGCTCATCGCGAGGGTGGCGATCAGGGCGACGAGAACTGTCGAGAACCGGCGTGCGGGCATGCGGGGCGTCCTTCAGGAATTCGGGTATCGGCCTGCCCCCAAGCCGGATCCGATTCGATCGGATCGCAGAATCCCTGTCGACTCCCCAGTTCGGGTTCAGGAAAGGCGGTTCCCATCAGCCCAGACGGCGTCCACCTCGAGCGCGTCGCTGAGCAGCACGGCGTCGGCGGGGGAGCCGGGCTCGAGCACCCCGAGCTCCGGGTGACCGAGGGCCCTGGCGGGCGTGGCGGTGGCGGCGAGCACCGCGTCCTGGAGCGGGATGCCGGCGTCGACGACGGTGCGGATCGCGGCGTCCAGCGTGAGCGTCGAGCCGGCGAGGCTGCCGCTGTCGAGCCGCGCGGCGCCGTCCCGGACGGTGACCTGCAGCGGGCCGAGGCGGTAGTCGCCGTCGCCGAACCCGGCGGCGCTCATCGCGTCGGTGATCAGGGCGACCCGGCCGGGCGCCATCCGGAACAGCGCGGCGACGACGACCGGATGCACGTGGAGGCCATCGGCGATGAGCTCGAGCACGACGTCGGGCCGCTCGAGGGCGGCGCCGATCGGGCCGGGGGAGCGGTGCGCGAGGCCGGGCATCGCGTTGAACGCGTGCGTGAGCTGGCCGGCACCGGCGTCGAACCCGCGCCCGGCGGCGGAGAGGTCGGCGGTGGTGTGGCCGATCGCCACCCGGACGCCGGCCGCGGTGAAGCGCGCGATGGCGTCGAGGGCGCCGGGGAGCTCGGGCGCGATCGTGACCAGGGCGATCGTGCCGTCGGCGGCCGCGAGGAGCGCGTCCACGGCCTCGGGTGTCGGCGCGATCAGCGCATCCGGGTCGTGGGCGCCCTTGTTGTCTGGGCTGAGGAACGGACCCTCGAGGTGGATGCCGAGCAGCAGCGGATCGGCGCGGACGATCGGCGCGAGGGCGCGGATGGTCGTGGCGAGCGCGTCGACCGGGGCACTGACCAGCGAGAGCACCGTGCGGGTGGTGCCGTGGGCGCGGTGCATCCGGACGGCGGCCGCGATCGCCTCGGCGCCGTCGGCGAAGTCGGCGCCGCCGCCACCGTGCACGTGCACGTCGACGAAGCCGGGCGTGAGGATGCGGCCGGCGGCGTCGAGCACCTCGCCGTCGGATGCGGGCGCGGTGCCCGTGCCGCGAGCGACGACCCGGCCGGCGTCGAACCGCACCCAGCCGTGCTCGGTGGTCGTGCCGCCCGAGACGATCCGGGCGCCGGTGATCAGGAGGGAGCGGTCGTCGGCGACCTCGGGCATCGGCACGCGATCAGGCTATCGACGCCCACCCCACCGCGGCTCGGCGCCGAAACCGGGCGAGTTCCGACGATGCGGGCGTGAAAAGACGCCCGGAAAGTCGGAAGTCGCCCGGATTCCGGGCTAGGACGCGCGGGCGCGGAGCATGCGGCGGCCGGTGTCGACGCCGCCGAGGAGGGTCGTGCGCACCGTCGGGTTGACGCCCGGCGCCGTCGCGGCCGCCTCGGCACGGTCGAGGAACGCATCGGAGACGACCGCGAACGGGAACATGCCGCGGATGATGCCGAGCTGGCCGAGCATCCCGGCATCCGAGAACGAGTCGAGCACGTCGAGGTACTGGTCCGCGTAGCCGGCGAGCAGGTCGGCCTGCAGCGGGCGCCAGAAGCGGCGTGCCGCGGTGCCCCGAGGCGGGCCGGCGGGGATGCGGCGGTCGATCATCATCGCCTGCCACAGCTCCTGCTTCGCGGCCGGATCCGCCTGGGAGCCCCGCACGGCCAGGGCGGCGGCGAACGCGTCCGGGTCGGGATCGCGCTGCTCGAGCTCGGCGACCGCGGCGGCGTCGTACCGGCCCAGCTCGGCCTGGCGCGCGAGCACCCGCCAGGCGAGGTCGATGTCCTGCTCGGCCGGCTCACGGAGGAGGTCGAACTGGCGGTCCTCGGTGGCGGTCGCGGCGAGGGTGCGCGCCGCCGGCTGGTGGTGCTCCGGGCTCGCGAGCAGCGCCTCGCTCACCTCGGCGAGGCGCGCCATCAGCGCCGGGATCCGCTCGAGCGGCGACCACTGCTCGGCGGCGGCGAGCCCGAGCGCGAGCAGGCCCTCGACGACGGCGGGGCTGGTCTCCACGCGGAGCACCTCGGCGATGACGTCGACGACGGCCTCGCCGGCGAGCTCGCCCTTGACGAGCATGTCCCAGGCGGTCGCGACGACGAGCGTGCGGGACAGGGCGTCGGGCAGCTGGGCGACGCGGGAGCGCAGGTCGGCGAAGGAGTCCGCGTCCGTCCGGACGGCCGCGAAGGTGAGGTCGCCCGCGTTCACCTGGAACACGTCGCCGGCGGGCAGCTCGACGGCGGTCTCGGCACCGGTGACCTCGACCTCGACGGTGCCGGTCGGAGCCAGGCCGTCCGCCGAGGTCTCGTAGCCGGCGATCTGCAACCGGTGCGGGCGCGGGTGGCCGCCGTCCGGCGCCGTCGCGCGGAGGGCGCCGCCGCTCGAGCACGAGGGTGTCGGTGCCGGCGCGGTCGAGCCAGTCGGCGGTCCAGGCGGTGAGGTCGCGGCCGGACGCGGCGGAGAACGCCGACATGAGGTCGTCGAGCACGGTGTTGCCGAACGCGTGCGCCGCGAAGTAGGCGCGGAGGCCCTCGACGAAGGCGTCCTCGCCGAGGTACGCGGCGAGCTGGTGCAGCACCGCCTCGCCCTTGTCGTACGTGATGTCGTCGAAGTTCGCCATCGCCTCGAGCACGCGTGTTCACGACGCCGCGGATGGGGTGGGTCGCCGGGCCCATGTCCTGGCGGTAGCCGGCGAGCTTCGAGTCGAGCAGGTCGGTGGCCCAGGCGTCCGTGAACTCGGTCGCGCCGACCATCGCCCAGGTGGCGGCCCAGGAGGCGAACGCCTCGTTCAGCCAGAGGTCGTCCCACCACTGCATCGTGACGAGGTCGCCGAACCACATGTGCGCCATCTCGTGCAGCACGACGTTCGCGCGGCTGGAGCGCTGCCGGAAGGTCGGCGTGGAGCGGTAGAGGAACGCATCCGTGTGGGTGACGCTGCCCCAGTTCTCCATCGCGCCGCCCATGTCGGGCACGAACGCCTGGTCGTAGCGCTGCTGCGGGAACGGGTAGGCGAAGCGCTCGCCGAACCAGGCGAGCCCGCGGGCGGTGAGGTCGAAGAGCTCGTCGGCGTCGCGCTCGAGGAACGGCACGAGCGACTGCCGGCAGTAGAAGCCGAGGTCGTAGCCGCCGACGGTGCGCCGGATCTGGTGGAAGGGCCCGGCGTTCACGACGGTGACGTAGGTGGAGAGGCGCGGGGTGGGCGCGAAGGTCCAGCGGCGGGCGGAGTCCTCGCAGGCTCGATCGACTCGGGCGCGCTGTTGTTGGTCGACCGTCCATGCCTCGGGCGCGAGCACGGTGAAGCGGTGCACGGCCTTCAGGTCGGGCTGGTCGAAGCAGGCCCAGAGGCGGCGTGCCTCGTCCGGCTCGAAGGTCGTCCAGAGGTAGACGAGGCCGTCGGTCGGGTCGACGGTGCGGAGCACGCCCTGCGCCGTCGCCGGTGTCCGACTGGGTGGCGGTGACGACGAGCTCGTTGCGCTCGGCGAGGCCGGTCAGCGGGAGGCGGCCGTCGGCGACGGAGGCGAGGTCGAGCTCGGTGCCGTTCAGGGTCGCGCGCTCGACCTCCGCGACGACGTCGACGAACGTGCTGCTGCCCGGGGTGCGGCAGGTGAAGGTGATCCGCGACGTCGAGCGGATGGCCGGACCCTCGAGCAGCCCGGTGAGGTCGACCTCGATGTCGTAGCGCTCGACCTCGATCAGCGCTGCCCGCTCGGCGGCTTCGGTACGGGTGAGGGTGGCGGCGGGCATGGATCCTCCAGGTGGTGCGACGGTGCACCTTCAGCGTAGGGGTGGCGCTCGCGGCGGGATTCAGGAGGGATCGCCGGGCGTGATCAGGCCAGACTCGTACGCGAAGATCACGGCCTGGATCCGGTCGCGCAGCTCGAGCTTCGCGAGCAGCCGGCTGACGTGCGTCTTCACCGTCGCGGGGGAGAGGTGGAGGAGCGTCGCGATCTCCTCGTTCGATCGTCCCTCCGCGATCCGGCGCAGCACCTCCTGCTCCCGTGGCGAGAGGCGGCCGAGACGGTCGGCCGCCTCGCCGCTCCGTCCGCGCGTGAACCGCTGCAGCAGCCGGCGGGTGATCGCGGGCGCGAGGAGGGTCTCACCGGCGTGCACCGCCCGGACCGCGTGCACCAGGTCGTCGGGACGCACGTCCTTGAGCAGGAACCCGCTCGCTCCGGCATGCACGGCGTCGGCCACGAGGCGGTCGAGGTCGAACGTCGTGAGCATCAGGACGCGGCCGACTCCTCGAGCGGCGATCACCCGCGTCGCCTCGACCCCGTCCAGCCCGGGCATGCGCACGTCCATCAGCACGACATCGGGTCGGAGCGCGGCCGTCATCGCGATCGCCTGCTCGCCGTCCGCGGCTTCGCCGACGACCTCCAGGTCGGCCTCGGCGTCGAGGATCATCCGGAACCCGCCTCGCACGAGCGCCTGGTCGTCGGCGATGAGCAGGCGGATCACGCCGCGGAGCCGATCGGGAAGGAGGCGCGAACGCGGAAGCCCCGCGCGGTCGGCTCTGCAGTGACCGAGCCGCCGTAAAGCGCCGATCGGGCTCGCATGCCGGCGAGACCTCGGCCGGTGCCCTGCTGGGCGCCGCCGCGGCCGTCGTCCAGCACGTCGATCTCGAGGCGGTCCGCTCGAGATCGCACCGCCACGACGACCGTGCGGGCATGGGCGTGCTTCAGCACGTTCGTGAGCGCTTCCTGGACGATCCGGAAGGCGGCGAGCTCGAGCCCCGGCGGGACGACGGGGACCTCGCCGTCGCGCTCGACGGTGACCACGAGACCGGTGCTGCGCATCCGCTCGACGAGCCCGTCGAGATCGGCGAGCCCGGGCTGCGGCGAGCGGTCCTGGCCGTCCCCGTCGTCGTGCAGCACATCGAGCAGGCGGCGCAGATCGCCGAGGGCTTCCCGCCCGGCCTCCTGCACGGTCTCGAGGGCACCCGCAGCGGCGGGCGGGTCCGACGCCAGCACCCGCGACGCGGCGCCGGCCTGCACCACCATGACCCCGAGCGCATGCGCGACGACGTCGTGCAGCTCACGGGCGATGGCGGCCCGCTCGGCGATCACCGCCGCCGCGGCCTGCTCCTCGCGCGACGCCTCCAGCTCGGCAGTCACCGCCTTCAGCCGGATGACCAGGCCGCGGCGATGCCGGATCTCCAGCGCCGCCAGCCAGGTGCCGCCGATGATGACCAGCCCCCAGAGCAGGTTCGCCGGATCCGTGGTCAGGGCCGTGACGACGGTGACGACATAGGCCGCCGCGAACGCCATGACCGACCAGCGGACGCGGACGCGGACGGTGAGGGAGTAGAGCGCGGCGACCCCGCCGAGCACGCTCGCGAGGAACCCGTTCAACGAGACGCCGAGGAGCCGGGCCAGCACGAACGCGCCGAACACGACCCCGAACGTGACCCACGGCGCCGGGCGGCGGACGACGAGCGGGGCGCCGAAGAGCACGGCGACGAGGAGGGCGGCGGGCACGGGCCCGTGGACACCCCCCGAGGTGACCTCGAGCACGCCGACGGCGATGACGGCGGCGGCGAGCGCGACGTCGAGGATCGCCGACCGGGACGGCCGCCGTGCGCGCATGAGCCGACTCTAGGGACGAACCCGGGCGCCGCATCGGCCGCACGGACCACGCGGGGTCGGCCGCACGGGCGAATCCGCACCGCTGCCGGCCGACGCGGTGCCGGCACGCGCGCTTCTACCGTCAGGGCGTCCTGATCGGAATGGAGAACCCGATGTCCACACCTGCTCTCGTCCCCGCTGCCGGCGGCCGCCGCGTCCTCGCCGCCGTGGCGCTTCCGGCGACGATCGCCT
Organism: uncultured Actinomycetota bacterium; assembly: GCA_963771645.1. GTDB lineage: Bacteria > Actinomycetota > Actinomycetes > Actinomycetales > Microbacteriaceae > Amnibacterium. Next base: position 138,583 of record CAVYUH010000006.1, on the reverse strand, counting down.
CGCTGATCGCCTCGACACTGCTCGACCCGCTCGACGACTTCGGGCCGACCTCGCAGGAGGCCGCGGTCACGCGGTCGGTGCCCGGTGCCGTGACGACCCTCGGCCTCGTCGAGCTGCTCACCGCGCTGCTGTTCGGCGTCGCGGTGCTGAGCCTCGTCTCGTTGATCACCCGGCGGGGCGCGGTGCTCGGCACCGTGACCGGCGTCGTCGGCGTCCTCGGGGTGGTCGGATCGACCGCGATCGCGGTCAGCCATCTGGTCCTCGTCGCCGCCGTGACGGTCACACCGGCCCATGCGGCGGCGGTGATCGACGCATTCCACGGGAAGCGGCCGTGATGCTGCCCCTCTTCTTCGCCGCGCCGGTCGCCCTGCCGCTGCTCGCGATCACCGGCCGCCGCGCCGGCCTCGTGCCGGCCTGGGCGATGTGGGTGTTCATCGCCTTCTTCGTCCTCGACCTCATCCCGGTGCTGCCCGGCGGCGAGCTCATCCCGCTCGGGCTCGCGCTCGTCGCCGCGATCGGCGTCGCGGTGCGCCTGCTGCGGTCCGGAGGCGCCCGGCGCCGCGCGGTGGAGGTCCAGGAGACCGCATCCGCGGCCGTCTGAACCGGATTGTCCTCGACAAGCGGGCCGGTTCGTCGTCAGTGTGGAGGCGCGCACCGCGCCCGTCTTGAGGAGGAATCCATGCAGTACGTGATGCTCGTCCGCGTCGACCCCGAGCTGCCCGTGCCCGAGAGCCACGCCGACCCGAGCGCCTGGGTCGACGAGGGCTCCCGCACCGGGATGCGCGTGGAGGGCGGCCCGATCGAGGAGACGCCGGCCGCGAAGGTGGTGCGGGTGCGCGATCGCGAGACGCTGGTCAGCGACGGCCCGTTCGCCGAGTTCGCCGAGTACATCGCGGGCTACGACCTGCTCGAGGCCGACAGCCTGGAGCAGGCCGCGGACTACGCGTCGCGGCACCCGGTCGCCGAGTTCGGCGCCCTCGAGGTGCGCGAGGTGTGGCCCGACTTCGTCGAGGACGCGACCGATGTGCCTGCCCCCCGCACGGACGGCGAGGACTACCTGTTCCTGCATGTGCCCGACCCCGAGCTGCTGAAGACCGCCACCCGCGAGACCGGGGACCCGACGCCGTGGGTGCGCGACGTCGAGCGGCGCGGCGTCACGCTCGGCGGCTACCGGCTCCGCGACGAGCCCGAGTCGAGCGCCATCGTGCGCAAGCGGGGCGGCGAGACCCTGATCGCGCACGGCCCGTTCGCCGAGTGGTCCGAGCAGATCGCCGGCATCGACCGCGTGCGGGTCGGCAGCCGCGAGGAGGCGCTGGCGCTCGCCGCCGCGCATCCGACCGCGCACATCGGCGCGATCGAGGTGCGGAAGCAGGTCAGCTTCTAGGCATCGTCCCCGGGGAAGCGCGGCGTCTCGTCGCCCTCATGGGCGCGGCCGGCGCTCGTGAGGGTGTCGTTCGCCTCGGCGGGCTCGGCATGCGGCTCGCGGACGGGCGCGTCCTGGCGCTCGTCCGCGGCCGTGTCGGGCTGCTCGGGGTGGGGCATGAAAGGTTCGGCCATCGACATGGGAACAACCCTGCGACGTGCAGGTGAACGGAGATCGAGTATGGACATGAAGCTGGAGCTCGTGCTGCTCCCGGTGGCCGACGTGGACCGCGCGAAGGCGTTCTACGTCGAGACGGTCGGGTTCGCGCTCGACGTCGACGTGCGCCCCGCGCCCGGCATCCGGGTGGTGCAGGTGACGCCCGCGGGATCCGCCTGCTCCCTCGGGTTCGGCGAGGGGCTGCTCTCCTACGACCCGGCCGGCGCCGCCCGTGAAGAACCTGCACCTCGTGGTGGCGGACCTCGACCGCACGCGGGACGAGCTGCTCACGCGGGGCGTCGAGGTCGGCGGGATCATCGATGTCGGCGGCGGCGTGCGGTACGCCGGATTCGAGGATCCGGACGGCAACACGTTCCTCCTGCAGGAGATGGCCTGGCGCACGGGCGAGGCGTTCTGACGGTTCAGGCGGGCGGCAGCGTCGCCGGCGGTGCGGATCCGGATGCGCGCGCCTCGAGCGCCTCCACCTTCGGGTCGTGCTCGTCGGCGCCGTAGTCGCTGCCGCGGGTGATGTCGCGGCCGTCGGGCAGGTGCAGCGCCCGGAACACGAGCGTGAGCACGGCGGCGACGAGCAGGTTCAGCACGAACGCGGTGACGCCGATGTAGACCGGTGTGCCGAGCAGCGGCGCCGGAGCGATCGAGCCGCCGAAGTGCGCGTGCGTCGCCGGGTTGACGACCGAGTACGCCGCGATCGTGCCGACGACGATGCCGACCGCCCAGCCCGCGACGAGCGCCCAGCGGTGGAACCAGCGCGTGTAGAGGCCGGCGACGATCGCGGGGAAGGTCTGCAGGATCCAGATGCCGCCGAGCAGCTGCAGGTTGATCGCGGACGACTGGTCCATGCCGATCACGAAGATCAGCGCCCCGAACTTCACGAGCAGCGACACGAGCTTCGAGACGCGCGCCTGGCTCGCGGCATCCGCATCCGGCTTGAAGAAGTCCCGGTAGATGTTGCGGGTGAAGAGGTTCGACGCCGCGATCGACATGATCGCCGCGGGCACCAGCGCCCCGACCGCGATGGCGGCGAGGGCGACGCCGGCGAACCAGGACGGGAAGCTGTCGAGGAACAGCTGCGGCACGACGAGCTGCGGGTTCACGGCGCCGTTCACGTCGATCGGCTTCGTGCCGGCCTTGATCGCGACGTAGCCGAGCAGCGCGAGGAAGCCGAGCATCAGCGTGTAGAGCGGCAGCACCACGGCGTTGCGGCGGATGGTGCCGCGGCTGCGGGTCGCCAGCACCCCCGTGATCGAGTGCGGGTACATGAACAGCGCCATCGCGGAGCCGAGGCGCGAGGGTCCAGTAGGCGTTGAAGCTCTGCGGCGCGGGGATCACGGCGCCGGACGGCAGGCCGGTGGCCGGGTTCGGCGCGCTCAGCTTCGCCTGGGCGGCGCCGAAGATCGCTCCGAAGCCGCCGAAGTGGATCGGCAGGTAGATGATCGCGACGATCACGGCGAGGTAGATCAGCAGGTCCTTCACGACCGCGATCAGCGCCGGCGCGCGGAGGCCCGCCGTGTAGGTGTAGGCCGCGAGCACGACGAACGCGATGATGCAGCGGCAGGTCCTGCAGGAACGGGTTGCTGCCGCCCCCGATGCCGAGCACGGTGAGCACCGCCTTGATGCCGACGAGCTGCAGCGCGATGTAGGGCATCGTCGCGACGATGCCGGTGATCGCGACCACGAGCGACAGCGCCCGGCTGCCGTAGCGGCCGCCGATGAAGTCCGCGGCGTGACGAAGCCGTGCCGGTGGGAGACCGACCAGAGCCGGGCCATGAGCAGGAACACGATCGGGTAGAGCACGACCGTGTACGGGACGGCGAAGAAGCCGCTGACGGCGCCGGTGCTCGCACATCGCGGCGGGCACGGCGATGAACGTGTAGGCGGTGTAGAGGTCGCCGCCGAGCAGGAACCAGGTGACCCAGCCGCCGAAGCCGCGGCCGCCGAGGCCCCACTCGTCGAGCGACTTCAGGCCGGCGGGAGCGGACCCGCGACGCCACCGGGCGGCCGCGAAGCCGAGCACGGCGACCGCCACGAAGATGACGATCACGACGGTGAGCGCGACCCAGTCGATCGAGCGGACCGGCGCTGCTGCTGCCGCTGCGGCGATCATCGGCGGGCCTCCGAGCGCACGGCGTCGCGGCGCCTGCGGTCCTCGCGGCGGATGATCCGGTAGCAGATCAGCAGCAGCACCGCCTCGATCAGCACCCAGAGCATCTGGTACCAGTAGAAGAACGGCAGGCCGGCCAGCGCGGGCTCCGCGTGGGCGTAGATCGGCACGATCAGCGGCAGCAGGATCCCGAGCACCAGCAGCACGCCGACGGCGATGTAGGGGCCGCGGCGGGCGGGACCTCGGGTGGCCGGTTCGTCGGACATTCGCGTCTCCTTCGACTCTGCGAGCAAGGATCGAGCGGATTCCGGGGAGACCGCCGAGAGGGTCCTGCGGTATCGCAGGTCGAAGCCCGGCGCGCCCCGCTCGCCACACGCCGATCCCGCTCGAGCGCATGAGGATGGTTCGATGTCCCTGACCACGACGGCCGTCGCGCGCTCCGTCGACGTGAGCACCGCGAGACGGGCGCTGCTGCTGACGGCGGTCATCACGCTGTTCCTGCTGACGCTGTCCGTCTGGAACGGTGCGGCCGCCCCACCGCCGACGCTCGCGCAGCACGTCGTCAGCCCGCTGCGGATCCATCAGGCGCTGCTCGTGCTCGCGACCGCGGCGTTCGCCGCTCTGCTCCTGCTCGCGATCGCCGCGATGATCACGCGCAGCGGCCGGATGCTCCACCGACTCGATGTCGCCGTGCTCGCGCTCGGCCTGGTGCTGCTGCTCAGCCAGTACGTGCTCGCACACGCCGTGAACGACGAGGGCGCGCTCACCGCGCAGGCGGCGTGGTCGCTGCTGCACGGCGAGGCGGTCTACGGGCATCCGTGGCCGCAGCTGTTCCCTGCCGTCCCGCTCACGAAGACGATGGCGGGTGGAGGGGACTACACCTACGGGTACCCGCCGCTCGCGGTGCTGGCCACGGCTGCGGTCACGGCGGTGATCGGGCACGTCACGATCGCCGCGACCCTCGTCACCTTCACGGCGGTGCTCGCGGGCGTGATCGCGAGCTGGTTCGCCGCTCCGGCCCTCTGGCGCCCCCTCGTCGTGATCGCGCTCGTGGCGAGCGACCTGCTGCTCCCGTTCGGCCGCGGGGGCTCGCCCGCGGCGATCGCCATCGCGCTCCTCGTGCCGGTGCTGCTGCACTTCCACCGCACAGGCGCGGGCGGACGGCTCGGCGCGTCCGGAGTGGGCCGGGCGATCTGCCTCGGTGCCGCGTGCGCCACCCATCAGCTCGTCTGGTTCCTGGTGCCGTTCCTCGCCGTCGGCCTGCTCTCGTTGCGGTCCCCGGAGATCGGGGCACGGCGCGCGCTCCTGCTTCTGATCCGCTTCGGCGCGGTCGCCGCCGCCGTCTGGGTCCTCATCGACCTGCCGTTCGCGATCGCGCAGCCGCGCAAGTGGCTCGGCGGCATCCTCCTGCCCCTCCGGCAGCACGCCATCCTCCACGGCCAGGGCGTGCTGGACGTGCCCTACCTCCTCACTCACGGCAGCGGCGCCCTCGACCTGCTGAACGACGCCTCGACCCTCTTCCTGCTCGGCGCGCTCGGCGCGCTCCTGCTCTTCCCCCATCGATTCGGGCCGGCGCTCACCGTTCTGCCCTGGCTGGCCTTCTTCTTCGCCACCCGCGGCGGCTTCAACTACTACGTCCTCTTCGTGCCCCTCTGGGTCGCCGTCGCGGCCACCGTGCCGGTCGACGCGTTCAACGCAGCGTGGCGCCCGAGGTTCGTCGACCGGCTCCGCACCCGCGGGAAGGCGGCGATCGTTGTCGCGCTCGCGGTGCCGGCGCTGCTCTGCGCGAGCATCGCCGTGCTCACACCGCCGCCCCTGGCGCTGCGGATCACGGCGCTGCAGACGGTGGCGGGTCACTCGGCCCGCATCGCCGAGGTACGCATCCAGGCCGTGAACCGCAGCGGGCAGGCCATCGAACCTCACTTCACCCTGCGTCAGGGCGTCGGCGCATCCGCCTGGTGGCGGCAGCGCTCAGGTCCTCGCACGCTCGCTCCCGGAGCGAGCGGCAGCTATGTGCTCACACCGGTCGCTGACTCGATCACGGCTCGACTGCCCGGCAACTCGTTCATCGCGGTGTCGGACCGGCCGATGACGATCAGCTCGGTGCGGATCCCCGTTCCCGCGGACCTCGCGCCGGGAGCACCGCCCGCCCCGTCGGCCCGCGTCAGTCGGTGAGGACGGTCATGACGTCCCAGTGCACGCTCCTCGGCAGGGTGACCTCGACGATCGTCGGCGCCTCGCCGTCGTAGAGGACGGTCCGGACGAGCGGCTGCCCGGGCGTGGCGGGCGCCCCGCCGTCGAGCCGCTCGATGAAGCCCTGCATCCCCGAGTCCGCGCGGACGACCTGCAGGTCGACGGTCGTCGCCCGGTCCACGGTGACGGCGAGGGTGAGACGACCGCCGTGCTGCGCGGACGCGGGCGGGGTGAAGCCGAACATGCCGGGGCCGGCACCGAAGTGCTCCTCGGGGCCGGGACGGCCGACCGTGACGGCCTGCGGCGGCAGGTCGGCGGGATGGGCGACGAGATACTGCAGCAACCCGGCCGATCGCCCGGACCTCAGATGCGTGACGAGCGCCGCCCGAACGGATGCGGGGAGGGCGAGCACGAACTCGTCGACGGGCGGGGTCGAGATCGCGCTCGGCGACGGCTGCGGGCCCGGATGCGGGGTCGCCGCGAGGACCGCGGTCGCGGCGAGGAGCGCGGCGGCGCCGGCGATGCCGAGCAGGAGCCGCGCGGGGAAGCGGGGCGGGGGCGGCGGTGCGACCGGCTCGGCGGCGGACTCCGGCGCGGGCTCCTGCAGGAGCGCCGTGTAGCGCTCGACGTCGGCGGCGGTGACGCCCGGCGTGTAGAGCCGCCGCCGGAGGTCGTCGAGCTCGTCGGCCACGATCAGTCGGTGAAGATCGTCATGAGGTCCCAGTGGACGCCGGCCGGCAGCGTGATCGCGACGCTCGTCGGGCGCAGCGGCGTGTAGGGGAGGCTCGCGACGGAGGGCGACCCAGGCCGGCCCTGCACGTCGTCGAGGGGGACCCACTCGCCGTCGTCCCGGTTGCCCCGCGCGATGAGCGACCACCGGGCGGTCGTCGCACGATCGACCGTGAGCACGAGCGTGAGCTCGCCGCCGTCGGTGGCCGCGGCCGCGGTCGGGATGTCGAGCACGGCCGAGCCCGTGCCCGCGCGCTCCACGGAGCTCTCGCGGAGACCGCTGAGCACCTGGCGCGGCTGCTGCGTCGGATGGTCGGTGAAGTACTGCTGCAAGCCGATCGGGTGTCCGTGGCGTACCTCGTCCACGAACGCCGACCGCACGGCCGGTGGGATCGCGAGGGCCTCGTAGTCGGCGACGGCCTGGGTCGGCGGCTCGGCTGTCGGGCCGGGTGCGAGGGAGGGCGGCGCGGATGGAGCTCGCGCGCCCAGTTCGAGACCGACGACCGCGACACCGAGGAGGACGAGCACGGCAGCGACGCCGACCGCGCGGCCTCGGCGGATCTCTCCGGCGACCGGCGTCACCGCGGCGGGGTCGGTCTCGGCCTGCTCGACGGCGTGGTAGCGCTCCAGGTCCTCGCGGCTCGCATCCGGCGCGTAGAGCCGTCGCCGCAGGGCGTCGACCTCCTCGGCCGAGGCCGTCCGCTCGGCATCGAGGCGCATTCGGGGACTCCTTCGTCTCCTCCGATTCTCCACCCGGGCCGGATCAGTCGGTGAAGTCGGCCACCAGGTCCCAGTGGACTCCGGGCGGGACGGCGAGCCGGACCGTGTTGAGCGCGCCCTCGTACTGGAGGCTGACGACGGCGGGCAGTCCGGCATCGGCGTGCACGGGATCGAGCTCGAGCTTGATCGCGAGGCCCTGGGGGCTCTTCGCATCGACGTGGTCGAGGGTCAGGCCCGCACTGACGGGACGGTCCACGGTGAGCACGAGCGTGAACCGGCCGCCTTTGAGGGCGGTGCTCGATGGATCGAGGGCGATCACGGTGCTGCCCTCGCCCGCGTGCTCCTCGGAGTCGGCGCGCGAGACCGTGCGGATGACGGCGGGCCGCGCATCCGGATGGTTCAGGAGGTAGGGGAGCAGGCCGGCCGAGCGGCCCGCACGCAGCGACCGGACGAAGGCGGCGCGGTCGGAAGCCGGGATGGCGAGCGTGCTGCCCGGGGGCGTCTGCGTGGGCACGCTGCGCGGCGTCGCGGTGTCGGCGGCCCTGACCTCGGGATGGGTCATCGTGCCGATCGCGACGGCCGCGAGCGCGCAGCCCGCCAGCAGGGCAGCGGCGACCAGGATCGGTGCGCGACGGGACGCCGGTGGCGCGGGGGCCGCCGGGTCCGCCTCGGGGGCGCGGGTCGTGGCGCGGTAGCGCTCGAGGTCCTCGGGCGTCGCGTCCGGCCGGTAGAGCCTCCGGCGGAGGTCGTCGGGGTCGCTCACAGGGTCGATCTTGGCGCCGCGGCGTCGGATGCGGTTGCATCGACGCATGCGGATCGTGGTGGCCGGGGCGACCGGGACGGTGGGCCACCTCGTCGTGCGCGTGGCCGAGGAGCGCGGGCACGAGGTCGTGCCCCTGTCGCGGCGAGGCGGCGTCGACGTCGTCACGACTCTCGGGCTGGATGCCGCGCTGCGAGGCGCCGAGGTCGTGATCGACGTGCTGAACACGCCGTCGGTCCTGAAGCAGCCCGCGGTCGCGTTCTTCGAGGCGGCGACCCGGAACCTGCTCGCCGCCGAGGCGCGGGCCGGCATCGGGCACCACGTCGCCCTCTCGATCGTGGGCATCGACGGCGTGGAGGCCGGGTACTACGCCGGCAAGCTCGCCCAGGAGCGGATGGTGGCGGTCGGCGCGGTGCCGTTCAGCCTGCTCCGGGCCACGCAGTTCCACGAGTTCGGGGACCGCTTCCTGCGGATGGCGCGGCTGGGACCGGTCGCCGTCGTGCCGGCCGGGCTGCTGCGGCCGGTCGCGGCGAGCGAGGTGGCCGCGCGCCTGGTCCGCGCCGCCGAGGACGGCCCCGGCGGGCGCCTCCGCGACCTCGCCGGGCCACGGGACGAGCTGCTGACCGCGATGGTGCGCCGGCTCGCCGGAGCCGAGGGCGATCCGGTCCGGCCGGTCGAGCTGCGGCTGCCGGGCGCCTTCTGGCGGTCGCTGCGGTCCGGCGTGCTGCGCGGCGGTCCGGATGCGGATCGGGGCGAGCAGACCTTCGAGGAGTGGCTCGCGGCCCGCACCGCGTGAGTCGGCACTGCGCGAACGACGGAGTCTCCGCAACCGCCGGCCCGGTTCATGCGGATCCGGGAGGGGGCGTCAGCGCAGTGTGGCGGCCCAGGCGTCCACGGTGGTGACCTCCGCCTGGCGAGGGAAGACCTTCTCGGTGAGCACGCGGTGCACCTCGGCGTCGGCATCCGCGCACGCGTCCGCGAGGACGGTGAGGCCGAAGTCGAGGTCGGCTGCCTGCCGGAGCGTGGAGAGCACGACGCCGCTCGTCGCGATGCCCGCGAGAACGAGGGAGCGGATGCCGCCGGCGCGCAGGAGCACGTCGAGGTCGCTGCCGGCGAAGGCGCTGACGCGGCGCTTGGTCACGATCGCCTCGTCCTCGCGGCGGCCCAGCGTCGCGGAGATCTGCGACTGCTCGTGCTGCTCCGAACCCGTGTCGCCGCGGCCGCGGAACGCCGCGAACGACTTGTTGGCGGGGCTGACCTCGGGGTAGCCGTCGCGGAAGGCGACGCGGACGAACAGCACCGGCACCCCGGCTGCCCGGGCGGCGTCGGCGGCCCGGCGCGCGGCCTCGAGCACCTCCGGCGTGCCGAGCCGGTCGACGATCGAGTTCTGGAAGTCCATGATCAGCAGCGCCGAGTCGGCCATCGGGGTCCCTTTCGAAGAAGCGGTCGTCGAGATCGACAGCCTAGACTGTCGATATGGCCGAGCTCCCCTCCAGCGACGCGGCCGAGGCCGCGCGGGCGATCCGGGTGGTCGTCGGCCGGCTCCGCCGGCGCCTGCGGGAGGTGGCGGTGGGGGAGCTGACCCCCTCGCAGGCCTCGGTGCTCACGCGGCTCGCGAAGGGGGAGGCGGCCTCCGCATCCGCCCTCGCGGCCCTCGAGGGCGTGCGACCGCAGTCGATCGCGACGATCCTGACGGCGCTCGAGCAGGCGGGGCTGGTCGCCAGGTCGCCGGATCCGCAGGACGGCCGCCGCGCGATCGTCGAGCTCACCGAGGCGGGCCGGGCCGAGGACCGGGGCAACCGCGAGGCGCGGCGGGAGTGGCTGACGGCCGCCCTCGAGTCGCGGCTCAGCCCGGCGGAGCAGCGCCAGGTGCTCGACGCGATGGCGCTGCTCGAGCGCCTGGTGCAGGAGTGATCCGGCCGGCACCGGCGGGTCGGTTCGACCCGCGGCTCTACGCGCCGATGATCCTCGGCGCGATCCTGAACCCGATCAACTCGTCGATCATCGCGGTCGCCCTCGTGCCGATCGCTGGGGCCTTCGGAGCGCCGACGTCGGAGACGAGCCGGCTCGTGTCGGGCCTCTACCTCGCGACCGCGATCGGGCAGCCGCTCACCGGGCGGCTCGTCGACCAGTACGGGCCGCGCCGGCTGTTCCTCGCGGGCGCGACGCTCACGGGGGTCGCCGGGGTGATCGGCGTGCTCGCCCCGAGCATCGGGGTGCTCGTCGTCGCGCGCGTCGTGCTCGGCTTCGGCACGTGTGCCGGCTACCCGGCGGCGATGACGCTCATCCGCGACGAGGGCCGCCGCACGGGGCACGACCGGCCCGCCGGGGTGCTCACGGTGCTGTCGGTCGCCACGCAGACCATCGCGGTGATCGGCCCGACCCTCGGCGGCCTGCTCATCGCCGTCGGCGGATGGCGCGCCACGTTCGCGCTGAACGTGCCGCTCGCGATCGCCTGCCTGGCGCTCGGCTGGTTCGTGCTGCCGAGGTCCGAGGCCGTGCCCGCGGACCGCCGGTACCTCGACATCCCCGGGGTGCTGCTCTTCGCCGCGACGCTTGCGGCACTGCTGCTGTTCCTGCTCGATCCGCACGTGGCGCGGCTGTGGCTCGTCGGGCTCGCGGTGCTCGCCGGCGCCGGGTTCGCGATCCGCGAGCTCCGGGTGACGGATCCGTTCATCGACGTGCGGGTGTTCGCCGGCAACCTCCCGCTGCTCGCGACCTACGCGCGGGCGCTGTTCGCCGCGACCGTCTCGTACGCGTTCCTCTACGGCTTCACCCAGTGGATGGAGTCGGGTCGTGGCCTGCCGCCCGAGGTCGCGGGGCTCGTGCTGCTGCCGACGTTCGCGGTCGGCGTGCTCGTCTCCTCGACCACGGGCCGGCGCCCCGAGGTGTGGGCGAAGCTCGTCGTCGGCGCGGTCGCCCAGGTGGTCGTCTGCGCGGCCCTGCTGGTCCTGAACGGCGACTCGCCGATCTGGCTGCTCGTCGCGATCGGGGCGGTGCTCGGGCTGCCGCAGGGCCTCGTGAACCTCGCGAACCAGAACGCGCTCTACAGCCAGGCGGATCCGGAACGGCTCGGCGCATCCGCGGGCCTGCTGCGGACCTTCTTCTACCTCGGCGCGATCTTCTCGTCGTCCATGAGCGGGCTGTTCTTCGGCCGCACCGCGAGCACGCGGGGGCTGCACGACCTCGCCTGGTTCATGCTCGGCTCGGCCGTGGTGCTGCTCGTGCTCACGCTCGCCGACAGGTCGCTGAGGCGCGTCGGGGTCGCGCAGCGGTAGGCGCGGGCCCCCGTACCCTTGATGCATGGCCGAACCGACCGTCGCTGACGCGCGCCCGCAGGTCCGTCCGGCGACCGAGGGGTGGCAGCAGGCGAAGGACGGCGAAGGCCGGCCCCTGCTGCAGTTCGCCTCCCCGAAGCGCGGCAAGCCGCCGGTGCACCTCGCCGACCTCACGCCGGAGCAGCGGAAGGCGAAGCTCGTCGAGCTCGGCATGCCCGCGTTCCGGGCGAAGCAGATCGCGACCCACTACTTCACGCACTACACGTCGGATCCGGCCGAGATGACGGACCTGCCCGCCGCGAACCGCGAGGAGCTCGTCCGCGGCCTCCTGCCGCCGCTGATGACGGAGGTGCGTCGACTCACCACCGACAAGGGCGACACGATCAAGTTCCTCTGGAAGCTGCACGACGGCGCCCTCGTCGAGTCGGTGCTCATGCGCTACCCGGGCCGCATCACGCTGTGCGTCTCGTCGCAAGCCGGATGCGGCATGAACTGCCCGTTCTGCGCCACCGGCCAGGCGGGCCTGACGCGCAACATGTCCGCGGCGGAGATCGTCGAGCAGGTCGTGCGGGCGAACCGCGCGATCGCCAAGGGCGAGCTCGGGGGCAAGCGCCCGGGCGAGACGACGCTCGAGCGGGTCAGCAACATCGTCTTCATGGGGATGGGGGAGCCGCTCGCGAACTACGGGCGGCTGATGAGCGCGGTGCGCACGATGGTCGCCCCGCAGCCCGACGGCCTCGGCATGAGCGCCCGGCACATCACCGTCTCGACGGTCGGCCTGGTGCCCGCGATCCACAAGCTCGCCGCCGAGAAGATCCCCGTGACGTTCGCCCTCTCGCTGCACGCGCCCGACGACGAGCTGCGTGACGAGCTCATCCCGGTGAACTCGCGCTGGAAGGTCGACGAGGCCCTCGACGCCGCGCGCGCCTACTTCGAGGCGACCGGCCGCCGCGTCTCGATCGAGTACGCGCTGATCAAGGACATGAACGACCACGGCTGGCGCGCCGACCTGCTCGCGGAGAAGCTGAACGCCCGCGGCCGCGGCTGGGTGCACGTCAACCCGATCCCGCTGAACCCGACGCCGGGCTCCATCTGGACGGCCTCCGAGGTCGCGGTGCAGCACGAGTTCGTGCGGCGCCTCGAGGCCGCCGGCGTGCCGACGACCATCCGCGACACCCGCGGCAAGGAGATCGACGGCGCCTGCGGCCAGCTGGCTGCCGCCGACTGAGCCCCCTTTCCCGCTTCGCGTCGCGATTCGTACCGCTTCCGAGCCGCCGAAGCGGCTCAAATCGCGACGCGAACGGGTCGGGAGGCTCCTCAGCCCGCCCAGTCGGGCGACTTCGGGCGCCAGACGCCGAAGCGGTTGCCCTGCGGATCCACGAGGTGCGCGAACTCGATGCGGCCGTTGTCGACGAAGGGCACGGCGACGGTGGCGCCGAGCGCCTCCGCCTGGAGGATCGCCGCATGCACGTCCTCGACCTGCACGTAGAAGATCGCCCACGAGCCCGCGCCCATCGCGGTCGTGTCCCAGACGCCGCCGCGGTCGGTCTCGACCATGCGGTAACCGACCGGCGACGGGGCGCCGATCGACCAGTCGAACAGCTCGCCGTAGAAGCGCTGCGCGGCCGCCGGATCCGGCGTGCCGATCTCGAAGTAGTTCACCGGGGATCCCATGCCCGAGAGGATGCCACCGGTGGCGCGCCGCGTCACCCGCTGAAGCTCAGTCCTCCGCTTCGGCGAGCTCCCATGGCACGTCGCCGATGAGCACCACGGGCTCCTCGGGCGGCAGGTCGAACTCGCCGGGCAGGTCGAAGGCACCGGTGGTGCTGATCCGGCCGAGACGGTGCACGGTCAGGTGATGACCGTCGCCGGTCACGGCCGGCTCCTCGCCGATCGGGAGGTCGAGCAGACCGGTGGGCAGAGGTTCGTCGATCAGGTCGTGGCTCATGCGCGCAGGTCTACGTGGCCCCGAACGGCGCCGGGCGTGCGGACACGCCGCGCCGGGTGCTCCCGCCGCCGGCCCTCAGCGGATCCTCAGCGGGCGGCGGCCGCCCGGGCGACCGCGTCGACCGTCCGCGCGACCTCGTCCTCATCCGTCCGCCACGAGCTGACCGAGAAGCGGAGAACCGCTCGCCCCTGCCAGGTGCTCGCCGAGGGCATGACCGCGCCCTCCTCGAGCAGCGCCGCGAACACGGCCCGCGTGCGGTCGTCGGACTCGAACGCGACGCAGACCTGCGTGAAGACCACGTCGTTCAGCACGGCGGCGCCGGGGATGCGGGAGACGCCGTCCGCGATGCCGCGCGCCCCGCGGTGCAGGCCGTCGACCAGGTCCACGACGCCGGACCGGCCGAGCGACGCGAGCGCCGCCCAGACCGGCACGCCCCGGGCGCGGCGGGACATCTCGGGCACGTGGTCGTACGGATCCGCGGTGGCCGCTGCCAGCAGGTAGGCGGCGTGCACCCCCATGGCGGCGCGGAGGGCGGGCTCGTCGGCGACGATCGTCACCCCGCAGTCGTACGGCACGTTGAGCGTCTTGTGCGCATCGGTCGCCCACGAGTCGGCGCGGTCGAGCCCGTCCATGAGGGCCGCGAAGCGGGGGCTGACCGCGGCCCAGAGGCCGAAGGCGCCGTCGACGTGCACCCAGGCACCCACCTCGTGGGCGGCATCGATCGCCGCGGCGAACGGATCCATCGCGCCGGAGTGCACGTCGCCCGCCTGAAGGCAGACGATCGTGGGGCCGGCGGCCCGGTCGGCGAGGCGCCGGCGCAGGTCCGCCGGGTCGAGGCGTCCCTGGTCGTCCGCGGCGACGAGCTCCGCGGTGCCGAGCCCGAGCACCCGGAGCGCGAGGTCGACCGACCCGTGCCGGGCGGCTCCCGCGAGCACCCGGATGCGCGGCGCGCCGCTCAGCCCGTCGGCCGCGTCGTCCCAGCCGGCGGTGGCGAGCACGCGGTGGCGGGCCGCGGCGAGGGCGGTGAAGTTCGCCATCGTGGCGCCGGTCGTGAAGCCGACAGCCGCGCTCGGCGGCAGCCCGAGCAGGTCGAGCAGCCAGGCCGCCGCGATCTCCTCGGCGGCCACGACGCCGGGCGTCGAGTCGCGCATGCCGGCGTTCTGGTCCCAGGCGGAGACGAGCCAGTCGGCGCCGAGCGCCGCGGGCAGCGTGCCGCCCATCACCCAGCCGTAGAACCGGCCGGATCCGCTCGCCATGAGCCCGGGCTCGACCGCCGCGGCGAGCCGCTCGACGACGGCGGCCGGATCCGACGGGGCGTCCGGCAGCGTCGCACCGAGCCGCGCGATCGCGTCCTCCGGGGTGCCCTCCGCCGGGACCCGGCGCGCGTCGATGGTGCGGAGCCAGCGTCCGCCGCGGCAGCGGCGGCGGGCAGCGCGGCCGCCCGATCGACGGCGGGTGCGGACGGCTTCGCGATGGTCATGACCGGAGCGTCCTCCGGATCCGTGTGACGCGCCGTGTGACCGATGCGGGCCGTTGACGGCCGTTCCGAGCGGCGCCTAGCGTGCGCCCGTGAGCACCACCCACGCCGTGACCAACCAGGCGCCGCCCCGTCGCGACCTCGACGAGTACGGGTCGCACCCGGCGCTCGTCGAGGCCGTCGAGCGGTACGGCGCCGGATGGGCGGGGGAGCGCCTCGGCGCGATCGGCGCGCTCGTCGGCGAGGCCGGCTTCCAGCGCGACGCGGAGCTCGCGAACGTGCACGCACCGGTGCTCGCGACGCACGACCGGTACGGCAACCGGGTGGACGAGGTGGAGCTCCATCCCGCCTACCACCGCATCCTCGGCGCGGCGCTCGAGCACGGCGCGCACGCCTCCTGCTGGACCGAGGCACGGCCAGGCGCCCACGTCGCCCGGGCGGCGGCGTTCACGCTCTTCGCGCAGATCGAGCCGGGGCACGCCTGCCCGGTGAGCATGACCCACGCCGTCGTCCCGGCGCTCCGCACGACGCCCGGCGCTCGCGGACGAGTGGGTGCCGAAGGCCACCGCATGGCGGTATGAGCGGGGCTGCGCGATCCGGCCGAGAAGTCGGCTGTGACCTTCGGCATGGCGATGACCGAGAAGCAGGGCGGATCCGATGTGCGGGCCAACACGACGCGCGCCGCCCGCGCCGACGACGGCGCCTACCGGCTGACCGGGCACAAGTGGTTCTGCTCCGCCCCGCAGTCGGATGCGTTCCTCGTGCTCGCGCAGGCGCCGGGCGGCCTGTCCTGCTTCCTCGTGCCGCGGGTGCTGCCCGGCGGGGAGCGCAACGGGTTCCGCATCCAGCGCCTGAAGGACAAGCTCGGGAACCGAGCCAATGCGTCGAGTGAGATCGAGCTCGAGGACTGCGTCGGCGCGCTCGTCGGCGAGGAGGGCCGCGGCGTCCGGACGATCCTCGAGATGGTCAACCAGACCCGCCTCGACTGCGTGCTCGGGAGCGCCGCGGGGATGCGGCAGGCCGTCGCCGAGGCGGCCTGGCACGCGCGGCACCGGCGGGCGTTCGGCGCGCTGCTGATCGACCAGCCCGCGATGACCGCGGTGATCGCCGACCTGCAGCTCGAGGCCGAGGCGGCGGTCTGGACCGGCATGCGGCTCGCGCGCCGCCTACGACGCCGCCGACGAGCCGTCGCGTCGCCTTCCGCCGGCTCGCCACCGCGGTGGCGAAGTACTGGGTCTGCAAGCGCGGGCCCGGCGCACGCGTACGAGGCGCTCGAGTGCCTGGGCGGCAACGGCTACACGGAGGCGTTCCCGCTCGCGCGGCGCTACCGGGAGCAGCCGGTGATGGCGATCTGGGAGGGCTCCGGCAACGTGCTCGCCCTCGACGTGCTCCGCGCCATCGCCCGGGAGCCGGCGGCGCTCGAGGCCTTCGACCGCGAGCTGCAGCTCGCGCGGGGGACCGATGCGGTCTACGACCGGCACGTGGGACGCACGCGAGCGCTGGTCGAGCAGGCGCGGAAGGACCCGGATGCGGCGCCGGGCATCGCGCGACGGGTCGTCGAGGCGCTCGCGCTGGCGCTGCAGGCGTCGATCCTGCTCCGCGAGGCGCCGACGGCCGTCGCGGACGCCTTCGTGGCCGCACGGCTGGGCGAGGACCGGGGCGCGGCGTACGGCGCCCTGCCGTCCGGCGTCGACGCCGCGGCGGTGGCCGCGCGGGCCTGAGCCGACCCGGCACGGAGGGCACTTCAGCAGGACATGTTCGCTTCACGGGACCGGTCGAGCTCATCAGGTCGCCGTCGCCGCTGTCGCGGGGCTGGAGCGCGGGGGCGGTCGCCACGTCGTCGCCGCCGAGCGAGTCGGCCGCTTCGGCTGCGGTTCCTCCCGGCGTTCCGGCTTCTCGGGATCGACTGCCGGATTCGTGTCGCTCATCCGCTCAGCCTCGTCCGCCTCACTCCGAACGGGCGCGGGACCGGCTGGCCGTCAGCCGAGGAGCGGACCGTAGAGGTCGGGGCGGCGGTCGCCGAACAGGTCGACGAGCTCGGACTGGCCCTTGTCCCGGGATGCGGGCAGGTCGAGGTCCGCCCAGGCGACGCCGGTGCCGGGCCCGACCGAGTCGCGGAGCCAGCCGTCGGCGCCCACGATGCCGGTGCCCTCCGACCAGTCGACGCCTCGCTCGGTGCCGGTGCGGTCGGCGAAGGCGATCGCCATGTGGTTCATCCGGGCCGTCGCGATCGCGATCTGCACCTCGGCGACCCGCTCGTCGTTCGGCCGCGGCCCGAGCGGCCAGTTCGTCGGCGCCGCGAGCAGGTCGGCGCCGGCGAGCGCGACGATGCGCGTCCACTCGGGGAACTCGAGATCGAAGCAGACCATCACGCCGATGCGACCGTGCGCGGTCTCCACGACCGGTGGGCGCGCGTCTCCGGGGCGGAAGACCTCCTTCTCGCGGTCCCAGAGGTGCACCTTGCGGTAGACCGCCTGCACGCCGTTCCCGGTGACCACGGCCGCGGAGTTGTGGAGGACCTCGCCGGCGTCCTCGGCGAACCCGACGACGAGCACCGAGCCGGCTCGGGTGGCGAGCAGCCGCGACCACTCGGCGAACCGGGCGTCGTCGGGCCGGATGGCGACCGACCGTGCCTCGTCCGCGGACTCGAAGACGTAGCCGGAGGTGCGCGAGCTCGGGGACGACCACCACGTCCGCCCCCTCGGCGAGCGCGTCGCGCAGCGCCTCGGTCACCTGCGCCGTGTTGCGGTCCAGCTCGCCGACGACGGGCGCGAGCTGGACCGCCGCGATCCGCGTCGTGCTCACAGGAGCAACCTACGTCGGCCGGCTCAGTCCCGCAGCGCGGCGATCCGGCGGTGCAGGCCGGGGGAGTCGACGCCGGCCGCGGCCGCCCGCGCGACGGCGGCCGATGCGCGGTCGCCGGCCTCGGCCGCGTGCACCGCGGCCCATGCCTGGAACTCGGGGAGGTCGTCGCGGAGCGCTTCCACGTGCAGCCGGGCGGCGAGCGCGGGCAGCGCGCCGGGCTCCGTGCGGCGGGTGATCTCGAGCTGCGCGAGCCCGACGTAGCCGGAGACCCACACGTAGCGGTCCGGCAGCCGGTCGCAGCGGATGCGGGCGTCGAGCGCCCACGACCGGCCGGCCTCCGGATCGCCCCCGTGCGTCGCGATGAGCCCGAGCGCCCGCGCCGCCATCCCCTCCCAGCACGGATCGCCGATCTCGCAGGCGAGGGCGAATGCGGCCTCGGCGTCGGCCTCCGCCGTGCGCCAGTCGCCTCGGCGCGCGTCGCACTCCGCGTGCAGCGCCTGCGGCCACGGCAGGAAGGCGTTCCAGCGCTGCTCGCGGGCGCCCGCCATGCTCGCCGCGGCGGCCGCCCTGGCGTCGTCGACGCGGTCGAGGAGCAGCAGCGACCGGGCGAGCACGCCGAGCGACCAGACGCGCTGCCGGGCCGCACCGGCGGCGCCCGCGACCACGGCCGACCGCTCGAGCAGCGCGGCACCGGCGACGTGATGGCCGAGGTCGGCCTCGTTCATGCCGTGCACGGCGAGGATGCGGGCCGTCAGCGCGGCGTCGCCGAGCGGCTGGGCGGCCTCCGCCGCTTCGTCCAGGGCGCGTGCCGCGGATCCGTGTCGCCCGGCCTGCAGATCGACGAACGCGAGCTCCCGCAGCACGTCGGCGGCGAGGGCGTCACGACCGGCGATGCGCGCCTCGTGCAGCGCCTGATGCAGCACGACCGCCCCTTCGCCGTCGGTGCCGCGGACGGCGTGCACGAGCGCCGCGCCGAGGGCGGCGAGCACCTCGGCGTGCAGCCCGGGGTCGCTCGCACGCGCCGCGTCGTCCGCCGCGCGCCGGAGGGTCTCGACCCCGCCGTCGGCCGCGCCCGCGGCGAGCGCCGCCGTGCCGGCCTGCAGCAGCGAGGCTGCGGCGATCCCGGCCCGGAGGCCGCTCGACGGGCGCGCCGGACGCGCGGTCACGGCGAGCCGGATCGCGGCGGAGAGCGGCAGCCCCTCCCGGGCGAAGGTCCGCTCGCACTGGGCCAGGTGCGCCGCAGCCAGCGCGGGCCTCCCGGCGGCGACGAGCGCCCGCAGGAAGAGCTCCTGCGCGCCCTCGTCGAGCGGATCGAGCCCGGCCGCCCGCTCGGCGAGATCGAGCGCGGCCGGCAGGTCGCCGGCCGACAGGGCGCCGAGGGCCGCGGCACGGAGCGCCTCACGGATGCGGTGCTCGCAGCGGGCGCGGGCGAGCAGCAGCCAGCCGTCGAAGTCGGGGCAGTCCCGCACCTCGACGCCGTCGAGCAGGGGACCGACGGCCTCGGGCAGTGCGCCGGCCTCGAGGTCCCAGACGTCGAGCGCGAGCGCCGCCCGGTCGAACGACAGCGGATCGCCGCGTGCGACGTCGGCCGACCCGAGCACGCGGCGCAGGTCGGCGAGCGTCCAGCGGAGGGCGCCGAGCGGGTCGTCCGCATCCGGGAAGAGCGCCTGCGCGACCTCGGAACGCGTGACCGGCCGGTCGGCGAGCGCGATCCGGGCGAGCAGCGCCCAGGTCTTGCGTCCCCGGGGGTGCGCGGCCGGTGCCCCGTCGGCCGCCACGACGGCGGGCCTGCCGAGCAGCCGCACGCGCACCCCGGGCATCGGCGGCCTAGCCGACCGGCGTCGCGACGCGTCCCTGCAGGGCGTGCACGTCGGCCGTGGTCAGCGCGTTGCCGCCCATGCCCCAGTCGCCGGACCTCACCTCGTCGATGACCACCCAGGTGACGCCGCGCAGCGCCTCGCCCTCGATGCTCACCATCGTGTCGGTCACCTTCGCGATCATGTCCGCCTTCTCCTCCGGGGTGAAGACCCCTTCGATCAGTCGGATGCTCACCATCGGCATGTCGTCCTCCATCTCGTCCCGGCCGCGGGTGCGACTTGGGGACAGGATGCGGAGGCGGCGTGTGACCGCGCGTGTGAGTCGCTACGCGTCCCGGCGGCGGACGAGGACGAGCGCAGGGATCAGCGCGGCGAGGATCCAGGCGACGACGATCGCCGAGGCCGCCCCAGCCGTTCAGCACCACGTCGGCGGTGGCTGCGCGGCCCGGCGGCCACCGGGGCCGGCCACCGCGGCGGCGCCGGACGGGGCGGCGTACGCGTACAGCTGGCCGCCGGCGGCGGAGGGGAGCACCGCGTTCACGTTCGCGAGCCAGGTCGCCTGGGTCAGCCCGATCGCGACCGCGAGCAGGATCGGCAGCACGAGCAGCAGCCCGATCGCGGCGGAGATGCCGCCGGCGGTGTTGCGGACGAGCGCGCCGACCGAGAACGCGAGCCCCGCGACGAGGGCGAGGTAGACCGCGGAGCCCACGATGGGCATCCAGACCGCTGATCCTCCAGATGCGCGCCGACGCCGTGCCCGGCGAGGATGCCGGCGGTCGCCGCGAAGGTGAGCGCGACGGCGACCAGGCCGACGACGAACATCATCACGACGAGCACGGCCAGCTTCGCGAGCAGCGCGGGCAGGCGGGTCGGCACGGCGGCGAACGTCGAGCGGATCATCCCGGTGCCGTACTCGCCGCTGATCACCAGCACGCCGAGCACCGCGGCGATGAGCTGCGTGAAGGTCGTGCCGGCCGTGACCACGCCGACGAGGTAGGCGTCCTGCGCCGAGGTCGGCAGGGTCGTGCCGTCACGGTTGATGAAGCCGGAGATGAGCAGCCCGAACAGCACCGAGAGCACGACGATGATCGCTCCGCACCACCAGGTCGACCGGAGCGTGCGCAGCTTGACCCACTCGGATCGGACGACGCGCGCCGTCGAGAGGTGGGCGCCGTCGAGGCGGGGCCCTGCGGCGGCGGTGGCGGTCATCGAACGGCTCCCTGGGTCTCGCGGTACTCCACGTCGTCCTTGCGTGAGGGTGAGGTAGGCCTCCTCGAGCGAGGCGCTGACGGGCGTCAGCTCGTGCAGGGCCAGCCCCGCGGCGAGCGCGGCGTTCGCCGATCTGGGCGGCGGTCGAGCCGATCACCTCGAGCGCGCCGTCGTCGGTGCGCCGCACGGTGACGCCCGCGCCGGCCACGCGCGCGCTCGAGCCGGTCGCCGTCGGGCGTCCGCACGCGGACCACTGCCCTGGGTGGCGCCGGCGACGACGTCCGCGATCGGCGCGTCGGCGAGGATCCGGCCGCGGCCGAGCACGATCAGGTGGTCGGCGGTCTGCGCCATCTCGCTCATCAGGTGCGAGGAGAGGAACACGGTGCGCCCCTCGGCCGCGAGCGACCGCGTGAGGTGGCGCACCCAGAGCACGCCCTCAGGGTCGAGGCCGTTCACCGGCTCGTCGAGGATCAGCGTCCTCGGGTCGCCGAGCAGCGCCACGGCGATGCCGAGCCGCTGACCCATGCCGAGGGAGAACTTGCCGACCCGCTTGTCCGCGACCGCGCGTGAGGCCCGTGAGGCCGAGCACCTCGTCGACGCGGTCGCGGCCGATGCCGTGCGTCGCCGCGATGGCCCGCAGGTGGTTCGCCGCGGTGCGGCCCGGATGCACGGCGCGCGCCTCGAGCAGCACGCCGACCTCGCGGAGCGGCGCCTTGTGCTCGGCGTAGCGCTTGCCGTTCACGGTGACGGATCCGGCGGTCGGCCGGTCGAGGCCGACGATCATCCGCATCGTCGTCGACTTGCCGGCGCCGTTCGGGCCGAGGAAGCCGGTGACGCGGCCGGGCTCGACGACGGCGGAGACGTCGTCGACCGCGGTCTTGTCGCCGTAGCGCTTGGTCAGGTGCTCGAGGCGGATCACGAGCGCACCTTATCGGCGTCCGGTAGCGCGCCGGGTGATGCGCGGGGGTGCGTCGTCGTCGATGGGTGCGGCGAACTGCGCCTCGTAGAGGCGCGCGTAGGCGCCGTCCGCGGCGAGCAGCTGCTCGTGGGTGCCCTGCTCGACGATGGAGCCCTGCTCCATCACGAGGATCAGGTCCGCGTCGCGGATCGTGGACAGCCGGTGCGCGATCACGAAGCTCGTGCGGTCGCGCCGCAGCGCCTGCATCGCCTGCTGCACGAGCAGCTCGGTGCGGGTGTCGACCGAGCTCGTCGCCTCGTCGAGGATCAGCACCGCCGGCCGGGCGAGGAACGCCCGCGCGATGGTGATCAGCTGCTTCTCGCCGGCGCTGACGTTGCCGCCCTCGTCGTCCAGCACCGTGTCGTAGCCGTCCGGCAGCGCGTGCACGAACCGATCGACGTACGCGGCGCGGGCCGCGGCGAGGATCTCCTCCTCGGTCGCCTCCGGCCGCCCGTAGGCGATGTTGTCGCGGATGGTGCCGGCGAACAGCCATGTGTCCTGCAGCACCATGCCCATCCGCTCGCGCAGGCCGGCGCGGCTCATCCGCGTGATGTCCTCGCCGTCGAGCGTGATGCGGCCGCCGTCGAGCTCGTAGAACCGCTCGAGCAGGTTCACGAGCGTCGTCTTGCCCGCGCCGGTCGGACCCACGATCGCGACGGTCGAGCCGGGTTCCGCCGCGAGCGACAGGTCGCGGATCAGGGGCTTCTCGGTGTCGTAGGAGAACGCGACGTGCTCGAACGCGAGGCGCCCCGCGGTCCGCTGCGGGGTCGACGGCGTCCTCCGGATCCGGCGACTGCTCGTCCGCGTCGAGCAGCTCGAAGACCCGCTCGGCGCTCGCGACGCCGGACTGCAGCAGGTTCGCCATCGAGCCGAGCTGGCTGAGCGGCTGGGTGTACTGCCGGGAGTACTGGATGAAGGCCTGCACGTCGCCGATGGCGAGGGCGCCGCTCGCGACCATGAGGCCGCCGCCGACCGCGATCGCGACGTAGACCAGGTTCCCGATGAACATCGTCGCCGGCATGATGATGCCCGAGACGAACTGCGCGCCGAAGCTGGCCTGGTAGAGCCGCTCGTTCTCCTCGCGGAAGCGCTCCTCCACCTCGCGGTGCCGGCCGAACACCTTGACCAGGGCGTGGCCGGTGTAGCCCTCCTCGACCTGCGCGTTCAGCGCGCCGGTGTGCGTCCACTGGGCGACGAACAGCGGCTGCGAGCGCTTCGCGATCACCGTCGTCACGACGATGGTCAGCGGCACCGTGACCAGGGCGATGAGCGCGAGCACCGGCGAGATGATGATCATCATCACGATGACGCCGAGCACGGTGAGCACCGAGTTCACGCGCCTGCGACAGGGTCTGCTGCAGGCTCTGCGAGATGTTGTCGATGTCGTTCGTGACCCGGCGAGAGCAGCTCGCCGCGCGGCATCCGGTCGAAGTAGGTCAGCGGCAGGCGGTGGATCTTCGCCTCGACGTCCTCGCGGAGCCGGTACACGGTGCGCTGCGTCACGCCGTTCAGCGCGTAGCCCTGCAGGAACGACAGCACCGACGAGCCGACGTAGAGGGCGAGGACGAACAGCAGCAGCATGCCGAGCGCCTGGAAGTCGATGCCCTGGCCCGGCACGAAGGGGAGCGGGCGCAGGAGGTCCGCCTGCATGTGGTGGCCCGACGCGTCGAGGCCCTGCAGGACCTGCGCCTTCGAGAGGCTGGCCGGGAACTGCTTGCCGAGGATGCCGGCGAAGATCAGGTTGGTCGCCTGGCCGAGCAGCTTCGGGCCGATCACGGCGAGCACGACGGAGGAGACGCCGAGCGCGAGCACCGCGACGACCGCGGCGCGGTCGGGGCGCAGGCGGCCGAGCAGCCGCTTCGCGGACGGGCCGAACCGCATCGCCTTCTCGACCGGCATGCCGCCCATGCCGCCGAACGGGCCGCCGCCGCCGCCGCGGCGGGCGGGCTGGACGGGCGGGCGCGGCGCCCTTCGCGGGTGCGGTGGCGCTCATCGGGCCTCCTCCATCGAGAGCTGGCTGGCGACGATCTCGGCGTACTCGGGTGACGACTCGAGCAGCTCGCCGTGCGTCCCGTCCGCGACGACCACCACCGTGCTCGAGCACGAGGATGCGGTCGGCGTCGACGATGGTGGAGACGCGCTGGGCCACGACGACGACGGTCGCCTCGGCGACGTCCCTCGCGAGCGCGGCCCGCAGGCGCGCATCCGTCGCGGTGTCGAGCGCGGAGAACGAGTCGTCGAACACGTAGATCTCGGGGCGTTTCACCAGGGCGCGGGCGATGGCGAGCCGCTGCCGCTGGCCGCCGGAGACGTTCGTGCCGCCCTGCGCGATCGGGGCGTCGAGCCCCTCGGGCATCTCGCGGACGAAGTCGGCGGCCTGCGCGGTCGTGAGCGCCGCCCAGAGCTGCTCGTCCGTGGCGTCCGGGTCGCCGTAGCGGAGGTTCGTCGCGATCGTGCCGCTGAAGAGGTAGCCGCGCTGCGGCACGAGGCCGATCCGGGACCAGAGGTCGTCCGGCTCGAGGTCGCGCACGTCGACGCCGTCGATCAGCACGGCGCCGTCGGTCACGTCGAAGAGGCGGGGGAGGAGGTTCACGAGGGTGGTCTTGCCGGCGCCGGTGCTCCCGATCAGGGCGGTGGTGCGGCCGGGCTCGGCGACGAAGCTCACGTCCTTCAGCACCGGGTCGTCGGCGCCCGGGTAGGCGAAGCCGGCGTGCCGCAGCTCGACGACGCCGCGCCGCTCGCGGGCGGCGACCGGCTCGACCGGGACGGCGACGGTCGACTCGGTGTCGAGCACCTCGCCGATGCGGTCGGCCGAGACCGCGGCGCGGGGGAGGATCGCGGCGAGGAACGTCGCCATCATCACCGCCATCAGGATCTGCACCAGGTAGGTGAGGAAGGCGGTCAGGGCGCCGATCTTCAGGGATCCGTCCTCGATCCGGAACGCGCCGAACCAGAGCACGGCGACGCTCGAGACGTTGAGGATGAGCAGCACCACCGGGAACATCAGCGCGAACCAGCGTCCGGCGCGGACCGCGGTGTCGGTGACGGCGGCGTTCGCGTCGGCGAACCGGTCGGTCTCCTGCCGCTCGCGCACGAACGCGCGGACGACCCGGATGCCGGTGAGCTGCTCGCGGAGCACCCGGTTCACCGTGTCGATGCGGGCCTGCATGAGGCGGAACTGCGGCACCATCCGCGACACGATGAAGAAGACCGAGATCAGCAGCGCCGGCACCGCGACGACGAGGATCCAGGACAGCTGCGCGTCCTGCTGCAGGGCGAAGAAGACCCCGCCGATGCTCATGATCGGGGTCGCGATGAGCATCGTGCAGGTGAGCAGCACGAGCATCTGCACCTGCTGCACGTCGTTGGTGGTGCGGGTGATCAGCGACGGTGCCCCGAACCGCGCGACCTCGCGCTCGGAGAACGCGCCGACGCGGGTGAAGACGGCCAGCCGCACGTCGCGGCCGAACGCCATCGCGGTGCGGGCGCCGAAGTAGACCGCCACGATCGCGCAGGCGATCTGCACGAGCGTGATGCCGAGCATGATCACGCCGAGGTGCAGGATCGCGGCGGTGTCGCCCTTCACGACGCCGTCGTCGATGATCCGCGCGTTGAGGCTCGGGAGGATGAGCGCCGCGATCGTCTGCGCGGCCTGGAAGACGATGACGCCGGCGAGCAGCGCCCGGTACGGCCTCAGGAATCGGATGAGGATGCGCCGGAGCACGAGCCCCTCCCTTCGGGCTTGAGCACGCCGTGGGCGACGAGTGCGAGCAGCTCGTCGTCGCTGAAGCGGTGCGGGGTGTTGAACGGGGGGATCGCGCTCGCGAAGGCCACGAGGCGCAGGTGGTGGGCGACGAGCTCGACGGGCACGGAGAGCGCGTCGGCGTCGGGCCCGAGGAGGTCGCGGAAGTGGTCGATCCAGCCCTCACCGGACACCTGGACGCCGGGCGGCGGCGGTCCGCCGGCCATCCGCAGGGCCGACATGAAGCCGATGACGCCGGCGAACCGCTCGCGGAGCAGGTGCAGCACCGCGCGCAGCTTCTCCTCGACGGGCAGGTCGCGGTCGATCGCCGGCGATGGCCGTGCGGAACGGGAGCGGGTCGAAGTAGGCCTCGATCGCGGCGGCGATGAGGCTGTCCTTGTCCTTGAACGCCCGGAAGACCGTGCCCTCCGCGACCCCGCAGGCCTCGGCGATCTGCCGCGTGGAGACGTCGCGCCCGTGCTCCTTGAGCAGCGGGATCACCGCTTCGATCATGGCGGCGCGCCGGTCGTCGGGCGCCATCGGGCGGGCGCGTTCGCGGGTCGTCTCCCGGAGGTCGGTCACGATCGCCGACGCTAGTGAGTGAGCACTCACTCCGCAAGGGTTCCGGCGGCGTGGCGGACGCCCGCGACGCCCGGATCCGGCGATGTGCACCGCCCGGGGTCTCCAGGGCACTAGAGTGGTCGACGCAGTTGTGTTGTGCAGGTGGGTCGTAGTGCCGGCGAGAGCCGGAATCTCTTGGTTCGGTTTGTTCAGCGGAACGCGATCACGCGGAGTTCGCGTGATCTGAACTGAGAGGAATGAGATCCCCATGGCTACTGGCACCGTCAAGTGGTTCAACGGCGACAAGGGCTTCGGCTTCATCGCTCCCGATGACGACGGCAAGGACCTGTTCGCGCACTTCTCCGCCATCAGCGCGAGCGGCTTCCGCTCGCTCGAGGAGAACCAGCGCGTCGAGTTCGACGTCGCACAGGGCGACCGCGGCCCGCAGGCCGCGAACATCCGCCCGATCTGATCTTCAGACACGAAGGGCCCGGCACCGCGAGGTGCCGGGCCCTTCGGCGTTCCCGGGGGCGCTGCCGTCCCGCGTGCATGCGGATGTGCCGAGCGCGGGGGGATGAGCCGGTTCGGCGGGGGTCTTGGGCACGGATGCATGCACGCGGGACACAGCTGCGGCGGGGCCGGATGCGTGCGGGGTCAGGCGGGCAGGACGCGGTGGATGAGCGGCACGCCCGGGCGGTAGGCCAGGTGGATGTAGGACGGGGCGTCGAGCAGCACGAGGTCGGCGCGGGCGCCGACGCGGAGCACGCCGACGTCGTCGCGCCGCAGCGCCGCAGCACCGCCCGAGGTCGCCGCGCGGAGGGCCTCGCGCGGGCGTCATCCCCATGTCCCGGACCGCGACGGCGATGCAGAACGGCATCGAGGTCGTGAACGAGGAGCCCGGGTTGCAGTCGCTCGCGAGCGCGACCGTCGACGCCGGCGTCGAGCAGGCGCCGCGCATCCGGATACGGGGAGCGGGTGGAGAACTCGGCGCCCGGCAGCAGCGTGGCGACGGTGCCGCTGCCGGCGAGCGCGTCCACGTCCTCCGGCTCGAGGTGCGTGCAGTGGTCGACGCTCGCCGCGCCGAGCTCCACGCCCGAGCGGCACCGCGGGCGAGGGCGCGAGCTGCGCGGCGTGCAGGCGCAGCCCGAGCCCGGCGTCGCGGCCGGCGACGAGGATCCGCTCGGCCTGCTCGACGGTGAAGGCGCCGCGGTCGCAGAAGACGTCGATCCAGCGGGCGTGCGGCGCGCAGGCCGTCGAGCATCGGCCCGACGACGAGGTCGACGTAGGCGTCCGGGTCGTCCGCGTACTCGGGCGGCACGACGTGGGCGCCGAGGAGGGTCGTCTCGGGCGTGAGGGTCGCGGCGAGGCGCAGCGCCCGGGCCTCGTCCTCGACGGTGAGGCCGTAGCCGCTCTTGATCTCGATCGTCGTCGTGCCCTGGCGCCGCGCCTCGGCGACGAGCGCGGCGGCGCGGGCGAGCAGCTGCTCGTCGGTCGCGGCGCGGGTCGCGGCGACGGTCGTGCGGATGCCGCCGGCCGTGTAGGCGCGGCCGGCCATCCGGGCCTCGAACTCGGCCGAGCGGTCGCCCGCGAAGACGAGGTGGGTGTGGCTGTCGACGAAGCCGGGGATCGCGCAGCGGCCGTCGGCGTCGATCCGCTCGTCGGCGGCGGGCGCGTCGGCCGCGCGGCCGAGCCAGGCGATCCGGCCGTCCTCGACCACGACCGCGGCGTCCGGGCAGCTCGTCGGGCAGCCCGTCGTCGTCGGCGTTGCGGACGAGCAGGCCGATCCGGTCGATGAGCGTCGTGGTCATGCGGCGGTCCTCCTGGAGGTGCGGCGATCGCGGCGGCGAGCAGGCGCGCCGACGTCGCCGAGGCGGTGGCGGCCGCCGGTGACGACGCGGGCGCCGCCGACGACCACGTCGGTCACGTCGGCGGCGGATGCGGCGAGGTGCAGCTGCTCCGGCCGCGCGCCCGCCGTGCGCGGGCGAGGCGGGGGCGACGGCGACGAGGTCGCAGGGCGCGCCGGCCTCGATCGCCCCGCCGTCCGGCCAGCCGAGGGCCCGGTAGCCGGAGCGCGTGGCGGCGGCGAGCAGGGCGCCGGGGGAGAGGCGGCCGCGCTCGCCGGACGCGAGCCGCTGGTCGGCCTCGAGGCGCTGCAGCTCCTCGAACGGGTCGATGCGGACGTGCTGGTCGGTGCCGAGGGCGAGAGCGACGTGCCGGTCGGCGAGCCGCCGGACGGGCCCGATGCCGTCGGCGAGGTCCGCCTCGGTGGTCGGGCAGATGCAGGCGGTCGCGCGGGCGCCGGCGAGCAGCGCGACGTCGTCGTCGGTGAGGTGCGTGGCGTGCACGGCCGTGAAGCGGTCGGTGACGAGGCCGGCGTCGGCGAGCACGGCGAGCGGGCTGCGGCCCGTACGCCGCGGCGACCTGGGCGTTCTCGGCGGGCTGCTCGGAGACGTGGGCGTGCACGGGCTCGTCCTCCGGCAGCAGCCCGGGCAGGTGCGCCGAGCGCATCCGGATCGACGGCGCGGACGGAGTGGGCGGCCGTGCCCGATCCGCGCGAGCGGGCCGGGGGTCAGGCGGCGGTGGCGGGCGGCCCAGGTGTCGACGTCGGGTCCGCGAAGCGGCGCTGGGCGGGCGAGGCCGGCAGGCGGTGCGCCCGCGTCGTCGAGGCCGCCGTGCAGGTAGAGCGTGTCGAGGAGGGTGATGCGGATGCCGGCGTCGGCGGCCGCGGCGAGCACCGCATCCGCCATGGCGGTCGGCTCGGGGTACGCCGCGCCGCCCGGCCGCGCGGTGGACGTAGTGGAACTCGCCGACGACGGTGAAGCCGGCGAGCACCATCTCGGCGAACACCGCCGGTCGCGAGCGCGCGGTAGGAGTCGGGGGTGAGGCGATCGGCGAGGCGGTACATGGCCTCACGCCACGTCCAGAAGGAGCCGCCGCCGGCGTGGGTCGTGCCGCGGAGCGCGCGGTGGAACGCGTGCGAGTGGGCGTTCGCGAAGCCCGGGGAACGTGAGGCCGGGCATGCGGAGGTCGCCCGTGCCCGCGGGCACGTCGGTGCAGGACCGCGACGATGCTGCCGCCCTCCTCGCGCACCCGGACGCGCTCGGCGATCCCCTCCGGGAGCACCGCCCGCTCGAGCCAGTAGGTGCGTCATGGCCGCGTCGAGTAGGTCGCGACGCGGCGCATCATCCGGGCGAGCGCCGCGACGCCGGCCTCGATGTCGGCAGTGTCGGCCGACTCGCCTGGGGCGTGGGAGATCCCGGTCGGGTTGCGCACGAGCGAGCATCGCCGTGGGCACCCCGGCGGTGGCGAGCACGCCGGCGTCATGGCCGGCGCCGGAGGGCAGCGTCGGGCGGCTCTCGGCGACCCGGTCATCGCGCACGGACCACGCGCAGCGGCCTCCGTGAGCTCGGGCGGAGAACCGCGTCGCGGCGCGTCCAGCTCTCCTCGACCGGCTCGACTCCGGCCACCGCGGCGACCGGGTCGACGATCCGGCGGATCCGCCGCTCGTCCGCGCCGCGGACGTCGAGCCAGAGCGGCCGTCGAGCGGCGATGGCGTTGACGGCCCCAGGCCGCACCTCGATCGCGGCCGACGGTCGCGAGCGCGTCCTCGGCGACCGCGGCGTCGACGGACGGCGAGGACCACGTCGGCCGCGCGGACGACCGGGTCGTCCCGATCCGCCATCGGCGTCGTGCCGGCGTGGTTGGCCTGCCCGCGACAGCTCGATGCGCCAGCGGCCGTGCGGCCAGATCCCGCGCGCGACGCCGAGCGGTGCGCGGGCTTCGATGAGGCCCCGGTGGCCCGGATCGCTCGCCGCCGCAGGGCGGTGCTCGACGGGAAGGTGCCCCTGCTCGACGTGCAGCTCGACGAACGACGGCGATCGCGGCGATCGCGATCCGGGTCGGGGCCGAGCCCGTCGCGGGTCCAGGCCGGCGGCACGCATCGCCTCGTCGAGGCGCACGCCGTCGCGATCGACGAGCGCGCGGGCCCGATCGGGGTCGAGCGCGCCGGTCATCAGCCGGGAGCCGAGGCAGGCGATGCCGAACCGGCCGCCCTCCTCGTCGACGAACGCGACGACGGAGACGGTCGACGGCGGCGTCTCACCCGCCTCCTGCAGCGCGCGGATCGCGGCGAACGCGCTCGCGACGCCGAGCGGGCCGTCGAGGGCGCCGCCGTCGCGGCACGCTGTCGAGGTGCGAGCCGAACACCAGGCCGCCACCCGGCTGCTGCCGCTGATGCGCCCAGAGGTTGCCGTTGCGGTCCACCTCGGTCTCGAGGCCGAGCGACGCCGCCTCGGCGAGGAACCAGCGGCGCATCGCCGCGTCCGCGTCCGTCCAGGCGAGGCGGTCGTAGCCGCCCTGCTCGTTGCGGCCGATCGGCGCGAGCGTCTCGAGCAGCTCGCCGATGCGGCTCACGACTCGCGCATCGGGATGCGGACGTCGAGCCGGTCGGCGACCGCGTCCGCCTCCGCGTAGCCGGCGTCGACGTGCCGGATCACGCCCATGCCGGGGTCGTTCGTGAGCACCCGCTCGAGCTTCTCGCGGGCGA
This sequence comes from uncultured Actinomycetota bacterium, assembly GCA_963771645.1. Classification (GTDB taxonomy): domain Bacteria; phylum Actinomycetota; class Actinomycetes; order Actinomycetales; family Microbacteriaceae; genus Amnibacterium. Next base: position 108,139 of record CAVYUH010000006.1, on the reverse strand, counting down.
GGTCGGTGCCGTCGGCGACGGAGACCTGCCCGGCGTGGATCGAGCGGCCGATGCCGACGCCGCCGCCGTGGTGGATCGACACCCAGGTCGCGCCCGACGCCGTGTTCACGAGGGCGTTGAGCAGGGGCCAGTCGGCGATCGCGTCGGAGCCGTCCTTCATGGCCTCCGTCTCCCGGTACGGGCGAGGCGACGGAGCCGGCGTCGAGGTGGTCGCGGCCGATCACGATCGGCGCGGCGAGCTCGCCGGAGGCGACCATGTCGTTGAAGCGCACGCCGGCCTTGTCGCGCTCGCCGTAGCCGAGCCAGCAGATCCGGGCGGGCAGCCCCTGGAAGTGCACGCGCTCCTCCGCGAGGCGGATCCAGCGCGCGAGCGACTCGTTCTCGGGGAAGAGGTCGAGCACCGCGCGGTCGGTCTTCGCGATGTCCGCCGGGTCGCCGGACAGCGCCGCCCAGCGGAACGGCCCCTTGCCCTCGGCGAAGAGCGGGCGGATGTAGGCGGGCACGAAGCCGGGGTAGGCGAACGCATCCGCGTACCCGGCGGTCCTCGCCTCGGTGCGGAGGTTGTTGCCGTAGTCGAACACCTCGGCGCCGGCACGCTGGAACCCGACCATCGCCGCGACGTGGCGGGCCATCGAGTCGCGGGCGCGGGTGGCGAAGCCCTCCGGGTCGCGGGTGCGGGCGTCGTGCCAGTCGGCGAAGTCGATCCCGACGGGCAGGTAGGCGAGCGGGTCGTGGGCGCTCGTCTGGTCGGTGACGATGTCGATCGGGGCACCCTTCGCGAGCAGCTCGGGGACGACGACGGCGGCGTTGCCGAGCAGGCCGATCGAGAGCGGCGCGCTTCGCGTCGCGCGCCTCCACCGCGAGGCGGACGGCGTCGTCGAGGTCGCGCGCCTCGCACGTCGAGGTAGCCGTGCTCGATCCGGCGGGCGATGCGGCTCGGGTCCACCTCGACGACGATCGCGACGCCGCCGTTCATCGTCACCGCGAGCGGCTGCGCGCCGCCCATCCCGCCGAGGCCGGCCGGTGAGGGTGATCGTGCCGGCGAGCGAACCTGCCGAACTTCTTGTGCGGCGACGGCGGCGAAGGTCTCGTAGGTGCCCTGCAGGATGCCCTGGGTGCCGATGTAGATCCAGGATCCGGCGGTCATCTGGCCGTACATCGTGAGGCCGAGGTGCTCGAGGCGCCGGAACTCGGTCCAGTTCGCCCAGTCGCGGCACGAGGTTCGAGTTCGCGATGAGCACGCGGGGCGCCCACTCGTGGGTCCGCATCACGCCGACCGGGCCGGCCGGACTGCACGAGCATCGTCTCGTCGCCCTTGAGGGTCGTCAGCGTGCGGACGAGCGCGTGGTAGCTCGGCCAGTCGCGGGCCGCCTTGCCGGTGCCGCCGTAGACGACGAGGTCCTCCGGATGCTCGGCGACCTCGGGATCGAGGTTGTTCTGCAGCATCCGCAGGGCCGCCTCCTGCGGCCAGCCCTGCGCGGTGAGCGCGCTGCCGCGGGCGGCGCGGATGGGGCGGGGAGTGGGTGGTCAGCGTCATCGCGTGCTCCTGGTGGTCGGGGTCAGACGAGGTCGGCGCCCGCGGCCGTCGGCGGCGGTGCGGGCGGCGGCGAGCAGGGCGCCGGAGGCGACGAGCGCCAGGGTGTCCTCGATGTCGGGGGCGAGGAAGCGGTCGGGGCCCGGGGCCGTCGACCGACTCGCGCAGCCGGCGCGACCACCGCACCGGTCACGGCGGCAGCGGGGATCGCCCGCAGGTCGATCGCGCGGGCCGCGGTCATCACCTCGATCGCGACGACGCGGCGCGCCCCGTCGATCGGCGCGGCGCAGCTTGCGGGCCGCGTTCCAGCCCATCGAGACGTGGTCCTCCTGCATCGCGGACGACGGGATGGAGTCGACCGAGGCCGGCACCGCGAGCCGCTTCAGCTCCGAGACGATCGCCGCCTGCGTGTACTGGGCGATCATCAGGCCCGAGTCGACGCCGGGGTCGTCGGCGAGGAACGGATGCAGGCCGGCGTTGCGGTGCTTGTCGAGGAACCGGTCGGTGCGGCGCTCCGACATGCTCGCGAGATCCGCCGATCGCGATCGCGAGGAAGTCGAGCACGTAGCCGACGGGCGCCCCGTGGAAGTTGCCGTTCGACTCGACCCGGCCGTCGAGGGTGACGACGGGGTTGTCGACGGCGCTCGCGAGCTCCCGCTCCGCGACGGTCGCTGGCGTGGCTGATCGTGTCGCGGACCGCGCCGTGCACCTGGGGGGCGCAGCGCAGCGAGTAGGCGTCCTGCACCCGGGTGAAGCCGGCGGCGCGGTGCGACTCGACGAGCGGGGAGCCGGCGAGCGCGGCGCGGAGGTTCGCAGCCGAGGCGGCCTGTCCCGGATGCGGGCGGAGCGCCTGCAGGTCGGCGGCGAACACCGCGTCGGTGCCGGAGAGGCCCTCGATGCTCATCGCGGCGGCGAGGTCGGCCTGGGGGAGCAGCGCCTCGAGGTCCGCGAGCGCGAGCGCGAGCATCCCGAGCATCCCGTCGGTGCCGTTCAGGAGCGCGAGGCCCTCCTTCTCGGCGAGGACGAGCGGCACGATGCCGGCCGCCTCGAGCGCCTCCTCGGCGGGCATCAGCGCGCCGGCGGCGTCGCGCACGGGCCCCTCACCCATCGCCGCGAGCGCGCAGTGGGCGAGCGGGGCGAGGTCGCCGGAGCAGCCGAGGCTGCCGTACTCGTGGACGACCGGGGTGATGCCGGCGTTGAGGATCGCCGCGTAGGTCTCGGCGACGACGGGGCGCACGCCGGTGCGGCCGGTCGCGAGCGTGGAGAGGCGCAGCAGCATCAGCGCGCGGACGACCTCGCGCTCGACCGGCTCGCCGCTGCCGGCCGCGTGGCTGCGGACCAGCGACCGCTGCAGCTGGGCGCGGCGCTCGCGCGGGATCGAGGTGGTCGCCAGCGCGCCGAAGCCGGTGGAGACGCCGTAGTGGGGCAGCGGGTCCTCGGCGAGGGCGTCGATGACCGCGCGGCTCGTCGGCCATCGCGGCGAGGGCGTCCGGCGCCGAGGCGAACGGGTGCGTCGTGCCGCGCGACCGCGACGACGTCCGCGATGGAGAGCGGGCCGATGTCGACCAGGACCGGCTGCGGCGCTGCGTGCATGCCCTCATTGAATCCCTGTCGGCGGGCACATTCCGTGTCCGGGACGCGCGAGTGTTGCCCGTTGGCGGATGTCGGTGCGGGTGGGAGCGTTCCGGCATGCCGAGCGAAGCGTTCTCCGTCCGCCGATCCGATGCCGTCACGCTCGCGGGCGAGCGACGCGGCAGGCCCGGCGCGCCCGCGGTCGTGCTCCTCCATGCGAACGTCGCGGACCGGCGCGCATGGCACGGCGTGCTCGATCTGCTCGAGGGAGACGACCTCGACCTGATCGCCTACGACCGCCGCGGGTTCGGCGAGACGCCGCCCGGCGACGAGTCCGTTCACCCACCTCGAGGACCTCGTCGCGGTGCTCGACGCAGCGGGACTCGATCGCGCCGTGATCGTCGGCAACTCCTACGGCGGCGCGCTCGCCCTCGACCTCGCGCTCACGGCGCCGGAGCGGGTCGCGGGCGTGCTGCACGTCGCGGGCGGCGCCAGCGGCATGACGGACGAGGGGGAGCCGATCGACTGGGAGCTCGATCCCGCCACCGAGCCGCTCTACGGGCCGCTGCAGCGCGCCGAGGCGGAGCACGACGTCGAGGAGCAGGTGCGGCTGCTGCAGCACCTCTGGCTCGACGGACCGGCGCAGCCCGAGGGGCGCGTCGGCGGCGCGGCCCGCGAGCTCGTCGCCGACATGAACCGGCGGATCCTCGGCTGGGCCGCGCCCGACGGCGCCGGCGACGCCGGGCTGGACGTCTGGCACGCCTTCGACCGCATCCGCGTGCCGGTCACCGTCGCGTGGGGCGAGTACGACGTGCCCGCCGACCTGCCGTGGTTCGAGCCGATCGCCGAGCGCATCCCGGGCGCCCGCCGGGTGGTCCTGCCGGGCGTCGCGCACCTCCCGGGCGTCGAGCGGCCCGACCTGATCGCACCGCTCGTCCGCGAGCAGGTGGCTCAGGCCTCGAAGCCGAACTGATTCCAGCGGTCGACGCGGATGCGGGCGGTCGCGTACATCGGTTCGATGTGATCGAACGGCCGGCCCTCGTAGTGCATCGCGATCCGGTCGATGTCGGTGAAGTCCGGGTCGTCCGTGAGCGACTCGACCTCGCCGTGCAGCGTCACCTGCCGGTACCAGGTGGCCGTGTCGAGCACGGTCAGGCTCACGCGGGGATCGCGCTCGAGCCTCCGCCGGCGGGCCCCCGTCGCGCTCATGCTGGTCAGCACCGTGCCGTCGTCCCAGAGGTACCAGACGGCGCCGGTGGTCGGGGCCCCGTCACGGGCGCTCACCCCGATCACGCAGGGGTTCGGCTTCGCGAGCATCGTGAGGATCGGCTCGGGCAGGGGTTCGGTCATCGCCCCGGTGTCGCCGATGTCGCACCGGCGGTGCAGGATCCGTGCCATGACGCCCCTCGGGCCCTTCGACCTCGCGAACCAGAACCGCTACTTCAACCCGTGGCCCGAGCTCGCCGGCGAGCCGGGCGCCGTGGTGATGGCCTTCCCGGTGGAGGGCTGGACCGGATCCGCGGCCGTGGTGCTGCGGCAGCGGGGCGACGAGATCGACGTGCAGGTCGAGGCCCCGACGGGGATCGCCGACGCCGCGACCGCGCAAGCGCTGGCGGCGATCTCGCTCGACGTCGACGGCCGCCCCTGGCCCGGGATCGGCGAGCGGACGCCCTGGCTCGGCGAGCTGCAGCGCCGGCACGGCTTCCTGCGGCCGACGATGTTCCACTCGCCCTACGAGGCCGCGGCCGCGTTCGTGATCGGGCATCGCATCTCGATCGTGCAGACCCGTCGCATCCGCGCTCGGATGGCGGAGGAGCTCGGTGACTCGATCGAGGTCGCGGGGGAGCGGTTCGCGGCCTTCCCCGACCCGGAGACGATCCTCGGCGTGCGCCACGTCGACGGGGTGGCGGACGCGAAGGTCGAACGGCTGCACGGTGTCGCGCGGGCCGCGCTCGACGGGCTCCTCGACCGGGAGCACCTCCGGTCGATCCCGGAGAGCGACGCGCTCGCCGAGCTGCAGAGCATCCCGGGGATCGGGCCCTTCTTCGCGGAGGCGATCCTCTACCGCGGCGCCGGCGTGCCGACCGGGATGACCCGCGACCCGATGACGTTCGAGGGGGTCCAGCGCGCCTTCGACCTGCCCGCCGCCCCCACGCCGGACGAGGCCGAGCGCCTCACGGAGGCCTGGCAGCCGCTGCGGATGTGGGCGATGGTCCTCGTCCACCTGGCGGTGCGCGAGGAGCACGGTCGGGAGGGCGTCAGGGCTGGAGCCGCTCCACGGCCCAGCCGTCGCCCGCGGGGCTGAACACCAGGCGGTCGTGCAGCCGCGACGGCCGGCCCTGCCAGAACTCGATGCGCGACGGCGCGACGAGCCAGGCACCCCAGTGCGGCGGCCGCGGCACGTCGTCCACCCCTGCGAACCGCTCCTCCGTCGCCGCGACGCGCGCCTCGAGGTCGGCGCGGGAGGCGATCGGCTGCGACTGGTCGCTCGACCAGGCGGCGAGCTGGGACCCGCGCGGCCGGCTCGCCCAGTAGCGGTCGCTCATCGCCGCCGGCGCGGGCGTGGCGAGGCCGTCGATGAGCACCTGCCGCTCGAGCGCGTACCAGGGGAACAGCAGCGAGACGCGCCCGTCGGCGGCCAGCGCGCGGCCCTTGCGCGATCTGCCGTTCGTGACGAACTCGAACCGGCCGTCGGTCACGTCCTTCAGCAGCACGGTGCGCGAGGTCGGGCCGGCCGGGCCGACGGTCGAGAGCACCATCGCGTTCGGGCTCGGCAGGGCGGCCCGCTCGGCGTCCGCGAGCCAGCGGGCGAACTGCGCCAGCGGATCCGGATCGAGGTCCTCCTCGGTCAGCGCGCCCTGCTCGTAGTCGTCGTGCCGCGCGAGTGAGTCCACGCCTCATTCTCGCCCGCTCGCGCGTCGTCCAGGCGCTGTCGGTGGCCCGGTCCACCATGCGGGCATGCAGTGGTTCCGGGACGACGTGGACAGCACCCTCACCGCCTTCTTCGCCACGCGGCGCCGCGGCTGCGCCGGCCGCCGCCTCGCCTCGGTCGATCGGGCGGAGCAGCTGCTGCGCGACTGCTTCGAGGCGGTCGCGGACGCGGTGCTGCCGCACGCGGACCCGCGTGCTCGTCGAGGCGGAGCGCCAGTTCGGCGCGGACGGTGCCGCGGCCAGCGTCGCGCCGCCCGAGGCGCTGCTCGCGGTGCTGCCCTCTACGTCGCGGACGAGCGGTGGCGGGCGGCCGCCGCCGACGAGCGCCGGGCGCAGGTGCTGGCCGCGAGCGCGCTGCTGCGGCACCTCGTCGCGGTGCTGCCGCCCGCGGACCGCGCCGCGACGCATCCGCGCCGCCGCGTCCGCGATCGAGGCCGCGGCGCTGCGCATCCGGGCTCGACGCCCGGCTCACCCCGTGACGCCGGAGGAGCTGCGGGCCCGGCGGCTCGCCGGACAGCTGCTCGCGCCGCGGGTCGAAGCGCCCCGTCGCCGAGCGTCGTCCGCGCGCTCGGCGCGGTGCAGTCGCAGGACCTGCCGGGCGCCCTCTGGGCGGTGGGCCGGCGCAGCGGCGCGACCGCAGCGGCCGTCATGGCGGCGCTCGACGCCGGCGAGATGCTCCGCACGCACGTGCTGCGGCCCACCTGGCACCTCGTCGCGCCGGAGGACCTGCGGCCGTTACGTCGCGGCCACGGGTGCGAACGTCAGCGGGCGGCGGCCCCGATGCTCCGCCGCGCCGGCCTCGACGAGGCCGTGCTGCGAGCGCCTGCACGAGGTCGCTCGCCGCTCGCCTGCGCGACGGACCCGCCACGCGCCCCGAGCTCGCGGCGGCGCCTCGACGCCGCGGGGGTCGACACCGTCGACGGCGTGGGGCTCGCGAACGGGATCATCCACGCGGAGTCCGCCGCGGTGCTCTGCAGCGGACCGGCCCGGGAGCGCACCGCAGACCTACGCGCTCGTCGAGGACCGCACGCCGCCCGGCCCGCTCCCACCGCGCGAGGACGGTGCTCGCGGACCTCGCCCGCCGCTACTTCACGGCCCGCGGCCCGGCGACGCCCGCCGACTTCCGCTGGTGGTCCGGCCTGAAGCGCCGCGGACGCCCGGCTCGCCGTCGACGCGGTCGGGACGAGTTCGAGCGCTCCGAGGACGACGGCCGGGAGCTGCTCTGGCCGGCCGCGGAGGTGCCGGCCGGCCGAGGGCGTGCTGCTGCTGCCGAACTTCGACGAGTACGTCGTCGCCTACGCCGACCGCGCCGAGCTGCTCGAGGAGCGGCACCGCCCGCTGCTCGACAGCCGGGCGAACCCGATCTTCCAGCACGTCGTCGTCGCCGCCGGCGCCGTCGTCGGCACCTGGTCGGTGAGCCGTCCGCGCCCGGCGGCTCGAGCTGACGGCGTCGGCTGTTCGAGGCCCCGTTCGGCAGCGCTCACGGACGGCCTCGAAGGCGCGGTCGACCGGTACTCGGCGTTCCGTGAGCAGGAGGTCGCGCTGGTCGTCACCGTGGCGGGGTGAGGAGCGTCAGACGGTGCCGACGCCGAGCACCGCGCTGCCCGGCAGCCGCCCGACGGGATCGCCGGGCGCGGTGATCAGGTCCGCGAACGCCAGCGCGGCGCGATCCAGCTGCTCGTCGGTGAGCGCGTCGAAGGCGGGCTCGGAGCGGCGTCGACCACTGCGGCGCAGCACGGAACATCCCTGCGGGATCGGGGATCTCCGCGACGTGCGTCGCGACCTCGACCCGCACGTCCTGCAGCCCGCACCGGGTGAGGAGGTCGCCGACGGCGTCGGGATCCGCGAGGCGATGCGGCGTGAACTCCTGCTGCGGCGGCTGCATGCCGGGCACCACGGTCCGCAGGGCGCGCATCACGGTCGCCGGCAGGGTGAAGCCCGACCGGTGCCACACGCCGACGAGCACACGGCCGCCGGGGCGCACGACGCGTGCCATCTCGCGCAGCCGGCGTCCATGTCGGGGAAGAACATCAGTCCGAAGAGGGACCCGGCCGCGTCGAACGTCGCGTCCTCCAGCTCGAGCGCCTGCCCGTCCATCCGGGCGGCCGTCGCCGGCAGCCCCGCCGCGGCGAGCTTCGTGGACAGCAGATCCACCATCCCCTGCGCGAAGTCGATCGCGAGCACCGTGGCGCCGGCCGACGTGGCGGCGAGCGTGAAGGCGCCGGTCCCGGCGGCGACGTCGAGCATCCGGTCGCCGCGACCGACCTCGAGCAGGCGGACGGCGTCGCCGGCGAACCGCGAGGTGACCGGCGCGAACCAGGTGTCGTACTCGGCCGCGGCGCGCGTCCATCCCTCCGGCAGCTGGTCGGGGGAGAGGGGCGTCGTCGTCATCGCCGTCGGGCCTCCTGCCGCGTCGGCGTCACCGTAGCCCGGGCCGGGTCGACGGTCAACGGGTCGCGCAGGGCGGCTCCGGTAGCCTCCCGACATGTCGTCGGCGACCCGGTTCCTGCTGCTGCAGGTGCGTCCCGAAGCGGTGCCCAGGGAGCAGGAGGCCGCCTCGATGCGCGCCGCGACCGGCCTCGGCGACCGGCTCGACACGCTGCGCGTCGACGTCGAGCCGCTGCCCGCGGACGTCTTCGACCGCTACGCCGGCTTCCTCGCCGGTGGCAGCCCGTTCAACGTCTCCGACCCGGAGGCCGGCAAGTCGGATGCGCAGCGCGCCGCGGAGGAGCGTCTCACCGCGATCGCGGCCGGTTCCCTCGAGCGCGACCGCCCGGCGTTCTTCACCTGCTACGGCATCGGCCTCGTCACCCGGCTGCTCGGCGGCAGGGTCGATCGCACGCACCCCGAGCGGGTCTCCGCGGTCGAGGACCGCCTGACGGACGCGGGCGCGGCGGATCCCGATCGCCGGGGTGCTGCCGCCGCGCTTCCGGGTGCTGACCGGGCACAAGGAGTCCGCGGCCGAGCCGCCGCCGGGGTCGTTGCTGCTCGCCACGAACGACGTGTCGCCGGTGCAGCTGTACCGGGTGGGGGAGGTGCTGGCGAGCCAGTTCCATCCCGAGCCGACGACCACGGAGTTCACCGCGCGTGCGCGGGCGTACCAGTCCTACGGCTACTTCCCGCCCGAGGAGTTCGACGAGATCGCCGCTGCGGTGCACGGCGCGGAGGTCACGCCTGCCCCGGCTGCTGCTCACCCGGTTCGTCGAGCGCGCGGAGCTGCTGGCCGCCTCCCGCTGAGCGGTCAGCGCCGGCGGCCGGGGTGGGCGTCGGCGTCGGCGTGGGCGTGGCGGTGCCGGCGCCGGGGTCGCGGTGGGCGTGCGGGGTCGGCGGTGCCGTCGGCCCCGGCGTGCGGATGCGGGTCGGCTTCGGGGTCGGATGCGCCGGCTTCGGGCGCGGTCGGCCGTCGCGGACGCGGAGGGGCGCGGCCGGCTCGAGGCGGGGGCAGCCCGGGACGGGCGCTGCGGGTCCGCGGCGGCGACGGCCGAGGGGGCGCACGGAGGCGCGCGCGGACGGCTCGGCGTCGACGTCGCGGCGTCGAGGCGACCGGTGGCGCGGCCGCGTGCTCGGCGCTGATCCGCCGGCCCTGCCCGGACGATCGCGACCGGGCTGCGCGAGGCGGCGGTCCGCTCGTCCGGCGTGGCGGATCCGCCGGCCGTGAGCGCGCAGGCGACCAGGGCGAGCGCCGTCGCGACGAGGAGCGAGGACCGCCGGCGTCGGGGACGGCGCGGGTCGGCAGCGGATGCGGCGACGGGACGGCCGGGGTGGAGTGCAGCGGAATCGGTCGGCGCCGGCGCGACGGTCACCGGGAGGGTGGCGGGCTCCGCACCGCGCGGGCGGCGCAGGCGCCGCGAGGCGCCCGAGCTCGTCGGCGGCCACCGCGGCGGTCGGGCGGTCCTCCGGGCGGAAGGCGGTCATCCGGGTGAGGAGCGCGGCCAGGGCCGGGTCGATGCCTTCCGGGATCGCGGGAGCGGTGAGGGTGCGGCCGACCGCGTCGCTCGCGGAGGTGCCCGGGAACGCCGGCGCGCCGGTGAGCGCCTCGATCAGCACGAGCCCGAGGGCGTAGACGTCGCCGGCGGCCCCGGCCGGCTCGTTCCAGACCTGCTCGGGGCTGACGTAGGCGGCGGTGCCGATCAGGCGCTCGAAGGCGGTGAACGGCTGCGGGGGCGAGCAGCGCGGCGACGCCGACGTCGAGCAGCAGCGGGCGGCCGTCCTCGCGGCGCAGCGCCACGGCGGCCGGGCGCAGCAGCCCGTGGACGAGGCCGCGTTCGTGCAGCAGCTGGAGCGCGTCGGCGAGCCGCGCAGCCGAGCGCCGCGGCGACGGGCTCCTCGAGCGGCTGCTCCGCGACGACCGCGGCGAGGGACCGGCCCTCGACCGGCGCCGTGACGAGCGCGGGCACGGGGTCGGCGGCGACGGCGAGGGGCACGACGAGCAGCTCGGCCGGGAGGCCGGCGACGGCCTCGAGCATCCCGGGCGCGGCATCCGCGTCGAGCACGGCGCGGATGCGCGCGTAGAGCACGGTGACCTGCACGGGTTCGCCGGTGCGGGTGTCGACGGCGCGGTGCACGACACCGATGCCACCGCGGCCTGCGATCGCGTCGAGGCGGTAGCGGTCGTCGAGCAGCTCACCGAGCCGCACGCGCGCGCCGGACATCCGGACCCCCTTCGGACGCGTCCATTCTCCCCGCGGCATGCGTTCCGGCCGGTCAGGCGCGCGGTCAGCCCCCGGTTCCCGCACGGACGGCGGTGACGCCGTGCTCGGTGCCGACCAGCACGAGCCCCTTCGCCACGGTCGGGGTCGCGAAGTGCGGCACCTCGCCGAGCGATGCGGTCGCCGTGACGGTGCGCCGGGCGAGGTCGATGCGGCTGAGCACGCCGTCGGGGTAGAAGGCGGCCCAGACGGTGCCGCCCGCGATCACCGGCGAGCTGTTCGGGCCGGGGATCACCGGACCGAGCCGGTTCCCGGCGACATCGAGCACCTGCAGGCCGCCCGACCGGCAGGGCACGACCACTCGGTCGTGCGCGGCGTCGTACGCCGGGGTGCCGTCGGGATCGCTGCCGCAGACGTGCGCGATCGAGGCGACCTGATGGAGGTCCGACGCGTCGAGCAGGTAGGCGGTGTCGGTCTTGCCGACGGTGAGCAGCCGGCCGTCCTTCAGCAGCACGGGCGGCGCGGTCGAGAGGTCGGCGTCGCCGCCCGCGGTGCGGTCCTTGAACGCGGCGAGGGGCTGCAGGTCGGGGGAGAGCTTCACCACGCTCTCCGCGAAGCGCCTCGGGTCCGGGCCGCCCTGCGGGCGGATCCGGGTTCGGTGTTGCCGGTGGTGACGTAGAGGTTCCCCGCGCCGTCCACGGCCGGCGCCCCGCCGCTCATCCAGATCGCGCCGCCCTCGGCGTCCGGGGCGACCTCGAAGGAGACCGGCGGCGCATCGACCGTGCGCATCCAGCCCGACGACCCAGCCGTGGTAGCGGCCGCAGTCGCCGCTGTTGCCGCCGTACGCCGCGTAGACGCGGCCGTTCGCGAGCACGAGCGCCGGGCCGCTGCAGCAGGTGCAGCGCGGTCTCGCCGGCGGGCAGCGGCGGATCCGCATCCGCCTGCCGAACGACCTGCCCGGTCGGTCGTCGATCCCGACGAGCCGGTGCTGCACCGACGCCGGGCCGGTGCGGACCTCCGCGACGACGTAGACGGTGCCGTCTGGCGATCGACCACGGGACTGCTCGTGATGCCGAGCGGGTCGAGGTCGCCGCAGCCGGCGACCGAGGCGACGTCGGTGAGCGGTGCGCCGACGGTGCGCGACCAGAGCACGTGGCCGTCAGCGGGGTCGAGGGCGACGACGCGGTTCGCCTCGGTGGCGGCGAGGATGCGGTTCCCGTCGACGACCGGCCTGCCGACGACCGCACCGCCGAGGTCGGCCGTCCAGGCGGTCGGGATCGCGGCGCCGGTCGCGCCTCCGCCCGGACGGCGTCGCGGCGCAGCCGGCGAGCAGCAGGCCGGGACGAGCGCGAGGGCGGCCGCCCGACAGGGCTCTCCGATGCATCCGCGGAGGCTAGCCGCGGCGCCCGAGCGCGCGTCTCAGGCGGCGGGGGCGCCTAGCGGCGGGCGGGGGAGCGGACCGGTGCGGGCTGCAGCTGCGGGAGCACGGCCTCGACGATCGTCTCGGCGCAGCGCACGTAGTAGCGCTCGTCGAAGCTGCCGCCGGACGGCTTCAGCGTGCTGATGGGCGGCGTGGGCACGAACACGGCGCGCGGCACCGAGAAGGCGACGTCGGTCATGACGGCGTTCGCGGTGTCGACGCCGCGGCGGCCGACCCACTCGAGCAGGCCGCGCTTGCGGGGCTCCGGCAGGCCGGCGAGGACGATGCGGCCGCGCTCGGGCAGGGTGCGGTTCAGGTAGAGGACGAGCTCGAAGAGCTCCTTGCGCCACTTGAAGGACGACGCTCGCGTCATCTCGGTGAAGCCGGGCGCGAAGACGACGAGGTCGTAGCCGCGGCCGCCCTGCGGCTCGAGCAGCTCGATCGTGTCGCGGAGCGGCAGGAACGGCTGGCGCGCGTCTGCACGACCACGCCGCGGCCGGAGCGGGACGACAGCGCCATCGCCAGCTGGCCGGGCAGCGCCCGGGACTGGGTGCGGGCGCCGTAGCCGGCGGCGAGGCCGGCACCGACGACGAGCACCCGGAGGGACTCGTTGCCGTAGGCGAGGTCGATGAGGTGCTCCGGACGCGTCTCGGAGCGGAGGAACCGGCCGGACAGCATCGCGATGGCGAGCCGCAGCGGCACGTTCAGCACCGAGTCGATCAGCGTCATGTCCCGAAGGCTAGGGATCCGCCTCGGGGGTGCCGCCAGCGCCGACGGGGGTGTCGGGCCCGGATCGCCCCCGTTCTGGGTGGGAGCGCGGGCCCGTCGGCGGCTGCGGCGGCTCCGAACGCTCGCGCGCCCGTCCCTGCCGGTGTCCCGGGCGGAGGCGGCGGAGGGGATGCTGGGGGAGCGGTCAGCACTCGACGACGTTGACGGCGAGGCCGCCCGTCGAGGTCTCCTTGTACTTCGCGCTCATGTCGACGCCGGTCTGCCGCATCGTCTCGATCACCGTGTCGAGCGAGACGAGGTGGCTGCCGTTGCCGTGCAGCGCCATCCGCGCCGCGGTGACCGCCTTCGACGCCCCGACCGCGTTGCGCTCGATGCACGGGATCTGCACGAGGCCGCCGACGGGGTCGCAGGTGAGGCCGAGGTTGTGCTCCATCGCGATCTCGGCCGCGTTCTCCACCTGCGAGGGCGTCCCGCCGAGCACGGCGCAGAGGCCGCCGGCCGCCATCGAGGAGGCGGAGCCCGACCTCGCCCTGGCAGCCCGACTCGGCGCCGCTGATCGATGCGTTCGCGGCGTAGAGCGAGCCGACCGCGGTGGCGGTGAGCAGGAACGTGTGCACGGCGGCGCGGTGCGCCTCGGCCGGGCATCCCGTCGAGCACGTACTGCAGCACGGCGGGGATGATCCCGGCCGCGCCGTTCGTCGGCGCGGTCACGACCCGGCCGCCCGCGGCGTTCTCCTCGTTCACCGCGAGCGCGTAGGTGTCGAGCCAGTCGGACGCGTGCCGCGAGCCGGGTCCCGCCGCGTCCAGCTGCGCGGCGACCGCGGGCGCCCGCCGCGGCACGTGCAGGCCGCCCGGCAGCACGCCCTCGGTCGTGAGGCCCGCGCGGATGCAGCCGGCCATCGCCGCCCAGATCGCGTCGAGCCCCGCGAGCACCGCGGCCTCGGGCCGCAGCGCGCACTCGTTGCCGAGGGCGATGCGGGCGATGTCGTGCCCGGTCGCGGCGCAGAACGCGAGCAGCTCGGCGCCGCTGACGTACGGGAACGGGGAACGCGACCTCCGGGGTGCCGACCGGCGTGCCGCCCTCGCGCTCGACGAAGCCGCCGCCCACCGAGTAGTAGGTCTCCTCGACGAGCACGCCGCCGCTCGGCGTCGAGGGCGGTGCAGCGCATCGCGTTCGGATGCCGGGGCAGCCGGGTGAGCGGCGCGAGCTCGACGTCGCCCATCCCCATCGCGACGTCGACGCCGCCGATGCGGACGACGCCGTCGGCGCCGAGCGCCTGCCACGATCCCGCGCACGGCGGCCGGGTCGCACGTCTCGGGCTCGAGGCCCGGCGAGGCCCGGCGACGACCGCGTCGGGCGTGCCGTGGCCGATGCCCGTCGCCCCGAGCGAGCCGAGCAGCCGCACGCGCACGCGGGCGGCACCGCCCGCATCCGCGACCCGCCGGCCGAAGTCGTTCGCGGCCCGCATGGGACCGACGGTGTGGGAGCTCGACGGCCCGATCCCGATGGAGAACAGGTCGAGGGCGGAGCGGTGGATCCCGGCCGGACGGATCGCGTCCGCGCCTGCTGCCGCGTTGCCTCGTCGCATCCGCGGCGTCTCGGAGAGCGCCATGCTCTCAACGGTACGTCGGTGCCCCTGATCGATCCGCGCGAACGACGATGATTCCTTGCGGAACGAGGCGTTCGCCGCACGGATGTGCTGACGAGGGCCCCATTCGCCCCACTGGCGAGCGCGGGGCGGCGCGCCCTAGCGTGGGAGGCATGCCCGACGCCCTGCACGCGCCCGTCGATCCCGCCGCCGCCGACCGCCTCGGCGGGCACGGACTGCGGATGGCCGTCGTCGACCAGCACGACGACGTCGCCTTCCGGCACTGGCGGGAGGCGGTCGCCCGCGGCTTCCTCGATGCGGTCAACACCGACACCCAGCATGCGGAGGTCGCCGCCGACTTCCACGAGCGGCGGGCGATCGGCGTCTTCGACGACGGCGTCGCCGAGCCCGAGTCGCCGGTCGCCACGATCGACGCCTGGCCCGTGCCGCTCTCGCTGCCGGGCGGCGATGTGACCGGCGTGGGCGATCAGCGCGGTGACCGTGGCGCCGACGCACCGCCGCCGCGGGATCGCGCGGGCCATGCTCGGCGGCGAGCTGCGCACCGCCGCGGCGGCCGGGCTCCCGCTCGCGGTGATCACCGTCTCGGAGGCGACCATCTACGCCCGCTACGGCTTCGGCCCGGCGACCTCGGTCGCCGACCTGCGGATCGACACCCGGCGGATCCGCTGGACCGGCCAGGACGCCCGAGGCCGCCTGCACCTCGTGAGCCGGGACCGGATCCTCGCCGACGCCCCGGCGATCTTCGAACGCGCGCGGCTGCGCTCGCCGGGCGGGGTCGGCCTGTCCGGCCTGCTGCTCACGCGCCTGTTCGGGCGGCCCTCGGACGACGACGCCATGCGGGCCCACCGCTTCGTGCGGTACGACGACGCGGCCGGCGTCCCGCAGGGCTACCTCTCGTACACGGCGATCGAGGCCGAGGACGACTCTCGCCGCGAGCCACGTCGACGTGCACCACCTCGCGGCCGCGACCGACGACGCGTACGCCGCGCTCTGGCGGTTCCTGCTCGAGCTCGACCTCATCGGCGAGGTGCGCGCCCCGCTCCGATCGATCGACGAGCCGCTGCGCTGGCAGGTCGACGACCAGCGCGCGATCCGCACCACGGCGGTCAACGACCATCTCTGGATCCGCGTGCTCGACCCCGTCGCGGCCCTGTCCGCCCGCACCTACGCCGGCCCCGGCCTGGCGCTGCTCGACGTGAGCGACGCAGACGGCTTCGCCGCGGGCCGGTTCCTGATCGACGTCGACGCCTCCGGCGCGGCGACCCTCGGCCGGGATGCGGTGTCGGCCGTCGACGTCCCCGAGATCGCGCTCGATGCCGCCGCGCTCGGCTCGCTCCTGCCGGGCGGCGTGCGGGCCGCGACCCTTGCCGCCGCCGGCCGGATCCGCGAGCGCCGTCCCGGCGACGCGGCTGCGGTGGACCGGCTGCTGGCGTCGCCCACGACCCCCTGGCTGAGCGTCTGGTTCTGACCCGCGAACGGGTCGCCTTCGTTCGTGGGGCGCCCCTTCTGGGAGTGCCGCGCGGGCGACGGCTCTGGTCGACTGCGGTCCCATGACGACCACCACCGCCACGATCCGCATGCGCGACCGCATCCCTGCCCAGACGCTGATCGAGGAGTCGCTCGCGGACGGGCCGGTCGAGGGCGATCCTGTCGGCCCGCTGCCGCGCCGCCGAGGGCCAGCGGCAGATCGCCGGGGAGCTCGCGCAGCTGCCGGACGGCTGGACCGTCTTCCACTCGCTGCCGCTGCCCACCGAGGGCGTGCTCGACCACGTCGTCGTCGGCCCGGCGGGCGTGTTCCCGGTCGTCGTCGCGCACCACCCGGGCCGGCGGATGACCGTCGCGGGCCGCGTGGTCACCGTCGCCGGCACCCGGCTGCCGACCGTGCTCGGCGCGGAGGCGGACGCCGACCGCGTCGGCCGGCTGCTCGCCGCGCAGCACCTCGGCGTCGTGCCCGTGCAGCCGGTGGTCGTCGCCGCGGCGGGAACGAGGCTGAAGGTCGCGGAGCGGCCCCGCGGCGTGCTCGTCGTCGCCGCGGAGCAGCTGCGGGCGCGCCTGCTCGAGAAGCCCGTCGTGCTCGCCGCCGACGAGGTCGCCTCCGTCGTCCGCCTGCTCGACGCCCCGGAGTACTGGGGCCCGACCGCCGAGGCGCAGCCCGACCTGCTGCAGCGCTTCACCGAGCTCGAGACGCGGACCGCATCCCCGCCGCTTCGGCTTCCTGTCGCGCTGAACTCGACGGATTCCACGCCGGAACGTCCTTTCCGTCCGGGGCCGATCGTCGCTTCGATATGACCGTGTCCTACCTGCTCCTCGTCCGCGCCGACCCCGCAGGGCCCGCGCCCGACGCCGCCCTCCGCCTCCACGGCCCTGCGGATGCGACGACGCTCCGGAACGGCGGCCGAACCATCAGCGACGGGCCCTTCTCCGAGCTGGCCGAGCCGGTGGTCGCCGCAGACGTGCTCGACGCCGACACGCTGGACGACGCCATCCGTGCCGTGGCCGCGCATCCGCCAGTCGCCGACGGCGTGATCGAGCTGCGTGCGCTGCTCTCCGGCGACGACGACGAGCCCTCGCCGGCGCCCGCCCGGCACCGGCCGCCGCTACCTGCTGCTGCATGCCCTGCCCGCTGACCGGCCCGAGACGCGCGCACCGACCAGGTCGTTGCCCGAGTGGCTCGCGGACCCGCGCGTCCGGACCGCGGTGCTCGCGGGCGACCGCCTGCAGCCGGTGAGCGACGAGACCGCGGCGAGCATCCGGATGCGCGCCGGCGAGGCGACCGTCGCCCGCGGCGCCGCCGCCGAGGTCACCGAGGCGATCGCCGGCTACGACCTGATCGCGGCCGAGCACCTCGACGACGCGATCGCGATCGCCCGCCCGCATCCGACGCTCGGCTTCGGCATCATCGAGATCCGCCCGCTGGTGTGGACGTGAGCGAGGACGTCGACGCGGCGATCCGGACCGTGTTCCGCGCCGAGTGGGGCAAGGTCGTCGCCGGCCTCATCCGCATCACCGGCGACTGGGCGCTCGCCGAGGACTGCGTGCAGGACGCCTTCGCGGCTGCGGCGCGCCGCTGGCCGCTCGACGGCGTGCCGGCGTCGCCGGGCGCCTGGCTCACCACCACCGCCCGGAACCGGGCGCTCGACCGGCTGCGGCGATCGGCCGTCGAGGCACGCAAGCTCGAGGAGGTGCTCGCGATGCAGCACGACCCGGAACCGGCAGCGGAGATCGAGGACGACCGGCTGCGGCTCGATCTTCACCTGCTGCCACCCGGCGCTCCCGCTCGAGGCGCGGGTGGCCCTCACCCTGCGCACGCTCTGCGGCCTCACCGTCGCCGAGATCGGCCGGGCCTTCGGCGCCTCCGAGGCGGCGATGGCGAAGCGGCTCGTGCGGGCGCGGGCGAAGATCGACCACGCGGGCATCCCGTACGTCGTGCCGGAGGCGGGCGCCCTGCCGGAACGTCTCACCGGCGTGCTCGCGGTGCTCTACCTGCTCTTCACCGAGGGCTACGCGCCGCACGAGGGCGACGACGTCGTGCGGCCGCCGCTCAGCGAGGAGGCGATCCGCCTCACCCGGCTCGTCGCGGCCCTGCTGCCGAAGGAGCCCGAGGTGCGCGGCCTGCTCGCGCTCGAGCTGCTCGCAGGACGCCCGGCGTCCCGGCGCGCACGGGCGCGGACGGCGTGCCGGTGCCGCTCGACGAGCAGGACCGGTCGCGCTGGGACACCGGACGGATCGCCGAGGGCACCGCGCTGCTCGCCGCGCTCGATCCGGCGGCGGACGGCCCGTACACGCTGCAGGCCCGCATCGCCTTCGAGCACGACCGCGGCCCCGCCGACGCGCTCGACCGACCGGGCCGCGATCGCGGCGCTCTACGGACGCCTCGCCCGGCTCACGCCCTCGCCGTTCGTCGAGCTGGCGCGGGCCGTCGCGGTGAGCCTCGCCGACGGCCCGGATGCCGGCCTCGCCCTGCTCGCGCCGCTCGAGCGCGACCGGCGGCTCGGCTACCAGCTCGCCGCGACCCGCGCCGACCTCCTCCGCCGGGCCGGGCGCGCCGTGAGGCGCGGGCGGCGTACGACGAGGCGCTCGCCGAGGTTCGAACGCCGCCGAGCGCGCGTTCCTCGAGCGCCGCCGCGCCGAGGTCGGCTGAACGGCCGGCCTTCAGCCGCCGGGCCCGAGCCCCGAGCCGGAGCCAGCCACCAGCACTTCAGCAGGACATTTCACTTCAGCAGGACGAGAACGGCCGATTTCGTCCTGCTGAACCGATCTCGTCCTGCTGAAGTGCTCTCTCACGCGGGCTGGGCGAGGCCCGCGATCACGGCGGCCGCCTCCGCCGGCGAGAAGGCGAGGGTGGCGTCGCCGATCCCGAGCTCGAACCGCAGCACGGCCGGGTCGGCGGTGGGGGAGGCGCCGCGGATGCTCCAGATCCCGTCCGCCGCGAGCCGGCGCACGTTCGCGTCGACCGTGGCCTCGGCGGCCTCGAGCAGCACGTGCAGCATCGGCGTCTGCGGCGGATCCGGCACGACGCGCACGCCCGGCGTCCCGGCGAGCGCCGCCGCGATCGCCCTGGTGTGCTCGAGGTACTGCGGCATGCGTGACAGCCGCTCGGCGAGCAGGGAGTGCGCGGATGCGGCGAGCGGCCAGAGGCCGAAGAGGGTGCCGCCCATCCGCCGGCGCCACTCGCGGACCTCCGCGATCACATCCGCATCGCCGGCGACGCAGCAGCCGGCGAGCGCCCCGATGCCCTTGTAGAACGAGACGTAGACGGTGTCGAAGAGCGCGGCGATCTCGGCGGGCGGCACCCCGTAGCCGGCCGACGACTCCCAGAGCCGTGCGCCGTCGAGGTGCGCCGCGGCGCCGTGCTCGTGCGCCCACGCCACCTGCGCGGCCACGTCGTCGAGGTCGGGCTGCGCGCCGCCGAGGTCGCGCTGCGGCAGCTCGACCAGCAGCGCGGCGGGCGGCTCGGCCACGGACTCGAGGTCCGCGGCGACGAGGAGGCGGTGCGCCTCGCCCACCGGCCGGCCGAGCAGCCCCTGCAGCCGCTCGAGCGCGCGGCCCTCGTGCTGCTCGAGGTGGCACATCGGGTGGTGCAGCACGGTGCGCCGGCCGCGCCGCTCCGCGTGCACGCGGAGCACGACCTGCTGCGCCATCACCCCGCTCGGCAGGAACACCGCGGCCTCCTTGCCGAGCAGCCCCGCGACCTCCGTCTCGAGGTCGGCGACCACGCCGCCGTCGCCGTACCGGTCGACGACGGTGTCGGGCGGGATCGTGGCGAGCAGCTCGGCGGCGCGGACGGGCCCGTGGCCGCCGAGGAATCGGGTGCAGGAGGCGCGGAGCTCATCCGCGTCGGCTTCGGTCAGCATGCGCCCAAGTCTTCCCCGACGGGACGAGGTAGACAGACCGTCTCGACGGGAGGGACATGACGGGCAGCGACACGACGAGCAGCGACACGGGGGAGCGGGCCGAGCAGGACGCGCGACGTGCTGAGGAGAACCCGGTCGTCAAGGGCATCGCCCGCGGCGGATTCGTCGCCTCGGCGCTCGTGCAGGCCCTCATCGGCGTGATCGCGATCGAGGTGGCGCTGCACCGGTCCGGCTCGACGCCCGACCAGACCGGCGCGCTCGAGGACGTCGCCCGGACCCCCGGCGGCCCGATCGTGCTCTGGGTCGCCGCGGCCGGATCGCTCGCTCTCGGGCTCTGGCTCATCGTCTCGGGCTTCCTCGCCCGCGACAGCACGACGAAGGCCCGGTGGGGCAAGCGGGCCCGGCACTGGGGGAGGGCGGTCGTCTACCTCGCGCATCGGGGTCGAAGCGGTCCGCGTCCTGCTCTGGGCGCCGGGGCGAGCTCCTCGAGCTCGAGCCGCAGGTCGAGCGCGGGCCTGCTCGCGGTACCGGGCGGCCCGGTGCTCCTCGTGCTGATCGGAGCGGCGATCCTCGTCGCCGGCGGCACGCTGATCTGGACCGGCGTCGCCCGGCGGTTCGAACGGTTCGCCGTCGTGCCGCACGGCGGCTGGGGGCGGCTGTTCGTGACCCTCGGGGTGATCGGCTTCGTGGCCAGAGGACTCGCGGTCGGCGTCGTCGGCGTGCTCCTCGTGGTCGCCGCCTTCACCCTCGACCCGAAGAAGGCCGCCGGGCTCGACGGCGCCCTGAAGTCGCTGCTGGCCCTGCCGTTCGGCGAGCCGCTGCTGCTCGTGATCGGCATCGGCTGGATCGTGGCCGGCGTCTTCGCGGTGCTCTGGGCACGGCAGGTGCGGCTCGACGCCTGAGGCGGCCGCGGTCCTTCCCCCGAGCCCGCGCACCCGGTAGACAGGCCCCGACGACGGGAGCACCGATGACGGCGCAGCAGATGGGCCGGGATGCGAAGCGGCAGGCCCGGAAGGCGACGAGCAACCCGGTCTTCCGCATCTCCGCCCGCGCAGGGTTCGTCGCGAGCGGGATCGTCCAGCTGCTCGTCGGGGTGGTCGCCATCGAGGTGGCGCTGCACCACTCCGGGTCCTCCGCGGACCAGTCGGGCGCGCTCGGCGACCTGGCCAAGGCGCCCGGCGGCCCCGTGCTGCTCTGGGTGGTGACCGTCGGCTCGTTCGCGCTCGCGCTGTGGCTCGTCGTGTCCGGCGCGCTGGCGACGGGCAAGGACCGGAAGTCGGAGTGGGGGCACCGGATCCGCGACTGGGGCAAGGCGATCGTCTACCTCGCGATCGCGCTGACCGCGCTGCGCTTCGCGATGGGGGGCTCCAGCAGCTCCACGCAGAGCAGCCAGAAGGGCAGCGCCGACGTGCTGAGGCTGCCGGGTGGCCCCGTGCTGCTCGCGATCATCGGCGTCGGCGTCGTCGTGCTCGGCGCCTTCCTCATCCACCGGGGGCTCGCGAAGAAGTTCGTCAAGTCCATCCACGTGCCGAGCGGCACCGCCGGGCGCGCGACGATCGTGCTCGGGCAGGTCGGTTACGCCGCCCGCGGGGTTGCCATCGGCGTCGTCGGGGTGCTGTTCGTGGTCGCGGCGTCCACCGCGGACCCGCGGAAGGCGTCAGGCCTGGACGGCGCGCTGAAGGCGTTCGCTGCGCTGCCGTTCGGCGCGGTGCTGCTCGTCGTGATCGGCCTCGGCTGGATCGCCTCCGGTGTCTACACGGTGCTCCGCGCCCGGCTCGGCGGTCCTCGACTGACGGGTGCCCTCGGCTTCCAGGGACCCCGGCGAGCCGCACTTCCCCTGAGCGCTCGCTGGGGGCTACGTTCAAACCATCAACCGGTAAAGGTTTTCCGGATCGATGGGGATCAGGGGCGGACATGCACGACGTCGATGCCGCGATCCGCGAGCGCGCGCAGGACGGCGTGCAGCTGCTCACCGACCTGGTCCGGTCGCCTTCGACGATCGGCCGGGAGGCCGGCGCGCAGGAGGTGCTCGCCCTCGCCCTCGGCGAGGCCGGATTCGCGGTCGAACGCCTGGAGCTGCCCCTCGACATCGCGGACGATCCGCTCGCCGGCGTGCAGCAGATGCCGTACGAGGGCCGCTACGACCTCGTCGGCCGCCGCCGCGGGACCCCGTCCGCGGGACCGCCGCGCAGCCTGCTGCTGAACGGGTACATCGACGTGGTGCCCGTCGAGGACGCCGGGCGCTGGTCGGTGCCGCCGTTCGCCGGCGTCGTGAAGGACGGCTGGATGATCGGCCGCGGCGCGGGCGACATGAAGTCCGGGTTCGTCGCCGCGCTGCTCGCGATCGAGGCGCTCGACGCCGCCCGGCCGGGCTGGCTGACCGGCGACCTCACGCTGCTGTCGGTCATCGAGGCGGAGGCCACCGGCAACGGCACGCTGGCCGCGAGCCGCGCCGGCGTGCTCGCGGAGGCCGCGCTGCTGCTCGTGCCGACCGACCTCGAGGTGGTGCTCGGTGGCATCGCGCATGGTCTGGGTCGACGTCATCGTGCACGGCCTCGCCGGGCGCGCGGGCGCGGCCGACCAGCTCGGATCAACCCGATCCTGCTCGCGCCGGTCGTGCTCGACGCCCTCTCCGCGCTCGAGGAGTCGATGAACGCGGCGCACGCGGCCGATCCGGATCCGGCCTTCGCGACGATCGAGCGCCCGTACACGGTGAACGTCGGGCGGTTCGAGTCGGGGCTCTGGCCCTCCAGCGCGCCGGAGGCCGGGCGCCTCTGCGTCCGCGTCGGGCACCCCGGGTCAGTGGAGCAGCGACGAGGCCGTCGAGCGGATCGGCGAGGCGGTGCGGCACGCCACCTCGGGGCATCCGTGGCTCGCGCGACAACCCGCCCGAGGTGAACGGCGGCCGGCTTCCGGGCCGAGCGCTACGCGCAGGACCCCGACACCCCGCTCGTCGCCGCGCTCGCCGCGGCCCACCTCGACGCGCACGGCACGGCCGCCGCCCTGACCGCCATCGGCTCGACCCTCGACGCCCGCTACTACGTGAACCGGTTCGGGGTGCCGGCGGCCGCCTACGGCCCCCGCGTGCGGAACATCCACGGCGTGGACGAGGCCGTCGAGCTCGAGAGCGTGTCGCCGCTGCCGAGACGATCGCGCGGCTGCTGCTCGCCTGGTTCGACGCCGCGTGAGCACCACCGCCGTCCCCGCCGCCTCCGCCCTCCGCCCGCTGATCGCGGAGTCCGCCGCGGTCCGCATCGCCGACCGGTTCGTGACCGCGTTCGCGCTCGGTCAGTTCGTCGTCGGGCAGCGGCTGCCGAGCCTGGCCGAGCTCGCCGACACCCTCGAGGTGAGCCAGAACACCGTGCGGCAGGCCATCGCGCGCCTCGTCGCGCTCGGCTACGTGCAGGTGCGCCGCGGACGCACCGGCGGCACGTTCGTGGTGCAGCAGTGGGGCGCCTCGTCGGACTCGATGGTGCGGCGCGCCCTCGGCGACAGCTGGGGCACGCTGCAGGAGACCGTCGACTGCCGCGCGATCGTGGAGCAGGCGATCGCCCGCGCCGCCGCCGAGCGCGCGGACGCCGCCGACGAGGAGCGCATCCGCCGCGCCGTCGCCGCCTACGAGCAGGCCGCGGACCGCGACGCGTCGCGCGTCGCCGACACGGAGCTGCACCAGGCGATCGCCGCGCGCCGCGCACAACGCGCAGCTCGCCGAGCTGTCCCTCCGGCTGCGGCAGGACGTGACCCTCGGCTTCTGCGGCGAGCCCTACTCCGAGGAGATCGCGCGCCACCGCGATCGAGCAGCACCGCGCGCTCGCCGACGCGGTGCTGCAGCGACGCCCGGAGGACGCGGCCCGGATCGCCCGCGCCCACTTCGGCCTCACCGAGGGCCTGCTGCGCTCGCTGCACGACCGCACCCTGCCCACCCCCGACGCCGCCACCCCCGACCGCACCGAGAACCCGGAGCCCGCATGCCCACCATCACCGCCAACGGCATCGACATCGCCTACACGCTCGAGGGCGACGGCGCGGAGACGGTCGTCCTGATCAACGGGCTCGCCGACGAGAAGGAGACCTGGGCGTACCAGACGCCCGCCCTGCTCGAGGCGGGCTACCGCGTGCTCACCTTCGACAACCGGGGCATCGGCGCGACCGACAAGCCCGCCGGCCCGTACACCGCCGAGCTGCTCGCCGACGACGCGAAGGCCCTCGTCGACGCGCTCGGGATCGAGCGGTTCCACCTGATGGGCGTCTCGATGGGCGGCATGATCGCGCAGGAGTACGCCCTCAAGCACCCCTCCGACCTCGCCTCCGTCACCTTCGCCTGCACCTACGCGGCGCCCGGACCCTTCTGCTCGCGGATGTTCGCGATGTGGGCCGACACGGCCCCGGTGCTCGGCGTGCCGTTCGTGATGCGCGACGTGACGCTCTGGGCGTTCACGCTCGACTTCTTCCGCACCCGCGAGGACGAGCTCGCCGAGTTCGAGACCGGGCATGCGGTACATGACGATGCCGGTCCCGGCCTACCTCGCGCAGCTCGCCGTCATCCAGGCGCACGACACGACCGACCGGCTCGGCGCCCTCGCCGTGCCGACGCTCGTGCTCGCCGGCGAGCAGGACATCCTCATCCCCACCGCGCTGTCGCACGAGCTGGCCGGGCTGGTGCCGGACGCCGAGTGGCGCACGGTCGCGGGCGGCCACGGCTGCGTCTGGGAGCACCCCGACGACTTCAACGCCGCCTTCCTCGACTTCCTCCAGCGCCACTGACGACCAGACCCAGGACAAGGAACCGCACCATGACCGCACCCGCGCTCGCCGACGACGGCGAGACGCTCGTCCCCACCAAGAAGCTCGGCGCCCTCGGCGTGCTCATGCCGGGCGTCGCGCAGATCGCGCCCGCGTTCAACCTGTTCTTCACCACCGCTGTCATGGCGTCGCTCGCCGGGCCGTCGGTGCCGCTCGTGTTCCTGATCTCGATGGTCGGGATGCTCGCCACCGCGCTGAGCCTCGCCCAGTTCTCGAGCGTCTACCCGAGCGCCGGGTCGTTCGTCACCTACATCAGCCGCGCCCTCGGGGTCCGCGTCGCCACCGCCGTCGGCGTGATCACGATCCTCGGCTACATGATCACCTTCGCGGGGATCTACATCTTCGCCGGCCAGTACATCGTCGCGAACGTCTTCGGCGTCACGGCGACCGGGGCCGGGGTGAACCTGCTCACCGTGGTGGTCACGATCGTCTACGGGGCGATCGTGACGGTGCCGGTGATCATCGGCCTGCAGTTCGGGGTGCGGGTCACGGTCGTGCTGTACGTGATCGAGGTCGCGGTGCTGCTGATCATCAGCTTCGCCGTCCTGGCGCAGGGCGGCGC
The DNA here is from genome assembly GCA_963771645.1 of uncultured Actinomycetota bacterium. Lineage (GTDB taxonomy): Bacteria > Actinomycetota > Actinomycetes > Actinomycetales > Microbacteriaceae > Amnibacterium. Next base: position 82,975 of record CAVYUH010000006.1, on the reverse strand, counting down.
GGAGGGCCTGTCCGCGGCGCCGTTCTCGTGGCCGACCGGCACGGAGGCGTCGAACATCTTCATCACCTTCGGGCTCGCGGTCGTCGCATTCGGCGGCTTCGAGGCGTCCGCCCCGCTGGCGGAGGAGACCGCGAACCCGCGGCGCAACGTGCCGATCGGCCTCGTCGGCGCGGTGCTCATCTCCGGCGTCATCTACGTCATCGGCTCCTACGCGGTCGTCTCCGCGTTCGGCGTCAGCCACGTAGCCGACTTCGCGAAGGACCCGAACCCGTTCGCGACCGCGACGGTGCGGTTCCTGCACGTCTCGAGCGCCTTCGCGGTGCCGTTCCTCGTCGCGATCTTCCTGATCAGCCTCACCTCGTCGTACATCTCCGCGAACACGCAGACCGCGCGGGTGCTGTTCGCCGGCGCGCGCGGACGCCTGTGGCCGCGCGTGCTCGACCGCACGCATCCGCGGTTCAGGACGCCGTGGGTCGCCGCGATCTGGTTCGTCGCGCCGAGCCTCGTGCTCGGCTGCATCATGCAGTTCGTCGACCCGGTGGACGCGGTCAGCGGTGCTGCCGACGCTCGGGATCTTCGGCGTCGTCGTCATGTACCTCGTGACGAACCTCGCGCTCGTCGTGCAGTTCTTCCGGCTGCGGCGGCGGGGCGTCGCGAAGAACCCGGTGCTCTGGGTCGCGGTGCCGATCATCGGCATCCTCGTGCTGCTCATCCCGGTGTGGGGCAACCTGCGGCTCGGGCAGGCGGGCGCGTTCGCGATCATGCCGGAGCTGTCGGTGCTGCTGATCCTGGTCGGCGTGGTCTACACGATCGTGCTCGCCGTCACCCGGCCCGCCGTGCTCGCCGCCGCGCCGGCGCTGCTCGAGGGCGCCGAGGCGATCGAGGAGGACCCGGCGCCGCCGCTGCGCGCCTGAGGGCTCAGCGGCTCGGGGTCCCGGTCGGGCGAGGCCGTGGCGCCGGTGCCGCGGGCTCCGGCGCCGGGCTGGACGGCGGCGGCGCTCGGGGTGGGCCTCGGCGTCGGCGGGGCGCGTCCCGCTCGGCGACGGGGACGGTGTCGGCGCGCGTCGGCGGCGCGCTGGAGGTGGGCGGATCCGTCGGGTGGGCGTCGCCGAGGCCGAGCGCGTCGGCACGGCCGACGGCGAGGCGGACGCGGAGGCGGTCGCCGATGCGCTGCTGGTGGCGGTCGAGCCGGACGCGTCCCCGCCCGCGGACGACCCCGCCGCCGGAACCGGCGCCGGCACGGCGACGTGGGTCGCCTTCAGGCAGCCGCGACGGCGCGGCGCCGGCCGAGCGTCGGACCCGCGGCGGGGCGCGGGGCTGCCGGCGGAGACCGCGTCGCCCGGCGGCAGCGCCGCGCCGGATCCCGCCGGCGCGGCGGCGTGGTGGGCGGTCGGCGTGCTGCCGAACAGGAGCGGCGCGGAGAGCAGGGCCCCGACGCCGCCGAGCAGCCCGACCGCCAGCGCGGCGATCGCCGGGACGAGCAGCGGGCGGCGGCGCGGCGCCGGGTCGTCGTACGGCACGTCGTCGTACGGCACGTCGTCGAGAGCCTCGCCGAACGGCCCCTCGTCATCGAACGCGACGGCGTGCTCGACCGGGACGGGCAGCGGCGCCGCGTCGCGGCGCCGGCAGCGGCGGCACCGGCGGCCAGCAGCGACGGCGCGGGCCGCGGCACGCGGGCGGTGTCCTCGGCGTCCGGCGCGGTCATCGGCCCGGCGAGGTCGCGCAGCGTGGCCGCGACGGCCGAGGCGGCGGGCCGATCGGCCGGATCGGGCGCGGTCATCGCGGTGAGCAGCGCGGCGAGCTCGGGGGAGGCCTCCGGCGGCACCGGCGGCGCGGCGCTCAGGCGCGCGACCGCGGCCTCCGCGGGCGGTCCAGGGAAGGCGCGGCGGCCGCTCAGGCACTCCGCCAGCACGAGCCCGGCGGCGTAGACGTCGCTCGCGGGGCCGACCTGCTCGCCGCGCACCTGCTCGGGGCTGAGATAGGCGGCCGTGCCGAGGATGAGGTCCGACGAGGTGATGCGGGCGCCGTCGACCGCCTGGGCGATGCCGAAGTCGGTGAGCTTCGCGGTGATGCCGGTGCGATGCCGCTCGCGCTCGTCGACGACGAGGATGTTCGCCGGCTTGACGTCGCGGTGCACGACGCCGCGGCTGTGCAGCACGGCGAGGGCGCCGGCGACGTCCGCCAGGACGCGTCGGGTGAGGTCGACGTCGAGGCTGCCGCCCTTCAGCAGCGTCTTCAGGTCGGCGCCCTCGACCAGCTCCATCACGAGGTAGGTGACGGGGGCGTCGCCGGATGGACGCGTCGAGGGCGCCGACGACGGCCGGATGGTCGACCCCGGCGAGCAGGTGCGTCTCGCGCGCGGTGCGCTGCGGGTCGATGGCCTCGGCGAGCTCGGCGCGGAACACCTTCACCGCGACGGCGCGGTCGAGCTTCAGGTCGGTGGCACGCCAGACGACGGCCATGCCGCCCCGTCCGAGCACGGCGTCGAGGCGGTAGCGGCCCCCGACGACGTCCCCGGCCGTCGATCCGAGTGCGTCCGTCACGGGCATCCGGTCTACCCGACGGCCCTGACCGCCGGATCAGTGCCAGGTGGACGTGCGGCGCGGAGCCGGGTGGCGGCGCCCCCGACTTCTTGCCCGCGACTCGCCGCTTGCCGCCCTTGCCGTGCTTGCCGCCCTTGGCCGGCTTCGGCGTGCGGGCGCCGCGTGCTTCTCGGGCTTCGCCGTCTTCGCCGGCGTGGTGCTGCGCCGGGTGGCCCTTCGCCGGGTGGTGCTGGCCGGGGCTCCGGCGCCGCGTGCGGGGCTCGGGTGGCGCGGGGTCGAGGACGGCGCGTCGGCGCTGGAGGGATGCGTGCGACCGCCGGGGCCGACGCGCGTGCGTGGTGATGCTGACGGCCGCGGACGCCGGATGGCCGGCCGCCGTTCCGGCGTGCGCCGCGGCGGCGCTCGGGGGTGGCGTCTCGGCGCGGGGCGCCACGACCGGCGAGCCCGGGTCGCCGGCCGCATCGGCGGCGACGGGCGCGGAGGTCGGCGCGCCGCCGTCGGCGAGCAGGGCGACCCCGGTGCCGAGCACGAGCGCCACCGCTGCTGCGGCCGCCGCCAGGCGCGCGGGCGCCGGCGGCCGGGCACGCGGCGCCGACGCGATGAGCGGTCGATGCGGCCGGTCGCGTCCGGGTCGCCGGTCATGGCGCCGGCGAGCGAGCGGAGGCGCGCCGCCACCTCGGCGGCGGCGGGTCGCTGCGCGGGGTCGAGCGCGGTCATCGCGGCCAGGCAGCGAGGCGAGCGCGCGGGGAGGCGTCGGCGGGGAGGCGAGGGGGCCGGTTCAGCCGGGCGACGGCCGACTCGGCGAGGCCGCCGGGGAACGCACGGGTCGCCGGTGAGCGCCTCGAGCAGCACGAGGCCGAGGGAGTAGACGTCGCTCGCGGTACCGACGGCGTCGCCGCGCACCTGCTCGGGGCTGAGGTAGGCGGCGGTGCCGAGGATCGAGTCGGTGGCGGTGAGGCGGGTGGCGTCCAGCGCGGCCACGATCCCGAAGTCCGCGAGCTTCGCGGCGACGGGGCCCGGCCGGTCGACCACGAGGATGTTCCCGGGCTTCACGTCGCGGTGCACGAGACGCCGGCCGTGCAGCGCCGCGAGCGCGTCGGCGACGTCCGCCGCGATCTCGCGCACGGCTTCGGGCGGCAGCGGGCCGTCGGCGAGCAGCGCGCCGAGGTCGCCGCCCTCGACCAGCTCGAGCACGAGGTACGGCTGCTCGCCCTCGGCGCCGCCGCTGCCGAGCACCTCGACGATCGCCGGGATGCGTCAGCCCGCGGCAGGCGGCCGTCTCGCGCGCTGCGCGCTCGCGGGTCGAGCCCGGCCGCGAAGCCGTCGCGGAAGAGCTTCACGGCGACCTCGGAACCCGGTGTCGAGGTCGGTCGCCCGCCACACGTCGGCCATGCCGCCGCGCCCGAGGAGGTCCCCGATCCGGTACCGGTCGTCGATCGTCGTCCCCGACGGAACCGCGCCGCGGGCATGCGGACCACCTTCCGTCCGCGGCGCCGCCGGCGGGTGGACCGGGCGCGACGGGGACGCTCCCGATTCAATCGGGCTGCCGCCGCACGTCTGCTGCAGCGCCGCCTGAGGGTTCATCGGCAGCCGAGGAGGTCGGTATCCGCCGCTTCCTCCATTCCGGGCGGCTTTTCCGCCCGCGATCCGCCGGATGCGCCGGAAGCGGGGAGGCGGCGATCAGGCCGCGAGGCCGGTGATCAGGCGGCGGACGCCGGCGACGCCCGACCCCGCCGGAGCGAGGATCCCGGTCTCGGGCAACGGCGTCGCGCCGGGCGCCCGGTGCTCGCGGACCGCCCCGGCGAGGTCGCGGAGGCCGGCGACGACGGGGTCCGCGGCCCCGTCCAGGCGCTCGCCGCTGACCCGCCGGTCGAGGATCGACGCATCGCGGAGGTCGTCGGCGATCTGCTCCAGCTGCGTCACCATCGGATACCAGGCGGATGCGGCCCGCGCCCGCGGCGTCGGCTCGGCGAGCGCGCTCTGCAGCTCCGAGCGCACGTCGGCGAGGGCGCTGTAGGCGCGGCGGCGGGCAGGCGCGACGACGGGCGGGGGATCGGTGAGGGCGACCGAGCCGCGTAGTCGGCGAGCGCGTCGAGCGCCGCAGCCGCCTTGCCCTCGATGTCGAGCCGCCAGGTCTCCGGCCAGGGCAGGTAGCCGACGAGCAGCACGACGGCGGCGCCGAGCACCGTGTCGAGCAGGCGCCCGAGCGGCGGCGCCGGCGGTGGCCGCGCCGCCGAACTCGACGAGCAGCAGCACGAGCGGCGTGAGGAAGGTCGACAGCATCCCGAAGTTGCGGCTCGACCCCGAACGGGAACAGCAGCGCGAAGAGCGCGACGGGGATCAGCAGCAGCGGCCCGCGAGGCACGACGAGCAGCACGCCCGCGCCGATCAGCACGCCGACGAGCGTGCCGAGGGTGCGCTGCAGCCCGCGGGCGAACACCGAGCCGAAGTCGGGCTTCAGCACGACCGCCGTGGTGAGCAGCAGCCAGTAGGGACGATCGAGGGGCAGCAGCTGCGTCACCAGCTCCGCTGCGGCGAGGGTGAGGCCGAGGCGCGCCGCGAACAGCCAGGTCCTCCGGCCGGTGAGCGCCTCCGCCAGGGCGTCGTCGCGCAGGCGTCTCGCGGGACGAGCCCGGGATGCGGGCGTCGCCCTCGCCGCCGGCCTTCTCCAGCTGCTCCATCGCACGGGCGAGCGCGCTCCCGGTGCGCCCCGGCCGCGATGGCGGGGCGGCGGCCGGCGGCCGGCGCCGCCGGGCCACGCGGTCCTGCAGGGCCCGGATCTCCGGCACCGCTGCCGCGACCTCCTCGGGGTCGCGGCGCGCGGCGTCCGCGGCGACGGCGGCGAGCTGCGTCACGGCGGCGAGCACGCCGGTCAGCCGCCGGAGGTCGCGCCGCCGTCCCGGCGCGGTCGCGCGCGCCGCCGCGATGACGTCGTAGGCGCGGCCCACCGCGATCGAGATCCGGCGCCGGGCCGTCCGCACGGCGTCCTCGTCGGGCGCCTCCTGCCCTCCGAGCAGCGTCAGCAGCGCGATGAGCTCGGAGAGCACCGCCGCCACGGCGAGCGGAGGGCGGTCCTCGACGGGGACGACGAGGGTCTGCACGAACGACAGCAGCATCGACCAGGCGGCACCGGCGACGATCGCGGCGACGAGGACCGGCAGCGGCGCGGCGTGCGCGGGCCCGGCGGCGATCGCGAGGTAGACGAGCAGCTGCAGGCCGCCGAAGGAGAACTCCGCGCTGATGCCCGACAGCAGCGCCGAGATCACGCCGAACGCGGCAGCCACGGGGACGGCGGCGAGGCCCTGGGTGAGCAGCAGGCGCCCCGCGAGCAGGCCGACGAGGGCGCAGACGAGCCCGATCAGGGCGCGGCGGAAGCGGCGGCCGAACGGCCCGCCGGCGTCGCCGAAGGCCCCGAGCAGGGCGCCCATCGCGGCGAACGACCCGATGCCGACCTGGCCGGCGAGCATCCCGACCGCCAGCGGCACCGTCACCGACACCGCCACCCGCACCATGTCGGGCCACGGCACCGGCGCCTTCTTCGGCGCGACCACCCGCACCAGCCAGTCGGGCGCGAGCGGCTCGAAGCGGTGCACCGTCGCGTCGATCAGGCGCGGGGCCAGGTCCCGTCTCGCCATCCGACCCTCCCGTTCAGGCCGCCGCTTCAGCGAGCCGACGGTAGGAGGCGGCGGGTGAGGACGCGCTGGACGGATCCGCGCGGATCAGCCCCGGCGCTCGGGGTCCGCGAGGCGCACGAGCCGGGCGGTGCTGCTCTCGTCGAGGTCGACGAGGTCGCCGCGGGAGCGCAGGAAGTCCGAGAACGACCGGAAGCCGAGCGCGCGCTCGGAGAACGACGGGTCCATCCGCTTCATCTGCTTCTTCACCGCCGAGTTGTGCAGCCAGTCGGCGTCGTCCTTCTCCTGGCCGAGCCGGAGCGCCCGCTGCAGCAGGTCGGTCGCGGCGCCCTGCGGGTCCTCCTCGTCCTCGTCGTCGTCCTGCTCCACGGCGTCGGGGGACTCCGGCAGCGCCTCGTCCGCCGACGGCGTGCGCTTGGCGAGCGGCGGCCGGAGCGGCGACCGCGGCGCTGGTCGCCCGCGCCCTCCTCGGCCGGCGCGGGACCGGCACGCCCGGCAGCGCGTCGTAGGTGACGAGCTCGTCGCAGGCGGCGCCGAGCGAGCGGCTCGTCGAGCCGGCGACGCCGATGCCGACGACGTAGCGGCCGAGCCGCTTGCAGCGCTGCGCGAGCGCGATGTAGTCCGAGTCGCCCGCGACGATCACGACGTGCGTGAGGTCCGGCAGCCGGAACATGTCCTCCACCGCGTCGACCGCGAGGCGGATGTCCGCCCCGTTCTTCGCGTACGCGGCGGCGGGGAACAGCTGCACGAGGTCGACGGCGCGGCCGACGAGCTGGTCGCGGTAGCCGGCGTTCACCGGCCGCGGACCAGTCCGCGTAGGCGCGGGTGAGCACGAGCGTGCCGAACGACGAGGCGAAGTCGATGATCGGCGCCGAGGTCGACCGTGGCCTGCTGGAGCCGCTGGTCGAACTCCGTCTCCGCGGCGCCGCCGGTGTCGGCGGCCCTGGCGCGGTCGCGGTGGTAGCCGTTGCGGCCGTGCACCTGGTCGTAGCGCCCGATGACGATGTTGTCGAAGTCGATGTAGACGGCGACGCGTGCGGCGGCCGGTTCGGCCATGGGAGCTCCTGAGGCAGCGGGCGGATGGGGACGGCCCCAGTCTGCCGGAGCGCCGGCCGACGTCCCCGCTCGCTGGACGCAGCACCGAGAACTCCGGGCGCCTGGGAATACCCCGACCGGCGCGGGAGCGGTTCGGCGTCGCTGGGACGTGCCATCCTTGGCCGTTCCGCCCGGAGCCACCGTCCCGAAAGGCCCTGCCGTGACCGATGCCCCCGCCGGTGCCATCACGATCGAACCCGCCCGCGCCTGGCGCGCGCTCGCGGTGCTGCTCGTCGGCATCTCGATGTCGCTGCTCGACGCGACGATCGTCAACGTCGCGCTGCCGACGATCCGGACGAGCCTGAACGCGTCGGAGTCCACCCTCTCGTGGGTGATCTCCGGCTACTCGCTCACCTTCGGGCTCGCGCTCATCCCGGCCGGCCGCATCGGCGACCGGTTCGGCCACAAGTGGGTGTTCTTCAGCGGCCTCGCGCTCTTCACCGCCTCGAGCGTCGCCTGCGGCCTCGCGCAGAACGACATGCAGCTGATCATCGCCCGCGTCGTGCAGGGCCTCGCCGGCGGCATCTACCTGCCGGCGGTGACCGCGTACATCCAGATCCTCTTCACCGGCCGGGTGCGCGGCAAGGCGTTCGCCATCCTCGGCGCGGTGATCGGCGTCGCCTCCGCGCTCGGCCCGCTCGTCGGCGGCCTCCTCATCCAGGCCTTCGGCGAGGAGAACGGATGGCGGCTCGTGTTCGGGGTGAACCTGCCGATCGGGATCGTCGCGCTGCATCGCGACCGTGCTCGTCGTGCCGAACGACGTGGGGCAGCGGGACACCCGCAGCGGCGTCGACCTCGTCGGGCTCGTGCTCATCGCCGCGGGCCTCACCGCGATCCTCGTGCCGCTGATCGAGGGCCAGGACCAGGGCTGGCCGGGCTGGACGTACTTCTCGCTCGCCGGCGGCGTCGTGCTCATCGTGCTCTTCGCGCTCTGGGAGATCCGCACCGCGAAGCGGGGCAGGTCGGTGCTCGTGCCGCCGCACCTGTACAGCCACCTCGCGTTCACCGCCGGCACGGTCCTCGCGCTCGTCTACTTCGCCGCCTTCGTCAGCATCTTCTTCTCGATCTCGCTGCTCTGGCAGGCGGGGCTCGGGCACACCGCGCTCGAGTCCGGCCTCGTCTCCATCCCGTTCGCGATCGGCAGCATCGTGGGCGCCTCGCAGAGCGGCAGGCTCGCCGCGTCGATCGGTCGGCGCGTGCTCGTGATCGGCGCGGGCCTCGTCGCGCTCGGCCTGATCGCGGTGTGGCTCGTGCTGCTGCTCGTGCCGACGCCCGACCTCACGAACTGGGACCTGCTCGGGCCGCTGCTCGTCGCCGGGCTCGGCAGCGGGCTCTTCATCGCCCCGAACGCGCAGTTCATCGTCGCCACGGTCGACCCGTCCGAGGCGGGTGCGGCGAGCGGCGTGATCTCGACGATGCAGCGGATCGGCTCGGCGATCGGCATCGCCGTCATCGGCTCGATCTTCTTCGGCACCCTGCACATCCCGACCGGGCACAGGCCCACCCCGGACGAGCTCGCGAACGCCTTCGGCACGGCCGCCTCGGCCGCGCTGGCGATGAGCGCCGCGTTCGCGGTGGTCGCGTTCCTGCTCGTCTTCACCCTGCCGAAGACCGTCTCGATGCGCGGCGGCGGCCGACCGCCGCAGACGCCGGAACGCGAGCCGGAGCCGGAGCCCTCGAAGGCCTCCTGATCGACTGTGGTCAGGAGGCGCTGCGGCCCGCCTCCTCACGGTCGCCGCGGGCGCCGGTGAGCTCCTTCTGGATGTCCTCGAGGCTCCGGTTCTTCGTCTCCGGCACCTTCCAGGCGAAGAACAGGAAGGCGACGATCCCGATCCCGGTGTAGACGAAGAACGTGCCCTGCTGGGTGATCGCATGCGTGACCGTGAGGAAGGTGCCGGCGACGACGAAGTTCGCGAGCCAGTTCGCGACCGTCGACACCGACATCGCCTTGCTGCGGACGCCCATCGGGAAGATCTCGGCGATCATCAGCCAGAACACCGGCCCGAGGCCGATCGCGAAGCTCGCGATGAACAGCAGCAGCGCACCGAGCGCGAGCCAGGGCGCACCGTGCTGGATGCCAGGGACCAGGAAGTAGACCGCGAGCAGGGCGAGCGCGACGGTGAGGCCGGCGGTGCCGACCAGCAGGAGCGGCCTGCGGCCGACCCGGTCGAGCAGCAGCACGGCCGCGGCGGTGAAGACCACGTTGGTGACGCCGACGAAGACGGTCTGCGCGATCGAGCCGCTGTTCGTCAGGCCGGTGCTCTTCAGGATGGTCGGGGCGTAGTAGATCACGGTGTTCACCCCGACGAGCTGCTGGAAGATCGCGAGCGCGAGCCCGATCATCAGCAGCGGCCGCACCGCCGGCTTCAGCAGGTCGCGCACGGACGTGTCGCCCTCGGCCTTCGCGACGTCGTCGATCTCGCGCATCTCGCCGTCGATGTCGGCGTCGTCGTCGCGGCTGCGGAGACGCTCGAGCACGCCGCGTGCCTCCTCGTCCCGGCCGTGCTGCCCGAGCCAGCGCGGCGTGTGGGGGACCGTGAGCATGCCGAGCGCGAGCGCGATCCCGGGCACGACCGCGAGGCCGAGCATCCAGCGCCAGTTGCCGGGCACTCCCTGGAACAGGAAGTCGATGATGTAGGACACGAGGATGCCCGAGGTGACGGCCAGCTGGTTGAAGGAGACGAGGCCGCCACGCACCTTCGGGGGCGACACCTCCGAGATGTAGAGCGGCGCGACGAACGAGGCGGCACCGACCGCGAGTCCGAGCACGAAGCGGCAGCCGATCAGCATCGGCACGGAGACCGACACCGCGCAGCCGATCGCCCCCACGACGTAGAGCACGCCGGCGCCGAAGGTCGTCCACTTCCGGCTCACCCGGTCGGCCAGGTACCCGCCGGCGAGCGCGCCGACCATGGCGCCGAGGAGGAGCACCGAGATGATCCACTCCTGCGCCGTCGCGTCCGCGTGCAGCTCCTTCTTGATGAACAGGATCGCCCCGGATGCGACGCCCGTGTCGTAGCCGAACAGCAGACCGCCGATCGCGGCGACCGCCGCCGCCCGGGTGAGCAGCGCGTTGCCGCTCGAGCGCATGTCGTGCACGAACCCCATGGGGCCGACCTCCTCGTCGAGGCGTCCGGGAGTCCGGACGCGCGAGGATGGTTGCAGTCCCGCAAGAAGAGAGACTGAGGGGCGGCCGGAGACGCGCTGCGCGTCGCCTGGTCGTTCCCTGTCACCCGGGCCGGCCCATCACCAGGGCTGGCCCGTCACCAGAGCTGGCGCAGACGCTCCTTCGGCAGCACCCGCTCGGGGTCCACCCCGTGCTCGAGCAGCTCGACCGGGGTGTCGATGTCCGCGCACAGGTAGCCGAGCAGCTGCACCGGCCGCATGGCGAGCCGGGGGAGCAGCCCGTGCATCTGCCGCCCGAGCCGTCCGTGCCTCCGCGAGCTCCGCGCCGAGCGCGTGCCGCAGCGCCTCGGTGCGGTAGACGGCGAGCAGCGGATGCCGGTTCCCGCCGTAGTCCATCGCCACCCAGCCGTCGACCGGCGCCTGCGGCCGCACCTCCTTCATCAGCTCGGCGAGCGCGTCGTCGGCGCTCGGCTGATCGGCCGCGAGCACCGCGGTGAGCTGCTCCGGGGTGTCCGCCAGCGCCCGGAGCCCGGCGTCGACCGCCACCTGCGTGCCGCCGTACCGGGGTTCCTCGAGCACCCGGGGCACGTCGCGGGCCCAGCGCCGCTCCGGGCCGACGATCACGCGCGCCGATGCCCCGCTCGGTCGCGGCCAGCGCCGCGTCGAGCAGCCGCCTGCCGCCGATCTCGATACCGCACTTGTCGATGCCGCCGAGGCGGGCAGCGCGCCCGCCGGCGAGGATGATCGCGTTCCACTGCATCATGGCCGCCCACCTGCTTCCCATGTCGAGCGGTGGCCGCGCCCACGGCCTTCCCGCTCGCCTCCGTTGCGCCGGAGAATCCGCTCGCGTCCATGTGAGCACGTGCTCCCGACCGGGCGGAAGGGGGTTGCGCTGTGAATCCCGGGGTCAGGAGGCGGCGGGACGCGGCCGGGTCGAGGCCGGCGCCGTGCGGCGTCCGCGGGGGTGTCGACGTCGGCCGCGAGGTCGGCAGGCAGCGCCACGCGGACGAGCGTCAGCTCGGCCAGCACCCGGCGCAGCGGCACGTTCGGCGCCGCCGTCCGGCATCCGGGCGCACGGCGGCGGCGAGCGGCGCCCGCCGGTAGATCGCCGAGCAGCGGCTGGTCCCGTCCCGACGGATCCACCGCGATCCATCCGTCCGCCGAAGTCGGCGAGGTCGACCGCGGCGAGCACCAGCGGCAGCGCCTGCTCCACGGCGGGCAGGTCCGCGGCGAGCACGACCACGAGCGCGGCCGCCTCGCCGCCCTGCCGCAGGGCGGCCGCGAGCGCGGCGACCGGGCCGCCGTACCGTGGCGACTCGGTGACCCGCAGCACGCCGCGGGGCGCCGGCACCTCGGGACCCGCGACGAGGATGCGGCGCGAGGCGCCCGCGACGCTGCGCAGCGCGCGGTCGAGCAGCGTGTCCCCGGCCGGCCCCAGCGCCGTCTTGTCGATGCCCCCGAGCCGCATGGCCCGTCCGCCGGCGAGCACGACGGCGTCGTAGGCCGGGACCGCGGTCACCGCCGGACGGGGCAGGCGAGGTCCTGGTCGACCGGGTCGAGCCCGTGCCACTGCGACAGCGCGACCCGGCCGCCGCCAGTGAGCGTCGCGTGGGTGCAGTTCTCGGCGGCGCCCTGCTCGGTGGTGGCGCCCGCGAGCCAGGTCGGCAGCGAGTGGAGCGGGCTCGAGGCGGGCACGGCACCGATGAGGGCGGCCCAGTCGCGGCGGCTCGAGTAGAGGCCGACGCGATCGCCCGCGGCCTGGAACGCGCCGGTCATGCCCTCGAGCACCGCGCGGTTGGCTGCCGGGGTGCCGGTCCAGGTGTTCGCCACCTCGACGTCGAGCCACCATCGGCGCTCGCTGCCGTCCGGGACGCGATCGAGGTCGTCCGAGGCGAGCCCCCAGCCGTAGTCGTATGCGCAGGCCGGTCCGGCGCTGCCCGGACGGCACGCGCCATAGGGGTCCGCTCCGCCGAGCAGATCCTGCCGGGGCCAGCGGGCCGAGGCCGTGCCCGGGTCCGCCGTGTTCACGTAGAGCTCGGTCCGGCCGCGCGCCCGCCGACGAGGCCGCCCACGCCAGCTCCTGGTCCAGGCAGCCGTTCGTCTCGGTCGCGACGCCGTCGTTCACCCCGACGACCGCGAAGTCCGTCCGGCCGGGCAGCGCGAGGGGCTGGCCGGGGAAGACGGCGCACTGCGGGAACGACACGTCCGCGCCGAGCCGCGCCGACGGATGGGCGGCCGGGGAGGCAGCGGCGTGGCCGGCGAGCGCCGCGATGCCGGCGCCCGCCGTCACCACGATCGCGAGGAGCCGCCCGAGCATCCGCCCAGTCTGCAAGGCGCCGGCGCCCCCCGCGACCCGCCCCGCCGCGGCCGCCGATCGCCGCCGGAACGGCCGAAACATGGTTGTAACGGGAAGGACATGCGCGGGAGCCGCAGCAGTCGCCGGAGGTGCCGAGGCCGTACCGGATGCCCTGGCACCGCGGTCCTGACGCTCGTGCTGATGGTGCTGCTCGCCTTCACGGTCGTGCAGCTCGTCGCGCCGGGCGAGCCGTTCGACTGGTTCGGCGCCGATGTCCGCCCGGGCGGCTGGAAGGGCTCGGAGGCCTGGCTCTACCTCGCGACCGAGTTCCGTGCCGCTCGTCGTCTTCGTGGGTGTCGGGGTGCTCTTCTGGCGGCTCGGCAAGCCCACCCGCATCGCGAACGCGGCCGGCCGACCCCCGCGCAGACCGAGCGCGAGCCCGCCCTCGACTGAGGAGCGGGCTCGCGCGCTGCCGCGGGGGGCGGTCTACAGGACCGGGCCGTCGCTGTCGGCGGTCTGCCGGGTCACGCGCTCGCCGGAGGCGGCGTCGACACCCGTGCGGGACGTGGTGACCGTGCGGCGGCCGCGGAGGGCGAGGACCAGCCCCACGATGAACACGACCACGCCGGCCACCATCAGGATGTAGCCGACGGTGGTGAGGCTGATGAAGCCGACCGAGACGTGGACGGCGAACGCGAGGATCGCGCCGATCACGAACAGGACGGCACCGGTTCCGATACTCATGGATCTGTCTCCTTCGTCACAGGTGCTCCCGCACGACGATGTGCGGAGAGACCGCGTCCGGATGGACGCGGGCGGGGGGTCAGACGCGTCGGCCGGTGAGGGCTCGGACGATGAACAGGATGATCGCGATCACGAGCAGGATGCCGCCGATCCACAGCAGGAAGCCCAGGGCGTGGGAGACCCCTCCGGTGATGAGCAGCACGATGGCCACGACGGCGACGATGATGAGCAGGGCGTTCATTGGAGTCCTCGATCTCTGACTGGTGTTACATCCACCGACGAAACAGATGGCTCCGCGGCACGGCCAGTTCTACTGCGCCTGACTGGGTACTCCCGGGGTATTTCCGGGGAGTTGTCAGAAAACGGGGCCATCGCGGGTCAGACGCTGCTCCGAAGGGAGTACGGATGGTTCTGCAACGGGAGGACGGTGCGGCCATGAACTGGGTGCTGCTGCTCGTGCAGCTGCCGTCCGACCCCTCGCGGCACCGGGTGGCGGTCTGGCGCGAGCTGCGCCGGGGCGGCGCGGTGCCGGTCGGTGCCGGCACCTGGGCGCTGCCGGCGTCGCCGGCGTTCCAGCCCGCGATCGATCGCGCCCGCGCGCTCTGCGACCGCGGCGGCGGCTCCTTCGCGATCCTCGACTCGGTGCCCCGCGACCCGGACTCCGAGCAGGTGCTGCGCGGCGCGTTCGTGAGCGCGCGGCTCGAGGAGTGGAACGAGTTCGGCCGGGACTGCGACAAGTTCGAGCAGGAGATCGCCGGCGAGATCGCGAAGGGGAGGCTCACCTTCAGCGAGCTCGAGGAGGAGGAGCAGAGCCTCGACCGGCTCCGCCGCTGGTACCGCGACCTCCGCAAGCGCGACGTGCTGCTGCTGCCGGAGGCCCGCGACGCCGAACGCCGGCTCAGCGCCTGCGAGACGCTGCTCAACGACTTCGCGGAGCAGGTCTACGAGGCCGTCCGCGGCACCGACACCTGGTCCGGCGAGTTCCGCGCCATCCGCCCCGGCGACGTCGCCTGATGTGCTGACCGGATCCGCGCGCTGGCAGGATCGCTGCATGGACCCCGCCGTGCTCGCCGACCGGTTCGCCTCCCTCACGACCGCGCACGTGGCGGACGGCTGCCTCCGCGCCGAGGTGCCGGTGCGCTGCGCGCCGTCGGGGCTGCAGGCGGTCGTCGCCGGGCTCGCGGATCGCGGGCCGCGTGGCGCCGGCCCGGCACGCCGGCAGCGTCGACGTGTTCCTCGAGGCGTTCGAGCGGGCAGCGCCCGGCGACGTGCTCGTCGTGGACAACGGCGGGCGCGCTCGACGAGAGCTGCGTCGGCGACCTCATCACCCTCGAGGCGCAGGCCGCGGGCTTCGGCGGCATCGTCATCTGGGGCCTGCACCGCGACACCGCCGAGATCCGCCGGATCGGGCTGCCGGTGTTCAGCCTCGGCCGCATCCCGACCGGGCCGCTCGACCATCCCGTCGCCGCTCCGCGGACGATCAGCCCCGCGGAAGCGGGGGAGTGGACGCTCGACGCGGGCGACATCGTGCTCGGCGACGACGACGGCGTGCTGTTCGTGCCCGCCGACCGCCTCGAGGAGGTGCTCGGCCACGCCGAGCGCATCCGCGACACCGAGACCGCGCAGGCGGAGCTGATCCGCGCCGGCGACCACGCTCCGCGACCAGGTGCGCCTGCGCGACTACCTCGCGCGCCGCGCCGACGACCCCGAGTACACGTTCCGCCGGCACCTCCGCGAGGTCGGCGGCGAGATCGAGGTGTGCCCGATGGCCGAGCACGCTGCGCGTCTCCGTCGTGCTGCCGGTCCGCGACGACGCCGAGGCGCTCCGCCGCTGCCTCGTCGCGCTGTCGACGCTCAGCGACGGACCGGATGAGATCGTCGTGGTCGACAACGGGTCGAGCGACGCCACCGGCGCGATCGCGCGCGAGGGCGGCGCCCGCGTGGTCCGCGAGCCGGTGCCCGGCATCGCGAAGGCGGCGGCCGCCGGCTACGACGCGGCGACCGGCGACGTGCTCGTGCGCTTCGACGCGGACGCGGTGCCGCCGGTCGACTGGATCGCCCGCATCCGCGCCGCCTTCACGGACGACCCGGAGCTCGCCGGGCTCACCGGCCCCGGCGTGTTCACCTCGCTGCCGATGCCGCTGCGGCTGCTGGCCGGCCTCGGCTACCACGGCGCCTACTTCGGGCTCATCGGCGCGATGATCGGCCGCATCCCGCTCTACGGCTCGAACCTCGCCGTGCGGAGGTCCGCCTGGCTGGCGGCGCGCGAGCGGTTCCACCGCGACGACCCGATGGTGCACGACGACCTCTGCCTGACCATCCACCTCGGCGACCGCCGCCTCGGCTTCGAGCCGCGGATCGCCGTCGCGGTCTCGGCCCGCGCGGTCACGCCGGCGCGGCTGCGCACCGCGGGCGTCAAGACGCGGCACACCGTGCGGGTGCACGAGGACGCCGTCCGGGCCACCCGCACCGGCCGGCTCCTCGCGCCGCTGCTCGGCGGAGGACGGATCGGCGCCCTCGTGCCGCCCTGGGAGGACGCATGACCGAGCACGCGGACGTCGTGATCGTCGGCGGTGGCCACAACGGGCTCACCGCCGCGGCCTACCTCGCCGCAGGCGGGGCGGAGCGTGATCGTGCTCGAGCGCGCCGGCACGGTCGGCGGCGCGGCCGTGTCCGCGGCGCCCTTCGCGGGCGTCGACGCGCGGCTGTCCCGCTACTCGTACCTCGTCAGCCTGCTGCCCGCCCGCATCCGCGAGGACCTGGGGCTGCGGCTGACCCTGCGCCGCCGCCGGTACGCCTCCTACACGCCGCTGCCGGGCACCGGCACCGGGCTGCTCGTCGACACCGGGGACCCGGCGGCCACCGCCGCCTCGTTCGCCGCGGTCGGTGCGCCGCGAGGACGCGGCCGCCTACGACCGGCTGGCTCGCCGACACGGCCGCCCTCGCGGCGGCGGTGTGGCCGACGATGCTCGACCCGCTGCCCGGCGAGGCGGCGGTGCGGGAGCGGGTGCCCGACCGGATCTGGCACGACCTCGTCGCGACGCCGATCGGGGCGACGCTCCGCGATCGCTTCCGCTCCGACCTCGTCGCCGGCATGGTCGCCACCGACGGCCTCATCGGCACCTTCGCGGCGCTCGACGAGCCGTCGCTGCAGCAGAACCTCTGCCTGCTCTACCACGTGATCGGCGGCGGCACGGGGGACTGGGACGTGCCGGTCGGTGGGATGGGAGCGGTCACCGGCGCGCTCGCCGACGCCGCCCGGGCGGCGGGCGCGCGGATCGTGACCGGCGCAGAGGTGACCGCGCTCGATCCCGGACGGGCACGTCACGGCGACCACGGCGGAGGGGGAGCGGGCCTTCGCCGGCGAGGTCGTGCTGGCGAACGTCGCCCCCGCGGTGCTCGAGCGGCTGCTCGGCCGCTCCGGCGGCCCGGCACCGGAAGGCGCCCAGATCAAGGCGAACCTGCTGCTCACCCGGCTGCCCCGCCTCCGCGACACGGGCGTGGCGCCCGAGGCGGCGTTCGCCGGCACCTTCCACGTGCACGAGGCGGTGTCGGAGCTCGACGCCGCGCACGCCGTCGGCGATCGCGGGACGCCTCGCGGATCCGCTGCCGCTCGAGACCTACTGCCACTCGCTCACCGACCGCAGCATCCTCGGCGCGGACCTCGCCGCCGCCGGCGTGCAGACGCTCACGGTCTTCGGGCTCCAGGCGCCGCACCGGCTGGGCCTCGACCGCGCCGCCGCAGCAGGCGGCGGTGCTCGCCTCGCTCGACGACGTGCTCGCCGAGCCGATCGAGCCGCTGCTGCTGCCCGACGCCGACGGCAGGCCCTGCATCGAGGTGCGGACGACCGCCGACCTCGAGGAGTCGCTCGGCATGCCCGGCGGGCACATCTTCCACGGCCCGCTCACGGCGCCATGGCTCGCGGACGCCGAGGCGCCGGCGACCGCCGCCGAGCGCTGGGGCGTCGCGACGGCCGATCCGCGGATCCTGATGTGCGGATCCGGATCCCGCCGCGGCGGGGCCGTCTCGGGCCTCGGCGGATACGCCGCGGCCAGGGCGGTGCTCGAGGGCTGAGCGGCGCCTACGCGGTGCGGAGCGCCGCGGCGGCGGGGCAGTCGAACGGGTCGGCGGCGCCGAGACCGACCTGGTGGATGTAGCGGACGACGATCGCCCACGACCCCGGCAGCGTCGCCTCCGTGTAGGGCACGCCGAGCTCGGCGCAGTAGGCCTTCACGATGGGGCGGGCGCGGTGCAGGTTGATGCTCGGCATGCTCGGGAACAGGTGGTGCTCGATCTGGTGGTTCAGGCCGCCCATCCCGAGGGTGACGAGCCAGCCGCCCGTGATGTTGCGGGAGGTGAGCACCTGGCGGCGCAGGTAGTCGACCCGCTGCGACTCGTCGATCAGCGGCATGCCCTTGTGGTTCGGCGCGAACGCCGCGCCCATGGTGAAGCCGAAGACCATGACCTGCACGGCGAGGAACGCGATGCCGACGACCGGGCCCGCGGCCCAGATCACGAGCGTCGCGAAGCCGATCAGGCGGACGGCGATCAGGGCGAGCTCGAGGGCGCGGTGCTTGACCTCGCCGCGGGCGGTGAGCATCCGCACCGACTTCACGTGCAGGTCGAGTCCGGTGAGCGTCAGCACGGGGAAGAAGAACCAGCCCTGCTTGCGCATGAGCACCGGCGGCCAGCCCGGTGCGCTCGGCGGCGTCGCGGGGCGTGAACACGAGCGCGTTCGCGTCCATGTCCATGTCCTTGCCCTGCGTGTTCGGGTTGGCGTGGTGGCGGGAGTGCTTGTGCATCCACCAGCCGTAGCTGAGCCCGACGACGAGGTTCGCGATCACCCGCGACACCCACTCGTTGCGCTTGCCGGAGGTGAACATCTGCCGGTGCGCGCCGTCGTGGGCGAGGAAGCCGACCTGCGTGAACAGCAGGCCGAAGAGTCCGGCGACGAGCAGCTGCCACCAGGTGTGGCCGAGGGTGACCAGCAGCAGGGTGGCGACGGCGAAGGCGGCGGCGAGCAGCAGCGACCCGGATCGCGTAGAAGCCCGGGCGGCGCTCGAGGAGGCCGGCGGCCTTCACCCGCCGGGTCAGCTCGGTGTAGTCGCTCGCGTGGTTGCCCACGGCGGCCCCGGCTGCGACACGTCTCGGCCTCGTGGTGCGGATGGGGCGGGACGCGACGGTGGTCATGCTCCGAGGCTAGGTTCCAGCCCCTGGGAGCGCGTCCCTCCTGGGAGCCGTTCTGAACGTCTTCCGTGTGCTACCCGGGTAGGGGGTCGCGTCAGTCGCCGGCGACGACGAGGCCGGACTCGTAGGCCGCGACGACCGCCTGGGCGCGGTCGCGCAGCCCGAGCTTGCCGAGCACCCGGGAGACATGCGTCTTCACGGTCTGCTCCGCGATGACGAGCGCGGCGGCGATCTCCTGGTTGCTGCGGCCGCGCGCGACCTCGACGAGCACCTCCCGCTCGCGCTGGGTGAGACCGTCGAGCGTCGCGGTCGAGGCGACGGCGGCGGGCTCCGGCGCCGCCGCGAGCCGTTCGATCAGCCGGCGGGTGACGCCGGGGGCCAGCAGCGCGTCGCCGCGGGCGACGACCCGCACGGCGGCGACGAGCTCGTCCGGCGGCGCGTCCTTCGTGAGGAAGCCGCTCGCGCCGGCGCGGATGGCGTCGAGCACGTAGTCGTCCACGTCGAAGGTGGTCAGCACCACGACGCGCGCGCCGGGGCACTCGGCCACGATCCGCCGCGTCGCCGCGATGCCGTCGAGCACCGGCATCCGCACGTCCATCAGGACGACGTCGGGAGCCGTCGCGAGCGCGAGCGCGATCGCCTCGGCGCCGTCCTCCGCCTGGCCCACCACCTCGACGTCGGGCTGCGCCGCGAGCAGCGCGGCGAACCCCGCTCGGACCATCGCCTGGTCGTCCGCCACCAGCACCCGGATCACGGCGTCGCCGCCGTGGCCCGGAGCGGGAGCGCGGCACGGATGCGGAAGCCCCCGTCGCTCGAGGGACCGGCCTCGACCGTGCCGGCGACGCTCGCGGCGCGCTCGCGCATGCCGACGAGGCCGTGGCCCTCGCCCCGGTCGCCGGAGCGGACCACCACGGGCGACGGTGCGGCGCTGTTCTCGATCTCGAGGCGGAGCAGGTCCCCGTCGCAGTGCGCGGCGACGAGCACCGCGGCGCCGGGCGCGTGCCGGATGGCGTTCGAGAGGGCCTCCTGCACGATCCGGTAGGCGACGAGCCCCGTCACCTCGCCGACGGCGGCGGCCTCGCCCGGCTGCAGCGGCTCGAAGCGCACCCGCATGCCGGCTCGCTCGGCCTCGGCCACCAGCCCGGCCACGTCGGCGACGTCGGGCTGAGGCGCGCGCGGCGAGCTGTCCTGACCGGCGCGCAGCACGGCGAGCAGGCCCCGCATCTCGTCGAGCGCCTGCCGCGACTTGTCGCCGATCTCCTCGAGCTCCGCGATCGCGCCGGGCCCGAACTCGGGGTGCCGGAACCTCGCGGTCGAGGACTGCACGGTGATGATCGACATGCTGTGCGCGATCACGTCGTGCAGCTCGCGGGCGATCCGGGCCCGCTCCTCCATCACCACGCGGCGTGACGCCTCGGTCGCGCTGATGCGCCGCTCCCGGACGAGCTGCGCGCGGATGCTGCCCCACTCGGCGGTGACGAGGGCGACGATCACCGCGGCGCCGCTGATGCCGCCGAACGTGACGACGCTCGCGCTCGTCGCATCCGAGGCGCCCGGGACGAGCGCCGCCGCGAGGATCGCCGGCGCACCGGTCGCGAGCAGCCAGTAGAGCAGCGCGGCCGGCCACGGCACCTTCAGGCTCACGACGACGAGCACGAGGGTCTCGGTGACGATGAGCACCGGCCACCACGGCCAGGCGGGGGAGCCGACGCTCGCCGCCTGCAGGCCGAGCGCCGCGGCGACCGACAGGGGGGCGGCGAGGTGCGGCCGCATCACGGCGAGCGGCACGGAGCCGGCGTGCAGCAGCGCGAGGACGAAGGCGAGCAGCAGCGGCACGTCGTGCCCGACCGCCGCCAGGGGGGTCTCGATCAGCACGAGGGTCATGCCGGCCGCGAGCGCCGCCACGACGAGCGCGCGGTCGTAGCGGACGCGGGTGGCGAACGCGGCCACCGGGGTGACGACGGCCGACACCCTGCGGCGCACCCCGGAGGGCGCCGTGCTGGAGGCGCTCACGATCCCTCCATCCGACCTCCCCAACGATACGCGGGTGGCCTGCGCGCCGCACGCGGTCAGCGGTCGCGGCTGCCCGGCTCGGGCTGATGCCGCGCGAGGAGCAGCACCCCGCCGATCGCGACGAGCCCCGCTGCGACGAAGACCACGAACGCGGCGGGCGGGGCTGTCGCCGCCTCGCCGAGCACGGCGATGCCGATCGTCACGGCGACGAGCGGATCCACGACCGTGAGGGCGGCGACCACGAGGTCGGGGGAGCCGGCCGCGTAGGCGGCCTGCACGAGGGCGAGCCCGATCGCGCCGGCGAGCAGCAGCGCGAGGACGGTCAGCAGCGTGAGCAGGTCGAGGGGCTGGAAGCCGGAGCCGCTCTGCACGACGTGCTGCAGCCGCCCGATCACGAGCTTCGCGAGCGTGGCCACGAAGCCGAACAGGAGGGCGGCGGTCAAGGCCGAGCGCAGCGCGGACGGATGCTCCCGCAGCGCGAGCAGCAGCGCCCCGGCGGCCAGCAGGACGGCACCGAGGACGGCGAGCACGATCCCGATCTGGAGGGCACCCGGCGATCCCGACGAGGTGGTGAACGATGCGGTCACGACGAACGCCGTGACGCCCACGAGGCAGATCGCGATCGCGAGCTTCGCCCGGCCCGGGATCCTGGCCCGGTTCATCCGGGTGTCGAGCAGCACGGTGATCACGAGCGACAGCGCACCGATGGGCTGCACGACCGCGATCGGGGCGAACAGCAGGCTGACGAGCTGGAGCGCGACCGCGATGCCGAGGATCGTCGAGCCGCCGAGCCAGCGCGGCGTCGACAGCAGCGCGATCAGTCGTTCGAGGACGCCCCGGCCACCGCCTCGCTGCTGCTCCTGCTGCTCCTCCTCGACGCGGGTCGCGCCCTGGTTCTGCAGCTGCGCGCCGAGCGCGAGGAGGACGGCCGCGACGACCGCGACCGGGATGCCGAGGACAGCGCCCACGCCGGATCAGGCGTGCTCGTCGTCCTCGTCGCCGGGCAGCGGGCCGAAGCCCTCACCGGTCTCGTCGCGGCCACCTCCGTCACCGGCGCCGTCCGCCGAGCCGGGCTCGCCCGCCAGCAGGGCGGCGTCGCGCTCCGCCTCCTCGGCGTGGGGCTGCAGGTTGTTGTTCGGGATGGGCTTCGGGTCACTCATGGAGTCGCTCCTCGCGTCTCAGGCGGCCAGGGACCTGGCCGGGGCACCGCAGATCGGGCAGCGCCAGCCGACGATCGTCTGGGTCATCCGCATCCCGTCCGCCGGGCAGACGGGAACGAGCGTGGGGAGGGTCGGCGCGTCATCGGGCATGGAGGCATGCTGCATGCCGCACCTGACATCCGACCGGGACACCGTTCTGAAGCCGCCGTGACGCGGCTGTCAGCCGGCCGCGCCCGTGCCCCCGTTCGCCGCGAACCGTCCGGGGCGCTGTCGGCGGCCGTCCCTAGCCTTCGTCCCATGCGACTGCTGCACACCTCCGACTGGCACATCGGCCGCACGTTCCACACCCACGCCACCCTCGACCACCTCGGCGTGGTGCTCGAGGCGCTCGTGCACGCCGTCGAGCAGCAGCGGATCGACGTGGTGCTCATCGCCGGGGACGTCTTCGACTCGTCCACGCCGTCGACGGCCGCGATCGAGCTGTTCCAGAGCGCGCTGGCCGGCATCCGGCACGCGGGCGCGCAGATCGTCCTGACGAGCGGCAACCACGACTCGGTCACCCGCCTCGGCATGCACGCCGACTGGCTCGGTCAGGCGGGCATCCACCTCGTCACCCGCACGGACCGCATCGGGGCACCCGTGCTGCTCGACGACGAGCACGGGCCCGTGGCCCTCTACGGCATCCCGTACCTCGAGCCGGCGCTCTTCGCGCAGGAGCGGCCGGGCGTGCGCATCCGCACCCATGAGCAGGCGCTCGTGGCCGCGATGGGCGAGGTGCGCGCGGATCTCGCGGAGCGGGGCGGCCGCTCCGTCGTGCTCGCGCACTGCTTCGCCGCCGGGGTGCCCGCCGGCGACGTGGAGCGCGACCTCAGCCGCGGCGGGCTCGACCTGGTGCCGGCGTCGGTGTTCGACGGGCCCGACTACGTCGCCCTCGGCCACATCCACGGCCGGGCGGAGCTCAGCCCGCGCGTCCGCTACTCGGGGGCGCCGATGCACTACTCCTTCGGCGAGGCCGGCAAGCGGCGCGGCGGCTGGATCGTCGACCTCGGCGCCGACGGGCTCGCCGACGTCACCTGGCTCGACCTGCCGGTGCCGCGGCCGCTCGCGGTGCTGACCGGGCCGCTCGAGCTGCTGCTGACCGACGAGGCCCTCGAGCCCGTCCGCGGGGGCGTGGGTCAAGGCCGTCGTGACCGACCAGGTGCGGCCGACGGACGGCATGCGCCGGCTGCAGCGGCGGTTCCCGCACTGCGTCGCCTTCGAGTGGCGGCCCGACTCGGTCGCCGACGCCGGCACCGCCTCGTACGCGGAGCGGGTCCGCGGGCGCTCGGACGTCGACCTGGTCGCCGACTTCCTCGCCCTCACCCGAAACGGCGCGGGCCCGAGCGAGTTCGAGCGCGACCTGGTGACGCGCCTGCTCGCAGGTGCCGCATGAGGATCCTCGGCCTGAAGTGTCGCCGGCTTCGGGCCGTACCGCACCCTGCAGACGATCGACTTCCGGCGCTTCGACGACGACGGCATCTTCCTGATCGCCGGCCGCACCGGCGCGGGCAAGTCGAGCATCCTCGACGCCGTCTGCTTCGCGCTCTACGGCGACGTGCCGCGCTTCGAGCAGCGCGAGAGCCAGGTGCGCAGCCAGCACTGCGGGCCGGCCGACCCGAGCGAGGTGGAGCTCGAGTTCCAGGTGCGGGACGTGGTCTACCGGATCCGCCGCACGCCCCGGTACGAGCGGCTGAAGCGCTCCGGCACCGGCACCACGACCGCCGAGCCCGAGGCCGAGCTCGCCGTCCTGGAGCCGGACGGCCCCCGGGTCATCGCGACCCGGCCGAAGGAGGTCGGCATCGCGCTCGCCGAGCTGCTGCCGATCACCCGCGACCAGTTCCTGCAGGTGGTCCTGCTCGCGCAGAACCGCTTCCAGGAGTTCCTGCTCGCGCCCACCGACAAGCGCCGCGAGCTGCTGCGCACGCTCTTCGGCACCGACCGGTTCCAGCGGCTCGAGCGCGACCTGCTCGAGACGCGCAGCCGTCTGGCCGCCGAGCTCGAGGCGACCGCCAGGGACGTCGCGGCGCGGGCGGACTCGATCGCCGAGCAGACCGGCGCGGAGCGGCCGGCCGAGCCCGACGCGGCGTGGTTCACCAGCACGGCCGACGACGCGGACATCGCCGCGGCTGCGGCCGAGGCCGCCGCCGCACTCGCGCGGGCGAGGGCCGATGCGGCCGAGCGCGCGCTGGCCGACGCCCTCGCCGTCCAGGAGCTGCAGGGCCGCAGGGACGCCGCCCGCCGGCGTCTCGCCGAGCTCACCGCCGACGATGAGCGGATCACGGCGCTGCGGGCCCGGCTCGCCGCGGCCCGGCGCGCCGACGCCGTGCATCCACGGATCGCCGCGCACGACGCCGCGGTCGCGGAGCTCGCGGCGGCCACCGCACGGCAGGGGGAGGCCGCGGCCGCGCTGCTGGACCATCCGGCACCGGACGGGATGTCGACCGAGGAGCGCATCGAGGCGCTGCTCACCTCCCGTGGTGCGCTCAGCCATCCGCTGGCCGTCGAGAGCACCCTGCCGGCGCAGCAGCAGGCGCTGGCGACGGCTCGGTCGGCGGCGCGGGCCGCGGCCGGGTCGATCCAGGAGCTCGAGACGCGGCTGGCGGCGCTGCCCGAACGGATCGCGGCCCTCGACGCGCAGCTCGCCGCGCTCGCGGCCGCGGCCGCGGATGCGGACCCGGCGACCTCGCGGGCCACGGAGCTCGCCGCAGCGCTGACCGCGGCGCGGGAGGCGGCGCGGCTCTCCGCGACCCTCGACGCGGCTCGACGGGCGGAGGCCGCTGCGGCCGCCGACGCCGCCGCAGCCGCGGCCCGACTCGACGCCGCGCTCACCGGGCGCATCGCCGGGCAGGCGGTCGAGCTCGCGGCCGCCCTCGTCCCCGGCGACCCGTGCCCCGTGTGCGGGTCGCTCGAGCACCCCGCCCCGGTGCGGAGCGATGCGCCGGCCGTCACGGCCGCGGAGGTCGCGGCGGCGCGCAGCGCCTCCGCGGCCGCGCAGGCCGCGCTGACCGCCGCCTCCGCCGCCGCCGCGGACGCCGAGCGCCGGCTCTGCGCGGCCGACGGCGCCGCCGGCGGCCGGGATGCCGCCGCGCTCGAGGAGCAGCTCGCTGCTGCGCGCGACCGCATCCGTGTCGCTCGAGCCGCCGCGGAGTCACGCACCGGGGTCGCGGCGGAGCGCGCCGCGGCCGCCGCGGAGGCCGCGGCCGGAGCGCAGCGCCTCGTCGAGGCCCGGGAGCACCGCGCCGCCGTCCGAGGCGGGCGCCGCAGCCCTCGAGTCCGCGCTCGAGCGCGACATCGGCCGTCGTCGCCGAGGGCCGGGGCGAGGCCCCGTCCGTCGCGGCGCGAGCGGCGCGCCTCGAGGAGGAGCTCGACGCCGTCCGGGACGCCGCGGCGGCCGACGCCGCCGTGCGCCGGGCCGAGGCGAGGCGCTCGACGAGACCGCCGCGGCGCTGCCGCTGGCGCTGACGCAGCAGGGCTTCGCGATGCGGCCGAGGCCGCGGCCGCGCGGCTCGACGACGCGGCCGAAGCCGCCGCCGACGCCGCGGTGCGGGCGCACGAGCAGGGCGCCGCGGCAGCGCGCGAGGTGCTCGCCGAGCCGGCGCTGGCAGCCGTCGCCGAGGAGCAGGTCGACCCGCAGCCCGAGCGCGACGCCCGGGACGCCGCCGCGGCCGCGTTCGAGGCTGCGCTCGCCACCGCCGGCGCCCTCGCCGACCGGGCGCGAGCGGTCCGCGCCGCTGCCTCCGCCGCGATCGCGCTGCTCGCTGCATCCGGGGCGACGGGGGAGCGGTACCGGCAGGTGCGGGACCTCGCGGCGACGGTGCACGGCGACGAGCCGAACACGCGCCGTATGCGGCTGGAGACCTACGTGCTCGCGGCGCAGCTCGAGCAGATCATCGCGGCGGCCAACCTGCGGCTCGAGCGGATGACGGCGGGCCGGTACGCGCTCGACCTCGACGACGAGCGACAGCACCGCAACGTGGAGACCGGCCTCGGCATCGGGGTCCGCGACGCCCACACCGGCCTCGTGCGGCAGGCGGCCTCGCTGTCGGGCGGCGAGATGTTCCTCGCCTCGCTCGCGCTCGCGCTCGGGCTCGCCGAGGTGGTGTCCGCGCAGGCCGGCGGCATCCGCCTCGACACGCTCTTCGTCGACGAGGGCTTCGGCTCGCTCGACGCGGAGACCCTCGACACGGCGATGGCCGCGCTCGACGACCTCCGCACCGGCGGCCGCACCGTCGGCCTGATCAGCCACGTCGAGTCGATGCAGGAGCGCATCCCTGCCCGACTCGCCGTCGAGGTGCTGCCCACCGGGCGACAGC
Organism: uncultured Actinomycetota bacterium; assembly: GCA_963771645.1. Taxonomy (GTDB): domain Bacteria; phylum Actinomycetota; class Actinomycetes; order Actinomycetales; family Microbacteriaceae; genus Amnibacterium. Next base: position 56,826 of record CAVYUH010000006.1, on the reverse strand, counting down.
CGAGTGGTCCAGCCCGCCGCCTGACGGCGGCGTGCCTACGGGTGCAGCGCCGGGATGATGAGCCAGATGCCGTACAGCGCGACGGGCCGGCGAGCACGAACACCACGACCGCGCCGACGGTCGCCAGCAGCGGCCGCTGCTGGCCCTCCACGTCGTCCATCTCCTCGTCACGGGCGGCGCCCGCCACACCGGCACCGGGCGGCGGTGTCGCGAGCAGACGGATACCGGTCGCGAACAGGGCCACGACCACGCAGGCGGCCACGATCGACGCGACGAAGACCGTCGCGAAGGCGCGCCAGTCGATCGTCACGCGTCGGCCCCCCGTCGCTCGCGCTTCTTCGGGCGGTGCACGGCCGTGCCGGCGGCGGCCACCTCACGCTCGAGGCTGCTGGCGTCGATCCGCTCGGGCCGGGCGCGGAGGAAGACCGCGACCATGAACCCGATGCCGAGCACCGTGTCGATCACGATCCCCGCCGTGCCCAGCCTCACGAGCAGCGCCGCGAGCGCGCCGACGACAGCGGCCGCGGGGAGCGTGAACACCCAGCCGGTGACGATCCGCCGGGCGGTCGCCCAGCGGACCACGGAGCCGCGTCGGCCGAGGCCGGAGCCGATCACCGATCCGGAGGCGACGTGCGTCGTCGAGAGGGCGAAGCCGAGGTGGCTCGACGCGAGGATCGTCGAGGCGGTGCTCACCTCGGCGGCGAAGCCCTGCGCGGGCTTCACGGCGGTGAGGCCGGTGCCGAGCGTCTTGATGATCCGCCAGCCGCCGGTGTAGGTGCCGATGGCGATGGCGATCGCGCAGGCGGTGATGACCCAGACCTGCGGCGGCGTGTTCGGCGGCTGCAGGCCGGCGGCCACGAGCGTGAGGGTGATGACGCCCATCGTCTTCTGCGCGTCGTTCGTGCCGTGGGCGAGCGCGACGAGCGACGACGAGAACACCTGCCCGACGCGGAAGACGCGGCGGCCGTCCGGGCGGCCGTCGTGCCGCCGCGTGATCGAGTAGGCGATCCGCGTGGCGAGGAACGCGACGATCCCGGCGGTGAGCGGCGCGAGGACGGCCGGGATGATCACCTTGCCGAACAGCACGGAGTAGTCGATGGAGCCGAAGCCGGCGCCGACGATCGCGGCGCCCACGAGCCCGCCGAAGAGCGCGTGGCTCGACGAGGACGGCAGCCCGAAGTACCACGTCGTGATGTTCCAGACGATGGCGCCGATCAGCCCGGCGAAGACGATGTCGGGGCCGACGTCGACGCCGTTGGATCCGGCTTTGATGAGGCCGCTCGAGATGGTCTGGGCGACAGTCGTCGAGAGGAAGGCGCCGATGAAGTTCAGCACGGCGGCGACGCCGACCGCGACCATGGGCCGCATCGCGCCGGTCGCGATGGGCGTCGCCATCGCGTTGGCGGTGTCATGGAAGCCGTTGGTGAAGTCGAAGACGAGCGCGAGCGCGACGACGAGGACGATGAGGGCGGCGGTCGCGGCGGTCACTGGTCTCCCGCTGTTCGCGTTTCTTACACCCGAGGATGCTAGGGGCTCGTCGCCGGGCGAGCCCAAAAGACGTGCGGGAGGCGCCTACCGGTCCTCTGTGACGGCGGCCGTCTGCCGCGCGATCTCCAGCTCCTCGTTCGTCGGCACGACGAGCACCGCGACCGGCGCCCCGTCGGGGGAGATGCGCCGCGCCTCGTGCGAGGGCACCTCGTTCCGGTCCGGGTCCACCTGCGAGACCGAGGTGCTCGAGCCCCGCGAGCGTGCGGCGGCGCAGCAGGGAGTTGTTCTCGCCGACCCCGGCGGTGAAGACGAGGGCGTCGAGGCCGCCGAGCTGCGCGAGGTAGGCGCCGATGTACTTGCGGATGCGGTGCCGGTAGACCGCGAGCGCCGCCTCCGACGCCGCGTCGCCGTCCGCCGCGGCGGCCTGCACGTCGCGCATGTCGCCCTTGCCGGTGAGGCCCTTCAGCCCGCTGTCGCGGTTCAGCATCTGCTCGAGCTCGTCGAAGCCGAGCCCGGCCTGCCGGTGCAGGTGGAAGAGCGCGGCCGGATCGATGTCGCCGGAGCGCGTGCCCATCACGAGGCCCTCGAGCGGCGTCATGCCCATCGACGTCTCGATCGACCTGCCGCCGTCGACGGCGCAGGCCGACGCCCCGTTGCCGAGGTGCAGCACGATCAGCTTCGAGCGCTCGAGCGGGATGCCGAGGAAGTCGGCGGCCGCGCGGGACACGTACCGGTGGCTGGTGCCGTGGAAGCCGTACCGGCGGACGCCGTAGCGCGCCGCCAGGTCGGCCGGGATCGCGTAGGTCGCCGCCTCCGCCGGGATGGTGCGGTGGAAGGCGGTGTCGAACACGGCGACGTGCGGGATGTCGGGCAGCACCGCGCGGGCGGCGCGGATGCCCTGCAGGTTCGCCGGGTTGTGCAGCGGAGCCAGGGCGGAGAGCTCGTCGATCGCCGCCTCGACGTCGTCGTCGATCAGGGTCGCGGCGTCGAACCGCTCGCCGCCGTGCACGACGCGGTGCCCGCACGCGCGCCGGCTCCGGCCGTCCCTCGATCGCGTCCAGGGCGCGGCGCACCGCCGCCTCGTGGTCGGGCACGTCGCTGCCCTCCTCGCCGATCCGCTCGACCGTGCCGGCGACGTGCACCTCGCCGTCGGCCGGATCCACGCAGCTGGTACTTCAGGGACGAGGATCCGGCGTTCAGCACGAACACGGCTGCCGCTCACGGCTGCTCCCTCCGCGCGGCGGGCGCCGCCTGGGCCTGGATCGCGGTGATCGCGATCGTGTTGACGATGTCCCGGACGAGCGCGCCGCGGGAGAGGTCGTTGATCGGCTTGTTCAGGCCCTGCAGCACCGGGCCGATCGCGAGCGCGTTCGACGACCGCTGCACGGCCTTGTACGTGTTGTTGCCGGTGTTGAGGTCGGGGAAGACGAAGACCGTCGCGCGGCCGGCGACGGGGGAGCCGGGCATCTTCGCCGCGGCGACGGCCGGGTCCGCTGCGGCGTCGTACTGGATCGGCCCCTCGACGAGCAGCCGGGGCGCCCGCTCGCGCACGAGCGCCGTCGCGGCCCGCACCTTCTCGACGTCCGCCCCGGTGCCGGAGCTGCCGGTGGAGTACGAGAGCATCGCCACCCGCGGCTCGATGCCGAACTGCTCCGCGGTCTGCGCGGCGGAGATCGCGATGTCCGCGAGCTGGCCGCTCGTCGGATCCGGGATCACGGCGCAGTCGCCGTAGACGAGCACCCGGTCGGCGAGCGCCATGAGGAACACGCTCGAGACCACCGAGACGCCCGGGCGCGGTCCGGATCAGCTCGAAGGCGGGGCGGATGGTGTGGGCCGTCGTGTGCGCGGCGCCGGACACCATCCCGTCGGCGAGGCCCTCGTGCACCATCAGGGTGCCGAAGTAGGAGACGTCCGTGACGGTGTCGCGGGCGAGCTCGAGCGACACGGCCTTGTGCGCGCGCTCCCGCGCGTAGACCTCCGCGAAGCGCTCGCGGAGCGGTTCGGCGAACGGGTCGACCACGCGGGCCGCACCGAGGTCGACGCCGAGCGCGACAGCCCGGCTGCGCACCGCGACCTCCTTGCCGAGGATCGTGAGCTCCGCGATGTCCCGGGCGAGCACGATGCCGGCGGCCTCGAGCACGCGGTCGTCGTCGCCCTCGGGCAGCACGATGTGCCGCTTGTCCGCGCGGGCCCTGGCGAGCAGCCCGTACTCGAACATCAGCGGCGTGACGACGCTCGACGCGTGCACGTCGAGCGCGGCGAGCAGCCGGTCCACGTCGACGTGGGCGTCGAAGAGCGCGAGCGCATCCGCGGTCTTCCTCGGCGACTCCGCCGCGAGCAGGCCGCGGGCGCCCGAGACGGCGGTCACGGTCTCGTAGGTGCCGAGGTCGGTGCGGGCGATGGGGAGGTCCGCGAGCCCCTCGATGAGGCGCGCGGCGTTCGGCGGCGGCGTCAGGCCGCCGGTGAGCAGCACCCCCGTCAGCGACGGGAAGGTGGCGGAGGCGTGCGCGAGCAGCACGCCGACGATCGTGTCGATCCGGTCGCCGGGGGTCACGACCAGGGCGCCGGGCACCAGCCGGGGCAGCAGGTTCTCGAGCGTCATGGCCGCCACGACGGTGGCATCGACGTTCCGGTCGAGCTTCGCCGGGTCGCCGAGCAGCAGCGTCGCCTGCGCCGCCGCCAGCACGGTCGCGAGGGTCGGCGCGACCAGGGCGGCGTCCTCCGGGATCGCGAAGACGGGCACGTCGTCGCCCACGTGCGCGGCGAGCAGCGCCGGCATCGCGCCGCGCTCGCCGGGGTCCGCCCGGTTCACGATCACCGCCGCGAGATCCGCGTGCTCGCTGCGGAACTCGCCGAGCGTGATCTCGGCGACCTGCTCCACCTCGTGCGCGGTGCGGCCGCCCTGGCCGGACGAGCGCCGTCCGCCGAGGACGAGGACGACGGCGGCGCCGAGATTCGCCGCCACCCGCGCGTTGAAGCGCAGCTCGGTCGGCGTGCCGATGTCCGTGTAGTCGCTGCCGACGACGAGCACCGCGTCCCAGGTGTCGGCGACCGCCCGGAACCGCTCGATGATCCTGGCGAGCGCCGCATCCGGATCGTGATGGACCGCCTCGTAGGTCGTGCCGACGACCGCCGCGGGATCCACGTCGACTGTCGCGTGCCGCAGCAGCAGGTCGAGCACGTAGTCGCCCTCGGTCGAGCGGCTCACCGGCCGGAAGACGCCCACCCGGCCGATCCGCCGGCCGAGCGCCTCGAGCAGCCCCACCGCCACCGCCGACTTGCCGGTGTGGCCCTCCGCGGAGGCGAGGTAGATCGTCTGCGGCATGGTCCGGATGCTAGGACCTGCGCCTTGCGCTTCGGCTACCGTTCGCCCATGCCCACCGCACTCGTCACCGGGACGTCCACCGGCATCGGGCTGGCCACCGCCGTCGGGCTCGCCGCCGCCGGCCACCGCGTCATCGGCACCATGCGCGACCCCGGACGCGCCGACGCGCTGCTCGCCGCGGCCGAGACGGCCGGCATCGAGGTCGAGGTCGCCGCGCTGGACGTGACGGACGCGGCCGCCGCCGCGGACCTCGTCGCCCGGCTCGGGACGATCGACGTGCTCGTCAACAACGCCGGGCAGGGCTCGCTCGGCACCCTCGAGCAGCTCGACGACGCGGCGCTGCAGGCGCAGCTCGACGTGAACTACCTCGCCGTCGCGCGGCTGACCCGCCTCGTGCTGCCGGGGATGCGGGCGGCCGGCTCGGGCCGTGTCGTCACCGTCACGAGTGTCGGCGGCGCCGTCGGCCAGCCCTTCGCCGACGCCTACTGCGCCGCGAAGTTCGCCGTCGAGGGGCTGATGCAGTCGCTCGCCCCGGTCGCCGCCCGGTTCGGCGTCACCGTGTCGATCGTCGAGCCCGCCGCGGTGGGCAGCGCCTTCGTCGCGAACGTCGCGGGACGCGACCGGGACCCCGGGGCCGCTGACGACCCCTACGCACCCCTGCTCGCGGCCTACCTCGACCGCACGACGGCGGCCTTCGCGCCGCGCAGACCCCGGAAGGCGCCGCCGCGGTCATCGTCGAGGCGGCCACCACCAGCGCCCCGCGGTTCCGGTGGCAGACCTCGGATGCGGCTGCCGCGTTCGCGGGCCTGTCGCTGGCCGACCTCGACGGCTCCCGCGTGCTGAAGACGACGTCGGGCTGGCTCGGCGCCCCATGACCGCGCTGGAGCCGCTGCTGCGCCGGGCGATCGCGATCGCCGCCGACGCGCGGGCGCACGGCAACCATCCGTTCGGCGCGCTGCTCGCCGACGCCGGACGGACGGGTGCTGCTCGAGGCGGAGAACACCGTCGTGACCGGCCGCGACATCACCGGGCACGCCGAGACGAACCTCGTGCGCCTCGCCTGGCGCGAGCTGCCGCCGGAGCGGCTCGCCGCGTCGACCCTCGTCACGAGCTGCGAGCCGTGCGCGATGTGCGCCGGCGCGATCTACTGGGCCGGGATCGGCGCGGTCGCCTTCGCGCTCGCGGAGCCGTCGCTGAAGGCGCTCACCGGCGACGACCCGGGCAACCCGACGCTCGACCTGCCGTCCCGCACCGTGCTCGGCGCCGGGCAGCGCCGCATCGCCGTGACCGGCCCGGCGCTCGAGGACGAGGCGCGCGTGCCGCACGAGGGGTTCTGGCGACCGCTCACCTGAGCCGGACGGGACCCGCGTCGATCGGGAACCGGAACAGGTGGTACGGGTAGCGCCGGAGGTCCGCGCCGCCCTGGTACTGCGCCTGCCGGTGCAGCTGGTTCGCCGTGAAGTAGAGGTGCCCGTCGCCGGCGATCGACATCGTGTCGGGCCAGAGCATCCGCGGGTCGTGCGCGACCGTCTCGATGGTGCCGTCCGGGAGCCGCGGACGATCGAGTCGTGCTCCCAGTCGGTCGCGTAGATGCGCCCGGCGTCGTCGGACTCGAGCCCGTCGGCCGCGCCGCCCTTGTCGCCCTCGTCGGTGACGTGCAGCGCGACGTCGACCTCCTCCGCGCCGCGGTCCCAGAGCGCGGAGGTGCTGACGCTGTACCAGTGGCGGGACACGAGCGGGCAGTACCAGAGCCGCGCCCCGTCCGCGGCGATCGCGATGCCGTCGGAGCCCATCGTGACGGGGGTGGTCGAGCCGTCCTCGGCGCGCTGGAGCAGCACGCGGCCCTCGGCGAGCGCCACGTACTCCGGCGGCACGACGGCCTTGGTGCTCGGGTGGTCGTGCAGCCGGCGCCACGACTCACCGGACTCGAGGTCGACGACGATGATCCCGTTCGGGCCCTGGTCGGCCGAGTCCGTGATGAAGGCCGCGCCGCCGCGGCCCCGGCTGAGGTCGAAGCGCACGTCGTTCAGGTAGGAGGTCGGCAGCGCCACGTCGTCGGGGAACGTGATCACCTGCTCGACCGTGTCGGTCGTGAGGTCGACGCGCACGAGCTTCGGGCCGCCGGGCTTCGTCGGCTGGAACAGCGGGCTGCCGGTGTCGAGCACCCAGAGCCGGTCCGCCGGATCCACGACGATGCTCTGCACGGACACGAACGCCCCCGCGTCGTCGTCGCCCTTCGGCGAGTTCCACGCCTGGTCCGGGTAGGGCACCACCTCGCCGTCGCGCAGCTCGCCGACCGTGAAGGCCGTACTCGTCGCCCCACTTCGGGAAGTTCACGAAGATGCGGCCATGCGCCGAGACGCTCACCCCCGTCGGCATCGGGCCCGAGGTGAACTCGTGCACCACCTCGAGGTTCGGGATCGCCGCCTCGCTCGCCTCGTACGCCGACGGCGCATCCGCGCCCGCCCAGAACCCGCTCATCCCGCTCCTCTCCTCGTCGGATTGCGGGCGACGGTAGGTGCGGCCGGTCGAGTGCGACCGCAGCGCCCGCTGGACATCGGCCAAGCGGATCGGGAGCGGCCGCAGGGAGCGGTCACGGGCTCCGGTACCGTCGATCCGACACGACCGGCGGAGGAGGCGCGATGCCCGACAGCCCCATGTCGGCGTCGCCCTACGAGGTGCTCGGCATCCCGGCGACGGCGACCGACGAGGACCTGCGGCGCGCGTACCGGCGGCTGCTGCGCGAGACGCATCCCGACACCGGCGGCGACCCGCAGCGCTTCATCGCCGTGCAGGCGGCCTGGGAGCGCGATCGGCAGCCCCGATGCGCGCCGCCGCTACGACGCCGGGCATGTCGTCGCCGAGGAGGGGCCGGCCTGGGCGCCGTCCGCGCGCTGACGGCCCGCAGCACCACCGGCCGACGGCCCGCGCGTACGGGCATCCGGGCGGCTGGCGGCGCGAGCGCTACCTGCAGCTGCTGGGGGAGTGGGTCGGGCGCGGCGTCGCCATCCCGGACCCCTACGACCCGGTGCTCGTCCGGCGCGCGCCGCGCGAGATCCGGCACCTGCTCGCGGACGCGCTCGCCGAGGAGGCGACCGCCCGCCGGCTCGCGACGCTCGGCATCGGCTACACGGTGTGGCACGACGTGGCGGCGGGCAGCTCCGACGACAAGGTCGACCACCTCGTGCTCGGACCGACGGGCCTCTTCGCCATCCAGTCCGAGGACTTCGGCGGGCCCGTCCAGGTGCGCCGGGGTGAGCTGACCGGCGACGCGCTCGCGGGGGAGCGGCCCATGCACGAGCTCGCGCAGCGGGCGAGGGCGATCGCCCGGGCCGCGCGGGTGCGGTTCACGGCGCTGCTGCTCGTGCTCCCGGACGAGGCGCTGACCATGCCCGCCGAGTCGCTCGGCTCCTCCCGCGGCGCGGAGCTCGTCGTGCTGCAGGCCTCGACGCTGCTCACCGCGCTCCGCGACGGCCTCCCCGACGGCCGGGCCGTCGGCGGCACCGAGATCTTCGAGGTGCGCACGCGGCTGCAGGCGGCGGTCCGCTTCGCCTGACGCATCAGCCTCGCGCGGTGCCTGTGGCGACGCGCGGCATGCATGCGTACCGCGCTCGCCAGAGCTACCGCGCGACGTGTGGAGTGGTCCCGCTCAGCCGGCGTCGCGCCAGTCGTCGCTCGTGATGTGGGAGCCCGCCTGCGGGCCCATCTGCAGCATGCCGCCGTCCACGGGCCAGGAGGCGCCGGTGACGTAGCTCGCGGCGGGCGAGGCGAGGAACGCCACGACCGCCGCGATCTCCTGCGCGGCGCCCGGCCGCCCGAGCGGCACGCCGGGACGGTGCACCTCGTGCGGGTCCTGGTCCTCCATGCCGGTCATCGGCGTCGCGATCTCGCCGGGAGCGACGGCGTTCGCGGTGATCCCGTGCCGCCCGAGCTCGAGCGCGATCGTCTTGATGAGCCCGCCGAGGCCGTGCTTCGCCGCGTCGTACCCGGCCGAGCCGACCCGCGGCTGGTGCTCGTGCACGCTCGTGATCGCGATGATCCGGCCGCCGCTCGCCGGCCGCGACCATCCGCCGCGCCGCCCGCTGGATCACGACGAACGCGCCGTCCAGGTCGGTGGCCACCGTGTTCCGCCACTGCTCGAGCGTCATGTCGAGGAAGGGGCCGTTGTCGCCGGTGCCGGCGTTGTTCACGAACACGTCGACGCCGCCGAGCTCGTCCGCGAGGCCGTCGACGACGTCGCCGGCGTGCTCGAGGTCGCGGACGTCGAGCTGCACGACGACGGCCTTGCGGCCGAGCGCGCGCACCTCGCTCGCGGTGCCCTCGGCACCCTCGCGCTCCTCGTCGTCGAGGTAGGTGATGCCGACGTCCAGCCCGGCCTCGGCGAGCGCGACGGCGGTCGCCTTGCCGATGCCGGAGTCGGATCCGGTGACGATCGCGGTCCTGGGAGTGAATGCCATGCGGGGATGCTCGGCGATCTCCCTCCGCGCGCCGCGGGAGATCCCTCCGAGCGTCCCTAGGATCGTTGGCCGTGCCTGAGCGAGACCGAACCGACCTGACCGACCCGACCTGGTGGCGCGACGCCGTCGTCTACCAGGTCTACCCCCGCAGCTTCGCCGACGGGAACGGCGACGGGATCGGCGACTTCGCCGGCCTGATCGACCGCATCCCGTACCTCGAGCGCCTCGGCGTCGACGCGATCTGGCTCTCGCCGTTCTACCCGTCGGCGCTCGCCGACGGCGGCTACGACGTCGACGACTACCGGGACGTGGATCCGCGGATCGGCACCCTGGACCAGTTCGACGAGGTCGTCGCCGCGGCGCACGACGCGGGCATCCGCGTGATCGTCGACATCGTGCCGAACCACTCCTCCGACCGGCACGAGTGGTTCCAGGCGGCGCTCGCCGCGGGCCCCGGCTCGCCGGAGCGCGACCGCTACGTCTTCCGCGACGGCCTCGGCGAGCACGGCGAGCTGCCGCCGTCCGACTGGGTGTCGCACTTCGGCGGCAGCGCCTGGACGCGCGTGCCGGACGGCCAGTGGTACCTCCACCTCTTCGCGCCCGAGCAGCCGGACTGGAACTGGGAGCACGACGAGGTGCGGGAGGACTTCCACCGCACGCTCCGCTTCTGGGCCGACCGGGGCGTCGACGGCTTCCGCGTCGACGTCGCGCACGCGCTCGCGAAGGACCTCGGCGAGCCGCTGCGCAGCCATCCGCACGTGAACTCGATGGACATCGAGATCGACGGGACGAACCCGCTGTTCGACCGCGACGACGTGCACGAGATCTACCGCGGCTGGCGCCGGGTGTTCGACGAGTACGACCCGCCCCGCACCGCGGTCGCCGAGGCGTGGGTGCCGGTCGAGCGGCGGGTGCTCTACGCCAAGCCCGACGAGCTGGGGCAGGCGTTCGAGTTCGACCTGGTCAAGGCGGACTGGGACGCGGCGCAGTTCCGCGAGGTGATCGTCGACAGCCTCGAGCGCGCGACCGCGGCCGGCGCCTCCTCGACCTGGACGTTCTCGAACCACGACGTCGTGCGGCACGCGAGCCGCTTCGGGCTGCCCGCGGGCACCGACCTGAACGCGTGGCTGCTCTCCGACGGCACCGAACCGGTCGAGGACGTCGCGCTCGGCGCCCGTCGCGCTCGCGCCGCCGTGCTGCTGCTGCTCGCGCTGCCCGGATCCGCCTACGTGTACCAGGGCGAGGAGCTCGGCCTCCGCGAGGTCGCCGACCTCGGCCGCGACGACCTCGAGGACCCGATCTGGCTGCGCTCGCAGCACACGGAGAAGGGCCGCGACGGCTGCCGGGTGCCGCTGCCGTGGACCACCGAGGGTCCCGTCGTTCGGCTTCGGCACCGGCGGCGCCCACCTGCCGCAGCCGGCCTGGTTCGCCGACCACGCGGCATCCGCCGAGGAGGGCCGGCGACGGCTCGATGCTCGAGCTCTACCGGGCCGCGCTCGCGCTGCGGCACCGCCTGCACACCGGGCCTGACCTGCAGTGGCAGGACTCCGACGGCGACGTGCTGCACTTCGAGCGCTCGGGCGGATGGCACGTCGTCGTGAACCTCGGCACCGCGCCCGCGCCGCTGCCCACCGGCGAGGTGCTGCTCGCGAGCGCGCCGCTTCCGGACGGCCTGCTGCCTTCGGACGCGGCCGCCTGGGTGCGCGTCAGCGGGTGATCTCGAAGGAGGTGGCCGTGATCGGGTCGATGGGCTCGACGTCGACGTCGGCCACCTCCGCCCAGCCGCGGCCCCTGCTCGAGCCAGTCGCTGAAGCGCTGCATCGCGGCCTCGTCGCCCTGCGCCGTGATCTCGACGGCGCCGTCGGTGCGGTTGCGCACCCGGCCGACGAGCCCGAGCCGCTCCGCCTCGCCCTGGGCCGCCCACCGGAAGCCCACGCCCTGCACCTGCCCCGTCACCGTGAAGCGCCGCGCGACCGCCATGCACCGATCGAACCACCGTCGCCAGGGAGAATGGCCCGCATGGCGCTGATCCGCTGCGAGTTCTTCTCCGACGTGCTGGGCCAGTCCACCGAGGCGACGGTGCTGCTGCCGCAGGCGACGACCCGGCAGGTGGGCATGGGCGGCGTGGCCGGCGGGTCCGCGCATCCGGTGCTCTACCTGCTGCACGGCCGATCGGACGACCACACCGTCGTGGACGCGGCGCACCTCGATCGAGCGGTACCTCGCCGAGACGGACCTCGCGGTCGTCATGCCGACCGGCCACCGCGGCTTCTACACCGACCAGGCGGCCGGCTACGACTACTGGACGTTCCTCACCGAGGAGCTGCCCGCGGTGATGCGCTCCTTCTTCCCGCTGTCGGATCGCCGCGAGGACACCTTCGCCGCCGGGCTCTCGATGGGCGGCTACGGCGCCCTGAAGTGGGCGCTGCGGCGGCCGCAGGACCTCGCGGCCGCCGCGAGCCTGTCCGGCAAGCTCGACGTGCTCGACGCCGACTGGACCGCCCGCGAGTGGCGCACGACGTTCGGCGACCCGGAGTCCGCTGCCGAGGCGGGCGACGAGCTGTTCGCCCTCGCCGAGGCGCTCGAACCGGCGGAGTGCCCGCCGCTCTACCAGTGGTGCGGCACCGAGGACGAGCTGCTGGACGAGAACCGCCGGTTCGCCGAGCACGCCCGCACCCTCGGCCTGCCGATCGTGGTCGAGGAGGGGCCGGGCCGCCACGACTGGGACGCCTGGGATCGGATGATCCAGCGGGTGCTGGCGTGGCTGCCGCTCGCCTCCCGGACCGCCGCATGAGCGACGGGGACGGACCTGGAGCGCTTCGTCGCCGCGCAGGACGAGGACGGCACGTACGACCGCGCGCTCGCGGAGCTGCGGGCCGGCGCGAAGCGGACCCACTGGATGTGGTTCGTGCTGCCGCAGATCGCGGGACTCGGCTCCAGCCCGACCGCGCGCCGCTACGCCATCCGCTCGCTGGACGAGGCGCGCGCCTACCTCGCGCACCCGGTGCTCGGGCCGCGGCTGATCGGGAGACGGCCGCGGTGGTACGCGACGCGCCCGCCGCGGACGCGGAGGCGCTGCTCGGCTCGATCGACGCGCAGAAGCTCCGCTCCTCGATGACGCTGTTCGCCCGCGCGGCGCCCGGCGAGCCGGTGTTCCAGGCGGTGCTCGACCGCTGGTTCGACGGCGTCGTCCGATCCGGCGACGGACGAGCGGATCTGAGGGTGCGCCGTCACCCGCTGCTCACCGCGATCGTCGTCGTCGGCCTGGTCTGCGCGCTCGTCGCCGGGCTCGGCATCGGGATCGGCGCCCTGCGCACGTCCCATCCCGCGGCGCTGCCCACGCCGTCCCGCAGCACGACCGCCGAGCAGTCCGAGCAGGCGTGGCCGAAGCCGGCCCCGATCGCCTGGCACGCCTGCTCCGGCGCGGACCTGCGCGGCGCCGAGTGCGCGACCGTCGACGTGCCGAGGGACTGGAGCTCGCCGCGCGACGGGAAGCTCGTGCACCTCGCGATCTCGCGGGTCCGCCACACGCGAGCAGCCCTACGAGGGGCCGATGCTCGTCAACCCGGGCGGCCCCGGCGCCAGCGGCCTCTCGCTCGCGCGTCTCGGCGCCCAGGTGCCGGGCGGTGCGGGCCTCCGGTACGACTGGATCGGCTTCGACCCGCGCGGCGTCGGCGCCTCCACGCCGCGGCTCAGCTGCGATCCGACCTACGAGAACGGCCCGCGGCCGCTCTACGCGCCGCCGACGACGGGGACCGTCGCCACCTGGCTGCAGCGGAGCGCCGCCTACGCGTCCGCGTGCGGCGACCGGGCAGGCGCCCTGCTCGACCACATGACGAGCGAGGACTCCGCGAAGGACATGGAGTACCTCCGGCTCGCGCTCGGCGCGCCCCGGATCAGCTTCTACGGCTACTCCTACGGCACCTACCTCGGGCAGGTGTTCGCGACCCTGTTCCCGTCGAAGGTGGACCGGATGGTGCTCGACTCGAACGTCGATCCGCGCCGGGTCTGGTACGGCGCGAACCTCGATCAGGACGCCGCCTTCCAGACGACGATCGAGCACTTCTTCGCCTGGGTGGCGCAGCACGACGACGTGTACCACCTGGGTTCGACGACCGCGGCCGTGGAGCAGCGGCTACGGCGCACGGCGCAGGCGCTCGAGGCGTCTCCGGCGGGCGGCGTCCTCGGCCCCGACGAGCTCGCCGACACCGTGCTCGAGGCCGGCTACTACGCCGCCGAGTACCCGGCGATCGCCGACGACCTCGCCCGGCTCGTGGCGGGGGACCCGACGCCGGATGATCGACGAGTGGCGGGCCGTCGACTCGCCGCAGGACGACAACGGCTACGCGGTGTACCTCGCGGTCGAGTGCACGGACACGTCGTGGCCCACCGGCTTCGCGACCTGGCAGCGGGACTCGGCGCGGACCGCCACCCGAGGCGACCTTCCAGACGTGGCTGAACACCTGGTTCAACATGCCGTGCCGCACCTGGCCGGCGAAGCCGCACACGCCCGTGACGATCGACGGCACGGATGCGCCGCCGACGCTGCTCGTCGACCAGACCCTCGACGCGGCGACCCCGTACGAGGGCAGCCTCGAGGTGCGGTCGCGGTTCCCGAGGGCGCGGCTGCTCGCCGAACCCGGCGGCGTGACCCATGCGGACTCGCTGTCCGGCAACCACTGCGTGGACGCGACGATCGCCCGGTACCTCGACGACGGCGCGCTGCCGGCGCGCAAGGCCGGACGCACCGCCGACGCCACCTGCGCCCCGTCGCCGCTGCCCGCGCGCCGGCTGAGCCGTCCCGGCTCCGACGGCTCTGGGAGGGGGCGTCGAAAGGGGTGAGATCCCGTTCCGGATCGGCGTCGATCGGCCTAGCGTCGGATCCGACGAGACCGGCATCTCGCCGACACCGCGGCATCGGCCGGTCGGAAGGAGCGACGACGATGACGGCAGGACTGCGGGCGCGACTGACGGAGACGGTGCGGCAGCCGGGACGGTGGAGCACCGTCTACCTGGACCTCTCCAACGACCGGGAGAACCCGGAGGGCCTCCAGGAGTCGCGACGGCGCGCGGTCCGCGATCGGCTGCTCGAGCTCGGGGCGTCCGACGCCGCCGCGGCCACCGTCTCGGACCGGCTCACCGAGCCGACGGGGCTGCCGAGCCCGCTCTGCCGCTACCTGCTGGCGAGGGACGACGAGGTCGTTATCGACGAGACGATCCCGGGCGTGCCTGCGGGCGAGGAGGTCATCGAGGTCGGTCCGGTGCCGCTGATCGCGCCGCTCATCCGCTCGGGCGTCGAGGACTTCACGTACCTGACCGTGCAGGTGTCCCGGGACGGCGGGGACATCGCCGTGCACCGCACCGGTGCGTTCTTCCCCGAGTCCCGCAGCACCATGCAGGGCCGCACCGACACGCTGCACAAGGTGAAGGGCGGCGGCTGGGCGCACCTGAACCAGCAGGAGCACGTCGAGGAGATCTGGAAGCAGACCCAGACCGAGCTGTCCGCGGAGATCGACCGGCTCGTGCTCGAGCACCGGCCCCGCCTGCTCGTCGTCGCGGGCGACATCAAGGCGCGCGGGCTGCTGCTCGACGCGCTCGCCGAGCGCAGCCGCGGCATCGCCGTCGAGCTGGCGAAGGACACCCGGTCGGGCGGCGCGGATCCGTCGGCGCTCACGGAGTTCGCCGACCAGCAGATCGGGGAGCTGCTGCAGCGCGACGAGGAGGCGCTGCTCGACCTGCTGCGCACCCGGCTCGGGCAGCCGCGGAGCGCCGCGGGCACCGGCGTCGCCGCGGTCGTCGAGGCGCTCCGGCAGGCGCAGGTCGACACGGTGCTCCTCGACGCCGACCGGCTCGAGGGGGAGACCCTGCTCGCGCTCGACGACGTGCCCTGGATCGCGACCGACGAGTCGGATGCGATCGCGGCCGGGCATCGTCGCCCGCGTGCCCGCGGCGGAGGCGATCATCCGCGCCGCGCTCGCCACCGACGCGACCGTGCTCTCGGCCCGTGCCGGCGACCTCGGCGGCGACCCGGTGGCCGCGCTGCTGCGCTGGCCGGCGGACGTGCCCGCGACGGCCTGAGCCACGGCGCCGTCCCGGGCTCCGGCTCGGACGGCCTCGCGTCAGGACGCGCTCGGCGGCCCGCTCGCGGGTCGCGCGCACCTGCACCTTCGCACCGTTCAGCCACCGGGTCGCGGGCGTGTAGGCCGCCGCGACGCCGATCACCCAGGGCACGGCGAGCACGACCAGCAGCCGAGCCCAGCGCAGCTCCGGCGGTGCCGGGAAGAACCACATCAGCAGCGGATGCAGGAACACGACGGTGAGCGACGCCAGCGCAAGCATCGTCATGATCCGGCCCCGAGCCGCGCGGGTGCCTGGCGCATCAGCGGCTCGGCGATCAGCAGCAGCGCCGCGGAGATCACGATCGCGACCCTGACGCTCACGATCGGGGTGCCGAGGTTCAGGTGCTTGAGGTCGAGCGGCTTCGCGACCTTGAGCGCTACGGCGACGCCGGCGACGCCGAGGAGCAGCAGCCCGACAGCCACGGGGTCGCTGATCCGGTCCCGGACCGTCGGAGACTCGCGCCCGGCGACGACGAAGATGAGGCACGGCAGCGCCATCCCGACCGCGAGTGGCGAGTGCGACAGGGTCTGCGGGAAAAGGAGCCGGCCAGCGACGACCCCGACTACGGCGACGCCCACTGGAGCCACACGGGCAGGCGGCAGACGATCCGGAAGAGCAGGGCCACGAAGAACAGTGCTGACACGAACCAGAGGGTGAAGAAGGGGGCCCCGCGTTCGCCCCGCCGTAGAGCGCATCGAGGACGAGCCGGGAGCGGAACGACGACGACACAAGCCGAGGTGTCGCGTAGATGGCGACGAGGATGACGACCCAGACCGCGTAGGGCAGCCCGAGCGACTTCAGCGCGTGCTCCACTCGCCGCGGAGGTCCCGGCGCGGGTTCCAGAGGTAACCGGTGAGGAAGAAGAACAGCGGCATGTGCCAGCTGTAGGTGAGCTCGCGCGCGAGCAGGCTGGACGCGAAGACGTGGCCGCCGACGACGGCGACGAGTCCGATGACGCGGACGAGGTCGATCCCGGCGTTCCGGTTCAGCGTCGGCGCGGTGACGGCGGGCGGGGCGGCGGGGGTCTCAGACATGGGGTCTCTTCGGCTGGGCAGCACTCGAACGCTCCACCCTGCGATCCGGCGGTGCAAGATCCCTGGATGCCACGCCGCGTCGGCGCTCATCGGCGGCGCGGACGGGCCGGTGCCGACTGCCCGCTGCTCGGCACGATAGCGCGGCTGCAGCGATCCGAGGGAGCCCCGCCTCATCGGCCGGGGCGCCTTCCTGCGCCGGCTCGGCCGGAGCCGGGTACCCGTGCGTCAGCCGGGTGGTGCGGTACTTCGTGCGGTGCTGCGTGTGGCGTGGATGCGGTGCTGCTGCATCCGGTGTCGTTTCAGCGGTGTCCCGCGCCACCGTTTCGGCACGAGGTGGGGGACGTGTTCGTGGATCCGGATCTCCCACTCGTCACTCGAGTGGATCAGGTGGTGGTGGAACGTGCACAGCAGGAGGCCGTTCTCGATGTCGGTTCGTCCGTGGTCGCGTTTCCACCAGTCGATGTGATGCGCCTCGGTCCACGCGACCGGTGCCCGGCAGCCGGGGAACGCGCACCCGCCATCCCGGGCCGCCAGGGCGCGGCGTTGCGCGCGGGCTGAAGCGCCGCTTCTTCCGGCCCAGGTGCAGCGGTTCCCCGTCCTTGCCGGTGACCACGAGGCGGGTCGTGCCGGCGCATTCGAGGCGTTCGACCGACGGGATCGAGATCCGGCCCAGGACCCCGTCGATCCACCCGCAGCCTTCCCGGTTCGCGAGGTCGGCCGCGTCGACGTGGATCACGACCTCCGGCTCGGACCCTTGCTCGGGCTGTCGGGGTCGACGCCGAGACCGGCCCGGAGGATCGCGAACAACGTGTCGTGGTCGAACTGGGCTTTGGTGCGGTCCTCGCCGACCTCGTGCCATTCGGTGTCGTCGTCGCAGTCCTCGGCGGGTTGCCGCTTCCACTGCACGCCCGCGCCGGTTCGCGTCGAAGATCGCCCGCAGCAGCGCGGTCTCCTCCGTCGCGGTCAGCAGGATCACGCTGCGGGTGATCCCGTCGGGTCCCTCGATCCCGACCTTCACACCCCGGTTGCGGTGCGCGGCGTCCTCGGCCGGCTTCGCCCCGTCCGGATCGAGCCGGGCCTGCCACACCTCCGCCTGCACCCGCAGCAGATCCGGTGAGGTCGAGCGGCGCTGTCGACCAGCGCGGCCTCGGCGAGTCTCGAGCTCCTCAGCGATCGCCCGGCGGGCGATGGACGCCGAGCGCGTCGACGATCACCCGGGCCGCGTCCACGCTGATCGTCGCCGGCGGCGAGCGCGGCGCCGACGTGCGGCCACCGGCCCGGGAGCTCCTCGCCCTGCATCGACAGCCGCGACCGGACCCGCAAGCCCAGTGCGGTCCGCTTCCGCGCTTCGCGGCCGCTGATCAGCAGCTCCCGGGCGAGCAGATCGGTGGCGTCCCGGTCACCGGACCGCCGGGCGAGGCCGTGCTCGCCGAGCTGCTCCCGCGACCGCCACGCGATCTCGCCCGCGAGAGCGACCCGACGCGCGTCGACCAGCCGGCCCAGCGCCTCCCACGCTTCGGCGTCGTCGAGCAGCTGCCGGTCACCCATCCCCGCCGGACCGCACGGCAGATCGGCGACGACGGTGGTCGCCTGCCCGAGCTGTCCGTGGTCCTGCATGCGCACATCGTGACACCCGCCACCGACACTCCCCAGCGCTCAAGACACGCGCCCGACCAGGGATTCGTTCTCCCCGACACCACCGCCGAAACGGGCCTGTGGAAGAGAGGATCCCGCGCCGCCATGCGGCCGTCGGCAGCCAGGAGCGAGGCGGCACCCCTCGCATCCATCACGTCGCCACGAGCGGTCCCGCGGAATCACGCGGCGCCGGACGGCTGCCTGAGCGAGGGCGGGATCGGTTCTCCGCTGCCGGCGCGGGCCGAGCGAGCCGAGCGCGACTCCGGCGAAGACGAGCAGGCCGCCGACGATCTCGGGCACGGTGAGCCGCGCGCCGAGCACCACCGAGATGATCACGGTGAAGACGGTGATGAGGTTGAGCGACAGCCCGGCTCGGCCGGCCGGAACGTGCTTCGCGGCGAGGTTCCAGAGCGCGTAGGCGCCGACGGACGGCAGCAGCGCGATGAAGAGCAGCGCCTCGACGGTCGACGTCTGCGCGGGCCAGTGCGCACCCGTGAGCAGGGCGACGGGTGCGAGCAGCACGGCGGTCATGGCCGCCTGCACGCCGGTCGCGGCGATCGGCGGCGCCGCGAGCGACCGTCCTGCGATCGTGTAGAGGCTCCAGACGACGATCGCGCCGACCATCAGCAGATCGCCCTCGTTCGGCGCGGTCGAGAGGATGCTCGCGATCCGCCCGTCGGTGATCACGAGCAGCACGCCGACCAGCCCGAGCACGAGCCCGGCCGCGGCCGCCGGGCCCGATCCGCTCGCGGAGCAGCAGGGCCGCGAGCAGCACCATGACCGCTGGGTTCGCAGCGTTGATGAGGGACGCGGACAGCGGCGTCGTGAACTCGAGCGCGCTGTAGAGGAACAGGGTGTAGCCGCGACCCCGAGCACCGCGAGCAGCAGGAGCCGCGGCCACTCGGCGAGCACCGCCCGCCACCGGGGACGCTCGATCAGCTGCGCGAGCAGCAGCAGGGGGAGCGCGGCGAGCAGCCACCGGAACCAGGTCAGCGCGATGGGGTCCATCGCATGCACCGCGGCGCCGCCGACGACGTAGTTGCCCGCCCAGAGCAGTGCTGCCGCCGCGAGCGCGAGCGTCGCCTTCATCCGTCCACCGCTCCAGGCCGATCGCACCCGTCGGGGGCGCCGAAGGGGAGGACCAGGCTACGGGCCCGCGTCGCCGTTCGTAGCGCCGACGCTCGCGGAAGCCGCGGAACGACGGATCCCCGGCTCCATGCAGGAGACCGGGGATCGTGTGTGTCCGAGGGGGGACTTGAACCCCCACGCCCGATAAAGGGCACTAGCACCTCAAGCTAGCGCGTCTGCCATTCCGCCACCCGGACAGGGTGCGCCTCTCAGCGCCGGAGGAAGACATTAGCACGGGGCCGGACGGCCGCTTCCGACGCCCACGCGGGCGTCGGCGCGCCGCATGCCAGGCTGGATCCATGGCCTACGAACCCGCTGCGAACCGCTACGACGACTTCCCCTACCGCCGCACCGGACGCAGCGGCCTGCTGCTGCCCGAGGTGTCGCTCGGGCTCTGGCACAACTTCGGTGACGGCACCCCGCTCGAGACCCAGCGGGCGATCCTCCGCCGCGCCTTCGACTCCGGCGTCACCCACTTCGACCTCGCGAACAACTACGGGCCGCCCTACGGATCCGCCGAGTCGAACTTCGGGACGATCTTCGCGCAGGACTTCAGGCCCTTCCGCGACGAGCTCGTGCTGTCGACGAAGGCCGGCTACGACATGTGGGCGGGCCCCTATGGCGACTTCGGGTCGCGCAAGTACCTGCTCGCGAGCCTCGACCAGTCGCTGACGCGGATGGGCGTCGACTACGTCGACATCTTCTACTCGCACCGCGCGGACCCGGAGACGCCCGCTCGAGGAGACGATGGGCGCGCTCGCGACGGCGGTGCAGTCCGGCCGAGCCCTCTACGCCGGCATCTCGAGCTACTCGCCGGAGCGCACCCGCGACGCCGCACGGATCCTCGGCGAGATGGGCGTCCCGCTGCTCATCCACCAGCCGTCCTACTCGATGCTGAACCGCTGGATCGAGAACGGCCTGCTCGACACCGTCGACGAGCTCGGCGTCGGCGTCATCGCCTTCTCGCCGCTCGCGCAGGGCCTGCTCACCGACCGGTACCTGCAGGGCATCCCCGAGGGCTCCCGCGCCACGCGGGTCGACTACATGCAGTCGATGATCACGGACGAGGCGCTCGGCCACGTGCGGGCGCTGAACGACATCGCGGCCGGCCGCGGGCAGTCGCTCGCGCAGCTCGCGCTCGCCTGGGTGCTCCGCGACCGCCGCGTCACGAGCGCGCTCATCGGCGCCTCCAGCGTGCAGCAGCTCGACGACAACCTCGCCGCCGTGCGCAACACGACGTTCACCGACGACGAGATCGCGGCGATCGACGAGCACGCGATCGACGGCGGCATCAACCTCTGGAAGCGCTCGAGCGACGTCTAGCCCGTCCCGCACGCATGCGGAGACGGGTGTCACCCCATCCGGGCGGTTCCGGCCCCCGGGACGCCCCTGAAGCATGCGCGCGGCACGCCCCGGTGCGAGCATTCCCGCATGGCGGTGCAGCTCGAGAACCGGGCCTGGCGGGAGCTGAGCGAGACGCGGGTGACGCGATCACCCTGGCGGTTGCGCGGACTGGTCGGCGGTGTGGACGTGATCGACACGCGGCGCGCGCTCCTCGTCTGGGAGCCGCGCCGCGTCACGCCGGCCTTCGCCGTGCCGGTGGAGGACGTGGAGGGGGCGCTCGAGAGCGCCGGGACGCCGCGCGCCCTCACCGACGCGGAGTCGAACCGCCCCGTGCTCGACCCGAGCATCCCGTTCGATGCGCACACCGTCCTGGGGGAGGCGCTGAAGATCCACACCGGCGCCGGCATCCCGATCGACGCGTTCCGGATCGAGGACCCGCAGCTCGAGCGGCCCCGTGGTGGTGGACTTCGACGGGCTGGACTGGTTCGAGGAGGAGACGCCGCTGGTGTCGCATCCGCGGGACCCGTACCACCGCATCGACGTCCGCACGACGGCTGCGCATGTGGTCATGTCCCTCGACGGGGTCGTGGTGGTCGACACGGACGACGCCCGCGCTGCTCGGCGAGACGATGCTGCCGCTGCGCTGGTACGTCGCCGCGGATGCGGTGCGGGTGCCGCTCGAGGACAGCGTCGACGACCTCGGCCTGCGCCTACAAGGGCCTCGCCGCCTACCGCTCAGCCCGGGTCGGCGACCGCCTCGTCCGCGACCTGTTCTGGACGTACGGGCATCCGCTCTCCGACGCCCGCGACGTCCAGGGCCTCCTCGGCGTCTACGCCGAGCGGTCTCGACGTCGTCGTCGACGGCGTCCCGCAGGCCCGGCACGGACTGCTGCGCGCCTGACGGCCGGTTAGCGTGATCGGGTGACCGACACGCTCAGCCGCACCGCCCGCTTCGCGCAGGACCTCATCCGCTTCCCGAGCGTCAACTGGGGCAACGGCCGCAGCGACGGCGAGACCGATGCCGCCGGCTACGTCGAGGCGGAGCTGCAGCGGCTCGGGGCTCACGACGCACTCGTTCGAGCCGGAGCCCGGCCGCGTCTCGGTCGTCGCCCGCGATCGAGGGGGAGCGGCCGGGCCCGCGCTCGTGCTGCACGGCCACACGGACGTGGTGCCCGCTGACGCCGCGAACTGGTCCGTCGACCCGTTCGCCGGCGAGGTCCGCGACGGCATGCTCTGGGGCCGCGGCGCCGTCGACATGAAGGACATGGACGCGATGATCCTCGCGTCCCTCGGCGCGATCCTCGAGTCCGGCCGTCGCCCGGCGCGGGACCTCGTCGTGGCGTTCTTCGCCGACGAGGAGGCCGGCGGCGTGCACGGCGCGCACTGGCTCGTCGACCACCACCCCGAGCTGTTCGCGGGCGCCACCGAGGCGATCAGCGAGGTCGGCGGCTACTCCACCGACCTGCGCGGGCGCCGGGCCTACCTGCTGCAGACCGGGGAGAAGGCGCTGCTCTGGATCAAGCTGACGGCGCGCGGCCCCGCGTCGCACGGCTCCCGCCTCGTGAGGGACAACGCGATCACCCGGCTGGCCGAGGCGGTCGCCGCGATCGGACGCCGCGACTGGCCGATCCGGCTCACCGAGACGACCCGGGCGCTCGTCGACGAGCTCGGCCGGCTGCTCGACATGGATCCGGGGACGGTCGGCGCCGACGCCGTCGTGCGCGAGGCCGGAGCGGCGAAGAGCTTCATCCTCCCGACGCTCCGCACGACGACGAACCCGACGGTGCTCGAGGCCGGGTACAAGCACAACGTCGTCCCGGACACCGCGAGCGCCCTCATCGACATCCGCACCCTGCCCGGGCAGGAGCAGGCGGTGCTGCACGAGGTGCGGGAGCTCGTCGGCGCCGACATCGAGATCGAGATCGGTGCACACGGACATCGGCCTCGAGAACCCGTTCGACGGGCGCGCTCGTCGAGCGGATCGTCGCGCTCCTCGGCGAGCACGACCCCGGCGCGCCGGTGCTGCCGTACCTGATGTCCGGCGGCACCGACAACAAGTCGCTCGCGCAGCTCGGCATCCGCGGGTACGGCTTCGCGCCGCTGCAGCTGCCGCCCGAGCTCGACTTCCCGGCCATGTTCCACGGCGTCGACGAGCGCGTGCCGCTCGCCGCCCTCGACTTCGGCACGCGCGTCCTCACCGACCTGCTGCTGACGTACTGACCGGTCGCTCCGGTGGGAGGATTCCCGCCATGAGCGTGACCGAGCGGAACCCCGTGCTCAGCGAGGGCGGACCGGCGGACGCAGGGCCGTGGTCCGCGGCACCGAGGTGCTGCTGCCCAGGGAGGTGCCGCTCGGCGGCCCGCGCGCGATGCTCGTGCAGCGCACGCTGCCGCAGCGCAGGCGGTCCCTGATCGGCGCCTGGTGCTTCCTCGACCACTACGGACCCCACGACGTGCAGCCGGGGACGCCGGCGATGCGGGTGCCGGGGCATCCGCACATCGGCCTGCAGACCGTCACGTGGCTGTTCGAGGGCGAGGTCGAGCACCGCGACACGCGCCGGCACCGTCGCGGTCGTGCGGCCCGGTGAGGTCAACCTCATGACCGCGGGCGCGGGCATCGCCCACTCGGAGTACTCGCTGCCGACCACGACGCGCGTGCACGGCGCGCAGCTCTGGGTCGCGCTGCCCGACGGCGCGCGCGCGGGCGAGCGCGGCGTTCGAGCACTTCGTGCCCGAGGCGCTGCACGTCGACGGCGCCGAGGTGCGCGTCTTCCTCGGCACCTGGCTCGGCGCGACCGCGACGCCGCGCACCTACACACGCCTGCTCGGGGCCGAGGTGCGGCTGCCTGCCGCGCACCAC
Organism: uncultured Actinomycetota bacterium; assembly: GCA_963771645.1. GTDB lineage: Bacteria > Actinomycetota > Actinomycetes > Actinomycetales > Microbacteriaceae > Amnibacterium. The sequence continues at coordinate 33,436 of CAVYUH010000006.1, read as the reverse complement.
CTGGCGCGCGCCGCTCGATCCCGGCCGACGAGGTGGGCGTGCTCGTCGACCTCGGCTCCGTCACCGTCGACGGCGTGCGGCCGCGCGCTCGCAGCTCGTGGCGCTCGCCGCGGGCACGGGCGAGCTCGTCCTCGAGACCGACGACGACCGCCGCCCGCGTGCTCGTGCTCGGCGGCGAGCCGTTCGGGGCGCCGGTCGTGATGTGGTGGAACTTCGTCGGCCGCGACCACGACGACATCGTGGCGGCCCGCGCCGACTGGCAGCGGCAGGTCGACGAGCAGCGCGCCACCGGGCACGCGGACGGCCGGTTCGGCCCCCATCCGGACGCCTGGTCACGACGTGCTCGCCGCCCCCGAGCTGCCGACCGTGCGGCTGAAGCCCCGCGCCTAGGGGCAGCCCGGCCCGCAGGTCGGGCAGGATGCTGCGGTGCCGGAGGCGAACGACGAGCGGATCGGGTTCGGTGCCGCCCTCGGGCTCGGTTCGCTCGTGCTCGCCACGTTCGTGGCGGTGACGACGGAGGTCGTGCCGGTCGGGCTGCTGCCGCAGCTCTCGGAGGCCTTCTCGGTGCCGGAATCCGTCACCGGCCTGCTCGTGACGGTCTACGCCGCCCTCGTCGCCGTGCTCGCGCTCCCGCTCACGCGGTTCACCGTCCGCCTGCCGCGGAAGCCGCTGCTCGTCACGACGATCGTGCTCTACAGCGCCGGGAACCTCGTGATCGCCCTCGCGCCCACGTTCGCCCTGCTCTGCGTGGGGCGCGCGATCGGCGGCATCGCCCACGCCCTCTTCTTCTCGCTGTCCTCCGCCTACGCGGCCGCGCTCGTGCCACCGCGGCTGCAGGGCCGCGCGCTCGCGATCGCCGCGTCCGGCGCGTCGCTCGGCTTCGTGCTCGGGGTGCCCCTCGTCACCTCGATCGGTGCGGCCGTCGGATGGCGGGCGGCGTTCGGCGCGCTCGCGGTCGGTGGCCTCCTCGCCGCCCTCGTCACCACGGCGGCGCTGCCGTCCGGCGGACCGACTCCTGGTCGTCGTCGCCCGGCGCCCGCGGCCGCCGCAGCGCGCTGGCCGGCGCCGCCGCAGTCGACGCCATCGCCTTCTTCGGCCACTACACCCTCTACACGTTCGTCGCCCGGGTGCTCCTCGACGCCCAGGTGCCCGAGGCCGCGATCGGCGCGGCCCTGTTCCTGTTCGGGGCGGGCGGCGTGCTGGGGCTCTGGCTCGCAGGCATCGTCATCGACCGTCGCCCGCGAGCCGGCTTCCTCGTCGCGCTGCTGCTCGCCGGGGCAGCGACGGCCGCGCTGCTCCTGCTCGGCTCCGGCCCGGCCGGCACGCTCACGGCGACCACGGTCTGGGTGGTCGGCTTCGGTGCGATCCCGGTCTTCTGCACCGCTGCATGCCTCCGGGCGCATGCCTTGTCCTCCGACCTCTCCGCCGCCGTCAACAACGCCGCGTCGAACGCCGGCATCGGGCTCGGGGCGGCGGTCGGCGGCGCCGTCTTCGCCGCGGCCGGTGATCCCCGCGGTGATCGTGCTCGCGTCGGGGCCTTCCTCGTCGCTGCGCTGCTCGTCGCGGTGCTGCGGGGCGCCTTCCCGGTCCGGCCACCGCACCGCGCCTGAGCTCGCGCTCGAGTGGGATGCTGGGCGCTGTGGGCGGATCCCGCCCGGAAGGAACGTCATGACGATCACCGCCGCTGCCGCCGACCCCACGACCACGGAGGGCGCCGCCGCTCGTCCCGCACTGGATCGGCGGATCGCCGGCGCCGGGCACCTCCGGCCGCACCGGGGACGTCTTCGATCCCGCGCTCGGCGTCGTGACGAAGCGGGTCGCGTTCGCCTCCGAGGAGGACGTCGCCGCGGCGGTCTCCGCAGCGAAGGCCGCGTTCCCCGAGTGGCGCGCCATGTCGCTGGCGAGGCGTCAGGCGATCGTGTTCCGGTTCCGTGAGCTGCTCGATGCTCGGAAGGGCGAGCTGGCGGAGATCATCACGTCCGAGCACGGCAAGGTCGTCTCGGATGCGCTGGGGGAGATCTCGCGCGGCCAGGAGGTCGTGGAGTTCGCGACCGGGCTCGCGCACCACCTGAAGGGCGAGTACTCGGAGCAGGTCTCCACGGGGGTCGACGTCTACTCGGTCCGGCAGCCGCTCGGCGTCGTCGGCATCATCTCGCCCGTTCAACTTCCCGGCGATGGTGCCGATGTGGTTCTTCCCGATCGCGATCGCGGCCGGCAACACGGTCGTGCTGAAGCCGAGCGAGAAGGACCCGTCGGCGGCGAACTGGCTCGCCGCGCTGTGGCAGGAGGCCGGCCTGCCGGACGGCGTCTTCAACGTGCTGCACGGCGACAAGGTCGCCGTCGACGGCCTGCTCACGCATCCGGACGTCCGGTCGATCTCGTTCGTCGGCTCCACCCCGATCGCGAAGTACATCTACGAGACCGCCGCGCACCACGGCAAGCGGGTGCAGGCGCTCGGCGGCGCGAAGAACCACATGCTCGTGCTGCCGGACGCGGACCTCGACCTGGTCGCGGACTCGGCGATCAACGCCGGCTTCGGCTCCGCGGGGGAGCGCTGCATGGCCGTCTCCGTCGTCGTCGCGGTGGAACCGGTCGCCGACGCCCTGATCGGCAAGGTGAAGGAGCGGATGGCGGCGCTGAAGATCGGCGACGGCCGCCGCTCCTGCGACATGGGCCCGCTCGTGACGGCGCAGCACCGCGACAAGGTCGCCTCCTACGTCGACGTCGCGATCGAGGACGGGGCCGAGGTCGTCGTCGACGGCCGCGGCATCGAGGTCGACGGCGACCCGAACGGCTTCTGGTTCGGCCCCACCCTGATCGACAAGGTGCCGACGAGCTCCCGCGTCTACACCGAGGAGATCTTCGGCCCGGTGCTCTCGGTCGTCCGCGTCGCCTCGTACGACGACGGCGTCGCGCTGATCAACTCGGGCGCGTTCGGCAACGGCACCGCGATCTTCACCAACGACGGGGGAGCGGCCCGCCGGTTCCAGAACGAGGTCGAGGTCGGGATGATCGGCATCAACGTGCCGATCCCCGTCCCGGTCGCGACCTTCTCCTTCGGCGGTTGGAAGCAGTCCCTGTTCGGCGACACGAAGGCGCACGGCGCGGAGGGCGTGAAGTTCTTCACCCAGCAGAAGGCGATCACCGCCCGCTGGCTCGACCCCGCCACCCACGGCGGCGTCGACCTCGGCTTCCCGCAGAACTAGCGCGATGGCCGTGAACGACTGGCTCAGGCTGCGGGGATCGATCGCCCGCGACGGCTGGGACGTGGTCGTCGACGACACGCATCGGCGGCTGGCGGTACAGCGGGCTGCGGACGGCGACGATCGACGGCGACGCGCCGCCGCTCCCGGCCGGCGCCCTCGAGCGGATGGTCGTGCCGCTGTCGGGCGACGGGTTCGACGTCATCGTCGACGGCACGCCGTTCGGGCTGGCGGCCCGCGACTCCGTCTTCTCCGGCAGGGTGGACGTGCTCGTCGCAGGACGCGGGACCGAGGTGCGCATCTCGGGACGGGGCCGGATCGCCGTCGCCGAGGCACCTGCAGCCACGACCGTGCCGACAGCGGTGCTGCGGGCGGCTGACGTCCCCGTGGAGCTGCGCGGGGCGGGGTCGATGACCCGTCAGGTGCACAACTTCGGGGTACCGGGGGCTCTCGCCGCCGACCGGCTGATCGTCTGCGAGGTGATCACCCCGGCCGGCAACTGGTCCTCGTACCCGGCGCACAAGCACGACGAGGAGGGCCCGGACGAGTCGGCGCTCGAGGAGATCTACTGGTTCGAGACCGCGCCGGCCGACGGCGCCCCGGCCGACGCGGACGCCTTCGCGGTGTTCGCGACCACCGGGTCCGCTGCGGGAGACATCGAGACGACCGCACTCGTCCGCACGGGCGATGTGGCCCTCGTCCCGTTCGGTTACCACGGCCCGGCGGCCGCACCGCCCGGCACCGACCTCTACTACCTCAACGTGATGGCCGGCCCGGGGGAGCGGTCCTGGCGCATCACCGACCATCCGGCTCAGGCATGGCTCCGCGACACCTGGCCGGGCCAGGACCCCGACCCGCGCCTGCCCTACCGCTGAGCTCGGGTCCTGCCCCACCCCGCGCCGTCTGCAGGACATCGAGCGGTCTGCAGGACGACCCGCCGCATCCTGTCCTGCACATCGCTCGCGGTCCTGCGGACGTCACGCCCCGAGTGCGGTCAGGATGGCCGACATCACGCCCGGCCAGTCGTCGATGACCTGCCGGTAGGTGAAGCGGAGGGTGCGGTAGCCGGCACGGGCAGCCGCGGCGTCCCTGGCCCGGTCCGCCGCGAACCGCGCCGCGTGCCACTCCCGTCCGTCGAGCTCGACGATCAGCCGCCCCTCGAGCAGCAGGTCGACCCGGCCGACCCCGGGGATCTCGACCTGCGGGACGACCCGGACCCCCGCGAGCTCGAGCAGGTACCGCGCCACCGACTCGTGCCCGATTCCATCGGCCGTCCGCCCGTCGCACCATCGCCCCGAGGGGCCCGGGGAGGCGCTCGCGGAGCGCGGCGAGATCGGGTGAACGGACGCGGCGGTGGTGCAGCGCCGAGTCGATCACGGCGACCGCGAGCTCCGGCGCGGACGTCAGCAGCACGTGCTCGAGCACGAGCAGGATCGGCGCGATCCGGGTCAGCGCGGGTGGCGGTGGGAGCTCCTGCCGCGTCCGGTGCAGCAGGACCTCCCCAGGCGGGAGGGAGCGTCCCGCATCGTCGGGATCCCGGAGGCGAGCGGCGGTCGCGGGCACGGCGACGGCGAGGCGGCCGTCCTCGGGCGCCCAGATGTCCAGGGCCCGCGCAGCGCTCGCTCCGGTGGCCACGCCACCCACACGGACCGCGCGGACCACCTGCTCGTCCGCGCCGGGCAGCGCGAAGTGCCCCTTCCGGACGACCCTCAGCCGTCCGGCGCGGACCTCGTCGCCGATCCACCGCCGCGAGCGCCCGTGCGCCAGGAGCTCGGCCGTCGTCCAGAACATCCGTTGCATGGCGGGAACGATGCGCGAACCGGCGTCGCGTCGGCCGTCGTCGTGCAGGCAGCGCCGATCGCGACGCCTTCAGCCGGCCTGCGGAGGAGAGGACGGGCGGACCGTCTGCAGGATCCTGTGCGATCCGCAGGACCATCCGCGGCCCGCCGTCCTGCGGACCGCTCGCGATCCTGCAGAACGCACGCGGCGCGGGGTCAGCCCCCCGGCCGCCAGGGCGGGCCGTCGTCGCGGCTCTGCGGACCGTCGCCGCGGCGCAGGTAGCGCTCGAACTCGCGGGCGATCGCCTCGCCGCTCGCCTCGGGGGAGTCGACCGTGTCGCGCGCCTTCTCGAGCTGCTCGATGTAGGCGGCCATGTCCTCGTCCTCGTTGGCGAGGGCGTCGATGCCGCTCTCCCAGGCCGACGCCTCCGACTCGAGGTCGCCGCGGGGCACGTGGATGTCGAGCACGCCCTCCAGCTTCTCGAGCAGCGCCAGCGTGGCCTTCGGCGAGGGGGCGTTGTGCACGTAGTGCGGCACGGACGCCCAGATCGGAGATCGACGGGATGCCGACCCGCGAGGCGGCGTCCGAGAGGATCGACAGGATGCCGACGGGCCCCTCGTAGGTGCTCTTCTCGAGGTCGAGGTCGGCACGCACGTCGGCGTCCTCGCTCGAGGCGAAGGTCGAGATCGGGCGGGTGTGCGGCACGTCGGCGAGCATGGCCCCGAGCATCACGATGCCCTCCACGTCCGCGACGAGCGCCGCGTCGACGATCTCCGCGACGAAGCCGCGCCAGCTGCGCGACGGCTCGGTGCCGAGCAGCACGAAGAGGTTGCTGCGGTCGATCCGCTCCTCGGGCGCGGTCGGCACCTCGGGGGCGACGCCGCGGGTGCGGGTGCGCCGGGCGGGGCCGTACATCGTCGCGCCGGGCCAGGTGATGCGCTTCTCGCCGTGCTCGTCGACACCGACGACCGGCCGGTTGAACTGGTAGTCCATGTACAGCTCGGGGTCGACGTCGAGCACCGGCACGAGCGGCAGCGCGTCGCGGACCATGCGGACCGCGTTCGTCGCCGCCTCGCCGGCGTCGTTCCAGCCCTCGAACGCGACCACGAGGATCCGTCCGCGCTGGAACCGCTTCGTCATGGGCACCGCCACCGCTTCCGTCGCTCCGGCCCGCGCGGGCCGGGCTGCCAGACTACGGCTCGGCCTGCGGCGACCCCCCAGTGTTCGCTGTCCGCGTGGCTATCGTGGTCCCTCGTGCCCACCGCTCCCGCCGCCGTGCTCTGGGACATGGACGGCACCCTCGTCGACACCGAGCCGGAGTGGATGGCGGCCGAGATCGCCCTGCTCGCCCGCTTCGGCCGCCTGTGGACCCGACAGCAGGCGCTCGCCCTCGTCGGCAGCGGGCTCGAGGACGCGGCGGTCGTGCTGCAGCAGCACGGCGCCGAGCTGTCCGTGCCCGAGATCATCGAGACGCTGACCGACCACGTCGCCGAGCGGCTGCGGATGCACGTGCCGTGGCGCCCCGGAGCGCTCGAGCTGCTCGCCGAGCTCGCGAGCGGCGAAGGTCCCGACCGCGCTCGTCACCATGTCGATCCGCCGGATGGCCGAGGCGGTCGCCGCGGCGATCCCGTTCCGGGCGTTCGACGTGATCGTCTCCGGCAGCGACGTCGCGCACCAGAAGCCCCATCCCGACCCCTACCTGCGGGCCGCCGCACAGCTCGGCGTCGACATCACCGCGACGGTCGCGATCGAGGACTCCCCGCCCGGACTCGCCTCGGCCGTCGCGTCCGGCGCGGCCGCGATCGGCGTGCCGCACATCGTCGCCCTGCCCGACGGCGCCGCGTGGACGCTCTGGCCGACCCTCGCCGACCGCACCCTCGCCGACCTGACCGAGGTGCTCGCGCTCCGCGAGGCGGTGCAGCGATGACCGGCGTCTTCGCGCCCGGCGACCGGGTGCAGCTCACCGGCCACAAGGGCCGGCGCAACACGATCACGCTGCAGCCCGGCGCGGTCTTCACGACCCATCGCGGCTCGCTCGCCCACGACCAGCTGCTCGGGCAGCCCGACGGATCCGTCGTCACCGGCTCCGACGGCACCGTGTACCTCGCGCTGAAGCCGCTGCTCACCGACTACGTGATGTCGATGCCGCGCGGCGCCGCGATCGTCTACCCGAAGGACGCCGGGCAGATCCTCGCTGCGGGCGACATCGCCGAGGGCTGCCCGGGTCGTCGAGGCCGGCGTCGGCAGCGGCGCGCTCAGCCTCTGGCTGCTGCGCGCGCGTCGGCCCGTCCGGGCGGCTGCACTCGGTCGAGCGCCGCGCCGAGTTCGCGGCGATCGCCGCCGACAACGTCGCGGGCTTCTTCGGCGACCGCCCCGACCGCTGGAGCCTCACCGTCGGCGACCTCGTCGACGTGCTGCGACGCCGGCGTTCGAGGATGCGGCCGACCGCGTGGTGCTCGACATGCTCGCCCCGTGGGAGTGCGTGCAGGCGGTGTCCCGCGCCCTCGCGCCGGGCGGCGTCGTGCTCGCCTACGTCGCGACCGTCCCGCAGCTCAGCCGCTTCGTCGAGGCGCTGCGCGAGTCCGGCGACTTCACCGAGCCGCTCTCGACCGAGACGATGGTGCGCGGCTGGCACGTCGAGGGCCTGGCCGTGCGGCCGGACCACCGGATGGTCGCCCACACCGGCTTCCTCGTGACCTCCCGCCGCCTCGCGCCCGGTGCCGAGGCGCCCGAGCTGCAGCGCCGGGCGTCCAAGGGGTCGTTCGCGGACGAGGACCTCGAGGCGTGGACCCCCGGCGCCCTCGAGGTCCGCGAGCAGAGCCCGAAGCGGCTGCGCAAGACCGCCAGGCAGGCCGCCGAGATCGCCGACGCCAGGTCGGTGCAGCCGGAGGCACCGACTGATCTGGCAGGATGCTGGGCGTGCCGCTGACCCGCCCGCTCCGCCTCGCCGCGGTGCTCGCCGCCGCCGCGCTGCTCTCCGCCGGCCTCGCCGGCTGCTCCGCGGAGCGGCCCGGCGGCTGCACGCCGGGCGCCGCAGCGGGCTCGGGCAGCGACTCGGTGACGCGCGAGCGGCCGATTCGGCACGACGCCGAAGATCACCTTCAGCACCCCGCTGCACGTCCCGTCGACACCCAGGTGAGCACGCTCATCCCGGGCAGCGGCGCGGGGATCGTGTCCCGGCCAGGAGCTGGTCGCGGACCTCACGATCCTCGACGGCACCACCGGCGACGTCGTGACGAAGACCGACTACACGGGCAAGACCGACCCCACCGGCAGCACGGGCCCCGCGAACATCGTCGTGGGCAAGTCGCTGCCGTCCGCCGGCCTCCGCAAGGCGCTGCTCTGCGCCCAGCCGGGGGAGCGGCTCGCCGCGGTGCTGCCGCCGAGCCAGGGATTCGCCGCCGGCAGCCTCGGCACGCAGGTGAAGCCGTCCGACTCCGTCGTGGTCGTGGTCGACGTGCGGAAGACCTATCCTCGCCCGCGCGAACGGCACGAACCAGGTCATGGGTGACGGCCTCCCCGCCGTCGTGCTCGGCCCCGACGGCCGCCCCGGCATCACCATCCCTGCCGCTGCCCCGCCGAAGCAGCTCGTCGTGGCGGACCTGAAGAAGGGCTCCGGCCCCGTCCTGAAGAAGGGCGACACGGCCGTCGTCCACTACACGGGCGTGCTCTGGGACGCGGACAAGACGGTCTTCGACTCCACCTGGCAGAACGGCGCGCCGACCTCGCTGCCGCTGAAGACCGGCTCCGGCGGTGTCGTGAAGGGCTTCGTGTCCGCGCTCGCGGGCAGCGGGTCGGCTCCCAGGTGCTCGCGGTGCTGCCGCCGTCGGAGGCGTACGGGGCGACGGGAAGCGGCTCGGTGCCGGCGCAACGCCACCCTCGTCTTCGTCGTCGACATCCTGGGCAAGGTCTGACCGGAGGTCTGGTGGCGGTCCCGGTCTCCAACGAGGAGCGGCTCTTCAGCCTCGTCCTCGCCCTGCTCGCGACGGAGACGGGGCTGACGAAGGCCGACGTGCTCTCCAGCGTGCAGGGCTACCGGCAGCGCTACCGGCCGGGCGGCAACAACGCGAGCCTCGAGCGCCAGTTCGAGCGCGACAAGGAGGACGTCCGCGACCTCGGCGTGCCGCTCGAGTCGATCGAGCTGCCCGCCGACCAGGGCGCGTCGCAGTACACCCGCTACCGGATCCCGAAGGGCGCCTACGACCTGCCCGCGGACGTCACCTTCACCCCGCAGGAGATCGCGCTGCTGAACCTCGCGGCGCTCGCCTGGCGGGAGGGCTCGCTGTCGGGGGAGTCGCGGCGCGCGCTTGATGAAGCTGCGTTCGCTCGGCATCGACTCCGACGAGCCGCTGCTCGGCTACGCGCCGCGGCTGCGGGCCAGGGATGCTGCGTTCGATCCGCTGTCCGGCGCGATCGAGCGGCACCACCTGGTGCGCTTCGGCTACCTGAAGCCCGGCGACACGCAGACCCGCCGCCGGCAGCTCGCCCCGCACGCCCTCGTGCAGTTCGGCGGCCGCTGGCACGTGCACGGCACCGACCAGCGCTCGGGGGAGGCTGCGCACCTTCCTGCTCAGCCGGATCGTCGGGCCCGTCGAGGAGACCTCGATCGACTTCCCGGCGCCGACCGGCGATCCGGCGGCGGATGCGCTCGCCTCGCTCCGCGAGGAGACCGCCCGCAACGTCGCGCAGGTGACCGTGCAGCCGGGATCGGACGCGGCCGCCCGTCTCGGACGGCGCGCCGAGTCCGCCGACGAGGGGCGGCTCACGCTGCACTACACGGACCTGCAGGTCCTCGCCGACGAGCTCGCGTCCTTCGGCCCCGAGGTGCTCGTGCACGAGCCCGCCGCCCTGGTCGCGGCCGTCCGCGAGCGGCTCGAGGCCGTCGCCGCCGCCCATGGAGGCACCGATGGCTGACGCCCAGCCGCAGCGGGTGCAGGACCGGCTCGCGTTCCTGCTCGCCCTCGTGCCGTACCTGCTCGACAACGACGGCGTCTCCGTCGGCCAGGCCGCCGCGCACTTCCACGTGCCCGAGCAGCGGATCCGCGAGGCGGTCGAGCTGATCGCGGTGTCGGGCGTCCCGGGCGACAGCCGTCAGTACCAGCACGGCGACCTCTTCGACATCGACTGGGACCGCTTCGAGACCGACGACGAGATCGCGATCACGCACCAGGTCGCGATCGACGACTCGCCGCGCTTCTCCGCGCGCGAGGCCGCCGCCCTGATCGCCGGCCTCCAGTACCTGTCGGCGCTGCCCGAGAACGCGGACCGCGCCACGATCGCGACGCTGACCGCGAAGCTGACGCGAGCGGCCGCGACGACCCCGGCCGCCGTCGGCGTCGAGGGGGAGGCGGACGACCGCCTCGGCCTCGTGCGCACCGCGATCGCCGGCAGCGCGGTGCTGCGCTTCGACTACCTGAACGGGCGCGGCCTCCGCGAGGAGCGCGCCGTCGAGCCCCTGCGCGTCGAGTCCGTGGACGAGTCCTGGTACCTGCGCGCCTGGGACCGCTCACGCAGCGCGCTGCGCACCTTCCGGCTCGACCGGATGGCGGAGGTGCGGATCGATCCGGACGCGAGGTCCGAGCGCCCCGACGGCCTCGAGCTGCCCGAGCGCATCTTCCAGCCCTCGAAGCAGGACCTCACCGTCGTCATCGAGCTGGCCGAGGCGGCGGTGCCGCTGCTCGCGGACTACCTCGGCGACCGGCCGGTGCTGGAGCCGGCGAAGCGGCGCGGCTGGGTGCGCACGCGCCTGCGCATCTCGCACCTGCACGGCCTGAAGCGGCTCGTCACCCAGCGATCGGGCCTCGTCCAGGTGATCGAGCCCGAGGAGGCGCGGCGCACCGTCGCCGACTGGGCCGCCGCCGGAGCCGCCCGGTACCGGTGACCGAACCGATGCCGCCGCTGCACCGAATAGCGGTACGAGCGGTTTAGACTCGGCGCCGAGCGGGCCCGACGACGGGCCGGACAGGAGCACATCATGCCTGCCTCGGACTCACTCGGTTTCTGGCACTTCGTCATCATCGCCGTCGTGGTGCTGATCCTCTTCGGTGGCGCCACGCGCCTGCCCATGTTCGCCAAGGGCCTCGGACAGTCGATCAAGATCTTCAAGAAGGAGGTCGACGAGGTCCGCGACGACAGCAAGCAGACCTGCCAAGGACCGCGGGACGACGACCGCGGAGCCGGTGTACTACACGGCCGAGCCGCCCAAGGAGTCCGACTCCCGGACGCCGGGCCCCAACCGGAGCTGATCCGCGTGGCGACGCCACGCAGGTCCGCAACGCCGAGCGGCGCATGCCGCTCGTCGAGCACCTCATCGAGCTGCGCAAGCGGCTGATGCGTGCAGCGCTCGGCATCGTCGTCGGGCCGTCATCGGCTGGTTCCTGTCGACCAGATCCTGCTGCTGATGAGCGCGCCGATCAACGGGCGCGGGTGACGGTCTGCTGGCGAAGCTGAACTTCACGAACGTCACGAGCGCGTTCGATGTGAGCTTCGAGATCGCGCTGATCTCCGGCGATCGTGATCACGAGCCCGATCTGGCTCTATCAGATCTTCGCGTTCATCACCCCGGCGTTCACGCGCCAGGAGAAGAAGTTCGTCTTCGGCTTCTTCTTCAGCGCGGTGCCGCTGTTCCTCGCCGGATGCGCCGCCGGCTGGTTCGTGATCCCGCACATCGTCGTGCTGATGATCTCGTTCGCACCGGGCAACAGCGCCTCCCTGCTCGACGGCGAAGGAGTACCTCGACTTCGCGCTCCGGCTGATGCTCATCGTCGGTGTCGCGTTCGTCCTGCCGGTCTTCCTCGTGATCATCAACTTCGCACGGCTGTCCGCGCGGAAGACGCCATCCTCAAGGCCTGGCGGTTCGCGCTGCTCGCGACGATCGATCTTCACGGCGCTCGCGACGCCGTCGGCCGACGTGATCTCCATGCTGCTGCTCGCGCTGCCGCATGGTCGCGCTCTTCTTCGCCGCTGTCGGCGTCGCCGTCATCCACGACCGGCGGTTGGACCGCCGGGAGGCGGCCGCCTGTCAGCCGCGTACCTGGAGAGTGCCGTCCGAACGGCGTGGCCGCTGACGCCTCCCTCGCCCTCACCTGCCGAGCGCTACGCCGCGTCGCGGCAGCGCGCCGGAGCACCCGGGGGTGCAGGCCTTCCGCGACCAGCTCGCCTTCGAGCTCGACCCGTTCCAGGTGCAGAGCTGCGTCGCGCTCGAGGACGGCGAGAGCGTCCTCGTCGCCGCGCCGACCGGGGCCGGCAAGACGATCGTCGCCGAGTTCGCCGTGTTCCTCTCGATGGGCACCGCGCACGAGAAGGTCTTCTACACGGCGCCGATCAAGGCGCTGTCGAACCAGAAGTACAACGAGCTCGCCGAGATGTACGGACCGGACTCGGTCGGGCTGCTCACCGGCGACACGGCGGTGAACCCGCGCGCCCGCGTCGTGGTGATGACCACCGAGGTGCTCCGCAACATGCTCTACGTCGGCAGCGACCTGCTCACCGACCTGAAGTACGTCGTGATGGACGAGGTGCACTACCTCGCGGACCGCTTCCGCGGTCCCGTGTGGGAGGAGGTGATCATCCACCTCCCGCAGGAGGTGCGGCTCGTGTCCCTCTCCGCCACCGTCTCGAACGCGGAGGAGTTCGGCGACTGGCTGAACGCCGTGCGGGGCGACACCCGGGTCATCGTCTCCGAGGAGCGCCCGGTACCGCTCGATCAGCACGTGCTCATCCGCAGCCGGCTCGTCGACCTCTTCGACGCGAAGCACGCGGCCGCGGGCGGGGCGCCGCGCCTGAACCCCGAGTTCGCGGAGATCACCCGCATCCCGAGCAGGACGCCCCCGAGCAACGGCCGGGGCGGCCCCAGGAACGGCCCCCGCCCGCAGCGCTTCGGCATGCCGCGCAGCGACGTGGTCGACCTGCTTGCGGACCGGAACCTGCTGCCGGCGATCTTCTTCATCTTCAGCCGCGCGGGCTGCGACGCGGCGGTCCGCCAGGCGATGCGCGACGGCATCCGGCTGACGAGCGGCTGACGAGCGGGCCGAGATCCGCGAGATCGTCGAGGACCGCTGCCGGACCCTCCTCGACGAGGACCTCGCGGTGCTCGGCTACTGGGACTGGCTCGAGGGCCTCCAGCGCGGGCTCGCCGCCCATCACGCCGGGCTGCTCCCGGCGTTCAAGGAGGTCGTCGAGGAGCTCTTCCAGAAGAAGCTGCTGAAGGTCGTCTTCGCCACCGAGACCCTCGCGCTCGGCATCAACATGCCGGCCCGCACCGTCGTGCTCGAGCAGCTCGAGAAGTTCAACGGTGAGGCCCGGGTGCCCATCACGCCGGGGGAGTACACCCAGCTCACCGGACGCGCGGGGCGCCGCGGGATCGACGTCGAGGGGCACAGCGTCATCCTCTGGCAGGAGGGACTCGACCCCCAGTCGGTCGCCTCCCTCGCCTCGCGGCGCTCCTACCCGCTGAACTCCTCGTTCCGGCCGACCTACAACATGGCGGTGAACCTCATCGAGCGGTTCGGGCGGGACCGCACGAGGACCATCCTCGAGTCGTCGTTCGCGCAGTTCCAGGCGGACCGCGCCGTCGTCGACCTCGCCAGGAAGGTGCGGCAGCAGGAGGAGTCCCTCGCCGGCTACGAGCGCGCGATGCAGGACGAGACCGGCACGCTCGGCGATGTCACCGAGTACGCGGCGCTCCGCCGCGAGATCGCCGAGCTCGAGCGGGCGGGAGCCCGGCCGGGGGACCAGTCCGCGAAGTCGCGGGAACGCCGCAAGCGCGAGCTGATCGCCCTCCGCCGCCGATTGAAGGCCCACCCCGCGCACTCGTCGCCCCGCCGGGACGAGCTCTCCCGCTGGGCGGAGCGCTGGTGGCGGCTGAAGCGGCAGACGGAGGCGCTGCAGGGCCAGATCGCCACGCGCACCGGCGCGGTGGCCCGCATCTTCGACCGCGTGACCGAGGTGCTGATCGGGCTCGACTACCTGCGCGTGGTCGACGACGGCCGGGTCGTCATGACGAAGCACGGCGGCATGCTCGCCCGCATCTACGGGGAGCGCGACCTGCTGCTCGCCGAGAGCCTCCGGCGCGGCGTCTGGAACGGCCTCGACGTGCCCGCTGTCGCGGCCCTCGCCACCACGTTCGTCTTCGAGCCCCGCCGCGAGGAGGGGATCGTGAACGAGCGGTGGCTGCCGAAGGGGCCCTTCCGCGACGCGTGGAACCGCCTCGAAGGCCTGTGGGAACGGCTCGACGACCTCGAGCGCTCGCAGAACCTGCCGGGCTCGGACCGGCCCTCGGTGGGTCTCGTCAGCGCCATGCACCGCTGGGCGCGCGGTGGCGCCCTCGACGCCGTGCTCCGTGAGGCCGACCTGCAGGCCGGCGACTTCGTCCGCTCGACCAAGCAGGTGATCGACCTGCTCGACCAGGTGTCGCAGGTCGCCGAGGGCCAGACGTCCCGCACCGCCCGGCAGGCGCTCGACGCCATCCGTCGGGGGATCGTCGCCTACTCGAGCGTCGGATGACGGCCCTCGAGGAACGGCCCCCGGCGCCGGCCGTGCCGGCGCCGCCGGTGCGGGCGCGTCGCCGGCCGGCCGCTGAGCGGCCCCCCTACTCGCTCGCGCTGCTCCCTGCGCTGCTGCTGTCCGCGATCTCGGGCTGGCTCTACGCGTTCGCGTTCCCGGCACCGAACGTGTGGGTGCTCGCGTTCGTCGGGGTCGGCGGCATGCTCGCCGCCCTGCGCGGCCGCGGGTTCTGGACGGGGCTGCTCGTCGCGTTCGCGGGAGCCCTGGCCTTCTGGTTCACCCTGATCGGCTGGGTCACCCTGTTCCTCGGCGCCGCCCCGCTGCTGGCCCTCGGCACCCTGCAGGCGCTCGAGATGGCGATCGGCGGGGGACTGATCGCGCTCGCGTACCGCTCCGTCCCGCTGCTGTGGCCGTCGCGGTGGGGGCGGATCGGGGTCACGCCGCTTCTCGTCGCCGCGGCCTGGACCTGCCGCGAGGTCGTCGCCGGCACCGCTCCGTACGGCGGGTTCGCCTGGGGCAGGATCGCGCTCAGCCAGTCGACCAGCCCGTTCGCGCCGCTCGCCGCCTGGTTCGGGCTGTCCGGGCTCTCGTTCCTGCTCGCGTGGCTCACCGCGTTCGCGCTCGCGTGCCTCGTCGAGCCGCGCGGCGGCTTCGCCCCGATCGAGCCGCGTCCCCGCGGCGAGCACCTGCTCCCGCGACTGCTGGCGATCGCCGTCGCGGCCGGCCTGCTGCTCGCGATCCCGCCGTTCCGGCCGACGGAGGCGGGCGTGATGCGGATCACCTCGGTGCAGCCGGACACGCACGCCGGCTACTTCGACCAGCAGAACGATCCCGCGAAGAACCTCGCCGTCACCGCCACGGCGTCGCTGAAGGCGGCCGGCTCGGGCAGCCAGCTCGTCGTCTGGCCGGAAGGGGCGAGCGAGAACGACCCGTACGCGAACCCCGCGATCCTGCAGACCTTCAACAGCGTCAGCGTGCTCACCGGTGCGCCCCTGCTCGCGGGGGCGATCACGCAGCGGGACGGCCGGTACTACAACTCTTCGCTGCTGTGGGAGGCGAACCGGGGGATCGCCGCGATCTACGACAAGGTGCACCCGGTGCCGTTCGGCGAGTACGTGCCGGACCGGGCCTTCTGGACGCCGTTCGCCCCCGACCTGCTGAAGCTGATCGGCCGCGACTACACGCCCGGCACCCGCTCCTCGGTGATGAAGGTGGGCACGGTGCCGGTCGGCGTCGACATCTGCTTCGACATCGTCGACGACGGCCTGATGACCGGATCCGTGGCGGACGGCGCGCAGGTGCTCGTCGCCCAGACCAACAACGCGGACTTCGGCCACACCGAGGAGAACCAGCAGCAGCTGGCGATCGCCCGGTTGCGGGCCATCGAGACCGGGCGGTCGGTCGTCAGCGTGTCGACCGTCGCCTCGACGACGTTCCTCGACCCGACCGGCGCGACCATCTACGCGGCGCCGGGGTTCACGACCGACGTCCACACCGACGTCGTGCCGCTGGCGGTGGGGACGACACCCGCCGTCGCCTTCGGCGTCGGGCTCGGCGCCACGATCGCCGTCCTCGGCGGCCTGCTGCCGCTGCTGCTCGCGCTTCGGGCCCGGCCCCTCCGGCGTCGCCGCTGAGGACGGTCGGGCGGCAGGGCGCGCCGTCCCAGGCGCTGACTACCGAGCGTGCGCCGCCGAGGGTGCCGGGCCGCCCGACGGGGCGGCGGCGGGTGCGGCACGCTCCCACTCCGCCACGGTGGTGACCCCGACCTTCGAGGCGGTCTGCTCGCCGTGCCTCGGCGCCGGCGGCTGAGCGGGGACGGCCGTTGAGAGCAGCACGACGCCCGCCAGCGCGGTGAGGGCAGCGGCCACCGTCGGCATGGTTCCGATGCGCGAGAGCAGCCGCTCACGTCCCGGCTCCGCCCACTGCGACCGGACCTCGGCCCATCCGCCGTCCGCCTCCGGGCCGGAGCGAGGAAGGGACGCCGTCGAGGATGCACCGGCCGGCCTGTGCTGGCCCTGGCCGGGAGAAGCCGCGGGGGCGAGTCGAGGCGCGAATCCGGTGTGGCCGAGGCGCTCGGGCACGGCATGGCCGGCCAGGCCGTCCGCGCTGCCGGTCGTTCCCAGCAGGCTCGGTGCGAGGACGGTGGGCACCACCTGGACCGGCCCCGTGCGGGCGGGCCGAGGTTCCGGGAGCCCCGCGGGCCATCGCCCTTCGCCGTCCGAACCGAGGCGGGCGACGGTGTGCCCTTCGGTCGGCCAGGAGGGCCGTCGGGGGGAACGGGCCGGGACGTCCGGCGGCTGATCGTGGCCAGGTCCTCGCTCGGGGGGCTCGCGGGTCGCACCACCCACGCCTGTCCCGGGCCGATGGTCTCGCCGCGCGCGGACGAGCGCGACGATCTGCTGGGTGTTCAACCCGGCAGCGGCGCCCCACTCCGGGGACTGCCCCATCGCCGTCCTCCGGGGCGGAGGAGCCGGGACCGGTACCTGATCTCCGCGACCGGGGGAGCCCACGGGTCGCTGCACGCGAGCGGTACGGCTCCGTCGCGGATCGGCGAGCAGCGCGGAGACGGCACGGGAATGCTGCGGCGCACCGATGCCTGCTCCGGGACCGGAGTGGACGGGCGTCCCGACGGCCGCCGCCCCGTGCGGCTCCCGATGCCTGGGGGCAACGACGGGCCGCGGGTCGTGCTCGTGGTCGTGGTCGTGGAACTGCACACGACTCCCTCCGCTTCGGCGCGAGGCCGATCCCAGGCACGGTAACGCCACCGGCCGCGAGCGGCCGCGCCGAGGACGGGGCGTGTCACGGATGACCGGCGAGAACGACCTCTCCCTCATCCAGAGGGTGAAGGATTCGGCTAGCACAACCCGCACCTCTTGGGGCACCGACACGACGACACACCGGCGGATTGCAATGGATCGGTTGTGATCCTGCGTACCGTGCAGACCCTGCCGTGGCCTCCCGACGGCTGCGGACGGAACGACCGGCGCGCGCACCCACCCGGCGCGGCCGAGCGAGAAGGAGTCCACTGTGCCCAGGAACCCATCGTCGCCACGGAGAGCGCTCGGCGGAGTGCTCGTTCTCCTCGTGATCTGCGCGATCGTCGCCGTCGCCGTCGCCGGCCTCCGGCCGTCCGGAGCCAACGCAGCGGACGACCCCGTGCGGTGCGGGCTGTCCGTGCCGGCCCACCCCCTGTCCGCCCGCGGCCTCGCCACGCCCTACGTGCTCTCCGGCGACGGATGCACCGAGACGGACCCCGGGCACTCCGCGTTCGTGCAGGCCACCGTGATCGACACCCGGACGGGCCAGGTCGCCAACTACACGCCGCTGGTCATCACCAAGGGCACGCACCCCGCGATCCGCCCGACGGTCCCGAAGCTGCCGAAGCACCGCGTCGTCGGCATCTGGTTCGGCTTCAACGGCGACGACCTGCACCTCCGAGGGACGAACCGGGACCTGGGGGCGGCCCGCTGCGTGAACGGAGCCGCCGGTGGCCTGTTCGGCCAGTACGCGTACTGCAACGCGCCGGCGTTCTTCGCGGCGGCGAACGCCGCAGTCCGATCCGGCCATCTGGTCGTGCCCGCCCTCGGGCGCGGTACCGACGGTCAGCTCTGCCCGACCACCCGGGACTTCGGCATCGTGGACCAGGACCAGAGCGACAACGTGACCAGCGCGTACTTCGCCGTCGGCGGTCGCACAGCGCAGGCCACGGTCGCGAACGCGGAACGGCTCCCGAACGGCGTGGTGCTGACCAACGCGAGCGACAACGGGCTCGTCGACAACAAGATCGACCCCGCGATCGGCTGCAAGCCCTGGACGGCGCCCGATCTCGGGAACGCGCTGCGACCGTCGAACTCGCTCGCGCTCGACGAGCTGCAGGCAGCAGCCCGTCAGCCGGCCCCGTCCGCTCTGGTGCCCCTGAACGACCCGATGGTGCTCGACGGGGATGGACATCGGAGCCGCACCAAGACCGATGCGTACCGCGCCGGGGTGGACATGCCCTCGATCCGGAGCGATCGCGGGCAGTCGCCGGCGGGGTACTGCCGGGAGATGACCCAGCACGGGTGGGCTCGCATGCAGCTCGACCGGAGCGTGTTCCTGCCGGCTCCGTCCCCTGACGCGAGCGCCAGCAGCCTGTACACCTTCCTGGGCGCGCGGCTGGCGGGCAGCTACGACAACCTGGGCTGCGCGCAGCTGCTCAAGAGGTCCAATCCCTTCCGCATCACTCTGCAGGACGGCGTCGCGGTCGACGTCGCGAGGAGCAAGGAGGTGCTGCCCGTGCCGACCCTGTCGTCGCCCTCCTCGTCCAGGACGCCGTTGCCGGCGGCAGCCCCGGCTTCGTCCGCGGTCCCGACCCCGGCTCCCACCGATTCGACCCCGGCACCCGTCGAGCCGACGCCGACGTCCGCTCCCACGAGGTCGACGCCGGCCCCGGTCGAGTCGCCGGCGACACCGTCACCGCGGCCGACACCGTCTCCCACCCCGGATCACTGACCGCATCGCCCGGCCCTCGCCCCGCGTCCCGGCCGTCGGCATCCGTGCTCGCCGTAGGCCGGGTCGCGGTGTGGCGCCCTACGCCCGGGACATTCCCCGAGGCCCGGGACGCGAAAAAGGGCGACCCCTCAGGGCCGCCCTCGCTCGTCGACGATCTCGACTAGGACGCCTTCTTGTCCCCGGTCTTGCCGCGGCGCGCCCGCAGGTACTGCAGGCGCTCCTCCAGCAGCTCCTCGAGCTCGGCACGCGTGCGCCGCTCGAGCAGCATGTCCCAGTGGGTGCGAGCCGGCTTCGTCTCCTTGACGGTCGAGTCGGCGAGCGACCCGTCCGCCTCGAGCAGCTGCCCTTCCAGGCCCGACTTCGCGTTCGTCCAGCGCTCAGGGATCTCGGCGTCGGCCGCGAACGTCACGGAGAACTCGCTCCCGTCGGCTGCGCGGTACTGCCGCACCTGCCGCTCCGAGAAGACGACCCCTTCCTCGCTCTGCATGCTCTGCGCTCCGAGCCGCATGCCTCGAAGACTGCGATCCGCCATGTGTAAACCCCTCTCGTTCCCCGGCCTCCGGTATAACGGGCGTTCGGAGCGGGCACTTCCCAGGTTCGCTGATTCCCAGACCTCTCCCATGCACGTCTCATCCCGCTGATAGCGCGCGGGGGGCCTCAGCGGAGGAGCGACGCCGCCAGGTCGGGACGGTCGGTCACGACGCCGTCCGCGCCCCGGGCGACGAGCTCCCGCATCCGCGTGAGGTCGTTGATCACCCAGAAGTGCACCTCGACGCCGGCGGCGTGGAACCGGTCGATCACGGCGGGAGCCGTGGCGTCGAGCCCGGCGAGGCGCTCGGGGATCTGCACGGCGTCGGTGCCCGCGAGCGCGGCGCGCACGAGCGGGGTGGACCGCAGCCGCAGACCGGCGACCGCCGCGGCGACCTGCTCGCTCGACGCCGAGGTCGCGACCGGCCCGAGCCCGCGCAGGGCGGCGCGACGCCGCATCGTGCGGAACGAGGTGATCAGCACCCGGTCCTGCGCCTTCGCGGCCCGCACCGCAGCGGCGACTGGGGCGGCGGCGCGCGGGTCCTTCACGTCGATGTTGAACCGCGCGTCGGGGAACGAGGTGAGCGCCGCTCCGAGGGTCGGGACCGCCGGATGCTCGTCCATCACATCGACGAGGACCGTCTTCCCGATGGGGGCGGTCCAGCCGGCGGGCTGCGGATCGTGCGCGAGCACCGCGATGCCGTCCGCGGTGGCGCGCACGTCGGTCTCGAGGTGCGTCGCCCCGGCCTCGAGCGCGTCGCGGAAGGCCGACAGCGAGTTCTCCGGTGCTCGCAGCGCGAACCCCCGGTGGGCGAGGACGCGGGGGAGCGGCCCGGCGAACCAGGCGGTCCGGGTCACCTCAGGAGGCGGTGGGAGCCGTCGCGGGCGCAGCGGCAGGGGTGGCGGCCTGCTCCGGCGGCCGGACCGAGGACGGTCCGTCGGCGGTCGGCGCAGCAGGCGCCGAGCCGTCCGGGATGCCGCGGGAGAACGCCCCGCCGATGCCCTTCAGCGCCTCGGTGAGCTCCGAGGGCACGATCCAGAGCTTGTTCGACGGGTTCTCGGCGATGCGGGGCAGCGTCTGCAGGTACTGGTAGGCGAGCAGCGGACCGTCGGGCCGGCCCGCGTGGATGGCCTCGAACACCGTGGTGATGGCCTTCGCCTCGCCCTCGGCGCGAAGCACGCGGGCCTTCGCCTCGCCCTCCGCCTCGAGGATCGCGGACTGCCGCGCCCCTTCGGCCTGCAGGATGGCGGCCTGCTTCGTGCCCTCCGCGGTGAGGATCTGCGCACGGCGGCTCCGCTCCGCGCGCATCTGCTGCTCCATCGAGTCCTGGATGGAGTGCGGCGGCTCGATCGACTTCAGCTCGACGCGGTTGACGCGGATGCCCCACTTGCCGGTCGCCTCGTCGAGGACGACCCGCAGCTGCCCGTTGATGTTGTCGCGGCTGGTGAGCGCCTCCTCGAGGTTCAGGCCACCGACCACGTTGCGAAGCGTGGTGGTCGTGAGCTGCTCCACGGCGACGAGGTAGTTCGCGATCTCGTAGGTCGCGGCACGGGCGTCGGTGACCTGGAAGTAGACGACCGTGTCGATCGAGACGACGAGGTTGTCCTCGGTGATCACCGGCTGCGGCGGGAAGGAGACGACCTGCTCGCGGAGATCGATCATCGGGCGCACCCGGTCGACGAACGGCACGAGGAGGTTCAGTCCCGGCAGGAGGGTCTTCTGATACCGGCCGAGGCGCTCGACGACCCCGGCCCTGGCCTGCGGGACGACCCGGACCGAGCGCACGAGCACCACGATCACGAGGAGGGCGACGAGGACCGCCAGCACGATCAGGAACAGCTGGACGAAGGTCGCGGTCACGGATGATCTCCTCTGGGTCGCGGCGCCTCGGCGCCGGCGGGGATGGGAGCGACCACGGCGGTCGCCCCGGTGACGGCCACGACCGCGAGGCGGGTGCCGAGCGGCACGTCCTCGTGCTCGTAGGACGGATGCAGCCTCGCGGTCCACGTCTCGCCGTTGTCGAGACGGGCGAACCCGGTGCCGTCGGCGAAGCGGTCGAGGGCACGAGCCGGCATGCCGACGAGGGCGTCGACGTTCGTCAGCGCGCGGGCATCCCCTCGGACGAGCCGACGCAGGAGAAGCGGGCGGAGGACGATCAGGAGGACGGCGGACAGCCCGGCAGCCGCCAGGATCTGCAGCGGCCACGGCAGGCCGAGCGCCCAGGCGCCGAGGCCACCGACGAGGCTGCCGGCCGCGATCATGAGGAACACGAGGTTGAGGGTCAGCAGCTCCAGGACCACGGCCGCGACCCCGATCGCGAGCCACGCGATCCAGGCCGAGCTGAGCAGATCAGGCACCATCACCGTCTCCTGACCGATTGGTCTTCGAACGGTAGCACCGGGGGAGCGGCCGGTAGTGTCGAACGGGTGACGAACCCTCCAGCTCCGGGCTCCCTCACCGGGAAGCGCATCCTGATCACCGGTTCCTCGCGAGGCATCGGGGCCGACACCGCACGGCTTCTGGCGGCGGCCGGCGCCTCCATCGTCGTGAACTACCGCGACGAGCGGAAGGCCAGGCGGGCCGACCAGCTGGTCGGGGACGTGACCGCCGCGGGGGGCTCCGCGCTCGCCATCCGGGCCGACCTCACCGACGAGGCGGCCGTCGCCGCGCTCTTCGACCGCATCCGGCAGGAGTGGGGCGGGCTCGACGTGCTCGTGCTGAACGCTTCGGGCGGCATGGAGTCCGGGATGGCCGAGGACTACGCCCTGCAGCTGAACCGGGACGCCCAGGTGCGCGCCGTGGAGCTCGCCCGGCCGCTGCTCGCGCCGGGGTCCCGCATCGTCTTCGTGACGAGCCACCAGGCGCACTTCATCGCCACGACGCCCACGATGCCGGAGTACGAGCCGGTCGCCCGCAGCAAGCGGGCCGGGGAGGACGCGCTTCGGTCCCTCATCCCGGACCTGGAGCAGGCGGGCATCGAGCTCGTCGTCGTCTCCGGCGACATGATCGAGGGCACGATCACCGCGAAGCTGCTCGAGCGGGCCAACCCGGGCGCCATCTCCGCGCGCCGCGAGGCCGCGGGCCGCCTCTACACCGTGGAGGAGTTCGCGGTCGAGGTCGCGGCGGCCGCGGTCGAGCCGGTGCCCTCGACCCACACCCGGTTCGTCGGGGACACGAGCGGCTTCACGCCGGTCCCCGGCGAATGACGGAGCGCTCGACCGCGCGCCTGATCGTCGCGGACGAGCAGGACGCGGTGCTCCTCTTCCTCACGTTCGGGAAGTCCCACGACCTGCCGCCCCGCTGGATCACGCCCGGAGGCGGCGTCGACCCGGGGGAGGACTTCCGCGCCGCCGGCGTGCGGGAGCTCCGGGAGGAGACCGGGTTCGAGATCGACGCGCTCGGCGACCCGTTCCGGATCGTCCATGCGGAGGTCGAGCAGGCCTGGCACCCGTACGAGCTCGGCCACTGGGCGTGGTTCGCGCTCCGCACCGGGCGGTTCGAGCCGAGCGACGCCGGATGGATGCCGGACGAGCGGGTCGACATCGTCGCGTCGCGGTGGTGGACGGCAGCCGAGCTCGAGGCCTCGGGGGAGCGGTACGAGCCCGACGACCTCCCTGCGCTCATCCGGGAGGGGCTCGGAACCCTCCGGTAGCGTCGTCCTCGATGACCACCGAGACCCCGGCCCGCACCCGGACGGCGCCGGAGCTCGTGCGCTGGCGCAACGCCGTCTTCACGATCTTCGCCCTCGCCGGCTTCGGCTTCGCCACCTGGGTGAGCCGCGTGCCCGAGGTGCGGGACCTGCTGCACGCGAGCACGGACGAGATGGGCCTGCTGATCTTCGCCATCGCCGTGGGCTCGATCCTCGGGCTGCTCGGCTCGAGCCACCTCGTCGCCCGGGTCGGCGCCACCCGCACGATCGCGTGGTGCTACTCGATCGGCGCGGTCGCGATCATCGCCATCGGGCTCGTCGCGGCCCTCGCGCCGAGCTTCTGGGCGTTCGCCGTGGCGCTCGCGGTCCTCGGCGCGGGCACGAGCACCACCGACGTCGCGATGAACCTCTCCGGGGCCGCGAACGAGCGGGCGATCGGCCGCACCCTGATGCCGCTCTACCACGCGGCGTTCAGCCTCGGCACGGTGCTCGGCGCCGGGCTCGGCGCGCTGCTCATCCTCGTCGGGGTCCCGCTCGTCGCGCACCTGACCGTGGTCGGCGTCGGGGCGATCGTCGTCACCCTCGTGCTCGTGCGGTACCTCCAGCCCGCGGAGCCCGAGTCGAGCGACCATCCGGACGCCGCAGAGCACGGCTGGCGCAGCCGGCTCGCGGTCTGGCGGGACCCGCGCGTCCTGCTCGTCGGCGTCATCGTGCTCGGCATGGCCTTCGCGGAGGGCAGCGCGAACGACTGGCTCGCCCTCGCGATGGTCGACGGCCACCAGGTCACCCACGCGGCGGGCGCCGCGATCTTCGGCGTCTTCGTCGCCGCGATGACCGTCGGCCGCGTCGGCGGCGTGTTCGTGCTCGATCGGTTCGGGCGGGTGCCCGTGCTGCGCGCCTCCGCCGTGCTCGCCATCGCCGGGCTCCTGCTCGTCATCCTCGTGCCGAGCACCGCGGTCGCGATCGTCGGCACCGTGCTCTGGGGCCTCGGCGCGGCCCTCGGCTTCCCCGTCGGCATGTCCGCGGCCGCGGACGATCCACGCAAGGCCGCCGCGAGCGTCAGCGCCGTCGCGACGATCGGCTACTGCGCCTTCCTCGTCGGGCCGCCGGTCATCGGGTTCCTCGGCCAGTCGATCGGCCTGCTGCACGCCCTCTTCGCCGTGCTCGTGCTCATCGTCGCGGCCGGCCTCGCCTCCGGGGCGGCCCGGCAGCGCACCGTGCCGGAGCACTGACCACGCGCCTCACAGGGCTCTGTCAGCATCGCCCGCGTGTCCGCTGAGGCGCTCGACAGGATCGTCCGAGGACCGCTGGAGTCGTGAGCGGTCACCCCGCCGTGTAGCCCCGCTCGGTCCAGTACGCGCGGGCCGCGGGATGCAGCGGCACGTCAAAGGGCGTGGACGGCGACTCCCGCACCATGTCGGCGAGGGGGAGCGGGGGCTGGTGGGCGGGCCCGATGCGCCAGACGATGCGGTCCTTCGCCTGCTCGAGCGCGGCGCAGAAGCGCCGGACGAGGTCGTCGGAGGCGTCGGTGCGGCAGTAGAGCGGCCACCCGCTGTAGTCGACGGTCGGGACGTCGCGGCCGAGCGAGGGATGGCTCGCGACGTCGAGCACCGCCGGCCGGAACCCGATCGCCTCGAGCGCGACGAGATGCTCCTCGTCGATCGGCAGAACGGATGCGCCGGCGGCCGCGACGTCGTCCACCCAGATGATCGTGCCCTCCTCGAAGATCGCATCGAGGTCTCCCGACGCGAGCCGCCCGAGCCGGGACGGGTGGTTCGGCATGGGCTGGTCGTAGGAGATCGTCCCGCCCCAGGACACGATGTCGGCGAGGCTGAAGCCGTAGGTGCCGAGCACGACGTCGACGGACATGCTCGTCACCTCGTCCAGCGAGCCGCGCACGGAGACGCGGAGCGGATACCGTGCCGCCGCGACGTCGGCGAGGCTTCCGAACCCGAGCCGGTCGGCGACGGCGAAGGCCAGCTGGTCGAGATGGGGGAGCACCGCGATGGTCGAGAGGGCGAGCGGCGCCGCGAACGGTCCGGTACCGCGTCGTGCCATCGCCAGCATCGCCACCGGGTTCAGCGTCGCCACGTCGAGCCGGCCTTCTGCGACCTCGAGGATCGCGCGCGGGTCGTTGACGCCGAGGAAGGTGATGGCCGGCGCATCCGGTTCCCCCGGGTCCCGCATCGTCACCGCGAGCCCCTTGTGCGACCAGTCCGGGTCGAGCATCATCTCGCGCGCCACGTCCAGCATGAGCATCGACCGGAGGTTCATCGGATCGACCGCGGGAGGTCCCCAGCGCGTGGAATCAGCCATGGCGGTCACAGTACGGTCGACGGCTTGATCCTCGGCGCGACGGACGACCTGACATAAGAGGCATTATCGGCTGGACGATCAGGGACTCGTTCTGAAGCGCCGATAATGCACATTATGTCAGGTCAGATGGCGAGGGCACTCCTCGGGGCACCTCTCGCGGCCCGGCGCCGTCACACCGCAGGTCGATCGACGCCCGCCGGGAGGAGCCGCCCGACGACCAGGGCGCCCGCGGCGCAGGCCAGCGCGCCTCCGGTGATCAGCACGGCCCAGACGGCCGGCTGCGGGCCGGCCAGTGCCAGTCCGGCGAGCGGCGGCCCGATCAGCGCCCCGACCGGGATGGTCGAACCCGCGAGGGCGTTGTAGCGGCCGCGGAGCGCGTCGGGCGCGAGCGCGTTCGGGACGACGCCGGCGACGGGACTGAGGAACGTCTCGCCGAGCCCGAAGATCGCGACCGAGGCGATGAAACCGATGTCGGCGACGGGGCCATGCAGGGCGGGCAGTGCCGCGAGACCGCTGACGGTCCACGCCGCTGCCCAGGTCAGGCAGGTCGCCAGCAGCAGGCGGCTGCGCCGGAGGCGCCGGGTGAGCCGCTCGACCGGCAGCTGCAGCCCCACGATCACCGCCGTGTTCGCCGCGAAGCCCAGGCCGACGACGCGGGTGCCCGCTCCCCCGTGGCCCGTGACGAACGCCGCCCACGGACCGTTCAGCTGCGCGTATCCGAAGACGCCCATCGCCAGCCCGAGCACCAGGTAGGCGGCGAAGGGACGGTCGGTGAGCACGGCCCCGTAGCCCGGCCGAGCCGTCGCGCTCGGGGCGCGGACCGCGGCCGGGCCGAACCCGGGCGTGCGGCGCAGCCCGACCGCCACCAGCACGGCGAAGGCGACGGTGGAGAGGGCGTCGACGGTGTAGATCAGGCGGAAGCTGTCCGGATCGGCGACCGACACGAGGAAGCCGGCGACCAGGGCACCGAGCCCGAGGGCGCCGTTGTTGAGCCCGAAGCGGAGCGCGAAGGCCCGCGACTGCTCCCCCGGAGGCACCTGCAGTGCGGTGAGGCCGTTCAGCGCCGGCCAGATCGAGCCCTCCCCGGCGCCCATCAGGACGACGCCGATCACGGCGACGCCGAGTCCCGCCCGCGTGGCGAGCAGGGCCGTGCCAGCTGCCTGCACGACCAGGCCGGCGAAGACGACGCGGCCGAGACCGAGCCGGTCCCCTAGCGGGCCGCCGATCGTCGTCGCCGCGATCTGGGCCGCGGCGGACAGCGCCACCACGACGCCCGCCACCGGCAGGCTCACCTTCAGCACGCCGTGCAGGTAGACGATCAGGAACGGCAGCGTGAGGCCCTCCCCCAGGGCCGAGACGACCGTGCCGAGCAGCACCATCCGGTAGGCGCGGCGACCGCGCGGCCACCGCCTCCGCCGACCAGGCGGCGCCCTCCTCGCTCACTCCCGCACGCTATCCGCGCCCTCCGTCATCCGCACCGGGGCGCCACCGGACGGTCGTGCGCCCCCAACTGGGGCCTGTCGGGCGCCGACCGCGGTCGGTAGGTTCGGGACACCACCACTCCCCCTTGGGTGTCGCCGGCGCTCCCACGTCGCGGCACTTCTCCTTCCCCCAGGAGCTCCCGATGTCCCAGCTCGGTTCGACGATCCGTTCCCTCGGTGTCCACGACGTCACGCGGCCGACCGGCGCGCTCGGCTTCGTGTGCCTCAGCGCCTACCTCACGGTGCAGTTCGGGGTGCTCGGCACCGTCGAGGCGTCCGACTTCGTCGCGGCGATGGCGGTGTTCTCCGTCGGCATCCTCGCCGGAGCCGTCGTGCTGCACCTCCGCCTCGTCGCGGCGGGCCGCTTCGCGGAGGGGGCGGACGTGTCCCGCAACAGCCTGTCGACCGTCTCGCTCCAGGTCCTCATCGCGTGCACGGCGCTCTCGGCCGTCGCGCTGCTCGCGGGACGGCCCGGCGACTCGGCACCCGCGGTCGCCATGGCGATCACGGCGCTCCTCGCCGGCGTCATCCGCGTCGCGCCCGCGGCGGCCCGGCTCCTCGGCGCCCGGTGATCACGACCGGCGCGGAGCGCCGGGACACGGCCGCGTCCGGCCGGGCCGCTTCAGCGGGGTACCTGACCGCGCTGTTCACGGTGGCCTCGCTGTTCGACCGGGACGGTGTGGCCGCGGTGCTCGCCCTGGCCTTCGCACTCCTGGCAGCGCTCTTCTGGGCACGGCATCGGTTCCTCGTGCGCCGGGGTCGATCCGCGTCCCCGGCGAAGGGGCTGACGCCGAGGCGCGCATCCGGCAACGCAGCGATCCTCCTGGCCGCGATGGCCGTGCTGGACGGCAGCGAGATGCTGATCCATCCCGGCCGCCCGCCCGGGGACGGCCCCGCCTTCCTCGTCGCGTCCCTCACGACCGCCGCGGTCGCCGCGGTCGTCTGGTTCCTGCTCATCCGCAAGGATCGGCATCGCGCCGTCCCGACGGCCTGAGCGGCGCCTTCACCAGGTCGCGGGGTCGGCTCCCTCGGCCACGGCTTCCGGCCGGTCGACGGTCGTCTGCAGCTCGACGACGGTGTGCGTCTCGCTCGACACGGTGACTGCGGCCATGATCTCGAGCACGTGCAGCGCGAGGTCGCCGGAGGCCCGGTGGGGCCGGCCGGTCTCGATGGCGCGGGCCATGTCGGCGAGGCCGGTGCCGCGCGCGGCGCCGGAGTAGCCGGCGTTCGCGCCGGCGGCGCGCCACTCCCCCGTCGCGGCGGTCCAGACCTCGACCGGGTCGTCGAACCGGTTCGGGTCGGGCACCGCGATGGTGCCCTCCGTGCCGTAGACCTCGAAGAGCGGGCGCCGCGTCGCCCAGATGTCGAACGAGAACGAGACGGTCGACACCGTGCCGTCCCGGTGCTCGAGGATCGCGTCCATCGACGTGTCCGCGGTGACCGGCACCGGCGCCCCGGCGTTCGGGCCGGTCCCGACGCTCCGCTCCCGCGGCGACCGGCGGCTCGTGCCGGACACCCGCTGGACCGGCCCGAACAGGGTGACGAGCGCCGTCAGGTAGTAGGGCCCCATGTCGAGCAGCGGTCCCCCGCCCGGCTGGTAGTAGAAGAAGGGCGCCGGGTGCCAGCGCTCGTGGCCCGGGCTGCTCCAGGCGACCGCCGCCGACAGCGGGGCCCCGACCGCGCCGTCGTCGAGCAGCCGGCGCGCGGTCTGCACGCCGGTGCCGAGCACGGTGTCCGGCGCGCTGCCGACCCGGAGGCCCCGCTCCTCGGCGAGGGCGAGCATCGGTGCGGCCTCCGCCGGATCGAGCCCGAGGGGCTTCTCGGCGTACACGTGCTTGCCGGCGCGGAGCGCATCCATGCCGACGGGCACGTGCGCGGCGGGGATCGTGAGGTTCAGCACGACGTCGACGTCGTCGGATGCGAGCAGCTCCGGCACCGTCAGCGCGGCGACGCCCTGCTCCGCCGCGACCGCCCGGGCCCGCTCGACGTCCAGGTCCGCGACCGCGGTGAGGCGGAGGTTCGCGAGCCGCGGGAACGTCTCGAAGTACTGCTTGCTGATGACGCCGACGCCGATCACGCCGACGCGGAGCGGCGCGCTCACCGGGACGCCCACAGCAGGCCGCGCTCGATGATCGTGCGCACGTTCGGGTTCCGCAGGATGTCGACGTGGTGCCCTGCGGTGCACACGAAGATGCGCCCCTCGCCCCACTGGCGCGTCCAGACCGCCGGGGAGGTGATGGGCCGGTTCCACGGATCCCACGGCCGCACCGCCTGCGTCGTCGTGGCGAGCACGTCGTTGTAGTCGTCGTGCAGCACCCAGTACTGCTCCGAGACGAGGTCGAAGTCGTCGATCCCGGCGGTGATCTCGTGCTGCCGGCCGAGGTCGGTGATCTCGATCGTGTAGGGCACGTAGTTGTCGGACTGGTCGCCGTTCCCGTTGCGCTCGGAGGGGTGCTTGCCCGGGTGCTCGGCGAACTGGCCGCCGATCATCTGCAGGTACTGCGAGGTGTTCCGGAACGAGTCGGCGATGCCGCCGTGCCACCCGGCCATGCCGGTCCCCGCCTCGATCGCCGCGCGCAGACCGAGGAACTCGTCCGTCTCGATCGTCGACATCGTCATCGTCTGCATCGACGAGGTCGACGGTGGCCATGAAGCCGGCGTCCGCGTAGACCTCCGTCGACTCCTCGACCCGCACCTGGAACCCGTTCGCCTCCAGGAAGGGGATGAACTCCTCCGTCGCCTCGACCGGCTCGTGCCCGAACCAGCCCCCTCGGACGACCAGTGCCTGCTTCGCGTCGCTCACGAGCCCATCCTCCGCTCCCCCGCCTCGGCGCCCGCCGAGTCGACCATGGTCCAGGCGCTGCCGTTCGCCGCGCTGCGCTCGACCGCGTCGAGCACCCGCTGCACCTGCAGCCCGTCGTCGAACGAGGGCCTCGGCTGCCGCCGCGCACCGATGTCCGCGACGAGGTCCGCGACCTCGTTCACGAAGCCGTGCTCGTAGCCGAGGCCGTGGCCGACCGGCCACCAGGCGTCGGCCCAGGGATGCACCGGCTCGGTCGCCTGGATGCGCTGGAAGCCGAGGGTCTCCTGCGGCAGCGTGGCGTCGTAGAGCTGGAGGACGTTCGGGTCCTCGAAGTCGAAGGCGATCGCGCCGTCCGAGCCGGAGAGCTCGACCCGCAGTGCGTTCTTCCGCCCGGTGGCGAAGCGGGTCGCTTCGAAGGACGCGATGGGGCCGCGGGCGAAGCGCGCCGTGAAGAGCGCCGCGTCGTCGACGGTGACGCGCCCGCGCTCGGTGCCGGCGACGCCCGAGAGACCGCGCTGCTCGGCGAGCCGGGGCCGCTCGTGCACGAAGGTCTCGAGGATGCCGCTGACGCTCGAGACGGTGTCGCCGGAGAGGTGCTGCGCGAGGTCGATGGCGTGCGCGCCGATGTCGCCGAGGGCGCCGGAGCCGGCGAGCGCCTTGTCGAGGCGCCACGTCATCGGCGCTTCGGCGTCGCTCAGCCAGTCCTGCAGGTACACGGCGCGGATCTGGCGGATCTCGCCGAGCCGGCCCTGCTCGACGAGCCGCTTGGCGAGCCCGATCGCGGGCATGCGCCGGTAGCTGAAGCCGACCATCGCGAAGACGCCGCGCTCGGCAGCGGCGCGGGCGGCCTCCGCCATCCGCTCGGCGTCCTCGACCGAGTTCGCGAGGGGCTTCTCGCAGAGCACGTGCTTGCCGGCCTCGAGCGCCGCGATGGCGATCTCGACGTGGCTGTCCCCCGGCGTGCAGATGTCGACGAGCTGCACGTCGTCACGCTCGAGCACGCTGCGCCAGTCGGTCGACGCCTCATCCCAGCCCCAGCGGGACGCTGCCTGCTCGGTCGCGTCCGGCCGCCGGCCGACGACCACGCGTCGCTGCGGCGCGAGCGGCAGATCGAAGAAGGCGGGCGCCACCCGCCAGGCCTGGGAGTGCGCGGCCCCCATGAAGCCGACTCCCACCATCGCTACCCCGAGCGTGTCCTGCGCCATCGCAGTCCTCCCTTTTGTTGCGAACTCCACCTTATCCGGTGGCGAGCTCCTCCCCCACGACCGAGAGTCCCGCGTGCACCTCCACGAAGGATGTGCTGAGCGGCGACAGCCCGATCCGCAGCCCGTCGGGCGGCCGGAAGTCCGGGATCACGCCGCGAGCCCAGAGCCGCTCGACGAGCTCCCCGAAGCGCGGGTGGCCGAGCATCACGTGGCTCCCCCGCCGTGCCGGGTCCCGCGGCGAGTCGAGCCGCACCCCGAGCGGTGCCAGCAAGGCGTCGGCGACCTCGACCGCGAACGCGGTGAGCGCCTCGGACTTCGCCCGCACCGCCGGCATGCCGGCCTCGTCGAGCAGCGCGAGCATGTCGGCGATCGGCAGCATCCCGAGCACCGGGGGCGTGCCGCTCGTGAAGCGGCGGACGCCCTCGGCCGGTTCGTACCGCTCCCCCATCAGGAACGGATCCGCGGCGCCCAGCCAGCCCTGGATCGGCTGCCGCAGCTCGCCCTGCAGGCGGCGCGCGACGTAGACGAACGCCGGCGCCCCCGGTCCGCCGTTCAGGTACTTGTACGAGCACCCCGCCGCGAGGTCCGCATCCCAGGCGTCGAGCTCGACGGGCACGGCGCCGGTCGAGTGGCTGAGGTCCCACAGCACCAGCGCACCGGCGTCGTGCGCGATGCGGGTGATCGCCGCGGCATCGGTCAGATAGGAGGAGCGGAAGGCCACGTGGCTGAGCAGCACGAGG
Organism: uncultured Actinomycetota bacterium; assembly: GCA_963771645.1. Taxonomy (GTDB): domain Bacteria; phylum Actinomycetota; class Actinomycetes; order Actinomycetales; family Microbacteriaceae; genus Amnibacterium. The sequence continues at coordinate 1,736 of CAVYUH010000006.1, read as the reverse complement.
GCGGTGTCGGGCCCGACCGCTGCCGCGACCATCTCGGGCGTCACGCCGCCGTCGTCCGGCGGATCCAGCACCACGAGCCGCCGGCCCTGCTCCTCGGCGATGCCGGCGAGCAGGTACCGATCGGTCGGGAAGTTCGCCGAGTCGAGCACGATCTCGCGGCGGTCGGGCCGGGCCGCGAGCGCGGCGCGGGCCGCCTTGTAGAGCAGCACGGTCGTCGAGTCGCCGATCAGGGTCTGCCCGGCAGCCGCACCGAGGGCGATCCGCCCGATCTCGTCGCCGAGCCGCTGCGGCTCCGCCATCCACGCCTCGTCCCAGCCCCGGATCAGCCGGCCGCCCCACTGCTCGCGCACGAACGCGGCCATCCGGTCGGCGGTGACGGCGAGCGGCCGGCCGAGCGAGTTGCCGTCGAGGTAGGCGACGACGTCGGGCGCCGGCTCGAAGCGATCCCGGAGGCCGGCGAGCGGATCCGCGGCGTCGAGCTCCGCGGCCCTGCTGGCGAGGTCGGACGTCATGGGTGCTCCTCGAGATCGGCCGGCGCGAACCGCCTGGCTCCGGTGAACCAGGCGGCGACGCCGGCGGCGTCGGACGGCATCGGGGCGGGCGACCACACGGCCGCGCCGACAGGGAGGGGCGTCGCGTCGGTCGTCATCGCCGCGATGAGCGCGGTGCCCTCGAGCCCGACGCGGCCGAGGGCCAGCACCTCCGCGGGATGGACGCCCACCGGGATCGGCCCGTTGCCGAGGTCGGTGCCGTAGCGCAGGCGACCGCCCGCGGCGAGGAACCGGCGGGCGTTGTGCCGGGCGGCGCGGCCGGCGGCGCCGGTGTGCAGGGCGAGGGTCGAGATCCAGGTCGTGCGCGCGGCGAAGGCGCGGATCAGCGGATCGGGCAGCCGCTCGGTCCAGGGCACGTGGGCGAGCGTGTCGACGCCGGCGGCGAGCGCCCGCTCGGCGCGCCCGGGTCCCTCGACGTGCGCCACGACCGGTAGACCCGCCCTCCGGGCGGCCGCGACGAGCCGCTCCAGGACCCCGGGAGCGAAGTCGGGGAACGCGGCGTGCAGCGTCACCTTCGCGCGCGACGCACCGAGGGCCACGAGCTCGCCGATCGCGGCGTCCGCTCCAGGCTCGTCGGCGACCGCGCGCACCGCGCCCTGGGGCGCCCATGACCGGCCGGTCGGATAGCCGCCGGGCGAGGTGAGGAAGGGGCCCGCGATGAGGACCGCCACGCCGGCCGGCGGCAGCGCCGCGAAGCGCGCGGCCTCAGCGGGCAGCCACCCGAGGTCGTGCACCTCCACCACGGCGGATCCGGCGAGCCGCTCGCGGTCGACGAGCCCGAGGTGCACGTGCGCGTCGACCACCCCGGGCGAGAGCGTGCCGCGCAGCCGTCGGTGCGGGCGCCCCTCGGCTCCTGCCTTGAGCAGGCCGTCCTGCAGCTCGACGAGCGACGGACCGCCGCCCGCGAACCCGTCCACCGCGAAGCGGAGCGGCGACGACGGCATCCGCCGATTCTGCCCGCGATCGCCCGGCCCGGGATCCGCTGAGGAAGTCCGAGGATCGCCCGGCAGCATCCTGGACGTCCAGCGTCCCTCCGCTGAGCGGCTGGCACCATGGCAGCCGATCCCGACCGGGTCGATGCGAAGGAAGGCTCCTCCCCCATGAAGAACAAGGTCCTGTTCGTCGCCGGTGTGGCGACCGGCTACGTGGTCGGCGCGCGCGCCGGCCGGTCCGCGTACACCGCGC
>CAVYUH010000005.1:0-309134 GCA_963771645.1 uncultured Actinomycetota bacterium | reverse complement strand
GTACCTTCGCCGGGGACACAGCACCCGTCCCCTGCAGAACTCTCGAGGACACGAATGCCTACACAGCTCATCCCCGCCGCCTTCGACCGCCGGTCCTTCCTCCGCATCGGCGGTGCCGCAGCAGGCGTCGTCGGCACCACCGCGGTGCTCGCCGCGTGCTCCGGCACCAGCAGCACCGGTTCCTCCGCCAGCTGCCTCCACCGGCGCAGCGGCGAACTACGGCACCATCGCGGTCCAGCTCTCCTGGATCAAGAACATCGAGTTCGCGGGCGAGTTCTTCGCGACCGAGAACGGCTACTACAAGAAGGCCGGCTTCGACACGGTCACCCTGCTCGCGGGCGGCTCCGGCAGCACCACGGCGGAGGAGATCATCATCTCCGGCAAGGCGCTCGTCGGCCTCTCCGCCCCGATCGCGACCGCGCCGTCGATCATCAAGGGCGCGCCCGCTGAAGATCATCGCCACGACGTACCAGAAGAACCCGTTCTGCCTCATGTCGCTCGAGAGCGGCACGCCGATCCGGACGGTCGCCGACCTCAAGGGCAAGAAGATCGGCGTCCAGGCCGGCGCGCAACCAGACGATCATCAACGGCTTCCTCAAGGCCAACGGCCTCTCGAAGACCGACGTGACGATCGTCACGACCGGCTTCGACATCGCGCCGCTGATCGCCGAAGAAGTACGACGCGCACATGTCGTACACGACCAACGAGCCGATCCTCGCCGCGTCCGAGGGCCAGACGCCCGTCCTGCTCGTGTTCGCCGACAACGGCCTGCCGTTCGTCGCGGAGACCTACACGGTGCTCCAGGACACGATCGACAGCAAGCGCGCGCTGCTCAAGGCCTTCCTGAAGGCCGAGATCCAGGGCTGGACCGACGCGGTGAAGGACCCGGCGAAGTCGGCCTCCCTCGCGGCGACCAAGTACGGCAAGGGCGCGAACTTCGGCAAGGACCTCGACGTCAGCGAGCAGACGAAGGAGGCGACGGCGCAGAACGCGCTCATCCTCACCGCCGACGTCAACACGAACGGCCTGTTCACGATGACGCAGGACCTGATCGACCAGAACATCAAGTCGCTCGCGGCGATGGGCTACGCCATCACCGCCGACAAGCTGTTCGACCTGACGCCTGCTCGAAGAGGTCTACAAGGAGAACCCGGACCTCAAGACGACGTTCACGATCCCCAGCGCCAGCTGAGCCGGATCGGCACCACCGACGACCGCACTGAGGGAGAAGGTCCCATGATGGACACCGTGACGAGCACCGCGGTCGCGACGTCGGACCCGGTGGCGAACCCGGAGCTCGCCTCCGGGATCAACATCCAGGGCCTGACCAAGACCTTCTCCCTCGGGCGCAAGTCGGTCCAGGCGCTGACGAACGTCGACCTGGGCACGAGGAAGGACTCGTTCCTCTCGCTGCTCGGGCCGTCCGGCTGCGGCAAGTCGACGATCCTCCGCATCCTCGCGGGGCTCGAGTCGCCGACGACCGGCACGGTCGGCGTGAACGGCCGCACGCGCTGCCGAGATCCAGCGCGACCACTCGATCGGCATCGCGTTCCAGGACTCGGCGCTGCTCCCGTGGCGCACGGTCGAGAAGAACATCCGGCTGCCCCTCGAGGTCGCCGGCCTGAAGATCGACGACGGCCTCGTCGACGGCGCTCATCGACCTGGTCGGCCTCCGCGGCTTCGAGCACGCCAAGCCCGCGCAGCTCTCCGGCGGCATGCGGCAGCGCGTCTCCATCGCCCGCTGCCTCGTCGTGCAGCCGAGCATCATGCTGCTCGACGAGCCGTTCGGCGCGCTCGACGACATGACGCGGCAGCGGATGAACGTCGAGCTGCTGCGCATCTGGACCGAGCGCCCCGCGACCACGCTGATGGTCACCCACGGCATCAGCGAGGCCGTCTTCCTCTCCGACGTCGTCGCGGTGATGAGCGCGCGGCCCGGCCGCATCGCCGAGGTCGTGCAGATCGACCTGCCGCGCCCGCGCGTCCCCGAGCTGATGCGCACGCCCGAGTTCCACGCCTACGTCGACCAGCTCTCCGAGATCCTGTTCGGCGGCAGGGGCGAGCGATGACTGAGCTCGCGGAGGCGGCCGAACAGCATCGTCGTCGACGGCTCCGTCCCCGGCGCGCGCCCGTCGAGGAGCGTCGGCACGCGGCTCGCGGGCACGCCGGCGTGGGTCGGCGGCGTGATGGGCGTCGTCCTGCATCGTCATCGTCTGGTGGATCCTCTCGGTCACCGCGCTCGGCAGGAGCGGCGCGATCCCGACGCCGTTCGCGGTCGTGAAGCTGTTCGGCCAGGCGTTCGGCGACTCCTCCTACTGGCAGTCGATCGGCGCGACGAGCCTCGCCGCGGGCGAGGGCTACCTGATCGGCAACGTCATCGCGCTCGTGCTGGCGCTGATCGTGCTGCTGCTGCCGAAGTCGGAGGGGTTCGCGACCCAGCTCGCGGTCGTCACCTCCTGCCTCCCGCTCACCGCCATCGGCCCGCTCGTCGCGATCATGTCGGAGGCCGGCTCGCGCGTGACGAGCGTGTTCCTCGCGGCGCTCAGCGTGATCTTCACGACGGTGATCGGCTCGATCCTCGGCCTGAAGTCGGCGAACCGCACGCAGCTCGACGTGGTCAGCGCGTACGGCGGCAGCCGCTTCACGCAGGTCCGCAAGGTGCGCCTGTACGCGGCGCTGCCGAGCCTGCTCGCCGCGCTGAAGATCGCGGCACCCGCGGCGTTCCTCGGCGCGGTGCTCGGCGAGTACTTCCTGGTCGGCGTCGACTCGGGCATCGGCATCCTGCTGCTGAACGCGCAGTTCTACAACGACGCGACGCGCGTCTGGGTGCTCGCGCTCACCTCCGGCGGCATCGCCGGCCTCGCGTACTTCCTGATCGACCGGATCGGCCGGCTGCTCACCCCGTGGTCCGCCGGCGACCGCGGCCGGAAGGCGGCGTTCTGATGACCGCCGACCACCGCGCGCCGGGTCCGCGGCCCCGTCGTCTCCGCGTCCGCGCGCGCCGCCGTCGCCTACACCGCGCGCCGCACCGGCGTCACGGTCGGCACGATCCTGCTGTCGCTGCTCGTGCTCGTCGATCCTGTGGCAGATCGCGATCAGCACGTCGCACATCTCCTCCTTCATCACGAAGGGCCCGCTCGACGTCTGGAAGTACTTCACGCAGGACGGTGACGGCGGCACGGCGGCCGGCGCACCAGCGGACGCTGTTCCGGCTGCTCGGCGTGACCCTGCAGGACGCCTCCATCGGCTTCCTCGTCGGGGTGCCGCTGTCGGTGCTGATCTCGATCGCGTTCACGATGTTCCGGCCGGTCGAGTTCATGTTCATGCCGATCGCGATGCTGCTGCGCACGGTGCCGCTGCTCGCGATGGCGCCGGTCATCTACATCATCTTCGGCAACGGCGCGATCACCGCGGCGCTGATCGGCACGGTCGTGGTGCTGTTCCCGCTGCTCGTGAACATCACCGTCGGCCTCCGGTCGGTCTCGCAGCAGTCGGTCGACCTCGTGCGGGTCTACGGCGGCAGCCGGTTCACCGTGCTGCGCAAGGTCGCGGTGCCCGACCGCGCTGCCGCTACTTCTTCGCCTCCATGCGCATCGCGGTGCCGGGCGCGATCACCGGCGCGATGCTCTACGAGTACCTCTTCACCAGCGCGGGCCTCGGCGGCACGATCGTGGCCGCGAAGGCCGCGTTCGACTACCAGCTGATCTGGGCGTCGACGGTGTTCGTCACGATCGTCTCGGTCGTCTTCTACACGATCACCGCGATCATCGAGGCGGCCGTGCTGTCGGAGTGGGGCCCCGACGCCGGCAAGTCCGCCGGCCGCTGATCCGCCAGGTGCCGCCTCCCGATCCTCCTCGACACCGACCTCGGGTCCGACGTCGACGACGAGCTCGCGCTCGCGCTGCTGTGGGGCTCGCCGGAGGTCGACGCTGCGCGGCGGTCTGCACCACCTACGGCGACACGGCGCTGCGGGCGCGGATCGTGCTGCGGATGGCGGAGCTGACCGGCCGGGCGTCGCCGTCGCGCCGGGGGAGCCGCGACCCCGCTGTCCGGCAAGGACGTCTGGTGGGCCGGCATCGAGGGCGACGCGTACGACGCGCTCCGCGCGCTGCCCGCGCCCCGCACGAGCGGCCCTCGCCGGGCGTCGCCGCTGCTGCTCGACGCGGCCGCCGGGGCGCAGCTGCTCGCGATCGGGCCGCTGACCTCCGTCGCCGTCGCGCTCGACCCCGGGCTCGAGCGTCGCCGGGCATCACGATCATGGGCGGCGACTGGACCGACCCCTCGGCCGCCGAGCACAACCTCGCCTCCGACTCGGTCGCCGCGCGCAGCGGGTGCTCGAGTCCGGGCTGCCGATCACCGTCGTCGGCGTCGACGTCACCCGGCAGGTGCGGTTCGGCGAGCCGGAGATCGCGCGGTTCGAGGCGAGCGGCGACCTCGGCGGCGGTCATCGCGGCCGAGATGCGCGCGCTGGATGGCTCGCTGGGACGAGGACTTCGAGGTCCCGCACGACCCGCTCACCGCGCTCGCGCTGCTGCAGCCGGAGCTGTTCACCTTCGCGCCGCCGCGTCGCGGTCGAGTGTCCGACGGAGGGGACGCCGTGCCGGCAGCGTGGGCGGGTCGACGGCGCGGAAGCGTCCGCATCGCGACGGGCGTGGACATCGATGCGGCCCGGACGGCGATGGCCGACCGGATCGCCCGCGGACTCGGCGAGCGGCAGCAGCACGCCGAGGGAGCGAGCGCGCGACGAGGTGGAGGACGATGACGAAGCGGATGCGACTCGGGGTGTTCGAGGTGGCCGCGGTGCAGGTGGGCGGCACGCTCAGCTGGCCGCACCCGCGGAGCCGGTCGATCGAGTACCGGGACCCGAGGTACTGGGTCGAGGTCGCGAAGCTGCTCGACGACGCCGGCTTCGACTTCCTCTTCTTCGCGGGCGGCTACGGCTACCCGACCGTGCAGGGCAGGCTCCACCCGCTGTCGGTGACCGGCGGCATCAACTTCCCGGGCATCGACCCGAGCTACCTCATCCCGGTGCTCGCGTACGAGACGAAGCGGCTCGGCTTCGTGTTCACCTCCGGCACCGGGCTCGACCACCCGGTCCAGACGGCGCGCACCTTCTCGACGCTCGACCACCTCACCGGCGGCCGGGTCGGCTGGAACATCGTCACCGGCTCGTCGCAGGACACGATCGCGCGCGCTGTTCGGCCACGACGAGATGCGCAAGCACGACGACCGCTACGACCAGGCGGACGAGTACCTCGAGCTCGCGCTGCGGTTCTGGCAGACGGCGTGGGACGACGGCGCCGTGGAGGAGGACCGGGAGGCGGTCCGGTACGCCGACCCGGACAAGGTCCACGGGATCGAGTACTCGGGGGAGTACTACCGCTCGGCCGGCTGGTACGCGACGACGCCGTCGCCGCAGCGCACGCCGGTGCTGTTCCAGGCCGGCACCTCCGCCCGCGGCCGCGCCTACGCCGCGCACAACGCCGAGTGCGTCTTCGTGCAGGGCACGACCGTCGCGGCGACGAAGGCGAACGTCGCGGACATCCGCGCGCGGGCGGCCGCGGAGGGGCGCGACCCGGAGTCGATCCGGATCATGGTCGGCGTCACGGTCACCGTGGGCGAGACGCACGAGGCCGCCGTCGCCCAGCGCGCCGAGTTCGACGCGCTGCAGACCGACGAGGTCGTGAACGTGCTCTACTCCGGCAACACCGGCATCGACCTGCTGTCGCTCGACCCCGACCGCTCGCTCGAGCAGCTCGCCGACGACGGCACGGTCGGCCAGATGGGGCAGAGCAACATCGACCGCTTCCTGCCGAAGGACGGCTCGCCCGCGCCGACGGTGCGCGAGATCCTCGACCAGCTGAAGGGCCGCGGCACCCGCGGGTTCCAGGTCACCGGCTCGGTCACCGAGGTGGCCGACGAGCTCGAGTCGCCTGATGGACGAGACCGACCTCGACGGCTTCCTGCTCGAGCCGATCTTCGCGCCGGCCGACCTCGAGGACTTCGCCGCGCTGGGTCGTCCCGGAGCTGCGCCGCCGCGGCCGCCTGCCCGAGGCGCCCGTCGACGGGCACCCTCCGCGAGCAGCTGATCGGCAGGGGCGCCGCACCTGACGAACCACTTCGGAGCCGACCTCACCCGGTAGGGAAGCCAGCAGACGGCCCGGGCGGCGCCCACGGGTGCGTCGGGCGAAGTACGCTTCGCCCGAGGCACCCGCGGCGCCCGCCTCCATCGGCACGGCGGCGCGGGACCCGACCCGACACGTAACCCGACGAGGTGGTGCGTGGCTCCTAGAGACGCAGCCGAGGTCCGGAGCGCGCCGCGTGCGGACTCGGGTCGCAGTGCGATCCCGACCTCCGAGCTCGCCGGCAGCGCGCCCGTGCGGCAGCGTGCGCACGTCCTGGCCCGCGGCTCCGACTGGCGGTTCGTCCTGTTCCGCGCCCTGCTCGGGTTCGAGCGCCAGCGCGGCCCGGACGCGGCGGCCGCCCTGACCTACCTGTCGTTCCTCGCCATGTTCCCGATCACGCTCTCGGCCGTGTCCGCGCTCGCCCTCGTCACCGGCAGACCCGGCGCCTACCAGGTCATCCTCAGCGTCATCTCGGCCGTTGCGCCGCCCGAAGGGGTCGACGCACTCCGCGGGCCGCTCAGCCAGCTCTCAAGCATCCCGCTGCCCGGTTTGGCCCTCGCGATCGGCTGCGTGCTGACGCTCTGGTCGATCTCGGCCTACGCGGCGTGCTTCGGCCGGGTCCTGAACGGCTTCTACGAGGTGGCGGAGGGCCGTTCGTTCTGGCGGGCGCGCCTGAACGGGCTCCTTCTCAGCGTGCCGCTCGGCGCCGGCGGCGCGCTGGTCGCGACGATCGTGCTCACCACTCCGCGGATCGGCACCGCGGTCGTGCACCAGGCCCAGGTGGAGGCGCCCTGGAACACCGCCTGGCAGGTCGGCAAATGGCCCCTGCTGCTCGTGGTGCTGGCGCGTCATGCTCGGTGCCCTCTACCGGTGGACACCGAACCTGCGTCGCCGCACCGCGAGCCCGATCAGCTATGGCGCCTTCATCGCCATCGGCGGATGGGCGCTCTTCAGCGCCGGTTTCGCCTTCTACGTCGCGGGGATCGGGCGGTACCGCGTGTACGGCTGGCTGACAGGGGCCCTCGTCATCACGCTGTGGTTGTACCTCTCGAACCTCGTGCTGGTCTTCGGTGCGAGCATCGACACCGAGGTGGTGCGCCTCCGCCAGCTGCGGCAGGGCATCGAGGCCGAGGTCCTGATCAAGGTGCCGCTGCGGGATCAGACGCGGAATCTCCGGATCGCGCAGCGGGTCGCGGCGGCGGAAGCCGCCGGCCGGCAGATCAGGCTGGGCCAGGACTACTCGCGCCGAGAGCAGATCCGCCTCGCGCGCGAGGCAGCGGACCGTGCAGAAGCGAAGCGCCGTGCTGGGCTCGATCCGCGCCGAGGCACGCCCGCGCTCGGCCGCGCCGGCCCGGGCGCCGACGCCGGCACGGGAGAGGACCAGGGCAGGACGGGGCCGGAGGAGCACGGCGGCTGAGCACCGGCTCGGCCCGAGTAGCCTGAGAAACATGCCGGAAACGCCGGGAACCGAAGCCGCTGTGGACGTCAAGCCGCGCTCGCGCGTCGTCACCGACGGCATCGAGGCCACGACCTCGCGCGGCATGCTCCGCGCCGTCGGGATGGGCGACGCCGACTGGGACAAGCCCCAGATCGGCATCGCCTCGTCCTGGAACGAGATCACGCCCTGCAACCTCAGCCTCGACCGGCTCGCGCAGGCGGCGAAGGAGGGCGTGCACTCCGGCGGCGGCTACCCGCTGCAGTTCGGCACCGTCAGCGTCTCCGACGGCATCTCGATGGGCCACGAGGGCATGCACTTCTCGCTCGTCTCGCCGCGAGGTCATCGCCGACAGCGTCGAGACCGTCATGCAGGCCGAGCGCCTCGACGGCTCCGTGCTGCTCGCCGGCTGCGACAAGTCGCTGCCCGGCATGCTCATGGCCGCCGCGCGCCTCGACCTCGCGAGCGTCTTCGTCTACTCCGGCTCGATCGCGCCGGGCTGGGTCAAGCTCTCCGACGGCACGGAGAAGGACATCACGATCATCGACTCGTTCGAGGCCGTCGGCGCGGTGAAGGCCGGCAAGATGAGCGACGAGGACGCGAAGCGCATCGAGTGCGCGTTCGCCCCGGGCGAGGGCTCCTGCGGCGGCATGTACACCGCGAACACGATGGCCTCCGTCGCCGAGGCGCTCGGCATGGCGCTGCCCGGCTCGGCCGCCCCGCCCTCGGCCGACCGCCGCCGCGACTACTTCGCCCACCGCTCGGGCGAGGCCGTCGTGAACCTGCTGCGGCTCGGCATCACGGCGCGCGACATCCTGACCAAGAAGGCGTTCGAGAACGCGATCGCCGTCGCCATGGCCTTCGGCGGCTCGACGAACGTCGTGCTGCACCTGCTCGCCATCGCGCACGAGGCCGAGGTCGAGCTCACCCTCGACGACTTCAACCGCATCGGCTCGAAGGTGCCGCACATCGGCGACCTCAAGCCGTTCGGCCAGTTCGTCATGAACGACGTCGACCGTGTCGGCGGCGTGCCCGTCGTGATGAAGGCGCTGCTCGACGCCGGCCTGCTGCACGGCGACGTGCCTCACCGTCACCGGCAGGACCGTCGCGGAGAACCTCGCCGAGATGGACATCGCGCCGCTCGACGGCACGGTGCTGCGCACGCTCGACAACCCGATCCACGCCGTCCGGCGGCCTCACGATCCTCAGCGGGCTCGCTCGCCCCCGAGGGCGCCGTCGTCAAGACCGCCGGCTTCGACGCCGCCGTCTTCGAGGGCCCCGCCCGCGTGTTCGAGCGCGAGCGCGGCGCGATGGACGCCCTCACGAACGGCGAGATCACAGCGGCGACGTGGTCGTCATCCGCTACGAGGGCCCGAAGGGCGGCCCGGGGATGCGCGAGATGCTCGCGATCACCGCGGCCATCAAGGGCGCGGGGCTCGGCAAAGATGTACTACTGTTGACAGACGGCAGATTCTCGGGCGGCACAACCGGCCTGTGCATCGGCCACATCGCACCGGAAGCGGTGGACGCAGGTCCGATCGCCTTCGTGCGCGACGGTGACCCGATACGGGTCGACATCGCCGCACGCACGCTCGACCTACTCGTCGACGCAGGCAGAGCTCGAAGCCCGCCGAGCCGGCTGGGCGCCGCTGCCTCCCCGGTACACCCGGGGCGTGCTCGCGAAGTACGCGCAAGCTCGTGCACTCGGCCGCCGTCGGCGCCGTCACCGGCTGAACCCTGCTCGGATACGGACCAGGTCCATGTCGACACCGATCCTCCCGACCCCCCGCTGCCCTCCGCCGTCCGGCCGCGCCCGGCCGCGGACGCACGTCACCCGGGTCCCCGAGCCCGAGCTGCTCACCGGCGCGGAGGCGGTCGTCCGCACGCTCGAGCTGCTCGGCGTCACCGACGTCTTCGGGCTGCCCGGCGGCGCGATCCTGCCCGTCTACGACCCGCTGATGGACACCGAGACGATCCGGCACATCCTCGTGCGCCACGAGCAGGGCGCCGGCCACGCCGCCGAGGGCTACGCCGCCGCGTCCGGCAGGGTCGGCGTCGCCATCGCGACGTCGGGCCCCGGCGCGACGAACCTCGTCACCGCGATCGCGGACGCCTACATGGACTCCGTGCCGCTCCTCGCGATCACCGGCCAGGTGTTCTCGACGCTGATGGGCACCGACGCGTTCCAGGAGGCGGACATCGTCGGCATCACGATGCCGATCACGAAGCACTCCTTCCTCGTGACGACGCCCGGGGACATCCCCGCCGCGATCGCCGTCGGCGTACCACATCGCCTCCACCGGACGTCCGGGCCCGGTGCTCGTCGACATCACGAAGGACGCGCAGCAGGACACCGCGCCGTTCGTGTGGCCGGTGAAGCTCGACCTGCCCGGCTACCGGCCGATCGCGAAGGTGCACGGCAAGCAGGTGCAGGCGGCGGCCCAGCTGCTCGCCGCGGCGAAGAAGCCGGTGCTCTACGTCGGCGGCGGCGTGATCCGCGCGCAGGCCTCGGCGGAGCTGCTCGAGCTCGCGGACGTCACCGGCGCCCCGGTCGTCACGACGCTGATGGCGCGCGGCGCGTTCCCCGACATCGCACCCGTCGAACCTCGGCATGCCGGGCATGCACGGCACCGTCCCCGCGGTGCTCGCGCTGCAGGAGGCCGACCTGCTCGTCGTCCATCGGCGCGCGCTTCGACGACCGCGTCACCGGCAAGGCCTCGCTGTTCGCGCCGAACGCGAAGGTCGTGCACATCGACATCGACCCGGCCGAGATCGGCAAGATCCGCTACGCCGAGGTCCCGATCGTCGGCGACGCGAAGGAGGTCTCGCCGAGCTCGCGGCCGCCTTCCGGCCGAGACTGACGGCGCGCGAGCCGGCGACCCCGGCCGACCGTACGCCGCCTGGTGGAGCCTACCTGCGCGACCTGCAGGCGGAGTTCCCGCTCGGCTACGCGCAGACCGACCGACGGCCTCCTGTCGCCGCAGCACGTCATCGAGCGGATCGGCGAGATCAGCGGGCCCGGAGGCGGTCTACGCCTCCGGCGTCGGCCAGCACCAGATGTGGGCGGCGCAGTTCATCAAGTACGAGCGCCCGAACTCGTGGCTGAACTCCGGCGGCGCCGGGACCATGGGCTACGCGCGTGCCCGCCGCGATGGGCGCGAAGGTCGCCGCAGCCCGACCGGGTCGTCTGGGCGATCGACGGCGACGGCTGCTTCCAGATGACCAACCAGGAGCTCGCGACCTGCGTCACTCAACGACATCCCGATCAAGGTCGCGATCATCAACAACTCGTCGCTCGGCATGGTGCGCCAGTGGCAGACCCTGTTCTACGACGGCCGCTACTCGAACACCCACCTCAACACCGGGCACGGCACGAGCGCGCGTCCCCGACTTCGTGAAGCTGGCGGAGGCGTACGGCGCGCTCGGCATCCGGGTGGAGCGGGAGGAGGACGTCGACGCGGCGATCAGGCTCGCGCATCGAGACGAACGACCGGCCGGTCGTCATCGACTTCGTCGTGTCCGCCGACGCGATGGTGTGGCCGATGGTGCCGCAGGGCGTCAGCAACTCCTACGTCCAGTACGCCCGCGACCACGCGCCGGCGTGGGACGGGACGAGACGCCCGACGGCAAGGACGCCGACCTCGCCGCGGTCCCGGTCGACGACCCGCAGAACGACGCCGCGCCGTCCGCGGACCCCGGCGCTCCGCGATGAGCCACGTCCTGTCCCTGCTCGTCGAGGACAAGCCCGGCCTGCTCACCCGCGTCGCCGGCCTGTTCGCCCGCCGCGGCTTCAACATCGAGTCGCTCGCCGTCGGCCACTCGCGAGGTGCCGGGCCTGTCCCGCATCACCGCCGTCGTCGACGTGGAGGACCTCCCGCTCGAGCAGGTCACGAAGCAGCTGAACAAGCTGATCAACGTGATCAAGATCGTCGAGCTCGATCCCTCGCAGAGCGTGCTGCACGAGCACGTGCTCGTGAAGGTGAAGGTCGACGCCGGCACGCGGCCGCAGGTGCTCGAGATCGTCGAGCTCTTCCGCGCCAGCGTCGTCGACGTGACCCAGGAGGCGCTCGTCATCGAGCTCGTCGCCGGGTCGCAGCGCACCGCCGGGCTGCTGAAGATGCTCGAGCCCTACGGCATCCGCGAGCTCGCCCAGTCGGGCCTGCTCGCCATGGGCCGCGGCCCGAAGAGCATCACCGAGCGCATCCCCCGATCCTGACCGCGCCCAGCTCGCGCATCCGAACCAGAACGAAAGGCCCCGCCATGACCGAGATCGTGTACGACAACGACGCCGACCTCTCCATGATCCAGGGCAAGAAGGTCGCGGTGATCGGCTACGGCTCGCAGGGCCACGCCCACGCCCAGAACCTCCGCGACTCCGGCGTCGAGGTCGTCGTCGGCCTGCCCGAGGGCTCGAAGAGCCGCCCGAAGGCCGAGGACGCCGGATTCCGCGTCCACACGCCCGCCGACGCCGCCAAGTGGGCGGACCTCATCGTGATCCTCGCCCCCGACCAGGTGCAGCGGCACCTGTACGCGGACGACATCGCCCCGAACCTCGCCGACGGCAAGGCGCTGCTCTTCGGGCACGGCTTCAACATCCGCTTCGGCTACATCACCGCCCCGAAGGGCGTCGACGTCGTCATGGTCGCCCCGAAGGGCCCGGGCCACACCGTGCGCCGCGAGTTCGAGGCCGGCCGCGGCGTGCCCGTCATCGTCGCCGTCGAGCAGGACGCGACCGGGCAGGCCTGGGACCTCGCCTGGTCGTACGCGAAGGCGATCGGCGGCCTCCGCGCCGGCGGCATCAAGACCACGTTCACCGAGGAGACCGAGACCGACCTCTTCGGCGAGCAGTCCGTGCTCTGCGGTGGGCTCACGCAGCTCATCCAGTACGGCTTCGAGACCCTCACCGAGGCCGGCTACCAGCCGCAGATCGCCTACTTCGAGGTGCTGCACGAGCTGAAGCTGATCATCGACCTCATCTGGGAGGGCGGGATCGCCAAGATGCGCTGGAGCATCTCCGACACGGCCGAGTACGGCGACTACGTCTCCGGCCCGCGCGTGATCTCGCCCGAGGTGAAGCAGAACATGCAGGCCGTGCTGAAGGACATCCAGGACGGCACGTTCGCCAAGCGGTTCATCGAGGACCAGGACAACGGCGGCAAGGAGTTCCTCGAGCTGCGCAAGAAGGGCGAGGAGCACCCGATCGAGGAGGTCGGCCGCGAGCTCCGCAAGCTGTTCGCCTGGCGCAACACCTCCGACGACTACGTCGAGGGCTCGGTCGCGCGCTGACCGCTCCCTAACGCCCGCCGACGCGGGCGGTTTCGGCCCATCCGGGCGGGCGTGCCCGCCCGGATGGGCCGTTCGCATTCGAGCGCGCTCGACGACGGGCGGATCCGGCCCTTCCGGGCGGCCGTGCGCCGCCCCGATCGGGCGTCTCCGCCGCACGCGGGCGGGACGGGCGGCTTCGGGCGACGGCAGGCGTCATCGGACGCCCGTCCTGCCCGGATCGGCCCGGCGCGGGTCGCCGTGAGCGAGGTGACCGCGCGCCGAGAGCGGCCCGTGAGCAGGGGAGACGCGCCGAGCTCGGCCGGGCGGGAGGTCGCCCGAGCTGCCGCCCACACTTTCCAGGGCACACAGGGCCTCGATACGGCGTGTCCAGATCACATTCCGATAACGCCCAGGGTGTGCGCTGGCGCTGCGGCACTGCTACGTTCATCCGCGGCAGCCAACCCCCACGGGCTGCGCATCGCGACCCACCCCGTTCGCGACCCGGTCCAGCACACCCCTGCTGACGCCTATCCCCAGGCCCGGGTCGACACCACCCGATGGATTCCCTGCGATGCGGATCCACGTAGGAGGCTGCACGTGCCGAGTAGAGCCACGCGCCGAATCGTGTCCACCACCGTCACCGCGCTCGTCGCCGTCTCCCTCGCGGGCGTCGGTCTCGGCTCGGCCGCAGCGGCACCGGCCGGGCAGCCGGCATGCGAGAGCGTCCACCCTGCCTCGAAGTCCGCCGCGGACATCCGCAAGGCCGTGGACACGCTGACGACCTGCATCGCCGGGCTGCAGAAGTCGGCGGACGCCGCCGGCCGCACCTCCCAGGTCGCCGACGAGCACTACCTCACCGCGAAGTCCGCCGCAGCGGCCGCCGCGCAGCGCTCCATCGCCGCACAGAAGGTGGCGGACGCCGCGACGGCCAAGGCCCTGAGGTCCCGCGCCCGCGCCGCCGTCGTCGCCGCCAACCTCGCCCGCACGAGCAGCGCCGACCAGGCCGCCGGCCTTCTCCTCGACGGCGGCGGCGCCACCCGCGTGCTCTACGGCGTGAGCCGCATGTCGCAGCTCTCCGTGCAGTCCACCCAGATCTTCACCGACGCCAAGTCCGACGAGCGCACCGCCAAGCTGCTCGAGTCGAAGGCGTCGGCCGCCGCCGCAGCCGCGCAGTCGGCCGCCGACCGCACCAAGGCCGCCTTCGAGCAGGCGAAGCGGGACGCCACGGCCGCCAAGGACGTCGTGAACAACCAGCGGCGCCGCCAGCAGGGCCTGCAGGCCGAGCTCGCCGCGCTGCTGCCGCGTCCGTCGGTCAGCTCCGGGTCGGCTTCGGGCGGCGGCTCCTCGTCGGGCCTCGCGAACCTGCCGGCCAACGCCTCCGTCGCCGCGAAGGTGATCGCCTTCGCCCGGTCGCAGATCGGCGACCCGTACGTCTTCGCCGCTGCCGGCCCGAACGCCTGGGACTGCTCCGGCCTCACGATGGGCGCCTACGGCGCCGCGGGGATCGGGATCGGCGGCCACAGCGCCACCGCCCAGTACGACCTCGCGGCCAGCGAGGGCAAGCTCGTCTCCTACGCGAACCGCCAGCCCGGCGACCTGCTGTTCTACACGGACGGCGGCGGCGACATGTACCACGTCACGATCTACTCCGGGAACGGCAACATGATCGAGGCGCCGTACGAGGGCCAGAACGTGCGCGAGGTGCCGGTCCGCGGCTACCAGCTCGTCGGCCAGGTCGCCCGCTTCAGCGGCTGATCTCGCCCGCGCGGACCTCCGTTCGCTGCACGTTCGCCAAGCAACTGGAACCAAGGGCTGGCAGGACGCGCGTTCGAGGAGTCCAATAGGCCCAGGTAGGCCGATCGGTGCGTGAGCACGGATGCGGCCGTCCGGCCCCCCTCGAGCGGACCCTCCGCTCGGGTGACCCACCCAGGTCCCTCGCGAGGCGCAGCCGGAGGAGGGCGGGAGCGTGCGCGAGTCAGCCGGGCGCCGCCGCTGCGGAACGGCGGGAGGCGCCGTCGCGCTGACGCTCGCCCTCGTGCTCGGCGGCGCGACCGCCGCGTTCGCCGCCACGCCGACCGCCGGCCCGAGTGCGAGCGCCACGCCCACGCCCACCGCCCGACCGGCACGGCCGGAGCGAGGTCGACGACGAAGCCGAAGGCGCCCGTCATCCACTATCCGACGCTGGACGAGCTGCTCGCCGCCCAGCGGTCCGAGAAGGCGCAGGCCGCGGAGGTCACCAGCATCGGCGAGCAGGTGATCGCGCTGCAGCATCAGGCGGACGCCGCCGGCCGGGCCTCCCAGGTCGCCGACGAGCGGTACCTGACCGCGAAGGCCACCCTGGACGCCGCGGTGGCGGCGAAGGCGGCGGCCGACCAGGAGGCCGTGACGGCCGCCGCGAAAGCGCATGCGTCCCGGGCCCGGGCCAGCGCGCTCGCCGCGCATCTCGCCCGCACCGATCTCGGCACCCTGCCGATCTCCCTCGTGCTGAACAGCCGCATCTCGGGCGGCACGTTGCAGGGGCTCAGCACCGCGACGCAGCTCTCCTCGGTCGCGGCGCAGGTGTACCAGCAGGCGATCGACGACGAGCGCACGGCCGCGGACGCGAAGGTCGCGGCAGCGGCGGCGACCACGACGGCCACGGCCGCCGCGACGGTCGCGGCGAAGGCGGCTGCGACGGCGAAGGCGGCGTCAGAGTCCTCGTCGAAGGCGGTCCACTCCGCCCAGCAGCACGAGCAGGAGCTCGTGCTCGACCTCGCCGTCCTGCAGCGGACGAGCCAGCAGGTGGCCTGCGACTACCTCGCCGGCGTGCACCACCAGGCGCTCTGCGACCCGAAGGCCGTGGCGGCGATCGCGAAGACGCCCGCGGGCAAGGCTGTCGCGTTCGCGCGGGCGCACATCGGCGACCCCTACGTCTTCGCCGCGGAGGGCCCGCACGCCTGGGACTGCTCCGGCCTCACGATGGGCGCGTACGCCTCCGTCGGCATCGACATCGGGCCGCACTCCGCGACCGCGCAGTACGGGCTGGAGAAGGCGGAGGGGAACCTCGTCCCGTTCTCGAAGGTCCAGCCGGGCGACCTGCTCTTCTACACCGACGGTCACGGCGACATGTACCACACGACCATCTACTCGGGCGACGGGATGATGATCGAGGCCCCGTACGCGGGCGCGGACGTGCGCGAGGTGCCGGTGCGGACCACCGACCTCGTCGATCAGGTGGCGCGGCCCGCCGGTCGCTGAGCGAAGGCGCCGTAGGCGGTGGCCGCCGCGATGCCCACCTGCAGCAGCGAGCGCGGCACGATCGGCACCGCGACCCGGCCGAACCGGTCCGGGTGGCGGGCCGCGTAGGCGTTCGCGGGGAAGACGGCGGCGTAGAAGGCCAGCAGCGCGACCCCGGCCGCACGCCGGGTCGACGGCAGCAGCAGCCCGGCGGCACCGGCCAGCTCGCAGCACCCCGTGACGGCCACGAGGGTCCGCGGCGAGGGCAGTCCCGGCCTGCGCAGCGCCGGCGGGATCATGGCGGCCATCGTGCGGGACGGCCCGGGCGTGAAGTGCAGCACGCCCATGCCGGTCAGCGCCGCGGCGAGCACGACCCGCATCACCCCTGGCGCATCCATCCGCATCCCGCCAGTAGAGCGCATGCGGCTGCGAGCGGCGCGACACCCTCGCCCGGCCTGGGAGGATCGATGCACGATGGCCGACGATCCCGACGACGAGGCGCTCTCCTGGGCGGGCGACGAGCAGGAGATCGCCCGTCCCGTGCGCACCGTCCCGGCGGAGCCCGCGCCACGCGCCTCCTCCGGGGCTGCGACGCTCGTCGCGCTCGGGATCCTCGGCGGGATCGCGGTGCTGGAGACGCTCGGCTGGCTGCGGAGCGTCTTCTCCGCGACGCTCGAGGCCACCCTGGACCCGGGTGCCGGCGCGCTCGGCGCCACGGCCTTCGGGATCAACGTGCTCGGCCGCGTCGCCGCGGTCGTGGCGCCCCTGCTCTGGTTCGCGCTCGCCGCCACGCGCATCCGGCGTCCCTCGCGCCGCTTCGCCTGGCTCGCGCTCGGCGCCCTGCTGCTGCTGCCGTGGCCCGCGCTGCTGGGGCTGCTGTGAGCGCGGTCGCCGAGGCGCCCGGCCGCCCGGGCCTGCGGCTCGCCATCGCGCTCGCGTTCCTGCTCGCCTTCCTGTGGGAGCTGCTCGGCGCGATGTCGAACCTGCTCGCCTGGGCCGGCTTCGCGGCGGTGCTGCACCGGTCGCTGTCGGCGTTCGCCTGGCTCGTGCTCGGCGGCGGCGTGCTCGTGCCGCTCGCCGCCTACGCCCTCGCCGTCCTGCTGGCCCGCCGGCGATCGCCGGGCACGCTCGCCCTCGTGCTGCTCGTCGCGTTCGCCGCCTCGGAGGCGCTCACGCTCAGCCTGCTCGCGTTCTTCCAGGTGGGCATCGGGGTCCGCTGAATCGCGCGGATCCGCCTGCGGTAGCGTGCCGACGTGAAAGCGGTGCATTTCGGCGCGGGCAACATCGGGCGCGGATTCGTGGGGCAGCTGCTCCACCAGAGCGGCTACGAGGTCGTGTTCGCGGATGTGGCGGACGCCCTGATCGACCAGCTGCGGGCCGCGGACTCCTACGCCGTGCACGAGATCGGGGCCGGCGGCCGCACCCACGTCGTCACCGACTTCCGCGCCGTGAACAGCCGCACCGAGGAGGGTGCGCTGATCGAGGAGATCGCCACCGCCGACGTGGTGACCACCGCCGTCGGGCCGCGCGTGCTGCCGTTCGTCGCGCCCGTGATCGCCCGTGGCATCCAGCGCCGGATCGAGTCCGGCGAGGACGTCGTCGAGGGGAACCGGCTGGCGGTCTTCGCGTGCGAGAACGCCATCAACGCCACCGACGGGCTCCAGGCCCTCGTCCGCGCCGGCCTGCCCGAGGCGCTCGCCGACGCGCTCGACGCCGACGGCGGTGTTCGCGAACACCGCGATCGACCGCATCGTGCCGGCGCAGGACCCGGCGCTCGGGCCTCGACGTGACGCTGGAGCCGTTCTTCGAGTGGGTCATCGACCGCACGCCCGTTCGGCGGCGAGCCGCCCGAGATCAGCGGCGTGCACTGGGTCGACGACCTCGCGCCGTTCATCGAGCGCAAGCTCTTCACGGTCAACACCGCGCACGCGACCGCCGCGTACCACGGCTTCCGGCAGGGGGTCCACTCCATCACGGACGCCATGACGGATGCGCGGATCCGGGCCGAGGTCGAGGCCGCGATCGGCGAGACCCGGTCGCTGCTCGTCGCGAAGTTCGGGCTCGACGAGGGCGAGCAGCGCGCGTACGGGGAGAAGATCCTCGGCCGGCTGTCGAACCCCGAGCTGCCCGACACCGTCGAGCGCGTGGGCCGCGGGCCGCTGCGCAAGCTGAGCCGCGCGGAGCGCTTCATCGGCCCCGCCTCCCAGCTCGCCGAGCGCGGGATGCCCCACGCGGCGCTCGTCCGCGCGGTCGAGGCGGCGCTCGCCTTCGACGTGCCCGAGGACGCCGAGAGCGCCGAGCTGCAGGCGATCCTGCGGCGCGAGGAGCCGGACGGCGCGGTGACGGTCATCACGGGCATCGAGCCGGCGCATCCGCTCTTCGGCGACCTGCTGCCGCTGTTCCGAGCCCGCGTCCGGCGCCTGAGCCCCGCCGTTCGAGCCGGTCCGGCAGGCACCGGGCGTCACATCGGCCGGGGCGTCTCGAGGGCACCAATAGGCTGATTCCCGCTCGTTCGCCCCGCCTCGGGGCACCGGAGAGGGATGCGTACGTGACCAAGCCCGTCGTTCTGATCGCCGAACAGCTCTCGCCCGCGACCGTGGACGCGCTCGGCCCCGACTTCGACATCCGCGACGTCGACGGCACCGACCGCGCCGCGCTGCTCGCGGCGCTGGCCGACGCCGACGCGGTGCTGGTGCGGTCCGCGACCCAGGTGGACGAGGAGGCCATCGCCGCCGCCCGTCGGCTCAAGGTCATCGCCAGGGCCGGCGTCGGGCTCGACAACGTCGACATCCCCGCGGCGACCAAGGCGGGCGTGATGGTCGTGAACGCCCCGACGTCGAACATCGTCTCGGCCGCCGAGCTCGCGATCGGGCACCTGCTCGCCCTCGCCCGGCACATCCCCGAGGCGCACGCGTCGCTGAAGGCGGGGGAGTGGAAGCGCTCCAGGTTCACGGGCGTCGAGCTCTACGAGAAGACGGTCGGCGTGGTGGGCCTCGGCCGCATCGGCACGCTGGTGGCCCAGCGGCTCGCGCCGTTCGGGGTGCAGCTCGTCGCCTACGACCCCTACGTGACGCCCGCGCGCGCCCAGCAGCTCGGCGTCACCCTGCTGTCGCTGCCCGACCTGATGGCGCAGAGCGACTTCATCACCGTGCACATCCCGAAGACGCCCGAGACGACCGGGCTGATCGGCGCGGCGGAGTTCGCGCTCGCCAAGCCGTCGCTGCGGATCGTGAACGCGAGCCGCGGGGGCATCGTCGACGAGGCCGCGCTCGCCGACGCGCTCGGCAGCGGCCGGATCGCCGGCGCCGCGCTCGACGTCTTCGTCAGCGAGCCGCCGAAGGACGCCGCCCTCATCGCGCAGCCGCACCTCCAGGTCACGCCGCACCTCGGCGCCTCCACCGACGAGGCGCAGGAGAAGGCGGGCATCGCGGTCGCCCGCAGCGTGCGGCTCGCGCTCGGCGGGGAGCTGGTCCCGGATGCGGTCAACGTCGCGGGCGGCGTCATCGATCCGTACGTGCGCCCGGGCATCCCGCTCGTCGAGAAGCTCGGCCAGGTGTTCGCGGGCCTCGCCGACGGCCCCATCACGAGCCTCGACGTCGAGGTGCGCGGCGAGCTCGCCGACTACGACGTCAGCGTCCTGAAGCTCGCCGCGCTGAAGGGCGTCTTCATGAGCGGGGTGAGCGAGAACGTCAGCTACGTGAACGCCCCGCTGCTCGCCGAGGAGCGCGGGATGCAGGTGCGGCTCATCACCGACTCGGTCAGCGACGAGTACCGCAACGTCATCAGCGTGCGCGGCGCGACGACGAACGGCGGCACGCACTCGGTGTCGGGCACCCTCACCGGCCCGAAGCAGGTGGAGAAGATCACCGAGATCGAGGGCTACGACGTCGAGGTGCCGCTCGCCGGCCACCACGTGGTCTTCACCTACACCGACCGGCCCGGCATCGTGGCGCTGTACGGCGCCGCCTTCGGGGCCGCGGGCATCAACATCGCGGCCATGCAGATCGCCCGGCGCACCGCCGGTGGCGAGGCGCTCAGCGTGCTGACGATCGACTCGCCGGCCGCCGCCGAGGTGCTCGCCGACGTGCGCGAGCGGATCAGCGCGACGTCGCTGCGGGCCATCGATCTCGTCGAGGACTGACCGGTTCGACCGCTGATTCCGTCGGTCGTACTCGCACCGACTGACGGATCGGTCATATGATCGCCCGCACGGCCGCGTGATCCGCACGTAACACGACACCCCTAGGGTTGCCCGGTCCGGTGGTGGACATCGCCGTCCACCACTCGTCGAGCGAGAGGCACGCGATGGCCGAGACCTTGATCAGCAACACCGCAGCGAATGCGAACGTCGACGGGAAGGGCCTGAAGTCCGGGGCCATCGGCCTCCTCGGGAGCGTCGTCGTCGCCACCGCATCGACGGCGCCGGCGTACAGCCTCGCCGCCGCGCTCGGCTTCATCGTGGCGGACGGGACGGGCGGCCTGCTCGCCGGCCGGCACGCCCCGATCGTGGTGCTGCTCGCCTTCATCCCGATGTACTTCATCGCCCAGTCCTACAAGGAGCTGAACCAGGCCGACCCCGACTGCGGCACCACGTTCACGTGGAGCACGCGGGCGTTCGGCGCGATCACCGGCTGGATGGGCGGCTGGGCGATCGTGATCGCCGACCTCATCGTCATGGCGAACCTCGCCTACGTGGCGGGCCAGTACACCTTCATCTTCATCGGCGGATTCGGCCTTCCCGCCGTGACCGCGCTCGGCGCCAACATCTGGGCCTCGACCCTCGTCGGGCTCCTGTGGATCGCCGTGATGACCTACATCTGCTACCGCGGGATCGAGATCTCCGCGCGCATCCAGTACTTCCTGCTCGGCTTCGAACTCATCCTTCTGCTCGTCTTCGCGCTCACGGCGCTCGGCAAGGTCGCGACGGGCCACGGCGTGCCCGGGCACTCGATCGCGTTCTCGCTGGAGTGGTTCAACCCGTTCACGATGGACTTCGCGAGCCAGTTCGCGCCGGCCGTGCTGTCGGCGATCTTCATCTACTGGGGCTGGGACAGCGCCGTCTCGGTCAACGAGGAGACGCGGGACCCGGGCAAGACGCCCGGCCGCGCGGCGCTCCTGTCGACCGTGCTGCTGCTCGTCACCTACCTCCTCGTCACGATCGCGACCGTGTCCTACGCGGGCGTCGGCGACAAGGGCATCGGCCTCGCCAACCCCGACACCTCGAACGACGTGTTCTCCGCGATGTCCGGATCCGTGTTCGGCGGCGGGTTCGTCGGCCACGCCCTGCAGATCCTGTTCGCGCTCACGATCCTGACGTCGGCATCCGCGTCCACGCAGACGACGATCCTGCCGACCGCGCGCACGACGCTCTCGATGGCCGTGCACAAGGCGATGCCGCGCCACTTCGCCCGCATCCACCGCAAGTACCAGACCCCGACCTGGTCGACGATCGGCATGGGGGTCGTCTCAGCCGCGCTGTTCCTGCTCTTCACCTGGATCAGCGTCGATCTGCTGAACGCGCTGATCTACTCGCTCGGCCTGATGATCGCGTTCTACTACGGGCTCACCGGGCTCGCCTGCGTGTGGTTCTACCGGAACACGCTGCTGAAGTCCGCGCGGAACTTCATCTTCCGGGGCCTGATGCCGTTCCTCGGCTTCGCGATACTCGCCGTCATGTTCGGCTACGGGCTGTACGCGTACGGCCAGCCGGACTACTTCACCGACGCGAACGGCAAGGACGTCACCGTCTTCGGGGTCGGCATCGTGACCGTCGTCGGCGTGATCGGGCTGCTGCTCGGCTTCGTGCTGCTCGGGATCTGGGCGGCGGTGAACCCCGAGTTCTTCCGCGGCAAGGTCATCCCGCGGCGTGCATACGTCGAGGGCGAGGAGCTCCAGGGCGAGATCGTCGTCTGATCCGGGACTCCGGGTGCGGCGTTCCCGCCGCATCCGGAGCACTCCCGATCCCCGATGGCTAGCCTGAGGGGATCAGCGAACCCCAGGGAGCACCGGCCATGACCCGCACCATCCGCCTCGCCGTCATCGGTGGCGACGGCATCGGGCCCGAGGTCGTGGCCGAGGCGCTGAAGGTGCTGCGCGGCGCCCTCGGCGGGGACGCGACGCTCGAGACGACCGACTTCGCGCTCGGTGCGGCCCGATACCTCCAGACCGGCGACGTGCTCCCCGACGCGGAGCTCGCAGGCGATCGCCGGGCACGACGCGATCCTGCTCGGGGCGGTCGGGGGCGCGCCCGGTGACCCGCGGCTCGCCGGGGCCGACATCGAGCGGGGCCTGCTGCTGAAGCTGCGGTTCGCGCTCGACCACTACGTCAACCTGCGGCCCACCCGGCTCTACCCCGGATATCCCGAGCCCGCTTGAAGGCGCCGGGCGACGTCGACTTCGTCGTCGTGCGCGAGGGCACGGAGGGGCCGTACGTCGGCAACGGCGGGCGGCTGCGCGAGGGCACGCCGGCCGAGGTCGCCACCGAGGTGAGCGTGAACACGGCCTACGGCGTCGAGCGCGTCGTGCGGTTCGCGTTCACGAAGGCCGCCGAGCGGCGCGGCCGGCTGACGCTCGTGCACAAGACGAACGTGCTCACCTTCTCGGGGTCGCTGTGGCGGCGCATCGTCGATGCGGTCGCGACGGAGTTCCCGGACGTCGCCGTCGACTACCTGCACGTCGACGCGGCCACGATCTTCCTCGTCACGGATCCCGTCGCGCTTCGACGTGATCGTCACCGACAACCTGTTCGGCGACATCCTCACCGACCTCGCCGCGGCGATCGGCGGCGGCATCGGCCTCGCGGCATCGGCCAACCTGAATCCGTCGGGCGCCTTCCCGTCGATGTTCGAGCCCGTGCACGGATCCGCGCCCGACATCGCGGGCACCGGCAAGGCCGATCCGACCGCCGCGATCCTCTCCGCGTCGCTGCTGCTCGACCACCTCGGGCTGACCTGACGCCGCCGCCGGGTCGACGCCGCGGTGCTCGCCGACCTCGCCGCCCGCGACGGGCGCGCCCGCACCACCACCGAGATCGGGGACGCGGTGCTCGCCGCGCTGCCCGCTGAGGGAGCCTCATGACCGACACCGCGACGATCCCGATCGCCTTCTCGACCACGCCGTCCGCGACCGCGAAGGCGGCGGCCGAGCGGGAGGCGATCCTCGCCGATCCCGGGTTCGGCAAGCACTTCACCGACCACATGGCGACGATCTCCTGGTCCATCGGCGAGGGCTGGCACGACGCCCGGGTCGTGCCCTACGGGCCGCTGCAGCTCGACCCGGCCGCCTCGGTGCTGCACTACGCGCAGGAGATCTTCGAGGGGCTGAAGGTCTACCGGCACGCCGACGACTCGATCTGGGCGTTCCGGCCCGAGGCGAACGCCCGGCGGATGCAGCGCTCGGCGGAGCGGCTCGCGCTGCCGCAGCTGCCCGAGGCGCTGTTCGTGGAGGCGGTGAAGCGGCTCGTCGAGGTGGACGCCGCGTGGGTGCCGTCGGCGCCGGAGACGAGCCTCTACCTGCGCCCGTTCATGATCGCGAGCGAGGCGTTCCTCGGGGTGCGGGCGGCGCAGGCCGTCGACTTCCACGTGATCGCGTCGCCGGCCGGGGCGTACTTCCCGGGCGGCGTGCGCCCCGTGTCGATCTGGCTGTCGCAGGACTACACCCGCGCCGGCCGCGGCGGCATGGGCGCCGCGAAGACCGGCGGCAACTACGCCGCGAGCCTGCTGCCGCAGGCGGAGGCGTACGAGCAGGGCTGCCAGCAGGTGGTGTTCCTCGACGCCGAGGAGCGCCGCTACGTCGAGGAGCTCGGCGGGATGAACGTCTTCTTCGTCTACGGCGACGGCCGGGTCGTGACGCCGGCGCTGTCCGGCACGATCCTCGAGGGCATCACGCGGTCGAGCATCATCCGGCTGGCGGAGGACCGCGGGCACACCGTCGAGGAGCGCCGCGTCTCGATCGACGAGTGGCGCGAGGGCGTCTCCTCCGGCGCGATCACCGAGGTCTTCGCCTGCGGCACCGCCGCGGTCATCACGCCGATCGGCGTGCTGAAGGCGCGCGACTTCACCGTCGGCTCGCTCGAGGCACCCGCCGGCGCGCTGACGATGAGCCTCCGCGAGGAGCTCACCGACATCCAGTACGGCCGCCGCGAGGACCACCACGGCTGGATGCACGCGCCTCGCCTGACCCGCCCTCTCCTCTTCGGCTGTTGCCACTTTCTGCGGTTATCGGGCCCGGATGACAGCGAGAAAGTGGCAACGGCCGCGCGTCGGCTCCTCCACAGGGCTCGAATCGCTGATCGACTCGGGCGAACCTCGGTTCCTCCCGCCGTCCCGTCGCTTGGAGCGTCACCCTGGCCCCCGTGTCCCGCCCCTCATCGCCACTGCCCGAACCGCTGCAAGGCCGGGCGTTCGGATTGCACGACGCTCAGCGGCAGGGCGTGTCCCTGACCCGACTTCGCGCGGCTGGACCTCCGCCGTCCGTTCGCCGGCGTCCGCGTCGCGCCGGAGGTCGACGAGCTCCCCATCGATCACCCATCCGGTCGAGCGCCTCGCCGGCCTCTACGCCGCGAAGATGAGCGACACGGACGTTCTTCAGCCATGCGACGGCTGCCGTCATCCATGGGATGTGGCTGCCGCTCGAGCTGGAACGGTCCTGAGACGCTCCATGTCTCCGTGAGGAAGCCGGCGCGAGCACCACGCGACCAGAACGTGCAGGGCCATCACCTGGTGGACCGCCCGGGGCTGGTGGTCGAGCGGAATGGGCTCCGGGTAGCCAGCCCCTTGGAGACCTGGTGCCAGCTCGCCACGCAGCTGCGCATCCCCGAGCTCGTCGCCGCGGGTGAGGCCCTCCTGACGCCGGACCGGCGTCATACCGATCTCATGCTCGATCGGATGGTCGCGGCAGCGAGCGGATCGAGGACCGTCCGATGCACGTGCGCCTGGAGCGAGCGGTCACACTCATGCGTCGAGGAGTCCGGTCTGCCAAGGAGTCCGAGCTGCGCCTCCTGCTGCTCGCGGCCGGGCCTCCCGGAGCCCGAGATCAACGGCGTGCTCGTCGACGGACATGGGGCATTTCGTCGCGGAGTGCGACCTCGTCTATCGGCGGGCGAAGGTGGTGCTCGAGTACGAGGGAGACGGGCATCGCGAGCGGGGCAAGTTCCGGAAGGACATCGCCCGGTACGACCGGCTCCAGGACCTCGGCTGGCGCGTCATCCGGGTGACACAGGAGGACCTCGACCACCCGGCGGATCTGCTCGCGCGCATCCGCCGGGCGCTCGGGCTCTGACACGTTGCCACTTTCTGCTGTCATTCGGGCCGGATAACAGCAGAAAGTGGCAACAGCCGAGGGTGAGGGGAGAGGTCAGGTGAGGGGGATGCCCAGGCGGCTCAGCGCGCGGTCGGCCAAGGGCTTGCCGTTCGTCTGGCATGTGGCGCAGTACTGCAGGCTCGAGTCCGCGAAGCGCACCTGGCGCACCACGTCGCCGCACACCGGGCACGCCTCGCCGGTGCGGCCGTGCACGCGCATCCCCGACCTCTTCTCGCCCTTCAGCTCCGCCGCCGCGAGCCCCTCGGACCGCGCGACCGCGTCCGACAGCGTCGATCGCAGCGCCGCGTAGAGGCGCGCCACGTCGTCGGCGGGCATCGCGGCCGGCTTGAACGGCGACATCCGCGCCACGTGCAGGATCTCGTCCGAGTACGCGTTCCCGATGCCGGCGATGACGCCCTGGTCGCGCAGCACGCCCTTGATCTGCGCCCGCCCGGATCCGGCGAGGATCGCGGCGAACCGTTCCTCCGTGAACGACGGATCCAGCGGATCCGGTCCGAGCGTCGCGATCCCCGGCACCTCGGCCGGGTCGTGCACGATCCAGATCGCGAGGCGCTTCTTCGGCCCCCACTCGGTGATCGTGATGCCGGCACCGTCCTCGAGCGCCAGCCGAGCCGCCGCGGTCGTCTTCCGCGCGCCCCGGGCGAGCGGCGGCAGCGCGTCGCTCCAGCGGATCCAGCCCATCTTCGCGAGGTGCACCACGAGGTGCAGGTCGCCGATCGTGAGGTCGAGGAACTTCCCGTGATGCTGCACGTCGCGCACCGGCGCGCCGGCGAGGTCGGACGGCGACGGGTCGAAGGTCTTCAGCGCGGCGATCGAGGTCACGAGCAGCGAGCCGACGGTGCGACCGACCATCCGCTGCCGCAGATCGGCGGCGAGGGCGTGGACCTCGGGCAGCTCGGGCATGCGTCGATTCTGCGCTCATCAGCGGATTCCTGCACGCCTGCGGCAGGTCGCGGCCTTCGGGCCGGACCTTCATCCACGGCGCTCTAGGCTCGTTCCCGTGAAGATCGCGCGGTTCACCTCCGGAGGCAGCGACCCGCAGTTCGGCATCGTCGACGACGAGGACCTGGTGGTCCTCGCCGGCGATCCGATGTTCCAGGGCTTCGAGACGACGGGCGAGCGAGTCCCCATCGCGGAGGCGAAGCTGCTCGCCCCGGTCATCCCGCGCTCGAAGATCGTCTGCGTCGGGATGAACTACGCGGAGCACAAGGCGGAGCTGGCGCCCGGCTCGAGCGACCGCCCGGTCATCTTCCTGAAGCCGAACACCGCGATCATCGGCCCGGGCGACGCCATCCAGATCCCGCCGGTCGAGGGTCGGATCGTGCACGAGGGCGAGCTCGCCATCGTGATCGGCGCGGTCGCGAAGCGCGTGCGGGCCGAGGACGCCGACGACGTGATCTTCGGCTACACGATCGCCAACGACGTCTCCGCCCGCGACCAGATGTTCGCCGACGGCCAGTGGGCGCGCGCGAAGGGCTACGACACCTTCTGCCCGATCGGGCCGGTCATCGAGACCGAGATCGACCGCCACGGCCTCGACATCCAGACCTACGTCGACGGCGAGCCGCGCCGTCACGGCAACACGCGCGACATGATCCACGGCATCCCCGAGATCGTCGAGTTCGTCTCCGACATCTGGACGCTGCTGCCCGGCGACCTGATCCTCACCGGCACTCCGGCGGGGCTCGGCGGATTCGTCGACGGCCAGACCGTGGAGATCCAGATCCAGGGCATCGGCCGCCTGGTCAACCCCGCGCGCAACCGGGTGTGACCCGGCAGCTGCCCGGGCTCGCCGTCGCGCTCGCGGCGGTCGGGATCGGTGCGCTCGTGCACCTGCGTGCTGCCGGCCGTGCCGCTGCTCACCGTCTGCGTGCTGCTCGGCGTGATCGCGGCGCAGGTGCCGGCCGTCGTCGCCCGTGCTCGACGGCCCGCTGAAGCCGGGACTCGCCACGGCGGCGAAGCGCTGCATGCGCATCGGCGTCGTGCTGCTCGGCCTGCAGCTCGTCGTCGGCGACCTGCTGCGGCTCGGCTGGCTCACGATCCTCGCCGTGATCGGCGTCACCGCCTTCGCCTTCGCCGGCACCTACGTGATCGGGCGGATCGCGCGCCTGCCCGGCCATGAGCCGCTCCTCTTCGCGGCCGGCTTCGCCATCTGCGGCGCCTCGGCGATCGGCGCGATGGCGGCGGTGACCCGCAGCGACGCCCGCGAGCAGTCCCGGCCCGTCGCCCTCGTGACCCTCTGCGGCACGCTCGCGATCGTGGTGCTGCCGCTCGTGGCCGGCGCCGTCGGGATGAGCGTTCACCGAGTTCGGACGCTGGACCGGCGCCGGCGTGCACGACGTCGGGCAGGTCGTCGCCACCGCGCAGGAGTGGGGATCCGCGGCGCTCGCCGTCGCCATCGTCGTGAAGCTGCTCCGGGTGCTGCTGCTCGCCCCGCTCGTCGCCGGCACGGGCCTCGTGCTGCGGATGCGGGGGAGCGTCCAGGGCGGCGTGACGGCCCCGATCGTCCCGCTCTTCGTCGCCGGCTTCGTCGTCGCTGTCGCGCTGCGCAGCCTGCTGCCCATACCGGCGCCCGTGCTCGGCGCTCGCGCAGGTGCTGCAGACCGTGCTGCTCGGCATGGCGCTGTTCGGGCTGGGGTCCGGCATCCGCTTCCGCGCGCTGGCGGGCACCGGCATCCGCACGGCCGCTGGCGGGCCTCTCCGCCTGGGCGCTCATCGCGGTGGCCGCGCTGGCGGTCGTGCACGCCTGACGCCCCCGATCCCGTGAGGAGTTGCCACTGGTGGCGACTTCTCAGCGCCGGAAGTCGCCACCAGTGGCAACCCCGCGGGTGGAGGGGTCGGGAGTTGCCACTCGTGGTGACTTCCGCGCCGGAGAAGTCGCCACGAGTGGCAACCCCTGGGTCGGTGGGCGGGCAGGGGAGGGGTGCGGGCGAGGGCTGGGGGCAAGGGAGGGGTGCGCATGGGTCGGTAGGCTTGGGGCGCCATGAGCGAGCGCCATCCCGTCACGTCCGCCACCGGCTCCGACGTGCGGGTGCGCTTCTGCCCCTCGCCGACCGGGCTGCCCCACGTGGGCCTCGTGCGCACCGCCCTCTTCAACTGGGCGACCGCGCGCCACAACGGCGGCACGTTCGTGTTCCGGATCGAGGACACCGACGCCGCGCGCGACAGCGAGCAGTCCTACGAGCAGATCGTCGACGCGCTCGCCTGGATGGGCATCGACTGGGACGAGGGCATCGACGTCGGCGGCCCGCACGGCCCCTACCGGCAGTCGCAGCGCGGCGAGATCTACCGCGACGTCATCGAGCGGCTCACCGCATCCGGGCACCTCTACGAGAGCTACCTCACCGCCGAGGAGATCGAGGCGCGCAACCGCGCCGAGGGCCGCGCCGTGCAGCAGGGCTACGGCAACTGGGAACGCGACCTGACGGATGCCGAGAAGGCCGCCTACCGCGCCGAGGGCCGGCAGCCCGCGCTCCGCCTCCGCGTGCCCGACGACGACCTCTCCTTCGACGACCTCGTGCGCGGCCCGATCACGTTCCCGGCCGGCTCCTTCCCCGACTTCGTGCTGGTCCGCCCCGGCGGCCTGCCGCTCTACACGCTCGTCAACCCGGTCGACGACGCGCTCATGCGGATCACCCACGTGCTGCGCGGCGAGGACCTGCTGCCCTCGACCCCGCGGCAGATCGCGCTCTACCACGCGCTGATCGACATCGGCGTGGCCGAGTGGATCCCGCGCTTCGGGCACCTGCCGCTCGTGCTCGGCGACGGCACGAAGAAGCTCTCGAAGCGCGACCCCGAGTCGAACCTCTTCCTGCACCGCGAGCGCGGCTTCATCCCCGAGGGGCTGCTGAACTACCTCGCGCTGCTCGGCTGGTCGCTCGCCCCCGACCAGGACGTCTTCAGCCGCGAGCAGATGGCCGCCGCCTTCGATCCCGGTCAGGTGAACCCGAACCCTGCGCACTTCGACCTGAAGAAGGCCGAGTCGATCAACGGCGACCACATCCGCCTGCTCGACCCCGCCGACCTCGCCGCGCGGATGGTGCCCTACCTCCAGCTCGCCGACGTGCTGCCCGAGCACCCCTCGGAGCAGCAGCTCGCGCTGCTCGCCGACCTCACCCCGCTCGTCCAGGAGCGGATGCAGCTGCTCGGCCAGGCGCCCGGCCTGCTCGGCTCGTTCTTCACGACCGCCGACGAGCTCGTCTACGAGGACGAGGCGCTCGCGTCGCTGAAGGGCGACACCGCGGGCGTGCTCGCCGCCGCCGACGAGGCCCTCACCGGCGTCGGCGACTGGAGCGTCGAGTCGGTGCAGCAGGCGCTGCAGGACGCGCTCGTCGAGCGGATGGGGCTGAAGCCGCGCCTCGCGTTCGGTCCGGTCCGCGTCGCCACCTCGGGCCGCCGGGTCTCGCCGCCGCTGTTCGAGTCCCTCGCCCTGCTCGGCCGTGAGGAGACCCTGGCGCGGATCCGGCGCCTCGCCGCCACCCTCGCGTGACCGCCCGGGGGGCGGACGAACCCGCCGCCCGCCGCGCCGTCGACCGGCGGTGGATCGTCGCCGTCGTGGTCCTCGTCGTCGCCGCGGTCGCGGTGGTCCTCGTCGCCCGGCTGATCCGGGCGACGCCCGCGGGCGCCGCCTTCGTCCACGCGTATCCCGGCGCCGCGCCCCTGCCCGCCGGCGCCCCCGTCGGCTTCCCGGCCTGGCTGGCCTGGCAGCACGGACTCAACGCCCTCTTCCTGCTCCTCACCGTGCGCTCCGGCTGGCGCCTGCATCGGGCCGACCGGCCGACCGTCGTTCTGGACGCGCCGCAACGACGGCCGCATCCGCACCGCGAACCCGCCGGTGCGCATCGCGCTCGGCCTCTGGTCGCACTACGTCGGCGACACCCTCTGGGTGCTGAACGGCGTCGTGTTCATCGTCCTGCTGCTCGCGACCGGGCAGTGGATGCGGATCGTGCCGACCGACTGGGCCATCGTGCCCGCCGCCGCCGTCCGCCGCCCTGCAGTACGCGTCGCTGGACTGGCCGACGACGAACGGCTGGATCGACTACAACGGCCTCCAGGCGCTCAGCTACTTCGGGGTCGTCTTCATCGCCGGCCCGGTCGCCGTGCTCACCGGCCTGCGGCTGGCCCCGGGCTTCGCCGCGCGGCTGCGGATGCTCGATCGGGTGCTGCCGCTGGGACTGACGAAGCGGATCCACTGGTGGACGATGCTCGTGCTCGTCGCCTTCACGGCGGTGCACGTCTTCCTCGTGCTCGCGACCGGCGCGATCCGCAACCTGAACCATCTGTACGCGCTGCGCGACGACGGCAGCTGGGCGGGCGCGCTCGTCTTCGCCGCGTCGCTGGTGGCGACCGCACTCGTGCTGCTCGCGCTGCGGCCGCGCGCTGGTCCGCCGGGCGGCTGCCGCCACCGGCACCGTGCTCGAGCGCCCCGCGCGGCCGAAGCGCTAGATCCGCGGCATCCGCGTCGCGAGATGGTCGCGCTCGAGCGGATCGACGGTCAGCTCGAGCGCCCGCAGCCGGGCGCGCTCCGCCGCCTCGTGGTGACCGGCCGCCGCGAGCAGGGCGGCGCGCGCCGCCCAGGCGGGCTGGAACGTCTCCGTCGCCGGCCACGTCGTCGAGCAGGGCGAGCCCGGCGGCCGGGCCGTCGACGCGGGCGACGGCGACGGCATGCGCGACGCGGGCACCGAGGGTCGGTGCGATGCGGACGAGCGCGGCCGACAGCCGGCGGATCGCCTCGCGGTCCACCTCGCCGGTGATCGCGCGGGCGTCGTGCGCGGACTGGATCGCCGCCTCGAGCTGGAACCGCCCGGGGCGGCCGTGCGCGGCGGCGCGGTGGAGGTACTCCTCGCCCCGCGCCAGCAGCGCCCGGTCCCAGGTCGCCGGGTCCTGCTCGTCGAGCGGCACGAACCCCGACACGGCCGGGGTCGTCCCGCGCCGCCGTGAGGTGCAGCAGCGCGGCGAGGCCGAGCACCTCGGGCTCGTCCGGGAGCAGGTCGGCGAGAAGCCGGCCGAGGTGGAGCGCCTCGTCGCGCAGGTCGGCCTCGGCCGATCCCGACCGGGCGATGGCGTACGCGCCGTACACCGCCTCGAGCACCGGCGGCAGCCGCTCGTTCCAGCGCGACCGGTCCGGCACCTCGAACGCGATGCCGGCGTCGCGGATGCGCCGCTTCGCCCGCACCAGCCGCTGCGCCATCGCGGGCGCCGGCACCGCGAACGCCGCAGCGATCGCTCGCGCGTCGACGCCGAGCACGGACTGCAGCATGAGCGGCGTGCGGATGCCGGGCTCGATCGCCGGATGGGCGCACACGAACAGCAGCGCGAGCAGCCGGTCCGGGAACGGATCCGGCTCGGCCGGGGGAGCGGGGACGTCCCGCGCCTCGTCGAGCGCCACCGACGTCCGCCGGGCGGCGGAGCGCAGCACGTCCGTGATCCGATGCCGCCCGACGGTCATGAGCCACCCCTCGGGGCTCGCCGGCACGCCGGCGCGAGGCCAGAGCTCCAGCGCGCGCTCGAACGCGAACGCCAGGGCGTCCTCGGCGAGGCCGAGGTCGCGGGTCGGCGCCGCGAGGGCCGCGACCAGCCGCCCGTAGGAGCGCCGCGCCGCCGCATCGACCGCCTCCGCGACCTCGCCCGCATCCGTCACGCCGGCCGCCAGCTCCCGTCGACGAACCGGACGGCCGACGGGCGCACCTCCACGGCGCCCCAGGTCGCGCTCGGGGCCCTGCCCGCCCAGTCCAGCGCGGCGTCGAGGTCCGGCACGTCGATCACGAACGTGCCGCCGAGCTGGTCCTTCGTGTCCGCGAACGGGCCGTCCTGGATGCGCAGCTCGCCGTCGCGGGCCGACACCGTCGTCGAGGCCGACGACGGCTGCAGCACCTCGGCCGATCGCAGCACCCCCGCGGCGTCCAGCGCCTCGGCGTAGGACGCGAACGCGGCCATCCCGGCCTCGATCGCCTCCCGACCGATCGACTGCTCGTCGGCCTCCGGGTAGTGCAGCAGCAGCGTGTACCGCATGGTGTCCTCCTCGTCGGGGCGGTCCGTCCGACCCTCTCATCAGGAGGACGATCGAGCACCCGCCGGATCGACACCGAGGGTCAGGAGGAGAACCACCCCCTGCGACTGGTAGAGTCTCTGACCGGCCTCCGGGCCACCTGCGCCAGGCCTCGGGCCGGTGCATTGGGGTATGGTGTAATTGGCAACACGGCTGATTCTGGTTCAGTTGTTCTTGGTTCGAGTCCAGGTACCCCAGCAAGGACCCTCGTGATCACGGGGCCTCGGCACGACGACATCGACGTCGCTCAGGAGGCCCGGCCGTGACCGAATCGATCTCCGTCGCCGTGCTCGGTCTCGGCGCGATGGGGCTGCCGATGGCGCTGCGTCTCGCCGAGGCGCAGCCCGTCACCGGGTTCGACGCGAGCGCCGAACGGCGTGCGCTCGGCAGCGGCCAGGGACTGGTCGTGCACGACTCGGCGCGGGACGCCGTCGCGGATGCGGACGTCGTGCTGCTCGCCGTGCGCAACGGGGAGCAGCTGCACGACGCGCTGCTCGGCGAGACGGGCGTCGCGGCGGTGCTCCGCGAGGGTGCCGTCGTGCTGCTGACCAGCACCGTCGGCGTCGGCGCGGTGCGCGAGACGGCGGCCGCGCTGGCCGAGCGCGGGATCGCGCTCGTCGATGCGCCGTTGTCCGGCGGACCGGTGCGTGCCCGCGAGGGCGATCTGCTCATCCTCGTCGGCGGTGCGACGGATGCGGTCGAGCGCGTGCGTCCCGTGCTCGAGCGGCTCGGCTCGACCGTGACGACCGTCGGCGCCCATCCCGGGGACGGCCAGGCGCTGAAGACCGTGAACCAGCTGCTCTGCGGCGTGCACATCGCGGCAGCCGCCGAGGCGCTCGCACTCGCCGGATGCGCTCGGCCTCGACCGCGCCGCAGCCCTCGACGCGCTGAACCAGGGCGCCGCCGCCTCGTTCATGCTCGGCAACCGGGGCCCGCGGATGCTCGAGGCGTACGACGAGGACGGCGCCGAGGTGCTGAGCCGCCTCGACATCTTCGTGAAGGACCTCGGGATCGTCGGCGACGCCGCCCGCGCCCACGGGCTCGCGACGCCCGTCGCGGCGGCGGCCGAGCAGCTCTTCCTGCTCGGCCAGGCGCAGGGCCTGGCGGCCGCCGACGACTCCGCGGTGATCCGCGTCGTCGCCCCGGAGCGCCCCGGAGCCTGACCCGCCGCCGGGTTCCGACGCTCGCCGCCGGCCGACGAGTTCGGGGGCGACGCCCGACGGAGTCCTGCATCGATCTCGCAGAATGATGCACCGGGCCCTCGGGTACGAACTCCTCATGAGCAGTGCAGCGCCCGCCCAGGGAAGCGTCAGCAGCGAGGACCGCCACCTCAAGCAGCGCCTCGGCTACTGGTCGCTGGTCGCGACCGGCATCGGCAGCGTCATCGGCTCGGGCTGGCTGTTCTCCGCCATGTACGCGGCGCAGA
This sequence comes from uncultured Actinomycetota bacterium, assembly GCA_963771645.1. Lineage (GTDB taxonomy): Bacteria > Actinomycetota > Actinomycetes > Actinomycetales > Microbacteriaceae > Amnibacterium. The sequence goes on along the minus strand of CAVYUH010000005.1, from coordinate 275,297 downwards.
CGGCGGGGCCGGCCGCGCTCATCGCCTGGGTGATCGGCGGGGCGGTCATGCTCGCCGTGGCGCTCGTGTTCGCTGAGCTCGGCATGGTCCATCCGGAGTCCGGCGGCCTGGTCCGCTATCCGCTGTACTCGAACGGCCGCTTCGCCGCGAGCATCGTGGGCTGGAGCATGTGGGTCACCTACGTGGCCAACCCGCCCACCGAGGCGTCGGGCGTCGTGCAGTACGCGAGCTCGTACATCCCCGGCCTGTTCGAGCACAGGACGAGCTCACGTTCGGCGGCATCCTCGATCGCGATCGCCCTCATGGCGGTGTTCGTGCTCGTCAACTACTTCGGGGTGCAGTTCTTCGCCCGCAGCAACAACATCGTGACCGCGGTGAAGATCTTCATCCCGACCCTCACGATCATCACGCTGTTCGCGAGCGGCTTCACCCACAGCGGCGGTGCCGGCGGCACGAACAACTTCGCGGCCGGCGCGGGGATTCGCCCCCTACGGCATCGGTGCCGCCCTCGGCACCATCGCGACGGCCGGCATGGTCTTCGCCTACACCGGGTTCCGCAACATCATCGAGCTCTCCGGCGAGGCGAAGAACCCGCGCCGGAACATCCCGGCCTCGCTCATCACGACGATCCTCGGCGCGATCGTGCTGTACCTCGGGCTGCAGCTCGCGTTCATCCTCGGCGTCCCGCAGCACCTGCTCGGCAAGGGCTGGGGCGGCATCAACTTCGACTCGCCGTTCGCGCAGCTGGCGATGCTGCTCGGCATGACCTGGCTGTACTGGATCCTCATCGCCGACTCGATGGTCTCCCCGTCCGGCTCCGGCATCGTCTTCACCGCCTCGAACGCCCGCAACGTGTTCGGGCTCGCGAAGAACCGCTTCTTCCCGAACTGGCTCGCGAAGGTGCACCAGGGCTCCGGCGTGCCGCGCCGCGCGCTGCTGCTGAACTTCGTCGTCGGCATCCTCTTCCTGCTGCCGCTGCCGAGCTGGCACCAGATCATCGGGGTGACCGGCACGCTGATCGCCTTCACCTTCTCGATCGGCTCGGTCTCGGTCATCGCGTTCCGGCGGTCCGGCCTCAGCGAGCGCGCCGCCCGGCTGCCGGGGATGAACGTCATCGCGCCGTTCGCGTTCATCGTGAGCGCCCTCGTCATCTACTGGGTGCCGTGGAAGGAGCTGGTGCTCACGATCCCGATCGTCGTCGTCGGGCTGATCTGGTACGCCGTCACCTATGCGATCCAGCGCCACGGCGTGGGCGAGCTCGTCGGCGGCTTCTGGCTCGTGGCCTACCTCGTGGTCGAGTACGTGATGGGCGCGATCGGCAGCTTCGGCGGCGCGCACCTCATCTCGTCGCCCTGGGACTCGGTGGTGCTCGCCGTGATCGCCGCCGCCCTGTACCTCTGGGGCACCCGGTCGGGCACCAGCTACATGCGGGCGCGTCCCGAGCTCATCCGGGAGCTCCGCGAGCAGCACGCCGACCTGGACGCGGGAGTCGCCGAGGCGGATGCGGCCGAGCCCGAACGGGCGGGGTCGGCGGGCCTAGGCCGGCGCCGCGACGGCGCCCTACCCCTGGCCGAGGAACGGCAGGAACGTGCGCACCGGGCCCCCGTCGAACCGGGCCCGGACATCCGGGTCGATGTCGCCGAGGAGCTCGCCGTGCACCGTGCCGGTCGCGAGGATCGCGGCGGTCAGCTCCTCGCCGAGGTGGTCGCCGTGCTCCATCAGGGCGGTCACGTCGACGTACTCCTCGATGACGACCGCGGCGGACTCGTCCGGCGTCAGGTAGATCTCGTACCGGATCGTGCCGGTGTCCCGGTCCTGCACGACCTCCATGCAGCGCAGGGACAGCCGCTTGAAGTCATCCACCCGGCCCTCGTGGAAGGTGAAGTGCGCGATGCCGAGCAGCCCGCTCATCGATCCGTCCCTCCGCTCGGCAGCGACCGTACTCGCCCTGGCGGACGACGGGCCGGGATGCGCGCGGCCGTCCGCCGCGCCACACTGAGCCGGTGAGCGACGACCGCCTGATGCTGCTCGACACGGCGGCGCTCTACTTCCGCGCGTTCTACGCCCTGCCCGAGACCATCACGGCGCCCGACGGCACGCCGGTGAACGCCGTGCGCGGCCTGCTCGACATGATCGCCCGGCTCGTCACCGACTTCCGGCCCGCTGCCCTCATCGCCTGCTGGGACGACGACTGGCGCCCGCAGTGGCGCGTCGACCTCGTGCCGTCCTACAAGGCCCACCGGGTCGCGCCTGCGGGGTCCGAGACCGAGATCGTCCCGGATGCGCTCACCCGGCAGGTGCCGGTGATCGGCGCCGTCCTCACCGCCCTCGGCATCCCGATCGTCGGCGCGGCCGGGCTACGAGGCCGACGACGTGATCGGCACCCTCGCCGCCACGGCGGACGGCCCGGTCGACGTCGTGACCGGCGACCGGGACCTCTTCCAGGTCATCGACGACGCGCGCGACGTCCGCGTGCTCTCCACCGTGCGCGGGATGAGCAAGCTGGAGGTGCTGACCGACGAGGTGCTCCGCGGCAAGTACGGCATCAGCGCCGCTCAGTACGCCGACTACGCCGCGCTCCGCGGCGACAGCTCCGACGGGCTGCCCGGCGTCGCGGGCATCGGCGAGAAGACGGCATCCGGGCTGCTCCGCGAGTTCGGCGACCTCGACGCGCTGCTGAAGGCCGTCGACGATCCGTCGATCCCGCTGTCCGCCTCCGTGCGCTCGAAGCTGCGCGCCGGTGCCGAGTACCTCGAGCGCGCGCGGCCCGTCGTGGCGGTCGTCCGCGACCTCGAGCTGCCCGCCGCGGATGGCACGCTGGGCCGCTCGCTCGATCCCGACGCCTTCGGTCGGCTCGCCGAGCAGTGGGGGCTCCGCGGCTCGGCCGAGCGCGTGATCGCCGCCCTTCGAACTCCGTAGCACAGGGGAACCTTTTCCGGGCTGCAAGCGTAGGATCCGGCTCGTCGAGGGAGCGATGGAGCTCCCCGCCCGAAGGAGACCATCATGTCGTCGGCCCGAGCCACGTCCCGTTCCAGCAGCAGCGGCAGCCCGACGGTCGTCCCACAAGGAACGCCCGCCGAGAACGCCACGCCCGTCGTCGCCCGGTTCGCGGACCCGGGTCCGCTCGGCCTCGCCGCGTTCGCCCTCACCACCTTCGTGCTGAGCTTCGCGAACGCCGGGATCATCCCGACCGCCGGAGCCGCCGTGCTCGGGCTCGCCCTCTTCTACGGCGGCGCGGTGCAGCTGCTCGCCGGGCTGTGGGAGTTCGCGAACAAGAACACCTTCGGCGCGACGGCGTTCTGCACCTACGGGGCGTTCTGGATGGCGTTCTGGTACCTCGTCGCGACGAAGGGCGACGTCGCGGCGCGGCCGGCCGGCGTCGGCATCTTCCTCATCGCCTTCGGGATCTTCACGCTCTACATGACGGTCGCCGCCCTGAAGACGAACCTCGCGCTCATCGGGGTGTTCGCGTTCCTGACCCTGACGTTCTTCGCGCTCGGCATCGGCGCCGCCTCGAGCGCCGTCGGGCCTGTCGCACCTCGGCGGTTGGCTCGGCATCATCACCGCCCTCCTCGCGTGGTACACCTCGTTCGCGGGCGTCACGAACAGCACCTTCAAGCGAGTCGTGCTGCCCGTCTTCCCCCGCGCCTGATCTCCGGAAGGAACCGCTGAATGAGCGACACCGTCTCACCGACCCTCGACAACCTCTCGACGGAGGACCGCACGCTTCCCGCCGTCCGACGAGTTCGCCGCGGCGGCGAACGTGCGACGCATCCGTCTACGCCGAGGCGGATGCCGACCGGCTCGCGTTCTGGGCGGACAAGGCCCGCCGGCTGACCTGGGCGGAGCCGTTCACCCAGGTGCTCGACTGGTCGAACGCGCCGTTCGCGAAGTGGTTCGCGGACGGGAGGCTGAACGTCGCGGTGAACTGCCTCGACCGGCACGTCGAGGCGGGCCTCGGCGACCGGGTGGCGTTCCACTTCGAGGGCGAGCCCGGCGACACCCGCACGATCACCTACCGGGAGCTGACGGAGGAGGTCTGCCGGGCCGCCAACGCCCTCGACCGACCTCGGCGTGCAGGCGGGCGACCGGGTCGCGATCTACATGCCGATGATCCCCGAGACGGTCGTGGCGATGCTCGCGTGCGCGCGCCTCGGCGCCCCGCACACGGTGGTGTTCGGCGGGTTCTCCGCCGAGGCGCTCGCCACCCGCATCCTCGACTGCGACGCCCACGTCGTGATCACCGCGGACGGCGGCTGGCGGCGCGGCGCGGTCGCGCCGCTGAAGCCCGCGGTCGACGCGGCGCTCGAGCAGTGCCCCGACGTGTCGGCGGTGCTCGTGGTGCAGCGCACCGGCAACGACGTCGCCTGGACGGAGGGTCGCGACCACTGGTGGCACGACACCGTGGCGAAGGCGCCGAGCACGCACGAGGCGCAGGCGTTCGACGCGGAGCATCCGCTCTACGTCATGTACACCTCGGGCACGACGGGCAAGCCGAAGGGGATCCTGCACACCTCCGGCGGGCTACCTGACGGGCTGCTCGTGGACGCAGTACGAGGTGTTCGACCTGAAGCCGGAGACGGACGTCTACTGGACGGCGGCGGACATCGGCTGGGTCACCGGCCACTCGTACATCGTCTACGGGCCGCTCTCGAACGCCACGACGAGCGTGCTGTACGAGGGCACGCCCGACTTCCCGGACAAGGACCGGTGGTGGGACATCGTCGAGAAGTACAAGGTGACGACCCTGTACTGCGCGCCGACCGCGATCCGCACCCACATGAAGTGGGGGACGGCCTTCGCGGAGCAAGCACGACCTCTCGCTCCTTGCGGCTGATCGGCAGCGTGGGGGAGCCGATCAACCCCGAGGCCTACATCTGGTACCGCACGCACATCGGCGGCGACCGCACCCCGGTCGTCGACACCTGGTGGCAGACCGAGACGGGCTCGATCATGATCAGCCCCTTGCCCGGCGTCACCGCGGGCAAGCCCGGTGCGGCGATGACCGCGTTGCCCGGCGTCTCCGCCGACGTGGTGGACGACAGCGGGAACCCGGTGCCGGACGGATCGGGTGGCTACCTCGTGCTCACCGAGCCGTGGCCGTCGATGCTGCGGACGATCTGGGGCGACGACGAGCGCTACAAGGACACCTACTGGTCGCGGTTCCCCGGCAAGTACTTCGCCGGTGACGGCGCGAAGAAGGACTTCGACGGCGACCTCTGGCTGCTCGGCCGCGTCGACGACGTGATGAACGTCGCGGGCCACCGGCTGTCCACCACCGAGATCGAGTCGGCGCTCGTGTCCAACCCGAAGGTCGCCGAGGCGGCGGTCGTCGGGGCGACGGACGAGACCACCGGTCAGGCCGTCGTCGCGTTCGTGATCCTCCGCGGGGAGGCCGGCGACGGCGGGCCCGACGTGGTGAAGGAGCTGCGCGAGTGGGTCGCGGAGCAGATCGGCAAGATCGCCCGGCCCCGCCAGATCATGGTCGTCGCCGAGCTGCCGAAGACCCGCTCGGGCAAGATCATGCGCCGGCTGCTGCGCGACGTGGCCGAGCACCGGCCGGTCGGCGACGTCACGACGCTCGCCGACACCACGGTGATGGACACCATCCGCGACGGGATGGCCACCGCGCCGCCCGAGGACTGATCAGGGCGGCGCCGGGATCCGAGGGGGCATCGGATCCCGGCGTCGTGATTCAGCTGGGGTCGGCGATGCCGATGTTCGCCAGCTGAAGGTTGTGGTCCGACCCCTGGTACCGGGTGTCGAAGAGCGTCGTCCCGGGATCGAGCCGGACCTCGTTGCGGTAGCCGTACGTGAACGGCGAGTTCTTCAGCATGATGTAGTCGATGCGGCTCGTCGGATACGGGTGCTTCACCGCGTGCACCGGGTAGCCGTCGTCGGCCCGTCGGTGCCGTTCGATGCCGTTCGACGAGCTGTAGTAGTAGCCGCCGCGGTTCGTCGTCGCGCCGGCGTCGATGTAGCCGAGGTGCCGGAGCTGCAGGCTGCCGGCGTTCGCATCGCTCGCGCCGTTGCCGTTGAAGTCACCGACGAAGACGACGGGCACGTGCGTGCCGTCCGGCTGCGTCGCCTTGTCGTCGATCCATCTCGCCACGGCGGCCGCCTCCGCCTTGCGGAGCGCACACAGACGTCCGAGCCGGAGCCCGCGGGCAGGTGCAGGGAGAGCGCGTAGAAGCGTGCGCGACGGGTGTCGTGTTCGTGGAGAACTCCGCCCACATGCCCGACCTCGTCCGCCTGCGTCGGACGGCCAGGACGAGCCCATGAGGGTGCGCGGGGAGACGAACCCGGATCGCAGCACGGTCAGGCGTGCCGGGTTGTAGAAGAGGTCCGAGTCGACGTACACGTTCGACGGCTGGCTGTAGAGCCAGGCGTTCGCGTCCTCGCGGGCGTTCCGGTAGGGCACCGCGACGCCCGCCGAGCTGCTCGAGCGCCGTCTGCAGGGTCTGGTACATCTCGGTGCAGTGGTAGATCGCCGTGGTACGGCGAGTTGTGGCACCCCGTCGGGTCGAGCCGAGCGGACGTGAGCTCCTGCATGCCGATGAGGTCGGGGTGCAGCGTACTCGATGTTCGCCGCGACGCGCTTGAGCGCTGCGGCCACCGGTCCTGGAAGCTGAAGCTCTCGGTGGAGTTGAGGCTCTGCACGTTCCAGGAGGCCACCTGCACGCTTGGTGACGTGGCCGGGTGTCGGTCGGCGGCGCCGGCGAACGACCACGTGCCGGACGGCGTGACCCGGTATTTGTCGGAGCCGTCGTAGAAGAAGTGCTTGGGCGGGTTCGCGAGGCGTCGAGTTGGAGAGCGCGACCTTGACGAACACGGCGTTACCGCTGCCGCCGCCGAGCACGTCGTGCAGGCGGCTCGGGACGGTCAGAGTCCAGGACTGCATGGCGGCGGGGTGCCATCCGGTCGAGAAGTGGTTGGCGTCGGTGATGCTGTCGGAGCCGGCGATGATCGCGAAGGAGCGGGCCTGGTCGCCGCCGGACCAGGTGACCTTGATCTGGTCGGGACCTGCGGGAACGGCGGTCACCTTCGTGATCGCGGTGGGCACGTAGGGGACCGGCTTCGCCGTGCGGCGCGGTGACGCGGCGCTCGTGCCGTCCGCGGTGACGCGGACCGAGTAGGTGCTCTGGTTCGCCACGCCGCCGATGCGGATCGTGCTGCCCGTGGTGTGCATCGTGTGGTTCGTCGAGGAGCCGGAGCCCCAGTGCACGGTGTAGCCGGTCGCGCCCGGAACGAGGTTCCATGCGGCGTTCACCTGGCGGTCGCCGCCGACGGCGCGCAGCGACATCGTCGTGGTCGTCGCGCCTGCCGGCAGGGCCGCGATCGCGGATGCGCCGACGAGCCCGACGGCTGCAGCGAGGATGCCGGCGGCGCGGACCGTACGGCGGAGTCGGCGCTCCGCTCGAAGACGAGCGGCACGGGTGACGTGAAGGCGCATGACGGATTCCCCCCAGAACGGATGCGACTTCCCACGGTACGGGGCATGCGTCGACTCTGGTTCCCCCAGAATGCGGGCCGATGCGGCGTGTCGCGTCGACGACTCGCCGCGCCGCGCTCAACCCGTCGGGCCGAAGCGCTCCGTCCGGATGCGTTCCGGCGCGTGGCCGAGCGCCAGCAGGCCGTCCGCGATCGCCTCGACGAACCCGGTCGGGCCGCACACGTAGACCGTCGGCACCTCGCTCGGCGGGACGGTGGCGCTCGCGAGATCGGACGGGCCGATCCGCCCGACCGGCAGGCCCGCCGGTGCCCGGCGCGGAGTAACGGAGGTCGACCGCGAGGGCCGGTCCGGTGAGACGGGCGAGCTCGTCGCGGTAGTAGATCCGGGTCGGATCCTGCACGCCGTAGAGCAGCCGGAACGGCGCGGCGCTGCCCGTTGCCGCATGGGTGCGGATCATCGCCATCAGCGGCACGATCCCGGAGCCGCCCGCGATGAGCTGCACCGGCTCGGTCTGCTCGCGGCGCCACACGAACCAGCCGCCGATCGGCCCGCGCACCTCGAGCGGATCGCCCACCCCGACGTCCTCGACGAGGTAGGGGGAGACCTCGCCGTCCTCGAACCGCTCGACCGTCACCTCGATCCGCTCCGCCCCCGTGCCGGAGGCGAGGGAGTAGGAGCGCTGCGCGGTGTACCCGTCCTCCGCGGTCAAGCGGATGTCGATGTGCTGCCCGGCCACGGTCGGCCCGAGCTCCGGGGCGTCGAGCACGAGTGTGCGTGCCGTCGGCGTCTCCGGCCGGATCGCGGCGACGCGGGCGAGCGCCCAGCGGTTCGGGTCAGGCGCTGCGATAGCGCTCCTCCAGCCACGGGTCGCCGTGCATGTGGTAGCCGAGCTCCTCCCAGAAGCCGGCGCGGTCGTGCTCGAGCAGCGTGAGGGAGTTCACCCACTTCGCGCTCTTCCAGAAGTAGAGGTGCGGCACGAGCAGCCGTGCGGGGCCGCCGTGCTCGGGGCGCAGCGGCTGGCCGTCGTACTCGAACGCGACCCACGCCTTGCCGCCGCGGAGGTCCTCCATCGGCAGGTTCGTCGTGTAGCCGCCGTAGCAGCCGGCGAGCACGTAGGGCGCGTCGGCGCCCGCGGCGTCCAGGAACTTGTCCACCGAGACCCCGCGCCACGAGGTGCCGAACTTCGACCAGCTCGTCACGCAGTGGATGTCGGTGGTGATCGTCTCCGGGCCGAGCGCCATCATGTCCGCCCAGCGTCCACTCGCGCTTCTCGCCGCCGAGGGTGCTGAGGCTGAAGCGCCAGTCGTCCTCGCGGATCCGCGGGGTGATCCCGGCGGAGAGCACCGGGAAGCCGTGCTCCTCGTACTGCCCCGGGGGCAGTGCGGGGTTCGTGCTGCGGCGCCTGCCGCGGAAGCCGGGTGAGAAGACGGCCATTCGGGCCTCCTTGATCCAGTGCCCCATCGTGGCACGGACCCGCGGCAGGGCGGATCGGTCGATCGACTCCTCGCTTCATCTTGCGGGTTGCCACTTCTGGCCCCGGAACCGGCGCTTCGAGGGCGAGAAGTGGCAACCCGCGTGGGGGATCCGGCTGCTGCCACTACTTGCGATCTCGGGGGCGGCAAGGTCGCGGAAAGTGGCAGCTGCCGTGGTCGGGGGGAACGGGTGGGAAGGGACGATTCGCACCCTGTCGCTCCGGCGCCTGTGTCAGGCTTGGGCGATGACCGCGGTGAACATCGGCATCCCTCGCCGGTCGCCGCTGCCCGACGTCGCCGGCCGCCCCGCGGATCCGCATCTGCTGGACCGCTTCGGCCGCATCGCGACCGACCTGCGCGTCTCGGTCACCGAGAAGTGCTCCCTGCGCTGCACCTACTGCATGCCGGAGGAGGGTCTGCCCGCGATCCCGCGATCGCTGCTCCTCACCCCTGCGGAGATCGGCCGACTCGTCGGCATCGGTGCCCGCGACCTCGGCGTCCGTGAGGTGCGGTTCACCGGCGGGGAGCCGCTGCTGCGCGCCGACCTCGCCGAGATCCTCGCGGCCACCCGCGCCGCTGCGCCGGGGCTGCCGATGGCGCTCACGACGAACGGCGTCGGCCTCGACAAGCGCCTGCCCGCCCTGCTCGACGCCGGCCTCACGCGGGTGAACATCTCGCTCGACACCGTCGACCGCGAGCACTTCGCGCGCCTCACCCGCCGTGACCGCCTGCCGGCCGTGCTCGCCGGCATCGAGGCAGCCCGCGCCGCCGGCCTCACCCCGCTGAAGGTCAACGCGGTGCTCATGCGCGAGACCCTCGAGGACGCTCCCGACCTGCTCGCCTGGGCGCTCGACGCCGGCGTGCAGCTGCGCTTCATCGAGCAGATGCCGCTCGACGCGGACGGCGTCTGGAGCCGCGAGTCGCTCGTCGACGCCGCGGAGCTGCTCGCCGTGCTCGACGGGCGCTTCGAGCTCGAGGCCGTCGGCCGGGACGACCCGCACGCGCCGGCCGAGGAGTGGCGGGTCGACCGCGTGGAGCGTCCGCGCCCGCGACGGCCACCGTCGGGCTCATCGCCTCCGTCACCCGCTCCTTCTGCGCCGAGTGCGACCGCACGCGGCGTCACCGCCGAGGGCTCCGTGCGCGCCTGCCTCTTCGGCGACGACGAGACCCCGCTCGCTCCGCTGCTGCGCGGCGGGGCCGACGACGTCGCGATCGCCGACGCCTGGCGGGCCGCGATGTGGGGCAAGCAGGCCGGCCACGGGATGGACGAGGCCGACTTCCACCGGCCCAAGCGCAGCATGGGAGCCATCGGTGGCTGAGCCGGTGTCCGTCACCGTCCGCTACTTCGCCGCCGCCGCAGAAGCCGCGGGTCGCGAGGAGGAGGTGCTCGAGGTCGAACCGACCGCAGGCGCGCTCCGCTCCCTCCTCGCCGAGCGCTACGGCGCCCCGATGCGGCGCGTGCTCGAGGTCGGCTCGCTGCTCGTCGACGGCGTCGTCACGCGTGACCCGCAGCGGCCGGTGCGCCGCGCCGTCGACGTGCTGCCGCCCTTCGCCGGCGGATAGGGTCGATCGACCCGTTCCGGCAGGATGGAGCGATGCGCGACTTCGACGAGCTGGTGGCCGAGGCCGACGCGGCGGACATGACGGGCTGGGACTTCGGCTGGCTCGAGGGGCGCGCCACCGAGGAGCGGCCGCCCTGGGGCTACGCCGGGCTGCTCGCCGCACGGCTCGGGCAGGTGCGGTCGGCGCTCGACCTCGACACCGGCGGCGGTGAGGTCGTCGGCTCGGCGCCGGTGCTGCCGGAGCGGATGGTCGTCACCGAGGGCTGGCCGCCGAACGCCGAGCGGGCGCGCGGCCGCCCTCGGCCCCCGCGGCGTCGAGGTGGTCGAGACGCGGCAGGACGCCCCGCTCCCGTTCCCGGACGCCACCTTCGAGCTCGTGACCTCGCGCCATCCCGGTCCGTCCGGACTGGCCGGAGATCGCCCGCGTGCTGCAGCCCGGCGGCTCGTACTTCGCGCAGCACGTCGGTCCCGCATCCGCCTTCGAGCTGATCGAGTTCTTCCTCGGGCCGCTGCCGGAGCAGCGCAAGGGCCGCGACTCCCGGCAGGAGGTGGCGCAGGCCGAGGCGAACGGGCTGACCGTCACCGACCTGCGGATCGCGCGGTGCCGGATGGAGTTCTTCGACATCGGCGCCGTCGTCTGGACGCTGCGCAAGTGCGTCTGGTGGGTGCCCGGCTTCACCGTCGATCGCTACCGCGACCGCCTCCGCGACCTCGACGCGCTGCTGCGGCGCGACGGGCCGTTCGTGGCGCACTCGTCCCGGCACCTCATCGAGGCGCGGCGCGAGGCCTAGAGCCCGACCCACTCCGAGTCACCCTGCGGGAAGTGCTGCCGCTTCCAGATCGGCACCTCGGCCTTGATCGCGTCGACGAGGTCGCTGCACGCGGCGAACGCTTCCGCCCGGTGAGGTGCGGCGACCGCGGCGACGAGGGCGACGTCGCCGATGCCGAGCGTCCCGATGCGGTGCGCCGCGGCGACGGGCAGGCCGGTGCGCTCGGCGACCCGCTCGCAGACCTCGGTGAGGAAGCGTTCGGCCTCCGGATGCGCGGAGTAGTCCAGGCCGGCGACGTCGCGGCCGCCGTCATGGTCGCGGATGACGCCGCGGAAGGTGACGAGCGCCCCGTCCTCGTCGCTGAGGACCGCGGCTTCGATCTCCGGCCGCGTCGAGCACCGCGTCGGTCACGCGGGCGAGGGCGACACGGGCGGTCATCCGACATCTCCGTGGTGCGGCGACGACTGGTGGGCGCCGTGGGCGTGGTCCGCGCGGCCGCGCAGCTGCTGCAGCAGGTGGGGGAGCAGGTCCGCGAGCACCGCGAGCCCGTCGTCGACGCCGCCGGGGGAGCCGGGCAGGTTCACGATCACCGTCCCGTCCGCGACGCCGGCGAGGCCGCGGCCGAGTGCGGCGGTGGGGGTGCCGGCTCGCGCGCGGATGGCCTCGGCGACGCCGGGCAGCGGCCGGTCGAGCAGCGGAGCGGTCGCGTCCGGCGTCGCGTCCGTGGGGCTCGGGCCGGTGCCGCCGGTCGTCAGCAGCACGGCCGGGTGCGTCGCGAGGGCCTCGCGGAGCCCCGCGGCGACGTCCGCATCCGCGACGACACCGGCCGGCGGGGTGGCCAGGCCCTGCTCCTCGAGCCAGGCGACGAGCCGGGCGCCGGTCGTGTCCTCGCGGGTGCCCGCGGCGGCGCCGGTGGAGACCACGAGCACCGCGCCACCGGCCGGCTCCGGCCGCGGCTGCGCGGCGGGCTGCTCGATCCGCCGTGTCGCGCGTCCAGTGCCCGCGCTTGCCGCCGGTCTTCTCCACGAGCTGCACGCCGGTGAGGGTCGCGCGCGGATCGACGGCCTTCACCATGTCGTGCAGCGTCAGCCCGGCGATCGCGACGGCGGTGAGCGCCTCCATCTCGACGCCGGTCCTGCCGCTGGTGCGCGTCCGGGCCTCGATCACGACGCCGTCCCCGTCCGGCACGAGGTCGACGGTCACGCCGTCGAGCGGCAGCGGATGGCAGAGCGGGATCAGGTCGCTCGTGCGCTTCGCCCCGGTGATGCCGGCGATGCGCGCTGTCGCGAGCGCATCCGCCTTCGGCAGGCCGTCGGCGACGAGCAGCGCGACGACCTCGGGCGTCGTCTCCAGCCGTCCGCGCGCGAGCGCGGTCCGCGTCGTCACGGCCTTGGCCCCGACGTCCACCATGCGTGCACGGCCGTCGGCGTCGAGGTGGGGGAGCGGCCCGTCGGTCATTCCCGCATTCTCGCAGCGGCGCCTGGGGCGGTCCGGCCGCGGATCAGAGCGGCAGGGCGGCGATCGGATCCCCGGCCTCGAGATGCGTCACGTCGGCCGGCACGTCGAGCAGCACGTCCGCGTCCGCCATCGTGGCCACGAGGTGGGAGGACGGGCCGCCGACCGGGGACGGCCGCGGCCGTGCTCGATCCGGCCGCGCAGCCACTGGCGACGGCCGGCGGGGGAGTCGAGCGCGACCGCGAGCGGCACGATCGCGGCCTCGATCGGCGGCAGGCCCGCGGCCGCGCGGAGCAGCGGGCGCAGCAGCACGGTGAACGACACCTGCGTCGAGACCGGGTTGCCCGGGAACCCGATCACGGGCACGCCGTCGATCGATGCCGGTGGCCTGCGGACCGCCCGGCTGCATCGCGATCTCGACGACCTCTGCGCCGCGCGGCTCGAGCACCTGCCGCACGACCTCGAAGTCGCCGTGCGAGATGCCGCCGGAGGTGAGCACGAGGTCCGCTGCGGCGACCGCCGCGTCGAGTGCGGCGGCGAACGCGGCCCGGTCGTCGGGCGTGCGGACGGGGGCCAGCGGCTCCGCGCCCGCCTCCGCGAGGAGCGCGACCAGGGCGGCCTCGTTCGCGTCGTAGACCTGCCCGAACTCGAGCGGGCGGCCAGGGGAGACGACCTCCTCCCCGGTCGTGAGCACCGCGACCCGCACCCTCCGCCGCACCGGCACGGTCGCGACGCCGCTCGCAGCCAGCGCCGCGAGCCGACGCGGGGTGAGGACCGCCCCGGCGGGGCCGACGACCGCGCCGGCGGCGAGGTCGCTGCCCGCCTCGCGCACGAACTCCCCGCGCCGCCGCGGAACGCGGATGCGGATCCGCTCGCCCTCGACCTCGGTGTCCTCGACCGGGACCACGCAGTCCGCGCCTTCGGGGACCGGCGCACCCGTCATCACCTTGAGCACGGCCCCGCGCGGCAGCGTGCGCGGCACCGCGGGCCCCGCCGCCTGCACCCCGGCCGTCGGCAGCGCGACGGGCGCATCCGCCACCTCGTCCGCTCGGGCGGCCCAGCCGTCCATCTGCGAGTTGCGGAACGGCGGCAGCGGCACGGGCGAGCGCACGTCGGTGGCGAGCACCCGGCCACGGGCCGAGCCGAGCGGCACCTGCTCGGCGCCGAGGTCGGCGAGCGCGGGCCCGACGAGTGCGGCGATGTGCGCCGCGTGCTCATCGACGCTGCGGCGGCTCACGTCAGTAGCGGGGGACCGACGGGTCGACCTGGCGGCTCCAGCGGTGGATGCCACCCGCCATCGACCGCACCTGGAAGCCCGCGCCCCGGAGCCGGTCGGCGGCGTCCTCGCTGCGCATCCCGTGGTGGCAGTACGTGATGACCGGCACGTCCGGGTCGAGCTCGCCCAGCCGGCTCTCGATCGTCCCGAGCGGGATCAGGGTCGAGCCGGGCAGGCTCGCGATCTCCGCCTCCCACGGCTCCCGCACGTCGACCAGCTGCACGCGGTCGCCGCGCTCGAGCAGCGCCGCGACCTCCTCCACCGACACGTCCGTCTCGTCCGTCATGCCACACTCCTGTTCCGACCCGGTCGGGTCCTGGGGTTCGGTCGCATCCGCCGCACCGTAGACGATCTCGCGCACGCTCGGCGCGAGTGCGTCGACGACGAGCAGCCGCCCGGCGAGGGGGCGCCCGAGGCCGACGAGCAGCTTCAGCGTCTCGGTGGCCATGAGCCCGCCGATCGTGGTGCAGAGCGTCGGCAGCACGCCGCCGACCGCGCAGGTGACGACGTCGGCGTCATCGGGGCGGGCGGGGAAGAGGTCGCGCCAGCGGGCGGATCCCGGGACGCTCGCGCCCACCTGTCCCGTGGTGCCGGTGGCGGAGCCCCAGACGAGCGGGATGCCGGCGGCCTCGGTGGCCTCGTCGAGCAGGTAGCGCAGCTCGAGGGAGTCGGTGGCGTCGATCACGAGGTCGGCGCCTGCGACGAGGCTGAGCCGACGACGGTCTCGTCGACGAACCGGGCGTCGGCGATCAGCGCCGTCCCCTCGGGCGCGATCGGCGTCAGCGCGTCGACGGCGGATGCGGCCTTGTCGCGACCCAGGTCCCGCTCGCCGTGCAGCGTCTGGCGATGGAGGTTCGTGGCCTCGACCCGGTCGCCGTCGACGACGACCACCGTGCCGATGCCGGTCGCGACGAGCACGGGCAGCAGCGCCGACCCGAGCCCTCCGGCGCCGACGACCACGACGCGGGCGGCGGCGAGCCGCTCCTGCCCGGCGCGGCCGAAGCCGGGCAGCGTCACCTGCCGCGCGAAGCGGTCGGCGGTGGGCGTGGCGGGCACGGATCGATCCTGACATCCGTTGCGGATGGACCCGGGCGGCTCCGCATCCGCGGCGAGGCAATACAGTTAGGCCCGTATCCGCGGAAGGAGACTTCATGGTCGACCGGATCCGCGTCGCCGATGCGGCGGCGCTGCTCGGCGTGAGCGACGACACCCTGCGCCGCTGGGCGGATGCCGGACGGATCACGGTGCACCGCGACGGCGCCCGTGCGACGGTCGACGGCGCCGAGCTCGCCTCGCTCGCCGCCGACATCGCGGCCGATTCCCCGCTCGCCCGCCTCGTCCCGGCCGACACCGCCTCCTCCGCCCGCAACCGCATCCCGGGGATCGTCACGCGGGTGCTGCGCGACGGCGTCATGGCGCAGGTGGACCTGCAGGCCGGCCCGTTCCGCCTCGTGTCGCTGATGAGCCGCGAGGCCGCGGACGCGCTCGGCCTCGAGCCGGGCGTGCTCGCCACGGCGACCGTGAAGGCCACCACGGTGGTCATCGAGCAGAGCGACATCCGGAAGGAGTCCCGATGAGCGGACCGACGACCGTGCGCACCGGCGGCGCTGGCGGTGCTGCTGACCGCTTCCGCGGTCGCCCTCACCGCGTGCTCCGAGCCGCAGGCGGCGGCGCCCGCTGCCGCGCAGGGGACCCCATCCGCATCCCCGACCCCGTCGCCGTCGCTGCAGGGGTCGATCACCGTCGACGCGGCGGCCTCGCTGAACACGGTGTTCCCGAAGCTCGCGACCGCGTTCGAGGCCGCGAACCCGGGCACGACCGTCACCTTCAGCTTCGGCGGCAGCTCGGCGCTCGCCGCGCAGATCGTCGCCGGCGCCCCCGTCGACGTGTTCGCGGCGGCGAGCGCGAAGACGATGGCGACGGTGACGGCGGCGCAACCTCGAGGCGGCCGCGCCCGTGACGATCGCGCGCAACCAGCTCGAGATCGCGGTGCCGCCGAGCAACCCGGGCGGCATCACCGGGCTCGCCGACTTCGGCGACGCCGCGAAGACGATCGTGGTCTGCGACAAGCAGGTGCCCTGCGGCGCCGCGGCGCAGCAGGTGTTCAGCCTCGCGAAGGTGACCGCGAAGCCCGACAGCTACGAGCCCGACGTGACGAGCGTGCTGACGAAGGTCGAGACCGGCGACGCGGATGCGGGGCTCGTCTACCGCACCGACGTGCTCGCCGCGGGCGACAAGGTGAAGGGCATCACGTTCCCGCAGGCGGCGGAGGCGATCACCGCCTATCCGATCGCGCCGCTGTCCGCGTCGCGGAACCCGGCGCTCGCGAAGGCCTTCACCGAGTACGTGATCCAGCACGGCGGCCCCGACCTCACGGCCGCCGGGTTCCTGCCGCCTCAGTGAGGAGCGGAACGACCCGGCGCACGACGGGCCGCACGCCCCGGGCGCTGCTCCTGCCGGCCGGCATCGCCCTGCTGCTGCTCGCCGGACCGCTCGTCGCGCTCCTGATCCGCGCCCCCTGGGCGCAGATCCCGGCGCTGCTCGCCGGGCCGGTCGTGCTGCCCGCGCTCGCCCTGTCGATCGGCACGGCGCTGGCGTCCACGGCCGTCTGCATCCTGATCGGGGTGCCGCTCGCTGCGGTGCTCGCCGGCTCAGACGGATGGCCGCGGGGCTCACCCGCGTCACCCGGGCGGTCGTGGCGACCCCGCTCGTGCTGCCGCCGGTCGTCGGCGGCATCGCGCTGCTGCTGCTGCTCTCCCGCACCGGGCTGCTCGGGCAGGCGCTCTTCGCGGGCTTCGGCATCACGATCCCGTTCACCACCGTCGCGGTCGTGATCGCGCAGACGTTCGTCGGGCTGCCGTTCCTCGTGCTCAGCGTCGAGGGCGCGCTCCGCGGCGTGGACGCCCGCTTCGCCGTCGCCTCGGCGACCCTCGGCGCCTCGCCGTGGCTGACGTTCGCCGGGTGACCCTGCCGCTCGCGGCGCCGGGCGTCGCGGCCGGCGCGGTGCTGAGCTTCGCGCGGGCGCTCGGCGAGTTCGGCGCGACGATCACATTCGCGGGGAGCCTGCCGGGCGTGACCGAGACGCTGCCGGTCGCCGCCTACATCGCGCTGACGGACGATCCGGGCTCCGCGATCGCGATCGCGGTGGTGCTCGTGCTCGTCGCGCTCGCCGTGCTCGTCACGCTGCGCGAGCGGTGGCTGACGGGGCTGCGGCCGTGAGCGGCGCCCTCGAGGCGCGCCTCGGCGTGCAGCGCGGCGGCTTCGCGCTCGACGCGGCGCTGCCGGTGCGACCCGGGACGGTGCTCGCCGTCGTCGGCCGGAACGGCGCGGGCAAGTCGACCGCCCTCGCGGCGCTCGCCGGCGTCACGGCGCTGACGAGCGGATCCGTCGTGCTCGACGGCGTGGTGCTCGACGACGCCGACCGCCGGTTCGTCCCGCCGGAACGCCGCTCGATCGGCCTGGTGCAGCAGCAGCCGGCGCTGTTCCCGCACCTCTCGGTGCTCGACAACGTGGCGTTCGGGCTGCGGGCCGGCGGCGCCGCGCGGGCCGACGCCCGGGAGCAGGCGCACGCCGCCCTCGCGGAGCAGGGGCTCGACGGCTTCGCGCACCGCCGGCCGTCGCAGGTGTCCGGTGGTCAGGCGGCGCGGATCGCGCTCGTGCGCACGATGATCCGCCGGCCGGCGCTGCTGCTGCTCGACGAGCCGCTCGCCGCGATCGACGCGGAGCTGCGGCCGGCGCTGCGCTCGTCGATCGCGGACGTGCTCGGCTCGTTCCCCGGATCCGCGATCCTCGTCACCCACGACGTCGCGGATGCGGAGGCGCTCGCCGACGAGGTCGCGGTGCTCGACGCGGGCCGCGTGCTGCAGCGCGGCACGCTCGCCGCGCTGCGCGGGGACCCGGCGGATCCGGTGGTCTCGCGCCTGCTCGCGCCCGGGCGGCCGCATCGACGACGACGCGACCGCCTGACAGCTCGGCGCCCGTGCGGCGCCGCGGCCGTCAGATGTCGAGGAAGTCCCCGCTGTGCAGCGGGTACCACTGCCCGCCGCCGGCCTCGGTCACGGCCTTCAGCCGGTCGTTCGCGATGGCCTTGCCGGCGCCGGAGAGCACGCCGTCGTGCGTCGGGAAGGCGCGCTTCGGGGCCACGGCCGTGACGTAGTCCATCGCCTCGCTGATCTTCATCCACGGGGCGCCGGCCGGAGCGGCGAGCGTCTCGACCACCACGCCCTCGGGAATCGTGAACGAGTCGCCCGGGTAGTAGAGCCGGTTGTTGATGAGCACGCCGACGTTGTCGATGACGGGGATCGACGGATGGATGACGGCGTGCCGGCCGCCGAAGAACTTCAGCACGAAGTCGCCGTAGTCGTGCGTCTCGCCGGGGTGCACTGCGACGACGTCGAAGCCCTCGGCGGCCTTCGCGACGCCCTCGGGGCCGAAGACGATGACGTTGCGGTTGATCTCGAGGATCCGCCGCAGCTGCTCGGCGGTCCAGTGGTCGGCGTGCTCGTGGGTGATGACGATCACCTGCACGTGCTCGAGGCCGACGATCGGGTTCGTGAGGCTGCCGGGGTCGACGACGAGGCGGTGGCCGCCCTCCTCGACGAGCAGCGTGGCGTGCTCGAGCTTCGTGATGCGCATGGGCCTAGCCAACACCCGTGCGGTGACCTTCCGCTGCGCGGCCGAGGCGAGGGGCGCCGGCTCGAATCGCCGGGGCTCCGAGGATGTGGCATACTCGATGACCGTTGCGGCGCGCCCGCAGCAGTCCGGCCCCATCGTTTAGCGGCCTAGGACGTCGCCCTCTCACGGCGGTAACGCGGGTTCAAATCCCGCTGGGGTCACGGAGAGAAACCCCCGGTCATCCGGGGGTTTCTTCGTTTCTGCGGACAGCGTCATCCGGTCCGGAAGGCGTTGCTGCCCACATCTTGCCCACATTTGATCGCAGCGCTGCTTGATCGAGGGCGGCGGCAACGGCGTCCAGGTCATCGTCGAAGAGGTCCGAGTAGACGTCGAGGGTGACGGCCGCCGACGCGTGGCCGAGCATCCGCTGCACGGCCTTCACGTTTGCTCCGGCCGAGACGGCGAGGCTCGCGGCCGTGGCGCAACTCGTGGGGGGTCAGGCCGGGCAGGCCAGCCTCAGCCGCAGCGGGATCGAACCAGCCGTTGAGGAAGGTGTGGTTACGCGGCCACGTCCTCGTCCGGGCCCCGTAGGACACCGGCGCTCACCCACACCTTGGACTCGATGAAGGTCTCGTCGCGGGGCAGACGCGGCGCTTCATCGCCGCGATGCGGCGCGGCGTGGCCCTGCTCGGCCCGTGCTCATCACGGCGATGGCTCCGGGACGCAGGCGGGCGCGGAGGCCTGAGCAGTCGCACCGCTTCAGGGTCGCGGAAGCGTCGAGCGTTCCGCCTCATCGGACGGTCGCCGACTGCTCATAGCCAGAAGCCGCGGAACCTGAATGCCGTCACGGAGCATTGACGTGGGGACTCGGGGGCATCAGCTGGTAGACCGGGCCGGACTGGTCCGTTTCTACGAGCCGCCAGCGCCCCTGCCTGGTCGGCGTCGGATTCTCCAAGAACCGCGGTGGGGTGAGCGCGTCATCGACCTCGACGGCGACCTTTTCGGCGGAACTCGCGCCCGGCGAGGGGGTGAGCAGGGTGACGACGATCGTGCGTTTCCCGGCCATGGCCGACTCCAATACTTGTTCTTACACAACCATTGCATGGCCGGAGGAGCGGTGGGACGCCGGGTGGGATTGCGACTTGGAAGGTGACAGAGCCGGCGTCATGGACCCACGTGCATCGTCGGGTCCAGCACGTATGCGGCGATCCGGTGTTCGGTGCTGCCCTGGACATCGACCGGGCTTCGCAGGTCGTCGACGGTGATCGGGTACGTCGCCCGGAGCTCCGCGTCGGCATGGGGATCGCGCTCGAGTCGCGGCTCGTCGGGGGCCTGGAGCGGCTCGGAGCCGATCAACCAGTCAGGCCCATGCTCGAAGTGATGCGACTGGGCCATGGTGCGCCTTCTGTTCCGAGGGTGGCGGTGGTCGACGGCGCCGTGCCGTCCTCGCCTCGCCCTACCGGTAGTAGAGGACGCCGAAGACGGCTGGGCTAGGGGCGAAGGTCCTAGGTCCGCGAGCCCTTCCGAAGGGCACCCCTGGTGTCCTCATCGGCGTCGGTAGTAGTCGCGCCAGATGAGTCGGTGGACCGGGATCCACCTGGGCAGTGACCGCAGGCCCGGGATGATCGGAACGAGCGCGAGCAGCACGGTGAGCAGGAGCATGATGCCGACCACGACGAGGTCGGCGTTCGCCAGACCACCGATGACCGGGACCTGGTACCAGAAGGAGAACAGCCAGAGCCAGGATTGGCCCGGGTAGTTGCCGGTCTCGTTCATCACGCCCCACTGGTCGCCGGTGAGGTGCTGGCCGGCGGCGAGGGCGGGGAAGTAGGCACCGTCGCCGAGGAACAGGATGCTGCGGGTGAAGTCGGTGTTGAAGAAGCCGCCCTCGGACTGGATCGCCCCATCGAGAGATCCGGCACGCGCTGCCGCGAGCACCGCCGCGGTGAGCGCGGGAGCCGGGCCGTAGTTCCCCGCCCGCACCGCAGACGGGCCGCCCGGCGACTTCGCGAGAGCGTCGGAGTATGCCGAGGCCCAGGTCGTCCGTGTGGCAGGGGTGGCGCTGTTCCAGACGGACAGCGCGCTCGCGGCGAGGCGCAACTTGCTGAGCGGTTCGGTGACGAAGGCCTGGGCGGAATCGATCGGGATCCGGGTGCCGGAGAGACTCTGCAGGTCGATGGGTCCGAGCGTCTGCGTCGCGCCCGTCGTGTGCGAGTACGGGGGGCCGTAGGTCGCGGTGCTGGAGGTGCCGGCGAGTTCCGTCGCCGCTGTCGCAACGAGGTCGTTCGGTGCAGCGATCGCCCAGCTCTTCAGGGTGACGCTCGGCTCGTCCGGGGACCCGGCGAGGCCGGCGAGGCCGAGAACGAGCACCCCGACGACGATGATTCCGACGGTCAGCTCTTTGAAGAGGTCGTACTCGCGCTGCGCTCCCCGCCAGGGACGGGAGTCGATGGCGGCGCGAGCAGTCTGGCTGGTGGGGGAGGTCATCGCGGATCCCCGTCCGGCGTGACCTCGACGAGGAGCTCGGGCAGGAGCTGCGCGTCGGTCTCCGCGGACTCGAGGGGCGGGACGACTCCGTGCATCCGGACGAGAACGACGTGGAGCGCGACGACGGCGCCGACCGCGAGGGGGAGGAGGGTGATGTGCCACATGAACATCTGCCCGAAGTCGGCGACGTTGAACCAGGCACCGATACCGGTCGCGTTCAGGGCGTCCTTCGCCTCGAAGGCGATCCACTGCGCGTCGAAGTTGGTCTGCACGAGGTAGCCGGTGAAGGCCGCGACGATCGACACGGCGAACGACACGACGCCGGTGATCCAGGTGAGCGCCCGGTTGCCGCGCCATGCAGCCATCCAGAACTTGCCCCACAGGTGGATGACCATGAAGACGAAGAAGAGCTCCACCGACCACAGATGCGTGCTGTTGATGAAGTGCCCGAACGCGGACAGGTGGTACCAGGCGGGGCCGTTCAGGGCGAGCACGAGCCCGGAGGCGATCACGAACGCGAGGGACGCGATCGCGCCCATGCCGAAGACGTAGATCCAGGATGCGACGTAGCTCGGCTGCTCGTTCGGCAGCAGCTTGTCGGCGGGGAGCCGCTTCAGCAGCTGACGCCGCGCGCGGCCGGTCCAGGAGCGGTCGCTCTCTGCAGGCGCCTCACCTGGCGGGGTGGGGTCCCCGCCCAGGTCCGGTTGGACGGGCGTGGCAGCGGTGGTCATTCGCCGCGCCGCCCACCCGGGAACGGCAGCACCAGAGCGAGGAGGAACAGGGCGATCATCACCAGGATCACGACGAGGTTGCCGACCTGGATCCCGAAGAGTCCCCATGACAGGAATGCGCCGCTCGAGGCGGCGGACAGAATCGGCACTTCGGCCTCCGAGTCGTTGATGGTGTGCCCGACGGTAGGGGGAGTGCCGACGAGTGATTAGGGCCGAACGTCCCGGGCCGCTTGGAACCCGTCACGGCTGCGCGCTCTTCACGTCCGGCCGTTCCAGATCGAAGGGGTGGGGTGCCGGCGGTGGCAGGGGAGGGGGCGGGACCTTCGCCCCTGCAGCGGGTGATGCGGGAGCGGGAGAGTGGTGCTGCCGTGGCGGGTGCCGGGGTCGAAGGGGGCAGCGTCGGTGGATGTTCGAGCTGAGGTCGGCCGGGACGGGATGGAGCATCTGGCTGAGGATGAGTGCTGGACACGCCTCGCGGGTGCGCCGGTGTGTCGTCTGGCGTTCGCGTTGGACGGTCGGACGGAGATCATCCCGGTGAACCATGTCGTGGTGCAGCGCCGTCTGCTGCTGCGCACGGTCCCGGGTGCGGGCATCGACCGGGCGGTGGGGGAGTCGGTGGCCCTGGAGGTGGATGGGTGGACCGACCGTGAGGCGTGGAGTGTCGTCGTGCGTGGTCCGATCCAGCGGGTCGCGGATGCGGACGGGATCCGGCGCGCCGAGGAGGTCGGTCTGGAGCCGTGGCCCTCTCGGGATCAGCCGCCGACGGTGCTCGTCGAAGTCGTCGCGATGGAGCTCCGCGGCCGTCACTTCCCGCGGCGACCGCAGCCGGGCACGCCCTGGTACTGGTGACCGCCGCCCTGGGGGACACCCCTGTCGTCGTCGCGGGCTGCGGGTGGACGGGGGCCACCACGGATCCCGGCTTCGGCGAGATTCCGCGTGCACGGAACCGCCGCCTCTGGGCCGTCGAGCCCGGTGTGGCGGCTGCGGGTCACGCCGCCGCGACGCCGGCTCCTACACGCAGGATCACCAGGATCGCGCCCTGGTCGGTGGACCCGGGCTGCCCTGCATCCGTGATGCCGACGCACTCCAGCGCCATGCCGCCACGCGCTCGGACACTTTCCCAGCGATCAAGCAGCTCCCCCGATGACAGGTAGCGGCGCTGGGGCGGAACGGCCGCGAGGAGCGGGAATGCGGATCCTCGTGCTGGGGGCGGGTGTCATCGGCAGGGTCTACGGGAGCAAGCTGCTTGACGCGGGACATGATGTGACCTTCCTCGCCCGCGGTCGACGACTGGCGGATCTCCAGTCGCACGGGCTGATCCTGGCGGACGCCGCGTCCGGGATCCGGACGGTGCAGCCCGCCATGGTGCTGAGGCGGCTGTCTCCGGACGACCATTTCGACCTCGTGCTGGTGCCGGTGCGCTCCGAGCAGCTCGACGACGTGCTGCCTGTGCTCGCGACCGTGAGGGGCGGGGCCGACGTGCTCTTCTTCGGCAACATCGGAGATCACGGCGCCGCGCTCGTCGCGGCCCTCGGCGATCGAGCCGTGTTCGGTTTTCCCGCCGCGGGTGGCACTCGGAACGGTCCGGCGGTCACCTATGTGTTGATCAGGCAGCAGAGAACGATGCTCGGCGAACCGGACGGCGCGATCACACCCCGAATCCGTCGCCTGCAGCAGCTCCTGGACGGAGCGGGCTTCACAACGCTCATCAGTTCCGACATCGGCGCCTGGCTGGTGGGACACGCTGCATTCGTCGTACCCATCGCGTTCGCCCTGTACAGAGCTGGTATCGATCCCGCACGACTCGCCGCCGACAAAGCCACGATGCGACTGATGGTCCTGGCCACGCGAGAGGCGTTCACCGCTCTGCGGCGAACTGGGAACAGAGAGATCCCCTCGAACCTGCGAGCGCTCTACTCCCTCCCGGCCGCACTCGTGATCGCGTACTGGCGGCGGGTATTCAACAGCCCCAACGGTGAGCTGTGGTTCGGGGCCCCCACCAGGGCCGCGCCGGCGGAGATGCACACCGTCGCCCGAGACCTGCAAACGGCCATCCGCAGGACAGGAAGACCCTCGCCCCACCTCGAGCAGTTGCTGATCACTCGCGAGTGAGCGCAGGTCCGCCATCCTTCGTAGCCGGGTCCTGCCGTCGACGGGTCAGCACCTCGCCATTGCTGGGGATCGACGGGCCTGCACCCACCGCTGCGCGTTCATCGTTTCGATCCGCGACGCGCTCGCGCAGGTTCAGCAGTCACACGATCGGCGGGACCCAGGCGGCAACCGGTCGACCAAGCGGCGGCGGTCGCTACCGCGCCGGTTCAGGCCGCGTGAGCCAGGGCTACCGGTGCGGCTTCGCCCGCTGCCGCTGCCTGCTCGTGGAAGACGAGCACCGGGCACGACGCGTGTTCGGCGCAGGCTTCGCTCACGGAGCCCAGGAGGAGGCCGGCGAAGCCCCCGTGCCCTCGGCTGCCCACGATCAGCATCTCCGCACCCCGGCTTTCGGCGATCAGGACCCCGGCCGCTCGACCCTCGCGGATCACGCCGCGGAAGTTGGCGGGTGGGGCGCCGCCGAACACTGCCAGGACGGTCTCGTCGAGCATCGCTTGAGCCCCGTTGGAGATCAGGCTCGCATCGGGGATGAACGTCTCACCGAAGTAACCGCCGTACACGTCCGGGTAGTGCCAGGCGGCGACCGCCTCGAGGGGGAGATCGAGCGCGGCGGCGATCCGAGCCCCGCGACGTAACGCACCGATGGATGACGGGGAACCGTCCACGCCCACGACGATGCGGGGAATCCTGCTGGCAGCTTCGTTTTGCACAGTGCGAGCCTGCATCTGCCTGTGCGGACCGGTTAGGGCCGAAGGTCACCACCCTGTTCAGAACGCCGGCCGCTGGGTAGTTCGGCCCTGTGCTGTGGACCGGCGGCTCGTCACGCGTTCCGGGTGTGTGCCGATCGCGCACGGAATCGGGCCTGACCGATGGTGCAGACGCTCGTGAGGACCGGCGCGAAGGGAACGAGGCCCGCGACCGTTCCCTTCTGGTCACTGCCGGAGGACGAGGTCGACCGCTATGTCGAATCGCACGCCGACGACCCCGCCGCGGGTGGCAGTGGTACGCGGAGCGGGGGATCGGCTCGGGCGCTTGCCTGGCTGCGCGTCGTCCCACACCAGTTCCTCAGCCCATCACGCTCATCGTCGTGGTCGCCGCGCTGGTCGCGGCTGCGACCGGCGACCTGGTCGACGGCTCGATCATCGTGGGCATCGTCGTCTGCAGCGCATTGCTCGGCGCCTGGCAGGAAGGCCGGGCGGCCGATGCGGTCTCGGCACATGCATAGGGGCGAAAGTGACCCGTTCGGGAACGGCCTTCCTGTTCCGCGTCACCGCAGCCCGGTGCATGGGGTCGACAATGGGCACTCGTGCCCGTTCCGCGGCTCGTCTGAAAGCAGGAGATCCGAATGTCTTCACCACTGGTGAGCGCGCGCTCCACTCCCGCTCTGACCTGGCACCAACGCACACGAAGCTCGCTCACGCGAGGTCAGCGCGCAGCGGACGCGATGCGGAATGTGATGGGCAGCTGGGCGTTCGTCGGCGGCTTCATCGCGTTCATGCTCGCCTGGGCCGCGCTCAACTTCTTCGCGATCCGATGGGACCCCTATCCCTTCATCCTCCTGAACCTGTTCCTCAGCATGCTGGCCGGATTACAGGGCGCGATTCTGCCGATCGCAGCGAAGCGCCAGGACGGAATCGCTGCCGCACTCGCGCAGCATGATTTCGACACCAACTGTGCTGCGAAGGAGGACATCGAAGTCCTGCTCGAGATCAACAACCGGCAACTCCTGATGCTGGGCGAGCTGCAGCGGGTCCTGGCCCAAGCGGACGCCGCTCGCCGCGCATAGGTTCGGCTGCGCAGGCTCCACGCCGAGGGGACCGCGCTGCGCCAGGCCGACGGTGCGGCGTCGATCCAAGGCGGCTCGAACATGTGCCGTGCGTCACTCTTCGGACACCCCTTCCCATTGAGCGTTGTCGTTTGCTCCTGGTCGGTTCCGGTCGGACGCGGTGGCAGCACGATGACCAGGACTTCCGGCCCTATCCCGGGCAACGACCCTGTGGGAGAGTCGCGCCCTTGTTCTCGGGTACGGACCGGGATCACGGAAGGAGCCGGATCGTGCGATCACTCATCACGGTCGGTGTCGTGGACTCGCCGACGGGTCACGCTGCTCTGCTGTGGGCGCTTCGGAGCGCGGCGCGCGCCGACAGTCGGGTGGTGCTCTTCCACGTGGTCGCCGCAGACGCGGCGCCGGGGGCGGTGGTGGTGGCGAACGATCTGCTCCGGCGAGCGGTCGACAACGCCTCCATGTTCGCTCCGGTCGTGATCGTGTCGTTCCGCGTGCTCCGGGGCGACGTCGGTGCGGAGCTGACGTCGGCGTCCGCCGAAGCGGCGATGCTCGTCGTCGGCGGCCGCAACGGGAGCGACGACGATTCGGACTCCGACCCCATCAGCTGGGCGATCGCTGCCGGCGCCGTCTGCCCGGTGATCGTGGTTCCCGAGTCCGACCGCCTCTTCGCCCACGGTGTCGTCCTCGGGCTGGACGAGTCTGCGCCCGGTCGGGCAGCGGCTGCCTTCGCGGGTTCCGTGGCGGCGTCGGCCAGGCAACGTCTCACACTCGTCCGGGCGTGGTCGACCGATGGGCTGCAGGATCAGAGCCGGCAGCTCGCAGCGAGCGAGGGAATCGCCAGGCGCACGGCGGACCGCCTGCTTGCGACGATGCGAGAAGGAGTGACGAGGCTTCACCCCGAGGTCCTGGTGGACATCCGAAGCGTCCACGGCGCTGTCGGTGACGTCCTGGCGGAGTCCTCGGTCCACGCGCGGCTCCTGGTCCTCGGTGTCGGGGGAGGGGCTGCTCGCGGCGCGCCGGCTCTCGGTCCGGTCGGCGTCGCCGCCCTCCGACAGCGGCGCGCACCGATCGCGTTCGTGCACGGCGCGCACGCGGAGGTGCTGAGCGAGGGCCCCGGGTGGGAGGACGCGGTGTCGGAGGGATGGGCGGACACGGCGTTCGCACGACCGCGATTCCACGCCCTGATGCACTAGCCACCGGGGCCGATCCCGCGAGTCACCGAGAGCCGGTCGCGGCAGGTCGCATCGAGTCGAGGAGTGTCTCGAGGTCGGCGGAGAACACGCCGACTTGCGCGTCGCGGATGCCGATCGGTACCCGATGGTTCACGGACGAGGAGCCGGCGCAGCAGTGTCCCATCGGGCGACGGCAACAGGTGCGGGGTCACCCTCGTGGACGATCACCGTCGGCGTCTGGATGTTCAGGAGGGCGTCGTGGCAGACGGCACCGAGCGCGAGCGGATCCCCGCCCGAGTCGGTGCGCGCGTCGCCGAGGACGAGCATGCGCGACCCGATCGACATCGTGACCAGCACCTGTGCCGCCGCGCCGTGGATCGCACGGACGTCGACCACGAGACCGGGGTTCGCGGCGAGCGCCGCCCCCCGGAACCGTTCGAGAAGCGCGGCCGCATCCGCCCGCGCCGACACGTCGCCCGCGTCGTCATCCGACACCTCCAGCACCCGGACGATCAGCAGATCCGTCGATGATCGGCCGGCCTCGGCAGCGGCGAAGAGGAGTGCAGCGCGCCCGGCGGGGGACGCGTCAGCGCCCAACACGATGCCCGCGGTCACTCCGAGCGGAACCGCGGGTACGACGGTGACGGGACAGCGCGCCGTCGCGGCGAGCTGGAGGCTGGTCGAGCCGTACACGGTGCCGTGGATGAACCCCGACTTGTGCGTGCCGACCACCACCATCTCGGCGGCGCTGGCAGCCGCCGCCGCCGCCAACGCCCACATCACACTGCCCTGCACCCGCTCACCCGTCACGGGGACGCCGGGGGCGACCGAGCGGACGAACCTCATCTCGCGCGCCAGCAGGTCGTGGCCGGTCACCAGTCCGAGCCTGGGTAGCACAGCACGGCCGCTGGCTGGGCGCTCCTCCACGTGCAGCAGCGTGATCTCCGCGCCCGCCGTTCTCGCACGACCTGCAGCCCACGCCACAGCAGCGTGCCCAGCCCCGGAGTCAGCGACACCGACGACGATGCGTGGTGCGACGGGCTGAACCGGGCGGGGCGGGTGCAGAGGGACGGTCACCGGTCCAGCGTCAGGCTCGACGAACCGGGGGGCCAGTGCCATACGGCCCGATCCTTCGGCCCGCGGAAGGACCGCCCGGAGGGACCCCTCCCGTCCTACACTCCAAGGAATCGCCCGGAGCGATGTCGCCGCCCGTGGCGGCTGCTCCCAGCGCGGAGGTGGCGAGTGAGTGCTGCGCTGCCGATGCCCGAAGACGGAATGCGTGGCGCCTGGGCCGAGCCGACCGCTTCAGATGGTCACAGTGCCGAGACCGACCACGGCGCCGAGGCAGCGATCAGGCGGATCCTCGCTGCTGCCGTCGAGCTGTTGGACGCGAGCTATGGTCGCGATCTTCGACGATCCAGCCGCGTCCCGTGGTTGGCGGACGGTTCACCAGCACTTCGGGGTGGACGACCTCGACCGCCTCCGTTCGGGCATCCGGGCCGCCCTGGTGCCCGAACGGCTCGCCGCCGATGGCCTCCCGGTCCTCATCCGCGACCTGCCCTGGGCGGGCACCGTCGCGACGGGTGCACCGGTCCTGGTCCTCGCGGTGCCGATCCGCTGGAATCACCGGATCACCGGCGGCCTCGTCGTCGCGGCAGCCGGACGTCCGGACTTCACCGATCGCGACGCCGAGCTGCTGGAAGCGCTCGCCGCGGCCGCCGCGATCGCCCTCGGCTCCGAGCTGCTGACGTCCGAGCTCCTGCGACGGGAGGCGTGGTCCGACGCGTCGGCCGAGATGGTCTCGGCCCTGCTCACCGGCGAGCTCGACGCGCCGCTGGCCGTCCTCACATCCATCGTCCAGAAGCTCGCCGCTGCCGACTACGTCTGCGTGCTTCGGAATGACGAGGTCAGCGACGGGCTCCTCGTCGTGGCTCGCTCCGGTGACGACGGGCCGCGCGCGGGCAGCGGGTGGACGCGTCCGGGTCCATCGCTGGGGCGGCGATGGAGTCCCACCAACCCAGGGCGGTTCCCGCGGGGGTCGTCCCGAATCTCGGTGGCTCCGGCGCGACCGGCCCGATGATGGTCGTCCCGATGCTCTCGGAGGGTCTCGCGGTCGGTGTCATCGCCGTGAGCCGCCGCTCCGGCAGGCCGGCCTTCTCCCGCAGCGATCTCGACCTGCTCGCGGGCTTCGTGGATCACACCACGGTGGCGCTGCAGCTCGCGGAGGTTCGAGCCGACCGGGAGCGCATCCTGCTGATCGAGGATCGTGCACGAATCGCGCGCGACCTTCACGACATCGTCATCCAGCAGCTGTTCGCGGCCGGACTGGAGCTGCGGGCGACCGCGGCCGAGGTGCCTCTACCGCGGGTGCATGCCGGGATCGATCATGGCGTGACGCTCATCGACGGGGCGATCGACCGGATCCGGACCGCCGTGCTGGCGATCTCCCCGGACCCGGTCGGCGCCTCGCTCCGCCACCGCATCCTGGATGTGGTCCGCGACCTGAGCCGGGAGTTCCTCCAGGCTCCTGAGCTCCGCTTCGACGGACCGGTCGAGCTGGTCGCACGCGGGGGACTGGGCGAGGACGTCGTGGCCGTCGTGCGTGAGGCGCTGACCAACGTCGCGCGGCACGCGGACGCCTCGCGCGCCGGCGTACGGATCTCCGTGGCCGACGGACGGATCCGTGTCGAGGTGTGGGACGACGGCCACGGGTTCCCCGAGACGGCGGGCCCTCGCAGCGGTCTGGCGAACCTCGAGGAACGAGCATCGCGTCGCGGGGGACACTTCACGATCGGCAGGACGTCCGGAACCACTCGTGCGGTCTGGACCGCCCCCTACAGCGAAGGGAGCGACGAGTGACCGACCCCATCCGCGTCTTCCTCGTCGATGACCACGAGCTCGTCCGCCGCGGGATCGCCTCCTTCCTCGGCTCGGCCGGTGACGTCGAGATCGTCGGCGAGGCAGGGACGGCGTCCCAGGCCCTCTCCCGCGTTGCTGCAGTCCGACCGGGCGTCGTCCTGCTCGACGTGCGGCTTCCGGACGGCAGCGGCATCGACGTGTGCCGGGAGCTCCGCGTCCGGTCGCCCGAGGTGGCCTGCATCATCCTCACCGCCTATGACGACGACGACGCGATCCTCGCCTCCGTGGTCGCGGGTGCAGCCGGCTACATCCGGAAGGACGTCGTAGGGAGCGCTCTCGTGGACGGCATCCGTGCCGCCGCCGCCGGCCGATCCCTCCTGGACGCAGCACTCGTTGCCCGCGTTGCGCGGCACTTGCGGGACGCGGAACGGGGCGATCCGCGCCTTGCCGGGCTGAGCCGCCGCGAGGCCGAGGTCCTCGCGCTCATCGCCGACGGGCAGACGAACCGAGAGATCGCGGAGACCCTCTCGCTCGCCGAGAAGACCGTGAAGAACTACGTCTCCAGCCTGCTGTCCAAGCTCGGACTGCACACCCGGACGCAGGCCGCGGTCCTCCGTACCGTCACCGGCTTCGCGGAGCCGCACCTCGACCGTCGATCCTGATCGCGTGACAGCGATCCCGGCCGGCCGAGATCGGAGCGGCTGAGTAGGCCTGGTGATGGTCTCGGGATCGCATCAGCGTTCTGAGGGCGAGATGCGAGAGCGCCGCCGCGGAGACGCAGAATGCGTGGCTTTGACCGGGTGCAGCGGCCGTCGGCGGCTGCACCTCCGCTCCGCCGGCCCCTAGGTTCGAGCGGCTATCGCTCGGTATTCGGGAATCCAGGGGCCGTCCGAGGCAGGACCCTGGTGAGGGGTGCGGATGTACGTGACGCCGTCATGGTCGAACCAGAGGGGCAGTCTTCCTTGGATCATGCCGAGGATCGCGCCGGCGGGCCCGCTGTTGAGCCGCACGGCGTGAGCGCCGTCGATCGCCTCCGTGTCAGCGTCGTGGATGCTGCACCTCCTTCAGTCGAGGTCGTTGGTCGCGGGGGCGGGCATCGAGTAGTCCTCGTAGCGCTGTATCCGG
Organism: uncultured Actinomycetota bacterium; assembly: GCA_963771645.1. Classification (GTDB taxonomy): domain Bacteria; phylum Actinomycetota; class Actinomycetes; order Actinomycetales; family Microbacteriaceae; genus Amnibacterium. The sequence continues at coordinate 244,426 of CAVYUH010000005.1, read as the reverse complement.
TCGTGGAGGTAGGCCAGCGCGTCGGCGTTATCGGGTTCCGGCAGAGTGGAGGTCGTGCTCTCGGCCATCATCACGGTCCCGGAGTTGAGGAGGAAGTCCGCCTCGACCTCCTCGCCGTCCCGCCCGATCGAGCGCACGACCACGCTGTCCGCGCTGTGCACCTTGCCGAGCAGCGTCGCGTACTGGACGAGGGCGTCGGCGACCTCGTCGCCGAGGAGCAGCGACTTGCCTGCGATCGTGACGTGCATCACGGCATCGAGCGTAGGTCCCGGGGCTGAATCTGACAGCCGGGTTGACAAGCGGCACGCACCGGGCGAACGCCCGCTGTGGGAGGACAGTGGTCCGGAAGGGACGCAAGGGACCGGCCTGTTCCCGCCGTGGCCGAAACTCAGCCTCCGCTCGGCCGCCCGCACGCGCTGTCCCGGGCCTTGGCGGGGCGGCGATGCCGCGGAGAGGACGGCCCGGTGCGAGGTCAGTCGCCTCGCGTCGGGCCGCCCGGTCTGGTTCGGCTTCTAGCGGTTCAGCCGCACGACCTGACCCATCGCCGGTCCGGCCGGCTGGTTGCTCCAGTTGGCGACGTAGACCGATCCGTTGTCGTCGACCGCGACTCCTCCGGCGAAGTGCAGCGCATCGAGTCCGAGATAGGTGTGGGAGGAGGGGTTGTTGAACGGGATCTTCACGACAGCGGCGGGAGGCGGCCCGGCCACGGGGCCGGTGATCTTCTCCATCGCGATGTACTCACTGGCGTAGAAGTACTTGCCGTCGCGGCTGAAGGAGCAACCGTTGATCGCGCTGAGTCCGCTCGCCCACACCGTCGCTATCGAGGTGACCGATGCGTGTGAGCGGGGATCGACGCGATAGACGTGCGCGGCGCCGGGACCATCCGCGATCGACAACGTGCCGACGTACAGCGCCCCATCAGGGCCCTGGCTGAGGCACGTCGGGACGGCGTCGCTCAGCGGTGTGTTGGGCAGGAAGGCGATCACCTTCACTGCGCCATGCGGGCCGACCCGGTCGACGGTGTTCGCTGCCGCGTCCACGACGTACGTCTGATGCGTTCGCGTCACCGTCACGCCGTATGGGTTGGCGTCGGGGAACTGGGGTTGCAGCGCCTTGTTCGCCGGGATGCTCTCCCACTTGAGGTCTGCGGTCGCGACGTCGGCGACGGAGAAGGTGTGCCCATCGTGGATGCCGAGCAGTCGACCCTCCTGCGGCTGGGGTCCGAGGCCGGCCACGAAGTTCTCCGACATCGCGAGGAGAACACGGTCCGGGTTCGCCGCGTTGACCCCCGCCGGGCCGACCGTCTCGGTGCCACGCTGAGCACTGCTCGCGGTCTGCGACCACAGATGGTTGGCGACGGTGGAGGTCCGAGAGTGCCTTCCGTCGGCATCGAGGATGGCGGTCACCAGCCCGGTCTGGCCGGTCCCGACCTGAACGCCCTTGGTCCTGCTTCCGGAACCGAAGCCGGCCTGCGCGACCAGGAGCGTCTCGCTTCCGCCCAAGAACGACAGTCCGCGCGGGTTGGCGAGGTGGTCGGCGACGACAGTGACGGAGGGAGTGGCTGATGCGGAAGCCATCCCAGGAACAGCGATCGCGGCCGCAGCTCCGAGAACTGCGGCAAGTCCGACGCGGCTCGCGCGCCTTCTCCTGCTCCCTCGTCGTGACACGGACGTGCGGATCATCGTGATCTCCTTTGAGGGTCGGGCAACGCTGCCCAGGCCCGGCCTACACCCGGTTCCCTCAGGGCGTCAATGCGAATCTCCACATCAGGGTCACCGTCCGGTCGTGAAGCCCACCCCGCGCGTGGTGCTCTACCGGCGCAGCGCGCTGGATGCGTTCCTCGCTGAGACCCCGCTCATCACGAGCCGACTACAGCTCGCCGCGAGCGATCTCCCGATCGAGCAGTGGTGGACCCATCACGGGACCCGCCTCAGTCAGGCGCGACTCAGCGCCGTGCTGCGGCCCCTCGGAGTGCAGTCCGGCAACGGAGGAGGCGACTACCAGGCCAGCCCCGGCAGCAGCTCCATCGACCCCACGCAGTACCTGCAGCAGCACAGATATGTGCAGTGGACGAGCTACCAGCCCGACAGCCGGCTCCTGGACCTTCCAGGGCGCCGAGTTCGGTTGGCTGCTCCTCATCTCGCTACTTCTCCTCGGATGATCGTCGTCGTCGCCTGCCGCCGTGACCGGCAGCCCAGGAGTGACGGCCGGCGACGCAGCAGCGTGACCCGGAGTCGAAGCCTTGTCCGCCGACTCGGATGCAGCTCCGGCTGCTCATCCCTGCTCCTGCCGACGGCCGGGGCGCGTGGCCCGCGGCCCGGGGGATCACATGCGCAGTCTGGCGACGAACAGGAAGACGTAGAGGATCGGGACCATCAGGAGCGACAACGCGGCCATCACGGTGACAACGCGATCCCTCCGGCGCAGGAGCCGCCGCAGGACGGTGAAGAACAGGATGCCGATGAGTCCACCGAGCGTGTTCAGCAGGACGTCGTCGACGTCCGAGGCGCCGAGCCCGAAGACGCCTTGGACGATCTCGACCGCGACGCTCGCGCAGGCGACGACGAGCAGGTTCGCCCAGATCCCGGTCCTACGGCCTACCAGGGGCAGGAAGGCGCCGAGCGGGACGAACGCCACGATGTTGCCGATGACGTTGACGACCGCGAACCGCTTCACGACTGCCGAGGGGCTGAAGACGTAGTTCGAGATGGTCGCGAACGGGATGAGGTTGAGTGAGTGCTCGGAACCCAGTGGGCGCGAGAGCAGCAGCAGCTTCAGAAGGAGGACGAGGTAGAGGACGAACACCGTCCAGACGACGACCGTGCCGACCCTCGTCAGCGCCGTCGGCGTGCGCGGTGGATCGTCGTGGATCGCGTCGGGCTCCGCCTTCAGGCGCACCCGGCAACCATAGAGAGCACGGCTACTCGTGAGATCTCGACGGGCGCGGCGTGGCGCTCGACAGGCGGGTTCGAACCTTCTCGTCCCCCGACGTCGCTCGATGGTTCGTTGCCCGGTGCTGGGAGCCGTGATGCCTGCTCAGTCCGGTTCGGCCCGCGGAGGCGGTCCCGGGGATGGGATGGGTCGGACGGTTGACGGCAGCCTGCCTGTCTCGCGCAATGCCGCCCGCAGGAGCATCTCGATCTGTGCGTTGACGCTGCGGAGGTCGTCCGCTGCCCATTTCGCGAGCGCGTCGTACACGGCCGGGTCGAGCCGGAGAGGGACCTGCTTCCGCTGGGACGGTGGGGTCAATACAGGGTTCCGGTGTTGAGGATCGGCGATGGGGGTTGATCGCCGCACAGGACGACCATGAGGTTGCTGACCATGGCCGCCTTGCGTTCGTCGTCGAGGTCGACGATCCGGCGTTCCCCGAGCATGGTCAGGGCGGTCTCGACCATGCCGACCGCTCCTTCGACGATCAGCGAGCGTGCGGCGACGACCGCGCTGGCTTGCTGGCGGCGAAGCATCGCTTGGGCGATCTCAGGTGCGTAGGCGAGGTGGCTGATCCGGACCTCGACGATCTCGATGCCGGCCAGCGCCACCCGGGCGGCGACCTCCTTGGCGAGCTCACCGGCCACAGCGTCGGTTGAGCCTCGAAGGGACTCGCCCGCCGCGTCCGCGTTGTCGTACGGATGCGTCGTCGCGATGTGACGCAGCGCGGATTCGGCTTGGACCGTGACGAAGCTCAGATACTCGTCCACCGCGTACGTGGCTTTGGCGGTGTCGGCGACCTGCCACACGACGATCGCGGCGATCTCCACAGGGTTACCGGCTGCGTCGTTCACCTTGAGGTGCTGCGTCTCGAAGTTGCGAACCCGGACGCTGACCCCCCGGCGCGTCGAGAGGGGCAGCGTCCAGGACAGGCCGGTGCGCCGAACGGTGCCGACGTAGCGGCCGAAGAACTGCACGACCCGCGTCTGACCGGGCTGGACCACCACGAGCGATGCGAGAACGATCACGAACACGACGAGTGGGATCGCCGCGAGCGCCGGAGCGCCATCGGTCTCCAGGAGCACGAAGAATGCGGCGACGCACAGCGCAAGGATCACCAGGGCGTAGCCGCCGCTCGGAGCGAAGGCGGGCCGCTCGGTGATCCGGAGCCGCACACCGCCCGGCCCGACAGGCTCGGCCTCCACCGTCTTCCCGGTCGTTGTCATCCCGCCGCCTCCGCTCAAGACATCATTGTGATATCACTTTACGGAGCCGTTCGCAATGGGCCGCGTTGAGCTCTGCGCCGACGAGCGGATGCCGCCGGCCTGCGGCCTGGAGTCAGCGCCGTGATCGCTCGTCGCGGGAACCCATCCGACCCGCCGTTCGACCCGTCGTCGGGAACGAGTGGCCCGGGATTCGGGCTGGTTCAGAGCGGCAGGCCGTCGAGCAGCGACCGCAGGGTGGTCGTGTAGGCGCGCAAGGCGGTTCGGCCCGTGGTGGTGAGCGCTATGGCCGTTCGCGAGGCCGGTCCGCTCCCGGTCTTCTCGGTCGAGAGGTACTCGGCGTCCTCGAGCTTTCGCAGGTGGGTGATGAGGTTCCCGGGAGTGAGTCCGGTCATCGTCTGCAGCCGAGGGAACGACATCGCGTCGCCCTCTGAGAGCGCCGCGAGGGTGGCGAGGATCTGCAGGCGGGCCGGCGCGTGGATGAGCGGGTCGAGCGCCTCGATCGCCATCAGCCGACGGCGCGGTGGCGGCGCACCGCCTGGACGGTGCCGAGCGCCAGCAGCACGATGCAGCAGCCGATCCCGTCGCTCAACCACACCCCGTACGGACCGGCGAACGCACTTCCTACGGCTACGCAGATGAGGGCGATGGCCGTGCCGAGCGCGAGCCGATCCTCACGGATCGCCGAGCGGGCCGCCCAGAAGGTGCCGAGAACGAGCAGCGTCGCCGTGGACACGTACAGGCCGTAGACGATCGCGTCGCTTGCCCCGGCGACTGCGAGGGGCACCATGAGCACGTACACCCCGGCGAGTGCGACCAGCAGCGCCACGGCTTCGGCTGCTCGCTGCCGCGTGGTGCGCCCGCTGATCCCGGTCCGAGCCCGACGATTTGCGAGCGCGACCGTGAGGATGCGGACGAGGACCACCGCGTAGAGCACGAGCAGTGCGGCCCACGTCGGCCCGTGATACGGATGCTGATTCAGCACGGACAGCCAGGCCACCCCGAAGCCGATCAGCACGACGGCTGCCGCGATCAGGGTCAGCCAGGGCGACCGGAAGTCCAGATCGTGCCGCGCCTGTCGTTCAGTTCGCTCGAGGAGTCGGGCGGCGCTCGTCGGGTCGAAGCCGCTTCCGTTCTCGGCGCCCTCGATGTGCTCGGTGTCGGTGCTGTCAGGCATCACATGCTCCCTACTTTGCGCTGCAAACATAGCGGAGTTTGAGATGCAAAGTCAATGGGCGATGCTCGTCCCGGGAGCCCTCGGCGTCGCTGTGGCGACGGCAGCGCTCGGAGCGCTCGTCGCGTGGGAGCAGCAGCCTCTGGTCGACAGCGGTATCCAGCAGACGCTTCACGCCAGCCCCTTCCCCTCACCGGCATAGCCGCCGCCGGCGCGTTCGGTCCGACAACGCAGGGTGTGGGCGATCAGTCCGCCTTGCGCAGCGAGTCGCGGATGACACGTCGTGCTGCTCGGCGGATCTCCATCTCGTGCAGCGCCATGGCAGCGAGGTCCTCGAGGGTGGCCCGTTCCGTGGCCGACATCCGTCGTGGCGACGTGTCGGCGATTGCGAAGGTCCCGAGGTTGAAGCCGTCTCGTGTCATCAATGGCACGCCCGCGTAGAAGCGGAACGGAGACTTGTCGGCATCCGGTAGGTGCTGGGTTCGCGGGTCGCTCGCGATGTCCTCGATCACCAGGGTCTGCTCATGCAGGCCGCCGGCGGCGCCGAGCCCGCGGGTTCGTTCGACCTCGGTCGCGTCCATGCCTTGACGTGACTTCAGCCACACGCGGTTCTCGTCGACGATGCTGATCACTGCGACGGGTACCTCGAAGAGGCGAGCCGCGAGGGCGGTGATGCGGTCGAACTCGGCGTCGGGAGGAGTTCCGATGAGGTCGTAGTCGCGCACCGCCGCGAGGCGCGCGGCCTCGGGGTCGGGCGTGCGGGGCCGACGGCCGCCGAGGTCACCGGCGATGGCCTCGCGGAACGCGTCCACCGCTTCGGCCGCGGACGGTCGCTGCGCGGACTCGCGCGCCGTCATACGGCGGAGGATGTCGGCCAGCTCGGTCGGAGTCTCGCTCGGGAGTGCGGGATCCTGGTCGAGGCGGGCGAGGGCCGAGTCCAGGACGTTGCCGGGGAACGCGACTTTGCCGGTGTAGGCCTCCAGCAGCACCAGACCGACCGAGTAGATGTCCGTCTGGGGGCCGAGGGGCAGGCCCTCGACCTGCTCGGGGCTCAGGTAGGCAGCCGTGCCGGTGGTCTCCCCGTTGAGCTCGGAGAACTGGTCACGCAGCACGGCGATGCCGAAGTCGGCGAGCTTGCCGCGCGGAGGGCGCCCTGGCGCGTCGGTGAGCAGCACGTTCGCGGGTTTCAGGTCCCGGTGGATGATGCCGCGTTCATGGACGTACTGCAGCGCCGTGAGGAGATCCCAGCCGAGATAGGCGACCTCGAATGCTGTCATGCCACCTTGCCGCAGCCGCTGTCGAAGGTCCGAACCCTCGACGTACTCCATGACGAGGAACACCTGGGGTGCGGAAGCATCCGTGACGTCGACGCCGGCATCGAGGAGTGTCACCAAGCCGGGGTGGTTGAGGCCGCCGAGCATGCGGGCCTCGCCCTCCTGGGTCCGCAGGTCCTCGGGCCTGATGGCGCGCGTCGTGAACACCTTGATCGCGACGTTGCGGCCGAGCAGCACGTCCAGTGCGCGATACACGGTCGAGGCGCCACCGTGCCCGATCGCCGGTCCTACCCGGTATCGCCCCTGAAGCACGGGAGGAAGCGGAACAGCCGCGCTCGGGTCGAGCATCTGCCTGCCTCCCCTCTGGCGAACTGCAAATACCTCGGATCATGGTGTCAGTCGGAAGCGTCCCCCGATACCGGTTGCGCGAACCGGCCACGGCGGCTTCGCGAAGCGGTCACGCAACGCCGGTCCCTAAACTCCCCGGGTGGATTCGCACCTCGACCGCCTGAACGCGCGTCTCGCCTACAGCACCTCCGGGCAGACCCACGCGGAGCAGACGGTCGTGGCGGCCCATTCGCTGGCGACGAGTCGGGCGTGGGAGGACGAAGCCGGGCTCTTCGACTGGGACGCCCTCACCGACAGCGGTCAGCAGCTCGTTCGATTCGACACGCGCGGCCATGGCGACTCCACCGGGACCCCCGAGGACGACCAGTACACGTGGCCGGCACTCGCGGGGGATTACCTCGCCGTCGCTGAGGCGACGTCACCGGAGCGTGCGATCGACGGCATCGGGCAATCGACAGGATGCGGAGTCCTCCTCTGGGCAGCCGTCACCCGGCCGGAACGCTTCCGGCGCTTGGTGCTGGTCATCCCGCCCACCCGCGGACCGGCACGCGAGGCGCAAGCGCAGCTCTACCTCGCTGCCTCACAGATGATCGAGCTCCGGGGCATCAGCTCCTGGCAACGCGTCGTCTCGGTCACCGCGCCGCCACCGATCCTCGCTGCGGGCGGCTGGGCCCGGCCCAGATGGATCGCCGTCCAGGACGGCCTCGTTCCTTCCGTGCTCCGCGGTGCGGCGCAAAGCATCCTGCCGGACGACGACCAGCTGCGAAGCATCGATCACCCGACCCTCATCCTCACCTGGGACGGCGACCCCAGCCATCCCGTGGCCAGCGCCGAGTACCTCGCCGATCGAATCCCCGACAGCACCGTCGAGGTCGCGGCGGTGCCGGACCAGGTGCGCAACTGGGGCAGCCGGGTGGCCTCCTTCCTCGGCGGAGCCTGAGCCGGCACGAGGGCCGGCCTCGTCCTCGCCAGGTCATGCATCGACTCCGGCCCTGGCCGGGGAAGGCGGTCTCGTCAGGGAGTGTCCGCCGGAATGATCACGAGGCCGGCGACCTTCTCGTCAGCGTCGAACGCGACGCGTGCCTTCATGTCTCCGGCCTCATAGCGCAGCGGGAGATCCACGACCGTGTGGTCGCCGATCCTCCGGACGAAGGGGTCGTCGGTACCGAACCCTTCGAATGCTCCGACCAGCCCGGCCACTGTGGCGAGTCCGGCTTCGCGGACCTCGTCGGTGAAGGCCGCCAGGACTTGATCGTTGAACGACGGCCGGGCTTCGTCCATCCGACCCTCGATCACGTCCTGAACGATCTCGGTCGCTCGTCCGGCAGGGTCTGCCATGTGAATGATCTTGTCCATCGGTGCTCCTGTTCGTGGATCGATCGGCTTCCCGAATCGCTGGAAGGCCGCCTGGCGCGTGACGCCGAGGAGGTCGCCGATCTCTTGCCAGGTGTGTCCCGCGTCACGGCTCTGGTCGACGCACCTCGCGACCAGCACGTCGGCCAGATCGCGAACGTCTCTCGCAACCCGAACGAGGCCGAGATAGTCGGTGGCGTCCAGGGGGCGTGCGATCCGGTCTGCGAGCTCGGTCGCCGAAGCCGCGAGCGCGGTTGATGCCGCTCCGATGCCCGTCGCGTCGTCCATGCGTAAAGACTGCCTTTACGCCGGACATCTGTCAAGCAGAACTTGACAAGCGGCCGACATGACCCGTGGTCGGTTCACTGAGGGGACCGGTCCGGGCGACCCGCCTCCGATGATCGCGACGCCCAGGCTGTGCAACACCGCCGGCCCGAGCCCGGCGTTCCGGCGCCTCGAAATACTCGGATACCTCGTCGTCGCCGTCCTCGCCGGCGTCGTGGTCACGCTCGTCCTGCTCGTTCGGGCGCGACGCCGGATCGGTCACCAGGCGGCGTGATCGGGAGTCCAGCGTCTGTCCCGAGCCTGCGCGATACGTCCTCGCTGCTCACTCAGTGAACTGAAACGATCCGCGTATCGACTCGAGTATCCGCTGATCTTCGGCTGTGACGGCGGATGGGCTCAACTCGAAGATGGTCATGTACCCACGCGTTCCGTGCACAGCGGCGATCTTGGTGATGTGACTTCCGTCCCCGCAGTCCGTCGTCCATTCGAGGGCCGGCTCGCCCCCCAGCGTCGTGCTCTTCGCCGACGGGGCGTCGGTGCAGCCAGGACGGACCCCGCGCAGCATGGCCGCGCGCCATGCAGCGAGTCGCGTTCCCTTCCGGATCGTCGCAGCGCCGACGGTGAAGGCGCGTCCAGTCGGATCGGTGAAGTCGGCGAAGCTGGGAGAGCTGACCCCTTGCAGGTTCTTGCCATCCCACACGGCTTCAGCGTCGCTGCCGGACCAGCCATGATCGAGAGCCAGCCTGAAGCGGTAGCGCTTCGAGACGAACTCCGTCGTCGACGCGGAGACCCGCGCACTGGCCGAGGGCTGCCCGGTCGGTTGTGCGGTCCGGGCGGCGTGAGGTGTGCTGCACCCCGTGGTGGCCATCACGAGGACGACCATCCCGATCACCGCTGCTCGTCTGTGCTCCATGCCACGCATGTCGCCTCCTGCCAGGCGACTGTAGACCTCGCCGGCGACCCACGGGGATCACGAGTCTGAGGGCTGCAGGCGCCGCCTGCGGGGCTTCGAACATGTCGTTCACAGGGCCGGCGCCGACGCGAAGACGACCACGACCTGGGTCGACCTGGAGGGCGAGGTGAACCTGGTCGGCTGAGCAGCCGAGGACTCGTGAACGATCCGGTCAGGCGGGGTCGGGCGCGCGGAGCCCGGCGAGGAGGAGTCGCACCATGCGCTCGGCTTGCTCCGCGCTTCTCGGGTCCGGGCCACCCCCGTGACACAGGTTCGCGACGGCTCCGAGGAGCTCGGTCGCCTCGATGTCCTGGGTGATCGCGCCGGCGCTCCTTGCTGCGGCCAGCAGTCGCTCGAGGGTCGGTGCGAGCCGGGTGGAGAAGTACTCGGCCAGCGGCCCGGAGGAGGAGTCGTCCGAGTGCAGCGCGGCGGCCAGGCCACGTTTGGTCGCCACGAACTCGGTGAAGCGCATGATCCAGCGGTCGAGCGCTTCTCCCGGGGGGTAGGCGGCCTCGATCTCGGTGGCGGCGTCCACGCACGCATCCATCTCGCGCCGGAACACGGCCGAGATGAGATCGGAGCGGAGTGGGAAGTGCCGGTACAGCGTTCCGATACCGACTCCTGCGCGCTCGGCGATCGAGCGCACCGGTGCGTCCACGCCGGCCTGGGCGAACACCGCCTTCGCCGCATCGAGCAGCGCGTTCACGTTCTGGCGAGCGTCCGCGCGCGTCGGGCGTGATGCTCCGCGGTCCCGGCTCTCGATGCTGCTCCGGCTGGCTGGCACGCGACCTCTCCTGCTTGACCGGAACAATGTTCCGCATAGACTGAGCGTGAGCGGAACGGTGTTCCGCAAATCGATCCTAGGTCACCGCCTCCGCCCGGCGGCGGTGGGAATCGCGAGGAGCAACAGATGCAGCACCGCACGCTCGGCCGCACCGGCATCAAGGTGAGCCCATACGCCCTCGGCGCCATGATGCTGGGGTCGCTCGGCAACCCCGATCGTCAGGAGGGTGTCGCGATCATCCGCCGCGCGCTCGACGCGGGGATCAACTTCGTGGACACCGCCGACCGGTACGGGGACTCGGAGGAGGTCGTCGGCGAGGCGATCAAGGGGCGTCGGGACGAGGTCGTGCTCGCCACCAAGTTCTGGGGACCGGTCGACGACGACATCAACCACCGGGGCGCGTCCCGCCGTTGGATCGTGGAGGCGGTCGAACGGTCCCTCCGCCGCCTGCAGACCGACCGCATCGACCTCTACCAGCTCCACCGGCCCGACCCGGACACGGACATCGACGAGACCCTCTCCGCCCTCACCGACCTCGTCCGCCAGGGCAAGGTCCGCGCGATCGGCTCGTCCTCGATGCGCGGATCGGAGATCGTCGAGGCGCAGTGGGTGGCCGAGCGCCGCGGGTTCGAGCGATTCCGCACCGAGCAGCCGAACTACTCGATCCTCGACCGCGAGATCGAGCGCGAGATCCTGCCCGTCGCGCAGCGGTACGGGATGGGCACGCTCGTCTACAGCCCGCTCGCCGGCGGCACGCTGACCGGCCGGTACCGGGCGGGGCAGGAGAACGACAACTTCCGGTCCACCAGGACGGGCATGCGTCACTTCCGTGACGAGCGCCGACTCGCGGCGGTGGAGGACCTCGTCGCCCTCGCTGACGAGGTCGGGCTGCGCCTGAGCCACCTGGCGATGGCGTTCGCGGTCGCTCATCCGGGCGTCACCTCGGCGATCGCCGGGCCTCGCACGATGGAGCAGCTGGAGGACACCCTCGCCGGCGTCGACGTCGCGCTCTCGGACGACGTGCTCGATCGGATCGACGCGATCGTGCCGCCAGGGGAGAGCATCGGAGCGATGGACATGGTCTACCGGGGGCCTGAGATCGGCGATCCGGCGCGGCGTCGCCGACCCGGTGGGCAGCGGTCCGCAGCCTGAGGCGTGCGGCCGCAAGCGGAAGGGCGGAGGAGCGATGAGCACTGAAGGAACGTCGGCGGCGGCTGAGATCGACGCGATCATCGCGAACGCCGGTGGTTGGCGCGCGGATACGTTGGCCCGGCTTCGTCGAGTGGTCTCGGGTGCCGATCCGGAGATCAGCGAGACGATCAAGTGGAGGAAGCCCTCGAGGCCCGAAGGCGTGGCGACGTGGGTCTGTGACGGCAACATCTGCATGGCGGATCTGCTGAAGGCCGCCGTGCGGCTGACCTTCCCCAAGGGTGCAGGCATCGACGACCCTGCCGGGCTCTTCAACGCCCGGCTCGACAGCGGCTCGGTCCGGGCGATCGACGTCGTCGAGGGCGCCGCGATCGACGAGGAAGCGCTCCGCCAGATCGTCCTACGAGCGGTCGCCCTCAACCGTCAGCACTGACCCGACATCGCCGCCGTCAGGATCTCGTGATCGGCCGGTGGGCGGCGGGTGCCTGCGCGGTGCGCGAGACTTCTGCTGTCTGAACGAAGGAGATCGGCGGATGGCGAGCAGCCCCTCGAGTTGGAACGACCAGGTGATCGCGGAGTTCCACGCGAACAACGGCACGGTGGAGCGGTTCGGCCGCAACCTCGTGCTCATCCACCACATCGGCGCGAGGAGTGGCGAGGAGCGGATCGCTCCCGCCCGGGCCATCCGGGAGGGCGCCGACGCATGGCTCGTCGCGGCGTCGAAGGGCGGCGCGCCCGACAACCCCGCCTGGTACTACAACCTCATCGCCGATCCCGACGTGCGGATCGAGACGCCGGACGACGGCACGGTCGCCGTTCACGCGGAGGTCCTGCAGGGCGGCGAGCGGAACGAGGCCTGGGAGCGCTTCAAGGAGGCATCCCCGGGTTTCCGCGACTACGAGCAGAAGACCACCCGCACGATCCCGGTCGTCAGGCTCCATCGCAGGACCGACCAGGCCTGAGGTCGCGGTGGCGGCCGCCGGTGCTCCTCGCGCCGGCGCTCCCGCACGGCCTCAGGCGCCGCCGAGGGTGACGATCGCGTCGGTGGCGAAGCCGGCGAAGAGCCCGGCGAGCACGCCATAGGCGACCAGGTCGTTGCGGTGCGCGCGGGCGACGATGCCGAGCAGCTGGATGACCACGTAGAGGATCGACCCGGCGGCGAGCGACAGGAAGAGCACGCTGAGCACCGGGGTGGCGTAGGCCCAGCCGATCGCGGTGCCGATGAAGGTGGGTGCGCCGCCGATCGCGCCGAGCAGGAGCAGGAAGCCCCATGAGGGCCGCTGCGCGTCGGCGGCGAGCGGCGCGACGATGCCGAACCCCTCCGTGGCGTTGTGCAGCGCGAACCCGACGACGAGCACCGCGGCGAGGCCGAGGGCGCCGGATGCGGCCGACTGCCCGATCGCCAGGCCTTCGGCGAGGTTGTGCACGCCGATCCCGATCGCGACGAGCGTGGCCAGCGACCTGCTCGAGGTGACGCCGTCGGCCGCGGCCGCCCGGCGGCGGCTGAGGAACCGCTCGTACGCGACGACGGACAGGAGCCCGGTGCTGATGCCGAGGACGAAGAGCGTGCTGAGACCGGCGAGCGAGCCGCCGCGGGCGCCGTCCGTCAGCTCGGCCTCGATCGGTTCCCACGCGGCGGACAGGACGTCCCAGACGAGGAACAGCAGCACGCCCACCGCCCCGGCGCAGAGCAGCACGCGCATCGCCTCGGCGGGGGCCTTGAGCCGGCCGACCGGCAGGCCGAGCACGATCGTGCCGCCCGCCACGGCGCCGAGCGCGAGGGTGGTGCCGAAGTTCATGTCGCAGGTCTCCTGAGGTGAGGTAAGCCTTACCTCAGGATACCGACGGGACGCAGGGCCGCGCTCCTATGCTGAAAGCGCGCATCGACGCGTCCGGTGGCCGAAGGAGAAGGTCCTTGTCCGAACTCGATCTGAGCCAGCCGTTGACCCCACCCGAGGAAGGCGTGCACGACGCGGTGGTGCTCGCGGCACCCGCGGCGGTCCCCGAGGTGCAACCCGAGCAGGCGGTCGGCCTCGTGGCCGTCCCGCCCGACAAGCGAACCGAGCTCGCCAAGCGGGGGCAGGAGTTCGTCGCCTCGCTGGCCGCCGAGCAGCCGCAGAGCCCGGCCTTCGCGAAGAAGGTCGACGACCTCGTCCGGATGGGAGCGGAGGAGATCCGCGCGTCGGCGCAGGTCAGCAACCGGATGCTGGAGCGGCCGTCGAGCTCGCTCGCCGCAGCGCAGGGGCGTGGACCCGCGGGTGATCCGCAGGTGCGGGTCGCCCGCACCCTGCAGGACCTGCGCACCACCATCACCGACCTCGACCCCGCCCGGGCGGATCTCACGGGCGTCCACCGGCTGCTCGGCATGATCCCGGGCGCGAAGAGGCTCGCGACGTACTTCCAGCGCTACCAGTCCGCGCAGACGCAGCTGAACGCGATCATCGACGCACTCACGTCAGGGCAGGACGAGCTGCGCCGCGACAACGCGGCGATCGAGCAGGAGCGCGCCAACCTCTGGGCCACGATGGGCCGGCTCGCGGAGTACACCAGTCTCGCCACGGCCCTCGACGACGCGCTCGTCGAGAAGATCGCGCAGGTGCGGACGACGGATCCGCGGGCCGCCGACGTGCTCACCTCGGACGCGCTGTTCCCCATCCGTCAACGCCGCCAGGACCTCGTGACCCAGATCGCGGTGTCGGTGCAGGGCTACCTGGCGCTCGACATGATCCGGAAGAACAACCTCGAGCTGATCAAGGGTGTCGAGCGGGCGCAGACGACGACGGTGTCGGCGCTGCGGACCGCGGTCGTCGTCGCGCAGGCGCTGGGCAACCAGCGCCTCGTGCTCGACCAGATCAACGCCCTGAACGATGCGACGAGCTCGATGATCGGCCGCACCAGCGAGCTGCTGAAGCAGCAGTCGGCCGGGGTGCAGGAGCAGTCGTCCTCATCCGGCATCAGCGTCGAGACGCTGCAGCACGCGTTCGACGACGTGTTCGCGACGATGGACGCGATCGACTCCTACAAGGCCAAGGCCGTCGAGAACATGGCGCAGACGGTCTCGGCGCTCGAGGCGCAGGTCGCCCGGTCGCAGCAGTACCTCGAGCGGTCGCACGCGTCGGAGCATCCGGGCGTCACGTCCGCCTGAGCTCGCTCAGCCGTCCAGGTCGAGGCTGGAGATCGCGAACCGGTCGGCGAGGAACCGCCCGTTCACGAGCAGCGCGTCCGCGTCGTCGGTGATCGCGGCGTCGCGCATGCGGCCCGCGGCGGCCTCGAGGTCGGCCAGCTGGGCGAGCAGCGCGTCGGCGGCGGTCAGGCCGTTCGACAGGCGGTGCGACGCCGCCCAATCCGCCGGGAGGGCCGCATAGGCCCGCAGCGTCTCAGGGAGGTAGATCGTCGCCGTGCGTCGCACGAGCACCTCCTGCTCGGGGCGGTCGGCGACGCGCGGCAGTGTGTCGAGCAGCAGGCCCACGATCCGCTGCACGGCCTGCACCGCGGCGTCCGGCATGCGGCCGGAGACGCGCGCGGGCAGGGTGCGCAGGGCGGCGAGGACGTCCTGCTCCGGCACCACGAGATCCGCGCCGGCCGGCTGGAGCCCGAGCTCGGCGAGCGCGGTGGAGGCGGCCGAGGCGTCGCCCGCCGCGTCGGCGGCGAGCGCGGCGACCTGTCCGCTGACGGCCGTGAGCCACTCGCCGACCGTCATGGCGCTCCGGGCGATCACGACGCCGCCGACCACGCGAGCAGACTCCGCCGTCAGGCCCTGTCCCTGGCGCTTGACGGTCATCGCGGTGTCGCCGCGGCTGACGCGCAGCGACGAGACGCGGCCCGGCCTCCCCGCCAGCCGGTCGCCGAGCGACCGGTCGCGCTCGATCTGCACCGCGTCCGTCCGGGAGGGCAGCGCCTCCTGGATGCGGTCCGCGAGCCGCTCGAGCAGCTCCTGCGGATCGCCGGCCGGATCGATCGGGGCGAGCGAGCTCATCGACCCGCGTCCGTGAGCGGCAGCACCAGGCTCGGCGTCGCGATCACGTGGTCGTCGCGCAGCGGACGAACGGCGGTGCCGATCGCGAAGAACTCGGTGGTGTGGCCACCCCATCGGTGCGGCAGGGACAGCAGCTGCACGCCGACGATCCCCTCCGCGGAGAGGTACTCGGCTTCGGTCTGCATCCGCCCCATCGCGAGCTCGCGGGCGTCGTACAACGCCTCCGTGAACTGCGGGATCTCGACGTTGGCACCGATGTTGTTCATCGACGAGAGGATGCCCTGATGGGCGATGTGGTAGACGCAGCTGCCCATCACGAGCCCCTGCGGTGCGTATCCCGCCTGGATCAGCGTCCAGAAGTCCTGGCCGGAGAGGTCCGAGGTGAAGGGCAGCCCACGGGTGTTGCGCCACTTCCCGGTCGGCGGCGCCTCATCCGCGACGACGGCGGTGCCGATCGCGATGAACTCGGCGAGATCGTTGCCGTACTCCTTGAACTCGATCTCGAGCCGGACGCCCGACGATGCCGTCCGCGCCGAGCTGATCGGCCTCGGCCTCCATGCGGGTCATCGCGAGCTCACGGGCGTGGTACATCGCCTGGCTGAGCTTGTCCAGCTCCATGTTCTTGCTCCAGCGGCCCACCTGGAGACCCACGTGGTACACGCTCGAGCCCAGCACGAGGCCGACCGGCCGGAACCCCGCCTGCCGCACGAGCAGGAACTCGTTCACCGAGAGGTCGGACGTGAACAGGCGACGGCCCTCGGCGAGACGCTTGCTCGCATCCCCGGGCAGGGTGACCTGCGACAGGTCTCCGGGAGGCGGGGGAGGCATGTAGTCGCTCATCTGGCTCGTTCCTTCGGTGCTGGGTCGTGGTGCGCGGCGTCGCTCAGAAGCGGCGGAGGTCCGACATGGACATGATCGGTACGACGCGGGAGGTGCTGGGCAGCTCTCCGCGGCGGAACGGCTTCGTGGGCCCGGGGACCAGCACCGTGCCTTCGATGGCGGCCTCCACGTGCACGTCGCTCTCGTTCTGGCCGCACGGGGTCTCGAACTCGTGCACGTGCATCCCCTTGATCACGAGGTCGCCGCCGTTTCGGGCCGCGCGTGCGGTGATCACGGCGCGGGCGTCGTGCCGGGCGGTCTGCAGCAGCGCCGTCAGGCCGTCGACCTCCTGGTTGGACCAGCTCATCCGCTGCTGCTTCATCTGGTAGTCCTCGTGCTTGGTCGCGACGGCCATCCCGAAGACCATCCGCGCCGGCACCCGGCCCGACAGGATCGCGGCCGCGCAGTCCTCCGCCGACAGACCGGCCGACCAGACGGCACCGGAGGCGTCCCGCGCGGGTGCGAGCGCCGGGTCCACCGCGCGCACGGCGGTGCCGAGCGCCGCGAACTCCCACGCGCCCGACCCGAGGTGGGACCGGGTGACGTGCACGTCGACGACGCCGTCCGCGCCGAGCGCGTGCGCCTCGGCGAGCATCCGGTCGCGCGCGCCGTGCCAGCCCGCGTCGAACGCCTGCACGTAGGGCCCGAACCCGGCGGCGGAGCCACGCCGTGCGGTCGAGTGGACGGGCGAGATGCCCCCGAACATGCCCTGGGCGCCCCAGCCGCCCATCTGGCCGTACCAGCCGCAGCCGTTGTTCGACCAGCCCAGGTGCATGACGAGGCAGCCGAAGACCTCGCCGACGGGGGCGAGGCCGGCACTCCGCGCCGCGGCCGCTGCGGGCGCGGAGAACAGCGACGACGCCGTGCCGCTCCGCCGTTGGCGCTCCACCCGATCGTGCGCGGCGGGCGGCAGCCCGCCGACCCAATCACTCATCGAATCAGCCGCCGATCGGTCGAGGTGCCCTCGGCCCATTCTCACCCAGCCGCGGGTGTCGGGCGCGACGGATCCGTGAGGAGCTGCTCCGAGGCGGCGCCGACGGCCCGGCGGATGTCATCCCGACCGGGCGACGCGGCCTGCGACGGTCGAGGGGACCGTGTCACGGAGCGAACCACGCGACAGAGGGAGTGAGCCATGTGCCGTTGGATGGGTTGGACCGGGCAGCCGGTGCTGATCGAGGAGCTGGTGTTCAAGACGCAGCACGGCATCGTCGACCAGAGCCTCCATTCGAAGCTCGGTGCCGAGACCACGAACGGGGACGGCTTCGGCCTCGGCTGGTACGGGACCGGGGACGGCCCGGGGCTGTACCGCAGCGTCTCACCGGCGTGGTCCGAACAGAACCTCCGCGAGCTCGCCGCTCACGTGACGTCACCGCTGTTCCTGGCCCACGTGCGGGCGGCCATCGGCTCGCCCGTGCAGGAGACGAACTGCCATCCGTTCCGGAAGGCGAACTGGCTGCTCGTGCACAACGGCTACGTCGACGACATGCACGTGATCCGCCGTGACCTGATGATGGGGATCGATCCGGAGCACTTCGCGGACGTCCAGGGATCCACGGACACCGAGGTGCTGTTCTACCTGGCGCTGACGAACGGCCTGATGGAGGACCCCATCGCCGCGATGGAGCGCACGGTCGGGTTCATCGAGGCGACCGGACGTCGCCACGGCCTGACGGGGCTGGTGCAGGGCACCTTCGGCATCTCGAACGGCGAGGACCTCTGGGGCATCCGCTACGCGACCGAGGGCACCGCCCGCAGCCTCTTCATCTCGACGGACGCCGACGCGATGCAGCGCCTCTATCCCGACAACGCGCGGGTCACGCTGCTGAAGCCCGGCGACCGCCTGATCGTCTCCGAACCCGTCGCGGACCTCCCCGGAGCGTGGGAGGAGATCCCCGCGGGCAGCGCGGTGGTCGTGCACCGCGGCGGGGAGCTCGATCACATGCCCTTCGAGCCGGCTGAGGTCGCCGTCGCGGCCTGAGCCGCGAACACGACCGGTGAGAGCCGCTCGTCGGTTGCCACTTCTGGCCCTTGAACGCGTTCCTCAAGGGCCAGAAGTGGCAACTCACGCGTTTGCGTTCGCGTGCGGCCGGCCGCCTCCGAGGGGGCTCGGATGGGGGCTGCGTTAGCGTGCTTCGGCGGGGTCCGGGGGAGCCCTCCGTCGTCGTGCCGGCCTGCGCCTGCGCGCGTTGCGTGGGTCCCGGGACGAGGCCGCAGCCAACTGAAGTAAGGGGAACATGTGAGCGACGTCGCATCGCAGCAGTCCGACCGCGGGGACGACCGTCCCGTGCTGACCGACCGGCAGGGGCACCCGGTCTACGACAACCAGAACCAGCGCACGGTCGGCGCTCGGGGGCCGGCGACGCTCGAGAACTACCACTTCCTCGAGAAGATCAGCCACTTCGACCGTGAGCGGATCCCGGAGCGGGTCGTCCACGCGCGGGGCGCCGTGGCGTTCGGCTACTTCGAGGCGACCGGGACGGTGGGCGACGAGCCCATCGCGACCTACACCCGCGCCAAGCTCTTCCAGGAGGCGGGCCTGCGCACGGACGTCGCCATCCGCTTCTCCTCGGTCATCGGCGGACGCGACTCCTCCGAGGCGGCGCGGGATCCCCGCGGCTTCGCCGTGAAGTTCTACACGGAGGACGGCAACTGGGACCTCGTCGGGAACAACCTCGCCGTCTTCTTCATCCGCGACGCGATCAAGTTCCCGGACGTGATCCACTCGCTGAAGCCGGACCCCGTGACGTTCCGGCAGGAGCCGGCCCGGATCTTCGACTTCATGTCGCAGACGCCCGAGGCGATGCACATGCTGGTGAACCTGTTCAGCCCGCGCGGCATCCCCGCCAACTACCGCACCATGCAGGGCTTCGGGGTGAACACCTACAAGTGGGTGAACGCCGAGGGAGAGACACGGCTCGTGAAGTATCACTGGATCCCGAAGGCCGGGGTCAAGAGCCTGACCGAGAAGGACGCCGCGGTCGTCCAGGGCGGCGACCTCGGGCACGCCTCCCGCGACCTGTACGAGTCGATCGAGCGCGGCGACCTCCCCGAGTGGGAGCTCCAGGTGCAGCTGATGAGCGACGACGAGCATCCCGAGCTCGACTTCGATCCGCTCGACGACACCAAGGTGTGGCCGGAGAACGACTTCCCGCCGCAGACCATCGGGCGGATGGTGCTGAACCGGAACGTCTCGGACTTCTTCACCGAGAACGAGCAGATCTCCTTCGGCACCGGCGTGCTCGTCGACGGGCTCGACTTCTCCGACGACAAGATGCTCGTCGGCCGCACGTTCTCCTACAGCGACACCCAGCGGTACCGCGTCGGACCGAACTACCTGCAGCTGCCGGTGAACCAGGCGAAGAACGCCGACGTCCGCACGAACCAGCAGGGTGGCCAGATGGCCTACCGCGTCGACCGTGCCGGCGAGAACGCCCACGTCAACTACGAGCCCTCCATCACGGGCGGCCTCCGCGAGGCCACCTACCCCACGCAGGACGAGCAGGGGCCGGAGATCTCCGGGCGCCTCACCCGCAAGCGGATCCCACGCACGAACGACTACACGCAGGCGGGCCAGCGCTACCTGCTGATGGAGCCGTGGGAGCAGGACGACCTGGTCCAGAACTTCGTCACCCTGATCTCGCAGGCGGCGCGGCCGGTGCAGGAGCGGATGCTCTGGCACTTCTACCTGGTCGAGGACGAGCTCGGGCGTCGCGTCGGCGAGGGCCTCGGCATCTCGCTCGACGAGGTGGCGGACCTGCCGCCGCTCGCGAGCCAGACCCTCTCCGAGGACGAGCTCGCTCGCCTGAAGAACCTGGGGAGCAACGGCCCGCGGGACGTCGAGGGGCTGAAGATGACCCACACCGTGCCGAACGAGCACGTCGTCGTGACGTCCGCCTGACCGCTCCGCTCAGCGAGGGAAGAGCAGCGAGATCGCGATGCCCGCGGCGGCCGCAGCCATGACGGTCGCCGCGAGCATCGCGAGCAGCAGGCCCCCGGGCAGCGAGCGCTCGGCGCGCAACGCGCGATCGATCCGCCGGAGCCGTGCCGCGCCGGCCACCCAGAGCGCCGTGGACGCGAGGATCCCGACGATGCCGATCGAGAGCGACCAGACGCCGACGACGGGCGGCAGGATCCGGATCACCGCGACACTGCCGATGAGGATCCCGAGCACGCTCCGACGCCATGCCAGCGCCGTGCGCTCGGGTTGGAGGCCCGGGTCCCAGGGCTCCTCGTCGGTCATCGCAGGACGATGCCGATGGTGAGCAGCACGGCGACGACCGTCACACCCACGGCCAGCAACGCGGACGGGGATGCGCCGGGCAGCGGGCGGCGTTCCCGCGCCGCCCGTTCGGTGCGCGCCCACCGGAACCAGGCCATCGCGGCGACCACGAGACCGAGCACGAGCAGGATGTCGGCGGCCACCGAGAGCAGCGTCGGCTGGATCGGCAGGGCGATGGCCTCCAGCGCGACGCCGCCGGCGACGAGGGCCAGGGCGGTGCGCGTCCAGGCCAGGAAGGTCCGCTCGTTCGCGAGCGTGAACCGCGGATCCGCGTCCTCGCCGTGCCCGAAGACCCAGCGGGGGAATCGCCGAGCGTCCGCCATCGTCCTGCCCTTCACCCCGTGGTCGCCGCCGCGATCATCGCCGACCCTGCCGGACCAGGACGGGTGCCGTCCAGCGCTTCACCCGAAGCGGGGCAGACCACGGTGCCCCGTCTCAGATCCGGAACGGCGGTCACCGGCCGAGGCATCGCTTCCCTATGAATCGGACGGGTGACCCGGGAGGCGGGACGGGGTCCGCCAGACTCGGGCGCATGGCCACGAACTCCAGCGTCCGGGCTGCTGCGCGGGCGAAAGCCGCCGCCGAGCGTGAGGCGGCCGGCCGCAGGCGTCGCCGCAACCGCGTGATCGTGATCGCCGCGGCGGTCGTCGTCGTGGTCGGGGGAGCCGCTGCGGTCGTCACCGGCAGCGTCGCCTCCGCGAACGCCTCGGCAGCCCAGGTGAAGCACGACGCGCTGACCGCCGACCGCACCGCGGCGCAGTCGGCCGCGGCGGGCAGCACCGCCGCACCGCCCTGGGCGCTGCCGACGGACGTGACCTCGGCGGTCTCCTCCGCAGGACTGACGATGCTGACGGCCGAGGGGACCACCCTCCACATCCATCAGCACCTCACGATCACCGTCGACGGCAAGCCCGTCACCGTGCCGGCCTTGATGGGGATCGACGAGCAGGCCGGACGGATCTCCTCGCTGCACACGCACGACACGAGCGGCATCCTGCACGTGGAGTCGCCGGTCGTGACGACGTTCCACCTCGATCAGGCGTTCGCGGAGTGGGGTGTCCGGCTCTCGCCGGGCGCGGTCGGGCCGTACGTGAACGGCAAGGACGGCGTGCGGCTCACGGTGTTCGTGAACCAGAAGCCGTACAGCGGGGACCCGCGCGAGATCGCGCTGAAGAGCCACGAGGACATCGACTTCGTGGTCACGACCGACGGCACCACGCCGGTCGCGCCGGCGGCGTTCAGCTGGCCGCAGGGGTACTGAGCGAGTCGTCCGATCGTGCTCGGCGCTCCAGCTCGGCCCTCCGTCGGCGTGCCGCTCCCGCTTGTCTGCGCGGAATCCATTCCTCCACAGGCCCCTTCGGAGGTGGCCGTCCGAGACAACGTTTCCCTGGTCGCGCGCCGGTCTCGGCCGCTAGGGACTGTCGGTGGGTGCTGTCACGATGTGGGCATGCAGACGGCGGCGCAGATCGCGGCTGAGGCCACCGCGCTCGGCGCCGTGCCATGCCGTCCCGTGGCGCTCGACGATCGCCGGCTGCTCGACGAGATCGAGGCGTGGGAGCGGATCGGCCGCCTCGCCGATGCGCGCAGGACGGCGCTCGCCGGCGAGATCGCGTGGCGGTCGCGGGATCAGATCGGTGAGGCGTCGCTCGCGAAGCGGCAGGGGCAGCGCGATGCGGTCGACCTGCTCGCGTACGAGCTGCGGATCAGCACCCGCGAGGCCAAGCGGCGCGCGGCGTTGGGGCTCCGGCTGCGGTCCCGGCTGTCTCTGCTCGGCGAGGAGCTGCCGGGCCGCTGGGCCCAGGTGGCCGCAGCGCTGGAGTCCGGTGCCATCGGGGTCGACGCGGCCCGCGTCATCGTCGACGCGCTCGGTACGGTCGCCCGCCGCGCGGACGCCGACGCCCTGCAGATCGCCGAGGCCGCACTCGTCGAGTCGGCGCGTTCGATGTCTGCAGATCTCCTCAGCGTCCAAGCGGAGGTCTGGCAGGCCGCCCTCGACCCGGACGGCGCGAAGCCCGCCGAGGACGCCGCGCATGTGAACCGCAGCGTGAAGATCGGCCGGGAGGGCGCCGACGGGATCACCACCACGATCCTGAAGACGGAGCCCGAGGTGACCGCGCTGCTGAAGGCGGCGCTGAACTCCCGTCGCCGCGGTGTGCAGTGGGTGCGCCAGCCGGCGGACGACTGCGAGGACGACTCCGACTGGCACGAGGCCGCCGACGACCAGCGCAGCCGAGCGCAGTTCGATCACGACACGCTGATCGACATCATCCGGGCGGGTGTCCGCGCCGCCGATGACGAGTCCGCAGACCCGGCATCGAGCCCGGCGGAGGTGATCGTGGTCGTGAAGGCCGACGACCTCGAATCCGGTCGGGGTTGCGGCTGGGCGGACGGCATCGCCGGACGGATCGCCATCCCCACCGTGCGGCGACTCCAGTGCTCGGGCTCGACCCGGCTCGCCGTGATCGGCGGCGAAGGTGAGGCGCTCCACCTGAGTCACGCGAAACGGCTCTTCACACGGGCGCAGCGCCGCGCGCTCGCCATCCGCGATGGCGGATGCGCGTGGCCGGGCTGCGCCGCGCCGGTCGCCTGGACCGAGGCGCACCACATCGCCTGGGTCGCCCGGGATGACGGAACGACCGACATCGAGAACGGTGTGCTCCTCTGCTCGTTCCACCATCACCGCATCCACTCCAGCGATGAGTGGGAGATCCGCGCGCACGGCGGGGCGCCGTACCTGGTTCCGAAACGGTGGCGGGGGGCGCCGCTGCCTCGGCACCGGATGCAACGGCACCGGTTGCACCAAGCCGGGGATCCGCCCGGGCAGGCGGCCTGAGCTCCCGCGAGCCGGCCTTGCCCGAGCCTCGCCGAGGCGCTACTTTCCTGACATGGAAGTTTCCGAAACGGGAAAACACGAGGCCCTCGGCCCCGTGTTCCTGGCGCTCGCGGATCCCACTCGTCGACGTCTCGTCGACCAGCTGCGAGGAGGCGACGCGACCGTGTCCGAACTGGCCGAACGGCTGCACGTCGCCACGCCGTCGGTGTCCAAGCACCTCACGGTGCTCGAGCGCGCGGGGCTCGTCTCACGACACCGCGAGGCGCAGTGGCGGCGCCTCCATCTGGAGCGCACGGCGTTCGAGCGGCTCCGGGAGTGGCTCGACCAGTACGAGTCGCTCTGGACCGGCAGCCTCGACCGCCTCGAAGCCCGGCTGCGGGAGGAGCAGGCGTGAGCGCCGCGACCGTGACCCGGCTGCCGCACGGCCTGGACGTCGTGCGACGGCTGCCCGCGCCGGTGCCACGGGTGTTCCGGGCCTTCTCGGATCCGGACGAGCTCGCGCTCTGGTGGGGGCCACCGGACTTCCCGGTGGTCCGCTGCACCGTCGACTTCCGTCCCGGCGGCGTTTGGCACTACGTGCTTCGCGGAGTGCGGACCGGCGAGGAGTTCTGGGCACGCGCGGTCTACGGCGAGATCACCCCGCCGACCTCGCTCACCTATCTCGAGACCTCGTCGGATGCGTCCGGCGCCATGACGGACGACCGGCCGCACGCGAACGTCCGCGTCGAGCTCGCGGACGGCCCGGACGGCCCGCACGCCACCGAGCTCACCATCCGCATCCGCCATCAGTCCGCCCTCGACCGGGACCGGGCGATCCGGTACGGCATCGAGTCCGGGCTCGGCCGCGCCCTCGACACCCTCGAGCGCCTGCTGCAGCACGACCCGTTCGACAGGAGAAGCCATGACCGAGACCGTCCGTTCCACCGACGGCACGCCCATCGCCTACGAGGTGCACGGCACCGGACCGACCCTCGTGCTCGTCGACGGGGCCATGTGCTTCCGCGACGGCGGCCCGATGCGGGGCATCGCTCGGCGATCGGCGACGGCCTGCGGGTCGTCCTCTACGACCGCCGCGGACGAGGCGAGTCCGGCTGACACCGCGCCGTTCGCCGTCGAGCGCGAGATCGAGGACCTCGCGGCGGTCGTCGACGCCGTCGGAGGTCCGGTCGCCCTCTTCGGCATGTCGTCCGGCGGGGCGCTCGCGCTGCGCGCCGCGCGCGGCGCTCGACGCCGTCACCCGGGTCGCGGTCTACGAGCCGCCCTTCATGCCGGAGCAGGCCGTGCAGGCGCCACGGCCTGCAGCGCCGGAGCTCACCGAGGCGCTCGCGCACGACGACCGGGGCGCCGCGGTCGAGGCGTTCCTCCGCCGGGTCGGCATGCCGCCGGAAGCGGTGGCGGGGATGCGGCACTCGCCCGGCTGGGCCGGCATGGAGGCCCTCGCGCCGACGCTCGCCTACGACGACGCAGCGATGGGTGACAGCCGCGTGCCGGCGCTCGACGGGCTGCGCGCGGCGGTGCTCGCCCTCGCCGGCGGTGGCTCGCCCGGGTTCCTCCAGTACGGGGCCAGAACGGTCGCCGAAGCCGCGGGCGGGCGCTTCGAGCTGCTGCCGAACGAGACCCACGACATCTCGCCGGCGGCCGCCGCGGCGGCGCTCGTCCCGTTCGTCGCCGGCTGACGGCGCCCGGCGGACGACCGCGGCGCTCGACCGGCCGCGGTGATCCGCCCTGCTGAAGGATCCGGTGCGGTGCTACGGTCCGGCCATGACCTGGGGGCGTGCGTACTTCGCCCTCCAGGCGATCGCCGGCGCGGCATGGTGGATCGCCGTCGCGCTGTCCCCGTTCGTCCGTGCCGCGACGCTCGGGCACCTGGACGCGCCGCTGATCGCCGTCCTCGACGTCCCGCTGTTCGTGCTGGCCTCCGCGGCGGCGGCCATCGGTGTGCGTGGCGCCGCGTGGGTGAACGTCGCCTGGACCGGCCTGGTCGCCGTGGCGCTCGCCGAGTACGGGACCGTCTCCGCGGAGGCCGGATGGGGCGTGCTGCTGATGGCGGCGGCGGCGGCGGCCTCGCTCGGCGCGCTCTGCCTCGTCGTGCGGGGCGCGCTGCCCACCGAATGGCTGCTCACCGGGCCGTTCCGCTTCCGCGTCGCGCCGATCCGCCGATCCGCCGCCGGCAACCTCGCCGTGACCGGGCTGCAGATCGTCGTGTTCTGGGGGACCTGCCTCGTCGTGATCCCGGTCGTGATCCGGCTGCTCGAGCTGCGGTGGCGGCTGGCGGTCCCGGTGCCGCCCGCCGTCCCGATCACCGGTGGCGTGCTGCTGCTCCTCGCCAGCGCACTCGGGATCTGGTCCGCGGTCGCGATGTCGGTGACCGGCAGGGGCACGCCGCTGCCGTCCTCGACCGCGAACCTGCTCGTCACGTCGGGTCCGTACCGGTACGTCCGCAACCCGATGGCGATCGCCGGCATCACCCAGGGCGTCGCCGTCGGGCTGCTGCTCTCCTCGTGGCTCGTCGTGATCTACGCCCTGCTCGGGTCGCTCGTCTGGAACTACGCCATCCGCCCGCACGAGGAGGCGGACATGGACGCGCGGTTCGGCGATCCCTACCGGCGGTATCGGGATGCGGTCCGGTGCTGGGTCCCCGCGATGCACCCCTTCGAGCCCGCCCGTCGGCAGGATCCGGTCGAGGGCGGTCTCGGATCGACCGGTGATCGGACGTCGCCGTCGGCGGTGCGCCAGTAGCGTCGGCCGCGCACCCGGTCTCGACCGTCCCGACGCCGGCTTCCGCCGAGGAGCTCCTCATCGCCGACTCGATCGCCGCGCCCGGCAAGGGCCTCGGCACCGTGGGCGGTGTCGCCCTCTACGTCTCCGCGGTGATCGGTCCCGGGATCCTCACGCTGCCCGCCGCGGCCGCGCAGATCGCGGGACCGCTGTCGCTCGTCGCGGTCGGCGCGCTGCTGCTCGTCTCCGTGCCGGCCGCGTTCGCCTTCGTCGACATCCATCGCGCCTCAGTGAAGCGCCCGCCGACCGCGAGCATCGGGCTGCAGCGCTACGCCGCGCTCGCATTCGGCGACCTCGCCGGCCGGGTCGTCGCCGCCTGGTTCTACCTGGGTGTGCCGATCGGTGTGCCCGCGCTCGGGCTCATCGGCGGGTCCTACGTCGCATCGGCCGTCGGCGGCGGCCGGGTGACGACGGTCGTCGTCGCGTGGCTCATCGTCGCGCTCGCGATGGTGATCGTGCTCGCGCGCGGAGGCTCGAGCAGCGCCCTGACGCTCGGCCTCACGGTCGCGCTGGTGGTGCTGATCCTCGGCGCCGCCCTGGTGTCGATGCCGCGCTGGCGGCCGGACCACCTCGGCGTGCTCGCGCCGCACGGCGGCCTCGCGATCGTCCCGGCGGCGCTCACGGTCGCCTGGGTGCTGATGGGCTGGGAGGCGTCGACGAACTTCACCTCCCTCCTCCGCGACCCGCACCGACTGCTGCCGCGGGTGATCGCGATCTCGCTCGCCGTCGTGGTGCTGCTCTACGCGGCGGTCGCCGTGCCCGAGCTGCTCGTGCTCGGGCCGTTCGCGGGTGCGACGAACGCGCCCGTCGCCGCGATGCTCCGGGACGCGCTCGGGACGCCGGCCACATCCTGGCGGCCCTCCTCGCCGTGGTGCTCGCGCTCGTGTCGGCTGTCGCGTACCTCACGAGCTTCCGCGAGCTCGGCCGGTCGATGCTGCCCCCGACGCCGGGGAGGAGCGCCGCCGGCCGCGAGCGGCTCGCGATGGCCGCACCAGCGGCGATCTCGCTCGCCGGGCTGGTGCTCGCGTCGATCGTCCCGCTCGACGCGAGCTGGTTCGTGCGCGTCTGTGCGGGCTCGCAGATCCCGGTCTACCTGCTGGCGCTCGCCTCCGGGCTCGTGCTGCTCCGCGCAGGCACTCGGGGCTGGTGGCTCGCCCTGATCGCCGCGGCTGCGGTCGCCGCCCTGCTCCTGTCGGCCGGGGCCTACCTGCTCGGTGCCGGCAGCGATCGCCGCGGTCGTGCTCCTCGACCGGCTGCGGAGGCGCGTGCAGGGAGGCGCGCGGCGTCGAGACGGCGAGGACGGCACTGCGCCGGCCCTCATCGCCGCTGACGACTGAACGATCGAGGTCAGCCCGCCGACGTCGGCGCAGCGAGACGACGTCGCCGCTCGACCAGCCGGACCGTGCCCAGCACGACCGGGAGCGCGACGCCGGCGAGCACCACCACCTGGGGGATCACCGTGCAGAGAACGAGGACCGCCGTACTCGGGATCGACACGAGCGCCGCGGCGATCAACCGGACGACCCGTGGCCGGATCGGCAGCGTCCGCGAGCAGGTCACGGCGACGAACAGCGCCGACCCGAACAGGGCGGCGGGGGCGAGCCTGGCGCACCAGCCGATCCAGGCCGGGTCGGCCGGGTCGTCCGCGACGAAGAACGCGGCGACAGCGCCTGCTCCGGCGACGCCACCCAGCACGAACGCCGCCACCAGGCAGGCCTGCGCTGCCCGATCGTCGTGCAGCAGCAGGCTCGCGACCACGCCCGCGACGCAGCCGGGCACGACGACCGCCGACACGAGGGTCACCGCGAAGGCGAGACCGTCCGAGGACTCCCCGACGAACAGGATCAGCCAGACGACCTCCGCGAGCGCGACGGCGCCGGCGATCAGGGCGAGCACCAGCCGGATCCGCGACCCTGAGGCGCCCTCGCTCATCCGATCTCCTGCCGCACGCCGGGCGCTCGAGGCCGATCGCCGCTCCTCCCGGACGCTACTCCGGCGCACCCCAGCGGGTCCCGCCCGCGCTCGCAGGCGGCACCCGCGATCCTTGGTGTCGACATGGACGCGGGCGCACGTCCACGGGTAGGGGAGCAGCCATCACCACAGCCACCGCACCCCCGCCCGGCATCAGCCGGCGCCTGACGATCCTGTTCGCGGTCGCGGGCGGCGCGGCGGTCGGGAACCTGTACTGGGCCCAGCCGCTGCTCGAGGACATCGCGTCCTCCCTGCACGTCTCGGCCGGTGCCGCCGGCCTCCTCGTGACCGTCACCCAGCTCGGGTACGCCGCCGGGATCTTCCTGCTCGTGCCGCTCGGCGACGTGCTGAACCGTCGCCGACTGCTCCCGGTGATCCTGCTCGGGTCGGCCGTCGCCCTCGCGCTCTCGGCGATCGCGCCGTCCTTCGCCGTGCTGCTGGCGGCCCTCGTGCTGGTCGGCCTGACGACCGTCGCCGGGCAGCTGCTCACGCCCCTCGCCGGCGACCTCGCCGACCCGGCGCAGCGCGGCCGGGTCGTCGGCACCGTCGCATCGGGACTGCTGATCGGGATCCTGCTGTCCCGAACGGTCAGCGGCCTGATCGCTGATGCGTTCGGCTGGCGGGCCGTGTACGTCATCGCCGCGGTCGTGGCCGTGATCCTGGCGGGAGTGCTCGCCCGCGCGGTGCCGACCCTCCCGCCGCGAGCGCACCTGAGCTACGGGTCGCTGCTCGCATCGGTGTTCAGCGCGATCCGACGGCATCGCGCGGTGGTCCCGACGCTGCTGCTGAGCGCCAGCGGGTTCAGCGTCTTCACCCTGTTCTGGACGGCCCTCACGTTCCTGCTGAGCTCGCCGCCGTTCCCCTACTCGGTCACGGGGATCGGCCTCGTCGGGCTCGCCGGCCTCGCGGGTGCCCTTGCCGCCCAGCGGGCCGGTCGGCTGCACGACCGCGGCTGGTCGATCCCGGTGGTCGGCGGCGCGCTCGTGCTCGCGCTGCTTTCGCTCGTGCTCGCCTGGGTCGGCCGCGAATCGATCGTCGTGCTGCTGATCGCGATCCTGCTGCTCGACGTGGCGGTGCAGGCGGGCAACGTGCTGAACCAGACGCGCCTGTTCGCGGTCGACCCCGCGGCGCGCAGCCGGCTCAACACCGCCTACGTGACCGGGAACTTCCTCGGGGGAGCGCTCGGCTCCGCGCTCGCGTCGGTGCTCTGGCAGTCCGGGGGATGGACCGCCGTGATGATCGGCGGATGCGTGATCCTCGGCTTCGCGCTCACGGTGTGGGCGATCGGCCGCCGCGGCGCCCTGGTCGTCCCCACGCGCTGAGCGGCGCCGCGGCCGGCCTGCGGACGGGCCGCGTCAGGCGTCGGGCCCGAACCAGGTGGTGAGGGCTGCCTCGAGCCCCGGGTCCGCGGGCTCGCCGGCCCACGCGACGTGGCCGTCCGGGCGGACGAGCACGGCCGCCGGCGCCGGAACCGCGCCGATCACCGGAAGGTCCCACGGTCCGTCCGTCGACGCCGTGACCAGCCGGACCCGCTCGGCCCATCCGCCGAGTCGCGCCGTCCCGGTCAGGTCGACGAGCACCGGCCTCGCCTCGTGCAGCAGCGCCGACATCCGCACGACGCCGCCGGCAGTCGCAAGGTCGAGGTCCGGCATCCGGCGGCCGACCAGCTGATGCCCGTCGCCGAGGTCGTAGCGGATGTCGAGGCCCGACATCAGCCCCGCCATCCGCCTGCGGGCCTCGTCCGCGGTGAGCAGGTCGGCGATCACGTCGCGGAGGGCGTCGAGCCGATCGTCGGCCCTCGTGAGCGGGGTCTGCGCCATCGTCGTGCGCAGCACCCGCGCGGCCACCGGATGACGCTCCGCCTCATAGGTGTCGAGCAGGGACTCGGGGGAGACGCCACGGATCACCTGCGCGAGCTTCCAGCCGAGGTTCACCGCGTCCTGCACCCCGAGGTTCAGCCCCTGCCCGCCGACCGGGAAGTGGATGTGCGCGGCGTCCCCCGCGAGCAGCACCCGGCCGCTCCGGTAGGTGGCCGCCTGCCGGGTCGCATCCGTGAACCGCGAGAGCCAGGAGGCGCTGCGCAGACCGTAGTCCGTCCCGCGCGCGCCGATGAGCACGCGGCGGAGGTCCTCGAGCGTCACCTCGGACCGCGTCCCGACCGTCTCCTCCCGGAGCACGACGCGCACGCGACCGCCGTCGATCGGGCCGAGCGCATGCACGCCGTACCGATCGCGCCGGTACCCGAACTCGGGGTCGCCGTCCATCTCCACCTCGGCGAGCAGGAGGCTGGTCGACGCGGGCCAGCCCGGGAAGTCGATCCCCGCCGCCCTGCGGACCGTGCTCCGGCCGCCGTCGCAGCCCACGAGAAAGGCGCACCGGAGGCGCTCGCCGTCGGCGAGGGCCACGTCGACGCCGAGGGCGTCCTGCTCGAAGCCGGTGACGGCTGATCCGCGGCGGATCGGCACGCCGAGCTCGCCGACCCAGTCGCGGAGGATCGCGTCGAACCGGTCCTGCCAGAGCGCGAGGCCGTAGGGATGGCGGCTGGGGAAATCGCTGATGTCGAGCGGCGTGCCGGCGAAGGTGACGACCTGCGCCGGGGTGCCGGCCTCGAGGACCCGGTCGGCGACGCCGCGCTGCTCGAGCACCTCGATCGTGCGCGAGTGCAGCCCGCCGGCCCGGGATCCCACGTACTCCTGCGGATCCCGCGGCTCGACGACGAGCACGTCGATGCCGGCGAGCACGAGCTCGGCCGCGAGCATCATCCCCGCCGGTCCCGCGCCCGCGATGACGACGTCATGATCCCGGTCCTGCCGATCGGCCATGCGGCCCTCCTCGCTGGTGTGCAGCGGAGGAGTCTGGGCCACGACCCGGGTCTTGCCGCAAGCCCCGGGTGCGGCCGTACCCTGGAGAGGACGGCGCGGAATCCGCGCCGGGCCCTGCTCGGGCCCCCATCACCCCGGTTCCGGCGAGATCGGTGAAAAAGCGCCGGAGACCTGCCAGAGTGAGCGCGGCGATCGGTCGGACACCAGATGCGTGCAGGATGCGCTCGGGTGGCTCGGGTCCTCCGCTCTGCTCTTGCTCGTTGTTCGTTCAGACAGCACCGATGGAGTCGAACCGTGACCGCCGCGCCCGAGACCTCCGCCGAGGGCGCCGCCGCCTCGCCCCGGCCGCCGCTGGTCTACCTCGGGCTGCGCCGCGGATGGTGGGTCGTCGTCAGCTTCCTGCTGCTCTGCGGGGTCGACGCGCTGCCGTTGGTGGGGCCCTACCTCGCGCTCGCCGTGCTGATGTGGATGGTGATCGGCCTCGCCCGCGCCCGGCCGGGCACGCCCCGACCCGCGCGCGCGCCGCGTGCCGCCCGGGTCGTGCGCATCACCCGTGTGCCCCGCCGCACGGGTGACCACCGGCGCAGCGGCGAGCGGCCGCTGCCGTCCTCCTGATCCGCGGCTGAGCGGACGCGGAGCCGCTACCCGATGCCGTGCGCCTGCAGCCACAGCTCGAGCAGCGCGATCTGCCACAGCACGCTCCCGCCGACCGGTGTGGACGTGCGGTTCGGGTCGTCGAGCAGCCGCTTCACCACGCAGGGCTCGAAGATCGACCGCCGTCGCGCCTCCGGTGCGAGCAGGGCGTCGCGGACGAGGGCCTGCATCCCGTCGCCGAGATGCCGGAGTGTCGGCACCGGGAAGCAGCCCTTCGGCCGGTCGATCACCTCGGTCGGCAGCAGGCGGCGGCCCAGGTCCTTCAGCACGCCCTTGCCGCCCTGCGCGATCTTGAGATCGGGCGGGCAGGCGGCGGCGAGCTCGACCACGTCGTGGTCGAGGAAGGGCAGGCGCACCTCGAGCCCCCACGCCATCGACATCGCGTCGACGCGCTTCACGGGGTCATCCACCATGAGCCGGTGCACGTCGAGCCGCAGCACCGCGTCGAGGGCGGTCTCGGCGCCGGGCGCCGCGAGATCGGCGCGGACCGCCTCGGCGCTCACGTCGACCGGTTCGCGCAGGTCGGGTCGCAGCATCGCCGCGACCCGCTCGTACGGCCGGTCCACGAAGGCGTGCTCGAAGGCGGAGAACGCGTCGCCCCGGGGCACCCGTCGCGGCGGGCTGGTGGTACCGGCACCCGGCGAACAGCTCGTCCGCGCCCTGCCCCGACTGCACGACCTGATGTGCTCAGCGACCTGCTCGCTCAGCAGGAAGAACGCGGGCACGTCCTCGGTGGCCATCGGCTCGGGCATCGCCCTGACGGTGTCGGGCACGGCGCGCTGCAGCTCGTGCGCCGTCGACGCGGATGCGCTGGTGGTCGGTGCCGAACTCCGCGGCGATCCGGTCGGAGTGCTGGAACTCGTCGCCCGCCTCGCCGCCGACCGAGTCGAACCCGATGCTGAAGGTCGGCACGGGTCCCGGCGCCGCCTCGGCCAGCAGCGCGACGAGCAGGCTCGAGTCGAGGCCGCCGGACAGCAGCACGCCCACCGGCACGTCCGCCACGAGGCGGCGGCGGACGGCGGTGCGCAGCGCCTCGTGCAGGGCGTCCTGCCAGTCCTCGGCCGTCCAGTCGTCGCGTTCGGGGTCGCGCTCGTAGGCCGGCTGCCAGTAGCGGCGGTCGGTGCGGTCGCAGTCGGCGTCGATCACCCGCACCGTCGCGGGTGGCAGCTTCTCGACCCCGCGCAGCACCGTCCGGGGGGCAGGGACGACGGAGTGCCAGCTGAGGTAGTGGTGCAGGGCGACCGGATCGAGCTCGGTGTCGACGCCGCCCGCGGCGACGAGCGCCGGCAGCGTGGAGGCGAAGCGGATCCGGCCGGGCAGGCGGGTGAGGTAGAGCGGCTTGATCCCGAGCCGGTCGCGCGCCATCACGACGCGGTGCCGCCGCGAGTCGACGAGCACGATCGCGAACATCCCGAGAGGTGCTCGACGAACCGGTCGCCCCACCGGTCGTAGGCCGCGAGGATCACCTCGGTGTCCGACCGAGAGCGGAACGGGTAGCCGTCCTGCGCAGCTCGGCCCGCAGCTCGTGGTGGTTGTAGATGCAGCCGTTGGACACGACGACGAGGCCGGAGCCCTCCATCGGCTGGGCTCCCGAGTCCGAGAGGTCGATGATCGACAGCCGGCGGTGGCCGAGCGAGATCGCGGCCGTTCGTCCAGAACCCGTGGCCGTCCGGGTCCCCGGTCCGCCATCGACGCCGTCATCCGCTGACGGCCCCGGTGATCCGCCGGCATCCCGGCACAGGCGATCTCGCCGGCGATCCCGCACATGACCTCCTCCGTCCCCGGCCGGCCGACGGCCGCGCGCGGGACATTGAAGAACGCCTCTCCGGGAGGGCGCCCGGGGGTATCCAGCCGGACAAGCCGGTGAGCGGAGGCCCCCGACAGCGGCACCGTACCGTCTCCTACGCGCGCGGATACGACGGGAGATCGCGATCCTGCAAGCCCCCCGCGCCTCCAGGCTCGCCCTCCCCACAGTGGCGGGCATGCGAACGTTCGGGGTGGAGGAGGAGCTGCTCCTCGTCGACGGCATCCACGGGGCGGCCCATGCCGGTCGCACCCCAGGTGCTCGCCGCTGATGAGCGGGCAGGCCGCCGTGGCGGTGGGCAGCTCGTCGCGGAGATGCATCAGGAGATGATCGAGGCGATCACGCGGCCGATGACCGACGCGCTCGGCCTCGTGGAGGAGGCTGCCGCGATGCGCGCCGCGGCCGACATCGCCGCCCGCACCGTCGGTGCCCGGGTGGCGGCCCTTGCCGCGTCGCCGATCGTCGGCAGTGCCGCATCCGACCGAGTCGCGGCGCTACCTCACCATGATGGGCGCGTACGGCGCGCCTGCCGCGGCACAGCCTCGCGTGTGCCCTGCACGTGCACGTCGGCATCGAGTCGCCCGAGGAGGGCGTCGGGGTGCTCGACCGCATCCGGGCGTGGCTGCCGGTGCTGGTCGCGCTCTCCGCGAACTCGCCCTTCGCCGACGGCGAGGACACGGGGCACGCGAGCTGGCGCACGGTCGCGTGGAACCAGTGGCCGAACGCCGGACCGCACCGACGTGTTCGGCAGCGTGGAGGCGTACCGCGAGCACGAGCAGCGGCTGCTCGACTGCGGCGTGGTGCTCGACGCGGCGATGCTCTACTTCGCCGCGCGCCTCTCCCGGTCGCACCCGACGGTCGAGATCCGGGTGACCGACGTGCCGCTCGACGTGTCGACGACGGGCGTGCTCGCCGCGCTGATCCGCGCGATGGTCGACACGGCTGCGGACGAGTGGCGCGCCGGGGTGCCGGTGCCCGCGGTGCCGACCGCCGTCCTGCGGCTCGCGCTGTGGCACGCGGCGCTCTGCGGCGTGCGCGGCACGCTCGTCGACCCGATGTCGGGCCGGCAGGCGCCCGCGGTCTCGGTGATCGGCCGCCTGCTCGGACGCGTGATGCCCGCCCTCGAGGCGAACGGCGACGACCGTCTCGTGGTCGACGGCCTCGGCGCCCTCCTCACGGACGGTACGGGGGCGGACCTGCAGCGCCGGTCGCTCCGCTCGATGCAGCGGCTCGACGAGGTCGTGCGGATGGCGGTCGAGCGCACGACCGCGGGATGCCTCGTTCCGTCCGCGGCGGTACGGCCGCCCGCGGGGCTCCTGCCCGGTTCCGCCGAGACCGAGCCCGCCCCGTTCTGAGCCGTCTCCCGCTCGTCGCGCGGTACCCGTGGCGTGACGCGGTACGCATGCATACCGCGCGACGCCACAGGTACCGCGCGAGGTGGGGTGGCGTCGACGGGGCGGGGGTCGGCGTTCCGCGCGCCCTAGCCGCGGGCCGTGCCGAGCAGGAGGGTGCGGACGTACAGCGCCACCGACGCGGCGAATCCGGCCGCCATCAGGAACGACAGCCACTCGCTGCCGGTCAGCGTCGTCGCGACGCCGATCAGGAACGTGACGATCACGACCACGAGCGCCCAGAGCGCCTCGCTCCGGCCCACGCCGTCCGCGCGCGTCACCGCGAGCAGCCGGGATGCGACAACGATCACGCCGATCCCGACGAGCACGTGGAGCCCGAGCACCACCCCTGCCGCCACGCGGCCCGCGCCCGTGTTCTCGGAGGGTGCACCGATCAGGTTCGCCCCCATCCCGAGCAGGAACTGCACGCCGAGTGCGCTGAGCGCCTCCCGGGATCGACGCTGCAAGCGGTTCGGTGCGGGAATCGTGGTCATGGGATCGGTCTCCTTCGCCTCCGCGCCAGCATCCTCCGGCATCCCCGCCGCCGCGACCGGCTGCGGAAGTACCCGGACGTCATCCCGGAGGAGTACAGGGCTGATCGGCTCCTCAGGCGGGACTGGAAGAGTCGCAGCAGCACGCCGGGGACGGCGATGGAGGAGGAGACCAGGATGAGCACACTGACCGACACGTTCCGGATGGCGAACGGCGTGGAGATCCCGAAGATCGGGTTCGGCACCTGGCAGATCCCGAACGGCCCCGAGGCCTACGACTCCGTCCGCACGGCGCTCGAGGTGGGCTACCGCCACATCGACACCGCCCTCGCCTACGGCAACGAGGAGAGCGTCGGCCGCGCGGTGCGGGACAGCGGCGTCGACCGCGACGAGTTGTTCATCACGACGAAGTGCCCCGCGGAGATCAAGGACGCGGCCGGTGCCCGGAGCGCGTTCGAGCGCTCCTCGAACGCGCTCGACCTCGGCCCGGTCGACCTCTACCTCATCCACGCGCCCTGGCCGTGGAGCGCGATCGGGACCGACCACCGGGCGGGCAACATCGAGGTCTGGAAGGTCTTCGAGGAGCTCTACGAGCGGGGCCGCGCCCGCTCCATCGGCGTCAGCAACTTCGACGTCGACGACCTCGAGTCCCTCACCGCGGCGACCGACGTGGTGCCGCACGCGAACCAGATCCGCTGGTTCGTCGGCAACACGCAAGGCCCGACGACGGCCTGGTGCAACGAGCACGACGTGCTCGTGGAGGGCTACTCGCCCCTCGCCACCGGCGAGCTGCTCGACGACGAGGACATCGCCGCGATCGCGAAGCGGCTCGGCAAGTCGGTGGCGCAGGTGAGCATCCGCTACCTGCTCGAGAAGGACGTGCTGCCGCTGCCGAAGTCGACGACCCCCTCGCGGATCCGCGAGAACGCGGATGTCGACTTCAGCCTGTCGGCCGAGGACATCGCCGAGCTGGACACCCTCGGCGCCCGCTGACCTGAGCGATCCGCAGGACGTCGCGCGGTCTGCAGGACCGGACCCGCCGCAGTGTCCTGCGGATCGTCCGCGATCCCGCAGACGGATCGGTCGAGCGTGACCGACAGGGCCCGCTCGCGCGACTCGAGCTGCGGGATCGCGGTCTCGAGCGCCCAGCGCCGGAAGTGGTCGGATGCCCCGTGCGCCCGGAACGCGTCCTCGTCGTCGTAGACCTCGAAGATCCGGAAGACGGTCGGCTCCTGCGGATCCAGGTGCGGCTGGTAGAAGCGGTTGCCCGGTTCCTGCCGGGTCGCCGCGGTGAGCTGCAGCAACGCGTCGCGGACGACGTCGACGCTGCCCTCCTTCGCGACCCAGGTCGCGCTGCAGACGAATGCCATCGGTTCCTCCCGTCCCGACGCTAGTCCCGCGTCCTTGCGGGCGGCGTGGATCCGGCCCTAGCGTCGCGCTGTGCTGCCCCGCCTTGCGCTCGTCGCCGCCGTCGCGCTCGTCGCCGGTGCCGGCGTCCTGGGCGCGATCCGAAGCGGTTCGCTCTGGGGCGGCCTCGCCTTCGCGGTCCTCGGAGGCGGGGCCGCGCTGCTCGTCCTCGGCGGGGCGGTCGCCCTCGCGATCGCGCTCGGCCGGTCGCTCCTCCGGCTCGCCGGACGCGTCCGGCACGCCTGACCGACCCGCCCGCGCCCGCGCTTAGCATCGGATGCGTGGGGGAGGCGGAGGACCTGCGCGCGTTCCGCGACGCCTGGCTCGAGGCGCAGGACGGGCTCACGGGGCGGCACTACGCCGAGGCGCTCGAGGCCGCCGGCGACCTCGACGCGGCGCTCGAGGTGTGCGAGCGGATGTGGGAGCTGGGCTTCCCCGCCGGCTACACCGACGCCGCCTGGATCGAGCACGACCGCGGGAACGTCGGCCGTGCCGTGCAGCTGATGACCGCGGCCGCCGAGGTGCTCGAGGGCGACGAGGGCGCCGAAGCCGAAGGGGTCGCCGGGCACTGGCGCTGGGAGCACTGGAACGACGTCAGCGCCGAGACCATGCTCCGAGCCGGCATGCAGGCGTACCCGAGCGCCCGGGCGGACCTCGCCGCGCTGCTCCGCGTGACCGGTCGGCCGGAGGAGGGCCTCGAGATGCTGCGCGTCGGCGCGGAGGCGGGCGAGGTCGTGTGCATGCTGCCGCTCGGCAACCTGCTGAGCGAGCAGGGCGACCTCGCGGGCGCCGAGTCGCTGTACCGGCGTGCGGTGGACCTCGGCGACGCCTACGCCGCCTGGAACCTCGCCGTCGTGCTCGCCGAGCAGGGCCGCCACGCGGAGGCGGACGACTGGGCCTGGCGGGCCGCCGCCGCGGGCGACGAGGTGGCGATCCAGCACCTCAGCGGACGAGTGAGCCGCGACCCCGCATCCGACGACTGAGACGGCGCTCGTTCCTACTCGCGGATCGTGAGGCGCCAGGTCGTGCCGGCGCCGGGCGCGCTGCGCAGCGACAGCTCGGCCTGCACACCGCCCTCGCTGACGGCGTCGCGGAGCAGGCGCAGCCCGAAGTGGGCGTTCCGCGGTGTCGCGAGCAGCGTCTCGGCGTCGAAGCCGGGGCCGTCGTCGTGCACGGTGAGCACAGTGGTGCCGCCCTCGTCGGCGAGGCCGACCGAGATCGGCGCGCCGTCGCCGTGCTTCATCGCGTTCGTGATCGCTTCGCGGGCGACCCGGAAGACGACGCGGTCGCCCTCCGCGGAGAGCGAGACCCGCGGATCGACGACGACCGAGACGGGTACCCCGCGCGTGCGTGCGCCGGCGGCGAGGTCCTCGAGCCCGGCAGCCAGCCCGGCCCGGTCGAGCGCCGGCGGGTAGATGTCGACGAGCAGCGCCCGGAGGCTCTGCACCGTGCCGCGCACGGTCGTCTCGGCGTTGTCGAGGGTGTCGGCGGCAAGGGTGCCGCGCACCGCGCTGCTCGCCGCGCCGAGGTGGTAGCCGGCCCCCACGAGGTCCTGAACCGGGCCGTCGTGCAGCAGCGCCGCGATGCGCCGCCGCTCGGCGTCCGATGCGTCGAGCGAGCGCAGCAGGAGCATCTCGCGCTGCTGCCGGCCGCGGTCGAGGGCGCGGAGGAGGTTGCGGAACACCGGCACGAGGCCCGCGAGCACGAGCAGCAGGCTGACGCCGGTGACCGCTGCGAAGCCGAGCCAGATCCGGCCCGCATCGGCCCGGACGGCGTCGTACTTGAAGTAGACCTCGAACAGCAGGCGGGTGCCGTCGGGGGTCTGGACGCTGTGATAGACCTCGAGCAGCGGACCGTTGGACCGGTCGTAGACGTTCTCCGGCTCGTCGAGGTCCGAGACGTCCGCCTTGGTGCCGCCGCTCAGGAGCGCCTGCTCCTCGTCGTCGCCGAGACCGAAGGTCTTGCCGATCAGGCGTGGCTCGTCCGAGTAGACGATGCGGCCTGCCTGGTTCCAGACCTTCACCCGGGCGATCCCGGGACCGAGGACGTGCGCGCGGACTGCTCGGTCGAGGGTCGCGACGGCGCTCGCGTCGCCGTCGACGAGGCCGTCGCGGAGCGCCGGCTGGCCGACGTCGAGGGCGAGGATCTCCGCGCGCCCGCTGGCCGTGCTGATCGCCTCCGCGTCCGCGAGCCGCTGCGCGACCAGCCCGCCGGCGAGCATCACCACTCCCGCCACGAGCAGAGCGAGCGCGAGCACCCGCACCACGAGCCGTCGTCGGCTGACCGGCCTGTCCTCGCGCGGCGCCTCCGCCGACCGCGACGGTCAGCCACCGGGCGACCGCGGTCTCCGTCATCGTCACGAGTGGGAGTGTGGTGGCGGCGTGTCGTGCGGACCGGATGCCGCGCCGCGACGACGGACCTCGGAGTCAGCGGGCGGCGGGCGCGGTCTCCGCCAGGAACTCGAGCAGCACCTCGTTGAGCCGATCCGGCTGATCGATGTTCACCGGGTGTCCGCAGTCCTCGATGATCACCGCCCGCCCGTTCGGGTTGGCGGCGATCGTGGCCGCCGCGTGCTCGCAGGGCCACAGCTGGCTGTCGCGGCCCGCGACCATGAGGACCGGGCAGCCGGCGCGCGCCGCGACGTCCCGCCAGTCCTGCAGCGAGTGATCGACGAGCAGGCCGACGGTCTCGGGAGCCATCCGGTCCCGGTAGACGGGCGGTGCGCCGAGACGCTCGACGAGGCGGGCGATCGCCGCGGCGGACCGCTCGAGCGGGCGCCCACGGCCGGTCGGCGGCACCCCGCGTGCGAAGGCCATGGCGTCCGACGCGTCGAAGCCGTAGAAGCCGTGCGCCCAGTCGGCGGTGTTCAGCATCTTCGGCGTCTGATCGACGATGACGACGCCGGAGAGCCGGCCCGTCCCGTACTGGTCGACGTACGCCCAGATCGCGTTGCCGCCCATCGATGCCCCGACGAGCGCGGCGGAGCGGACGTCGATCGCGTCGAGCAGCTCGCCGATGTCGCGCCCGTGCCGCGCCATCCGCTGGCCCCACCACGGCGTCTCGGACTCGCCGTGGGCGCGGCGGTCGAAGGCGAGCACGCGGTACCCGGCCGCGACGAGCGCATCCGTCGTCAGCGTCCAGGCGGTGGCCGGCGCGCAGTAGCCGTTGACGAGCACGACGACCGGGCCCTCGCCGTGGTCCTCGTAGGCGAGGCGCACCCCGTCGTCCGTGGTGAAGAACCGCACGGCGCCTCCTCGATGGGTCCGGGCGCATCGGGCGCCCGTCCGTCATCCTGCCCCTCCTACGATCGAGAGGATCGCCCGAGGAAGGGAGCAGGATGACGACCATCGCGCCGGACGGGCTGCCCGAGTTCTTCACGGAGGACGTCTTCGCGCGCGACCTGCAGCGGGTGGTCACCCGGCGGCCGGCTGCTCACCGACGAGGAGTCGCTCGCCCGGTACGCCCACGACGACGCCGAGTGGGCGCCGTTCGTGCCGCCGCTGGCCGTCGTGTGCGCCGCGACGACCGAGGAGGTCGCGGCGGTGGTCCGGGTCGCGGCCGAGCACGACGTGCAGGATCGTGCCGCGCGGTGCGGGCACGGGCCTGTCCGGCGGAGCGAACGCGCTCGAGCGCTGCCTCGTGCTCTCGCTCGAGGACATGCGCTCGGTGCTGCGGATCGACGCGGACGAGCGGATCGTCGACTGCGAGGCCGGGGTCGTCAACGACGTCCTGCGGGCGGCGGTCGCGGTGCAGGGGCTCTGGTACCCGCCAGACCCGGCGAGCTCGCCGTGGTCGACGGTCGGCGGCAACGCCGCGACGAACGCCGGCGGGATCTGCTGCGTGAAGTACGGCGTCACGGGCGACTACGTGCTCGGGCTCACGGTGGTGCTCGCCGACGGCTCCGATCGTGCGGCTCGGGCGGCGCACCGCGAAGGGCACCGTCGGCTACGACCTCACGTCCCTGATGGTCGGTTCGGAGGGCACCCTCGGGATCATCACCGAGCTGACCCTGAAGCTGCTGCCGCTCTCGGGCCGCGAGGAGCGCGCGGTGATCGGCACCTTCCCGTCGCTGCGGGCGGCGGGGGAGGCGGTCGCGGCCGTCTCGCGGGCCGGGATCCTGCCGGCCGCGCTCGAGCTCATCGATCGCACCTGCCTCACCGCGGTCGACGAGTGGCAGGGGCTCGGGCTGCCGCACGACGCCGAGGCGATGCTGCTCGGCAAGGTCGACCAGGTGGGCGAGGCCGGCGCGGCGCTCGCCGAGGCGATGGCCGGGCTGTTCCGGGCGGCGGGCGGCACGGACGTGCGGACCGCCGAGGACCCGGATGCGGTCGAGCGCCTGTTCCGCGCCCGGCGGCTGGCCTATCCGGCGCTCGAGCGGCTCGGGCCGGTGCTCACCGAGGACGTCTGCGTGCCGCGCAGGCAGGTGCCCGAGATGCTCTCCCGCATCCAGGCCGCCGCGGCCGAGCACGACGTGGTCATCGCCAACATCGCCCACGCCGGCGACGGCAACCTGCATCCGCTGATCATCGCGACGCCGGACGACCCGGCTGCGGAAGGGCGGGCGCAGGCGGCGTTCGCCCGGATCATCGACGACTGCCTCGCGCTCGGCGGCACGGTCGCGGGGGAGCACGGCGTGGGCCTCCTGAAGCTGCCCGGCGCCCACGACGAGCTCGGGGCCCGGGTGCTCGAGATGCACGAGGCGGTCAAGACGGCGCTCGACCCACGCCGACTGCTGAACCCCGGCAAGGCGTTCCCGAAGCACTGAGCCGCCTCGCCCCGGAGCGCCCGACACGCGGGCGATACGATCCGGCGGGCGCACGACGACGCGAGGGAGCGACATGGCCGACCTGGACCTGCGGGTGAAGGTGCTCGGCCGGCTGCTCGAGCGGCTGTCCGTCGCCGAGCAGTCCGAGGACGACATCATCCGGATGCAGCAGCGCACGCTGCCGCA
The DNA here is from genome assembly GCA_963771645.1 of uncultured Actinomycetota bacterium. Taxonomy (GTDB): domain Bacteria; phylum Actinomycetota; class Actinomycetes; order Actinomycetales; family Microbacteriaceae; genus Amnibacterium. The sequence goes on along the minus strand of CAVYUH010000005.1, from coordinate 202,720 downwards.
CAACCCGCTGACCGACCTCCTGCTCGGCGCTCCCGTCAAGGGCGTCGCGACGCGGGAGGGGACGGTGGCCGGCGCGACCGGCGACATCCCGATCCGCGCCTACCGCCCGGCGCGCACCGGCGGGCGCCTGCCGCTGGTGCTCTTCTTCCACGGCGGCGGCTGGACGAGCGGTGACCTGAACAGCCACGACCACCTCGCCGGCAGCATCGCGGCCGAGGCGCGCTGCGTCGTCGTCGCGGTGCAGTACCGGCTCGCGCCCGCGAACCGCTTCCCGGCCGCGGCCGAGGACTGCTTCGCGGCCCTCGTCGACGTGGCGGCGCGAGCCGCGGAGTGGGGCGCCGATCCGGAGCACATCGCCGTCGTCGGCGACAGCGCGGGCGGCAACCTCGCGGCCGTGGTCGCGCTGATGGCCCGGGACCGGTCGGGCCCGAGCATCGCGTTCCAGGGACTCCTGTACCCCGCGACCGATCTCACCGCCGGCAGCGCGTCGATCGACGAGAACGCGGATGCGCCGATCCTCACGAAGCGCGACGTCTTCGCCTTCCGCGACCACTACCTCGGCGCCCAGGACCCCACGCACCCGTACGCGTCGCCGCTGCTCGCCGACGACCTCACCGGCCTTCCGCCCGCACTCGTGCAGGTGGCCGAGCACGACCCGATCCGCGACGACGGGCTGCGGTACGCAGCAGTGCTCGAGGCGGCGGGCGTGTCCGTGCGCGCGACCACCTACTGGGGCATGCCGCACGGCTACTTCGCCTTCCCGCACCTGTGCCGCGCGGTGCCGCAGGCGCTCGGGGAGCTGGCGGCGGCACTGCAGGCGGTGCTGCACCCCGTCGCCTGAGCGTCGCTTCGGCGATCCTGGCCACCCCCTCGGCGACAATGGGACTGATGGACGACGAGGCGCTGTGGGAACGGTTGTGCGGGCTGCTGGACGACGACGAGCTGCTCTGGCCGTCGGTGCAGGCGGCCCTCGAGGATCCGGAGGGCGACCCGTGGGACGCCCTCCTCACCGGGCTCGACGACGCCGGCGCCCTCGCGTCCCTCGAGGCCGAGGACACCGGCATGGAGCTCGCCGACGCGCTCGCGCAGCTGCCGCGGGTGTTCCGGCTGCAGCCCGACCTCGGCGCGGTGAACGACACCGACGACCTGGCCGACGCCATCCGCGAGGCCGACCGGGTGCTCGCCGAGCACGGCGCGCGCCTGCTCTCGCTCGAGAGCGAGGACGACGACGTGCACGAGCTCGTGGTGGTCCCGGACGAGGCGGTCGCCCCGGTGCTCGAGACGGCGGAGGCGCTCGAGCGGCGCATCGCGATCGCCGACTGACCGGCGTCGCACCCGCTCAGCGCGGGGGCCGGAGCCGCGACTCCTCCACGTCGAGGAGCGCCTGCGCCTGCAGCAGGGCGTGGGAGGTGTACTCGCCGTTGCGTCGCGCATCGAGCAGCCGCTCCCGCTCCGCCTGCACGACGGCGAGGCGCAGCCGCCGGTACAGCCGGTTCGGGGTCTCGTCCAGCGGGATGCCGGGGCCGCGGGAGCGCTCCCAGGCGGCCTCGGCGCGCAGGAACGACGTGCGCCGCACGCGCTCGAGCACGTCGGGGTCGATCTCGTCGACGCCGTCCAGCTCGGCCGCGGCGTCGTCGAGCGCGATCAGTCCGGCGTAGCCGAGCTCGTCGAGCAGCGCGGCCAGCTCGCGCTGGTCGTCCACCGCGTCCGTCCCGCGCACCCCGAGCCGACCGATCACCGAGGGCAGCGAGGCACCCTGCACGAGCAGGGTGAGCACGGCGACGATGCACGCGATCAGCACGAGCTGCGGGTAGTAGGGCGTGTCTCAGCGGCAGCGACTGGGCCGCCGCGAGCGTCACGACCCCGCGCATGCCCGCCCAGCCGAGCACCACGCCGCCGCGCGCGGTGACGCCGTCGCGGCGCAGCTCCTCGAGGTCGGCGCGGCGGCGCGGGTAGGCTGCGTTCGGCGCGGCGCCAGTACCGCGTCGCGAGCGCGGCCCCTGCGGGCGCGGCGGGAGTGGTGGAACGCCAGCCACTGCCGCAGCAGCATCCGTTCGGCGATCGCGGCGCGGGCGCGCAGCGCCAGCACGAGCGGCACCATCCAGATCAGCCGGATGCCCACGAGCGCGAGGGTGGCGGCGAGCGCGACGGCGATCGTCGGGCCGAAGCCGAGGACCTCCGGATCGACCTGCGCGACCAGCGAGCGCAGCTCGAGGCCGATGAGCAGGAAGACGCCGTTCTCGAGCAGGAACTGGATGGTCCGCCAGTTGAGCCGGTCGCTGATCCGGGCCTGCGGCGAGAGGGCGGAGGGGGCGCCGTGGCTCGCGTAGAGCCCGGCCGTCACGACGGCGATCACGCCGGACGCGTCGAAGAACTGGGCGGGCACGAAGGCCACGAAGGGGACCGCGAGCGAGACGGCGGTGTCGAGCACCGGATCGTCCAGGCGCGTGCGCGCGGCCATCGTGACGAAGCCCGCCGCGAGCCCGATCGGCGATCCCGATCACCGTCGCGAGCACGAGGTCGCGACCGAGCGCGACGGGCGTCAGCAGGGCCCCGGCCGCGGCCGCCGTGGCGGAGCGCAGCAGCACGAGGGCCGTCGCGTCGTTGACGAGCCCCTCGCCCTCGAGCACGGTGAGCAGCCGGGGCGGCAGGCCGAGCCGCCTGCCGATCGAGGTGGCCGCGACCGCATCCGGCGGGCTGATCACCGCGCCGAGCGCGATCGCCGGCGCCAGCGCCAGCTTCGGCAGCAGCGCGAACAGCACGAAGCCGGTGCCGAAGGCCGTGATCAGCACGAGGATCACGGCCAGGCTCGCGATGGGCAGCACGTTCCGCCGGAAGTCCGCGAGGGGCAGGCTGAGCGCCGCCGCGTAGAGGATCGGCGGCAGCGCGCCGTCCAGGATCAGCTCGTGGGGCACCTTCACCAGCGGCAGCCCCGGCAGGAACGAGAGCGCCACGCCGACCAGGACGAGGACGAGCGGCGCCGCGACGCCGAGGCGCGGTGCGAAGGCCGCGACGGCGACGATCACCGCGACCGCGAGCACCGCGTAGACCGCGAGCTCCACGGTACGAGGCTATCGGGCGGAGGGGCGAGGATCCTGGTCGTGCAGGCATCCGGTCCCGGCGCCTCGCCGCCGCCGTCGCCGCGCTCGATCCGGCGCTCGCGCTCTCCTGCGACCTGCTCGGCCTGCGGCTGCTTCCGCCTGGCGGTGCGCTCGCGACCCTCGCCACCGCGGACGGCGTCGACGTGATGCTGCCCGAGCGGCCCTTCTGCGGCCGGATGCGGCGCACGACGCGCAGCACTAGCGTCGCCGGGGTGACCGACGCCCCGCAGCCCCCGCAGATCGCCGTCAACCTGCCCCCGGAGCAGGAGATCGGCGTGTTCGCCGACTTCGCCGCGGTCTGGCACAACCCGACCAGCTTCGTGCTCGACTTCCTGTCGCTCACCGCCCCGCCGTCCCAGCAGGTCGGCCCCGACGGCGAGCCGGTGCCCGTCGTGTCGGCCCGCGTCGCCGCCCGCGTGCGCCTGCCCGCGGAGCAGATCTTCCGGGTGATCGCCGCGCTGCAGGAGCAGGCCGACCAGTGGCTCGCGCAGTCGGGCAAGGAGGAGCCGCCGGAGGGCTGGTTCCCCGTCGCCTGACGCCACCGCGTCGACGAGATCGAGCGGGTCGTCGAGGCCTCCCGCGCGCTCACCCGCTCGATGCGGCGGCTCCTGACCCTGCCCTCAGTACGGCCGGGGAACATCCGTACGGGTTCGCCGCCGTACTGATGTCCCGAACCCGTGCACCGAGGTCGGCCGGCGAGGCGACGAGGTGGTGGTCGCCTTCAGCCCGCACCGGCCCGACACTCGGCGAACGTCCTGGTACTTCGAGCCCGTTCCCGCAACACTGCGGGGGTGAACACCAACGACAACCCGGTCGTCCTGCTCTACATCGTCCTGTCGCTGATCGTGATCGGGTCCGGTATCTCGATCATCGTGTACCAGACGGGCGCGACCCGGCGGGCGCTGGCGACGCGTGGAGGGCTGCTGTTCGCCGGCGTCGTCCTCATCCTCGTGGGCGGCGCGTTGCTCCTCTCGCAGCTCGTCGCCTACTTCACGTGAGACGCGCCTGAGACGGCAGCCGCCAGGGCGCCGTCGCCGCCCCGGCCGATAGGCTGCCCGGGACGAAGGGGAGTATCCCGGGCTTCGCGCAGGTCGTCATCACGGTTCCGCTCCGCAGCGGGCCCGGCCGCGCGGCATCCGATACGGATGGGGAGAGACGTTCGGCGCTGCAGCATGCCGCCCGACGACTCCGAGAGGTCTCGCCAGTGATCATCCCCCTCCCGTTCGTCATCGGCTCGAGCGCCGTCCTGGTGCTCGTGCTCGGCGCCGACATCGCGCTCGCGTACTGGCGGCCGCGGGTGCCGTCCGTGAAGGAGTGCGCCCTCTGGGTCGGGTTCTACGTCGCTGCTCGCGCTCGCCTTCGCAGCGGTGATGTGGGCCGTTGCCGGGGCCGACCACGCGACCGAGTTCGTCGCCGGGTGGCTGACCGAGTACTCGCTGTCGATCGACAACCTGTTCGTGTTCATCGTGATCATGGGCGGCTTCGCCGTGCCGCGGAAGCACCAGCAGGAGGTGCTGATGATCGGCATCATCCTGGCGCTGCTCCTTCCGCGGGATCTTCATCCTGATCGGCGCCCAGCTGATCGTCTCGTTCAGCTGGATCTTCTACCTCTTCGGCGCCTTCCTGATCTACACCGCGATCACGCAGGCGTTCGGCTCGGAGCACGGCGACGCGCAGAACGGCCGGATCGTCACCTTCCTGCGGCGGCACGTCGCCGTCACCGACCGGTACGACGAAGGGCACCTCCGCACGACCGTCGACGGCCGGCGGATGTGGACGCCGATCCTCATCGTCCTCGTCGCGATCGGCAGCACCGACGTGCTCTTCGCCCTCGACTCGATCCCCGCGATCTTCGGGATCACCGAGAGCGCCTTCATCGTGTTCACCGCGAACGTCTTCGCGCTGATGGGGCTGCGGCAGCTCTACTTCCTGCTCGGCGACCTCGTCGAGCGCCTGCGGTTCCTCAAGTACGGGATCGCGTTCATCCTCGCCTTCATCGGCGTGAAGCTCGTGCTGCACGCCCTGCACGAGAACTCGCTGCCGTTCCTGAACGGCGGGGAGCACCTCGACGGCGTGCCCGACATCGGCACGGGCGCCTCGCTCGCCGTCATCGTGGTCTCGATGTCGGTCGCCACCCTCGCGAGCCTCGTCGCCATCCGCCGGGAGCGCACCGGCTGATTGCGCCGCTTCCGCTGCGTACGGTCTGCAGGACCGCGGACGATGTGCAGGACCGCCGCGCGCCGTCCGTCCTGCAGACCGCTCCGGATCCGGCAGATCGCACGGCTCGGGTCAGGCGAGGTCGCGCCCCAGGTTCGCCCGCACCCACTCGGCGTCTCGGCGGTAGCCGCGGGCGTGGTCGAGGAACCGGCCGCCCCGGCCCTCGGCATACCGGGCGGCCTCGTCGAGCAGCGGCCCCACGTGGGCCAGCACCTCCGGCAGCCCCGGGCCACCGTACGCATCCACCATCCGCCGCAGGCGGGAGCGGCGCGCATCCAGCGGCGAGTCCGGCAGGTCCGGGTTGGCCGGATGCGCGAGCGGCACCGTCCGATAGGCGAGATGCGCGAGGTCGCGGGCGCGGGGACCGGGGGAGGCCATGTCGACGTCGATCACGCCCACGATCCGACCATCGCGCAGCACGAAGTTGTAGGCGACGAAGTCGTTGTGGCAGACGACCTCGTCGGGGCTGCGGGCCGGCTGCTGCCAGACCGCACCCTCGCGCGGGAACCCGAGCGAGGCGTCGTGGAAGCGGCGCAGCATCCGCGCCGCCTGGAGCAGGAACTCGTCGGACCACGACCACGGGCGGCATCGGGTCGGCGGGGACCGTGCCGGGCAGGAAGGTGAGCACCTCTCGGCCCTGCTCGTCGAAGCCGAGTGGCCGCGGCAGCCAGTCGACGCCGCGCTCCGCGAGATGCTCGAGCAGCCGGTGGATCGTCGGCGTCCAGGCCCCGGCGACTCGCGGTGCACCGCGTCGCCCCGCCGCACCGGCGCGTTCGTGTTGCCGCCGGAGAGCACCTCGTCGCCGTGGGCGTCCTGCACGGCCTCATTCTCCCGGTGGACCCGGCCGCGCCGGCCGCCTTCGGCGGTTCGATCACACCGAGCAGGACGGATCCGGATCCTCGCCGCGCATGTCGTCATCGCGGGAGACGTAGCATCCGTTCCATGCGGCTCTTCGGGCGTGGTCGGATCGGCAAGGTGGTCGGCGGACCGCCCTCCGCCGTGCACTTCCCGCGGCATCCGGCGGCCCTGCTCGCGACCGACGCCTGGCGCCCGCTCGCCCAGCTGGCCGACCAGCGGATCCGCGCCCATCGCGGCGACCACCTCGACGTCGGCGGCCTCATCGCGGCCGTCTCCGGCGAGATCGAGGAGGTGCTCATGGACGAGCCCATGGCGATGCTCCTCGACGCCTGGACCACCTGGGACGCCGAGATGCGACGCATCGAGGGCAGGGCGGTGCGGCCGGCGATCCGGACGACGCGGTGCAGGACGTCAGCGAGGCCCTCGCCGTGCACGCCGACCTCGCCGCCCTCGTGCCGGCGCTCGTCGTGAGCCGCCTCAGCGAGAACGTGCGCTGACCGTGGCCGAGCCGCCGATCGCGGTCCCGGCGAAACACGGTGGTAATCTCGCGTCCATGCTTCGCGGCCTGCTCCTCCTTCCCTGCCGCGACGAGGTCTGAACCACCGGCTCCCTCGTCGCGGAGGCCGCTCGATGCCGGGGACCCCTCACCGCGATCCCTCCGGAGGACATGCATGACCGAGACGACTCCCGCGCCGCAGACCGGCGTCGACGACCACGCCCCGAAGACCCTCGCCGAGAAGGTGTGGGCCGCCCACCTCGTGAAGCGGGGCGAGGACGGCGCGCCCGACCTCGTCTACATCGACCTGCACCTCGTGCACGAGGTCACCAGCCCGCAGGCGTTCGACGGCCTCCGCGCCGAGGGACGCCCGGTGCGCCGCCCCGATCTCACGATCGCGACCGAGGACCACAACACCCCGACGATCGACATCGACAAGCCGATCGCGGACCTCACGAGCCGCACCCAGATCGAGACGCTCCGCCGCAACGCGAAGGAGTTCGGCATCCGCCTGCACTCCCTCGGCGACGTCGAGCAGGGCATCGTGCACATCGTCGGGCCGCAGCTCGGCCTCACGCAGCCGGGCATCACCGTCGTCTGCGGCGACTCGCACACCTCGACCCACGGCGCGTTCGGCGCCATGGCGTTCGGCATCGGCACGAGCGAGGTCGAGCACGTGCTCGCCACGCAGACGCTGCCGCTGAAGCCGTTCAAGACGATGGCGATCACCGTCGAGGGCACCCTGAAGCCCGGCGTCACGGCGAAGGACGTCATCCTGGCCGTCATCGCGAAGATCGGCACCAACGGCGGCCAGGGCTACGTGCTCGAGTACCGCGGCAACGCCATCCGCGCCCTCTCCATGGAGGGGCGGATGACGATCTGCAACATGTCGATCGAGGCCGGCGCCCGCGCGGGCATGGTCGCGCCCGACGAGACGACGTTCGCCTACCTCGAGGGCAGGCCGCACGCGCCGAAGGGCGCCGACTGGGACGACGCGGTCGCGTACTGGCGCACGCTCGCCACCGACGACGACGCGGTCTTCGACGCCGAGGTCTTCCTCGACGCCGACGAGCTCGAGCCGTTCGTCACCTGGGGCACCAACCCGGGCCAGGGCGTCACGCTCGCGGGCTCCGTGCCCGACCCGGCGACGATGACCGATCCGCAGGCCCGCGAGTCCGCCGAGCGGGCGCTGGAGTACATGGACCTCGCGCCCGGCACCCCGATGAAGGAGATCCCGGTCGACGCGGTGTTCATGGGGTCCTGCACGAACAGCCGGATCGAGGACCTGCGCGCGTTCGCGTCGATCGTCAAGGGCCGTAGGAAGGCCGACGGCGTACGCGTGATGGTCGTGCCGGGCAGCGCCCGCGTGCGGCTCGAGGCGGAGGCGGAGGGCCTCGACAAGGTCTTCACCGACTTCGGCGCGGAGTGGCGCTTCGCCGGCTGCTCGATGTGCCTCGGGATGAACCCCGACCAGCTCGCCCCGGGGGAGCGCTGCGCCTCGACGAGCAACCGCAACTTCGAGGGCCGGCAGGGCAAGGGCGGCCGCACGCACCTCGTGTCGCCGCTCGTCGCCGCCGCCACCGCGATCCGGGGCACCCTCAGTGCTCCTTCCGACGTCCTTCGGCCGTCCAGCCCGTCGGGTGTCGAGGCGGAGGTCTCTGGTCTGATGGAACCGTTCACCACCCACACCGGCGTCGCGGTCCCGCTGAAGCGGTCCGCGGTCGACACCGACCAGATCATCCCCGCCGTCTACCTGAAGCGGGTCACGAAGACCGGCTTCGAGGACGCGCTCTTCGCGCACCTTCGCCAGGACCCCGGCTTCGTGCTGAACGACCCGGCCTACGCGGCCGGCTCGATCCTCTTCGCCGGCCCCGACTTCGGCACCGGCTCGAGCCGTGAGCACGCCGTCTGGGCCCTCCGCGACTACGGCTTCCGGGCCGTGTTCAGCCCCCGGTTCGGCGACATCTTCCGCGGGAACAGCGGGAAGCAGGGGCTGCTCACCGGTGTGATCACCGAGGAGCAGGTCGAGACATGCTGGGCCGCGATCGAAGCGGACCCTGGGATCACGGCTACCGTCGATCTCACGGCTTCGACCGTCACCATCTCGGGGACCTCGATCCCGTTCGAGATCGATGCCTACACTCGCTGGAGGCTCCTGGAGGGCCTCGACGACATCGGGCTGACCCTGCGCGATGAGGCGCGCATCACCGCCTTCGAAGCGGGCCGCGAAGCGTGGCGGCCCACAACACTGCCAGTAGGGGACCGTTGAGCAATCTCATCACCGAGGCGCAGCGCGCAGGCGCGAGCGTCGGACTGACCTTCGACCGGATCACCATCGAGGGCGGCAAGCCGCTGGCGGGGGAGGTCGACGTCCGCGGGGCGAAGAACCTCGTCACCAAGGCGATGGTCGCATCGCTCCTGTCCGAGGGCGTCAGCGTGCTGCGCGACGTGCCGGACATCAGCGACGTGCGCGTCGTCCGCGGGCCTGCTCGAGATCCACGGCGTCACGGTCAAGCCGGGCGTCGAGTCCGGCGAGCTGCTGCTCGACGCCGGCAACGTGCGCAGCGCGCACATGCGGGAGATCGACGCGCACGCCGGCTCGTCGCGCATCCCGATCCTCTTCTGCGGACCGCTGCTGCACCAGCTCGGCGAGGCGTTCATCCCCGACCTCGGCGGCTGCCGCATCGGCGACCGGCCCATCAACTTCCACCTCGACGCGCTCCGCAACTTCGGCGCCGTCGTCGAGAAGCTGCCGACCGGCATCCGCCTGTCCGCGCCGAACGGCCTGCACGGCGCGCACGTGCACCTGCCGTACCCGAGCGTCGGCGCGACGGAGCAGACGCTGCTCACCGCCGTGCGGGCGAAGGGCGTCACCGAGCTGCGGAACGCGGCGATCGAGCCCGAGATCATGGATCTCATCGCGATCCTGCAGAAGATGGGCGCGATCATCTCGGTCGAGCCGAACCGCGTCATCCTCATCGAGGGCGTCGACGAGCTGCGCGGCTACACGCACCGCGCGATCTTCGACCGCAACGAGGCCGCCAGCTGGGCCTCCGCGGCGCTCGCGACGCACGGCGACGTGTTCGTGCACGGCGCGAAGCAGGAACACATGATGACGTTCCTCAACATCTTCCGGAAGGTCGGCGGCGCGTTCGACATCGAGGAGCACGGCATCCGCTTCTGGCACCCGGGTGGGCCGCTGAAGCCGGTCGTCATCGAGACGGACGTGCACCCCGGCTTCATGACGGACTGGCAGCAGCCGCTCGTCGTGGCGCTCACGCAGGCCGAGGGCGTCTCCACCGTGCACGAGACCGTGTACGAGAACCGGTTCGGCTTCACCGAGGCGCTGCAGAAGATGGGCGCGGACATCCGCGTGCACCCGCGCGGCTTCGCGGCCCCGCACCGCCGCGTGCCGCGCCGCGACCTCGAGCAGGCCGCCGTGATCACCGGCCCGACGCCGCTGCACGGCGCCGACATCGAGGTGCCCGACCTGCGCGGCGGCTTCTCGCACCTGATCGCGGCGATGACGGCCGAGGGCACCTCGACCGTGCGGAACGTCGGGATCATCAGCCGGGGGTACGAGAACTTCGAGGGCAAGCTCCGGGCGCTGGGGGCGCGTTTCACGGTCGATGGCTGACCGGCCGCGGCAGGAGAAGCTCCGGCCGTCGCTCTGGTGGGTCCTCGGTGCCATCGCGGTGCCGTTCATCCGCGGCACCTCGCACCTCACGATCCGTTCCCCCGAGAAGCTCCCGGGTTCCGGACCGTTCATCCTGACCCCGAACCACAACTCGAACATCGACCCGCTCGTGGTCGCGGTCGCCGTGTGGCGCCTCGGTCGCGCGCCGCGGTTCATGGCGAAGGCGTCGCTGTTCAAGGTCCCGATCATCGGCTCGCTGCTGCGCGGCGTCGGCCAGATCCCCGTCGAGCGGGGCGGGTTGCAGCGCGGCGCCGTCCCGATCGACGCGGCGAAGCGGATCGTCGCCGACGGCCACTGCGTGGTCGTCTACCCGGAGGGGTCGCTCACGCGCGACCCGGCGCTCTGGCCGATGCGCGGCAAGACCGGCGCGGCGCGGCTCGCCCTCGACCTCGGCATCCCGGTCGTGCCCGCGGCGCACTGGGGCACGCAGCAGCTCATGCCGATCTACTCGAAGCGGATCCACCTGACGCCGCGGGCCCGGATCGAGGTCGCCTTCGGCGACCCGGTCGACCTGTCCGCCATGGGAGGGGCGCGCCACCGATCCGGCGGCCCTGCAGGCGGCGACGGCCGCGATCATGACGGCCGTCACCGAGCTGCTCGAGCAGCTGCGCGGCGAGACGGCGCCGGCGGACCGCTGGGACCCGGCGAAGCACGGGCAGACCGAGACCGGCCGGTTCTGATGCCGAGGGTCGCGGTGCTCGGCGCCGGCAGCTGGGGCACCACGTTCGCGAAGGTGCTCGCCGACGCCGGCAACGACGTCGCGCTCTGGGCCCGCCGCCCGGTGCTCGCCGAGGCCATCAACCGGCGGCACCGCAACGACGACTACCTGCCCGGGGTGCTGCTGCCCGAGACCATCCGGGTCGGCAGCGACCTGGACGCCGTGCTCGCCGGCGCCGAGATCGTGTTCCTCTCCGTGCCGAGCCAGTCGCTCCGCGGCGTGCTCGCGGACGTCCGGCGCGGTCTGCCGGCCGACGCCCTCGTCGTCAGCCTGATGAAGGGCGTCGAGAACGGCACCGGACTCCGGATGAGCGAGGTGCTCCGCGAGGGCCTCGGGGTGCCGGACGACCGGATCGCGGTGGTCTCCGGGCCGAACCTCGCGACCGAGATCGCCCGCGGCCAGCCGACCGCCGCGGTCGTCGCCTCGACGCATGCAGGAGACGGCGGAGCGGGTCGCGCTGGCCGCCGCCAACAAGTACTTCCGGACCTTCACGAACACCGACGTGATCGGCACCGAGTTCGGCGGCGTGCTGAAGAACCTCATCGCCGTCGCCACCGGCATCGTCGTCGGCGTCGGCTACGGCGACAACACGAAGGCGTCGATCCTCACCCGCGGGCTCGCCGAGATGACCGCGTTCGCCGTCGCGTTCGGCGCGCAGCCCGAGACCCTCGCCGGTCTCGCCGGCCTCGGCGACCTGATCGCCACGAGCGAGTCGCCGCTGTCGCGGAACAACCGCGCCGGGCGGCTGCTCGGGCAGGGCTACAGCGTCGACGACGTGCTCCGCACCATGGACCAGGTGGCGGAGGGCCTCACGTCGCTGCAGCCGGTGCTCGACCTCGCCGCCAGCCGCGGCGTCGCGATGCCGATCGCGCAGCAGGTCGCGGACGTGATCGCCGGCACCCTCGCCCCCCGGGACATCGCCCCGCACGTCGCGGGCGAGGCCGTGCCCGAGGGCGAGTAGTAGCCGCTCTCCCGATCACCGTGCGGTGCGGGGCACGAAGGTGCCCTGGGTACGCTCGAGCGGTGACGGATTCCCGGACGCGCGTCGCGGTCGTCTTCGGCGGCCGCTCCAGCGAGCACGTGATCAGCTGCGCGACCGCGGGCGGCGTGCTCGCCGCGATCGACCGGGACCGCTACGACGTCGTGCCCGTCGGGGTCACCCGCGACGGGGCGTTCGTGCTCGAGCGCGACGACCCGGCGGCCTTCGCGCTCGACCCGGAGGCGATGCCCGAGGTGCGCGACGACGGCAGCCGCGTGCGCTGGCCGGAGTCCACCGCCACCCGCGAGCTCGCCGTGCAGGCGGCGGACGGATCCGTCTCCTCGCTCGGCGACATCGACGTGGTGTTCCCGATCCTGCACGGCCCGTTCGGCGAGGACGGCACGATCCAGGGGCTCTTCGAGCTCGTCGGGCTGCCCTACGTCGGCAACGGCGTGCTCGCATCCGCCCTCGGGATGGACAAGCACTTCACGAAGACCGTGCTCGCAGGCCGCCGGCGTGCCGGTCGCGCCGTGGGTCACCCTGACCGAGGCGGACCGCGCCGGCGACGACGCGTGGCTGCGCCGCCGCGTGGCGGGCCTCGGGCTGCCCGCGTTCGTGAAGCCTGCGCGGGCCGGCTCCTCGGTCGGTGTCACCCGGATCGACGCGCCCGAGGAGCTCGACGCCGCGCTCGACACCGCGTTCGCGGAGGACAGCCGCGTGCTCGTCGAGCGCGGGATGCAGGGCCGTGAGCTCGAGATCGGCGTGCTCGGCGCGCGCGACGGCAGCGGCGCGCGGGTCTCAGCGGTCGGCGAGGTCGTCGTCACCGGCCGACCCTTCTACGACTTCGCGGCGAAGTACCTCGGTGCGGAGGGCGTCGACCTCGTCTGCCCGGCCGATCTCCAGGACGGCGAGCTGGCGGACCTCGAGCGGCTCGCGATCCGCGCCTTCGAGGCGATCGACGGCCGCGGCCTCGCCCGCGTGGACGTGTTCCTCACCGGCGAGGGCTTCGTCGTCAACGAGATCAACACGATGCCGGGCTTCACCCCGATCTCCATGTTCCCCCGCTGCTGGCAGCAGTCGGGGCTCGCGTATCCCGACCTCATCACCGACCTGATCGAACAGGCGCGATGACCCGTCGGGCGATGGCCGTCCTCGCGGCGGCCGGCGCGCTGCTCGCGCTCGCCGGGTGCACGCCGACGATCTCGGTGACGCCCGCGCCCGCCGCGACGACGACCGGTTGCGCCGCTCTCATCGTGCGGCTGCCCTCGACGCTCGGCGCGCTGCCGAAGCGGGAGACCGACGCGCAGGGCACCGCCGCGTGGGGCGACCCCGAAGGCGTGCAGCTGCGCTGCGGCGTCACCCCGCCCGGCCCGACGACGGATCCGTGCTTCACCGTCTCGGCGGTCGACTGGATCCGCCTCGACAGCGGCACCGGATCCGCGGCCCGCGAGGTGTGGACGACCTTCGGCCGCACGCCCGCGACGCAGGTGGTGATCGACCCGAAGCACGCGACGGAGAACGACGCCCTGCCGCCGATCTCCGACGCCGTGTCCGCCGCGATGCCGACGGCGAACCGGAAGTGCACCGCGCCGGCCGCTCCCAGCCCCTCGCCGACGCCGTGAGCGGCGACCGCATCCGCGACGTGGGGGAGACGGCCGCCCTCGCCCGCATCCTCGCGCGGCTCCCCACGTCGCCCGGCACCCTGCTCGGGCCCGGCGACGACGCGGCGCTGCTCGCCGCGCCCGACGGCCGCGTCGTGCTCACGACGGACGTGATGGTGGAGGGCCCCGACTTCCGGCTCGCCTTCTCGACGCCGCACGACCTCGGGTTCAAGGCCGCCGCCACGAACCTCGCCGACGTCGCCGCGATGGGCGCCCGGCCCACCGGGCTGCTCGTCGCGCTCACCGTGCCCGCCGAGACGCCGGTCGCCGTGCTCGAGGGGATCGCGGACGGCTTCGCCGACGCCTGCGCCGCCCTCGCGCCGGGCTGCGCCGTCGTCGGCGGCGACCTCACCCTGTCGCCGACCCTCACGGTCGCGGTCACCGCGGTCGGCTCCCTCGACGGCGCGGCGCCGGTGCGCCGCAGCGGCGCGCGGCCCGGCGACGTCGTCGCCTATGCCGGCGCGCTCGGACGGTCGGCCGCGGCGCTGCGGCTCCTGCTCGCTGCGCCGGATGCGGATGCCGTCGCGCGCCTCCGTGCGAGCCGTCCCGAGCTGCTGGCCGAGCAGCTCGCGCCGTCGCCCCCGCTCGCCGCCGGGCCCGCGGCCGCGGCGGCCGGCGCCACCGCGATGCTCGACGTCTCCGACGGGCTGCTGCTCGACGCCTCGAGGATCGCGCGCGCGAGCGGCGTCGTGCTCGACCTCGACTCGGTCGCCCTCGGCGCGGACGTCGCCGGGGTGGCGCAGGCGCTCGGCACCGACGCCGCCACCGCGCTCACCGTGGTGCTCACCGGCGGCGAGGACCACGGGCTGCTCGCCTGCTTCCCCGAGGACGCGGCGCTGCCCGCGCCCTTCCGGTCGATCGGCGTCGTCGCCGCGGGCGCCCCGGCGGTGCTCGTGGACGGGATCCGGCCCACACTGGAGGTGCAGGGCTGGGACTCGTTCGCATCCGAGGAGGACTGACGGTGGCGCAGAGTCGCGCGGTGCGCGAGAACGTGATCGGGGACCACCTGGCGCGGGTCCGTGCCGAGCGCAGCGCCGTCGCCGCCGCGCTCGACCGCCTCCCGTCCGCCGACGAGCGCGAGGACCTGCTCCGCCGCGACCAGGCGAGCGCCGCCGTCGAGCGCGGGCTGGCGGTGCTGCTGCCCGAGGCGTGGGGGCTCGAGCCGCGGCCGCTGCGGCGACCCAGGACTGACGAGCAGAAGGCGGTGCTCGCCGACATCCGCAGCACGGCCGCCGTGCTCGCGCTGCGCCTCGAGGAGCGTCCCGGCCGCTTGACGCCCCGCGAGGAGCAGGACCACGCCGCCGCGGTCGCGCTGTTCCGCTACGCGAGCGCGGCCCTCGGCGACTCATCGGGGGACCTCAAGCGTCTTCCCAGCCTGACGGGTCGGGGCGCGCCGTCGGCCGGGTTATCGTCGCTGGCATGCGAGCCGGAACGCGCGACGCCGTCGTGTCCAAGTACCTCCGTCGACTGCGCGCGCACATCGTCGACCTGCAGCTGATCCTGACCGGCCGCGGCTCGATCATCGTGCCCACCGTGGCGGAGGAGGAGCGCTTCCGCGCGGACCTGCGGGAGGCCGACCTCGTCGAGCGTGGGCTCACCCAGCTCGCACCCCGGTTCTGGCCGCTCACCGGCACCGCGCAGCGCCGCACGAGCCTCGTCGCGGACGCCCGGGTGCTGGTCGAGCTCCGGGCGCTCGCCGCGACCCTCGCCCTGGGCGCCGCCCTGCCCGAAGGGGCGGATGGGAGCGATCGGCGCGACGTCGCGCGAGCGCTGTTCCGCTGGGCCGAGACCGCGCTGCTGCCGTTCGAGTTCGACGACGACGAGATCCTGCCGGGCTCCGCCCTGCGGTACGAGCGGATCGTCGCCTACGCCATGTTCGGCCAGCGCTGGGGCTCGATCTAGCGGACCGGTCCGTGCCCTCGGAGCGTCGGCCGGTGGAGGCGGAACTCGTCGGATGGGGAGAAAGTCGCCCGCCTCAGCGAGGGTCGTCCGCCGACCGCCGGCGCGACCTCGAGGAGGTGCACGGCCGTGTCGCCGTAGGTGCGCGTCCGGTCGAGCCGCACGCCCTCGGGCAGGCCCGGCAGGGCGTCGCGGGCGGACCGCTCGAGCACGAGCAGCGCGCCCGGTGCGACGGCCACCAGCGCGGCGAGGGCGTCGAGCACCGCCGAGTCGGGCAGGTCGTAGGGCGGATCGAGGAACACGAGCGTCGGCGGAGGACCGGCCGGCGTCGCCAGGTAACCCGCCACGGGGCGCACGACGATCCGGACGTCGAGCGGCTGCGGCGCGGCCCGGCGCAGCAGCGCCAGGTTCTGCCGCAGCGCCGTCGCGGCCCCGTTGCTCCTGTCCACGAGCACCGCGCTCGCCGCGCCGCGGGAGAGGGCCTCGAACGCGAGGGCGCCCGAGCCGGCGAACAGGTCGAGCACGTGGGCGCCCTGGACCGCGTCCCTCGCCTCGAGCGTCGAGAACAGGGCCTCCCGTACCCGGTCGCTCGTCGGCCGCGTGCCGGACGTCGGCGTCCGCAGCTGCAGCGACCCCGCCCATCCGCTGATGATCCGAGGCATGGCCACCATCCTCCCGTCTCCCGACGATCGCGCGGAACGGCGCGATGAACGGGCGGGTATGACGGGAGTCGCGGTCGCTCCTAGCATGAGGGCATGCCGGGGCCGCTGGATCAGAAGCTGACCGGCGTGCTGGGCGACCGCACGGCGAAGGCGCTCGGCCGCGCCCTCGACCTGCACACCGTCGGCGACCTCGTCACCCACTACCCGCGGCGCTACCAGAAGCGCGGTGAGCTCACCCGGCTGGATGCGCTGCCGCTCGAGACCGAGGTGACGGTCGTCGCCGACGTGCTCCGCGCCGGCTCCCGCTCCATGATGAACCGGCGCGGCAGCCGCCAGGAGGTGCTGATCTCCGACGGCTCCGGCACGCTCACGCTCGTCTTCTTCAACCAGCCGTTCCGCGTCGACCCGTCGAAGGCCGGAGCGCTGAAGCCCGGCGTGCGCGGGATGTTCAGCGGCCGTGTCCGCTTCTACAAGGGCATGCGCGAGCTCACCCATCCGCGGTACGAGCTCTTCGACGGCAGCGGCGACGAGCCGCCGGACCCCGAGGTCGACCCCGAGGGCGCGAAGGCGTGGCACGAGGTGCCGATCCCGATCTACCCGGCGTCGGCCGCGATCGACACCTGGAACATCCGCAAGGCCGTCGCGCTCGCGCTCGAGAACATCGCCGGCATCGAGGACCCGATGCCGCTCGAGATCTGCCGCACGGCCAAGCTGATGGGCTACGAGCCGGCGCTGCGCCGCATCCACCAGCCGCAGCACGACGGCGACTGGATGCAGGCGAAGCGCACCCTGCGCTACCACGAGGCCTTCCTGCTGCAGACGGCGCTGCTGCAGCGGCGGGCGATCCGGGCGATGTTCGCCGCGACGCCGCGCACGCCGCAGCCGGGTGGGCTGCTCGCCCGGTTCGACGCGGCCCTGCCGTTCGAGCTGACGGACGACCAGCGGCTCGTCGGCACCGAGATCGCGGAGGACCTCGCAGGGCAGGTGCCGATGCACCGGCTGCTGCAGGGCGAGGTCGCCTCCGGCAAGACCCTCGTCGCGCTGCGGGCGATGCTCGCGGTCGCCGAGAGCGGCGGCCAGTCGGCGCTGCTCGCGCCCACCGAGGTGCTCGCCGCCCAGCACCTGCGGTCCATCGCGGCCACCCTCGGGCCCGACCTCGCCGCCGAGCTGATGCCCACGCTCGTCACCGGGCAGCTGCCGGCGGCCGAGCGGCGGCGGGCGGCGCTGCGGCTCGTCACCGGGCAGGCGCGCATCGTCGTCGGCACCCACGCCCTGCTGTCCGAGTCGACCGAGTTCTACGACCTCGGCCTCGTCGTCGTCGACGAGCAGCACCGGTTCGGCGTCGAGCAGCGGGAGGTGCTGCGGCGCAAGGGATCCGCCCCGCACACCGCTGGTCATGACGGCGACCCCGATCCCGCGCACCGTGGCGATGACGGTGTTCGGGGACCTGGAGACCTCCACGATCCGGCACCTGCCGAAGGGGCGCGCACCGATCGAGACGCATCGTGGTGCCGCTGGCCGAGAAGCCGCACTGGATGCCGAACGTGTGGCGCCGGGCGGGGACGAGATCGGCCGGGGCCGGCAGGGCTACGTGCTCTGCCCGGCGATCGGCGGCGACGAGACCACCGCCCCGTCGACCGAGGACGCCGACGACGACCTGCTCGAGCCGCGACGACGCCCGCCCGATGGCCACGGTCTCGGCCACGCTGCAGGAGCTGCGCGCGCATCCGGCGCTCGCCGGGCGGCGGATCGAGGCCCTCACCGGACGGATGACCGGCGAGGAGAAGGACCGCGTCATGCGGGAGTTCGCCGCGGGCGGCATCGACGTGCTCGTCGCGACCACGGTCGTCGAGGTCGGGGTCGACGTCGCGAACGCCACCTTCATGATCGTGCTCGACGCCGACCGCTTCGGCGTCTCGCAGCTGCACCAGCTGCGCGGCCGCGTCGGCCGCGGCGGCCTGCCGGGCCTCTGCCTGCTCGTCACCGGCGCACCGGAGGGCACGCTCGGGCACGAGCGGGTCACCACCGTCGCCGCCACGACGGACGGCTTCGCGCTCGCTCAGGCGGACCTCGAGCTGCGGCGCGAGGGCGACGTGCTGGGCGCCAGCCAGTCGGGCGCGCGATCGCAGCTGAAGCTGCTCCGGGTCACCCGCGACGGCGACATCATCGAGGCCGCCCGCGATGCGGCGGCCGGCCTGCTGGAAGCGGATCCGTCCCTCGAGGCGTATCCGGCGCTCCGGGCAGCGATCGAGCGCAGCAGCGACGAGGACGCCCGGGCGTTCCTCGACAAGAGCTGACGGTGTCCGCGTATAGCCTGAGCGGATCATGCCCCGCGTCGCCGTGATCCCCGGTTCCTTCGACCCGGTCACGCTGGGGCACCTCGACATCGTGCGGCGCGCGGCGCCGCTCTTCGACCGGCTGCACGTGCTCGTCACGCACAACCCGGGCAAGGCCGCGCTGCTGCCGTTCACGCAGCGCGTGGCGCTGCTCCGGCAGGCGATCGCCGATGCGGGCATCGAGGGCGACGTGGTCGTCGACTCGTGGAGCGTCGGCCTGCTCGTCGACTACTGCGTCGAGGTCGGGGCCCAGGTGCTGGTGAAGGGCATCCGCTCGTCGATCGACACCGAGTACGAGACGCCGATGGCGATCGTGAACCGCGACCTCGCCGGCGTCGAGACGCTGTTCCTGATCGGCGACCCTGGCACGAGTCATGTCTCCAGCTCTCTCGTGCGGCAGGTCGCCTCGCTCGGCGGGGACATCGCCCCCTACGTGCCGAAGGCGGTCGCCGAGGTGCTGCAGCCGGGCGGCCGGCCCACGTCGTGACGGCCACCTCGTGACCGGGCTGCTCGCCGCTGTCTGCCGCGTGCACGCGCTGCTGCCCGACCGCGGCATCGGTGTGACCGCCATCGACAAGCGATCGGTCACCATCGGCGTGCGGGTGTCGAAGTACGGGCTGTTCGGCGACGTGCAGGCCGACCGCGGGCACCACGGCGGCGTCGACCAGGCCGTGTACGCCTACGCCGAGGAGGACGCCGCCTGGTTCGCCCGTGAGCTGGGCCGCGAGGTGCCGCCCGGGCTGTTCGGCGAGAACCTCACCACGCGCGGCGTCGACGTGACCGGCGCCGTGATCGGCGAGCGGTGGCGCGTCGGCGAGAGGCTGGTGCTCGAGGCCACCGCGCCCCGGACCCCCTGCGGCACCTTCGAGCGGCGGATGGCGGTCGACGGCTGGCAGGACCGCTTCCGCGAGCACGGCGCTCCCGGCTGCTACTTCCGGGTCCTGCGCGCCGGCGTCATCCGGCAGGGCGATGCGATCGAGGTCGTCGAGCGCCCCGAGCACGGGGTCACGGTCGGCGGCTGGTTCCGCCGGCAGCACCCGGACGACGCGGCGGCCCTGCTCGACGCGCACGCCGCGGGCGCGGTGCGGCTGCACGAGCACCTGCGCGAGCTCGCCGAGCGCTCGCTCCGGATCGCCGCCCGCGCCTGAGCGCCCAGCCCGCTCGCCGGGGGGCGCCGCCTCGCGATGGAAGGATGAGGCCATGATCAGCGCCTTCGCGCCCGACGGCATCCCCGAGGTGGAGGTCGGCACCGACCTCGTCGCACTGATCGCGGACGCGGTCGGCGCACTCGAGGACGGTGACCTCGTGGTCGTCTCGAGCAAGATCGTCTCGAAGGCGGAGGGCCGCCAGGTGCGCGCCGACGACCGCGAGCAGGCGATCACCGACGAGACGGTCCGGGTCGTGGCGACCCGCCGCCAGCCGACCGGCGCGCTCACCCGCATCGTCGAGAACCGGCTCGGCATCGTCGGTGCCGCCGCCGGTGTGGACGCGAGCAACGTGGCGGAGGGCACCGTGCTGCTTCTGCCTGAGGACCCCGACGCATCCGCCGCCCGGCTGCGCGCCGGCCTCGCCGAGCGGTTCGGGGTGCGCCTCGGCGTGGTCGTGACCGACACGCTCGGCCGCCCCTGGCGCACGGGTCAGATCGACGTCGCCATCGGCGCCGCCGGGGTGGCCGTCGTCGACGACCTGCGGGGCACGCCGGATGCGACCGGCAGGCGGATGGACGTCACCGTGGTCGCCGTCGCGGACGAGATCGCGTCGATGGCGGACCTCGTCAAGGGCAAGACGGCGAACCGTCCGGTGGCCGTCGTGCGAGGGCTCGGGGCCTTCGTCATCGACGAGGACGGGCCCGGAGCCCGCAGCCTGGTGCGGGTCGGCCCTGAGGACATGTTCCGGCGCGGGACCGACGAGGCCTATGCGGACGGATACCGTGAGGGCTACGCGGAAGGATCCCGCGAGTCCACGGGTTGGCTCGGAGACAACGAGAGGGGAGACGCGTCGTGATCGATTGGGTCGTGCTCGTACCGATCAAGCGGTTCGCGGATGCCAAGACGCGGCTGCACCCGCGCGCCGATCGCGCCGCGGTGGCCGAGGCGGTCGCCCGTGACACGCTCGACGCCGTCGCCGGTGTGGCTCGCGTGCGGATGATCCTCGTGATGACGGACGACCCCGCGCTGGTCGAGGACCTCGGCCTGCCGGTCGCGGTCACGGTGCGCACGCAGCGGGTGCCGGGCCTGAACAACGCGATCGCCGACGGGCTGCGCTACGCCCAGGAGTCGTGGCCCGAGTACGGCCAGGCCGTCCTCCTCGGCGACCTGCCGGCGCTCACCTCCGAGGACCTCGAGGACACGCTCGCCGCGGCCGAGGAGCTGCCGCTCGGGGTCGTGCCGGACGCGACCGGCAGCGGCACCGTGATGATCACCGGTCAGCCCGGGGTGCCGCTCATCCCGGCCTTCGGCGTCGGCTCCGCCCGGCGGCACCGCGACCTCGGGCACCGGCTGCTCCGTGCGCCGGAGGGGCTCCGCCGCGACGTGGACACCCCCGAGGACCTGCAGGCGGCCATCGGCCTCGGCGTCGGGCGGCACACCGCAGCGCTCCTCGGCCTCGCCCCCTCCCGGCGGTCGTCGGTCCGGCAGACCGTCTGACCTCCGCGGCCTGCGCTGCTTCCGCTGCGCGGCGCTGAGCTGTCGAGGTCGCCGCGGGGCCGCTGCGCCTGCGTCCCGGCTAGCGGTCCGCGGCCGCGAGCTGCTGCTCGAGCTCCCGGATGTGCGGCAGCTGCCGAGCGGTGAGGACCTCCTGCCAGACGGCCAGCCCCGCGAAGAGCGCGGCGGTGATCGCGCCGAGGGCGACCTCATGCGGATCGACGACCGCGAGCGCGACGCCGATCGCGGCGAACAGGGCGCAGACGACCGGGGTGAGCCATCTCGACCGCCGCAGCTGGCGCGTCCGCCACTCGAGGGCCGGCTCCCAGGTGGCCCGATCGGCGCCGGCAGGCAGCTCGCCGGTGCGCACCGCGGCATGCATGGCCCGCACGGCCTCGCGCCCGCCGTTGCGGCGCTGGCGGGACGCCGCGATCGCGGTCATCGCGCCACCCAGCACGAGTGCGAACACCGCGCGGATGGTGAGGTACAGGGGGTCGACGCGGGACGGGTGCCCGACCAGCTGCGTCAGGACGCCGATGCCCCACCACCCCACGGTGACAACGACGAAGTGCACGGGCAGGGGCATGGTGCTGCCGAAGCCGAACCGCGGGTTCCCGCGCTCGAGGTTCGTGTTCGGGTCGGTGGCGGCCGTGGGCAGCGGCTGGATCTCGGGCATGGCCGGACGCTAGCCAGAGTGGCCGCAAAAGCCCTGTGACCAGCGCTTCCGTGCATCCGCTCCGAGTCGCCTGGCCGCGCAGGCGGATGCGGCACACTGGCGCGATGACCGAGGAGCGTCACGAGGATCCGCGCCAGGAGCAGGGGCCGGACGACTCGCCCGGGTCGCCCGACTGGATCCATCGAGCCGTCATCTACGGCGTCGACGTGCTGCGGTTCCAGGACTCCGACGGGGACGGGAACGGCGACCTGAAGGGGCTCGTCTCGCGGCTCGACCACATCCAGGATCTCGGCGCGGACTGCATCTGGCTGCTGCCCTTCTACCCGAGCGAGCGCCGCGACAACGGCTACGACGTGAGCAACCAGCTCGGCGTCGATCCGCGGATCGGCGAGCTCGACGACTTCCGGCTGCTCGCCGAGCAGGCCCACGCGCGCGGCATCCGGCTGCTGCTCGACATGGTGCTGCACCACACCTCGAACCGGCACCCGTGGTTCCAGGCGGCCGAGTCGGATGCGCGCAGCCGGTTCCGCGAGTACTACATCTGGAGCGAGACCGAGCCGCCCGACAGCGAGTCGCAGAGCGCCTTCCCCGGCGAGCCCCACACGGACGGCATCTGGTCGTGGTCAGAGCGGGCCCGCGCCTTCTACCGGCACCAGTTCTACGACTTCGAGCCCGACCTGCGGATCGCCTCCGACGCCGTCTGGGAGGAGGTGAAGGGCATCCTCGACTTCTGGATCGCGCTCGGTGCCGACGCGTTCCGGATCGACGCCGCCGGTCTGCTCTTCGCGGACATCGGCCTGCCCGGGGACCAGGCCGACGCCGGGAAGCGGCTCGACGACCTCCACCGCTACCTGAAGAAGCGCGCGCCGGACGTCGCGCTGCTCGGCGAGGTCGATCTCCCGCCCGAGCAGCTGCCCACCTACTTCGATCGGGGGCGCATCGATCAGCTGCTCGCCTTCCTGCCGAACAACGCCCTTCTGCACTCCCTCGCCACGGAGGATGCGGGGCCGCTCTGCGCCGCAGTAGCCCGCCACGACGAGGCCGTGCAGCACGGCGCGTGGCGCCAGTTCCTCCGCAACCTCGACGAGCTGAACCTCTCGCATCTCTCGGACGACGACCGCGACCGGGTGTTCGGCGTGTTCGCGCCGAACCAGGAGGAGCGGATCTACGGGCGCGGCATCCGCCGCGGCTGGGCGCCGATGATGGAGCACGAGGCCAGGAAGCGGATGAGCCTGAGCCTCCTCTTCGCGCTCCCGGGGGCGCCGCTCCTCGTCGCGGGCCAGGAGATCGGCACGGGCGACGACCTGTCGCTCGAGGGCCGAGCCGCGGTGCGGCTGCCCATGCAGTGGTCGTCGGAGCAGGGTGGCGGCTTCTCGACCAGCAGCGAGGGGGAGGCGGCCCACCTGGTCACCGACGGGCCCTACGGCATCGCGCGCGTCAACGTCGCCGATCAGGAGCGGGATCCGGGCAGCCTCCTGCACCTCGTGCGCGCGCTCGTGCGCCTCTGGCGGGAGCATCCGGAGATCGCGTCGCCGCAGGTCGAGCGGCTGGAGGCGGATCCGGCGGTCGTCGTGTTCCGCTACGGCGACGTCGTCGCGGCGCACAACCTCGCGGCCGGGCCGCGGCCGCTGCCCGACGAGCTCCGGGGCGCGGAGCTCCTGCTCGGCGACGAGACCGACGGCGACGGGCTGCTGCCGGCCTACGGGCTCCGCTGGATGCGCACCGCCTGACAGGAGGCGCTCCGGCGGGATCAGCGGGGCTGCGCCGGGTTCGTCGGCACGCCCTGGGACGGCGGGTTGATCTTCGGGCCCGTGGTGGCCGGGCTCACCTTGGAGCCGCCGCCCGCAGCAGGAGCGACCTCGGGCATGTCCTGCTCGATCGCGCCGCTCGGCTCGGCCCCGTTCTTCAGCGCCTCGATGCGGTGCCGCAGCACCTCGGTCACCGGGAGCCGGTTCCCGTGGGCCTGCTCGTAGTCGAGCAGCTGCTGCACGCCGGCCGCGTCGAGCGCGCTGATCCGGGACGGCAGGGTGCCGAGCGGGATGGGCCCACGGAGCCGGTTCCTGAGCGCCGCGAAGCGGCGGTCAGGCCGAGCGACGGGGATGGTCGAAGTCGGGCAGCGGGAGGTCGTCGCGGTCGCTCATGACCGTCGACGCTAGGAACGCAGCCTCCGAGCGAGGTGTGGTGGCGCTGACCTTCGGGTGACCCGCCGGATCAGCCGCGGCTCACCGACACCCGGTCGACGACGCCGCGGTACTGGTCGGCCCCGCCGCTGCTCTTCGCGCCGATGTAGAGCGATCCCGAGTTCGAGATCGAGCCCGTGGAGACGGACTTCGACGAGGTGGACCCGTCGACGGTCACCTTCACGGAGCTCGACGTGCGGGAGCAGGTGATGGTGTGCCACGCGTTATCCGCGAGGTTGCGGGAGCTCGAGACGGCCCCCTGGGCGGACGACCCGCGGAAGTTGCAGTAGGCGTTGCCGCCGGAGAGGATCTCCACCTTGTAGCTGCCGCCGTCGGTCGTCGAGAGCCCCTTCCGCAGCACGTCGTAGTCGCCCGACGGCTTCGACGAGAACTTCACGTGGACGGTGAACGAGAAGCTGCTCGTGCCCGGGTTGAGGTCGGAGGAGCTCGGCACCGAGACGTAGGACGGGTGGGAGAAGAACCCGAAGCCCTTGCCGCTGGAGGTGCCGGGCTGCCCGGTCGCCACGTCGTGCAGCGTGCCCGTGTGGCCGTGGCCCGACGCGTCGGACATGGTGGAGCCGCTGTCGCCCATGTTCCAGAGCGCCACCTGGGTCGAGGCGGACGCGGCGGTCGACGCCCCGAGGACGAGTGCTGCGGTCGCGGTTGCGATACCGATCGTGCGGAACGTCGAGCGCATGGGAGCACCTCCGGTCACGGACGACCGGGTGTCGTCCCGCGTTGCCAGGCAACCACCTGCCGGCGTTCATGCCAAGGGCTTGCCCTGACTTCCAGCGTCCACCGATCCACCGGGGGCGCTCGGCGCGGCGTCAGGGGTTCGCGAGGGCCAACGCCTCCGCGGCGATGGCGGCCGACGCCGTGTCGTCGTGCATCCAGAGGGGGATCGCGCGCGACGGGATGCCGTCGGCCGTCAGCTCGTGCGACCGCGCCGGCGTCGGACCGGTCGACGAGCCAGCCGTCGAGCAGGCCGCCCGCGGACCGTGCGCCGTAGTGCCGCCCGACCGCGTCCGCGCTCGGTCGCGACGCCGATCGCCTTCAGGCAGGCGTCCGCCATACCGCGCACCGCGGAGCCGCCGATGATGGGGGAGACCCCGACGATCGGCGCGGGCGTCGCGAGCAGCGCCTCGCGGAGTCCCGGGATGCCGAGGATCGTGCCGATCGACACCACCGGGTTCGACGGCGCGAGCAGCACGACGTCCGCCGCCGCCAGGGCCGGCGCGACCGCCGGGCGCGGGCTGCGCGGTCTCGACGCCGGCCTGCACGAACCGCTCGGCGGGCAGCGCGGCGCGGGTGCGCACCCACC
The DNA here is from genome assembly GCA_963771645.1 of uncultured Actinomycetota bacterium. Classification (GTDB taxonomy): domain Bacteria; phylum Actinomycetota; class Actinomycetes; order Actinomycetales; family Microbacteriaceae; genus Amnibacterium. The sequence continues at coordinate 177,277 of CAVYUH010000005.1, read as the reverse complement.
ACTCCTCGAAGTGCAGCTCGCGCGCCTCGCCGTCCTCGTGCACGAGCACGTGCGTCTCGACCTCGTCGTCCGTCGCGGGCACGAGCCGCACGCCGAGCGGCCAGCGCGCGGACAGCCGCTCGACGACCGCCGACAGCGGCAGCCCCTGCTGCAGCAGGGCCGTCCGCGCGATGTGGGTGCCGAGGTCGAGGTCGCCGAGGGTGAACCACGGCCAGCCGACGCCGTACGCGGTGAGCTCGCCGCTGACCCGCTCGGACTCGCCGGCCCGGCCCCATCCGCGCACGGCGTCGTTCACGCCGGCGAGCGCGTAGAGCAGGGAGTCGAGGTCGGGCGTGATGCGCAGGCCGGCGAGCCAGAGGTCGTCGCCGGTGTTCACGACGACGGTGATCTCGGCGGTGGTGCCGCCCTGCCCGTCCGGCCAGGCCGTGCGGCAGTGCTGCCGCAGGCCGCGGACGAACCTGGCCCCTCCCACGCCACCGGCGAGCACGACGATGCGGGGAGCGGGCACCCGCCAACCCTACGGAACGGGCGTGAGGGCTCACGGCCGTCTGGCTGATCCGGACCGTGTTGCCCGACGGGTCGCGGAACGCGCAGTCGCGCGGGCCCCACGGCTGGTCGATCGGCTCCTGCAGCACCTCGGCGCCGGCGGCGCGGATGCGCTCGAACGCGCCGTCGAGGTCGGCGGTGGCGAAGACGATCGGCCCGAGGGCGCCCTTGACGAGCAGCTCCTGCAGGGCGTCGCCGTCGGCCTGCGAGCGGCCGGCGTGCGGGTCGGAGAGCACGATGCCGAGGCCCGGCTGGGCGTCGCTGCCGAGGGTGACCCAGCGGTGGCCGCCGGAGGAGACGTCGTTGACGACCTCGAGCCCGAGGCCGTCGCGGTAGAAGGGGAGGGACTCGTCGGGGTCGTTGACCGTGACGTTGCAGTACTGGAGTGCGATGTTCATGACAGCGACGCTAGGAGCAGCCGGCGGGCGGCGCTTCTCGGATCCTGCTCGATCGGAACTGCGCGGCTTCGGGACGGGCGGCGGCGGCGAGCCCCTACAGCTGGCCTCGACGGCACCCGGATGCGCCGCGGCCGCGTGAGCACCTTCGCGACGCAGCTCGGCATCGCCTCGACCGCCGGATGCGAGCGCGCCCGGTAGGCGGACGGCGTCTCGCCGACGAGCTCGGTGAACCGCGAGCTGAACGACCCGAGCGAGGTGCAACCGACCGCCATGCAGGCCTCGGTGACGCTCGCTCCGGCCCGCAGCAGCGCCATCGCCCGCTCCACCCGCCGCGTCATGAGGTAGCCGTAGGGCGTCTCGCCGTAGGCGTCCTTGAACCGCCGCGAGAAGTGCGCGGGCGACATCGCCGCGTGCTGCGCCATCGTCACGACGTCGAGCGGCAGGGCGTAGTCCCGGTCCATCAGGTCGCGGGCGCGCCGCAGGAACGAGAGCTCCTGGATGCGCTGCGGGGTCATGGCGGGACGGTACCAGCGGGCGGCGGCACCGGACAGTGGCACCGGACAGTGGTCCCGGGAGCGGCCGAGTGCCACGATGGGCCTCACCCGCCGCTGCGGGTCCGGGAGGAACCGATGGCTGGAGGTACCACCCGATGAGCATCGTCCGCGCAGCGATCACCCAGACGACCTGGACCGGCGACCAGGCGTCGATGCTCGACAAGCACGAGGGCTTCGCCAGGTCCGCCGCGGCGCAGGGCGCGCAGGTGATCTGCTTCCAGGAGCTCTTCACCGGCCCGTACTTCGGCATCGTCGAGGATGCGAAGTACTACGCCTACGCGGAGCCCGTGGACGGGCCGACCGTGCAGCGGTTCGCGGCGCTCGCCGCCGAGCTCGGCATGGTGATGGTGCTGCCGATCTACGAGGAGGCGCAGCCCGGCGTCTACTACAACACCGCCGTCGTGGTCGACGCGGACGGCCGCGTGCTCGGGAGCTACCGCAAGAACCACATCCCGAACCTCGACAGCTTCTGGGAGAAGTTCTACTTCCGTCCCGGCAACCTCGGCTACCCGGTCTTCCGCACGGCGGTCGGCACCATCGGCGTCTACATCTGCTACGACCGGCACTTCCCGGAGGGCTGGCGGGAGCTCGCCCTGAACGGCGCGCAGATCGTGTTCAACCCGAACGCCACCAAGCCGGGCCTCTCCAACCGGCTCTGGGACCTCGAGCAGGCCGCCGCGGCCGCCGCGAACGGCTACTTCATCGCGGCGCCGAACCGGGTGGGCAGCGAGTCGAACGAGTTCGGCGACAAGGCCGTCACCTTCTACGGCACGAGCCAGTTCGTCGATCCGCGGGGGAACTTCGTCGGTGATCGCGGGAGCACCTCGGAGGAGGACGTCGTGATCCGGGACCTGGACCTCGACCTCATCCGCGAGGTCCGCAACGCCTGGCAGTTCTTCCGCGACCGCCGTCCCGACACCTACACGGCGATCGCCGCGCCCTGATCCGAGCTGCCGAGGAGGAGGACCGGATGACCAGGACCCTGATCGCAGGCGGCACGGTCGTGAACGCGACCGGCTCCTCGAAGGCGGACGTGCTGATCGACGGGGAGACGATCGCCGCCGTCCTCGCGCCCGGATCCACGCTGCTCGGCTTCGACGTCGCGGCGAACGTCGATGCGGTGATCGACGCATCCGGCAAGTACGTGATCCCGGGCGGCGTCGACGCGCACACCCACATGGAGATGCCGTTCGGCGGCACGTTCGCCTCCGACACCTTCGAGACCGGCACCCGCGCCGCGGCGTGGGGCGGTACGACGACCATCGTCGACTTCGTCGTGCAGTACCCGCACCAGCGCGTCCTCGACCAGTACGCCGCCTGGCACGAGAAGGCGGACGGCAGCTGTGCGATCGACTACGGCTTCCATCAGATCCTGTCCGACATCCAGCCGGAGTCGCTCACCGCGATGGACGAGCTCATCGCGGAGGGCGTGACGAGCTTCAAGCTCTTCATGGCCTACAAGGGCGTCTTCCTGTCCGACGACGGGCAGATCCTCCGCGCCTTCCAGAAGGGCGCGAGCAACGGCGCGCTGATGATGATGCACGCCGAGAACGGCAGCGTCATCGACGTGCTCGTCGAGCAGGCCGTCGCCGCGGGGAACACCGCGCCGCTCCACCACGGGCTCACCCGGCCGTGGCAGACCGAGGAGGAGGCCACGCACCGGGCGATCATGATCGCCGACCTCACCGGCGCGCCCCTCTACATCGTGCACGTCTCCGCCAAGCAGGCCGTCGAGCAGATCGCCGCGGCCCGGGACCGCGGCAGCAACGTGTTCGGCGAGACCTGCCCGCAGTACCTGTACCTCTCGCTCGAGGAGCAGCTCGGCGCGCCCGGCTTCGAGGGGGCGAAGTGGGTCTGCTCCACACCGCTGCGCAGCCGCGCGGAGGGCCACCAGGACCACATGTGGCAGGCGCTGCGCACGAACGACCTGCAGATGGTGTCGACGGACCACTGCCCGTTCTGCATGAAGGGCCAGAAGGACCTCGGCGTCGGCGACTTCTCCAAGATCCCGAACGGCATCGGTTCGGTGGAGCACCGGATGGACCTGCTCTACCAGGGCGTCGTCGAGGGGCGCATCTCGCTCGAGCGCTGGGTGGAGGTCACGGCCACGACGCCGGCCAGGATGTTCGGCATGTACGGCCGGAAGGGCGTGCTGCAGCCCGGCGCCGACGGCGACGTCGTCGTCTACGACCCGAACGGTCACACCAGCATCGGGATCGGGAAGACCCACCACATGAACATGGACTACTCGGCGTGGGAGGGGCGGGAGATCGACGGTCACGTCGACACCGTGCTCTCCCGCGGGAAGGTGATCGTCGACGGCGGCGCGTACCTCGGCGCGAAGGGCGACGGGGTCTACGTCAAGCGTGGCCTGTCGCAGTACCTGGTCTGAGCGCCATGGACTTCGGCGTGGTCCTGCAGACCAACCCGCCCGCCTCCCGCTCCGTGCACCTCGCCCGGCTGGCCGAGCAGTTCGGCTTCAGCCATGTCTGGACCTTCGACTCGCACCTGCTCTGGCAGGAGCCCTACGTGATCCACTCGGCGATCCTGAACGAGACGAAGCGGGTCAAGGTGGGCCCCTTCGTGACGAACCCGAGCACCCGCGACTGGACCGTCACGGCGAGCGTGTTCGCGACCCTGAACGAGATGTACGGCAACCGCACGGTGTGCGCGATCGGCCGCGGCGACTCCGCCGTGCGGGTGACGAACGGTGCACCCGCGAGCCTCGCCACCCTCCGCGAGGCCGATCCACGTCATCCGCGAGCTCGGCAACTCCCGCTCGGTCGAGTACCGGGGCGCCACCATCCGCTTCCCCTGGAGCGTCGGCTCGGAGCTCGAGGTCTGGGTGGCGGCGTACGGGCCCATGGCGCTGAAGCTCGCGGGCGAGGTGGCGGACGGCTTCGTCCTGCAGCTCGCCGACCTCGACATCGCCGAGTGGATGATCGCCACGGTGCGTGCCGCGGCGAGCGCGGCAGGCAGGGACCCCGAGGCCATCACCATCTGCGTCGCCGCCCCCGCGTACGTCACCGACGGCGGCGAGGCCGCGCTCGCGCACGCGCGCGAGCAGACCCGGTGGTTCGGCGGGATGGTCGGCAACCACGTCGCGGACATCGTGGCGAAGTACGGCACGGGCGGCGCCGTCCCGACGGCGCTCACCGACTACATCGCCGGTCGCGAGTCCTACGACTACAACGAGCACGGGCGCGCCGGGAACACCCACACCGCGTTCGTGCCGGACGAGATCGTCGACCGGTTCTGCGTGCTCGGCCCGGTCGCCGACCACATCGAGCGGCTGCAGCGCCTCAAGGCCCTCGGCGTCGACCAGTTCGCGCTGTACCTCCAGCACGACGACAAGGAGGAGACGCTCCGCCGGTACGGCGAGACGATCATCCCCGCCCTTCGCGACCCGGTGCTCGCCGCCTCCTGACCGTGGTCGCCGGCGCCCGCCATCGGCCACACTGGTGCCTGACCCTGGAGGAACCATGACCCTGACGGATGCGGACGCCGCGACCACGCTCGACCTCGATCGGCACGTGTTCCACTCCTGGAGCGCGCAGGGCTCCCTCGCCCCGTTCGTGATCGCCGGCGCATCCGGATCCGAGGTCTGGGACGAGGACGGCCGCGCACTACCTCGACTTCTCGAGCCAGCTCGTCAACACGAACATCGGGCACACGCATCCGAAGGTCGTGGCCGCGATCCAGGAGCAGGCGGCGCTGCTGCCGACCGTCGCCCCTGCACACGCGAACCGCACCCGCGGCCTCGCCGCCGAGCGGATCCTCGAGGTCGCGGGCGACCCGTTCTCGGCCGTCTTCTTCACGAACGGCGGCGCGGACGCGAACGAGAACGCCATCCGCCTCGCGCGCCTCACGACCGGGCCGCGACAAGGTGCTCTCCGCCTACCGCTCGTACCACGGCAACACCGGCGCGGCGATCGTCGCGACGGGGGACTGGCGGCGCATGCCGAACGAGTACGCCCGCGGCCACGTGCACTTCTTCGGGCCCTACCCGTACCGCAGCGAGTTCTGGTCGTCGTCGCCCGGAGCAGGAGGCCGAGCGCGCGCTGCACGCCCTCGAGCGGATCGTGCAGGCTGAGGGCCCGGGCACGATCGCCGCGCTGCTCGTCGAGACCGTGCCGGGCACCGCAGGCGTGCTCGTGCCGCCGCCCGGCTGGCTCGCGGGGCTCCGCGCCATCGCCGACCGCTACGGCATCGTGCTCATCTTCGACGAGGTGATGGCGGGCTTCGGCCGCACGGGCGACTGGTTCGCGTTCCAGAACCCGCAGCTGAACCCGCAGGGCATCGTCCCCGACCTCGTCACCTTCGCGAAGGGCGTGAACTCCGGCTACGTGCCGGCGGGCGGCGTGCTGATCCCGCAGGCGATCGCCGCGGAGTTCGACACCCGCGTCTTCCCCGGCGGCCTCACCTACAGCGGGCACCCCCTCGCGATGGCGTCGATCGTCGCCTCGATCGACGCGATGCGTGAGGAGGGGATCATCGACAACGCGGCGCGGATCGGCTCGGATGTGCTCGGTCCCGCCCTGCACGCGCTCGCCGAGCGTCACCAGGTCATCGGCGAGGTGCGCGGCCTCGGCGTCTTCTGGGCGCTCGAGCTCGTGACCGACCGGGCGACGCGCGAGCCGCTGCCGGCCGCCGACATGGCCGGGATCAAGGGCGCGCCTGATGGCCGAGGGCCTGCTGCCGTTCGTGCAGGACAACCGCATCCATGTCGTGCCGCCGTGCATCGTGACGGACGAGGAGGTCCGGCGCGGGGTCGCGATCCTCGACGCCGTCCTGCCGTAGGGAGCCTCCCGCGAGATCCATCGCGCCGTTCCGGAGAAAGCGGACGACACGCCGCCGCTGGACCGCCTGGGGCGGCGCGTCGCGCAGGAACTCCGGAACGGCGCGATGAACGTGAACGCGGCTGCGCGCTCGCCCCTCGACGGCGCGCGCACAGCCGACCCAGCCCGGCGGCGTAAAATCTCCGGTCGTGATCGCCCGCAACCCCTACGTGCAGAACGTGCGCGACCTCATCCGCCACCCGGGCGACATGCGCGAGCGGCGCCTCGAGTTCGCGGCGCCCGAGCACCTCGGTGAGGGCCTCGTCGCCGTCGCCGAGGGCACCGAGCTCGACATCGACCTGAAGCTCGAGTCGCTGCACGAGGGCGTCCTCGCATCCGGCTCCGTCCACACGCAGGCCGACGGCGAGTGCGCCCGCTGCCTCGCCCCGGTGTCGCTGCCCATCGATGTCGAGTTCGCGGAGCTTTTCGCGTATCCTTCAGACGAGCCGTTCGACCATGCCCTCGAGGGCGACACGCTCGACCTCGAGCCGGTGGTGCGGGACGCGGTGGTGCTGGCACTGCCCTTCCAGCCCGAATGCGTCGACGGCTGCCAGGACCTCGACCTCGGTCCCGGCATCAGCCTGATCACGGCGGATGCCCCGAAGTCCGTGGACGCCCGCTGGGCGGCCTTGCAGGGCTTCACGGCCGCAGACGACAGAGAAGAGAGATAGCCATGGCGGTTCCGAAGCGCCGCAAGTCCCGCGCGAACACGCACGCGCGCCGCTCGCAGTGGAAGGCCGAGGCCCCCACGCTGGTCAAGACGATCGAGAACGGCAAGGTCGTGTACTCCCTGCCCCACCGCGCACGCGTGGTCGAGGGCTCCGACGGCGTGCCGCTGTACCTCGAGTACAAGGGCCGCCGGGTCGCCGACGCCTGACGTGCCGGGCGCTGAAGCGCCCGCACGGAGCCTGACCGAGCAGCTCGGGGTCGACATCGATCCCGCACTGCTCGAGCTCGCGCTCACGCACCGCTCCTACGCCTACGAGCACGGTGTCGCCGACAACGAGCGACTCGAGTTCCTCGGCGACAGCGTCCTCGGTCGCGCCGTCACGGTGATGCTCTACGAGCGGTACCCCGACGAGGCCGAGGGGCAGCTCGCGAAGCGCCGCTCCGCGCTCGTGTCGACCGTGGCGCTCGCCCGGATCGCCGAGGGCATGGCTCTGGGGCAGCACATCCGGCTCGGCCGCGGCGAGATGCGCACGGGCGGCGAGGCGAAGTCGTCGATCCTCGCCGACACCGTCGAAGCCCTGATCGGCGCCGCATTCCTCGCCATGGGCAGCGAGGCCGCGGAGGCGCTCGTGCTGCGGCTCGTCGCACCGCTCGCCGACGATCCGACGCGCTTCGGCGCCGTCACCGACCCGAAGACCGCGCTGCAGGAGATCGCCGCCCGTCGCGGCGCGGACGCTCCCGTGTACGCGGTCGACGGCGCAGGGCCCGAGCACTCGCGGGTCTTCACCGCCACGGTGACCGTCGGTGGGCTCGCCGTCGCCACCGGCGAGGGCACGAGCAAGAAGCAGGCCGAGACCGCCGCGGCCTGGGCCGCCTTCCAGCACCTGACCGAGGGCGCGACGCCGCACCGTGCCTGAGCTGCCCGAGGTCGAGGTCGTCCGCGCCGGCCTCGAGCCCGTCGTCGCGGGCGCCCGCATCGTCGGCGTCGAGGTGATCGAGCCGCGCTCGCTGAAGCGGCACCCGCAGGGCGTCGCCGACTTCGAGGAGCGGCTGGTCGGCCGTCGCATCCGCGCGGCGGTGCGCCGGGGCAAGTTCCTCTGGCTCCCGCTCGACGACGGGCCGTCAGGAGGCCGTGCTCGCCCACCTCGGCATGAGCGGCCAGATGCTGCTGCGCACCGAGGACGCGGATGCCGATCGCCTGCTCCGCGTCCGCCTCGTGCTCGAGAGCCCCGCCTTCGGGCCCATCACGGTGGCGTTCGTCGACCAGCGGATCTTCGGATCGCTGGCGATCGATCCGCTCGTCCCGACCGGTGACGGCGCGCCCGGCGGCCTCGGCGACGACGAGGCCGTGCTGCCGTCGCAGGTGGCGCACATCGCGCGCGACCCGCTGGATCCCGCCTTCGACGACGCCGACTTCCTCCGACGGCTGCGCGCGAAGCGCACCGGCGTGAAGCGGGCGCTGCTCGACCAGACGCTCGTCTCCGGCGTCGGCAACATCTACGCCGACGAGGCGCTCTGGGCCGCGCAGCTGCACTACGAGGCGCCGACCGACCGGCTCCCGAGGACCGCAGCGATGCGGCTGCTCGCCGAGCTGCGGCTCGTGCTCGAGCGCGCCCTCGCCGACGGCGGCACCAGCTTCGACGCCCAGTACGTCGACGTGAACGGCGCATCCGGCTACTTCTCGCAGCGGCTGAACGCCTACGGGCAGCAGGGGAAGCCCTGCCCGCGGTGCGGAACGCCGATCGTCCGCGAGGCGTTCATGAACCGGTCGAGCCACCTGTGCCCGGTGTGCCAGCGCCGTCCCCGGCGCCGCGCGACCGCCGCCTTACGCGCCGACCCGACCGCGACGGGGCGTCGGCGCCGTTCAGCCCCCTTCGCTGGCCGGCTCCCATCCGTTTCGAAGAATTAGTTGCACAATAGCAAGTGAGTGCGCTCGTGCAGTCGACGCGGAGGCGACGGGGACGTGACGCCGAAGTTCCGGATCTATCGTCCGGACACCCGGCCGCGCAGCGGAGCCGGTGGAGCGAAGGCGTCGAGAGGCGCCGGAGGGGACGACGATGGCGGACACGGTCAGCGATTTCCTGATCCAACGGCTCAAGGACTGGGGGGTGAGCCGGGTCTTCGCCTTCCCGGGTGACGGCATCGGCGAGCTCGACGGGGCGCTCGGCAAGGCCGACCGGCGCGGCGAGGGCCTCGAGTACATCCGGCCCACCCACGAGGAGATCTGCGCGCTGATGGCGACCGCGCACGCGAAGTTCACCGGTGAGGTGGGCGTGTGCATGGCGACCTCGAGCCCGGGCGCGTTCCACATGCTGAACGGGCTCTACGACGCGAAGATGGACAACCAGCCGGTGGTCGCGATCGTGGGGCAGCAGGGCCTCGACTCGCTCGGCACGTTCTCGCAGCAGGAGAACAACCTGGAGCGCACGTTCGCGGACGTCGCCGCGTACGTGCAGACCATCGTCTCGCCGGCGCAGGCGCAGGCGGTCATCGACACCGCGTTCCGCACCGCGATCGCGCGCAAGCAGCCGTGCGTGATCGTGCTCCCGCACGACGTGCAGGCGATGAAGGCCGTCGAGCCGACCGCGGCGCACTGGATCGCCCGCACGAGCGACGCCCCTGCCGAGGTCGGCGTCACCCCGCCGGTCGACGAGATCCGCCGTGCGGCCGACATCATCAACGCCGGGCAGCGCGTCACCTTCCTCGTCGGCGCCGGCGCCCGCGGCGCCACCGACGAGGTGATCGAGGCCGCCACGATCTCGGGGGCGGGCATCGTCACCGCGCTCCGCGGCAAGGACGTCGTGCCCTCGGACGTGCCGTTCCACACGCAGCAGGTCGGCCTCCTCGGCTCCCTGCCGAGCCTCCACCAGATGCAGGACTGCGACACCCTGCTCATGCTCGGCACGAACTACCCGTACGGCGAGTTCCTGCCGAAGACAGGGCAGGCCCGCGGCATCCAGGTCGACCTGCGCCCGGAGCAGCTCGGGCTGCGCTACCCCACCGAGGTCAACCTCTGGGGCGACGTGAAGGCGACGCTCGCCGCGCTGCATCCCGATGCTCGAGCGGAAGACCGACCGCTCCTGGCAGGAGCGGATCGAGGAGGAGTGGCCCGGCTGGGAGCGCGAGATGCTCGACCAGGCGATGCAGTCCTTCCCCGACGGCGGCAACCCCCGGCGGATCTTCCACGAGCTGAACACCCGGCTGCCGGAGAACGCGATCGTCACCTGCGACGCCGGCACCACCGCCGACTGGTACGGGCACCACATCCGGCTGCGCCGGGGGATGAAGGGCGACCTGTCCGGCCGACTCGCCACGATGCTCGCCGCGATGCCCTACGCGGAGGCGGCCAAGTTCGCCTTCCCGGAGCGCACCGTGATCTGCACGATCGGCGACGGCGCGTTCCAGATGCTCGGGATGAACGAGCTCATCACGATCAAGAAGTACATGAAGCAGTGGTCGAACCCGCAGTTCATCGTGATCGTGCTGCACAACGACGACCTCGCCCAGGTCTCCTGGGAGATGCGGACCGAGGACGGCAACCCCGTGTGGCGCGGCTCGCAGGACGTGGAGAGCGTCGACTACGCCGGATGGGCGGAGCTGCTCGGCTTCAAGGGCATCCGGGTGAAGGACGACGACTTCGCCGCCGCGGCGATCGAGGAGGCGCTCGCGCACCGAGGGGTCACCGTGATCGACGACTACGTGACGCGGAACGCGCCGCCGCTGCCGGCGAAGATCACCAAGGAGTACCGCAACAACATGATCAAGGCGATGGTGAAGGGCGACCCGCTCGAGGTGCCCACGCTCGTCGACTCGGCCGAGGCGCTCGCCCACGAGGGTCTCGACCGGGTGAAGGGTGCGCTCCACATCGGCCACGGCGCCGACCAGAACCGCGACTGACGACCATGACGGGCACGCTGCAGACGCTGCGGACGGCGGTCTACACCGTGCCCACGGCGATCCCGGAGACCGACGGCACCGCCGCCTGGGACGCGACGACCGTCGTGACGGTCACGGCGGAGGCGGACGGCGAGAACGGCCTCGGCTGGTCCTACACCGACCCGCGCGCCGCGCAGATCGTCTCGGGCGTGCTCGCTCCGCTGCTGTCGGGGCGGGATCCGGACGACCTGCCGGAGCTCCGGCACCGGATGCTCGCCGCCACCCGCAACATGGGCGCCACCGGCGTCGTCGCATCCGCGATCTCCGCCGTCGACATCGCCCTCTGGGACCTGAAGGCGCGCCGGCTCGGCCGCTCGATCGCGGGCCTGCTCGGCCGCGCGCACGAGGCCGTGCCCGTCTACGGCAGCGGTGGGTTCACCGACTACTCGGACGAGCGCACCGTCGCCGAGCTGCGCGGGTGGCTCTCCTCGGGCATCCGGAACGTGAAGATCAAGATCGGCGACTCGTGGGGCGCGCATCCGGGGCGCGACCTCGAGCGGGTCGCGCTCGCCCGCCGCACCGTCGGAGACGACGTCGGCCTGTTCGTCGACGCGAACGGCGGCTACAGCGTCGGGGAGGCGATCCGGGCCGAGCACGCCTTCCGCGAGCACGGCGTGATCTGGTTCGAGGAGCCCGTCTCGTCGGACTACCCCGAACAGCATGGCGAGGGTGCGGGCCGCGCGCGCTCGCCGACGTGGCCGCGGGGGAGTACGTCTGGCGGCCGAGCGATGCGGCCGCCGCTCGTCGAGGCCGGCGCAGTCGACTGCCTCCAGCTCGACGTGACGCGCTGCGGCGGCTACTCCGGCTGGCTGGAGGCGGCGGCGTACGCGGGCCTGCACGGCCTGCAGGTGTCGGGGCACTGCGGCCAGCACCTCACCGTGCACGTCGCCGCCGCCACCCCGAACGCGCGGCACCTCGAGTACTTCGTCGACCACCTGCGGGTCGACGCGGCGCTGTTCGACGGCCTGCTACCGGTCGTCGACGGCGCCCTCACCCCGGACCCGGCCGTTCCGGGACACGGCATGCGGCTCGCGGCGCGGGCCGAGCGGTACCGGCAGGAGGATCAGGGATGTCCGTGATCGAGCGGGGCGTCGGGGAGGCGGAGCTGCGCGGCCCGTCTGAGAGCGAGCCGACGAGGCGGCCTCCGGGCCCGGGTCGCAAGGGCAACGTGGTCGTCGAGTGGCTCACGACGACGGACCACAAGAAGATCGGGTACCTCTACCTGATCACGTCGTTCGTCTACTTCCTGATCGGCGGAGTGCTCGCGCTGGTGATCCGCGCGCAGCTGTCCGCTCCGGGGCTGCACCTCGTGCCGACGCCGGAGGTCTACAACCAGCTCTTCACGATGCACGGCACGATCATGCTGCTGATGTTCGCGACACCGCTCTTCGCCGGGTTCACGAACGTCCTGATGCCGCTGCAGATCGGCGCGCCCGACGTCGCGTTCCCCCGGCTGAACGCGCTCGCGTACTGGCTCTACTTCCTCGGCAGCGCGATCGCCACATCCGGGTTCCTCACCCCGGCCGGCGCCGCGGACTTCGGCTGGACGGCGTACGCGCCGCTGTCCGAGACGGCGTTCTCACCGAACCTCGGCAGCAACCTGTGGGTCTTCGGCCTCGCGCTGTCCGGCTTCGGCACGATCCTCGGCGCCGTGAACTTCATCACCACCGTCGATCACGATGCGCGCGCCAGGGATGACCCTGTTCCGGATGCCGATCTTCACCTGGAACATCTTCCTGACGAGTCTGCTCGTGATCATGGCGTTCCCGGTGCTCGCGGCCGCGCTGCTCGCCCTCGGGGCCGATCGGGTGTTCGGCGCGCACGTCTTCAACGCCGCGACCGGGGGAGCCATCCTGTGGCAGCACCTCTTCTGGTTCTTCGGCCATCCCGAGGTCTACATCATCGCGCTGCCGTTCTTCGGCATCATCACCGAGATCATCCCCGTCTTCAGCCGCAAGCCCGTCTTCGGCTACAAGGGCCTCGTGTTCGCGACGATCTCGATCGTCGTCGCTGTCGGTGGCCGTGTGGGCGCATCACATGTACGTGACCGGCTCGGTCCTGCTGCCGTTCTTCGCGCTGATGACGATGCTCATCGCCGTGCCGACGGGCGTGAAGTTCTTCAACTGGATCGGCACGATGTGGGGCGGCTCCGTCACCTACGAGACGCCGATGCTGTGGACGCATCGGCTTCCTCGTGACCTTCCTGTTCGGCGGTCTGACCGGCGTGATCCTCGCGTCGCCCCCGCTCGACTTCCACCTCTCCGACAGCTACTTCGTGGTCGCGCACTTCCACTACGTGGTGTTCGGCACCGTCGTCTTCGCGATGTTCGGCGGCTTCTACTTCTGGTGGCCGAAGTGGACCGGCAAGATGCTGAACGAACGGCTCGGCAAGCTCCAGTTCTGGCTGCTGTTCGTCGGGTTCCACACGACGTTCCTGGTGCAGCACTGGCTCGGCGTGCTCGGCATGCCGCGCCGGTACGCCACCTACCAGCCCGGCGACGGCTTCACCCAGCTCAACCAGGTCTCCTCGATCGGTGCCGCCATCCTCGGGGTGTCGATCATCCCGTTCATCTACAACGTCTGGATCACTGCCCGGAAGGCGCCCAAGGTGCTCGTGAACGACCCGTGGGGCTTCGGCAGGAGCCTGGAGTGGGCGACCTCCTGCCCGCCGCCGCGGCACAACTTCGACTCGATCCCGCGGATCCGCTCGGAGTCGCCGGCGTTCGACATCAACCACCCGGAGGCGGGCATCGCTGCGGGCATCGGGCCGGGGAAGGACGCGCCGCAGGCGGCGACGCGCTGAGCGGCCGGTCGGCGTCGCGGCTAGACCCTGGGGAGGATCGGCCGGCCGTGGTCGCGCTGCTCCTCCGGCACGTTGCCGTGGTTCGGCGCGACGTGCTGGAGGATCGCCTCCCACTCCGTCGCGAGCACGAGATGCCCGGACCGGGGGGAGAGCCGGAGGGTGGCGCCGGGGATGTGCTGCTGCCACCAGGCGGCGTCGTCCCCGTCGGCGAAGGCATCGTCCTGGCCGAAGAAGAGCGCCGTCTCGGCCCGGATCGCGCCGAGCTCGCGGCTCCAGGACGCATCGGCCATCAGGTAGCGGTCGGCCTCGATGCCGGCCTTGCCCTGGAGGTAGGCCTCGTCGACCATCCGCTGCAGGCGGTTGCGCAGCCCGAGGCGGGAGTCGAGCGCGGGGTCCGCAGGGTCGACGTGCAGCGCCTCGATGGAGTGCGGGGCGATGAGGGCGCGGCGGGCGGCCTTCGGGATGTCGCGCTCCGCGGGTGCGGAGACGATCGCCAGCCGGTCGATGCGCTCCGGATGCCGTTCGGCGAGCGACGCGGCGACCGCGGCCCCGGTGCCCCAGCCGATCAGGCCGACCTTCGTGTAGTCCGCCTTCGAGATCTCGTCGGCGGTCTTCATCGTGGCTTCGATGAAGGAGGCGAGGTCCTCGACGAGCTCCCGCATGGAGGCGTCGGCGGGGTCCTCGAGCGCGTCGGTGGCGCCGTAGCCCGGCCGGTCGACGCCGGCGAGGTGCACGCCCCAGCGGCTCGTGACGATCGGGTCGGGGTCGAAGGTCGCCGAGCCCGGTGTGGGATGGCACATGAGCACGAGCCGGTCGGCGATCGGATCGCCCGCGCGCGAAGAGGCCCATCATCCTGCCGGATGCCGCCCGGATCCGCGTTCCCGCCATCTCAGCCCATCTCCTGCTCGTGGTCCGGCCCTGCCTCGTGCACGGCCCCAGCCTTCCACGCCAACGCCCCCGCCACCTGGGGAAACGACACGGAAGTCGGGCACGTCACGCGGTCGGCAGCTCCACCGTGAAGCGGGCGCCGGAGCCCGCCGCCGCGTGCGCCGCGACGACCCGGCCGCCCATCCGCGCGGCCAGCCGCGTGGCGATGGAGAGGCCGAGGCCGGTGCCCACCTCGCGGGTCTCCCGGTAGCGCTCCCGGAGCAGGCCGCGGGCGAACGCGTCGGCGAGGTCGTCGTCGGAGAGGCCGGGGCCGGTGTCCTCGACCGCGAGGCGCGCGGTCTCGCTGCCGAGGGCCCCTTCGAGCCGCACCTCGCCGCCCGAGGGCGTGGCGCGCAGCGCGTTCTCGACGAGCCCGTCGAGCAGCTGCCGCACCCGCCGCGGGTCGCCGCGTGCCGGCAGCGGCCCGTCGAGTCCTGCTCCCCGGAGGGCGACGCCGAGCGACTCCGCCCGGGCCTCCCAAGCGGTGATGGTGCTGCGCGCGAGGTCGCGGAGGTCGATCGGGCCGATCCGGAGGGAGAAGTCGTCGGCCTCGAGCCGCGCGAGCTCGAGCAGGTCGGCGGTGAAGCGCTCGAGGCGGGTCGTCTCGGCGACGAGCACGCCGCCCACCTCCGCCGTCCGCTCGGGCGGGACGAGCCCGTCGGCGAGCGCCTCGCCGTACCCGCGGAGCGCCGTCAGCGGCGTGCGGAGCTCGTGCGAGATGGACAGCAGGAACTCCCGCTGCCGTCCCTCGCTCGTGACGAGCGCCGTGTCGAGCGCGCGGAGGGCGAGCGCGACGTCCGCGACCTCCGCGGGGGAGGCGTCCGGGATGTCCACCCCTCGCTCGCCGTCCGCGAGCCGTCGCGCCGCCGCCGCCGTGGCGGCGAGGGGCCGGGCGATGCGGCGGGCGAGCCACACGGCGGCGGCGACGGCGAGCAGCAGGGCGATGCCGAGGGTGAGGAGGATGCCGCCCGCGAGGCCGGCCGCGTCGGGGGTGAACGCCGACACGGGGCGGGCGAGCACGATGGCGCCGCCGTCGGCGGTGGGGCGGGCCTCGACGAGGACCTCTCGGCCGGCGGCCCTGACGCTCCCGGAGACGGCCGTCCCGGCCACCGCCGTCGCGGCATCCGCTCGCGTCCTGGCGACGATCGGGGTGCCGCGCGCCGTCGAGGCCACCAGTGCGCCGTCCGGCCCGTAGACCGACACCGTCGTGCCGTCGAGACCGCCCGCGACGCGGAGCAGCGCGCGACGGGTGACGAGCCGGGCGGACTGCAGCGTGAGCAGGGAGGCTTGCGCGTTCAGCTCGCCGCGCTGCTCCGACCGGGCGCTGGAGCGGGCGAACTGCACGGTCGCGGCGCCCGCGATCAGCGCGGTGGCGACGACGAGCCCGATCGCGAGCAGCAGGATCCGCGAGGTGAGCGAGTGCGTCATCCGTCGCCCGCGTCGATGGCGTAGCCGACGCCGCGGAGCGTGCGGATGGGGTTGCCCTCGCCGAGCTTCGCCCGCACCTGGGCCACGTGGACGTCGACCGTGCGGCCCCCGCCGTAGTCCGCCTGCCCCCAGACGCTCGCGAGCAGCTGCTCGCGGCTGAACACACGGCCGGGCGCGCTCATCAGCTTCGCGAGGAGGTCGAACTCGGTCGCGGTGAGCACGACCGGCCGCCCCGCGACGCGCACGGCCCTGCGGTCGGTGTCGAGCTCCACGTCGCCGACGGTGAGCACGGCGGACCGGGCCGGGAGGGCGCTGCGCCGCAGCAGCCCGCGGATCCGCGTGACGAGCTCCCGTGGGGAGAACGGCTTGGTGAGGTAGTCGTCGGCGCCGAGCTCGAGGCCGAGGATGCGGTCGATCTCGTCGTCGCGCGCGGTGACGAAGACGACCGGCGTCCAGTCGCCGGCGGCGCGCAGCGCCCGGCAGATGTCGAGGCCGTTCCGTCCCGGCAGGCCGACGTCGAGCACGATCGCGACCGGCCGAAGCCGCTCGATCGCGGGCAGCACGGCGGTGCCGTCGCGCTCGACGTGCACGCCGAAGCCCGCCTCGGTGAGGTAGAGGCGCTCGAGGTCGGCGATCGCGCGCTCGTCCTCGGCGATCAGCACGAGCCCCTTCGACTCCATGGCGCTCATTCAAGCGGCAGCGGGGCCGGAGGCAGCGGGGCGGGCCGGTGCGATTTACGCTCCTCGAACATCCGGCGAACACCGTCCGGGCGTCCGGCGCCCACGATGCTCCTGCCCCGACTCCCGGGGCGAGACGATGAAAGGACCCTCGATGGCTCTGAACCGCCGCTCCGTGCTCATCACCGCCGGTGCCACCGCCGCCGTGCTCGTCGCCGGCGGGACGACCGCCGCGTTCGCCGCCGGCAGCACTCCCGACGACGACCGCATCCGCTCCGCCGCGGCCGCGCCCGCCGCCTGCGCGCCGGGCGTCGGCGCGCTGCTGCGCGCCGCCCCGCGCTCGCTGCGCACCGACCTGCAGCACCTCGCCAAGGACTCGACGGCCGCACAAGGCCGCCGACCGCGCCGCGATCAAGGCGAAGGCGCTCGCGGGCGGCTACGGCATCCGCGTCGAGCGGGTCGCCCGCATCGTCGCCGGCGACGGCGGCAAGCTCACCGCCGCGCTGCCCGCGTCCCTGAAGGCCGACCTGAAGACCCTCCGCGCCGACGCGAAGGGCTCCGCCGCCCGCAAGCAGGAGGCGGCCGCGATCTGGAGCAAGGCGCTCAGCGGCGGCTACGGCAGCTCGATCGAGTCGCTCGCGAAGGACGCGAAGACGCGCGTCGACCAGCGCTGCGCCGCCCGCACCACGAGCGGCAGCAGCACCGGCACCGGCTACCGGCCGCTGGCCGCGCCGCCTGCGCGAGCGACGGGAGTCTCCGCGTCGAACCCCCTCCGATCCGCATGGATCGGTGGCGGATGCGGTTCTCCTGGGCCACAGCCCCTTCCGGGCTGGGATTCGCGCAGTGGCATGCGCACTGGGAGCGCCCGAGCGGGCGATGGCAGCATGAGGTGGTGCCCGAGGACCCGATCGCCGTCGCCCGCCGCGTCGCCGACGAGGTGCTCCTGCCCGATGCCGCCGCCGTGGACGCGGCCGAGACTCGATCCCGGACGGCCACTTCGCGGCCCTGGACGAGGCCGGCCTCACCGGCCTCGCCGCCCGCGATCCCGACCTGCGCACCCGGCTCGGCCGTCACGACGGCCCTCGCGGGCGGATGCCTCGCCACCGCCTTCGTCTGGCTGCAGCACCAGGGCGCGCTCGCCGCGGTCCTGCGCAGCCCGCTTGCCGCGCAGTACGTCCCTGGGTCTGACCTCCGGCGCCCTCCGCGCCGGCGTCGCCATCACCGCGCTGCGCGGCCCGTAGCCGCTCACGGCGACGCCGATCGAGGACGGCTGGCGCCTCACCGGCCGCGTGCCATGGGTCACCGGCTGGCAGCGGATCGACGTCGTCCGGGTCGCCGCGCTCGACGGCGACACGGTCGTCTCGGTGCTCCTCGACGCCCGGGAGGCGCCGACCCTGCAGGCCGATCCGCTCGCGCTCACCGCCGCGCGGGCGAGCGGCACCGCCACCATCCGGTTCGACGAGCATCCGGCGCCGGCGGACCGGCTGATGTCCACGGTCCCGCACGCCGACTGGCTCGCCGGCGACACCGCCGGGCTCGCCGGCAACGGTGCGCTGGCCCTCGGCGTCGCAGCCCGGGCCGCAGCCGCCGCCGGATCGGCCGCGCTCGCTGCGGAGGTCGAGACGACCCTCGAGGCGCTCGCCACCGCGGCCGTCGACGACATCCCCGCCGCGCGGGCCGCCTGCTCGGCGCTCGCCGTCCGCGCGGCCGCCGCGGCGGCGGTCGTCGAGGGCGCCCGGAGCGTGCTCGCCGGCTCGACGCGCGGCCCGCCTCACCCGCGAGGCGCAGTTCCTCCTCGTGTTCGGCAGCCGGCCCGCCATCCGGCAGCACCTGCTCTCCGCCTTCGGCGCCTAGCGCGCCGACGGCCGGGCGTGTCGGCCCCGCTCGCTACGGTGGGGAGGTGAGGAGGCCGCGGTGCACCTGAAGAGCCTCACGCTGAAGGGCTTCAAGTCGTTCGCGCAGGCGACGACCTTCGCCTTCGAACCCGGCGTCACCGCGATCGTCGGGCCGAACGGATCCGGCAAGTCGAACGTCGTCGACGCCCTCGCCTGGGTGATGGGGGAGCAGGGCGCCAAGACCCTCCGCGGCGGCACGATGGCCGACGTCATCTTCGCCGGCACCGCCACGCGCGGCCCCCTCGGTCGTGCCGAGGTCGTGCTGACGATCGACAACGGCGACGGGGCGCTGCCGATCGAGTACGCCGAGGTCGCGATCAGCCGCACCCTGTTCCGCAACGGCACGAGCGAGTACGCGATCAACGGCGACTCCTGCCGCCTGCTCGACGTGCAGGAGCTGCTGTCCGACTCCGGGCTCGGCCGCGAGATGCACGTGATCGTGGGGCAGGGGCAGCTCGACGCCGTGCTGCGCGCGACCCCCGAGGAGCGGCGCGGCTTCATCGAGGAGGCCGCAGGCATCCTGAAGCACCGGCGCCGCAAGGAGCGCACGGTGCGCAAGCTCGAGTCGATGCAGGCGAACCTCGCGCGGCTCACCGACCTCGCCGACGAGCTGCGGCGGCAGCTGAAGCCGCTCGGCGCGCAGGCGGAGGTCGCCCGGGAGGCCGCGACGATCCAGGCCGCGGTGCGGGACGCGCGCATCCGCCTGCTGGCGGCGGACACCACGAAGCTCGTCACGTCCATCGCCGCGCTGGAGGAGACGCGCGACGCCGGCCACCTCGAGCGCCAGATCGCCGCGGACCAGGCGCAGCGGCTCGGCCGGCGCGCGGCCGAGCTCGAGGCGTCCGAGGCGCCCGCCGAGCTCGAGGAGGCGCGGCGCACGGCGCTCGAGCTCGAGCGGGCGCAGGAGCGCTTCCGGTCCCTGGCGCAGCTCGCCGCCACCCGCATCGCGCTGCTCGGCCCCGAGGAGGCGCCGGTCGCGGCGCCGTCCACGGCCGCGGACGACGCCGCCCGGCTCGCGGAGGAGCTGCAGCGGCTCGAGCAGGACCTCGTGGCCGCCGAGGCGCGGCACGAGGCCGCAGGCCGCGAGCAGCAGGCGGCGCAGCGCGAGCTCGACGTCGTGGACCAGCGGTCGCGGCGGATGCGGCGGCGGTCGGAGCGCACGACCGGCGCCTCACCGAGCTGGCCGCCCGGCTGAGCACCGCCGAGTCCCGGCTCGCGGCGGCGCAGGCCGACCTCGACCGGCGTACGGCGGCCGCGGAGGCCGCGGCGACCCGGCGGGAGGCGGCGGCCGCCGCGCTCGCCGCTGCCCCCGAGCCGACCGCCGAGCCGCCCGAGGAGCAGGCCGCCGCGGACACCGCGGTGGAGGACGCGACGGCCCGGCACGAGGACCGCCGCGCGGCGCTGCACGACCTGGAGCGGCGCAGCAGCGCGGTCGGTGCCCGGGTGACCGCCCTCGCCCGCGCCGTCCAGGCGCCCGCCGCCACCGCGGAGCTGCTCGCCGCCGGGCTGCCCGGGCTCGCCCGCCGCGTGCCCGAGACGGTCCGCGTCGCCGACGGCTGGGCCGCGGCGATCGGCGCGGTGCTCGGGCCGCTGGCCGAGGCCGCCCTCGCCGACGACGTGGACGCCGCGTTCGCCGCGCTCGACGTGTCGGCGGGCATGGGCGCGGTCGACGTGGTCGTCGCCGCGGCCGAGGAGCCTGCGCCGCCGCAGGCCGTCGAGGGCGCCGTCGCCGCGCTCGACGTCGTGGAGGCGCCGGCCGGTGTCCGCCGGATCCTGGCGCAGGTGCTGCTCGTGCCCGACCGCGCGGCCGCCCGCGCGGTGTGGGAGGCCGCTCCCGACGCCGTGGTGGTGACGCGGGCGGGGGAGATCGTCCGTGACGCGGTCCTGAGGTCGCCCGGCGCGACCCCGACCGGCCTCGAGCTGGCCGCTGAACGGGACGCCGCCGTCGCCGAGCAGGCGGAGCTCGAGTCCGCGCTCGCCGTCGTCCGGGAGGAGCTCGCCGCCGCCCGTGAGGCGATGGCCGCGGCCCGCGCCGAGCGGGAGCAGCGGGTGCGGCGGGCCCGCGAACGCGAGTAGCGCGATCCGCGAGGCCGAGCGCGCACGCGCCGTCGCTCACCGCCCGCGTCGAGGCCGCCTCGGCCGAGGCCGACCGCCTCGAGAGCCAGGTGCGCGACGCGGCGTCCGCCCTCGATGCGGCGCGGCCGGCTCGGGAGCGCGCCGCCGCCGACCTGGAGGCCGCCCGCGCCGAGCCGCGTCCGGTCGCTCGACGCGGGGCTCCGCAGCGGCGCCCTCGCCGCGCTCGACGCCGCGCGGGAGCAGACGCTGGCCGCACGGCTCGAGGTGCGCACGCTGCAGGAGCGGATCACCGCCGCCCGCCGCCGCCGCAGCGAGCTGGAGGCCGCGGCCGAGCGCGCCAGGGCCGCGGCGGAGGCGGCCGCGCGGCGCGCGGCCGAACGGCTCGCGCAGCGGCTCGCCGCCGAAGCGGTGCTCGACGAGCTCCCCGCCGTGCAGGCATCGGTCGACGCCTCCGTCGGACGAGGCGCGGGCGCGGCTGGCCGAGCTGACCCGGCGCCGCGACGAGGTCTCCGGCGCGCTCGCGGGCGCCCGGCGGGAGCTCGCCGCGGCGCGGGAACGCGCAGCACGGCTGGAGGGCCAGGGCCGCGACCTCGACATGCGCCTCTACGAGCAGCAGGTCTCGCTCGCCGCACTGCTCGAGCGGGCGCGCAGCGAGGTGGGGCTCGACGAGTCGCGTCTGCTCGAGGAGGCGGATCCGGACCTCGACCGGGAGGCGGAGGAGCGGCGCCTGCGCACCGCCGAGCGACGCCTCGCCCAGCTCGGCCGGGTGAACCCGCTCGCGCTCGAGGAGTTCGCGGCGCTCGAGCAGCGGCACACGTTCCTCGTCGACCAGCTCGCCGACCTGAACCGCACCCGCGCCGACCTGCTCACGATCGTCGACGAGCTCGACGCGAAGATGCGCACGATCTTCGAGGCGGCCTACGCCGACACCGAGGCGGCGTTCGCCCGCATCTTCCCGGTGCTGTTCCCGGGCGGTACCGGGCGGCTCACCCTCGTGTCCGGCGACGGGTCCGGACAGCGCGGGCGTCGAGGTGGCGGTGCGGCCGGCGGGCAAGAAGATCGAGCGGCTCTCGCTGCTGTCCGGCGGTGAGCGGTCACTCGCCGCGGTCGCGTTCCTGCTCGCGATCTTCACGGCGCGGCCGAGCCCGTTCTACATCCTCGACGAGGTCGAGGCGGCGCTCGACGACGCGAACCTCGGGCGCCTGCTCGAGGTGATCGGCTCGCTCCGCGACGCGTCGCAGCTCATCCTCATCACGCACCAGAAGCGCACGATGGAGATCGCGGACGCCCTCTACGGGGTCTCGATGCGGCAGGACGGGGTCTCGCAGGTGATCGGGCAGCGGTTGGGTGCCCGGGTCTGAAGAGGCTCTAATGACCGGAAGCGACCTGGGTGGTGCTTCCGGTCACCGCCGTCGCCGTCTGTGCACTGAACGCGATCCTGGCGGGGATCAGTAGCGCGGCGCAGACGGTGACGGCGGCGAGCAGTCGAACGGGCTGGATCATGGAATTCTTTCGATCTCCATTTCTTCCCGGGTAGCGGCTGTGGAAGAAAGCTAACCGCGTGTCCGGGGTCCCGCTATCCCGTATTCGGGTTGCATTTCCGTACGAATGCGAGAGGTCATTCCCCTCGCGCGAATGCGCTCGCCCGCGCCACCTGATCCGCGGTGAGCGCCACCCCGGTGTAGCGCTCGAACTGACCGGCGGCCTGCAGGGCGTGCACCTCGGCGCCGGTGAGCACCGGGACGCCCGCGGCGCCGCGCGGCCCGGATCAGCGGCGTCTCGACGGGGAGCGCCACCACGTCGAACACCCTGGTCGCGACTCGGATCGACGACTCCGGGAACGCGAGCGCGTCCGCATCCGGACCCGCCATCCCGAGCGGCGTGACGTTGACGAGCACGTCGGCCGCGCGTGCCGGCGTCGGACGTGAACGCCGCGTCGAAGCGGTCGGCGAGAGCGCGGCCGGTGTCGGCGTTGCGTGCCGTGATGGTGATCGAACCGAATCCGGCGTGCCGGAATGCGGCGGTCACCGCCGCGGCCATCGATCCGCTGCCCTGGATCAGCACCCGCGAATCCCTGGGCACGTCGGATCGGCGCAGCAGCTCCTCGACCGCTTCGACATCGGTGTTCGCGGCGGTGAGCCGGCCGCCCGTGTTCACGATCGTGTTGGCCGCATCGATCGCCGACGCCGACTCCTCGACCTCGTCGACGAGCGGCAGCACCGCCGACTTGAACGGCATCGACACCGAGCAGCCGCGGATGCCGAGCGCCCGCACGCCGCGGATCGCGCCCTCGATGTCGTCCGTCGTGAACGCCTTGTAGACGAAGTCGAGGCCGAGCTCCTCGTAGAGGCGGTTGTGGAACCGTGTGCCGAGGTTGCTCGGCCGGCCCGCGAGGGAGATGCAGAGGGTCGTGTCCTTGCTGAGGATCGGCATGCCGTCGATCCTCGCGCGGATCAGACGGCCGGTGCCGCCGCCTTCGGCTGGAAGCTCGCGGCGACCGCGGCGATGTCCTCGCCGCCGTGGCCCTCCTCGCTCGCCTGCTCGAACGCGGCGACGAGCGCGTCGACGAGCAGGTTGTGGGCACGCCTGCCTCCGCCGTCGCGGTGCGGATGAGGCGCAGGTCCTTCAGCAGGCCGTCGAGCCCGAACTGCGGATCGAACCGCTCCTCGAGGACGGCCTTCCCCTTCGTCTGCAGGTAGGGGCTGTCGGCGGCGCCGCCGGACACGGTCTCGAGGAACTTCGCGGGGTCGAGGCCGAACGCGCGTGCCTGCTGGATCCCCTGCGCGGTCCCCGCGGTCAGCACCGCGACCCACGAGTTGGCGACGAGCTTCATCGCGCTCGCCGGGCCCGGCTCGTCGCCGAGCCAGACCGTCTTCGCGCCGACCGCGTCGAACACCGGCTGGACGATCTCCTGCGTCGACGCCGGGCCGGAGGCGAGCACGGCGAGCTTCGCCGTCCTCCGCCGGCTGCTTCGTGCCGACCATCGGCGCGTCCACCATCGTCAGGCCGTGCTCGTCGGCGAACCGCGCGAGCGCGGCCGTGCCGTCGCGGCCGACGGTGCTCGACTGCACCCAGACGGCGCCGTCCTTCATCGCGCCGGCGGCCTCCTCCATCACGGCGGTGACGGCGTCCGCGTCGAAGAGCATCGTCATCGACGACGTCCGCGTCGCGCACCGCCTCGGCGAGGTCCTCGGCGACGGTCGCGCCGTCGTCCGCGAGCGGCCGGGCGCGCTCGACGTGCCGGTTCCAGACGGTGAGCGGCAGGCCGGCGCGGAGGATGGAGTGCGCCATCCCCACGCCCATCGTGCCGGTGCCGAGCAGCGTGATCCGTGGTGCGTCCGCCATGAGCGGTCTCCCTTCGGTTTCGGTGACCCGCTGACGGTACGTCCGCGTCGCTGGGCGGAATCCGAGCCCCGGTAGCCTTTGAGGCATGGCGGGGTTCGGGGCACGGCTGCGGAACCTCTTCGGGACCGTCAGGACCATCGACGAGGACACCTGGGAGGACCTCGAGGCGGCGCTGATCGGCGCGGACTTCGGGCCCGACATCACCGAGGCGATGATCGCGGACCTCCGCGAGAAGGTCGACCGGTTCCACACGACGGATCCGAAGGATCTGCAGCGGATGCTCCGGGAGGACGTCGAGGAACGGCTCGCCGGGTTCGACCCGACGCTGAAGCTGTCCGAGCGCCCCGCGGTCGTGCTGATGGTCGGGGTGAACGGCGTCGGCAAGACGACGACGATCGGCAAGTTCGCGAAGTTCCTCGCCAACTACCAGCGCACGGTGCTCGTCGGGGCGGCGGACACGTTCCGCGCCGCCGCGGTCGAGCAGGTCGCGACCTGGGCGGAGCGCGCCGGTGCCACGGTCGTGCGGCCGCAGCATCCGGGACAGGATCCCGCATCCGTCGCCTACCAGACGGTCGAGCAGGCGAAGCGGGACGGCATCGAGATCGTGCTCATCGACACCGCCGGGCGCCTGCACACCAAGGGCGGCCTGATGGACGAGCTCGGCAAGATCACGCGGGTGGTCGAGAAGCTCGCGCCGATCAGCGAGGTGCTGCTCGTGCTCGACGCGACGACCGGGCAGAACGGCGTCATGCAGGCGCAGGCGTTCATCGAGCACGCCGGCGTCACGGGGCTCGTGATCACGAAGCTCGACGGCTCCGCGAAGGGCGGCTTCGTGCTCCGCGTGCAGGACGAGACGGGCATCCCGATCAAGCTCATCGGCCAGGGCGAGCGGATCGGCGACCTCACCGGCTTCACCCCGGGCGTCTTCGCGCAGGGCCTCGTCGGCTAGCGCAAACCGACTCTTCCATCCTTCGGCTGTTGCCACTTCCTGCGGTCCTCGAGCCCCTCGATGTCCGCAGAAAGTGGCGACCGTCAGAGGTTCTGGGCGCGGTACTGGGCCGCCAGCTCGCGGTAGGTGGCGGCGTTCGCGCGGATGCGGTCGAGCTCCTCGTCCGTGATCGGTCGGCGGACCTTCGCCGGCACGCCCGCGACCAGCGAGCGGGGCGGGACCTCGGTGCCCTCGAGCACGACCGCGCCGCCCGCGACGAGCGACCCGGCGCCGATGACGGCGCCGTTCAGCACCGTCGCGTTCATGCCGATCAGGCAGTCGTCGCCGATGGTGCAGCCGTGCACCACGCGCGCCGTGGCCGATGCTCACGTTCGCGCCGATCGTGGCGGGCGAGCCCGGGTCGCAGTGCACGACCGCGGTGTCCTGCAGGTTGCTGCCGGGGCCGAGCACGATGTCGTCACGGTCGCCGCGGAGCACCGCGCCGAACATCACGACCGCGTCGTCGGCGATCCTGACCCGGCCGATCAGCGACGCGGTGGGGGCGATGAAGGCGGACGGCGCGACCTCGGGCCGCACGCCGTCGAACTCGTACTCGGGCACGACAGCACCGTAGGTGCACGGGCGCCCGCCCGCACTGCGGAGGCACGATGGCGGACGGTCGATCGTGGGTGGCCGGACCCCGGCGGCGCGCCCGGGCATCCGGGGCGGCAGGATGCGAGACATGCGCATCGCCGACGCCCGCCTGCCCGACACCGCAGCGACCCGCGCCGCCCTCGAGGTCGCCACCCGCTTCTGCTCGACCGCCCTGCTCGACCACAGCATCCGCTCCTGGTACTGGGCGTGCGGCTTCGCGGCGGCGACGGGCGTCGAGGTGCGGGATGCCGAGCTGCTGGCCGTCGCGGCCGTGCTGCACGACGTCGGCCTCACGCCCGGCTTCGACAACCACCTGCTGCCGTTCGAGACGGCGGGCGGCAACGTCGGCTGGGCGGTGACCGCCGGGGCGGGCTGGGCGCCCGGGCGGCGCGATCGCGTCGTGGAGGTGATCGAGCGGCACATGTGGCGCGAGGTCGACCCCGCCGAGGATCCCGAGGGCCACCTCCTCGAGATCGCGACCGGCCTCGACATCTCCGGCGCGCGGGCGGACGTGCTGCCGGCCGACTTCGTGGCCGAGGTGCTCGCCCGCCATCCGCGGGGCGCGCTCGGCGCCGAGTTCACGGCGTGCATCACCGACCAGGCGGCCAGGAAGCCGGACTCCCAGGCCGCGCGGATCGTCGCCGGGCGGCGTCGCGGCGAAGCTCGCCGCGCATCCGCTCGAGCGTTAGCGCATCAGGGCGCCGATCCGGTCGAGCAGCTCCTCGTCGACCTCGGCCTCGAGGGCCTCGTGCACGGTCTCGAGCACCCGCTCCGACCGGGCCGCGACGATCGGCGCGGTGACCCGCTCCTCTCCCAGAACCCAGGCGAGCGCGAGCGCAGCCGTGCTCACCGAGCGCTCGCGAGCCAGGCCGCGCAGCGTCAGGAGGGCCGGCAACGCCGGGTCGGCCTCACCGGCCCTGGGCACGCCCGTCGCGGCGAGCCGCTCGGCCTCCTCCTCGGCCTCGATGTGCGCGTCCGACAGGCGGCCGGACGCGAACGATCCGCGCGTCAGCACCGCGAGCCCCTCGCCCGTGGCGAGGGGGAGCAGGTCGCGCTCGGCCTCCCGCTCGAGCAGGTTCAGGCGGACGCGCACGAACGCGGGCCGGGGCAGCTCGGCCCGGTCCGCCGCCGTGAGCAGCGCCTCGAGCCGCCACACGTCGATGTCGGAGGCGCCCCAGCCGCGGATGCGGCCGTCCTCGATCGCCGCGGCGAGCGTGGTGAACGTCGCCTCCAGCGGCGTCTCCGCGTCCGCGTCGGCGAGCCAGACGAGGTCCGCGCGGCCCAGGCGACGGGAGGCGGCGGCGAGCCCCGCCTCGATCCGCTCGGGGGAGTGGTCGGCGCCCCGTTCGGGATCCGCCGTGCCGCCCACGCCGGCGAGCACGACGACGTCCTCGGGCTGCCGGTCGTCGAGGAACCGCTCGGCGGCCGTCTCGCCGGTGGCGCCGAGGTCGGCGACGTCGAGGGTGCGGATGCCGAGCTCCCACGCCGTGCCGAGCGCCGCGACCCCCTGCTTCACCGGGACGGGCGCCCTCGCCGCCCCCACGATGACGGCGGTGGTGGCGAGGCCGGTGGGGCCGAGGGGCTGCAGGTGCACGGGACGCACGGTAGCGGGATGCTGGGCGGATGAAGCTCCTCGTCCTCGGCGGCACCGCCTGGGTCGGCGGTGCGGTCGCCGCTGCGGCGGTCGCGCGCGGCGCCGAAGTCGTCTGCCTCGCCCGCGGCGCCTCCGGATCCGTGCCAGACGGCGCCCGCCTCGTCGTCGCGGACCGCGACGATCCGGCCGCCCTCGACGGCGTGCGGCACGAGCGCTGGGACGCCGTGGTCGACGTCGCCCGGCAGCCCGGGCACGTGCGCAACGCCGTCGAGGCCCTGGCCCCGGTCGCCGGCCGCTACCTGTTCGTCTCGACCGCGAACGTCTACGCGGATCAGCGGACGATCGGCCAGGACGAGGACGCCCCGCTGCTCGCGCCCCTCGAGTCGGATGTGATGACCTCCGTGGAGGAGTACGGACCGGCGAAGGTCGCCTGCGAGCAGGCCGTGCTCGCCGAGTTCGGGGCGGAGCGGTCGCTGCTCGCCCGCGCCGGCCTGATCGGCGGTCCCGGCGATCGTTCCGGCCGCAGCGGCTACTGGCCGTGGCGCTTCGCGCATCCGTCGAACGAGGCCGGGCGGGTGCTCGTCCCCGACGCGTCCGATCGGCTCACGGCCCTGATCGACGCGCGTGACCTCGCCGCCTGGCTCGTCGACGCGGCCGAGCGCGGCACGGCGGGCGCCTTCGACGCGGTCGGGGTCCCGGTGCCGTTCGCGGACCACCTGGCCGAGGCGCGGTCCGTCGCGGGCGGCCTGGCGAACCCCGTGGCCGCCCCGGAGCAGTGGCTCGCCGACCACGGTGTCGAGGAGTGGTCGGGGCCGAAGTCCCTGCCGCTCTGGCTCCGGGATCCCGACTGGTGGGGGATGAACGCGCGCTCGGGCGACCGGGCCGCGCGCCGCCGGCCTGGTGAACCGGCCCCTCGCCGAGACGCTCGCGGACGTGCTGTCCTGGGAGGGCCGGCGCCCGAACCCGCACGGCGCCGGCCTCACCGACGACGAGGAGCGCGCGCTGCTCGCCGAGCTCGCCTGACGACTGCGCGAACGCCGGAGAAATCGAGCCTGCGCATCCCATTCATGCGGATCCGGGGCCGTTCCGCGCGGGAACTCCGTCGTCCCCGCGGTGGTCGGGTACTGGGGGCGTTGAGGCACGGGCGGTGCGCATCCGGCGCGCTGACGGTCCAGCGGTAGAATTCGCCGGCCTATGGCTACCTTCGGAACGCTCTCCGACCGGCTCACCCAGGCGCTCGCGAACCTGCGCGGCAAGGGCGTCCTCACCGCGTCCGACATCGACGGCACGGTCCGCGAGATCCGGCGCGCGCTGCTCGACGCGGACGTGAACCTCGAGGTCGTCAAGCAGTTCACCGCCGCGGTGCGGGAGCGCGCGCTCGGCGCCGCCGAGAACAAGGCGCTGAACCCCGCGCAGCAGGTCGTGCAGATCGTCAACGAGGAGCTCATCGGCATCCTCGGCGGCCAGCAGCGCCGGCTCGAGTTCGCGAAGAACCCGCCGACCGTGATCATGCTCGCCGGCCTCCAGGGCGCGGGCAAGACGACGCTCGCCGGCAAGCTCGCGAAGTGGCTCGAGACGGACGGGCACACGCCGCTGCTCGTCGCGGCCGACCTGCAGCGCCCGAACGCCGTGCAGCAGCTGCAGGTGGTCGGCGAGCAGGCGGGCGCCACGGTCTTCGCGCCGGAGCCGGGCAACGGCGTCGGCGACCCGGTCAAGGTCGCGAAGGACGCGATGCGCTTCGCGCGCGACAAGCAGCACGACGTCGTGATCATCGACACCGCCGGCCGCCTCGGCGTCGACGCCGAGCTCATGAAGCAGGCCGCGAACATCCGCAAGGCGACGGATCCGGACGAGGTCCTGTTCGTCATCGACGCGATGATCGGCCAGGACGCCGTCGCGACCGCGAAGGCGTTCCAGGACGGGCGTCGACTTCACCGGCGTCGTGCTCACCAAGCTCGACGGCGACGCCCGCGGCGGCGCGGCCCTCTCGGTCGCCAGCGTCACCGGGCGCCCCATCCTCTTCGCGTCGACGGGGGAGAAGCTCACCGACTTCGAGCCGTTCCACCCCGACCGGATGGCGAGCCGGATCCTCGACCTCGGCGACATCCTCACCCTCATCGAGCAGGCCCAGCAGGCCTTCGACGAGGACGAGGCGCTCGAGGTCGCGCAGAAGCTCGCCACGGCGACCTTCACGCTCGAGGACTTCCTGAAGCAGATGCAGCAGCTGCGCAACATGGGCTCGCTGAAGAAGATGATCGGGATGCTGCCCGGCGCCCGCGGCATGCGCGAGCAGCTCGAGAACTTCGACGAGCGCGAGATCGTGCGCACCGAGGCGATCATCCAGTCGATGACGCCGGCCGAGCGCCGCAACCCGAAGATCCTGAACGGCTCCCGCCGCGCCCGCATCGCTCGCGGGTCGGGCATGTCGGTCACCGACGTGAACCAGCTCGTCATCGCGCTTCGAGCAGGCGGCGAAGATGATGAAGACCGTCGCGCGCGGCGGGGTGCCGCAGGTGCCCGGCATGGGCCCCATCCCCGGCGCCTCCTACGGCCGCGGCAAGGCGCAGAAGAAGAAGCAGAGCGGATCGCGGTCGGGCAACCCGGCGAAGCGCGCCGCCGAGAACGCGGCGCTCGCCGCGGGCCGCCCCACCGGCCCGCAGACCGCGGGCGGCGCGGGCTTCGGGCTCGGCAACCGGCCAGGCGGCCCGTCCGAGGAGGACCTCGCCGCGATGCAGAAGCTGCTCGGCCGCTAGATGGCCGAGCCCGTCGTCGTCGCGGTCGCCCGTGACGGCGAGCACCGGTTCTCGAAGCGGACGACGGACGTCATCCGCCTGCTCGCCGGCCTCGGCGTCGAGGGCGACGCGCACGCCGGCGTCACCGTGCAGCACCGCTCCCGGGTGGCGCGCGACCCGTCGCAGCCGAACCTCCGGCAGGTGCACCTGATCCACGCGGAGCTGCTCGACGAGGTCGACGACGCGGGCTTCACCGTGCCGCCCGGCGCGATGGGCGAGAACATCACCACGCGGGGCGTGGACCTGCTCGCGCCTGTCGGCCGGCACCCGGCTCGAGCTCGGAGACGAGGCCGTGGTCGAGGTCACGGGCCTCCGGAACCCCTGCACCCAGATCGACGCCTACGAGCCCGGACTGCTGAAGCGGATGGTGGGCCGCGATGCGGACGGCGGGATCGTCCGCCGGGCCGGCGTGATGGCGATCGTGCTCGAAGGCGGCGAGGTGCGACCGGGTGACGCCGTCCGGGTCGTCGAGCCGGACGACCGCGTCCCGCTCCAGCCCGTCTGATCGCGTCACGCCGCGCGGGCCACCCAGCGGCGGCCCTTTAGGCTGCGCGTCGTGCCTCTGCCGAACGACCTCGCCGCCCTGCTCAAGGACCGCGCCATCTGCTACCTCGCCACGACCATGCCGGACGGATCCCCGCAGCTCACGCTCACCTGGGCCGACACCGACGGGGAGCACATCCTCATCAACACGGTCGCCGGGCACCAGAAGACCCGGAACATCGAGCGGGACCCCCGGGTGTCGGTCGCGATCTCCAGCCCGACGGATCCGACGCACTACACGCAGGTGCGCGGATCCGTCGTCGAGCTGATCACCGACGGCGCCGCCGACCACATCGAGGCGCTGTCGCAGCGTTACACCGGCGGCCCGTACGCGTGGTGGGGCGGCCGCGACCAGCAGCGCGTCATCCTGAAGATCGAGCCGCGCCGCACCTCCGGAACCGCCTGAGCCTCGCCCGCGCCTCAGCGGCTGACCGTCAGCGCCCAGTTCGGGCTCCCCGTGACCTTCGACGGCGTACCCGAAGCCGGACAGCCGGGCCGTGCTCGGCTGCGACGGCGGTGCGCGGGAAGGCGTCGATGCAGGCGAAGCGGGCGTCGGTGCCGTCGGTCAGTCGCACCTCGACGTCGCCCGGCGCCCTGGCAGGTGACGACCAGCGTCACGTAGTGGCCGCCGCCGTCGAGCCCGCTCCGGGTCCTTCGCGCCGTGGGCGGCCGAGGCGCTCGCGACGAGCACGCCCGGGACGCCGGCGGCGAACGGGCCGGCCACGGTGCGCGTGGGAGCGGGAGCGGGAGCGCGCCGTCGGGCTCGCGTGCCGATCGCCAGGCCGACGATCGCGACGACGAGCGCGGCCGCCACGAGCGCCAGGCGGAGCCGCCAGGCAGGACGCCTTTCGGGCTCGCGCGGCGATGTCGGGTGCCGGGAGGATCGCCATCGGCTCGAGCGCGGCACGGGCCAGCTCGAGGTCCTGCTCCCAGGTCGGCCGCGTCCAGGCGGAAGCCGGCCGCCTCGGCCGGGTCGGCGGCGCCGCGATAGAGCGCCTGTCGCCTGCGCTCGAGCAGCAGCCCAGGAGACTCGGATCCGTCGACCGACGGGGCGAGCGGATCGCGCGCCCAGCGCAGCGCGTCGCGTCGGATCGAGGCGGCCGCGGTACCGCGACGTGAACGAGGCGAGCCGCTGCTCGTCGAAGGCGTCCTCGTCCACCCGGCTCATCCTCGCAGCGCCCGCCGTCGCTGCTGCGCGGTCCGGCTCCGCGAAGGATGGACCCATGAGCGACGACCAGGGCGGCAGCATCCGTCTCCCCTCCGCCGCGCCGTGATCGCGGGTGCATCCGGGTTCATGGGGCGCCGACTGCAGGCGGACCTCGCGGCGGACGGTGTCACCGTCTCGACCATCGGACGCCGCGGCGCGCACGCGACGTGGGGCGACACGGATGCGATCGCCCGGCTCCTCGACGGCGCCGACCTGCTCGTGAACCTCGCGGGCCGGAGCGTGAACTGCCGGTACACGCGCGGCCAACCGGGCGCGATCCTGCGGTCGCGGATCGATACGACGAGGAGCTGGCGCGGGCCGCCGCCGTCGCGCCACCGGCGGTCTGGCTCGAACTCCTCGACCGCGACCATCTATCGCCATGCCGACGACCGGCCGATGACGGAGGCGGACGGCGAGATCGGCGACGGCTTCTCGGTGGACGTCGCCCGCGCCTGGGAGGACGCGTTCTTCGCGCCCGACCTGCCGGCGGTCCGCCGCGTCGCGCTCCGCACCGCGATCGTGCTCGGGCCCGGCAGCGTGATGGTCCCGCTCACCCGGCTGGCGCGAGCAGGCCTCGGCGGTCCGCAGCTCGACGGGCCGTGGCCCGCCACGCGAGCGCGCGTCGCCGCCGGGACCGCGCACCGGTACCGGCCCTCCTCCTCGCGCGGCCGGCAGCGCTTCAGCTGGATCCACCTCGATGACGTGGTCGGCGCCGTGCGCTTCCTCGCCGCCCGCGACGACCTCGACGGCCCGGTGAACCTCGCCGCGCCTGAGGCCTCGGACAACCGCACGCTCATGCGCGAGGTGCGCCGAGTGGTCGGTGCGCCGATCGGCCTGCCTGCGCCTCGCCCGCTGCTCGAGCTCGGGTCCGCGCTCATCCGCACTGAGACGGAGCTCGTGCTGAAGAGCCGCTGGGTCCGTTCCGCAGCGGCTCCTCGAGGCGGGGTTCGTCTTCCAGCGGCCCGAGCTCGGGGAGGCGCTGCGGCTGTCCGCGCGCCCCGCCGTGGGACGCTGACGGCGTGACGCCAGCGCAGCTCCGCGACCTCTACGACGCCCGCCTTCGGCCGTGGGTCGAGCCGGATCCGCCGCCGGGCGTCGTGTTCGAGCGGTTCGGGAACCTCGTCCGCGTGACCGGGCGCGAGCAGGGCTTCGTCGAGAGCGGACCCGATGTCGGGACTCGAGGGCGACGCGCTCGACGCCGAGATCGCCCGGCACCGCGACCACTTCGCCGCCCGCGGCGAGGAGGTCGAGTGGAAGACCCGCGCGCACGACCGCCCCGCCGACCTGCCGCAGCGCCTGATCGCGGCCGGGTTCGAGCCTGAGGACCCCGAGACCGTCCTGATCGGCGTCGCCGCCGACATGGTCGCCGCGGGGGAGCCGCCCGAGGGCATCCGCATCCGGCGCACCTCCGACGCCGAGGACTTCGCGCGCATCGCCGACATGGAGTCGGCGGTCTGGGGCGAGGACTGGGCTGGCTCGGCGACGACCTCGCCACGGGAGTCGGCGCACGACCCCGACCACTTCACGGTGTTCGTGGCCGAGGCCGGCGGCGAGATCGTCTCCGCCGCATGGCTCGCCGCGAAGCCCGGCACCGGGTTCGGCGGCCTGTGGGGCGGCTCCACGCTCGGAGGGCTGGCGGCGACCGCGGCATCTACCGATCGCTCGTCGCCGCGCAGGGCCCGCGCCGCGCTCGAGCGGGGCATCGAGTACCTCCAGGTCGACGCCTCGGCGGACTCCCGGCCGGTGCTCGAGCGGCTCGGCTTCGTCGCCGTCGACGACCACCACGCCGTACGTCTGGCGTCCCAGCCACCGTTCACCGGGTCCTGCCTAACGTTCAGCCATGAGTGATCGCGACTACCACCCCTACGACCGGCTCGACCCGGTGCCGTCCTTCTCCCTGACCAGCACCGACGTGACCGACGGGCAGCCGCTGAAGGCCGCCCAGTACGGCGCGGACGCGGGCGGCGGCGACGTCTCGCCGCAGCTGTCCTGGTCCGGCGCACCGGAGGGCACGAAGAGCTACGCCGTCACCGTCTACGACCCGGATGCGCCCACCGGCTCGGGCTTCTGGCACTGGGCCGTCGCGAACATCCCGGCGACCGTCACCTCGCTCGAGTCCGGCGCCGGCTCCCAGGGCGGCGCGCTGCCCGAGGGCGCGACGCCGGTGCTGAACGAGATGCGGCATGCCGCACTTCATCGGCGCCACCCCGCCGCAGGGCACCGGGGTGCACCGCTACTTCGTCGTCGTGCACGCGGTCGACACCGACCGGCTCGAGCTCGGCGCGAACGCCACCCCCGCGGTGCTCGGCTTCAACCTGCACTTCCACACCCTCGGCCGGGCGATCCTCGTCGGCACCGGCGAGTTCGGCGGCGCAGGGGCATGAGCAGCGGCGCGTTCAAGGCGGAGGACCGTCCCGTCCGGATCGCGGTGCAGATCGCCCCGCAGCACGCGCAGTACCAGCAGCACCGGGACGCGGTCGCCCGCGCCGAGGAGCTCGGCGCCGACATGGCGCTGAACTGGGACCACTTCTATCCGCTCTCCGGCGACCCCGACGGCCTGCACTTCGAGGCGTGGACCGAGCTCGCCGCGTGGGCGGAGCAGACCGAGCGCATCGAGCTCGGGCCGCTCGTGAACTGCAACAGCTACCGCAACCCGAACCTGCAGGCCGACATGGCCCGGACCATCGACCACATCTCCGGCGGCCGCTTCGTCTTCGGGACCGGCGCCGGATGGAAGCAGAAGGACTACGACGAGTACGGCTACGAGTTCGGCACGCCGGGCACGCGGCTCGACGCCCTCGCCCGGGACCTGCCGATCGTGCGGGCGCGCTGGGAGAAGCTGAACCCGCCGCCCGTGCGCCGCATCCCGATCCTGATCGGCGGCGCGGGGGAGCGGAAGACGCTCCGCATCGTCGCCGAGCACGCGGACATCTGGCACGGCTTCACCGGGCCGGACGAGCTCGGGCACAAGCTCGACGTGCTGCAGCGGCACGCGGACGAGGTCGGCCGCGACGTCGCGGAGATCGAGATCGCGAACGAGCTCCGCGGCCGCGAGGACTCGGAGGCGGATGCGCTCTTCGATGCGGGCGTGCGCCTCTTCACCATCGGCATCAGCGGCCCGGACTTCGACTTCGACGCGGTGCAGCGCTGGCTGCGCTGGCGCGACGCGAGGAACGGCTGACCCAGGTCCTCGGCTGTTGCCACTTTCTGCGGCCTCAAGGCGCTCATGACCGCAGAAAGTGGCGAACGGCCGGGCAGGTCAGGAGGCCGGGAAGCCGTCCCGGAGCTCCGAGATGAGGGAGCGGACGACCGCCCGCAGGTCGCCGCCCGCCTTCGCGGCCGCCACGGCCTGGCGCTCGTAGGAGGCGCCGGTGTCGATGATCCGCTCGAGGTCGTGCAGCTCGGTGAGGCAGCCGAGCCGCTCCGCGACCGGCTCGAGCCGCGTGATCGTCTCGCGGGTGTCGTCCTCGACGAGTCGCTCGTCGCCGGCGGCGTTCACGATGATGATCGCGTCCATGCCGTAGCGGGCGGCACGCCACTTGTTCTCGCGCGTGAACCAGGGCTGCATCGTCGGCAGCGTCTCGCCGTCGTCGAGCCGCTGCGAGAAGTCGTCGACGAGGCACTGCACGAGCGCGGCCAGCGCGCCGACCTCGAGGGTCGTCGGCAGCCCGTCGCAGGCGCGCACCTCGACGGTGCCCCACTTCGGCGACGGGCGGATGTCCCACCGGATCTCGTCCCACGAGTCGATCACGCCGACGTGCACGAGGTCGTCCACGAGCGCCTCGTACTCGCTCCACTGCGCGAGCTTCGGCGGCAGCCCGGCAGTCGGCAGCTGCTGGAAGAGCATCGCCCGGCTCGACGCGTAGCCCGTCGCCTCGCCGTTCGAGAACGGGCTCGAGGCGCTGAGCGCCTGGAAGTGCGGGTAGTAGGTCAGCAGCGCGTCGAGGATCGGGAGGGCCTTGGCGGGATCGTCGATGCCGACATGCATGTGCACGCCCCAGATCAGCAGCTGCCGGCCCCAGATCTGCGTGCGGTCGATCAGGGTCGCGTACCGCTCCTTCGCGGTCACCTGCTGCTCCGACCAGTGCGCGAACGGATGCGTGCCGGAGCAGATCACCTCGAACCCGCGCGCCTCCGCCGCCTCGGTGACGGCCTCGATCGTGCGGGTGAGGTCCGCGACGCCCGCGCCCACGGTGCGGTTCACGCCGGAGACGACCTCGACCGTGTTGGTCAGCAGCTCGCTCGTGATGTGCGGCGCCAGGTGCTCGTGATCGCGGGCGACCGCGGCGAGCAGCTCGGGCGCCGCGCCGACCAGATCACCGGTCTGCTGGTCCACCAGGGCCAGCTCCCACTCGAGCCCGAGGGTCGAGCGCTCCGAGCGGGCGAAGTCGATCACCATCCGACGATCCTGGCAGGTGGCGGCGCCTCAGGCAGTGAGTCCGCCTCATCCGGCTGATGACACGTCAGAAAGACGGCAGACTGAAGGATGCTGCGCATTTCGCGCCGCTCGCACGACTTGGAGTCCCCCTTGGACGGAAACGCGACGTCGACGTACCGCAATGTCGCCCTGCTCTCGGTGGCGAGCGTGCTCGCCCCCATCGTCACGACCTCCTTCGAGATCGAGCGCCGCCTGGAGCCGATCCTGAAGAAGCTCCGCCTGCCCACCGGGCTGCTGGAGCGCGTGGCCGGCGTGATCGAGCGGCGGAACTGGAGCGCGGACCTCTCGCTCGACGAGGCGTCGCTGCAGGCGGGGAACCAGGCGCTGCGGGAGGCGGGCGTGAAGGCCGGCGACATCGGGCTGCTCATCAACACCTCGGTGACGAAGCGGCACATCGAGCCGAGCGTGGCGGTGCGGCTGCACCACGGGCTCGGCCTCGGGTCGAACGCGATCAACTTCGACATCTCGAACGCGTGCCTCGGGTTCGTGAACGGGATGAACCTCGCCGCGAGCCTCATCGAGTCGGGCCAGATCGACTACGCGATGGTCATCGACGGCGAGGACGTCAGCGACATCCAGGTCAACACGATCAAGCGGCTCTCGGAGGAGGGCCTCGACCGCGCGCAGTTCATGAGCGAGTTCGCGAGCCTCACCCTCGGCTGCGGCGTCGCGGCCGCGGTGCTCGGCCGCGCCGACCGGCATCCGGAGGGCCACCGGATGATCGGCGGCATCACCCGGGCCGCGACGGAGTTCAACGACCTCTGCATCGGCACGATGGAGGGCATGTTCACCAACTCGAAGGCGCTGCTGCGCCGCGGGATGGAGCTCGTCACCGCCGCCTGGACCGAGGCGAAGCGCGACTGGAACTGGGCCGACATGGACCGCTACATCATGCATCAGGTCTCCAGCGTGCACACGGACGCGTTCGTGAAGGCGGCGGGCCTCGACCGCAGCCGCGTCCCGGTCACCTACCCGGCGTACGGCAACGTCGGCCCGGCGTCGATCCCGATCACGCTCGCGCAGGAGTCCTCGAAGCTGCACAAGGGCGACCGCGTGCTGCTCTGCGGCATCGGCAGCGGCATCAACACCTCGATGCTCGAACTGGCGTGGTGAGCGCTGCCGCTGCCGCGACACGACCGCCGGAGGGCCTGACCGGGCTCGATCCGGCGTGGTCGCGCCTCGTTCAGGCCCCGTCCTCGGACGGTGAGCGCCGCACCTGGCACCTGCTCGACAGCGGGGAGGCGCTCGCCGCGGCGGGCGTGACCCCCGTCGGCACGATCCTCGCCGTGCACGGCAACCCCACCTGGAGCTTCCTCTGGCGCGACGTCGTCGCCGCTGCGGCGGAAGCCTCGCGGCCGTGGCGCGTGGTCGCCGTCGACCAGCTCGAGATGGGCTGGTCCGAGCGCACCGACGTGCCGCGCACGGTCGCGGAGCGGGTCGCCGACCTCGGGATGCTCACCGACGAGCTCGGCCTGACCGGCCCGGTCGTGACGCTCGGCCACGACTGGGGCGGGATCATCTCGCTCGGCTGGGCCGTCGACCATCCGTCGCTGACCGCCGGCGTCGTGCTCACGAACACGGCGCTGCACGACGCGGACCTCGACGCGCTGCCGCTCCTGCTGCGGCTCGCGCTCGCGCCGGCGGTGACGCGGGCCGGCACGTCGTCCACGACAGCCTTCCTCGACACCACGCTCGCGATCGCCCATCCGTCGCTCCCCGCGGACGTGAGGGCGGCCTATCGGGCCCCGTACGCCTCGGCGGCCCGGCGAGGCGGGATCGGGCAGTTCGTGCGCGACATCCCCGCGCACGGCGAGGACCCCTCGGCGGCGGAGCTGCGCCGCATCGCGGACGGCGCCGGACGGCTGACCGTGCCGGTGCTGCTGCTCTGGGGGCCGGCCGATCCCGTGTTCCAGGAGCGCTACCTCGCCGACCTGATGCGCCGGATGCCGCACGCGGACGTGCACCGCTTCGAAGGCGCGGGCCACCTCGTGCCCGAGGACGCCGACGTCGCCGCCGCCGTGCTCGCGTGGCTCGACGCCCACGAGATCGCGACGGGCGGCACCGGGCCGGAGGCGCAGCCGGAGCGGTCCGCCGAGTACGAGCCGCTCTGGAGCGTGCTCGAGGCGCGGCGGAACGAGGCGTCGACTGCGCTGGTCGAGATGCGGCCGAACCGCAGGACCGCCGTCCGCCGAGTCTCGTGGCGCCTGCTCACCCGCCGCGTCGAGTCGATCGCCGCCGGACTGCTCGCCGTCGGCGTGCGGCGGGGCCAGCGGGTATCCCTGCTCGTCCCGCCCGGTGCCGACCTCACCGCCGCCCTCTACGCATGCCTCCGCATCGGCGCGGTGGTCGTCGTGGCGGATGCCGGTCTCGGCCTGCGCGGCATGACCCGCGCCGTGAACGGCGCGAGGCCCGACTGGATCATCGGCGTGCCCGCCGCGCTCGGCATCGCCCGCGCCCTGCGCTGGCCCGGGGTGCGGATCGCCGCAGGCCCGATCACCTCGGCCGCCAAGGCGGCGCTCGGCGCCCGTCACACGCTCGCCGAGCTCGCCGCCCTCGGCGAGGACTCGGCCGCTGCCCGAGCCGCCGTCGCCCGACGACCTCGCCGCCGTGCTGTTCACCTCGGGCTCCACCGGGCCCGCGAAGGGCGTCCGCTACACCTACCGCCGGCTCGGCGGCGTGCGCGACGCGCTCCGCCGCGAGTGCGGACTCGGCCCCGACAGCGGGCTCGTGGCCGGCTTCGCGCCGTTCGCGCTGCTCGGCCCCGCGCTCGGCTGCCGCACCGCGACGCCCGAGATGGACGTGACGCGTCCCGCCACCCTGACGGCGGAGCGGCTCGCCGCGGCGGTGCGGGCCGTCGACGCGGACTCGATCTTCCTGTCGCCCGCCGCCATGACGAACGTCGTCGCCACCGCGGGGGAGCAGGGCGACGCGTTCGCGCACATCCGCCTGCTGCTGTCCGCAGGTGCCCCGCTCGGCGGCCCCCTGCTCGAGCGCACGGCGACGCTCTTCCCGGAAGCGACGATCCATACCCCGTACGGCATGACCGAGTGCCTCTTCGTGACCGACGTGACGCTGCAGGACATCCGCGAGGCCGGGACGGGCAACGGCGTCTGCGTCGGCCGTCCCGCGGCCGGCGCCCGGGTCCGCATCGCGCCGCTCGACGCGGACGGTGTCCCCGGCGGCCCGCGCACGACCGAGGCGGGCGTGACGGGCGAGATCGAGATCAGCGCCCCGCACATGCTCGAGGGCTACGACCGGCTCTGGCTCACCGACCGGCGTGCGAAGGCGGGCACCGCCGCCGAGCCGTGGCACCGCACCGGCGACGTCGGCCACTTCGACGACGAGGGCCGCCTCTGGGTCGAGGGTCGCCTGCCCCATCTCATCGTGACGGCCGCCGGCGTGCTCACCCCGGTGGGCATCGAGCAGCGCGCGGAGAGCGACCGGCATCCCGCGGGCCGCGGCGGTCGGCGTCGGCCCCCGCGGCACGCAGCAGCTCGTCGTGATCGCCGAGGGCGAGCCCGCCGGGCGTGCTGCCGCTCGAGCGGGCGGACGAGGTCCGCGCCGCGGTCGGGGTGCCCGTCGCGGCGGTGCTCGGCATGCCCGCGCTGCCGACCGACATCCGCCACAACTCGAAGATCGACCGCGCGCTGCTCGCCACCTGGGCGACCGACGTGCTCGGCGGCGGGCGCGCGAGGCCGCTGTGAGCGCGGTGCTCGTCACCGGCGCGAGCGGCTACCTCGGCGGAGCGGTCGCCGCGGCGCTGCTCGCCGCCGGCCACGACGTGCGCACGCTGCAGCGCAGGCCGTCGGGCGTCGCCGGCGTCGTCGACGTGCTCGGGACCGTCACCGACCCGGACGCCCGCCGTGCCGCGCTCGAGGGCGTCGACGCGGTCGTGCACCTGGCGGCGAAGGTCACCTTCACCGGCGACCCCGCCGACTTCGTCGCCGTGAACGTCGAGGGCACCCGGCACCTGCTCGCCGACGCGCGAGCCGCGGGAGCGACCCGGTTCGTCTTCGTCTCCTCGCCCTCGGTGGCGCACACCGGCAGCTCGATCATGGGCGACGGCGCCGCGCCGGCCGAGCCCGAGCGGGCGCGCGGCGACTACGCGCGCACGAAGGCGGCGGCCGAGCTGCTGGCCCTCGCGGCCGACGCGCCCGGCTTCGCGGTGACCGCCGTGCGGCCGCACATCGTCTGGGGTCCGGGGGATCCGCAGCTCGTCGCCCGCGTGCAGGAGCGGGCCCGGCAGGGCCGCCTCCCGATCGTCGGCACCGGCGCCGCCCTCGTCGACACCTGCTACATCGACGACGCGGTGGCGGGCATCCTCGCCGCGCTCGACCGGATCGACGTGGCGCACGGCAACGCCTACGTGCTCACCTCGGGGGAGCCGCGGCCGATCGGCGAGCTGTTCGCGGCCTTCTGCGCCGCCGCGCACGTGCCGCCGCCCCGCCTGCACGTGCCGACGCCGCTGGCGGTCGCGGTCGGGCGCCGTCGCCGAGCTGGTCTGGCGCATCCGCCCCGGCGAGGACGAGCCGCCGATGACCCGGTTCCTCGCCGAGCAGCTCTCCACGGCGCACTGGTTCGACCAGCGGCGCACCCGGCGTGACCTCGACTGGGCGCCCGAGGTGGGCGTGACCCGCGGTCTGCAGCGCCTCGCCGCCGCCTCGGCGTGACCGCGACGCGCCGCGATCCTGCCGGTTCTCCCGCCTCGTCGCCGGCGGCGCCCCGGATCTGGCAGAATGGTCCGTCGGGTCCGCGAGCCCCGACCCTCTATCCGGGCACGCGGGCGGATCGTCTTGCTTCCGCACCGGGTGTGCCCCACGCCCCCGGACCGCCGGATGCTCATCAAATTCGTCTCGCATGTGAGGAACACCAGACCGTGGCTGTCAAGATCCGCCTGAAGCGGCTCGGCAAGATCCGAGCCCCCGTACTACCGCATCGTCGTCGCCGACTCGCGCACCAAGCGCGACGGCCGCGTCATCGAGGAGATCGGGAAGTACCACCCGACCGAGCACCCCTCCGTCATCGAGGTCGACTCGGCGCGGGCGCAGTACTGGCTCGGCGTCGGCGCGCAGCCGACCGAGCAGGTCGCCGCGCTCCTGAAGCTCACCGGTGACTGGGGTCGCTTCAAGGGCGACGCGAACGCCCAGAACCGCGTCGAGGTGAAGGGCGAGAAGGTCGCCTTCCAGCCCGACGCCAAGAAGAACCCGGTCGTGCGCCCGAAGTCCGAGGTCAAGGACGCGGTCGCGGCCGTGCAGGCCGACGCCGAGGCCGACGCCGAGCGCGTCGACGAGGCCGAGTCCGGCACCACCGTCGAGCACGAGACGCCCGAGCAGGCCGACAACTCCTGATGCTGAAGGCCGCGCTGCTGCACCTCGTCAAGGGGATCGTCGACCATCCGGACGCCGTCCAGGTGGAGTCCCGGTCGACCCCCCGCGGCGAGCTGCTCGAGGTGCGCGTCGACCCGGCCGATCTCGGCCGGGTCATCGGCCGCGCCGGCCGCACCGCGAAGGCGCTGCGCACCGTGATCGGTGCGCTCGCCGACGGCCGATCCGTCCGCGTCGACGTCGTCGACGTCGACAGGTAGGTGGCCGCCGCACGGGCCCGTTCCGCGCAGACGCAGCTGCGGGTCGGGCGCCTCACGAAGCCGCACGGCCTGAAGGGCGGGCTCAAGCTCGAGCTCTTCACGGACGACCCCGACCGGCGCTTCACGCCCGGCGCGTCGTTCTCGCTGCAGGTCCCAGAGACCTCGCCGTGGCACGGCAAGCGTCTCGAGCTCGCCGAGCTGCGCTGGTACAACGGGCACCCCGTCGGCTTCTTCGTCGGCGTCGAT
The DNA here is from genome assembly GCA_963771645.1 of uncultured Actinomycetota bacterium. GTDB lineage: Bacteria > Actinomycetota > Actinomycetes > Actinomycetales > Microbacteriaceae > Amnibacterium. The sequence continues at coordinate 135,199 of CAVYUH010000005.1, read as the reverse complement.
GACCGCACGGCCGCAGAGAGCCTGACGAAGGCGATCCTCTGGATCGATCAGGACCCGGCCGAGGCCGCCGAGCCCGACGCCTGGTACGACCACCAGCTGGTCGGCCTCGACGTCGTCCGCGACGGCGCCGTCGTCGGGGTGATCGACCGGCTCGAGCACTTCCCCGCGCAGGACCTGCTCGTGGTGAAGGTCGGGGACCGCGAGGTGCTCGTGCCCTTCGTGCGGGCGATCGTCCCGGAGGTCGACGTCGAGCGTCGCCGCATCGTGGTGACGCCGCCCGACGGCCTCTTCGAGGAGCTGCCCGACGACGCTCCGCGGAACCCGGACGACGAGGCCCCCGACGCGGCCGGCGAGGCGTCTGCGGAGACCGCGGCCGCCGAGGCGGATCAGCCCGCCGACCAGGACTGACCGTGCGGATCGACGTCGTCACCATCTTCCCCGAGCTGGTGACGCTGCTCGACGTCTCGCTCATCGGCAAGGCCCGTCAGGGCGGCCTGCTCGACGTGCGCGCGGTCGACCTCCGGGACTTCACGCACGACCGGCACCGCACCGTCGACGACACCCCCTACGGCGGCGGCGCCGGCATGGTGATGCGCCCGGAGCCCTGGGGCGAGGCGCTCGACCGCTCGTCGGCGACGATCCGCTCGTCGTGTTCCTCACCCCTGCGGGGCAGCGGTTCGATCAGGCGACGGCCCGCCGGTTCGCCGCCGAGCCGCACCTCGTCTTCTGCTGCGGCCGCTACGAGGGCATCGACCAGCGCGTGGTCGAGCACACCGCGGCGCGCGCCCGGGTGCTCGAGGTGAGCCTCGGCGACTTCGTGCTGAACGGCGGCGAGGTCGCCGCGCTCGCGATGATCGAGGCCACCGCGCGCCTCGTCCCCGGCGTGATCGGCAACCCCGCGAGCCTCGACGAGGAGAGCCACGAGGACGGGCTGCTCGAGTACCCCTCGTACACGAAGCCCGCCGTCTGGCGGGACCTCGAGGTGCCGGCCGTGCTCCGCTCCGGCGACCACGGCGCCGTCGACGCGTGGCGGCGCGAGCAGTCGCTCGACCGCACGCGGCGGATGCGCCCCGACCTGCTGCCGCCCGCCTGACCGCCGCGTAGCCCCTGCGCGTCGCTTCCGTACGGCGTCGCCGCCGTACAAGCGTCCCGGAAGCCGTGCACGGCGCGGTTCGGCGTCAGCCGCGGGCGGTGAGCACGATCGGGTCGCCGTCGGTGATCGCGACCGTGTGCTCGGAGTGCGCGCCGCGTGAGCCGTCGACGCTGCGGAGCGTCCAGCCGTCCGGATCCGTCGTGATGCGGTTCGTCGTCTCGAGCAGCCACGGCTCGATCGCGATCACGAGTCCCGGCCGCAGCTTGAGCCCGCGGTTGCGGCGCCCGTCGTTCGGCACGTGCGGGTCGCCGTGCATCGTGTGCCCGACGCCGTGGCCGCCGAACTCGAGGTTCACGCTGTAGCCCGCGTCGTGGCACACGGCGCCGATCGCGCTGGAGATGTCGCCGAGCCGGTTGCCGGGCCGGGCCTCGGCGATCGCCGCGGCGAGGGCGTCCTGCGTCGTGGCGATGAGCCGTTCGTCCTCGGGCCGCGCGCGGCCGGCGATGACCGTGACGGCGCTGTCCGCCACCCAGCCGTCGACGCTCGCCGCGAAGTCGAGGCTGACGACGTCGCCGTCCTGCACGCGGTAGTCGTGGGGGAGGCCGTGCAGCACCGCGTCGTTCACCGAGGTGCAGAGCACCTTGCCGAACGGCATCGCACCGAACGAGGGGTGGTAGTCGATGTAGCAGCTCTCCGCGCCGCGCTCCCGGATCATCTCGTGGGCGATGCGGTCGAGGTCGAGCAGGTCGATCCCGACGCGCGTCTCGGCGGCGAGCCGCTCCAGCACGCTCGCGACGAACCGCCCTGCGGGCCGCATCGCCTCGATCTCGGCCTGGGTGCGCAACTCGATCACGGCATCCGACCCTAGACCGAGGCCGCGGGCCGCTCGTGCGGGGATCCTCAGCACGCCCTGGGCGAACCCGGTCCCTCCGCAGTGCCGCCGGATCTACGCTTCCGGCATGTCCGACAGCATCCGAACGGCCCCCGGCGCCTCATCCGGCGCGCGGCGTTCCTGTGGCAGTTCGCGGCGGTCGTCGTGCTGCCGCTCTGGGTGCTGACGGGCTACGCGATCTGGGGCGGCGGCATCGGCGGCTTCCTCAGCGTCACGCTGCTCGCGCCGCTGCTCGCCGTGGCGCTGCTCGCCCTGGCCGTGGTCTTCGCGGCCCGCGCGACGGTGCGGCAGCGGCGGATGCTCGGCGGCGCGGACACCGCCGTCCTCGCGGTCCTCACGCGCGGCCGTGATCGGCTTCGGGTTCTTCGGCGCGGCGACCACCTGGTTCGGCGTGCTCGCCGTCGCGGCGCTGATCGGCGGCTTCTGGCTCGGCGGCCGGGAGCTCGTGACCGACGTCCGCACCCGCATGCGGGAGACGCTGGCGGCGTTCGGCTACCAGCCGCAGCAGGCCCGCACGCCGATCGACGCGGGCGAGTACATCGTGATCAAGCCGTCCGATCGCTGAGCCCGCCCGGGCTGTGGCAGAATGGTGGATCGTGCCGCGGCCGGTCCTGCCGCAGGGGGACCTTCTTCTCAGTCCAGCGGCCTCCTCTTCAGCGGCGCCGACCGGCGCCACGATCCGGGACGACCGGCGGCGAGCCCAAGGAGACATGTCATGAGCCAGCTTCTCGACGCGGTCGACGCCGCGAGCCTCCGATCCGACGTCCCGGAGTTCCGTCCCGGCGACACCGTGCGCGTGCACGTGAACATCGTCGAGGGCAACCGGAGCCGCATCCAGGTCTTCCAGGGCGCGGTCATCCGCCGCTCGGGCGCCGGCGTCCGCGAGACCTTCACGGTCCGCAAGGTCAGCTTCCAGGTCGGCGTCGAGCGCACCTTCCCGGTGCACTCCCCGGTGATCGACCACATCGAGGTCGTCACCAAGGGTGACGTGCGTCGCGCCAAGCTCTACTACCTGCGCGAGCTGCGGGGCAAGAAGGCCAAGATCAAGGAGAAGCGCGACGCCTGATCGCGCGGGCGGGCCGCGCCGGTCCGCCTGACGACCCCGTTCGAGCCGGGTCGTACACTGGCCCGCGGTGCGGGGCAGTCGCCGTGCCGGGGGAGGCTTCGCAGGTGATCGAGAGCCCTCCGCAGAACCCGGCGGATCGGCGCCCGCGTCGGCGCGAGACCAAGCGCGACCGGGGGACCGCAGCGTTCCTGCGCGACCTCGTCGTGATCGTGGTCGTCGCCGTCGTCGCCTCGTTCCTGATCAAGACGTTCCTGATCCGGTCGTTCTACATCCCGTCCGAGTCGATGGAGAACACGCTCCAGGTGAACGACCGGATCCTCGTCGACGAGCTGGTGCCCGGCCTCATCCCGCTGCACCGTGGCGACGTCGTCGTGTTCAAGGACCCGGGGGAGTGGCTCGAGCCGACGGTCGCCGCCCCGCCGGGTCCGCTCGGGACGGTGGGGGAGCAGTTGCTCTCGCTCGTCGGGATGTCGTCGCAGGACGCGAACGATCACCTGATCAAACGCGTGATCGGCCTGCCCGGCGACCATGTCGTGTGCTGCAACGCGCTCGGCCAGATGAGCGTGAACGGCACGCCCCTCGACGAGCCGTACGTGCTGAAGCAGCCGGGCACCACGGCCGTCTCCGGCACCTCCTTCGACGTGACGGTGCCGAGCGGCGACCTCTGGGTCATGGGCGACAACCGCTACAACTCGAAGGACTCCCGCTACAACACGGACACCCCGAGCCACGGGTTCGTGCCGATCAAGGACGTCGTCGGCCGCGCCTTCGTGATCTCCTGGCCGATCAGCCGCTGGAGCGTGCTCTCGAACTACCCCGACACGTTCGCCGGGGTCCCGAAGGCCGGATGAGCGCCGGCCGTCCGCCTGGGCTCGCGCTCGAGCGGTCGCTCGCCGCGGAGGGCGCGACGCGTCGTCATCGGCTGCGACGAGGTCGGCCGCGGCGCGATCGCGGGCCCGCTCGGCGTCGGCGTCGCCGTGCTCGACCCGGCTCAGGAAGCGCATCCCGGCTGGGCTCCGCGACTCGAAGCTGCTGCCCGAGCCGCAGCGCGTCGCCCTCGCACCGCGCGTCGCCGACTGGGCCGCGGCATCCGCGGTCGGGCTCGCGACCAACGCGGAGATCGACGGGCAGGGCCTCACCGCGCGCGCTCGGCCTCGCGGGCGCCCGGGCCCTCGTCGCGCTCGCTGCGACCGGGGTGGCGCTCGACGGCGCGGTCGTGGTGCTCGACGGCAACTGGGACTACCTGACGCCCGGGCTCGTCGCGCTCGGCGTCGCGGTGCTCCCGCGCATCGTGACCCGCATCAAGGCGGACCGGGACTGCGCGACCGTGTCGGCCGCATCCGTGATGGCGAAGGTGCATCGCGACGGCCTCATGATCGAGCGGCACGAGACGCACCCGGTCTACAACTGGCGCAGCAACAAGGGCTACGCCTCCAGGGACCACTACGCGGCGATCCGCGAGCACGGCCCGTGCGACTGGCATCGGACGACCTGGCTGCACGCCGTCCCGGAGGACGCCGCCGAGCCCGGCGTTCCCGCGCCGCGACCGTAGACTTGCGCGCGATGGACGACGACGAGATCGAGGACTACGACCGCGAGGTCGAGCTGGCCCTGTACCGCGAGTACCGCGACGTGGTCAGCCAGTTCAAGTACGTCGTCGAGACCGAGCGGCGCTTCTACCTCGCCAACGAGGTGGAGCTCACGCGCCGCGACACCGAGCACGACTTCTACTTCGAGCTGCAGATGCACGACGTGTGGGTGTGGGACGTGTACCGGGCCGACCGGTTCGTGAAGAGCGTGCGCGTGCTGACGTTCAAGGACGTCAACGTCGAGGAGCTCTCCGCGAAGGAGCTCGAGCTGCCCCAGGAGCTCGCGCTCGACGAGTAGCGCGCGACGAACCGACGGGGATCCTGGCGCGGCGAAGCATCCGTGGCGCCCCAGCCGGTGGGGAATGTGCTGGGCACCGGCGGCGCATCGGGGGGCTGATCGCCCTGTCGGGCGTGTCGGGGCGGGTCCGTCCGATTGAATGGATGCCGACGACGGCGTCACCTTCCAGCGCTGCAAGCGCCCGGCCGCATCGACGGTCGTCCCCCCTCGAATCCGATCGGCTCTGTCGTGTCCTCGCGTGCGTCCTCGCCCTCCGTCCTCCCGCCCTTCCCGTGGGTCGGACTGCTGACCCTCGCGGGAGCGATCTTCGTGTCGGTGACGAGCGAGTTCCTGCCGACCGGGCTGCTGCCCGACATGGCGAAGGGCCTCGGCGTCGGAGTCGCCACGACCGGGCTGCTCGTGTCGATCTTCGCCGGCACGGTCGTCGCGGCGACCACGCCGCTCACCACGCTGACCCGCCGCATCTCGCGGAAGCGCCTCGTGATCGTGGTGCTCGTCGTGATCTCCGTCGCGAACGTGCTCGCGGGCCTCGCCCCGAACTACGGCGTGCTCGTCGGGGCGCGGATCCTCGGCGGCGCGGCGCACGGCCTGTTCTGGGGCGTCGTCGCCACCTATCCGGCGTACCTGGTGGCCGGAAAACGGCTCGGCCGGGCGATCGCGATCACCGCCGCCGGCGGATCCGCGGCCTTCGTGCTCGGCGTGCCCGTCGGGACCGCGATCGGCCACGCCCTCGGCTGGCGGACCGCCTTCCTGCTCATCGGCGGGATCGTGCTCGTGCTCGCCCTCGTCGTCGTGGTCTTCCTGCCGCCCGTGCAGCACCGCCAGCCGCTCGCGACGGGGGAGATCCCGCTGCCGCTGCGCGAGGACCGCTCGCTGCGCGGCGTCATCCTGCTCTGCGCGGCGATCCTCACGCTGATGATCGGACAGAACACGCTCTCGACCTACGTCGCCCCCTGGCTCACGGGCGCTGCGGGTCTGCCTTCGGCATCCGTGCCGATGCTGCTGTTCCTGTTCGGCGGCGCGGGCGCGGTCGGCCTGGTGCTCGCCGGGTTCGTCGCCGACCGGCTGCCGAAGCGCGGCTTCGTCGCGATGGTGCTCCTGGTCATGGCCTCGGTGCTGGTGCTCGCCCTCGCCGTGCGGAGCACGCCGGTGGAGCTCGTCGCGTTCACGGTCTGGGGCGTCGCGTTCGGCGGCGTGCCGGCGCTGCTGCAGACGCGGATGATGCGGACGGCGTCGCCGCGCACCCGGGACGTCGCGGGCGCGCTGCAGACGACCGCGTTCAACGTGGGGATCGGCGGAGGGGCCCTGCTCGGCTCCGTCCTGCTCGACACCGCCGGGCTCGGCTCGCTGCCGGTCGCGATGATCCTCTTCCTCGCCGTCGGCCTCGCGCTCGCGTTCGCGCCGGAGCTGCGGCGGTTCGGGGCGCGTCGGGTCGCGCTCGCCGACTGACGGATCGGGGCAGCTGAGCCCGTCCCGAGGGCAGGTCCTCGGTGCACCGCCGGCCGGGGTAGTGGCGCGGGCCCGAAGTCGCGACCCCGAAGCTCACGGGCATCCGCTCCTCCACAGGCCCTCGCCGGGGCGTTCCCCGGCGTCGCGCGCACGACCGCCCCCGCTCGCTGCCCGCGGCGCCGCAGGCTGCCGTCCGTGACCGTGAAGGACGACCTGGGCCGGCTGGGCGAGCAGCTGGCCGCCGACCACCTCAGCCGCATGGGCTGGCGGGTGCTCGACCGCAACTGGCGCTGCCCGGCGGGCGAGGTCGACATCGTCGCCCTCGACGACGGCGAGCTCGTGATCGTCGAGGTGAAGACCCGCCGCAGCCGCGCGTACGGCGATCCGCTCGAAGGCGTCACGGATGCGAAGCTCACCCGGCTCTGCGTGCTCGCCGGCGCCTGGCGCCGCGCGCACCCCGGAGTGCGCGCGAGATCGACCCGCATCGACCTCATCGGCGTGCTCGCACCGCTGCGCGCCCCGGCGAGCATCGACCACCTGCGGGCAGCCGCATGAGCGGCGCGCCCGGTCGGGCGACGGCGGTCGCGCTGCTCGGCCTCACGGGCCGGCTCGTCGACATCGAGGCGGCTCTGACGAACCAGAAGCCGGGCCTGAAGCTGGTCGGCCTGCCGGACGCGGCGCTCCGGGAGGCGCAGGCCCGGGTGCGGAGCGCGATCGAGCACTCCGGCTTCGAGATGCCGACCCGGCACCTCACCGTCAACCTCTCGCCGGCGGCGCTCCCGAAGCACGGCTCGGCCTTCGACCTCGGCATCGCGGTCGCCGTGCTCGTCACCCAGGGGGTGATCGACGCCGCCGCGATCGACGGCGTCGTGCACGTCGGCGAGCTCGGGCTCGACGGACGCCTCCGGCCGGTCCCTGGGCGTGCTGCCGTCCGTGCTCGCCGCCCGCGCGAACGGGCGTCGCACCGTCGTCGTCCCGACCGCCAACGAGGCGGAGGCGTCCCTCGTCTCGGGCGTCCGGATCCTCGCCGTGCCCAGCCTGCGGGCGCTCGCGATCGCGCACGGGGCCGAGCTCGAGCCGGTGCCGGTGGAGCCGGTGCCCGATCGGTCGATCGAGGTCGCCGAGCCGCCGGTGCCCGATCTCGCCGACGTGGTCGGCAACGCCGAGGCGATCGCGGCCCTGCTCGTCGCCGCGGCCGGGGCGCATCACGTGCTGATGGTCGGGCCGCCGGGAGCGGGCAAGACCATGCTCGCCACGCGTCTCGCCGGCCTGCTGCCCGACCTCGACGAGGCGGCGGCGCTCGACGCGACCTGCATCGCGTCGCTCGCGGGCGAGGCGGTCGCCGGGCGGCCTCCGCCGCCGGCCGCCCTGGCAGGCGCCGCACCACACCGCCACCCCGGCGGCGATCGTCGGCGGCGGCAGCGCCTGGATCCGGCCCGGGGCAGCGGCGCGGGCGTCCGGCGGCATCCTCTTCCTCGACGAGGCGCCCGAGTTCACCGCCGCCGCGCTCGACGCGCTGCGCCAGCCGCTCGAGTCCGGCCGGATCACGATCGAGCGCGCGGCCGCGACGGCCCGGTTCCCCGGCCGGTTCCAGCTCGTGCTCGCCGCCAACCCGTGCCCCTGCGGGCAGTTCGGCACCAAGGACGGCGAGTGCGTCTGCCCGTCCGTCGCCCGGCGCCGCTATCTGGACCGCCTCTCGGGCCCGCTGCTCGACCGGATCGACATCCAGCTGCGGGTCGATCGCGTCTCGGCCGCCCAGCTGCGGATTCGGGACGATCGGCCCGGGCTCCCCACCTCGGAGGCGAGGGCCCGCGTCGAGGCGGCGCGGGCCCGATCCGCCGCCCGGCTCGCGGGAACGCCCTGGACGGTGAACGGCGACGTGCCCGGGCACTGGTGGCGGCATCCCGACCGGCGGCTGCCGCCCGAGGTGCGCGCGCCCCTCGATGCGGCGCTCGAGAAAGGGCATCCTGACCATGCGCGGCTACGACCGGGTGCTCCGGCTGGCCTGGACGGTCGCCGACCTCGCGGACGTGCCGCGGCCCGGCCGTCGAGAGCTCGGCACCGCGCTCAGCCTGCGGGCGAACGTCCGATGAGCGGCCTGCTCGGCCGCAGCGACGAGGAGCTGCTCGCCGCCGTCGCCGGCGTCCGGCCCGACGCGGCGGATCCGGAGCGCGCGCTCGAGGCCTTCGCGCGGGGCGCCTGGACCGGCATCGCCGAGCCGGGGGACGGCGTCGCCGGTGCGTTCGTCGGCGCCTTCGGGGCCGCCGAGGCGCTCGCCGTGCTGCACGAGGGCACGCCGCCGTCGGGACGGCGGGAGCTCGCGGAGGGCTTCGACCGCTGGCGGCCCCGCCTCGACGGCGACACGGCGCTCCGCGCGTTCCGGAACGCCGCCCATCTCGGCATCCGCCTGCTCCTGCCGGGCGACGACGCGTGGCCCCTCGGCGTCGACGACCTCGGCGTGCATGCGCCGCTCGCGCTCTGGTGCCTCGGCGACCCGGATGCGGTCGTGCGCCTCGCGCCGCTCGATCGCGCTGGTCGGCGCCCGCGCCGCCACCGGGTACGGCGAGCGGGTGGCCACCGACGCGGCGGCGGGACTCGCGGACCGCGGCTTCGCGATCGTCTCCGGTGCGGCCTACGGCATCGACGGCACCGCGCACCGAGCCGTGCTCGCGAGCGGCGGCACCACCGTCGCCGTGCTCGCCGGCGGCCTCGACCGCTTCTACCCGAGCGGCCACGAGCAGCTGCTGAAGCCGCATCGCCGCCGAGGGCGCCGTGCTCGCCGAGCTGCCCTGCGGCTTCGCGCCGACCAAGTGGCGCTTCCTGCAGCGGAACCGGCTGATCGCCGCGGCGAGCCGAGCGACGGTGGTGCTCGAGGCAGGCGCCCGCTCGGGTTCGCTGAACACGGCGGGCCACGCGGCGGCACTCGGCCGCCCGCTCGGCGCGGTGCCGGGCTCGGTCTACTCGGCCACGTCGGCGGGTTGCCACCGGCTGCTGCGCGAGTACGACGCCGTCTGCGTCCGGGACGCCGGCGGACATGGCGGAGCTCGTCGCCGACCCGGACGATGCTCGGCGACGCTCGACGGGCTCGAGCCGCCGGCGGACCCGATGGAGCGGCGCGTGCTCGACGCGCTCGGCGCCCGCTCGCGGTCGACGGCGGACGTCGCACGCCGGGCGGGGCTCGGCGTCGTCGACACCGCCGGCGCGCTCGGGATGCTCGCGCTCGAAGGCGTCGCTGAGCAGGCCGGTCGACGGCGGATGGCGGCGAGCCGGCCGCTGATCGAGGTCCTGCGACACTCCCACCCTCGCCTGCGGCATGCGGCCCTAGGCTCGCCCCGCTCGCAACCGACCGGGCGAGAGGAGTGGCCGACCGTGGAACTGCGCTCCGCACTCCTCAGCGAGCGCTACCGCCTGGTCAAGATCATCGCCGCCGGCGGCATGGGCGTCGTCTGGGAGGGCTGGGACGAGCTGCTCGAGCGGCCCGTCGCGGTGAAGCAGCTGCGCACCCAGCCGGGCGTCTCCGACGCCGAGGCCGAGCTCGCGAAGAACCGCGCGATGCGTGAGGCGCGCATCGCGGCCCGCCTGCACCATCCGAACGCGGTCCCCGTCTTCGACGCGGTCGAGCAGGACGGGCAGCCGTGCCTCGTCATGCAGTACGTGCCCTCGACCCCGCTGTCGGCCGTGCTGCGCGAGCACGGCCCGCTGCCGCCCCGCGAGGTCGCGCACATCGGGGCGCAGATCGCATCGGCGCTCGCGGCCGCCCACGAGCTCGGCATCGTGCACCGCGACGTGAAGCCCGGCAACGTGCTGATCGCCGAGGACGGCCGCGCGATGATCAGCGACTTCGGCATCTCGCGCGCGCTCGGTGACACCACGCTCACCTCGACCGGCCTCGTGCACGGCACGCCCGCCTACCTCGCGCCGGAGGTCGCCCGCGGCGACGACTCCACCTTCCGCTCCGACGTCTTCTCCTTCGGCTCCACCCTGTACGCCGCGGTCGAGGGCGAGCCGCCGTTCGGCACCGACCTCAACTCGATCGCCGTGCTGCACCGGGTCGCGATGGGCGACTTCACGCCCCCGCGGCATGCCGGCGCGCTCGGCCCGCTGCTGCTCGAGATGCTCGCTGCGGATCCCGCGCGACGCCCGACCATGCGCGAGGTCGCCGGCCGCCTCGACCTGCTGCAGCACTCCGCGGAGTCCGAGCCCATCACGCAGCCGTTGCCCGGGCGTGACGTCGAGCCGGAGGCCACCGCTGCGTGGAACGAGGACGACGACGCCCCGACCGCCGTGCTGCCCGCCGCTGCCGTGGCTGCGGTCGCGGCAGCGGCCGTCAGTCGAAGCCGGAGCCCGAGCCGGACGTCGAGGGCCGAGCCGGAGCCGGAGCCGGAAGGCGAGCTGGAGCCGGAGCCGGAGCCGGAGCCGGAGCCGGAGCCGCGGACGTCCGGCCGAGGTGGAGCCCGAACCCGAGCCGGAGCCGGAGCCGGAGGCCGGAGCCGGCCGCCGCGGCCGCCCCGATCGCGGCGGCAGCCGTGCTCGCCCCTGCTCAGGCTGCGGCGGTCGACGCGGCGCCGCCACGCCCACCCCGGCAGCGTCGCGCCCGCCAGCGTCCACGCCGGCACCGGTCGCCCCCGTCGCGCTCGCCGAGGACCCGGCTCCGCCGCCACCGCCCGCTGCCTCGTCCGGCTGACGACGGGGGAGGCCGCCGCCGCGGAGGACTCGACCGCCCTGATCGTCGTGCTGGTGGTCCTGGTGCTCGCCGCGCTCATCGGCGGCGGGCTGCTCCTCGCGCACGCGCCCGGCGGCGACACCGAGCACGTCGGCGAGCCCGCCCGCGCACTCGTCCACGCCGGCGTCGGCCACCCCGCGCCCGACATCGGCGTCCCCGAGCCCGACCCCGTCCACCGTCGCCGAGCCCCTCGCCGAGCGGGACCCCCTCACGCGACGCCGAAGCCGACCGCGACGTCGAGCTCCGCGCCGGTGAGCGGCACCGCCGACGAGCGCGCAGCTCGCCGACGCGATCCGCAGCTACTTCGCGCTGCTGCCCGGGAACACGGACGCGGGCTGGAACCGCCTCACGCCCGCCTTCCAGCAGGGCAAGGCGCAGGGGCGCTCCTACTACGACGAGTTCTGGGGCCAGTACAGCAGCGTGACCGCGACGGGCGTCAGCGGCAGCGCCCCCGACGAGGCGAGCGCCACCCTCACCTACGTCGCGAATGACGGCACGCGCACCGTCGAGCACGACACCTTCCGGCTCGTCCGGCAGAACGGCGTCCTGAAGATCGACTCGCAGACCACCGGCTGACCCGTCGGGGGTCCTGGCTACAGTGACGGCCATGAGCCGGGAGCCCACCGCGACCCATCGCATCGGCCACATCAGCGACAGCCACTTCACCGCCTCGGGGCTGCTGCACGGCCGCGTCCGCACCGGCGACACGTTCGCGGCGGCGCTCGATGCGCTGGCCGGCAGCGGTGTGCCCGTCGACGCCGTCGTGCACACCGGCGACGTGGCGGACGAGGGCGAGGCGGACGCCTACCGCGCAGCGAGAGCCGTGCTCGACGCCGCCACCCTCGAGCGTGCTCGCGGTCCCCGGCAACCACGACGACCGCGCGGCGATGCGCGCGCACCTGCTCGGCCTCCCGGCGTCCACTGACCCCATCGATGCGGTGCACGACGTACGGGGCCTCCGCCTCGTGCTGCTCGACACGTCGATCCCCGGCCGGGTCGAGGGCGGCCTCGACGACGAGCAGCTCGATCGCCTCCGTGCGGTCCTCGCCGAGCCCGCCGAGCACGGGACGGTCGTCGCGCTGCACCATCCGCCCGTGCCGGTCGAGGTGACCGGCCTGCAGCGGCTGCACCTCACCGGGCAGGACCGCCTCGCCGCCGTCCTCATGGGCACGGACGTGCGGGCGATCCTCGGCGGCCATCTCCACTACGCCACGACCAGCGTGTTCGCCGGCATCCCGGTGTTCGTCGCCCCGGCGACCGCGTACACGATCGCACTCCGCGCGCCGGGCGGCGGGGTGGCGGGTCTCGACGGTGGCCGCGCCGTCGGCGTCCTCACCTGCTACGACGACGGCCGCGTCGGCTGGTCGCTGCTGCCCGCCGACGGCACCGAGGTGATCGCGGACACCCCGGATGCGGTGTTCGACGGCATGGGCGTCGACGTCGAGACCTGACCCGCCGCATCCTGGTCGCCATGCTCCTTCCCGAGGCGCTCGAGGCGCACCGTCTGCACCTCGAGCACGAGCGCGGGTACTCGGCGCACACGATCGGCTCCTACGGGTCCGACCTCGCCGACCTCGCCCGCTTCGCGGCGACCCGCGAGATCACCGACGCCGCCGACCTCGACCTCGAGCTCCTGCGCGACTGGTTGTGGGCGGCCAGCAGCGCCGGCCTCGCCCGCGCCACGCTCGCCCGGCGCGCGGCGGCCGCCCGCAGCCTCACCGCCTGGCTGCACCGCTCGGGCCACGCCCCCACCGACGCCGGTGCCCGGCTACGCGCCCCGAAGGCGCAGGGCCGGCTTCCGCGCGTCGTCGGCGGCGAGCAGATGCGCGAGCTCTTCGAGGTGCTGGAGGGCCGCGCGGCGGAGGGTGCGCCGGAGGCGCAGCGCGACCTCGCGATCGTCGAGCTGCTCTACGCCTCCGCCCTCCGCGTCTCGGAGGCGTGCGGTGCCGACGTCGACGACCTCGATCTCGGTTCGCTCACCGTGCGGGTCACGGGCAAGGGCGACAAGCAGCGCGTCGTCCCGTTCGGCGTGCCCGCGGCGAGGGCGCTCTCGGCCTACCTCGAGCGCGGGCGGCCCGCGCTGGCCGCCCGCGGCGACGGCGCCGGCGCCGCGCTCTTCCTCGGCGACCGAGGCGGCCGGATCGGCCCGCGCAGTGTCCACCGGCTCGTGTCGCACCTGCTCGAGGCGGTCCCGGGGTCGGGGCCCTCGGGGCCGCACACCCTGCGGCACTCCGCCGCGACCCACCTGCTCGACGGCGGCGCCGACCTCCGCGCCGTGCAGGCGATCCTCGGCCACGCGAGCCTCGGCACCACGCAGATCTACACGCACGTCTCGATGGAGCGGCTCACCGAGAGCTACCGCCTCGCCCATCCGCGCGCCGTGCAGGAGGACGCCGGCTGACGGTCCCGCGCGGCGCGCCGTCGAGCGGCAGCAGCACCGCCCGCTGCAGGCCGCCGAGGAAGGTGAGCGGCGACACGTACCCGGCCGCGGTCCTGGCGCCGAGGTGCAGCACCCCCGGTGGATGCGTGCCCCCGGTCGCGACCCGGGCGATCGGCTCACCCCGTCGCACCGGCTGGCCGCGGACGACGAGCGGCTCGACCGGCTCGACGCTCGAGCGGATCCCGCCACCGTGGTCGATCGACACGACCCCGCGATCGACGATCCGCCCGGCCCAGAGCACCGTGCCATCGGCCGGCGCGGTGACGAGCGTGCCGGGTGCGGCAGCGAGGTCGATGCCCCGATGCCCCGCGCCGTACGGGGAGGCGGGCGCGACGAAGCCGCGGACGATCTGATGCGGCGGCGCGATCGGCCACGCCCACGTGGGCGTGCGCGCCGCCCTGCCGGCCGGCGCCAGCAGCAGCGCGGCGGCGAGGAGGGCGGCGATCACGGGCCGATCGTGCTCCCGGCGCCGGCGCGCGCGGGAGCGGTGAGCGCCGCTGGACCGCACCGCTGGCGCGCCGCGCGCCGCCTGGGGAGGAGCGGACGTCCCGCCCGGCCGCGTCCCGGCGAGTTGCTAGACTGCTGGCCGCACCCCGTCCGCGGGGTGACTTCGCGCGCCCGATCGCGCGAGCGCCGTCCATCGGTCCCTCGGTCACGAGGGCGGACGCGCCGCAGGGCGCCAGGGCCGGACCGCAGACCTGCGTGTCCGGCGGCAACCGCAACCGCACCCCCTGTCGGGTGCAGAGAAGAGGAACGGCCGTGGCCGTCGTCACCATCCGCCAGCTGCTCGACAGCGGCGTGCATTTCGGACACCAGACCCGCCGGTGGAACCCGAAGGTCAAGCGCTTCATCCTGACGGAGCGCTCCGGCATCCACATCATCGACCTGCAGCAGTCGCTGGCCTACATCGACAAGGCCTACGACTTCGTCAAGGAGACCGTCGCCCGCGGTGGCACGGTGCTGTTCGTCGGCACGAAGAAGCAGGCCCAGGAGGCCATCGCCGAGCAGGCGACCCGCGTCGGCCAGCCCTACGTCAACCAGCGCTGGCTCGGCGGTCTGCTCACCAACTTCCAGACCGTGCACAAGCGCCTCAACCGTCTCAAGGAGCTCGACCTCGTCGACTTCGACGACACGACGAAGGGCTACACGAAGAAGGAGCTGCTGATCCAGCGGCGCGAGCGCGACAAGCTCGAGAAGACGCTCGGCGGCATCCGGAACCTCTCCAAGACGCCGTCCGCCATCTGGGTGATCGACTCGCAAGCGCGAGCACCTCGCGGTCGACGAGGCGAAGAAGCTCGGCATCCCGGTGATCGGCATCCTCGACACGAACGCCGACCCCGACGAGCTGGCCTACCCGATCCCGGGCAACGACGACGCGATCCGCTCCGTCGCGCTGCTCACGCGGATCATCGCCGACGCCGCGGCCGAGGGCCTCATCCAGCGTCACCAGGGCTCGAGCCAGGACGCGGCCGAGCCGCTCGCCGAGTGGGAGCGCGAGCTCCTGCAGGCGAGCGAGAACGCCGAGCAGGCCGCGCCCGCCGCCGAGGCGCCTGCCGCGGAAGCGTCGACCGAGGATGCGTCCACCGAGGATGCGTCCGAGGACCGACGCCGAGCCGACCGCTGAGGTCGCCGAGCCGGTCGCTGAGACCGACGAGCCGGTCGCCGAGACCGCGGAGCCGGTCGCCGAGACCGCGGAGCCGGTCGCCGACGCCGCCCAGCCCGAGGCCGCCGAGGCCCCGGTCGAGCCCTCGAGGAGAACGACGCGGACGCCCAGGCGGACGCCGACCTCACGGCCGAGGCCGTCGACGGGCTCGTCCCCGAGCACGCGCCGCAGACCGAGGCCGACGTCGAGGCCGAGGAGCTCGCGAAGTCGAAGCCCGCGCAGCGCCGCCCCAAGAAGGTCACCGACCCGGCCGCGACCGAGGACCCCGAGCCCTCCGCCTGATCCGGATCCACCGGCCGCGGGCCGTCCGTGCAGCGAGACCCTCTCGCAGCCGGGCGGCCTCCGGCCGTTCCCCCTCGACCCGAGGGCCGGCGTCCCCGCCGACCCTTCGCACTGAAAGGAGTGTCAGCCATGGCCGCATTCAGCGCCGCTGACGTGAAGACCCTGCGTGACCGCCTCGGTGCGGGCATGCTCGACAGCAAGAACGCCCTCGTCGAGGCCGACGGCGACATCGAGAAGGCCATCGAGATCCTTCGCGTGAAGGGCCTGAAGGGCGTCGAGAAGCGCTCCGGCCGCGCCACGACCGCGGGCCTCGTCACCGCGAAGGCCGGCGACGGCGTCGCGACCCTGATCGAGCTCGCGAGCGAGACCGACTTCGTCGCGAAGAACGACCGCTTCATCGCCCTCGCCGAGACCGTGCTCGACGCGGTCGCCGCGGCGGGTGCCGCCGACGTCGAGGCCGCCAAGGCCGCGCCGGTCGACGGGAAGACCGTCCAGGCGTACATCGACGACGAGGCCGCGCTGCTCGGCGAGAAGGTCGAGCTCCGCAGCGTCAAGCAGGTCACCGGCGAGCAGTTCGCCATCTACCTGCACAAGACGAGCAAGGACCTGCCGCCCCAGGTCGGTGTCGTGCTCGGCTACGCCGGGAACGACGCCGAGACGGCCCGCTCGGTCGCGCAGCACATCGCGGTCTACGACCCGCGCTACACGACCCGCGAGGAGGTGCCGGCGGATGTCGTCGAGCACGAGCGCGAGATCGTGACCGAGACCGCGAAGAACGAGGGCAAGCCCGAGGCGCAGCTCGCGAACATCGTGAACGGCCGCCTGACCGGGTTCTTCAAGGAGGTCGTGCTCGCCGACCAGCCCTACGCCCGCGACAGCAAGGTCGCCACCGGCAAGGTGCTGAAGGACGCGGGCCTCACGGTCAGCGGCTTCGCCCGCACGAAGGTCGGCGCGTAAGCCTCACCCCTTCACCGTCGCGCGGTAGCTCGGGCGTCGACGCGGTACGCATGCGTACCGCGTCAGCCTCCCCATCGCACGGCCGTCACGTCGCTTCGCGACGCGTCGGAACCGGCGCTGTGGGCCCAGCTACCGCGCGACGTCGTTCTGGCGGTCCTCCGGGACTCGCAGGGGCGATCGAGGCCTCCCGCTAGCCTTGGGCGACCCGAACTCGTTCTGAGGAGGAACATGCGCCGCGTCGTCCTGAAGCTGTCCGGTGAGGCGTTCGGCGGTGGCACGCTCGGCGTGGCGCCCGACGTCGTGCAGTCGATGGCACGGCAGATCGCCGCGACGGTGGGGCAGGCCGAGGTCGCCGTGGTCGTCGGCGGCGGCAACTTCTTCCGCGGGGCCGAGCTGAGCCAGCGCGGCATGGACCGCACGCGTGCCGACTACATGGGCATGCTCGGCACGGTGATGAACGCGCTCGCGCTGCAGGACTTCCTCGAGCAGGGCGGCGCGGCCACCCGGGTGCAGTCGGCGATCTCGATGACGCAGGTCGCCGAGCCGTACATCCCGCGGCGCGCGATCCGGCACCTCGAGAAGGGCCGCATCGTGATCTTCGGCGCCGGCGCCGGCCTGCCGTTCTTCTCCACCGACACCGTGGCCGCGCAGCGCGCCCTCGAGATCCACGCCGACGAGGTGCTCGTCGCGAAGAACGGCGTCGACGGCGTCTACACGGCGGATCCGCGCACCGACCCGACCGCCGTGAAGCTCGACTCCGTCACGTACTCCGATGCGCTGCAGCGCGGCCTGAAGGTCGTCGACTCCACCGCCTTCAGCCTGTGCATGGACAACGGCATGCGGATGCGCGTCTTCGGGATCGACGGCGACGACACGATCACGCGGGCGATCCTCGGCGCGGAGGTCGGCACGGCCGTCTTCCCGTGAGGCCGGTCAGCGGTCGCTCGGGGCGTGCCCGACTAGACTTCAGGCGCAATCGAGGGAAGGACACCACGTGATCGCGGACGTGCTGACGGAGGCGGGCGATCGGATGGCGAAGGCCGTCGACGTGGCCCGTGACGACTTCAACACGGTGCGCACCGGACGGGCGAACCCCGCCCTGTTCCAGCGCATCCTCGTCGACTACTACGGCACGCCGACGCCGCTCGGCCAGCTCGCCGCCCTGCAGGCGCCGGAGGCCCGGATGCTCGTCGTGACGCCGTACGACAAGACCGCGTTGAAGGACATCGAGCGGGCGATCGCGACGGCGCCGAACCTCGGTGGCACGCCGTCGAACGACGGCACCCTGATCCGCGTGGTCATGCCGGAGCTCACCGAGGACCGCCGTCGCGAGTTCGTCAAGATCGTGCGCGGCAAGGGCGAGGACGCGAAGGTGTCGGTGCGCAACATCCGCCGCCGCGCGAAGGACGACCTCGACGCGCTGAAGAGCGAGGTCGGCGATGACGACGTCGCCCGGGCCGAGAAGGAGCTCGAGGCGCTCACGAAGCGGCACGTCGACGCGATCGACGACGCGCTGAAGCGCAAAGAAGCCGAACTGCTCGAGGTCTAGGCCCGTGGACGACGAGGGCCGGCGGACCCCTCGGCGGCGCCCCCGCACGACGGCGGAGCTGCAGGAGCAGATCCGCGCCACCCGCTCGGACATCGCCGACCAGGTGCGCCACAGCCGCGAGCAGTTCGACGAGGCGAACGCCCGCATCGCCGCGCGGACCGGCCGCAACCTGATCTTCGCGATCGTCATCGGGCTCGCGCTCGGTGCGGCGCTGGTCCTCAGCCTGGTCTTCGCGAAGCAGCTGTTCCTCATCGTCGCGGTCGTGCTCGTCGGCTTCGGCACCTACGAGCTCGCGGGCGCGCTGCGGCACACGGGCATCCACGTGCCGAAGGCGGGGTCGGCGGCGGCCGCCGTGCTGGCGCAGCCGGTCGCCTACTTCGCGATGGTGCCGGGTGCCGACGGCCAGCCGGTCCTGGCGGCCGGATGGCTGCTCGCCGTGGTCGGCGCGGTGCTGCTCGCCGTGGCCTGGCGCGTGGCGGAGGAGGCGCTGTCGAGAACCCGTCGCGGCCCGCTCGACCCGGGACCTCGCCTCGACGGCGTTCGTCCAGCTCTACGTCACCGGGCTCGGCACCTGCGCGACAGTGCTGACCGCGCAGAACGGCGGCCAGTGGTGGACGCTGTCCTTCGTCTGCGTCGTCGTGGCGACCGACGTCTTCGCCTACTTCAGCGGGCTGCTCTTCGGCAAGCACCCGATGGCGCCCCGGATCAGCCCGAAGAAGACCTGGGAGGGCTTCGCCGGCGCGGCGGTCGCCGCGATCGTGGTCGCCACCGTGCTGTCGCCGTGGCTGCTCGATCGTCCGATCTGGTTCGGCCCGATCCTCGGGGTGATCATCCTGCTCTGCGGCACGCTCGGCGACCTCGGCGAGTCGATGATCAAGCGCGACATCGGCGTGAAGGACATCTCCGGGCTGCTGCCCGGTCACGGCGGGTTCCTCGACCGGATCGATTCGATCCTTCCTTCCGCCGCAGCGGCGCTGCTCCTGCTCTTCATCACGCGCTGACGGCAGGATGTCGCCATGGCGACGACCACACCATTCCCGCGCGTGCGCGGCCGGCGCTTCGGGTACGACGTCGAGGAGGTCGAGGGCTTCCTCGCCGCGGCGAGATCGGCCTACGACGACAAACGGACCAACCCCGGCGTCTCGGCCGCGGACATCCGGCGCACCGCCTTCTCGATGCAGCGCGGCGGCTACGTGACCGCCGCGGTCGACGCGGCGCTCGAGCGACTCGAGGACGCCTTCGCGACCCGGGAGCGCGACCGGGTGATGCGTGGCTCGGGGGAGCGGGCGTACTACGCGGAGGCGCGCACGCTCGCGAAGGAGATCATCGCCCGCATGGACCGGCCGGACGGGCACCGCTTCGAGCGGGTCGGCGCCCTCGCGCTCGGCTACAGGACCAAGGACGTGGACCGCTTCGCCGAGCAGGTGCGCGCCTACTTCGAGGAGGGCGCGCCGCTGTCGGTCGAGGAGGTGCGCGCAGTCGCGTTCCGGCCGGCGCGCCGGGGTTACCGCGAGGCGCAGGTCGACCTGCTGATCGACGGCCTCATCGAGGTCATGCTCGCGGTCCGCTGACCGACGCGAACATGCTGTGACGGATGTGACTCGCTGTGACGGACGGGGTGTCGGTCGAGGCCGCTTTCCACCCCTTTGCTAGGGTGACGGGATCGTGGGCAGGCATACGGATACCCCTACCGTTCCGTCCTCGGAGCGCACGCATGACGCGCGCTCGCGGGCACGGGACGTGCGGCGACCCGTCGGGCCGTCCGAGCGACGGGCCGCGGTGCGGGTCGCCGAGCCGGCGCGGCCGGCCTACCGCAGGCCCTTCTCGCGCGGCCGCCGGGTGCTCGGCGCATTCGCCATGGCCGCCTGCGCCTGCATCGCCTTCGTCACCGTCACGGACCCGTACGCCGGCGCGACCGCCGAGGCGGCGCCCTCGCTGAGCAGTGCGAACGGACAGGGCGACTACAAGGTGCAGCGCTTCCCGATCCAGGGCGGCTACGTGCTCGTGTCGGTCACGCGCGACAAGTTCAAGGCCGTCAAGCCCGTCATCGTCGTCCACGACACGACCGCCGCCGCATCGAGCTTCTGGCGGCGGTGGCGCCTCCTCGGGTGGCGGCGCGAGCTACACCACGCCGGTCGGCACCGCGCAGACCTACGCCGCGCAGCTCGTCGCGAGCAACGGCTGGGGCGCCGGGGAGTTCTCCTGCCTCGTGAACCTCTGGAACCGCGAGTCGGGCTGGAACACGCACGCGTACAACCCGAGCGGCGCCTACGGCATCCCGCAGGCCCTGCCCGGCAGCAAGATGTCGACGTTCGGCGCCGACTGGCAGAACGACTACCACGTGCAGATCCAGTGGGGCCTCAGCTACATCAAGGGCTCGTACGGCTCCCCGTGCGGCGCCTGGGCGCACTCGAACGCCTACAACTGGTACTGATCCGCCGCTCGTGCCACGCCGCAACCGTCCGCGGGAACCCGCGGACGACGAGGAGAGCGCACCGCTGCGCGTCGGCCCCGTCTTCCGGGTCGAGACGCGTCGTGGCCGCCGCTGGAACGTGCAGCCGATCTCCGGCGCGCAGGCGCTGAAGCAGTACGTCTGCCCCGGCTGCGGCCTCGCCATCCCCGAGGGCCTGGCGCACGTGGTCGTCTGGCGGGCCGACGGCGTGCTCGGCGAGACCGTCGACCTCGAGGCGCGGCGGCACTGGCATCCGCACTGCTGGCGGATCTCGTGAGCGAGACGGTGCCGATCCGCAGCGGGACCGAGCTCGCCGCGGTGCGCGAGGACGTCGAGCTCGTCACCGTCGACGGCCTCGTGCTCGTCGGGGAGCTGGCGCTGCCCGTGGACGCCCCGCCGGTCGCGACCCTCGTCTGCCTGCATCCGCTGCCCGACGGCGGGCGGCTTCATGGACTCGCACGTGCTGCGCAAGGCCGCCGCACGGCTGCCCGCCCTCGCCGGCCTCGCCGTGCTTCGCTTCAACACCCGCGGCACCTCGAGCCCCCGCGGCACGAGCGAGGGCGAGTACGACGGCGGGATCGCCGAGCGCTACGACGTCGCCGCCGCGCTCGTCGTTCGTCGCCGAGCGCGGCCTCCCCGCGCCGTGGCTGCTCGGCTGGTCGTTCGGCACCGAGCTCGCGCTGAAGTACGGCCTGTCGTACCCGGTCGAGGGCGCCGTGCTGCTGTCGCCGCCGCTGCACCGCACGAGCGAGGCGGAGCTCGCCGCCTGGCACGGCTCCGGCAAGCGCCTCGTCGTGCTCGTGCCCGAGCTCGACGACTACCTGCGGCCCGCGGCGGCCGCGGAGCGCTTCGCGGTCGTCCCCGAGGCGCGCCTGATCCCCGTCGAGGGCGCGAAGCACCTCTGGGTCGGGGAGAACCAGGTGCGGCGGGTGCTCGACGAGATCGTGACGGCGGTCGCGCCGGATCGGGCGCCGCTGCCGACCGAGGTGCCGGCGGACCTGGTCGCTACGCCTCGGCCTGCCGTGGGATGACGACCTGCTCGATGATGAGCAGGACCGCCGCCGCCACCGGGATCGCGACGAGGGCGCCGAGGATGCCGAGCAGCGTGCCGCCGATCAGCGCCGCGATCACGACGACGACCCCTGGCACCTTCACCGCGCGGTTCATGATGTTCGGGCTCAGGATGTACGCCTCGACCTGCATGTAGACGATGTAGTAGATCGCCACGATCAGCCAGGTCGGCAGGCCTCCGTGCGCCGGCCAGATGGAGTCCGCGAGCAGCAGCTGGCCCGCGACGATGATCACCGCTCCGGTGATGGTGCCGACCAGGGGGATGAGGCTGCCGAGGAACGCGATGAACGCGAAGACCGCCGGCAGCTTCGCCCCGACGACGGTCAGGAAGATGAAGCTGAGGATCCCGTTGATCAGCGCGAGCGAGACCTGACCGATCACGAAGCGGCCGACGGACTGGAAGATCTGCTCGGCGAGATCGGCGAACCGCTCGCGGCGCGACATCGGGATCAGCCGGTAGAGCGACGTCTTGAAGACGGGCATCGACGCGGTCAGGTACAGGGTCAGGATCACGACGATGATCCCGCCCGCGACGCCGCTCGCGATCCCGAGCCCCACCGCGAGCACCCCGCCGGTGATGTTCCCCGCGTTCTGCTGCACGAACTTCGTCACCTGGTTGGCGATGCTCGGCACGTCGACCGCCGGGACGGCGGCCTGCGCCTGTTTCAGGAACGCCTTGTAGCTGAGGCCGTTCGTGTAGTCGCGCGATGCTCGAGATGAGGTTCGCCGTCTGGTTGACGATCACCGGCACGACGAGCAGCAGGATCAGCGCGAAGATCCCGAGCACGATGACGAGCACGACGATCATCGCGAGCCAGCGCGGCATCTTCAGCCGCTGCAGCTGCGTGACCATCGGGTCGAGACCGAGGGCCAGGAAGATCGCCGCTCCGACGTACGTGAGGATCGTGGCGAGGTGGGTGACCATGCCGCCGATCGCGAGCGCGACCAGCACGCCGAGACCACCGGCGAGGCCTGCGCGGAAGGCGTTGCGGATCCTCACCGTCCGTCCTCGGTGATCAGGACTCGACGTCGACGCGCTGGCTCGACCCGAGGGCCGACCGCAGCGTCTCGAAGTACTGGGCGATGCCGTCGCGCTCCTCGCGCAGCTCGGCGAGCCGCTCCTCCGCGTCGCGGACGAGGCCGGCGGACCGCTCCTCCGCCTCGCTCACGATGGCCGCGGCCCGCTCGCGCGCGTCGGCGACGAGCCTCGCGGCCTCGGTCTCCGACGCCTCGCGACGCTTGCGGCCGTCCACCTCGATCGTCATCTCCAGCGCGTCGGCCTCGAGCCGCTTGTCGGCGGCGCGGCGGATGGCGTCCGCCAGCTGCGCGTTGGCGTCGTCCAGGTAGCGCTGGGTGGAGGCGACGGCCTCCTGGTGCCGGGCGAGGTAGTCCTGCTCCGCCTCGTCCCGGCGCGCCTTCATCTCGACGTCGAGGTCGAGGCGGGCCTGCTCGACCTCCTTGGCGGTCTGCGCCCGGAGCTCGTTCAGGTCCTGCTCGAGCGCCGCGCGCGTCGCCTCGTGCTCGCGCGACTGCGCGACGCGCGCCTCCTCGAGCTCGTTCCGCAGGTCGCGCCGCGCGGCCTCCGCCTCCCGGGCGATGTCCGCCCTCGCCACCTCGGCCTCGCGGTCGAGGTCGGCGCGGGTGCGCTCGAGCTCCACCTGCGCCTCCGCGCGCAGCCGCTCGAGCTCCCGGTGCGTGTCGGCGCGCTGCGCCTCGAGCTCGCGCTGCAGCTCCGCCCGGGCGTAGTCGCTCTCGCGCAGCACGCGCTCGGCCTCGTCGCGCGCCGCCGCGGTCTCGCGCTCGACGACGACGCGCAGCTCCGCGGCCTCCCGCTCAGCGGCGGCGCGGATCGCGGCCGCCTCGCGCTTCGCGGTGCCCCGGGTCTCGGCGGCCTCGGTGGCGACCGCACCTCGGATGGCTGCGGCCTCCCGCAGCGCGTCCTGCGTCGTCGTCTCGGCGCCGAGCTCGGCGCGGTGCGTGGCGCCGTCGGCCTCGGCGTGCGCGGCCTCGAGGATCGCGGCGGCCTGCGAGCGGGCATCGCCCAGCTGCCGCTCGGCGAGCTCCGCCGCCTCGACCCGGAGCCGGTCCACATCCGCCTGCGTCGTGGAGCGCAGGCGCTGGGCGTCGATGTCGGCCTGCCCGATCACGCGCGTCGCCTGGTCCTCGGCGAGGCGCAGCAGGCTCTCCAGCCGGTGCCCGAGCCCCGCGTAGGTCGGGCTGCCGACCTCCTCGAGCTCCGAGTCGAGCTCCTCCACGCGGGAGGCGAGGCGCTTCACCTCGCGCTGCGCGTCCGCGAGGCCGCTGTTCGCCTTGATCAGCTCGCGACGCAGCTCCTGCATCGCGCGGTCGACCTCGTCGCGGTTGTAGCCGCGCATCGTGGTGGTGAAGCCGGACTCGTCGGACACGTGTCGCTCCTCATCAGCATAAGACGTCCAGGGTGGCGGCGTGTCGCGCCGCGGCCAAGTGTAGGTGCGGCAGGCTCCTCTCGCCCGGGAGCGGCGGGCCCGTGGTTTCGGGGGTCCGCGGCTACACTGTGCGGGATCTCGCCGCCCCCTGGATGCGGGGCAACGCCGACGGGACTCCCGGGTGCGCACCCCTCGCACACCTACCATCGGCGCGGCGTCCTCGCGCCGCATCTACGGAAGGAGCCGATCCGTGCGCTTCGTGCTCGCCCTCGTGACCTTCGTCGTCGCGGCCGCCCTGATCGCCTTCGGCGTCGCCGAGCGGACCGTGCTGCGGCCCGGCCGACCACGTCACCCTCTCCGCATCGGCGCCGAAGGACGTGCGGTACGTCGTCGTCCCCGGATCGGTGCTCACCGCGCATCCGGGCGTGCAGCGGGTGCACCTCGCCGGCAGCAGCACCGCCTTCGCCGCCTACGGCCGCACCTCCGACGTCACCGCGTGGCTGTCCGGCCAGCGCTACGCCCTCGCCCGCGTCTCCGCCGACGGCAGCCGCCCTGCCGACCGTCGTGCGCACCGCGCCCGTCGTGGCGGGGCTCACCGGCGGGCATCCCGATCCGAACGGCTCCGACCTCTGGCTCGACCAGGCGCGCGCCTCACGCAGCCTCGACTGGGCGGTCAACGTGCCCGACAGCGTCTCGCTGCTCGTCGCCGCGGACGGCACCGCGCCCGCCCCGACCGCGCAGGTGCGCTGGTCCATGCGCGTCTCGACGCCGTGGGCGACCCCGATGATCGTCACCGGGAGCGTGCTCGCCCTGCTCGGGCTGCTCCTCTACATCTGGGCGCTCGTGCACCTGCGGCGCCGGCGCGGGCCCCGCCGCAAGCCGCCGCAGCGGATGCCGAAGCCGCCCGCTCCGCCGAAGTACCGGCCGACGCGGCAGCCCGCCGTCGTGGCGACCAAGGGGCGCCGCTCGGTGCGCAACCTCTCCGCCCTGCTCGTCGGCGGTGCAGCGAGCGCGATGCTGCTCACCGGATGCCAGAGCACGATGGCTGCCGCGCCCGCGCCGACCTCGACCGTCGCGATCGCCCCGGTCGCTCCCGTCGCCGTGACCGAGGAGCAGGCCACCCGCATCGTCGCGCGGGCGGCGGCCGTGGAGAAGGACGCGGACGCGTCGCTGTCCGACTCCGGCGCTCTCGGCGCGGTTCGGCGGCCCGGCGCTCGCCCTCCGCACCGCTGCGTACCGCATCCACAAGGGCGACACGAAGCAGGCGCTGCCGCAGGCGATCCCCGCCGCCGCCTCCTCGATGCGCGTGATCCTCCCCGAGGCCACCCGCGCCTGGCCGCGCACCCTCTTCGCGGTGGTCTCCGACGCCGCGGATGCCAAGGCGGCGCCGCTGGCCCTCACGCTCGAGCAGCAGACGCCGCGCGACCCCTACCGGGTCGAGTACGTGCAGGCGCTCCTCAAGCCGGCCGGCAGCGCCTCCGACCTGCCCAAGCTGCCGTCCGCGGTGCTCGGTGCCGCGCGCGTGAAGCCCGACACCACCCTGCTCAGCGTCCCGCCCGGGCAGCTCGCCGCCGACTACGGCCTGCTGCTGCAGACGTCGGGCGCCCCGGTGGGCCAGGCGTTCGACACCGCGGCCGACCCGCTGCTGAAGGCCGCGGGCCAGGCGGCGAAGGCCGCCGTGGCGAAGGGGCTCGGCAGCACGGCGAAGGTCGCGTTCTCTGACGCGGCCACCGACCCGGCATCCGTGGTGGCCCTCGTCACCGCCGACTCCGGCGCGCTCGTGTCCGTGCAGCTGCAGGAGACGTGGAAGGTCACCCCGACGAAGTCCGGGGTGAAGGTGACGCCCACCGGCGCGACGAAGATCCTCGCGAAGACCGGCTCCACCACGAAGGGGATCAGCTCCACCTACGGCTACCAGCTGCTGTTCTCGGTGCCGCCCGCCGGCTCCAAGGACCGCATCGAGCTGCTCGGCTACGCTCAAGGGCTGATATCCGCGAAGGAGTTGTGACGCACGTGGCCGCAGTACCCGGCGCTTCCATCAGCGGCCTCCGCGGCGCGATCGACCTCGCGCCGCTGGTGGCCCGCCAGACCCAGCAGGCGCAGCAGGCGACCGGCCGCGGCGCCCGCCACGGCGCCGGCCTCCGGCGTCGTCATCGAGGTCGGTGACGCGGAGCTGCCCCGCCTCGTCGAGCTCTCCCGCACGGTCGCGGTGGTGCTCGCCGTCGTCGCGGAGTGGAGCACCCCGTCCGCGCAGCTGCTGCCCGCGCTGCAGCGCGTCGTCGAGTCCGCCGAGGGCCGGCTCGTGCTCGCCATCGTCGACCACGACAGCAGCCCGCAGATCGTCGAGAGCCTGCAGGCGCAGTCGGTGCCCGACCGTCGTCGCCGTGATCGCCGGCCGTCCGGTTCCGCTGTTCGCGGGCGCGGTCCCGGAGGAGCAGCTCCGGCCGCTGTTCGAGCAGGTGCTCGAGCTCGCCGCGCAGAACGGCGTGACCGGATCCGTCCCGACCGGTGACGGCCGATGCGGCCGGGGCACGCCGCCGAGCCGGAGCCCGAGCCGCTGCCGCCGCTGCACGCCGAGGCGTACGAGGCCATCGAGCGGCAGGACTACGCCGAGGCGGCCCGGCTGTTCCGCACCGCGATCGCGCAGGACCCGCGGGACGCGGCGGCGGTCGCCGCACTCGCCCAGGTCGAGCTGCTCGGGCGCCTGCAGACGGTGCCGGGCGACGTGCGCACCCGCGCGGCGGAGGACCCGAAGGACGCGGAGGCGGCGCTCGCCGTCGCGGATCTCGACATGGCCGGCGGGCACGTCGAGGACGCCTTCACGCGGCTGCTCGACACGTTCGCGGCGGTGCCGGCCGCCGAGCGCGAACCGCTCCGCACGCGGCTGCTCGACTACTTCGCCCTGACCGGCAACGACGACCCGAGGGTCGCCGCCGCGCGGCGCCGGCTGACGATGCTCCTCTACTGACGCGCGCCTCGCCTTCAGGCGGTGCGGCTCGCGCCGACCGCCGCGCGGGTGCCCGTCAGCACGGCGATCCCACCGACGAGCGCGTGCGTCGCCGAATCGAGCGTCGCCGCGACCGTCTCGTGGATGTCGAGGCTGTAGCCGTACGGGTCGAAGACGTCCCACTGGCGCTCATCCGCCGGGGCCTGCGCCGCACGCCGCCGCGTCGCCGCGACCGTCACCACGAGTCGCAGCCTCGCCTCGAGCCGCTCGCCCCGGCCGACGGTCTGCCGCCGCGGGGACGCGATCGCACCCTGCAGCAGCGAGGTCAGCTCGATCAGCGAGAAGGTGCGGGCCCGGAGGACGGGGTACTGCAGCACGAGCTGCGCCCGCTGCCTGCGGGTCATCGTGAGCACGAGGTCCGCTCGCTCGGCGAGCGCCGTGCTCATCCCGGTCGCACGGTGACCGCCGAGCTCGAGGCCCCGCCGCTCCGCGACGGTCTCCACGGGGATGGGCACCGGCATCCATTCCGCGGCGTCCACCCCGGCGCTCAGCACGGCGACCTCGTCGGCGCTGCGCGGCCAGATCCGGCGCAGCTCGCGAGCGGTCAGCGCGGCGGCCAGCGGGCTGCGGCCGAGGTCCCGGCTGCCGACGAACAGGATCGTGAACGTCATCGGAGAATCTCCTCGAGGGGCGGCGTGTCTCCCAGCGTATCGATCACGAGACGGTAACGACGACGCGGATCCGCGCCTCGGTGGGACGGGTCAGTACGCGCCGTTCGAGGTGAGCACCGCCCGCGCGGTGCGCCAGAGGATCACCAGGTCCTGCGTCATCGACCAGTTCTCGACGTAGTACAGGTCGAGCCGGATGCCGTCGGCCCAGCCCAGGTTGGAACGACCGCTCACCTGCCAGAGGCCGCTGAGGCCCGGAGTGACGGCGAGGCGCCGCAGCTCTCGCCGGTCGTACTCCGAGACCTCGCTGGCGAGCGCCGGGCGCGGGCCGACCAGGCTCATCTCGCCGCGGAGCACGTTCACGAGCTGCGGGAGCTCGTCGAGCGAGTACCGGCGCAGGACCTTGCCGATCGAGGTGATCCGGGGGTCGTCGACGAGCTTGAAGAGGCCCTTGTCCATCCCCTCCGTGAGCGCGGCGCGGCGCGCGTCCGCGTCCGCGGACATCGACCGGAACTTGAGGATGGAGAACGGCTCGCCGTTGCGGCCGATCCGCTCCTGCCGGTAGAAGACGCCGCCGGGGCTGTCCTTCGCGACGAGCACCGCGATCGCGGCGAACACGGGTGCGAGCACGACGAGCAGACCCGCTGCCGCCACGACGTCGAAGGCGCGCTTCACGACGCGCCCTGCGCCGCGGTAGTGCGGCGTCTCCACGTGGATGAGCGGGAGGCCCGCGGCCGGGCGGAGGTGGATGCGCGAGCCGCCCACGTCGGTCAGCGCCGGGGCGACCACGAGCTCGTGCTGCCTCGGGTCGAGCTGCCAGGCGAGGTCACGGATGCGCTCCGGCGACAGGTGGTCGCTGCTCGTGGCCATCACGGTGTCGGCGCCGATGCTGCGGAGCACCTGGGGCACGTCGTCGACCTCGCCCACGATCGGGAGGTCGCCGAGCGAGCCGGCGGTGGGGCCGTCGGTCAGGGCCACACCGACGACCCGGTAGCCGTGCCCGGGCTCCCGGGCGAGGTCGGCGGCCGTCTGCCGCACCGAGGCGGTGGAGCCGACGAGCACGACGCGGTGGGAGTACTCGCCGGCGATGCGGCGGCGCACGAGCCACTTGCGCGACAGCCAGCGGGAGGCGAGCAGCGCGAGCCGTCCCGACGGGGAAGACCCAGCCGACCCAGACGCGGGAGAGGTCGAGGCCGAGGAAGAAGGCGAGCACGATCGTGATCGCGAACGCGGCGAACCCGGTGCGGAGCACGCGACGGTACTCCGTGCTGCCGGCGCCGATCTCGCGCTCGTCGCGGCTGTCCAGCACGCCGAGCAGCGCGAACCAGAGCACGCCGACGAGGAGGGAGACCTGCGGGTAGGACAGCCGCAGCAGCTCGGGTCCGTGGGTGGGGACGCGCAGCGGCGTGACCCCGAGGAGGAGGAGGTGGCAGGCGACGACGGACAGGCCGACGACGACGAGATCGGCGATCACCAGGCGTCGGGCGTAGCGGGTCGGCCAGCGCCGGCCCGCATTCGTGGCGGGGGCGACGGGGTGCGGGTGGAGACGGTGAGGGGGGAGGAGGTCATGATCCTTGGCATCCATCGGGTCTGGACGCGGATCGCCGACGTGGGAGCGTCGGCATTCCGGCTGGGGGTTCTTCGGCCGAGAGGGCCGGGGTCGCGTCGAGGGGCGACCCGTCAGGAAGAACGGAAGTCGGACGGAGCGGGCAGCGGGGGACTGCTGAGCATGGGCGGGCTCGATTCGGGATGCGTCGGGACGCGGTGCACGGTGGCATCGCACGCGGTGGGTGGGGGATCGCGGGGGAGCGATGCCGTCGGGGCGCCTGCGGCCGAATGGGTGCTCGGCCGGTGGGAGCGCTCCGCCGGTTCTCCGACCGTACCGAGGGGCGCATCCGCGCGGCAAGGGGACGGATTCGGCTGGGACACCCCCTTTTCGGGGCACCGCGGACATCTCATCCCCGCGTGTGCTGCCACTTCCGGCCCTCGAAGGCGCCCTCGAGGGCCAGAAGTGGCAACTCCCGTCGGCGAGGCGCTACTTGCGGCGCTTCGGGCGCAGGTAGAGGGCCCCGAGCGGCGGGAGGGTGAGCACCACCGACGCCGGGTGACCGTGCGACGGCTCGTTCTCCGCCACCACCGAGCCGTAGTTGCCGACCCCGGATCCGCCGAACTCCGCGGCGTCCGAGTTCAGCAGCTCCTCCCATGTGCCGGCGAAGGGCAGACCGACGCGGTAGTCGCCGACGGGGCGCCCGGAGAAGTTGAAGAGTGCGGCGACGGGGTTGCCGTCCTTGTCCCAGCGGAGGAACGCGAGCACGCTGTTCGCCGCATCGCTGCCGTCGATCCAGCTGAACCCGGCCGACGACGAGTCCTGCTGCCAGAACGACGGGTTCTCGCGGTAGACGCGGTTCAGCTGGGCGACGAACGACAGCAGGCCGCGGTGCGCGGGCTGGTCGAGGATCCACCAGTCGAGGCTGCGCTCCTGGCTCCACTCGGACCGCTGCCCGAACTCCTGGCCCATGAACAGCAGCTGCTTGCCCGGATGCGCCCACTGGAACGCGAGGTACGCCCGCACGTTCGCGAGCTGCTGCCACGGGTCGCCCGGCATCTTGCCGATCAGCGAGCCCTTGCCGTGCACGACCTCGTCGTGGCTGATCGGCAGGATGAAGTTCTCGCTGAACGAGTAGAGGAACGAGAACGTCAGCTCGTTCTGGTGGTAGTTGCGCCACAGCGGATCGTTGCGCGATGTAGCGCAACGAGTCGTTCATCCAGCCCATGTTCCACTTGAGCCCGAAGCCGAGGCCGCCGTTGGAGGTGGGGTGGGTGACGCCGCCCCAGCTGGTCGACTCCTCCGCCATCATCATGACGCCGGGGTGCAGCTTGTAGGCCGTCGCGGTGGTCTCCTGCAGGAAGCTGATCGCCTCGAGGTTCTCCCGCCCGCCGTAGCGGTTCGGCAGCCACTCGCCGTCCTTGCGCGAGTAGTCGAGGTAGAGCATCGACGCCACGGCGTCGACCCGCAGGCCGTCGACGTGGAACTCGTCGAGCCAGTAGAGGGCGTTCGCGACGAGGAAGTTGCGCACCTGGCTGTCGCCGAAGTTGAAGATCAGCGTGCCCCAGTCCTGGTGCTCGCCGAGCCGCGGGTCGCTGTGCTCGTACAGCGGCTGGCCGTCGAACTTCGCGAGCGCCCAGGCGTCCTTCGGGAAGTGCCCCGGCACCCAGTCCATGTAGACGCCGATCCGCGCCTGGTGCAGCCGGTCGATCAGGTACTTCAGGTCGTCCGGATGCCCGAACCGCGAGGTGGGCGCGTAGTAGCCGGTGACCTGGTAGCCCCACGACGGCTCGTACGGGTGCTCCGCGAGCGGCATGAACTCGACGTGGGTGTAGCCGGTCTCGTGCAGGTAGTCGATCAGCTGGTCGGCGGCGTCGCGGTAGCCGAGGCCCTGCCGCCAGGAGCCGAGGTGCATCTCGTAGACGCTGATCGGCTGGTCGTTCGGGTTCTGCGCCGCGCGGGCGCTCATCCAGGCGGAGTCGCTCCAGCGGTAGCTGCTCTCGGTCACGACCGAGGCGGTCGCCGGCGGGCGCTCGGTGTGCCGCGCCATCGGGTCGGCCTTCTCGATCCACTCGCCTGCCGCGGTGAGGATCTCGAACTTGTACGCGCTGTACGGGCGCGAGGTCGGGGACGAACAGCTCCCAGATGCCGTGCACGTCCATCCGCCGCATGGCGTGCAGCACGCCGTTCCAGTTGTTGAAGTCGCCGATCACGCGCACCGCCCGCGCGTGCGGCGCCCAGACGGCGAACGCCGTGCCCCACGTCTCGCGGGCGACGCCCGGACATCGTGCGGTGGTGCGAGCCGAGCATGTCCCAGAGGCGCTCGTGCCGGCCCTCGCCGAAGAGGTGCAGGTCGATGTCGCCGACGGTCGGGAGGTAGCGGTACGGGTCGTCCGCCGTCCAGGTGACGTCGTCCTCGTACGTCGTCTCGAGGACGTAGTCCTGGAACCCGCGACGGAGACTCCCTGCCAGACGCCGTGCCCGATGTGGCCGAGCTCGACCCGTGCTCCGTTGTCCAGCACGGCGACGACCTCGCGGGCGAGCGGCCGGAGGGCTCGGATCACGACGGCGTTCCGCGTCGGGCAGGCCCGCGGGGTGCTGGCCGAGCACGGAGTGCGGTCCGGTGTGGGTGCCCTCCGCGATCCGCGCGAGCACGTCGTCCGACGGCACGGTCGGCTCGGCGCGGCCGGCGCGGTCGCTCGGGGCCGCCGGCGCGGGCGGCACGATCGCCTCAGGAGCGGCCGGGGCGGTCGCTTCGGTGGTCGCCGCCGGCGCGCGTCGACCTCGGGCACGGCCGCCTGGGGCGGCGTCGCGCTCTGCTGCTTCTTCGGCATCGGATGCCTTCCTTCCGCTGGGGGCGCCTCAGGACTCGACGTGCAGGATGTGCACCGGCTCGGCGTACGGGTCGAGGCGGACGTAGTCGTCCGTGCCCCACTGCCAGATCGAGTCGGTGATGAGGTCGTGCGCGGCGAACGTCTCGCCGGGCGTGCGACCGAACAGCGTGGGGTCGAGGTGCACGGTCGTCTCACGGCTGCCGTGGGGTCGAGGTTCGCCACGACGACGATCGCGTCCGAGCGCCCGGAGTCGGTGAACGCCCCGTCGAGGTACTTGCTGAACACGAGCACCGCGTCGTCGTCGCTCCAGTGGAACCGGATGTTCCGCAGCTGTCCCGAGCGCGGGATGCCCGCGCCGGATCGCGTTCAGCCGCGTCAGGTACGGCGCGAGGGTGCGGCCGAGCATCGCCGCCTTCGCCCAGTCGCGAGGCCGGTACTCGTACTTCTCGTTGTCGATGTTCTCCTCGGACCCCGGCCGGGCGACGTCCTCGTACAGCTCGTAGCCGGAGTAGACGCCCCACGTGGGCGCGGAGGTGGCGGCGATCGCCGCGCGGATCTTGTAGGCGGCCGTGCCGCCGAACTGCAGGTACGGCGTGAGGATGTCGTGGGTGTTGACGAAGAGGTTCGGCCGCAGGTAGTCCGCCGACTCGGTCGACAGCTCCGTCAGGTACTCGGTGAGCTCCGCCTTCGTGTTCCGCCAGGTGAAGTACGTGTAGCTCTGCTGGAACCCGACCTTCGCGAGCCCCTGCATCATCGGCGGCCGGGTGAACGCCTCCGCGAGGAAGACGACCTCGGGGTGGGCGCTGTTGACGTCGTGCAGCAGGCGCTCCCAGAAGCCGAGGGGCTTCGTGTGCGGGTTGTCGATCCGGAAGATGCGGATGCCGCGGTCGATCCAGTGCTGGAAGATCCGCCGCATCTCGAGGTAGCTGCCCTCGGGATCGTTGTCGAAGTTCAGCGGGTAGATGTCCTGGTACTTCTTCGGCGGGTTCTCCGCGTACGCGATCGAGCCGTCGGGCAGCGTCGTGAAGAACTCGGGGTGCTACGTGACCCACGGGTGGTCGGGCGAGGCCTGCAGCGCGATGTCGAGGGCGATCTCGAGGTCCAGCCGGGCCGCGGAGTCGAGGAAGTAGGCGAGGTCCTCGTCCGTGCCGAGGTCGGGGTGGATGGCGTCGTGGCCGCCCTGCTCCGAGCCGATGCCGTAGGGGGAGCCCGGGTCGTTCGGGCCGGCCGTCAGGGTGTTGTTCGGGCCCTTGCGGTTCGTCCGGCCGATCGGATGGATCGGCGGGATGTAGACGACGTCGAAGCCCATCTCCGCGATCGCCGGCAGGCGCTTCGCCGCGGTGCGGAACGAGCCGGAGGTCCAGGAGCCGTCCTCGTGCTGCACGGCGCCCTCGGAGCGGGGGAAGAACTCGTACCAGGAGCCGCGGCCCGCACGGGTGCGCTCCACCCGCAAGGTGCGGCGCGGGCCCTCGGTGATGAGGCTGCGGATGGGGTCCGCCTCGATCAGCGCGGACGACGCTCTCGGACGTGGCGAGCCCGAGGCGGACCATCGGCTCGGTCTCGCGGTCGCGGAGGGCTGCCGGCGGCGTCGGTGAAGGTGCGGCGGGCGTCCTCGCTCCGGCCGTCCTCGCCGGTGGCGCGCTCGAGCAGGCGGGCGCCGGCCTCGAGCATGAGCTCCACGTCGATGCCCGCGGGCACCTTGATCTCGGCGTCGTGCAGCCAGGAGGCCCAGTCGTCCGACCAGGCGCGCACGTACCAGGTCCAGACGCCGGTGCCCTCGATGCGGTGCAGGGCGGCCCAGCGGTCCACGCCCGGCTCGATCAGGGTCATCCGACGGCGGGTCGTCGTGCCGGCGGGTCCTCGATCACGACCTCGGCACCGAGCCGGTCGTGGCCCTCCCGGAAGACGGTCGCCGAGAACGGCAGCACCTCGCCGTCGAACGCCTTCGCCGGCCAGAGGTCGTCCGGCTGCTGCGGGGAGAGGTCGAGGATCGGGATGCGGCCGAGCACCGGCTGCCAGGACTCGCCCTTCGGGCCGCCGCGCCGCACCTCCGTGCTCTGCGCGCTCGTGCTCCCGCCGCGGCCCTGCCGCGTCGAACCGGTCCGGGCCGTGCCCTCGCTCCGCTGAGTGTCAGCCACGAGCCCACTCTAGGAGCGGGGGGTCCCCGCCGGACTGGGGGTTCGCTCAGGCTCGGGCCGCCCGGGAGCCGCGAGAAGGCCGCGGATGTAAACGTGTGCAGCCGCCGCCGGGACCCTCTCTTCCGCCGTCCGCGTCCTGCCGTATGGTGATCGCGGCCGACCTTCAGACGAGTCAGGGGACCACCGCCGTGAAAGCCATCCGCCGGTTCACCGTGCGCACCGTGCTGCCGCAGTCGCTGGGGGCGCTCGACGCCCTCGCGGCGAACCTCCGCTGGTCGTGGCACGAGCCCACGCGTGCGCTGTTCGCCGAGATCGATCCGGTCATCTGGCAGGACATCGCGGGCGACCCGGTCGCCCTGCTCGGCGCGGTCAGCCCCGCCCGGATCCAGGAGCTGGCCGACAACGCCGCCTTCGTCGCGCGTGCGAACGCGATGAAGGAGGACCTCGACCGCTACACGACCGAGCCCCGCTGGTACCAGTCGCTCGCGTCCGCGCCGAAGCACATCGCGTACTTCTCGCCGGAGTTCGGCATCGCGGCGGCCCTGCCGCAGTACTCCGGGCGGCCTCGGCATCCTCGCCGGCGACCACCTGAAGAGCGCCTCCGACCTCGGCCTGCCGCTGACCGGCCTCGGCCTCTTCTACCGGTCGGGCTACTTCAAGCAGTCGATCTCGAGCGACGGGTGGCAGCAGGAGGCCTACCCGGTCCTCGATCCCGACGGCCTGCCCCTCACGCTCACCCGGCACGCGGACGGCACCCCGGCGCTCGTCTCGCTCGCGCTGCCGTTCGGCCGCACGCTGCACGCCCGCATCTGGCAGGTCGCGGTCGGCCGCGTCACCCTGCTGCTGCTCGACACCGACATCCCCGAGAACGAGGAGTCGCTCCGCGGCGTCACCGACCGCCTCTACGGCGGCGGCGGCGAGCACCGCCTGCTGCAGGAGCTGCTGCTCGGCATCGGCGGCGTCCGCGCCCTGCGCATCTGGACCGAGCTGACCGGCGCGCCGGAGGCCGAGGTCTTCCACACCAACGAGGGCCACGCGGGCTTCCAGGGCCTCGAGCGCATCTCCACCCTCATCTCCGAGGGCCTCACCTTCGCCGAGGCGCTCCAGGTGGTGCGCGCGGGCACCGTGTTCACCACGCACACCCCGGTCCCGGCCGGCATCGACCGGTTCGACCGCGGCCTCGTGCAGCAGTACTTCTCCGGCGAGCTGCTGCCCGGCGTCGACGTGTGGGAGGTGCTCGCGCTCGGCGCCGAGACCTACCCGGGCGGCTCGCACGACGTCTTCAACATGGCGGTCATGGGCCTGCGCCTCGGCCAGCACGCGAACGGCGTCTCCCAGCTGCACGGCGAGGTGAGCCGCGGCATGTTCGCCGGGCTCTGGCCGGGGTTCGACTCCTCCGACGTGCCGATCACCTCGGTCACGAACGGCGTGCACGCGCCGACCTGGACGGATCCGCTGCTGCTGAAGCTCGCGGAGGACAAGCTCGGCACGTCCGACACGACC
Source organism: uncultured Actinomycetota bacterium (assembly GCA_963771645.1). GTDB lineage: Bacteria > Actinomycetota > Actinomycetes > Actinomycetales > Microbacteriaceae > Amnibacterium. The sequence continues at coordinate 99,634 of CAVYUH010000005.1, read as the reverse complement.
GCCGCCGAGTGGTCGTCCGGCGCCGTCACCGACGCGGAGCTCTGGGCCGTGAAGGGGCGGATGCGGGCGAACCTCGTCGCCGACGCGCGCCGCCGCATCACCGAGGCCTGGCACGAGGAGAACCCGGGCGCCTCCGCGCCCGCGTGGTTCGACGAGGTGCTCGACCCCGACGTGCTCACCATCGGCTTCGCGCGCCGCGTGCCGACCTACAAGCGCCTCACCCTGATGCTCGAGGACGAGAAGCGGCTCATCTCGCTGCTCACCTCGAAGAAGCGCCCGGTGCAGCTCGTGATCGCGGGCAAGTCGCATCCGGCCGACGACGAGGGCAAGCGGCTCATCCAGAAGCTCGTCCGCTTCGCGCAGGACCCCGAGCTGCGCCGCCGCCTCGTCTTCCTGCCGAACTACGACATCGCGATGGCCCAGGTGCTCTACCCGGGCTGCGACGTCTGGCTGAACAACCCGCTGCGGCCGCTCGAGGCCTGCGGCACGTCAGGGATGAAGGCGGCGCTGAACGGCGCGCTGAACCTGTCGATCCTCGACGGCTGGTGGAACGAGTACTACGACGGCGAGGACGGCTGGGCGATCCCGTCCGCCGACGCCGCCGGGGACGCCGCCGAGCGCGACAAGCTCGAGGCCGAGAGCCTCTACGACCTGATCGAGAACCAGATCGCGCCGCGGTTCTACCGCCGCGACGACAAGGGCGTGCCGTCGCGGTGGATGCGCTCGGTGCGGCACACGCTCGACACCCTGTCCCCGGAGCTGTCGGCCGACCGGATGGTGCGCGAGTACGTGCAGCGGCTCTACATGCCCGCGGCGAAGGCGGCCGAGGCCATCAGCGAGGGCGACTTCGCCGGTGGCCGCGAGCTCGCCCAGTGGAAGAGCCTCGTGACGAGCGCCTGGGGCGGCGTCTCCGTCGTGCACGTCGAGAGCGGCGGCCTCGCGCCGGTGCCGCAGGTCGGCGACGCGCTGTCGGTGCGGGCGCAGGTGCAGCTCGGCACGCTCACGCCCGAGGACGTGGCCGTCCAGGTCGTCTACGGCAACGCGCGCGAGGGCGACGACCTCGCGACACCGCCACGGTGGAGCTCGCGCCGCTGCAGGACGACGCGCTCGAAGCGCACGACCCGATGACCGGCACGCTCTTCCTCGACGGCTCGACGACGTTCGCCGGCACCGTGACGCTGCAGCGGCCCGGCTCGTTCGGCTACAACGTGCGCGTCGTGCCGAAGAACCCGTACCTGGTCAACGCCGCGGAGATGGGCCTGGTCGCGGTCGCCCACTGACCCTGCGCGACCACCCGGCAGGGGTTGCCACTCGTGGCGACTTCCTGACCCAGAAGTCGCCAGGAGTGCCACTCCCGCGCGAACGACGAGGGCCGCATCCGCGGACCCAGTACGTGGCATCAGGCCGGTTCGGCGCGAGAACTCCGTCGTTCGCGCAGGCGCTGGTCAGTCGGCGCGGAAGAGCAGCAGCGCCGGGCCGTCGACCGTCACGGAGCCGCCCGGCTCGGTGACCGTGTCGCGCGCCTCGTCGTCGGCGCTCGACCAGAGCAGCGTGTACCGGGGATGCCGTCGTGCTCCGGCAGGACGACGGTCTTCTCGCTCTCCTCGCCGTGCAGCACGACCAGCGTGCTGTTGCGCTCGCCGTCGCGGCCGGCACCGCGCGGGCCAGGTACTGCAGCGTGCGGTTCTCCGGCGCGCTCCAGGTGGCCTGGTCCATCCGCGACCCGCGCGCGTCGAACCAGTGCATCTCGGTCGCGCCCGGCAGCTCCTCGTCGAGCCGGGCGTAGCGCGTGGGACGGAGCGCCGGATTCGCTCGGCGGAGCGCGATGAGCCGCTTCGTCACCTCGAGCAGGTCGCGCTGCCAGTCGGAGAGCGTCCAGCTCACCCACGTGAGCCGGGCGTCGTGGCAGTAGGGGTTGTTGTTGCCCCGCTGGGTGCGGCCGAGCTCGTCGCCCGCCACCAGCATCGGCACGCCCGCCGAGAGCAGCAGCGTCCCGAGCAGGTTGCGCATCGCCCGGCGCCGTGAGGCGAGGGTCCGCTCGTTCCTGCGTCGGCCCCTCGGCGCCGAAGTTGAACGAGTGGTTGGCGTCCGTGCCGTCGCGGTTCGACTCGCCGTTGCCGAGGTTGTGCTTCTGGTTGTACGCCGTGAGGTCCGCGAGGGTGAACCCGTCGTGGGCGGTCACGAAGTCGATCGAGGCGAGCGGCCCGCGCTCCTCGCTGAACCGGGAGCTCGAGCCCGCCAGCCCGTCGGCCATCGCGCCGACCGAGGTGCGCGGATAGCCGTCGTTGCGGAGCACGTGCAGGTCGGTGAGCCAGAAGTCGCGGACGGTGTCGCGGTAGCGGTCGTTCCACTCGGACCAGCCGTCGGGGAACCCGCCCGTCTGCCATCCGCCGAGCCCGACGTCCCATGGCTCGGCGATGAGCTTCACGCCGGCGAGCGCCGGGTCGTCGCGGAGGGCGGCGAGCAGCGGCGACTCGGGGGAGTATCCGCCGCCGCCGTCGCGGCCGAGGGTGACGGCGAGGTCGAAGCGGAAGCCGTCGACCTGCACCTCATTCGCCCAGTACCGCACCGAGTCGAGCACGAGCCGCTGCACGGCCGGCCGGCTGAAGTCGAGCGAGTTGCCGCACCCGGTGGTGTCGAGGTACCGGCCGGAGTCGTCCTGGCGGTAGTAGGTGCTGTTGTCGATGCCGCGGAAGCCCAGGGTGGGGCCGTCGAGGCCCTCCTCGGCGGTGTGGTTGTAGACGACGTCGAGGATCACCTCGATGCCCGCCTCGTGCAGCAGCCGCACCATGCCCTTGAACTCGCTGAGGACCGCCTGCGGGCCGCCGCGCTGCGCGGCAAGCGTCGCGTACCGCATGTGCGGGGCGAAGAAGCCGACCGTGTTGTAGCCCCAGTAGTTCGCGAGGCCCTGCTTCACGAGCCGGCGCTCGGAGGCGAACGCCTGCACCGGCAGCAGCTCGACGGCGGTGACGCCGAGCTCCGTGAGGTGGGCGACGGTCGCCGGATGCGCGAGGCCGGCGTAGGTGCCGCGGAGATGCGGCGGCACCGCGCGGAGCTGCTTCGTGAGGCCGCGCACGTGCGCCTCGTAGATCACCGAGTCGGCAAGCGGGCGTGCCGGGCCGACCGACGCCGCCCCAGTCGAAGCCGTCGTCGACGACGACGCTGCGCCACGCGCCCTCCTCCACGCGGACGAGGCCGCGGGCGTACGGGTCGAGCAGGTGCGTGTCGCGGGAGAAGGCGTGGCGCGGGCCCTCCGGGCCGTCCACCCGGATCGCGTACCGGCGGCCCGGCGTGAGCAGCGGCGAGGAGGCCGCCCAGACGCCGTCGTCGGCGCGGCGCATCCGCACGGTCCGCTCGACCCAGCGCGGATCGCGGTCGTCGAGGAGGCAGAGCTCCATCCGGGTCGCGTGCTCGCTCACCACCCGGAGCGTGCCGCCGTCGGCACCGGCGCGGACGCCGAGGTCGCGGAGCGGATCCGCCACCGGGTCCGGCGCGGTCTCGAGGACTCCGGTGGCCTGCACCCGCCTACCCTATTCACGCCATGGCCGTCTACCTCGATCACGCCGCAGGCACGCCGATGCGCCCAGCCGCCGCTGCGGCGCTCGCCGAGGCCGCGGGCCGGGTCGGCAACCCGTCGTCGGTGCACGGGCACGGCCAGGCCGCCCGCGCGGCGCTCGAGGAGGCGCGTGAGCGGCTCGCGTCGGTGCTCGACTGCGATCCGCTGGAGGTCGTGCTCACCTCCGGCGGCACCGAGTCGGTGAACCTCGCGATCACGGGCGCCTACCGCGCCGCCCGTGGCCGCCCGGACCTGCTCGTCCCGGGCGGCGAGCACGCCGCGACGGTCGAGACCGTCGACGCGCTCGTCGCGGGGGAGGGCGCGCGCCTCGTCCCGCTCCCGGTCGACGCCGACGCCCGGCTCGAGCCGGCCGTGCTCGGCGCCGCGCTCGACGCGCACCGGACGACCGCCGCGCTGGTCAGCCTGCTCTGGGCGAACAACGAGGTCGGCACCGTCAACCCCGTTCCGGAGCTCGCCCGGCTGACCCGCGAGGCGGCGGTTCCCCTGCACGTCGACGCGGTCGCCGCGTTCGGGGCGATCCCCGTGTCGTTCCAGGGCGTCCGGCGCCGAGCTGCTCAGCGTCTCGGCGCACAAGGTCGGGGGACCGGCCGGCGTCGGCGCGCTCGTCGTGCACCGCAGGGCGGCGCTCGCCCCGCTGCTGCACGGCGGCGGCCAGGAACGGGGACTGCGGTCCGGCACGGTCGCCGTGCCGCTCGCGGTCGCCTTCGCGGTCGCCGCCGAGGAGGCCGTCGCCGACCTCGCCACCGAGACCGCCCGGACCGCCCGCCTGCGCGACCGGGCGCTGGCGGGACTCGCGGCGGGGCTGCCCGGGGCCGTCGTCCGCGGCGCGGATCCCGCCGTCGCCCGGCGCCCGGCTGCCGAACAACCTGCACGTCACGGTGCAGGGCGCCGACGGGGAGGACCTGCTGCTGCTGCTCGACGCCGCCGGCGTCTCGGTGAGCACCGGATCCGCATGCCTCGCGGGGGTCGCCCGGATCTCGCCGGTGCTGCTCGCGATGGGCCTGCCGGTCGACGAAGCCCGCGGCGCGCTCCGGATCACCTTCGGCCACACCTCGAGCGACGAGGACGTCGACGCCCTGCTCGCCGCCCTCCCGCGCCTCGCCGCCGCCGTCCACTGAGGGCCTCTCGGCCGGTGAGCTGCCACTTCCGGCCCTCGAACGTGTTCTGGGAGGGCGAGAAGTGGCAACTCACATGAGTGGTGCTGCCGATGCGCCGGCTGAGCCACGCGGGTTGCCGCTTCCGGCCCTCGAGGGCGCGCTTGAAGGGCGAGAAGTGGCAACTCACCGGGGTTGCAGGATGTGGGGTCCACGCGGCTTCCGAGGCCTGCGCGCCTACCCTTGTCGCATGAAGGTGCTGGCGGCGATGAGCGGCGGCGTGGACTCGGCGGTCGCCGCGGCGCGCGCCGTCGACGCGGGCCACGACGTCACCGGGGTGCATCTCGCGCTGAACCGCAGCCGCGGGACGCTCCGTGAGGGCAGCCGCGGCTGCTGCACGATCGAGGACGCGATGGACGCCCGGCGGACCGCCGACGTCCTCGGCATCCCCTTCTACGTCTGGGACTTCAGCGACCGCTTCTCCGAGGCCGTCGTCGACGACTTCGTCGCCGAGTACGCCGCCGGCCGCACCCCGAACCCGTGCCTGCGCTGCAACGAGCGGATCAAGTTCGCGGCCCTGCTCGACAAGGCCGTCGCCCTCGGGTTCGACGCCGTCTGCACCGGGCACTACGCCCTCGTGACGACGGATGGGAACGGCCGCAGGGAGCTGCACCGCGCCTCCGAGGAGGCGAAGGACCAGTCCTACGTGCTCGGCGTGCTCACCGCTGACCAGATCGCCCACGCGATGTTCCCGCTCGGCCGCACGCCGTCGAAGGCGCTCGTCCGCGCCGAGGCGGAGCGCCGCGGCTTCCGGGTCGCGAGCAAGCCCGACAGCCACGACATCTGCTTCATCCCCGACGGCGACACCCGCGGCTGGCTCGCCGACCGCCTCGGGAGCGCGCCGGGGCCCGTCCTCGACACCGACGGCGCCGAGGTCGGGCGGCACGAGGGCGCGCACGCGTACACGGTCGGGCAGCGCCGGGGGCTCTCGCTCACGCGCCCCGCGGCCGACGGCCGCCCGCGATTCGTGCTCGAGGTGAAGCCCGCGTCGAACACCGTCGTCGTCGGGCCGCGCGAGGCCCTCGCGATCGGCGAGCTCGGCGGCGCGCGGTGGTCCTGGTCCGGTGAGGCGCCCGCAGCGCGGGACACCGACTTCCGCTGCGACGTGCAGGTGCGGGCGCACGCCGAGCCGGTGCCGGCCGTCGCGCGACTCACCGCGGAGGGCGTCGTCGTGCGGCCGGACGAGCCCATCCTCGGCCTCGCGCCTGGCCAGAGCGCCGTGCTCTACGACGGCACCCGCGTGCTCGGCCAGGTGACCGTCGACCGCACCGTGCGCGTGCCGGTTCCCGCCTGATCGCAGGCCCTTTTCCTGCAGCATCCGCACAGCGGCGCCCCCTGTCCGGCGTCGGTGCCCGCTCCTACACTCGCGGTGTGAGCGATCCCCTGACGACCGATCCTCTGACGAGCGCCGACGCCACGGCCCCTGCTGACGAGATGCGCGCCCTCATGGAGCGCATCCGGGAGCTGCGGCACGAGTACTACGAGGGCAACGGCTCCACCGCCTCCGACGCGGAGTACGACGACCTCGTCCACCGGCTCGAGCGGCTCGAGCAGGAGCACCCCGACCTCGCGGCGCCCGACAGCCCCACCCGCACCGTCGGCGGCGCCCCCGAGACCGCGCTGTTCGCGCCGGTCGTGCACGCCGAGCCGATGCTGAGCCTCGACAACGTCTTCAGCATCGAGGAGCTGCAGGCCTGGGCCGCGAAGGTCGAGCGCGACGCGGCGAAGGTCGCACCCGACCGCCCCGTCCGCTGGCTGTCCGAGCTGAAGATCGACGGGCTCGCGATCAACCTCCGCTACGAGCGCGGCGTGCTCGTCTCCGCCGCGACCCGCGGCGACGGGATCACCGGCGAGGACGTCACGCCGAACGTGCGGATCATGGGCACGATCCCCGAGCGCCTCGCCGGGCTCCGGTCACCCCGACGTCGTCGAGGTGCGCGGCGAGATCTTCTTCCCCGTCGCGAGCTTCGACGAGCTGAACGCCATGCAGGCCGCCGCGGGGGAGCGGGTCTTCGCGAACCCCCGCAACGCGGCGAGCGGCTCCCTCCGGCAGAAGGAGGAGAACAAGTCCGAGGCGCGCCTCGTGCTCATGCGCGACCGGCTGCAGCGCCTCCGGATGCTCGTGCACGGCATCGGCGCCTGGCCCGTCGAGCAGATCGAGAGCACCACGCCCATCACCTCGCAGAGCGAGGTCTACGGCCTCCTCGCCGCATGGGGCCTGCCCACCTCCACCCACTACCGCGTCTTCGACTCGGTCGAGCAGGTGGCCGGATACATCGAGCACTACCGGTCCGCCCGCGCCTCGGTGGAGCACCAGATCGATGGCATCGTGATCAAGGTCGACGACCTCGACCTCCACGTCGCCCTCGGCGCGACGAGCCACGCTCCGCGCTGGGCGACCGCGTTCAAGTACCCGCCCGAGGAGGTGCACACCAAGCTGCTCGACATCGTCGTCTCGATCGGCCGCACCGGCCGCGCGACCCCGTTCGCGGTGATGGAGAAGGCGCGCGTCGCGGGCTCCGAGGTGCGCCAGGCGACCCTGCACAACCAGGACGTCGTCAAGGAGAAGGGCGTGCTCATCGGCGACATCGTCGTGCTCCGCAAGGCGGGCGACGTCATCCCCGAGGTGCTCGGGCCGGTCGTCGCGCTGCGCACCGGCGAGGAGCGCGAGTTCGTCATGCCCGACGCACTGCCCCGAGTGCGGCACCGAGCTCGCGGCCGGCGAAGGAGGGCGACGTCGACCTGCGCTGCCCGAACGCCCGCAGCTGCCCCGCCCAGGTGCGTGGCCGCGTCGAGCACATCGGATCCCGCGGCGCGCTCGACATCGAGGCGCTCGGCGAGGTCGCCGCCGCCGCGCTCACCCAGCCCGACGAGCCGGCCGTGCCGCCCGTCGTCACCGAGGCCGACCTGTTCGACCTCACGCTCGACGACCTGCTGCCGATCCGCACCGTGGTCCGCGACCCCGAGACCGGCATGCCCCGCCTGAACGACGACGGGTCGCCGAAGCGGGTCGCCCCGTTCCGCAGGCAGCTGAACGCCGAGGAGAAGCGGCAGGCGCGCGCCGAGGGCAGGACGCTCGACGGCACCGAGACCGCGCCCTCGAAGCAGGCCACCGACCTGCTGGCGAACCTCGAGCAGGCGAAGACCCGCGACCTCTGGCGCTTCCTCGTCGGGCTGTCCATCCGGCATGTCGGCCCGGTCGCCGCACGGGCGCTCGCCGCGCACTTCGGCTCGATCCCGGCGATGCGCGCCGCGAGCGTCGAGGAGCTCGCCGCGGTCGATGGCGTCGGCCCGATCATCGCCGAGGCGCTCGTCGACTGGTTCGCCGTCGACTGGCACGTCGAGATCATCGACCGGTGGACCGCCGCGGGCGTGCAGCTCGCGACCCCCGGGCATCCCGGACCCGGCGAGGCGGCCACCGAGCAGGGGCTGCTCGCCGGCCTCAGCGTGGTCGTCACCGGCACCATCGATGGCTTCTCCCGCGAGGAGGCGGAGGAGGCCATCCTCGCAGCGGGCGGCAAGGCGGCCTCGAGCGTCTCCAAGCGCACGGCCTTCGTCGTCGCCGGTCCCGGCGCCGGCACGAAGCTGCAGAAGGCCGAGTCGCTGGGCGTCCCGCTGCTCGATTCGGCGGGGTTCCGCATCCTCCTCGAGCAGGGTCCGGAAGCGGCGCGGGAGACCCTCGGCACGGCCGGCTGAGTGCATCCCGGGCGACACGCCGACCGTCCGGCACCCGTGCCCGGATCGTGTCCTGACGGGGGATAGCGTGCCCTCTTCGGGGCCCCCTACTGTGGGGGTCACGCGAGGGGCCCTGGCCCGGCCGTCGCGCGCAGTCGGGGGATGGGGGGCGCATGCGCACACGCGTCCTCGTGCTGCTCGCGGCCGCCCTGCTCACCATGGGCGCGGTCGCGGTACCGAAGGCGGGAGGCGACCCGTACCACGCGCCGGACCGCACCGCGGTGCAGCACGACCTCGTCCTCCTGACCGCCGCCGCGGCCCGGGGCAGCGCCGCCCCGGCCGCGGTGCGCTCCCTCGTGCCCCGGCTGACGGCCTTCGACGACGTGTCCCCCGCGCCGAGGACCGTCGCGGCCTGGTGGTCCGGGCTCGCGCCCGCGACCCGCTCGGTGCTGCTCGCGGACGCGCCGGGCGTGGTCGGCAACCTCGAGGGCGTGCCGTACGCGGTCCGCGACGCCGCGAACCGCGCGGTGCTCGCCGCCGACCTCTCCGCGATCCGCGGCACGCTCGCCGGCTCGACCGGCCGGGGCCAGTCGCAGTTCCTCGCCGAGCGCCTGCGCACCCTGGAGCAGGTCGAGGCGGCGCTGCAGCGGGCGCCCGGCGGCCCCGCCCGATCGCTGATCGCCCTCGATCCGACCACCGGGCAGCGCGCGGCGATCGCGATCGGCGACATCTCCACGGCGCACTACGTCGACTTCCTCGTCCCCGGCATGTACTTCACGGTCGAGGACCAGATGGTCGACTGGACGAACACGGCCGCCCGCATCCAGGCCGAGCAGCAGCAGTGGCTGCACCGCTTCGACGAGTCGCGCACGTCCGCGGTCGTCTCGTGGATCGGCTACCGCACCCCGAACGTCTTCACCGTCGCGAGCTTCGGCCTCGCCCAGGAGGGCGCCGCGCGCCTGACGGATGCGGTGAACGGCCTGCAGTCCGCCCGCGCCGGGCACGAGCCGTACGTGGCCGTGCTCGCCCACTCCTACGGGGCGACCGCGGCGCTGCTCGCCCTGCAGGCGAAGGCGTTCTCGGTGAACGCGCTGGCGATGGTCGGCGCGCCTGGGAGCCCCGCCCAGTCGGTGCGCGAGCTCTCGGTGCCCGCGCAGGACGTCTTCGTCGGGCAGGCGGTCTGGGACGGCATCGCCACGAGCGGCTTCTTCGGCAGCGACCCGGCCGCGCCCTCGTACGGCGCGACCCCCCTCGGGACCTCCGGTGGCGTGGACCCCATCACGGGCGCCGCCCTGCTCCCGGCGCTCGGTCACAACGGCTACTTCGCCCCCGGCAGCGAGGCCATGCGCAACCTCGCGCTCGTGGGCATCGGGCTCGGCGGCGAGGTCACCGCGGGGGTCGACCACACGTCCGGCGCACTCGCCCTCGCCCGCTGAGCGCGGGGAGCCGGTCGCGGCGCTTCGTAGGATGAAGGTCATGACCGACGCGCCCGAACCGGTGGTGATCACCGCCGCCGACGTCCAGCACCTCGCCGGCCTCGCCCGAATCGCACTCACCCCGGAGGAGATCGAGCATCTCGCGGGGGAGCTGACCGTGATCGTCGACTCGGTGGCGAAGGTGCGCGAGGTGGCGACGCCCGACGTGCCGGCCACGAGCCACCCCGTGCCGCTCGTGAACGTGCTGCGGCCCGACGTGCCCGGCGCCGTGCTGACGACCGAGCAGGTGCTCTCGGGGGCGCCCGACGCCGCCGACGGCCGCTTCCGCGTGCCCGCGATCCTCGGCGAGGAGCAGTAGTGGCCGCCGCGAGCGAGCTGATCCGCGCCACCGCCGCCGAGCTCGCGGAGCGCCTCGCCTCGGGCGAGGTGTCGAGCGTCGAGGTCGTGCGGGCCCACCTCGACCGGATCGCCGAGGTCGACCCCGACGTGCACGCCTACCTCCACGTCGCGGGCGAGCCCGCGCTGGCCCGCGCCGCCGAGCTCGACCGGCTGCGTGCAGCTGGGGAGGCCCCCAGCCCCCTCGCCGGCGTGCCGGTCGCCATCAAGGACGTGCTCTGCACCTCCGACATGCCCTCGACCGCCGGCTCCCGGATCCTCGAGGGCTGGGTGCCGCCCTACGACGCCACCACTGTCGCCCGGCTCCGCAGCGCCGGCCTCGTGCCGCTCGGCAAGACGAACATGGACGAGTTCGCGATGGGCTCCTCCACCGAGCACTCCGCGTACGGGCCGTCCCGCAACCCGTGGGACCTCACCCGGATCCCGGGCGGCTCGGGCGGCGGCTCGGCGGCCGCGGTCGCCGCGTTCGAGGCCCCCGTCGCGCTCGGCAGCGACACCGGTGGCTCCATCCGGCAGCCGGCCGCGGTCACCGGCACGGTCGGCGTCAAGCCGACCTACGGCGGCGTCTCCCGCTTCGGCGCCATCGCCCTCGCCTCGTCGCTCGACCAGGTCGGGCCCGTCTCGCGCACGGTCCTCGACGCCGCGCTCGTGCACGACGTGATCGGCGGCCACGACCCCAACGACGCGACCAGCCTCGAGGACCTCTGGCCCTCCTTCGCCGCCGCCGCCCGGGAAGGTGCCGCATCCGGCTCCCTCGAGGGCCTGAAGGTCGGCGTCGTGCACCAGCTCGACGGCTCCGGCTTCCAGGCCGGCGTGCGCCAGCGCTTCGGCGAGGCCCTGAAGCGGATGGCGGAGGCCGGCGCGGAGATCGTCGAGGTGCAGGCGCCGCACTTCGAGTACGCGCTCGCCGCGTACTACCTGATCCTCCCGGCGGAGGCGTCGAGCAACCTCGCGAAGTACGACGCGGTGCGCTTCGGCCTGCGGGTCGACCCCGGGAACTCGACGATCGAGCAGGTCACCGCGCTCTCCCGCGAGGCCGGCTTCGGCCCCGAGGTGAAGCGTCGCGTCATCCTCGGCACCTACGCGCTCTCCGCGGGGTACTACGACGCGTACTACGGCAGCGCCCAGCAGGTGCGGACGCTCGTGCAGCGCGACTTCGACGCGTGCTTCGCCCAGGCGGATGTGCTCGTCTCGCCCGCCGCGCCCACCACGGCGTTCAAGATCGGCGAGAAGATCGACGACCCGCTCGCGATGTACCTGAACGACATCACGACGATCCCGGCGAACCTCGCCGGCGTCCCGGGGCTCGGGATGCCGATCGGCCTCGCGCCGGAGGACGGCCTTCCCGTCGGGCTGCAGATCATGGCGCCGGTCCGGGAGGACGCCCGCCTCTACCGCGTCGGCGCGACGCTCGAGGCGATCCTCGAGCGCGAGTGGGGCGGCCCGCTGCTGCTGCAGGCCCCGAGCTCGGCGTCGTCCGCGGCGACCGCTTCCGCACGACGCCCGGCACCGCTCCCGTGCCCGGCGCCGGCACCGAACCCGACGGGGGGACCCGATAGTGGCCGATGCGCTGATGGACTACGACGAGGCGCTGTCGAAGTACGACCCCGTGCTCGGCTTCGAGGTGCACGTCGAGCTGTCGACCCGGACGAAGATGTTCTCGTCCGCACCGAACCCGGCCGCGGCGGACAGCGAGTCCGCGGGCCCGAACACGATGGTCGCGCCGGTCGACATGGGCCTGCCCGGGTCCCTGCCGACGGTGAACCAGCAGGCGGTTCGGTACTCGATCTCGCTCGGGCTGGCGCTCGGCTGCTCGATCGCCGAGACCTGCCGCTTCGCGCGGAAGAACTACTTCTACCCGGACCTCGGCAAGAACTACCAGATCAGCCAGTACGACGAGCCGATCGCCTTCGAGGGCTCCGTCGAGGTGGAGCTCGAGGACGGCACCACCTGGACCGTCCCGATCGAGCGCGCGCACATGGAGGAGGACGCCGGCAAGCTGACCCACGTGGGCGGTTCGACCGGCCGCATCCAGGGCGCCGACTCCTCCCTCGTCGACTACAACCGCGCCGGGGTGCCGCTCGTCGAGATCGTCACGAAGCCCATCGTCGGCGCGAGGCGCCGCGGCCCCGCAGCTCGCGAAGGCCTACGTGGCGACCATCCGCGACATCGTCCGCTCGCTCGGCATCTCCGAGGCGCGGATGGAGCGCGGCAACCTCCGTTGCGACGCGAACGTGTCGCTGAAGCCCCGCGGCCAGAAGCGCTTCGGCACCCGTACGGAGACGAAGAACGTCAACAGCCTCCGGTCCGTCGAGCGGGCGGTGCGCTACGAGATCCAGCGTCAGGCGGCGATCCTCGACGCCGGCGGCACGATCGTGCAGGAGACCCGGCACTGGCACGAGGACACCGGCACGACGAGCGCGGGGCGTCCGAAGTCGGATGCGGACGACTACCGGTACTTCCCCGAGCCCGACCTGCTGCCGATCCAGCCGTCGGCCGAGCTCATCGCCGAGCTGCGCGCGGCGCTGCCCGAGTCGCCGACGCAGTTCCGCAAGCGGCTGCAGGCCGACTACGGGTTCACCGACAGCGAGTTCCGGGACATCCTGAACGCGAACGTGCTCGTCGAGCTCGAGGAGACGGTCGCGAAGGGTGCCGCTCCGGCCCAGGCCCGCAAGTGGTGGCTCGGCGAGATCCTCCGGATCGCGAACGCGCGGAACGTCGAGCCGGGCACGCTCGTCTCGCCGCTGCACGTCTCGGAGCTGATCGCGCTCGTCGAGAACGGCGACCTCACCGACCGGCTCGCCCGCCAGGTGCTCGAGGGCGTCGTCGCGGGGGAGGGCTCGCCCGAGCAGGTCGTGCACGCCCGCGGGCTCGCCGTGGTCTCCGACGACACGGCGCTGCTCGCCGCGATCGACACGGCGCTCGCCGCGCAGCCGGACGTGCTGCAGAAGATCCGCGACGGCAAGGTGCAGGCCGCCGGCGCCGTCATCGGCGCGGTGATGAAGGCGATGCGCGGCCAGGCGGACGCGGCACGCGTGCGCGAGCTGGTGCTGGAGCGCGCCGCGGGCTGAGCGGGAACGAGGCGGCGACGGTGGACGCCATGGAGTCGGCACGTGCCTCGGTGCGCGTCGAGTCGCGGCGCGTCCGCCTGGCGGAGCTCGGGCCGGAGAACCCGCTCCCCATGGTGGGCGAGCCGCTGCAGACGCCCGTGTCCTTCGACGCCTCGGTGCCCGTCGAGATCGTCGAGCGCGCGGCCACCGGGTACCCGCGCTGCCTGCATCCCTACCGGGCGCAGGACGGCTACTCCCGTGTCCGGACCGAGCGCGAGCTGCGAGCGGTCGTGCTCGAGAACGAGCGGCTCACCGCGGTGTTCCTGCCGGAGCTCGGGGGCCGCCTGTGGGAGCTCGTCGACCGTCCGACCGGCACGTCGCTGGTGCACACGCCACCCGCGATCCAGTTCGCGAACCTGGCGCTGCGGAACGCCTGGTTCGCGGGCGGCATCGAGTTCAACATCGGTACGAGGGGGCACTCGCCGACGACCTGCTCGCCGCTGCACGCCGCGCTGCTGCCCGGACCGGACGGCACCGAGGTGCTGCGGATGTGGGAGTACGAGCGCCTTCGCGGTGTCGTGACGACCATCGACGCCTGGCTGCCGCCCGGCTCACCGTCCCTGTACGTGCGGGTGACCGTGCGGAACCCCGGCGAGGTCGCCGTGCCGATGTACTGGTGGACGAACGCGGCTGTGCCCCAGGTGCCGGGGACCCGGGTCGTGGCCCCCGGCGCATCCGCGTTCCGGACCGACTACGACGGCGGTGTGACGCGGGTCGATCCGAGGGACGACGACGGCGTCGACTGCACCTGGCCCGCGCGCAACCCCGCCGCCCGGGACTTCTTCTTCGACCTCCCGCAGGGCGCCCTGCCGTGGATCGCGGCCGTCGACGAGCACGGCGGGGGCCTCACGATGCTGTCGACCGCGGCCCTGCCCGGCCGGAAGCTCTTCACCTGGGGGAGCGGCCCGGGCGGGCGACGGTGGCAGCGCTGGCTGAACCCCGAGGGCGACGGCGACTACTTCGAGATCCAGTCCGGCCTCGCGCCCACCCAGTTCGAGCACGTCCGGCTGGAGGGGCGGGCCGAGCTCGCCTGGACCGAGGCGTACTCGTCCGCCGGCGTCGACCCCGCCGTGGTGCACGGCGACGACTGGTCCGCCGCGGTCGCCCACTGCGGCGAGCGACTCGCGGCACGCTCGGCCGAGCTCGCCGCCGCCGACGAGGCGTTGGGCCGGATGCGGGACCGGCCGCCGGTCGTGCCCGTCCTCGCCGGCAGCGGCTGGGGGGCCCTGGAGCAGCGCCGCAGTCGTGCGTCGGGGGAGGCGCCGGCCGCCGTCGATCCGGGTGCACCGTTCGCCGACGAGACCCTCGGTGCCGCGCAGCGTCCGTGGCTGGACCTTCTCGAGCACGGCCGGTTCCCGGGTGCGGCGCACTTCGTGGCCGGGGACGGCTGGAGGAGGCTGCTCGACGCCGCGCCGGCGGACGGAGCGACCCTGCTGCACCGCGCGACCCTCGCGCACGCGGAGGGGCGGCTCGACGATGCGGCCGAGTGCTACACCGCGTCGCTCGACACCGGCGGGAGCGCGACGGCGCATCGCGGCCTCGCCCTCCTGCTGCTGGCCTCCGGAGACGTGGACGCCGCCGCACGCCACCTCCAGGCGGCCTGCACCCTCGATCCCGCGAGCAGAGCGATCCTGGTCGAAGCCGCGACGGCGCTGCTCGCCGCGGGGTGCCCGGACCGCGCGCTCGCGCTCCTCGACGCCACGGCGGTGCCCGCGGTGGAGGAGGGGAGGACCGGCTACCTGCTCGCGCTCGCGGCGACCCGGACCGGGGACCCCGCCAGGGCGGGCAGGCTTCTCGACGCGGGACTCGAGGTGCCCGACCTCCGCGAGGGCGAGGACTCGCTCGCCGATCTGTGGCGTGAGGCCCGGCCGGGCGTCGCCGTGCCCGCCGCCCTGCGCTTCGACATGCGCGAGACGGAAGCCGGCTGACGAGGTGTCAGCGGCGGCCGAGCCGCCGGTCCGCGCCCGCGAGCTCGTAGGGCAGCCCGTAGTGCGCGAACACCGCGGCCTCCTGGTCGCGGGTGAGCTCGCCGTCGGTCGCGATCGACGGGGAGTCGCGGGCGAGCTTCTTGTCGATCTGCACCTTGACGTAGCCGGGGGCGACGACGCCGCCGTGCAGCGGCACGAAGATCAGCTTCTTGCCCACGAGGCCGATCTGCACGCCGCCGAACGCGGGCTCGTCGATGCCGGTGTCGTAGTAGATCGACTCCAGGGAGCCGATCTTGTCGCCCTTGGGGTCGACCACGTCGTGGCCGACCCAGAGGCGGATGTTCTCTGCGGGGAAGCTCATGTGGGAACTCTCGAGGATGCCGCTGACCGTCGGCTGCGCGTCCGCTATGGACGGCGGCCTTCCGCCAGACTGGGTCTGTGGCACGGGTCTGGTTCGCGATCGTCGCCGTCGTGGGCGCCGTCGGGACCGTCGCCGGGCTGGCCGTCCTCCTGACCTCGCCTGCTCACGCCTCGTTCGGCTGGACCGCCTACGCGCCCCTGTCGAAGACGGTGTACGCGCCGACGGCCACGCACGCGCCCGTCGGGCTGCTGCTCGTGGTCGCCGGGTCGGCGATGGTCGGCTGCGGGGTCACCGGCGTCGTGCTCGCCCGCCGTCACTCCTGAGCGCGCCGGGACGGTTCCTCACCCGGCAGCCAGGCCGTTGCGGGTGCAGAGGGTGCCCGGATGGCCGTCCTTCGGGAACACGGCGAAGCCGCCGCCGTCCGTCCGGCAGATGACGAGCGACGACACCGCCGCCGACGGGGTGGAGCGGTCCGAGCCGTACGCGGCCTTCGGCAGGAGGGCCGCGCAGGCGGCCGCCACCGATGCCGCATCCGGATGGGCCGGAAGCTGCGCGAGCTTGACGGGCGAATGCGTGTCGCTCGCCGTATGGCAGGCGATCCCGCCGGCGGAGGACGCCGCCGAGGTGCCACCGCCCGCGCTGCTGCCGCCGGCGGCCCCGAAGCCGTTGGAGACGTTCGAGAGCACCGGATGGACGAGCACCACCGCGCCGATGAGGATCGCGACCCCCGCCGCGCTGGATGCGACCCGGGCGCGCATCGCCGCGCGGCGCCTGATGCGGGTCAGCACCTGCTGCTCGACGGCCCGAAGCCGCCGCTCGTCGGGGAGTCCGTCGCTCATCGCATCCCCCGTTCCTCGGCGAGCTCTCGGCGGAGCCGCCCGCGCGTGCGGCTCAGCCGGTTGCGCACCGCGGACTCGGTCAGCCCGGATCGGACCGCCGCCTCGGCATAGCTCAGATCCTCGACGAGGCAGAGCCGGGCGACGAGCGCGTCGAGCTCCGGCAGCCGCGCGAAGGCCCGCTCGAGGTAGTCGTCGACCTCCGGCGACTCGACCGCGACGAGGGCGAGTGCCCCGTCGCCCGCCTCGTGCCGCTGCCGCCGCTGGAGCGCCCGCCTGCGGTTCGCGGCGAGATGCTTGACGGTCACGATCAGCCAGGGCAGCGCCGATTCACCGACGAAGCGCAGTCGGGCCCGCTTGGTCCAGAGGAGCACGAACGCGTCCTGCACGAGCTCCTCCGCATCCGCCACCGTGCCCAACTGCCGGTACGCCACCGCGTACACGACGCCGCTGTGCCGCCGCAGGACCTCCTTGAACGCCGGCTCGGCGGCGCGGCCGGCGGCGGCGAGCAGCACCCGATCCGACGGCGCGGACGCCTCCGGCTCGCTGTGCTCCAGCGCCACACCGCCTCCGATCGTGCTCGGCCTCACGCCCCGGGCGCTCCGGGCGCTTCGGTGGTGCGGCGACGGCGCCGCGCCTGGCGGACGGCCCACCATCCCACGAGGGCGAGCAGTCCGGCCACGACGACCCACGGGAGCAGCACACCGACGATCACGGCGAGCGTCGCCAGCGTCGTTCCCAGCGCGGCGAGCCCGGCGAGGAACCCGGCGACGAAGGTGCCAGGGCTGTCGGCGTGCACCACCGCCGGCGACTCGACGGTGATCCCGAGCGTCGCGTAGGAGACCTGGTCGGCGAGGTCCTTCTGCTGGGCGAGGAGCTGCTCGAGATCGGTCTGGCGGGTCGTGAGGCTCGACTCGATGTCGACGAGGGCGGTGGTGTCGGTCGCTCTGGCGAGCAGCGTCTGCAGGCGGGCGATCGACGTGCGGAGGTTCGCGATGCGCACCCCGTAGTCGGTGACCTGCGACGTGACGTCGGTGCTGTGGATGCTCACCGAGCGCGTCCTCCCGCTGTGCTCGATCGCGGTCAGGGTCGAGTCGAAGACTGCCGAGGGGATGCGCACCGTGAGATCGGCCGACGCCTGCCCCTTCGGCTGCTCGTTGAGGGACTGCACGCGGCCGCCTTCGCCGGTGACGATCGCGCTGATCGCGTGGGATGCCGCGATCGGATCGGGCGACATGAGGTCGAGGTTCCCGGTGGTCACCACGGCCCGGTCGTCGGTCTTCGCGCTCGATCCTCCGCCGAGGCGCTCGCCGTCTTCCCTCCGGCGTCGGACGCGCTCGCCGCGTAACCGCCCGCCCCGGCGGACGAGCCGCCGCTGGCCGAGCTGGTGCAGCCGGCGAGCGCGCCGGTCAGCAGGACGGTGCTCGCGGCGAGCAGGGCGGTCGCGAGGCGACGAGGCCGGACGTTCATACCCGGACATGTGCGGTGCGCTGCGGTCCGTCTCAGCGGTTACCGGATCGTGACCCGGGCCCCCCTCCGGCCCGGCGCACCGGCGTCACTGGCTGAGCCCGGGCGCAGCCGTCTGGGCGGGCGGGATGCGGCCGATGGTCACGCCGATGACGAGCAGGAAGGTTCCCGCGGCGGCGGCCCATCCGGCGGCCGGCGCGACGAGCCATCCACCGCCGCCGAGGCCGACCGCGAGCGCGGCGACGGTGCCGACCACCGCCATGAGCACGACCCGGACCCAGGAGTCGAAGCGGTTCCGGTCGTACGTGTTGACGGTGGACATGCGGACACCGAACCACGACCGCGCCCCGCGGGGCGGCGTGGGGGCGTGTCGCCGGCGGGAGGTGGCGCTACTGCTTCCGGCGGATGAAGAACACGACCCCGGCGACGATCAGCACGACCACCAGGATCAGGATGACCACCAGCGCGACGCTCACCACGGTGCTCGAGGTGGCCGCCTGGCGCACAGGCATCGCGGACAGGATGGCGAGGGACTCGAGTGGCATGGCCGACACCTAAGGAGCGATCCCGGACGGCCGCCGAGCGGATGCTGACGGGCGTCGGCGGCGGAGCGTCAGGCGCGGACGCGTACCGCGGGCTCGGTCATCCGCACCGTGCCCCAGCGGGAGCGCCATTCCATCCGGCCCTCTGGCAACAGGGTCACCGTCCAGCAGCCGTCGTCCTTCACGGCGTGGTGGCCTCGGCAGAGGCAGACCAGGTTGTCGGGTGAGGTCGGTCCACCGTGCTCGTACCGCCGGACGTGGTCGATGTCGCATCGGTTCGCCGGCCTGCTGCACCCAGGGGCCCTGCAGGTCTCGTCCCGCACGACCAGCCAGCTCTTCAGCGCCCGGGGGATCCGCCGCGCCTCCGCGTCGACCGCGGTGAGGTCGCCGGTGACCGGGTCGGTGAAGATCCGCGTCCAGCAGTCCGCGTCGGCCGCCAGGCGCTTCGCCGTCTCGATGTCGATCGGGCCGTACCCGGCGAGGTTCGGGCACTCGTCGTCGAGACCGAGCAGGGTGAGCGCGGGGATGGTCAGGAGCACGGTCGGCGTCACCGCCTTGCGAGCGGGCTCGCCCGCATCGGGGCAGGCGTCGCGACGGAGGCCCTGGAGCAGGATGTCGGTCGCGACGTCGAAGCGCAGGGCACCGAAGCAGCGTTCCTCACCGGGCAAGCCGTGCAACGCGACCGCCTGCTGGTGGACGCCGTCCTCGATCGCCGCGAGCACGTGCGCGGGACCGATCAGGGTCCACGCGGCTTGCCCGTCGGGCAGCGGCTGGATGGTGGTGTGCCGCGAGCGCGACGCGCGGGCCGTGCGCTCTGGCGCGGCTCCCGGATCCAGCCGTTCCCGCAGTCGATGGAGGCGCTGCTTCAGGTCCGGGGCCGACAGGCTGGACAGCAGAAGCGCAGCGGCCTCGTCGAAGCGTCGGCGCGACTCGCCCTCCAGGCCGTCCGCCTGCTGGTTCGTCAGATCGAGCAGGCGCCAGCTGCACTCGCCGGCGAGGAAGACCGCCCACGAGTGGGGGAGCGAACCGCATACAGCCGATGCCGTGTCCAGCAGGTGCGCGGCGCCCCGCTGCGACATCCGCAGCACGGTCCCGGCCGCGACCAGGAAGCCCTTCGCGACGTACCGGTCGCGGCTCGTCGGCTCGCCGGCGATCTCCGCGTCCTCCATCGTCACGCGGTAGGCCTCGAGCAGCGCGACGATGCGCGCCGCCTCAGCGACCTGCAGCTCGCGCTGGCGATCGCCGACGTGCTGCATCGCCGCCGTGAGCACCGCACCGGGCTCCGGGAGCATGGGCTCAGGGAACGACGGCTCCTGGTCGAGCATGACCTACCTCCAGACGGACGAGAACTGGTCCATCGGGCGGCACGACCCCGTGGTGACGAGTATAGAACACATATTCGAATCAAGCAACGTGAGGGCAGGCTCGAGCGCAGTGCCGCTGCTTCACGGGCGCCCTGCACTCCCTGTCAAGAAGCGTCCGCCGCTGAACGCCTTTCAAGGACGGGGAGGGCGACGACCTGCAGCTCTCCGCGCCGTGCACCCGTCGGGCCGGCCGCGAGCGGCTATCGGACTGCCGAGCAGGCCGCGGCGGGCTCGGCAGTCCGCAGGGTGCTCGGGAGGAGTGGCTGTGACGGCCGAGCGCGGGTCAGTAGCCGGCGCAGGAGACGTCGAAGTCGAACGACCCCGACACGTACTGCGTCAGCGTGATCGCACCGCCCGTGAACGGCTTCACGGCGCAGTTCGACTGCGCGCCCTTCAGGTTCGAGGCGCCGGCGCCCCACTCGGGGAGGCCGACGAGGGGGCTCGTCTCGCCGTCGGGCAGGTTCGGGACCGCGGCCCCGGTGCCACCGGTGATGGTCGTGTACTGGGCGGTCGTCGAGTAGACGCCGACGCGGGTCACGCCGTCCGAGGAGGCGCGTGCGAGCGCGGTCGCCGCCCCGGCGAGCGACGCGGCGTTGGCGGTCGTGGTCCCGGCCCAGGTGTTGCTCGTCTCGGTGTCGAGCCACCAGCGCAGGGCGCCCGTGTACTTGGAGCCGAGCGCCTCCTTGGCGTACTCGACGGCCTGCATCGCGCGGACGTAGCCGTAGACGTAGGAGCAGGCCGGACCGTGCGGATCCGAGGAGGCGCTGCATCCGACGGTGCCGTTGTTCGGATACGTGACCGCTGCGGTCGAGAGGGACGTCGTGGGGCCGGCGACCGTGGAGTCGATCGCCGGGCGATCTGGAGTCGGAGGTCGGCCACCAGGAGCCCTGGCCCGCGGGGTCGGCCGTGTTGATGTACAGCGAGGCGCGGTCCTGCGCGGTGCCACCGAGCGTCTGCGAAGCCCAGGTGAACTGCTTCGCGAGGCAGGGGTTGAAGTCCTTCGCGGTGCCGCCGTTGACGCCGATCACGCCGAAAAGCTGGTTCGACGGCGGCGTCAGGGCGCACTGCGGATAGGAGATGTCGGAGCCGGTGGTCGCGGCCGGCGTCTTCGTGGGTGCGGTCTTGGACGGCGCGGCCTTGGTGGACGCGGTCTTCGCCGAGCTCGAGGTCGAGGTCGTCGCCGTGCTGCGCGCGACCGGTGCGGTCGAGCGCTTCGGGCTGGCCGAGGGCGCCGTGACCGTCGGATCCGTCGTCGTCACGCCTGGGGCGGGCGCGGACGGCACGCCGGCCGGGTCCGCCTGCGGCGCCACGAGCGCCGAGACGGGGATCGAGTCGCCGCCACCCGGCGTCGTCTGGTTCGCGAAGGCGGCTTCGGGCAGCGCCACGAGGGCCGCTGTCGTCAGAGCCGCCGCGGCGAACCCGCGGGCGAGGAGGCGGTGCATCGGAACAGTGTGAGACACGGAGGGCGGATCGTGGAGGATTTCTCCGCCGCGGTTCGTATCCCACTCCGGGGGGGAGGTGCGCGTCGAAGAACGCGAGCACCTGCGCCGGGTGGAAGTCGGACCGGTCCCCGCGGTCCCCGGTGGTGTGCGGTCCTGCCCTTCCCGGTGTCGGCGCCCCGGTCTAGCGTGCTGGCAGCGGGCCGACGCGGTCCCTGGGACGGAGCGCATCGTGTTCGAGCAGGCCACGACCTTCGGCGGGATCTCCGTCGACGACCTCGACGCCGCCCGGCGTTTCTACGGGGAGACGCTCGGGCTGCGCATCCACGAGGGGATGGGCGGCGTGAACGTGGAGCTGCCGGGAGACGACCACCTCTGGGTCTACCCGAAGGCGGATCACCGGCCGGCGACGTTCACGGTGCTGAACTTCTCCGTGCCCGACATCGACGCGGCGGTCGACGCGCTCACCGCCGCCGGCGTGACGATGGCCGTCTACGACGGCCTCCACCAGGACGACCGGGGCATCGCCCGCGGGCGTGCCGCGGGCTACGGACCCGACATCGCGTGGTTCACCGACCCGGCGGGCAACATCCTCTCGGTGCTGCAGGACGGCGACTGAGCGGTCACGACACGCCGTGCTCCGGGCGCTCCGAGGGCCCTTCCCCTGGGTTCCGGGGGCACGCTCCGAGGGCCAGATCAGGCGGGCGCTGGGGGCTGGTCCGAATCGTTATTCAAACCCCCCGGAACGGGGTGCACGACATGGATCCGGCGCTCCGTCCGGCCCGGATAGTGTCCTTCCAGACGCCACGGAGACAGCTTCTCTCTTCACTCTTCATCCGGGCGTCCTCGACCGCCGGGGGACCCACCCCTGCTGCGGCGCCGCGGGATGCGCGGTGCACCGTGAGACCGTGCGCCGCGCATCCCGCCGACTCGCTCTCCGGTTTCGGCCCGGGGACGGGCCGGCAGGCGCGCCTCGGCGCGCGTCGCGCCTCCTTCCGTGAGCCGGGTGTGACCTCGGCGCGTCGGCGGGGAGGATGGGGGCGTGCAGGACGTCGCCGATCTCGAGCTGCTCGGAGCGCTCCGGGCCGATCTGACGGGCTTCACCGTCGACGGGCTGGAGGAGGCGTGGGGCCCGGTCGCCGCGGCCGCGCTCGGGCGTGACGACCCGGTGCCCGCGCTGCTCGAGCTCGACCGGCGGGAGCCGACCCGGGTGCGGCTGCTCGGGCGGCTGTTCGTGCTCGGCGGAACGATCGCGGAGGGCGACGCGGCCGTCGCCTTCCCGCGTCTCGGGCTCGACGGCGCGCTCGCGCTCGGCCTCGTCGAGGTGGATGGCGTGCGCGTCCGGGCGATCGTCGACCTGCGGCCGTCCGCGATCGCTGACGAGCACGGCGTCGCGTCCTGGTGGATCGTCTCCGACCTCGGCGAGCTCGCGCTCGGGGGCGAGCTGCCCGATGAGCACGTGCTCGGGGCGGGCGCGGCGTCCTCGACGCTCGCGGGAATCACCGTGCCGGCCGACGGCGGCAGCGTGCTCGACCTCGGGACCGGCAGCGGCATCCAGGCCCTGCACGCGCTCCGCACCGCGCCGCGGGTCGTCGGCACGGACGTCTCGCCCCGTGCGATCCGCTTCGCCGCGCTGAACGCGGCGCTGAACGGCGTCGAGATCGACCTCCGGCTGGGGGACCTCTACGCGCCGGTCGCGGGGGAGCGGTTCGACCGGATCGTCTCGAACCCGCCCTTCGTCATCACGCCGCGGGGCGCCGACGGCGTGCCCGCGTACACCTACCGCGACGGCGGCGCGGTCGGCGACGGCCTGGTCGCGGCGGTCGTCTCCGGTGCCCGCGAGCACCTGGCTCCGGGCGGGCTCGCGCAGCTGCTCGGCAACTGGGAGGTCCGCGGCGACGAGGCGGCGGCCCGCGAGCGGGTGCTCCGCTGGGCGGACGGCCTCGACGTATGGGTCGTGCAACGTGACCTGCTCGATCCTGCGGAGTACGCCGAGACGTGGGTGCGGGACGGCGGCGCCCACCCCGGCACCGCCCGCTGGCGGGCGCTCGTGCGGGCGTGGCTCGAGGACTTCGCGGATCGCGGTGTGACGGCGATCGGCGCCGGCTACGTGACCCTGCGGGCACCGGGCCCGGGCACCGCGCCGATGCGCCGCTTCGAGCACCTCGACGCGCCGCTCGGCGGGGGCGTCGCCGAGGCGATCGCGGCCGGGCTCGCCGCGCACGACTGGCAGGCCGCGCGCCGCGACGACGCGCTCGCGGGGGCGCGCCTCGCGGTGGCTCCCGACGTCACGGAGCACCGCCACCACTGGCCGGGCGAGGCCGACCCGACGGTGCTCGAGCTCCGGCAGGGCTCCGGGTTCGCCCGGGTGCGCCGGGTGGACACGCGTCACGGCTGCGGTCGTCGGCGCCTGCGACGGCGAGCTCGCGCTGGAGGACATCGTGCGCGCGGTCGCTCGCATCCTCCAGGTCGACGGCGCCGAGACGCTGCACGAGGTGCTGCCCGTGATGCGGGAGCTGCTGGTGGAGGGCTTCCTCCGCCCGTGAGCCGCGCGCGTCAGCGCCCGGCGGGACGCAGCGCCCGGACCCAGGCGGCCCCGCTGTTGCCCACGCTCGGAGCCCAGGAGGCGGTGCCGGTGGCGCCGGCTGCCGGCACGGACCGGTAGGCGAGGTCGGCGTCCTGCCCGCCGTCCGCCTCCCACGCCTCGGTCCACCCGCTCGGGGCGGTGAGCGTGGTGGTCAGGCTGTTGAGGCCGGCGCCGCCGACGAGCATCGCGCCGGGCGTGACGGTGGTCACGCCCGGGGCCGTGATCGAGGTGGTGGAGGAGGTCACCACCTTCGTGGCCGCGGCGGTGTCGAAGGGCGTGGACCTGTTCACGCCGTGGAAGGTCGTGATCCCACCGTTCCATCGCTTGGCGGCGGAGAGCCGGAAGGCGAACGCGGACGGCTCGGCGGCCGCGCTCGCGACCACGTGGTAGTACGAGAAGACCCGGGCGTAGGTCGTGTCGGTCAGCGCGCCGGTGACCGCGGACCATCCGGCCGGGACGGAGGACATCGTCGGATTCGCGTCGGCATCGATGTTCGCGACCAGCACGTCGCCGTCGAGCGTCCCGGCGGGACGTCGGAGCACGACCGACGCCGAAGCCGACGACG
Organism: uncultured Actinomycetota bacterium; assembly: GCA_963771645.1. Taxonomy (GTDB): domain Bacteria; phylum Actinomycetota; class Actinomycetes; order Actinomycetales; family Microbacteriaceae; genus Amnibacterium. The sequence goes on along the minus strand of CAVYUH010000005.1, from coordinate 75,197 downwards.
CGGTGGCGCTGGTCGAGGCGCCCGCGGTCACCGAGACCGGGGCGGGCGGCACCACGACCGTGTGGGTGACGGTGCTCGGTCCGGTGGCGTTCGAGACGGTCAGGCCGACGGTGTACGTGCCTGCAGCGGCATAGACGTGCGTCGGGTTGTGGTCCGTCGAGGTGTCGGTCGAGCTGCCGGGTTCCCCGAAGTCCCACGACCATGCGCTGGGGGCGCCGGCCGAGGTGTCCGCGAACGCCACCGACAGCGGAGCGGGCCCGGGCGCCGTCGAGAACGCGGCGGTCGGCGGCGCGGCTGCCGTCACCGTGATCTCCGCACTCCTCGTGACCGTGCTGGACCCGGTGGCGTTGGACGCGGTCAGCGTGACCGTGTAGACGCCGGGGGACGAGTAGGAGTGGGACGGGTTCTCCGTCGTCGCGCTGCTGCCGTCACCGAAGTCCCATGACCAGGAGGTCGGCGCACCCGTCGAGCCGTCGGTGAACCCCACCGTCAGCGGCGCCGGGCCGGACGTGGGGCCGTCGGTGAACGAGGCCTGCGGCGAGGTCGGGGTGGCCGCTGCGCCGAGCGGCCAGGTCGTGAACAGGTCGCTCAGGTCGGTCGAGGTCGCCGCGTCGCCGAGCAGCGGACCCACGCCGAAGATCTCCTGCACCGTGCGCAGGGTGGAGCCGTGGTCGTACGCCGTTCGGCCCGCATACCCCTTCTTCGCCAGATCGGAGACGACGATCAGCCCGCTGGTGTTGGCGCTCCGGTTCCCGCTCTCGTCCCAGAGCACGAGGATCACGCCGCCCGACCGGTAGGCCGACGACGCCTGGATCGCGGGGATCTCGCTCCTCAGGAAGGCGTCCGCCTGGCAGGCCGCGCAGGACGAGCCCGGGGCGAGCTTCTCGCCCTGGTCCCAGTCGTTCGGGACGATGAAGCTGTAATCGGGCACGGTGCCGGCCCCGAGGTCGGTCGCGAGCTCGCTGAACGGGCGCTCGTGCTGGATGCAGTAGGCCGGGTCGGACTGGACGTCCGTGAAGTAGGCGAAGGGGTTGTGATCCTCCGAGTAGGGGGTTCCGGGATCGGTGAGGTTGCAGGTGGTCCCGCCGCCGGGCAGGTTCTCGGCGTAGTACTTCCAGCCGAGTCCCGCGTCCCGCAGCTGGGTCGTCAGATGCGCCGTCGTGGAGACGGAGTGGTCCGTGGGGAGGTAGGAGCCGTCGGTCAGGCCCAGCGTCGAACCGGCCTCGAGCTCCACGTAGTTCGGCAGGCTCGGGTGGAGCCCGCTGCTGTAGGCGTCCGCGGAGGCGAACCGGGGCAGCAGCGTCCCGTTCACATACGGGAAGCTCGGGCTGCCCTTGACCGCGGCCCAGTCGGTGTTCTCCATCATCACCACGAACACGTGGTGAGCGCCGGGCGCGGTGGCGGCGTCCGAGCGTCCCGCCGCACCGGGTGCGACGAGAGCGAACGCCGCGAGCAGGAGGACGGCGCCCGCCGCCACGAGCGCCGGGCGGGTCCGGAAGCGCCTGGACGGGGTCGCGCGATCCTGTCTCATCATCATCGCCAGCGATTCGACTTCCGGGATCGGGTCGTCTGCTCCGACGGCCCGGGGAGCCCGATGGCGGCGAGGCTACCCCGGTCCACGGACCGGCGGTAGGCGTCCGTGCGGCAGGTCGCCCGCGCTGACGCGGGCCCGTGACGCGTCCCGGCGGAGGGGATCGTCCCGGGTGGAGGCCGACACGCCGCATCCCGCCCTGCGCCCGGCACGGATGCCTCCGGGCGACGACCCGACCGGGCCTGGGCTGAGACGACGCGCGGGGCGGCGGAGTAGAACGGGGTCCATGCGCAAGGCGGTGCTGAGGACGGTGCTCGCGGAGCACCTGGCGGTGCTGCACCGCCGTGAGTCGGAGCTCGAGCGGATCCTCGCGGGCGACTCGCGGCTCTTCGCCGCGGGCGCGGGGCCCGAGCGGTTCCAGGAGGACCTCGACCGGGTGCGGCTCGTGATCCGCGGGTTCGACGAGCTGCTGCCGCAGGCGTGGGAGCTCGAGCCCGGTTCGCCGCCGCGGCGCGAGGTGAACCGGGTCGTGGAGGCGAAGGCCCTCGTGCGGGCGCGCGCGACGGCGGCCGTGATCGCGCTCACGCTGCAGCAGCCGGACCGCGAGCACCGCCCCGAGGACGCGGACCGGCTGCAGGTCGCGACGGCGCTGTTCCGCTACCTCCGCGACCAGCTCGACGCGATCGCGACGGCCGGGTCCGAGGTCGATGAGGACCGGCAGGCGGCCATCTACCGGATCGCCGCGGTCGCGGGCACCCCCGGGTTCTCCGGCGGCGGCGTCGGCTTCTAGCGCACGGCGCCTACGCGGCGCCGAGCACGCCGTCGGTGAACGCGCCGAGCCGCTTCTCGAGCCCCTCGATGCGGCGCTGCACGATCTCCTCCGGCGGCAGCTGCATCGGCGCGGCCGGGGGAGCGATGCGGATGATCGCGGAGCAGCCGAGGTCCGCGCAGATGTAGGTGCCGATGGTGTCGCCGTTGCGGCCCGCCTCACCGGACCGCGGCGCGGCGAACAGCGTCACCTGGCCGCCCGGCTGCGGCATCTGGCAGAGCGAGCACATCGCGCTGATCCCGCTGCGGATGCGGCGCTCGGCGCTGCGCAGCACGAACGACACGGGCCGGTCGCCCTTCCACACGGTGAGGTAGGCGCGGCGCGGGGCGCGGGCGTCGTGCCAGCCGAGGTACTCCCGCTCGTCCCAGACGACCTCGTGCAGGCCGGGCATCGGCACCCGGGCCGCGTCGCCCTTCGACACGTTCACGAACGACTCGCGGATCTGGGCTTCGGTCAACGGCTGCATGGTGTCGGATGCCGTCTCGGAACGGCCCGTCCAGTGTACGACCGCGGGCCTGAGGCGTCAGCGGCGGGCGTAGTCCGGGTGCTCGGCGAGGAAGTTGCGCACCATGGAGCACTGCCCGATCGGCTTCAGCCCGGCGCTGCGGGTGTCGTCGAGGGCGGCCCGCACCATCTGCGTGCCGTAGCCCTGGTGCTCGAACGCCGGGTTGATCTCGCTGTGCGTGAAGATCCGGCCGTCCTCCGTGTCGCGGTACACCGCCTCGCCGATCACCTCGCCGTCGAGGGACGCGAGGTAGCGGGAGTGCACGTCGTCGTGCACGGTGGTGATGTCCGGCATGCGGTCATCCTGCCTCCCGTCGTGTGCCCCGGCAAACAGGGGTCCCACCGGTTGTGCCGCGGGGTGCGGCCGGGGAGGATCGGGGATGCCCGCATCCCGTCCGGTCGCGCGCCGGCGGTGAGGATCCCCGACGCGCTGATCGTGGGCGCCGGCCCGAACGGCCTCGCCGCCGCGGTGACGCTCGCCCGCGCCGGGCTGTCGGTCACCGTCGTCGAGCGCGGCGAGACGATCGGCGGCGGCGCCAGGACCGCCGAGGTGACCCTCCCCGGCTTCCGGCACGACCTCGGCTCGGCCGTGCATCCGATGGCCGTCGCCTCGCCGTTCTTCCGCCGGTTCGGGCTGACCGACAAGGTGCCGTTCGTCACGCCGGAGCTCTCGTACGCGCATCCGCTCGACGACGGGCGCGCCGCGCTCGCCTGGCGGGACCTCCGGCGGACCGCGAACGGGCTCGGCGCGGACGGCCCCGCGTGGAACCGCCTGCTCGCCCCGCTCGTCGCGCGGTCCGCGGAGGTCGCCCGGTTCACGCTCGGCCCGGTGCTGCGCGTCCCGGCGGATCCGCTCACGGCGCTGCGCTTCGGGCTGCGCGCGATCGAGCAGGGCACCCCGGCGTGGGACCGCCGCTGGCGCGACCGAGGAGGCGCCCGCGCTGCTCACCGGGGTGATGGCGCACACCATCCGCCCGATGCCGACGCTCGGCCCGGCCGCCGCCGGGCTGGCGCTCGCCGTCACCGGCGCACGCCGGCGGCTGGCCGGTGCCCCTCGGCGGCAGCCAGGCGATCGTCGACGCGCTCGCCGCGGACCTCGTCGCGCACGGCGGGCGGATCGAGACCGGCCGCGACGCTGCGCGGCCCCGCCGACCTGCCCGCCGCCTCCGTCGTGCTGTTCGACACGAGCGTGCCCGCGCTGCTGCGCATCGCCGGCCGCCGCATCCCGGCGCCGCTGCGCCTGCTGCTCGGCCGGTTCCGGTTCGGCGACGGCGTCGGCAAGGTGGACTTCGCCCTCGACGGCCCCGTGCCGTGGACGAACCCGGAGTCCCGCGAGGCGGTCACGCTGCACCTCGGCGGCAGCCGGGCCGAGATCGCCGCGGGGGAGCGGGCGTCGCCGCCGGCCGCGTGCCGGAGCATCCGTACGTGCTCGTGTCGCAGCCCACCCTCGTCGACCCGAGCCGGGCGCCGGCGGGCAAGCACGTGCTCTGGACCTACACCCACCTGCCGAACGGGGCGCGATCGACCCGACCGCGCTGATCACCGCGCAGATCGAGCGGTTCGCGCCCGGCTTCCGGGACCTCGTGCTCGCGACGAACGCGAGCAGCGCCGCGGACATGGAGCGCTACGACCCGAACTACGGCGGGGGCGACATCGCCGCAGGTGCGGCGGACGTGCTGCAGCTCGTCGCCCGGCCGCTGCCGTCGTCCGATCCCTGGCGCGTCGGCCGCGGCGTCTACCTCTGCTCGTCCGCCGCGGCGCCGGGTCCCGGGGTGCACGGCCAGGCCGGCTACCTCGCCGCCAGGAGCGCGCTGCGGCACGAGTTCGGCATCCGCAAGCCGCCGGTCCTGCGCTGATCCCCGCCCTCGTGTTTCGGGCCGGTTACCGCTGCCTCGCGGAACGATCACGGCGGCGGCGCTGCCGCCCGAACGCTGTCTAGGCTCTGATGCCGTGACAGCCACGAGCGCCGCGCCCGAGAGAAGATCCATCGTCGAGGCGGGCGGGATCGAGGCGATCCCGCTCGAGGCACGGCACGGCTCGCCGTGGCAGCTGCTCGCCACCTGGACCGCGCCGAACCTCGAGTTCGCCACCATCTACGTCGGGATCATCGCGGTCGCCTTCTTCGGCCTCGGGTTCTGGCAGGCGATGGGCGCCCTCGTCCTCGGCAACCTGCTCGGCAGCATCACGCAGGGCATCCTGTCGAGCTGGGGCCCGCGGGACGGCGTCGCGCAGATGGTGCTCGGCCGCACGGCGTTCGGCACCCGCGGCAACATCCTCCCCGCCGCCCTGAACACGGTGCTGGCGGGGCTCGGCTGGTTCGCGACGAACTCGGTCAGCGGCGCGTTCGCGCTCAGCAGCCTGACGAGCATCCCGATCTGGCTGAGCCTGCTGATCATCGTGATCGTGCAGGTCGCGGTCGCCTTCATCGGGCACGACCTCGTGCAGGGCTTCGAGCGGTACGCCTCGATCGTGCTCGGCGTGATCTTCCTCATCGCCACGATCTACGCCGTCGCCTCCGGGCACCTCTCCGGCGGCGCGAACGGCGGCCCCGGCGGGATGACCGCCGGCTTCGGCGGGTTCACGGTCGCGATGGCCGCGGCCTTCGGCTACGCCGCCGGATGGAACCCGTACGCCACCGACTACTCCCGCTACCTGCCCGCCCGCACCTCCGCGGTGAAGACCGGCGTCGCGGCGTTCCTCGGCGACTTCGTCTCCTGCACGCGTGCTGATGGCGGCCGGTGCCGCGGCGGCCACGATCGTCGACTTCGGCAAGGGCAACCCGACCGACCTCTTCACCTCGACCGACGTGATGCCGGTGCTCGTCGGGAAGCTGACGCTGCTCGCGATCTGCGTCGGGGCGATCGCCGCGAACGCCCTGAACATCTACTCGGGCGCGATGAGCTTCCTCGCCGCCGGCGTGCGCATCCCGTTCTCGCTGCGCCGCGGCATCGTGGCGGTCGGCTTCGGCGTGATCGGCTTCTTCATCGCCCTCGCGGCGAGCGCCGACCCGAAGAGCACCTACGAGAACTTCCTCCTCGTCATCGCCTACTGGATCGCCCCGTGGCTCGGCGTCGTGCTCGCGGACCGCTACATGCGCCGCGGCACCCGCATCGCCGCGTTCCTCGCGGACGACGCCCGGTACGCGAACTGGCCCGGCTTCATCGGGCTCGTCGTCGGCATCGTCGTCTCGATCTGGCTGTTCTCGAACCAGACGCTCTACACCGGCCTGCTGGTCGCGCCGACCGAGAAGATCAGCGGCGGCTTCGTGACGGACTACGGCATCGGCGACCTGACCCCGCTGGTCGGCTTCGTGCTCGCCGCCGGCATCTACCTCGTGCTGTTCCCGGTGTTCAAGCCGCGGCTCGGCGGCGCCCTGCCGAAGGACGGGTTCGAGGTGCCCGCCCACACCGACGCGGCGAGCACCGCGTGAGCGACGAGCGGCGGTACGTCACCGACGAGGAGAAGCTCGCGGTCGCCGCGGAGCAGGCCCGGATCGGTGCCCGCGAGGGCGGCATCCCGATCGGCGCCGCGCTCTTCGACCGCGACGGGCGCCTGCTCGGCGCCGGCCACAACCGGCGCGTGCAGGACGGCGACGCCTCCGTGCACGGCGAGACGGATGCGTTCCGCGCCGCAGGCCGGCAGCGCTCCTACCGCGACACCACGATGGCCACGACCCTGTCGCCGTGCTGGTACTGCTCGGGCCTCGTGCGCCAGTTCGGCATCGGGCGGGTCGTGGTCGGCGAGGACGTCAACTTCATGGGCGGCCAGGACTGGCTCGCCGAGCACGGCACCGAGGTGGTCGTGCTCGAGGACCCGGACCTGATCGCGATGATGGCCGACTACATCCGGGTCAACCCCGAGGTGTGGAACGAGGACATCGGCGAGGAGTAGGCGCGTCAGCGGCGCGGCAGCTCCTGCAGCGTCCAGCGGTTCCCGTCCGGATCCGCGAACGTCACGAAGCGCCCCCAGGCCTGCGGATCCACCTCCGAGGCCTCGACCCCGGCGCCCTGCAGCTCCGCCCCTGGCCCCTTCGGCGTCGTCGACCACCATCATCACGGCGTTCAACGACCCCGGCTCCATCGTGCCGACAGCCCGCGACCGAACGCGATCGAGCAGGCCGAGCCAGGGGGAGTGACCTGCACGAAGCGGATCGCCTCCGACACCGTCTGGTCGTGGTCGAGCGTGAAGCCGAGCCGGTCGACGTAGAACTCCTTCGCGCGGTCCACGTCGGTCACCGGCACGATGACCACCTCGATCCGTGCTCGCATGGCGGCTCCGCCCTCCTCGGCGCCTCGTCGCGCCGTCGCGCGATGGTCCCGCAGGCCTCCGACAGCGTCAACCGACCAGCTCCGTCAGCCGCCAGGCGTTGCGCACCGCGTGCCCCTCGCCGTCGTTGTTGAAGTAGGCGAACACCTCGTGGCCGCCGCCCTGCCACTCGCGGATGCGGTCGGCCCACCAGCGCAGGTCGTCGTCGCTGTACGAGCCCGCGTAGAGCGACTCGGCGTCGGGGCCGTGGAAGCGCACGTAGACGGTCGGCGCTGTCGCACGCAGGATGCACGGCAGCCGGGCGCCGCTCATCACGCAGTAGGCCGCGCCGTGCTCCTCGAGGAGGGCGAACACCTCCTCGACGTGCCAGGACGGGTGCCGGAACTCGACCGCCACCCGGATCCAGCCGGGCACGTGCGCCAGGAAGTAGCGCAGCCGGGCGTCGTCCCGCTCGTGCTTCGGGTGCAGCTGCACGAGCAGGATCGCCCGTGCGGGGCCGAGCTCGTGCCAGCCCGTGGCGATCCGCTCGATCCACTGCTCGGGCTCGAGGAGCCGCTTCGCGTGCGTGAGGCCGCGCGGGGCCTTCACCGACAGCAGGAATCCGGGCGGCAGCCGCTCGCGCCAGCCGGCGAAGGTGCGGGCGGGCGGCCAGCGGTAGAAGCTCGCGTTCAGCTCGACGGTCGGGAAGTGCGTCGTGTACACCTCGAGCCGGCGCCGGGGCGGCAGCTGCGGCTCGTAGAGCACGCCGCTCCAGTGGTCGTAGCTCCAGCCGGAGGTGCCGATGTGCGGCGGCGCCGGGCTGCGGCGTCACCAGGGCTGCCCGAGCGGTCTCGCCGGGTCGGCGACCTCCCCGCCGAGCGGCTCGTCGCCGAGCGGCGGGATCGCCGCGCGCGTCCGGCAGCCCGAGCTCGGCGCCACCTCGTCGGCGAAGCGCTCCGCGTCGTCCTCCGGCCGGTAGCCGAGCGCGAACCCGGCCTCGAGCGAGACCGGCCGCCGAGTGTTCGCCGAGACGCCCCAGACGATGCGGTGGCCGACCGGCGCCGCCTGCGCGGCGACGACGAGGCGGGCGAGATCGGCGGGGGAGACCCAGGTGGCGAGCGCCCGCGCCGTCCGGGGCCGCTCGTCGAACGTGAGGATGCGGGCGGAGACGATCCGCATGCCGAAGTGGTCCGCGTAGAGGCTCGCGAGCGCCTCGCCGGCGGCCTTCGCGAAGCCGTAGAGGCTGTCCGGGCGCGGGTACGGGACGGTGCCGCCCACCTCGGAGGCGGGCGTGTACCCGACCGCGTGGCCCGAGCTCGCGAGCAGCGTCACCGGCACCCGCGGCCTCCCGCGCCGCCTCGAGGACGACGTGCACGGACTCGAGGTTGACGTCGATCATCCGCCGCCACTCGCGGTCGCTCGGGAAGCTCGCGAGGTGCAGCAGCAGGTCGACGCCCTCCGCGGCCTCGCGCATCAGCGCCTCGTCGGTCACCGACCCGAGCACGACCTCGTCGGCGTCCGTCGCGGCGGTGGGCTGCTGCAGGTCGAGCAGCCGCAGGTGGAACCCCTGCTCGCGCAGCAGCGGGGCGAGCGCCGTGCCGATGCGGCCGGCGGCGCCCGTGATCAGGATCCGGGACATCGTGCGCCTCCTCGCGACCGACGCTACCCGGGGCCGCTGAGGGCCGGCCCGACCTTCGGACGCGCGGCGCCGGCTTCCCGGCGGCCGCGGATCCGCCGCCTACCGTCGAGCGGGTGAGCATCGATCGATACGGCGCGGACGTGCTGGCGGACGGCGGCTGGAAGAAGAAGGCCCCGCCGCCCAAGGTGGTCGAGGCGGTGCGCGACCTCGTCGTCGAGGAGGTCGCGAGCGGCTTCGTCGGGGCCGTCGTCGGCGTCGAGGGGCGGATGGTGCGCCTCGAGGACCGCCGCGGCAAGGTGCGGGTGTTCCCGATCGGCCCGGGCTTCCTGATCGACGGGCAGGCCGTGGCGCTGCGGGTGCCGAAGGTGGGGCCGGCGTCGTCCCGGCCGCTGCGGAGCGCATCCGGCTCCTACGCGGTCGCGGATGCGAAGGCCCGCGTCGCGCGCGGCAGCCGCATCTTCGTCGAGGGCCGGCACGACGCGGACCTCATCGAGAAGGTGTGGGGCCACGACCTGCGGATCGAGGGCGTCGCCGTCGAGTACCTCGAGGGCGTCGACCACCTCGACGAGGTGCTGAAGGTCTTCAAGCCGGATCCCGAGCGGCGGGTCGGCGTGCTCGTCGACCACCTCGTCGCGAACAGCAAGGAGAGCCGCATCGCGGCCGCGGCGACGAAGCCGTGGGGCGGCAACGTGCTCGTCGTCGGGCACCCGTACATCGACATCTGGCAGGCCGTGAAGCCCGAGCGGCTCGGCATCAAGGCCTGGCCGGTGATCCCGCGCGGCATCGAGTGGAAGCACGGCATCTGCGCGGCGCTGAAGTGGCCGCACGAGGACCAGGCGGACATCGCCGCGGCGTGGAAGCGCATCCTCAGCCGGGTCGACCACTACGGCCACCTCGAGCCGGCGCTGCTCGGCCGGGTCGAGCAGCTGATCGACTTCGTCACGGCCTGACCAGACATCGCGCGTTCCGGAGTTCCTGCGCGGCAGGCCGCGCTCGGCGCCCTTCGGGCGGCGGGTCGCGCGGTTTCTCCGGAACGGCGGGATCGGGCTCAGGCGCCGAGGCGGTGCAGCGCCAGTCGATGCGGCCCGCGTCGAGGGTGAGCACGCCGTAGGTGCGGTGCGGCTGCCGCCGCCGGTCGGTGGGGGAGCCGGGGTTCAGCAGGCGGAGCCCCGCCGGGGTCGTCGAGTCCCACGGGATGTGGCTGTGCCCGAAGACGAGCACGTCGGTGTCCGGGAACGCGCGCGTCCATCCGCGCCTCGCGGCCGGCGGCAGCACCCGTCTCGTGCACGACGGCGAGGCGGACGCCCTCGACCTCGAGCCGCGCGACCTCGGGCAGCCGCCGGTGCAGCTCCGGCCCGTCGTTGTTGCCGGCGCAGCCGAGCACGAACGGCGCCCGGGCCTCGAGCAGGTCGAGCGTCGCCTCGTCCACCCAGTCGCCCGCGTGCACGACGCCGTCGCACGGCGCCGAGCTCGGCCAGCACCTCGGGCGGCAGCACCTTCGCGCGCTTCGGCAGGTGCGTGTCGGCGAGCACGAGCAGGCGGACGGGCATCTCCCCATCCTCGTCCGGGTCCCCGTGCAGGTGCCTCTGCTTGTCTCCGGACCATGGCCGACGCCCGCTACACCGCGATCCTCTTCGACATCGACGGCACCCTCGTCGACTCCAACTACCTCCACGTCGACGCGTGGGCCCGCGCGTTCGCCGACGTCGGGCATCCGGTGCCGGCCTGGCGGATCCACCGGGCGATCGGGATGGACTCGGGCAAGCTGCTCGAGGTGCTGCTCGGCGACGACCTCGACCGGCTCGGCGACGAGGCGAAGGAGCGGCACTCGACGCACTACCAGCGGGACGCCGAGCGGCTGCGCTCCTTCGACCAGGCGCAGGAGCTGCTCCGCGAGCTGGCCGGCCGCGGGCCTGAAGGTGGTGCTCGCCACCTCCGCGCCGCAGGAGGAGTTCGAGGTGCTGCAGAAGGTGCTGCAGATCGACGACGCGGTGGCCGAGTACACGACCGCCGAGGACGTGTCGGAGGCGAAGCCCGCACCCGACGTCGTGCAGATGGCCCTGAAGAAGGCGGGCGTCGAGCCGGGGGAGGCCCTGATGATCGGCGACGCGGCCTGGGACATGCAGGCGGCGAAGAAGGCGGGCGTCGACGGCGTCGGCGTGCGCACCGGCGGCATCGGCCCGGGGGAGCTGACGGATGCGGGCGCGATCGCCGTCTACGACGACGTCGCGGACCTGCTCGAGCACCTCGACGAGAGCCCGATCTACCGGGGCTGAACGCGGCCACCGCGCGCTCGGCGGACGCTCATCCGCCGTTCGTACTCTCGAACACATGAGCGATGACAAGACCGAGATGCTGGGCGGACCCGAGGGCTCCAGCACCGAGAAGGACCCGAGCGACTGGGTGACCGGCGACGAGCCCGCGACCGGCGCGCAGAAGAGCTATCTCGACACCCTGGCCCGCGAGGCGGGGGAGCAGATCCCCGCCGACATCACGAAGGCGGAGGCGTCGGAGCACATCGACCGCCTCCAGGAGAAGACGGGCCGCGGCCAGTAGGCAGCGCCGACGAACCGACGGCGATCCCGCCGAATGACGGCGGAGATCGGCGAAATCATCCGTCTTTCGGCCGGATCGCCGTCATTCGGATGAGCCCACGTCCCGGCCGTAGGCATCCGTCCCGGCCGTAGGCCGACACGCCGCACGAAGGCCTACACCCGGGACATCGCCCTACACGCGGCACGGCCGGCCCCGCACTCCATGCCGAACCCGGCCCGAGAACACCCGCAGTGCGAGGTTCCGGGCCCGGACCGCGTCAGCGCTCCCGAGACGGCCCTCAGCCCTTCGGCGCCGCCGCGCGCAGCTTCTCAGCAGCGGCTCGGCCACCTCGTCGAGGAAGCGCTGCTGCAGCTGGTCGCCCACCTGCACCACCGCGACGTCGGTGAAGCCGGCCTCCCAGAGCGGCCGCACGCCCTCGACGAGCTCGTCGAGGTCGGGCCCGCAGGCGATGCTCTCGGCCACGTCCTCCTTGCGGACGAACTTGCTCGCCGACGCGAACCCGTGCGGCGTCGGCAGGTCGGCGTTCACGCCCCAGCCGCCGCCGAACCAGCGGAACTGCTCGTGCGCGAGGTCGATCGCCTGCTGCTTGTCGGGGGCCCAGCAGATCGGGATCTGCCCGATCTTCCGGGACGGGCGCGCGCATCGGCGCCCCGCGCCGTCGTCCCAGCCCTGCAGCAGCTCGGGCTTCGGGTCGGTCGCGATCAGGTGGTCGGCGAGCGGCGCGAACCGGCCCACCGAGGAGTCGCCGGAGACCGCGAGGCCGATCGGCACGCCGCCGTCGGGCGCCTCCCAGACCCGCGCCGAGTCGACCCGGAAGTACTCGCCCTCCCAGGTCGACCAGCTCGCCGGTGTGCAGCGCGCGGATGATGTGCACGGCCTCCTCGAGCATGTCCTGGCGCTGCTGCACCGGCGGCCAGCCCTGGCCGACGACGTGCTCGTTGAGGTTCTCGCCCGCGCCCATGCCCAGGATGAACCGGCCGTCGGAGAGCACCTGCATCGTCGCCGCCTTCTGCGCGACGACGGCCGGGTGGTAGCGGATGGTCGGGCAGGTCACGTAGGTGGCGAGCTCGACCCGGCTGGTCGCGTGGGCGACGGCGCCGAGCATCGTCCAGGCGTAGCCCGCGTGCCCCTGCTCGGTGAGCCAGGGCGAGTAGTGGTCGCTCGAGACCTCGAAGTCGAAGCCCGACCTCCTCGGCGCGGATGCCGTACGAGACGATCTCCTTCACGCCGCTCTGCTCGGTCATCAGGGTGTATCCGAACCTCGTCATGCCTGCTCCTCCCGTGTCGGTCGGGGTCACGGTAGGAGCCGCGCCGGGCAGGCGGGTGGGACCGGGCTGAGCACCGGCCCCGGGTGCGCTGCAGGAGGCGGTGCCGGCGGCCCCGTCCGCTCGAAGACGGCTGGGAGCCGACGGCCCCGGGAACGGGAGCGACCGCGAGCGCCGCAGAATGCTGAGGTGACCCCGGCCGGCCTCGTGCGCGCGAAGCTGCTCGAGGTGCTCTCCGGGCAGCCCGCCGGCATCCCCGAGTGGACCCGGGCGCTCTCGGGCGGCGAGGACGCCGGCTACTTCGAGCCGGACAGCGCGGTGTGGACCGTCCACCGCGACATCGCCACGCTCGTCGCCGGCCCCCGCGCACTGCTGATGCAGGCCCTGCACCCGGGCGCGATGGCCGGCGTGCACGACCACTCCCGCTACCGGGAGGACCCGTTCGGCCGGCTCGACGGCACCATCCGCTGGATCACGACCGTGAGCTTCGGCAGCACCGGCCAGGCGCGGGGCGCGAGCGCGTGGGTGTCGAGGATCCACGAGCGCGTGCGCGGCACCTACCTCGACGCGTCCGGCACACCCGTGCCCTACGCGGCGAGCGACCCCGACCTGCTGTCCTGGGTGCACCTCGCCTTCGCCGACTCGTTCCTCCGCACCCACCTGCTGCTCTCCACGCATCCGATCCCGGGCGGCGCCGACGCCTACGTGCGCGACTGGGCGCTCGCGGGCGAGCTGATGGGCGTCGCGGACCCGCCCCGGTCGGTCGCCGAGCTCGACGCGCAGCTCGACGCGGTCTGGGCGAGCGGCGTGCTCCGCGCCGACGACCGCGTGCGCGACGCCGTGCGCTTCATCCGCCGTCCGCCCCTGCCGCGGGTGCTGCGGCCGAGCTATCCGCTGCTCTTCAACGGCGCCGTCGCGGCCCTGCCGCCGCGGGCGCAGCGGATGCTCGGGCTGCGCCCCGCGGGACCCATCGGGATCGCCGCGACCCGGCGGGTGCTCGGCGCGACCGCCGCGCTGCTCGGTCCGGCCGCGGCCGTCGGGCAGGCGCGCGAACGGCTCGCCCGGCTCGAGGGCTCACAGCAGCCGGTCGGCGGCCGCACGGAATAGTCGGCCCGGTTCCCGGGTCGATCCCGTCGAGCAGAAGGAGATCCACATGCCCACCCGCACCGCACGCACCGCCTGGGACGGCGGCCTCATGGACGGCTCCGGCCAGGTCGAGCTCTCGAGCTCGGGCGCCGGCACCTACGAGGTGTCGTTCCCGCGCCGCACCGCCGACGACGCGCAGGGGGTCACGAGCCCCGAGGAGCTCATCGCCGCGGCGCACTCGGCCTGCTACGCCATGCAGCTCTCCGGCGTGATCGCCGCAGGCCGGCGGCACGCCGCACTCGCTCGACGTGAAGGCGGACGTCACCCTCGGCCCGGACACGGCAGGGCTTCAAGATCTCCGGCATCGTGCATCACCGTGCGCGGCGAGGTCGAGGGGCTCGACGCCGACGGCTTCGCGAAGGCCGCGCAGGACGCGAAGGACACCTGCCCGGTGAGCAAGGCGCTGACGGGCACGACGATCACCCTCGACGCGGCGCTCGTCTCCTGACGTCGAGCGGATGAGCAGGCCGCGCGCCTCCGGCCTGCTCAGGTGCTACAGCCAGTCGCGGCGCCGGAACATGATGTAGAGGAACACACAGACCGCGGCCATCAGCACGCAGGGCGTACGGGTAGCCGTAGCGCCAGGTCAGCTCGGGCATGCCTGCGGAAGTTCATGCCGTAGATCGAGGCGATCAGCGCCGGCGCGAAGCCGATGGCCGCCCACGAGGAGACGCGCTTCACGTCGTCGCCCTGCTTCAGGCTCGACTCGGTGAGCCGGGCCATCTGGTCGTTCTGGCGCTGCCCGACGAGGGTCGCGTTCACGGTCAGCGCGTTCTGCAGCAGCACCCGGAACGAGTCGACGCGCTCCTGCAGCCGTGCGACGTGGTCCAGCACGTCGCGGAGCCCGCGCCGCACCTCCAGCTTGGCCTCGTCGCCCTCGAGGTCCGACCGCACCTGGGTGATGATCTCGGTGAGCGGCGCGATCGCCCGCTGGAACAGCATCACCTCGCGGGACAGCTCGTAGATCCGCTGCGACACGTTCCGGTCGCCACCGAAGAGCTGGTCCTCGATCTCGTCGATGTCGTTCTGCAGGCCGGCGACGACGGGAGGTAGTCGTCGACGATGCGGTCGGCGACGGCGTAGAGCACGGCGTCGCCGCCGACGGCGAGCAGGTCGGGCTGCGCCTCGAGCCGCTTGCGCACCGCCTTCAGGTCGGGCGCCTCCGCCTGCCGGATCACGACGGCGAACTGCGGCCCGATGAAGAGGTGCACCTCGCCGAACTCGACGCGCTCGTACTGGTCGTCGTACTGCGCCGGCCGCAGCACGATGAACCGGTTCTCGCCGTACCGCTCGAGCTTCGGGCGCTGGTGGCCCTCGAGCGCGTCCTCGACGGCGAGCGGATGCAGCGCGAACTCGTCCGCGACCGCGCGCAGCTCCGCCTCCGACGGGCGGTAGAGGCCGATCCAGCCGAAGCCGTGCCGCTGCTCGACGAGATCGAAGGTCTCCTCCAGGCTCGACGGGTCCGCGGTGCGGCGGCCGTCCACGTACACGGCGTTGTCGACGATCGGCATGCGGCAGAGCCTAGGAGCAGCAGGGAGGACGTCCGCCTCGGCACGAGCGTCCTTGAACGGCGTGTAGCCTCCGGAAAATGACCCGGATCGCCGCGATCGCGACGGCGCTGCCGGACCACGCCTATCCGCAGGACGAGATCACCGACCTGCTCGCGCCGATGGTGACGCAGGATCCGCGGAAGCAGGCGGTGATGCGCCGCATCCACTCCTCGGCCCACGTGGCGACCCGGCACCTCGTGCTGCCCCTCGAGCAGTACCGCACGGCGCTCACCTTCGGCCAGACGAACGACCGGTTCGTCGGCGAGGCCACGCGGCTCGCGGCGGCGTCGCTGCAGGAGGCGCTCGACGCGGCCGGCGTCGCACCCGACGAGGTCGACTTCATCGTCTTCACCTCCGTCACCGGCATCTCGGCGCCCTCCGTCGACGCGCTGCTCGTGCCGCTGCTCGGCCTCCGCGAGGACGTGAAGCGGATGCCGATGTTCGGGCTCGGCTGCGTCGCGGGCGCCGCCGGCATCGCCCGTGTGCACGACTACCTGGTCGGGCATCCCGACGAGGTCGCCGTGCTGCTGTCCGGTCGAGCTCTGCTCGCTGACGGTGCAGCGGGACGACGACTCGATGGACAACATCGTCGCCAGCGGCCTGTTCGGCGACGGCGCGGCCGCGGTCGTGCTCGTCGGCGAGGAGCGGGCCGAGCGGCTCGGCACGCGCGGGCCGCAGGTCGTCGACACCCGCAGCCGGCTCTACCCGCGACAGCATCTCGACGATCGGCTTCCGGCCGAGCGAGACCGGGTTCCGGGTCATCCTCACCGCCGGCGGTCATCGACGTGATCGACGCGAACTTCCCCGGCGACGCGCGCGCCTTCCTCGGCGGCCACGGGCTGACGACGGAGGACGTCGGCGCCTGGATCGCGCATCCGGGCGGCCCGAAGGTGCTCGACGCGTTCCAGCGCGGCCTCGACCTGCCGGAGGGCGCCCTCGCGCGCAGCTGGGAGTCGATGGCGAAGGTCGGCAACCTCTCGTCGTCGAGCGTGCTGCACGTGCTCGCGAGCGAGCTCGGCGCGCCCCACCTGCGCGACGAGTACGGCCTGCTGTTCGCGCTCGGGCCCGGGTGTCAGCGCCGAGTTCGTGCTGCTGCAGTGGGGCGACTCCGGCCGCGCTCCCGCTCCCGACCGCGGCCTGATCGGCGCCCTCCGTGGCCGCGTTCACGCCCGACTGGTGGATCGCCTACTGGTGGTACCTCGCGCTGCTCGCCGGTGCGACCGCCGAGCGCTTCCTCGAGCTCGTGATCTCGGGCCGCAACCTGCGGTGGGCGCTCGCCCACGGCGGGCGCGAGGAGGGCCGCGGCCACTTCCCGGCGATGGTCGTGCTGCACTCGGCGCTCGGCGTCGCGTGCGTGCTCGAACCGCTGCTCGCCCCGCGGCCGTTCCTGCCCGCGCTCGGCATCCCGGCGGTGGTGCTCGTGCTCGCCTCGCAGGCGCTGCGCTACTGGTGCATCCTGACCCTCGGCCACCGCTGGAACACCCGGATCGTCGTCGTGCCCGGCCTGCCGCTCGTGCGACGCGGTCCCTACCGGTTCCTGTCGCATCCGAACTACGTCGCGGTCGCGCTCGAGGGCATCGCGCTGCCGCTCGTCTTCACGAGCTGGGTCACCGCGCTCGTCTTCACGATCCTGAACGCCCTGCTGCTGCTGCGGTTCCGGATCCCCGCGGAGGAGGCGGCGATGTCGCGCGCGCTCGCCGAGAGCCGCTCGTGATCCCTGACCTCGTCATCGTCGGCGGCGGCCCGATCGGGCTCGCGACGGCGATCGCCGCGCGCCTGCAGGGGCTCGAGCCGGTGGTGCTCGAGTCCCGTGCCGGCCTGATCGACAAGGCCTGCGGCGAGGGCCTCATGCCCGGCGCGGTCGCGGTCCTCGGCCGCCTCGGCGTCGATCCGCCGGGCGTGCCGATCACCGGCTTCCGGTACGCGGATGCGCGCCGGTCCGTCGCCCACCGATTCCCCGGGTCGCCGGGCCGCGGCGTCGAACGCCTCGCGCTGCACCGCGCACTCGCGGCTCGCGCCACCGGCCTCGGCATCGAGGTGCGCCGGGTCCGGGTGGCGGGCCTCGAGCAGGACGCCGACGGGGTGACCGTCGCCGGGATCCGCGCGCGGTACGCGGTCGGCGCCGACGGGCTGCACTCCGTCGTCCGCCGGTCCGTGGGGCTCGAGCGGCCGATCGCCGGCCGCGACCGGTTCGGGCTGCGCCGGCACTACGCCGTCGCGCCCTGGACCGACCTCGTGGAGGTGCACTGGCGGCGACGCCTTCGAGCTCTACGTCACGCCGGTGCGGGCCGACCTCGTCAGCGTCGCCGTGCTCGGCGGCCGGGGCCTCGACCTCGCCGCGGCCCTCGCGTCCTGCACCGACGTCGCCGCGCGGCTCGGCGGGGCGGATCGCGGCGGATGCGGTGCGCGGCGCCGGCCCGCTCCGGCAGGGCACCGTGCGGCGGGTCGCCGGGTCGGGTCGCCCTCGTCGGCGACGCCGCCGGCTACGTCGACGCGCTCACCGGCGAGGGCCTCGCGGTCGGGCTCGCGGGCGCCGAGCGGGTGGTGGCGGCCGTCGCCGCCGGCGACCTGATCTGCCTACGACCGCGGCTGGTCGCGCGCGACCCGCCCCCATCGGGTCGTCACCGAGACGGTGCTGCGGCTCGCGACCTCGCCCGCGCGGCGCTCGGTCGTCCCGCTCGCCCGCGCGCGTGCCGGCCCTGTTCGGCGCCGTCGTCGACGTGCTCGCGAAGCCCGTGGCGCGATGACCGCCGCCTTCCTCGATCCGCTCGCCCGACGAGGAGGACTGGCGGGAGGTGCGGGACCTCCGCCTCGAGATGCTCGCCGACACCCCGATCGCCTACCTCGAGACGCTCGCGACGGCGCGGAAGCACGACGAGGCGTACTGGCGACGCCGGGCGCGGCCCCGCGGCGACGGCTCGATCTCCGTCGTCGCGGTGCACGAGGACGGCCGGTGGATCGGCACCATGGCCGGCGTCCCTGGCGCCGGCGGCCCGATGCTCGTCGGGGTCTACGTCGCTGCCGGGTTCCGCGGCCGCCGAGCCGGGGTCACCGACGCCCTGCTCGGCGCCGTGGAGGACTGGGCGCGCGGCCTTCTCCGACGTGCTGCGGCTCGAGGTGAACGAGCTGAACACGCGCGCTCGCGCCGCCTACGAGGCGCGCGGCTTCGTGCTCACCGGCGCGCACGAGCCCGTATCCGCTCGATCCGCCGTCGCTCGAGCTGGAGATGATCAAGCGCCTCTGACGCGCCCGACGGATGTCGGTCCCCGCGGGCAGGATGGGCGTGTGACGGTCAAGGGCGGTCAGGGCGAGCGCCAGGTGTCGGCACCCGACGTCGACAGCTCCCGCGCGACCGTGCTGCACGTCGACATGGACGCCTTCTTCGCGAGCGTCGAGCTGCTCGAGCACCCC
Source organism: uncultured Actinomycetota bacterium (assembly GCA_963771645.1). Taxonomy (GTDB): domain Bacteria; phylum Actinomycetota; class Actinomycetes; order Actinomycetales; family Microbacteriaceae; genus Amnibacterium. Next base: position 56,521 of record CAVYUH010000005.1, on the reverse strand, counting down.
GAGCTCGTGCGACCGGCCGGTCATCATCGGCCACGACGGCGGCCGGGGAGTCGTGTCGTCGGCGAACTACGCCGCCCGGCGGTTCGGCGTCCGCTCGGCGATGCCCGTCGGCCGCGCGCTGCGCCTCTGCCCGCAGGCGGTCGTGCTGCGTCCGCACTACGAGAAGTACCGCGAGGCGTCCGCGGCGGTCATGGCGATCTTCCGGTCGGTCACGCCGATCGTCGAGCCGCTGTCGATCGACGAGGCCTTCCTCGACGTCGCCGGCGCCGTGAAGCTGTTCGGGCCGCCCGCCGAGATCGCCGCGGAGCTGCGGCGGCGGGTGCACCGCGAGACCGGCCTCACCTGCTCCGTCGGTGCCGGCGCCTCGAAGTTCATCGCGAAGCTCGCCTCCACGCGCTCGAAGCCCGACGGGCTCCTCGTCGTGCCGCCGGAGCGGGCGCTCGAGTTCCTGCATCCGCTGCCCATCGACGCGCTCTGGGGCGTCGGGCCCGGCCACCCGTGACGCCCTGCAGCGGCGGGGGATCCGGCTCGTCGCCGACCTCGCCGCCACGTCGCCCGAGGTCCTGACGAAGTGGATCGGGCCGGCCGCCGGCACGAAGCTGCACGACCTCGCCTGGGCGCGCGATCCGCGGCGGGTCTCCACGCACCAGGTCGAGAAGAGCATCGGGCACGAGAACACGTTCGGCCAGGACATCCGCGACGAGGAGCAGCTCCGCCGCGAGCTGCTCGAGCAGGCTTCCCGGGTCGCCGTGCGGCTCCGCGCCGCCGGCTACCGGGCACGGACCATCTCCTTGAAGCTGCGGTTCGCCGACTTCACGACGGTCAGCCGCTCGCGCACCCTCGCCGAGCCCACCGACCTCGCGCAGGCGCATCCACGAGGAGACCACCGCGCTGCTCACCGCCGAGCGGCTGCGCGGCCGCGCGGTGCGGCTGCTCGGCACCCGGGCCGAGCAGCTGATGCGTGCGCGAGGACGAGATGCTCGGCCTCTGGTCCGACGACGAGCAGTGGCGGGGCGTCGAGTCCGCCGCCGATCGCGCCGTCGCCCGGTTCGGCGCGCGGCGCCGTGCGGCCCGCCGCGCTGCTGAACGCCCGCAGCCGCGACCGCGAGCGGCTCGTCGACACCGAGGGCTGACCGCTGGTTCCCAGCCGGGATCAGCACACTGTCAGCATGGCGGGGGTCTGCGGCCCGCGCGCGGGCATCCGCGCGCCGGTCCGGGGGAGTGGGATGCGGGCGTCGCCCTCGCGTCCGCCCGCGAATCCGTGAGCGCCGTGTCGGCCACCGAACCGGTGCGCGGGCGGCGGCGGGAGTCCTCGCGGCACCGCACGTCCCGATTCGCAGGGCTGCCCGGCTGGTTCGCCTGGATGCTCCGCGGCGGCACCCCGCTCGTGTCCCTGCTGCCCGCGCTCGTGGCCGTCGTGCTCGTGCAGTCGCTGTCGCCGGCCGCGCAGCAGCGTGCCCACGGGCGACGGCGCGCTTCGCGCTGGCCGGCGGATGGGCCGCCACCTCGGCCGGCGGCATCCACGGCTACGGTCACTGGTTCACGACGCCGATGATCGGGTGGCTGCAGCTCGGCGCCCTCGACCGGCTGCTGCTCGGCGGCACGGCGCAGACCGTGCTCGCGGCAGCGCACGGCGCGATGCTGCTGACGACGCTCGCGGGCGTCGCCCTGCTCTGGTTCGTGCTCCGCCGCGCGGGCGCCAGCGGCCTGGCGGCGGGGGTGTCGAGCGCCGCATTCGGCATCGCGCCGATCGCGATCGCGGTGCACACCGAGGTGGCGCCCGTGAACCTCGCGCTCGTGTGGCTGCTGGTCGCGGCGCTGCTCGTGCTCGGCGCCCGCGGCACCGGGGCGTCGGTCGCGATCGGCGCGACCGCGGCCGCCGCCGTCCTCACCGCCCCGATCGCCCTCGTCGCGCTGCCCAGCCTCGTCTGGGCGTTCCTGCTCCCGCAGGACCGGCGGGAGCGCACCCTGCTGCGCGCCGTCGGGGCGCCGCCGGTGACGCCGTCGCGGCGCCCCGCGATCGGCGCGCTCGCCGGCTTCCTCATCGTGCTCGCCGTCGGCCTGCTCGTCGCCCTGCTGCTCACCGGATCCGGCGGCGTCGCCGGCTCCGCGGATGCGATCGGGGCGGCCGCCGCCGCGCAAGGCCGCCTTCCCGGCCGCCGGCGCGGCGAGCGCCGTCGCCTGGCTGCGCACGGATCCGCTGTCGCTCCTGCTCGGCCTCGTCGCGGTCGTCCTCACCGCGCGCTCCCGGCCGCATGGCGCCGGTCACCCTGCTCGCGGCCCTGATCGCGGATCGTCGCGTTCTGGCCGGACGGCCAGGATCCGGTCGCGTCCGATCGTGCTGCTGCTGCCGGTCTTCACCCTCGCGGCCGCCGTCGTGGTCGACCGTGCCGTGGTCGCGCTCGGGGATCCGCGGTTCTCGATCAGCGCGATCGGATCCGGATGGCTGATGGCCCTCGTCGCCCTGCTCGTCGTGGCCGTCGTCGTCTGGGTCGGCGCGCTGCCCGCGCTGCAGCCCGGTACGCGGCAGCCGATCGCCCGGGCGGAGAGCTGGGTGCGGCGGTCGGTGCCTCCCGGGCAGGTCGTGCTCGTCGACCTCGCGACCTGGCCCGACCTCGTCGACCGGCACCCGGGCCCGGATCGGCTGGTTCGCCGCCGCCGACGAGGCGCCGGCGCCGAGCTCGGCGCCCTGGTCGAGCGCCGACTACCTCGTCACGACCGGCACGGAGCTCGCCGCCTCGACGGGCGGCGCCTCGCAGGCCGTCCTCGCCCGGTCGCTGCCCGTCGCCCGGTTCGGCGCGGGCTTCCGCGGCGGTGGCGGTGCGGGCCGTCCGCAGCGCCTCCGCTTCCCGCGCCGTCCGCGACACCGCCCACGCCCGCGGAGCGGCGTGCCGCCGACGCCCGCAAGCGCACCGGCGCCGAGCTCGCGCAGAACCCGCGCCTCACCGTCGACGGCCCCGACCGCGCGCTGCTGCAGGGCGGCGAGGTCGACACCCGCATCGCCGTCGTCCTCGGCCAGCTGCTCGCCGTGCACACCGTGACGATCGGTGGATTCCCCGCACTCGCAGGGGACACGGGTACCGTCCGCAGGCAGGCCGTGATCAGCGCGATCGACGGTCATCCGGTGCCCGCCGATGCGGACGCCACCGGCACCGTGCTCCGATACCTGTCCTCGCTCCGCGGGGATTACGCCACATCGACCATCGACGCCACCGACGCGGGCGTGCTCGCCACGTTCGCCCCCGATCCCACCTTCGTCCCCCCGTCCTGACCGAGGAGCTCCCCATGTCCAGGCGATCCCGCCCCGCTCGCCGCCGTCGCGGCGCTGATCGCGGCTGCGCTCGTCGCGCTGCTGCCCGCCCTGCCCGCCGCTGCCGCTCCCGCCGACACCGGCTGGGTCCGCGTCGCGCACCTCTCGCCCGACACGAAGCAGGTCGACGTCACCCTCTCGAGCCTCTCCGGCGGCACGGTGCTCTACAAGCTGTCGAGCGTCGGCTACGGCGCGGTGTCGCAGTACATCAAGCTGCCGGCCGGCACGTACGCGATCGCGATGGTGCCTGCCGGCGCTCCCGCCGGCAGCACGCCCGTGGTCAAGGCCTCCGTGACCGTCGACGCGGGCAAGGCCTCGACCGTCGCGGCGCTCGGGCTCAACAAGGACGCTCGAGACGCACGTGTACGCCGACGACCTCACCGCGCCCGCGTCGGGCAAGGCCCGCGTGCGCGTGCTGAACGCCTCGACCAACCACCACTGCGTCACCGTGAAGGTCGGGTCGCAGACGGTCGCGTCCGACCTGTCGTTCGCCGTCGGCCAGCCCCTACACGGACGTGTCCGCCGGATCTCAGACGGTCACGGTGACGAGCGGCGGGACGACGAAGACGACCACCGAGTCGCTCCCGGCCGGCAGCGTGCACACGCTCTTCGTGCTCGACACCGCGTCCGGCGGGCTCACCGTGAGCCCGATCCTCGAGAGCTCCGCGGCGGCGGTCACGCCGAACGGCGCCATCGACACCGGAGCGGGTGGCCTTGCGGGCTCCGGTGAGGCTGCCGGCGCTCGCCGGCGGTCTCGCGGCGCTCGCGGCTGTCGGCGCCGTCGCGGCGGGCGGCGTGCTCCTGCGCCGCCGGACGGTGGGCGCCCAGCACTGATGCGCGGGCGCCGGTGGGCGGCGGTGCGCGGCGACGACTCGTCGCCGCGCTGATCGCCGTCGCCGTGCTCGCCGACGGCGGCGTGGCGGCCGTCGCGATCGCCGCGGCGACCGCGGAGGGGAGCGCCCACGCCGCCGCCGTGCACCGATCGGCGACGCTGAAGGCCGAGGCGGCGACGGAGGCCGAGCACGTCGCGCGCGGGGCGGCGCGCGGGCTGCAGGACCCGCAGCCGGCGCCCTCGACGTCCCGCTCGACCGCGAGACCGATCCGGGTCCTCATCCCGTCGATCGGTGTCGACGCCCCGCTCGAGACGCTCACCCGCGACGCGAAGGGCGTGCTCCAGCCGCCGACCGCCTGGGCCGACGCCGGCTGGTACGCGAAGGGCGTGGTGCCGGGCGACACCGGCGCCGCGGTGATCGCCGGGCACCTCGACACGACGAAGCGGGCCGCGGTGTTCGTGAACCTCCGGCAGCTGCGGGCCGGCGACCGGATCCAGGTGCGGATGTCGGACGGCCGGACGCTGCACTTCACCGTCACGGCCGCGAAGGTGGTGCAGAAGGCGCTGTTCCCCACCTCCGCCGTCTACGGCGCGACGCCCGACGCCGAGCTCCGGCTCATCACCTGCAGCGAGCCGTTCGACGAGGTGCACGGCATCTACGCCGACAACCTGGTCGTCTTCGCCACCCTCGACACCTGGGCACCACCCGCCCCGGACGGCGATCGCCCAGCCCGGACACCGGCACGTCAGCAGGACGATTTCCCTTCAGCAGGACGAAATCGGCGATTTCGTCCTGCTGAACCGACCATGTCCTGCTGAAGTGCTTGAGCTACTGCCGGCCGCAGACGGCTCAGGCGGCGACGGTGATCGCGGCCGACTCCGGGGGCAGCACGAGCGCGCCGCCGTCGAGCGCGACGCCCTGCGCGGTCGTGAGCACGAGCGATCCGGCCGCCTCGATCGCGGGCCTCCGGCGTCGCCGAGGTTCACGGCGACGGTCACGCCCCCGCGGCGCAGCACGAGCGTGCCCGCCGCCTCGTCGGCGACGGCCGACGATCGTCGGGAAGCGCGGGTCGGTCAGCTCGGGCAGCCGGTGGCGGAGCTCGATCAGCCGGCGGTGCAGGTCGAGCAGCGCGGCGTGCGCACCGCCCTCGGTCTCCGCCCAGTCGAGCTTCGAGCGCGTGAACGTCTCGCGGATCCTGCGGGTCGGGCACGATCGCCGGGTCCCAGCCCATCTTCGCGAACTCCGCGATGCGGCCCTCCGCCGTCGCCTTCCCGAGCTCGGGCTCGGGATGCGAGGTGAAGAACTGCCACGGCGTCGACGCGCCCCACTCCTCGCCCATGAACAGCATCGGCGTGAACGGGCGTCGTGAGCTTCAGCACCGCGCCGATCGCGAGCTGGTCGGCGTCGAGGGTCTGCGACAGCCGGTCGCCGGTCGCCCGGTTGCCGATCTGGTCGTGGTTCTGCGCGAACGTCACGAGGCGGTGCGCCGGCAGCGTGAGCCGTGTCGATCGGCCGGCCGTGGTGCCGCTCGCGGAACGACGACCAGGTGCCGTCGTGGAAGAAGCCGTGCGTCGAGCACCTTGCGCGAGCGCCCCGAGCGCGGCGAAGTCGGCGTAGTAGCCGGTCGTCTCGCCGGTCAGGGCGACGTGCAGCGCGTGGTGGAAGTCGTCGCTCCACTGCGCGTCGAGGCCGTAGCCGCGCGCCTCGCGCGGGGTGATGAGCCGCGGCGTCGTTCAGGTCCGACTCGGCGATCAGGGTCAGCGGGCGGCCGCACGTGCGCCGACAGCGCGGCGACCTCCTCGGCCATCTCCTCGAGCACGTGCATCGCGCGGTGGTCGACGAGCGCGTGCACGGCGTCGAGGCGCAGGCCGTCGACGTGGTAGTCGCGCAGCCACATCAGCGCGTTGTCGAGGATGTAGCGCGCGCACCTCGTCCGAGTCGGGGCCGTCGAGGTTGACCGAGGCGCCCCAGGTGTTGCCGCCGGCCTCGGTGAGGTAGGGCCCGAACTCGGGCAGGTAGTTGCCGGACGGCGCCGAGGTGGTTGTAGACGACGTCCTGGATCACGCCGAGGCCGCGCGCGTGGCAGGCGTCGACGAACCGCTGGTAGGCCGCGGGGCCGCCGTAGGTCTCGTGCACGGCGAACCAGAGCACGCCGTCGTAGCCCCAGTTGTGCGTGCCGTTGAACGCGTTGACCGGCAGCAGCTCGACGAAGTCGACGCCGAGCGCGACCAGGTGGTCGAGCCGCTCGATGGCGGAGTCGAGGGTGCCCTCGGGGGTGAACGTGCCGATGTGCAGCTCGTAGATCACGCCGCCGGCGAGCGGGCGGCCGGTCCAGGCCTCGTCCTGCCAGGGGTGCTCGGCCGGGTCGAAGCGCTGCGAGGCCCGTGCACGCCGTCGGGCTGGCGACGGGAGCGCGGGTCGGGCAGCACGCGGTCGTCGTCGTCGAGCAGGTAGCCGTAGTCGGCGTCGGGCGCGACGTCGGTGAGCTCGCCCTCGGCGCGGCGCCCACCAGCCGTCGTCCCCGCGGACGAGGTCGTGGTCGCGCCCTGCGACCCGGACGCGGACGCGCTCCGGCTTCGGCGCCCAGACGTCGAGCGCGGTGACGGATCGTCACGGCTTCCCTCCTTCGGTCACGAGCAGCGCGACGGGGTACTGCGCGAGCAGGTCGGCGACCCGGAGCACGCCGCCCGGCGTGCTCGTGCCCGGTGAGCACGTCGCGCACGGGCGCCGAGCCGACGTCGAGCGTCGGTGTCGCCCCAGCCGCCGCGCCTCGGCGAGGCCGACGGGCAGCCGGGTCGCGACGGTGATCGCGCCGCCGCGGTCGAAGGCGACGACGTGGTCGGCGCGCCGCGCCGGAGGCGGTCAGCGGCGTGTACGCCGGTGAACAGCTCGGGCCGGTCGCGGCGCAGGCGCGAGCGCCTGCGCGGTGACCAGCAGCTTGGCGGCGCCGGTCTCGTCGATCGGCGGGCAGCGCGCCGGCGTCGATCTCGCGCGAGCAGCTGCCGGCGTCGGGCGAAGTCGACCGGCCGGCGGTTGTCGGGGTCGACCAGCGACGTCTCCCAGAGCTCGCTGCCCTGGTAGACGTCGGGCACGCCCGGCGCGGTGAGCTGCAGCAGCTTCATGGACAGGCAGTTCGACCAGCCGGCGCGCGGCGAGGCTCGTGGCCAGCCGCTCGACCAGCGCGTGCGACGTCGGCGTCGTCGTAGACGCAGCGTCGACCGCGGCGTGCATCCGCGCCTCGAACTCCTCGTCGGGCGTCGGTCCAGGTCGTGCGAGTCGCCGGCCTCCCGCGTGGCCTTCTCGGCGTAGGCGTGCAGCCGCTCGCGCTCGATCGGCCAGGCGCCGACGACCGCCTGCCAGAGCAGGTTCGCGAAGGCCGCGTCGCCGATCGGCGCGGCGGCCTGCGAGCGCGTCGAGCGCCTCGGCCCACTCGTCGGGCACCTCGGCCAGCACGGCGATCCGGGCGCGGACGTCCTCGCCGCGCTTCGTGTCGTGGGTCGAGAGCGTCGTCATCGCCGCGGGCCATGCTCCGCGGCGCCCGGCCATGCGCGGCGTGGAACTCGCGTCGACGTCATCGCGAACACGTTCGGCTCGCCGCCGACCTCGGTGAGGCTGGTGAGGCGGGAGTAGCGGTAGAACGCGGTGTCCTCGACGCCCTTCGCCATCACCATGCCGGTGGTCTGCTGGAACCGCTTCGAGATCGGCGAGTCGACCGTCCTTCAGCAGCCGGACGACGGCGGCGACCTCGGTGCGCGAGATCGGGCCGGCGCGCGGGTCGCCTCGGCCGCCGCCTCGTCGAGGTGTCTCGCCGACGGGCAGGTAGGTGCGGTAGACGGGGAAGCAGGTGAGCAGCTCGCCGACCGCGTCGGCGAGGCGGCCGGCGTCCTCGTCCGTCCGCCACACGCCCTCCCGCACGAGACGGAGCACCTCGGAGCGCAGGATCCCGTCGGCGACCGCGCGCTTGGTCGTGTGGATCAGGTCGTGCCAGTCGACGGGGTCGTCCGCGAGCCGCGTCGGCGAGCGCGGTCGAGCGGCTGCTCGCCCGGCCGGGTCGACGAGCACCCGGTCGAAGTCGCCGAGCGCGTCGTAGCCCGGTCGTGCCGGCCGTCGCCCAGAAGTCGGGCAGCGGCTCGTCGCCCTCGAGGATCTTCTCGACCAGGACGTAGGCGCCGCCGGTCAGCCTCGGCGAGGCGGTCGAGGTACGCCGCCCGGGTCGAGCAGGCCGTCCGGATGGTCGACCCGCAGCCCGTCGACGAGGCCCTCGTCGCACCCAGCGAGGATCTCGGCGTGCGACTCGTCGAACACCCACGGCTCCTCGACCCGGATGCCGGCCAGGGTGTTCACCGCGAAGAAGCGGCGGTAGTTGAGCTCGGCGTCGGCCGCGCCGCCAGTCGACGAGCTCGTAGTGCTGGCGGGCGTGCACCTCGACGCGCGTCCGCCCCGTCGTCGGCGGTGCCGGGCGCGATCGGGTACCGGTGGTCGTGGTAGCGCAGCTCGCCGTCCGTCGATCGTCAGCTGCGCCGCAGGTCGTCGCGCGCTCGCCGAGCACCGGGATCCGGATGCGGCCGCCGCCGACGTCCCAGTCGACGTCGAACGCCTCGGCGTACGCGCGAGCTCGCGGCCGTGCGCGAGCAGGTCCCACCACCACGGCGTTCGCCTGCGGCGTCGCGACGCCCATGTGGTTGGGCACGATGTCGACCAGCACGCCGAGCCCGGCGCCGTGCGCCGCGTTCGCCGACCTCGGCCAGGCCCTCGGCCCCGCCGCGCGCCGGGTCGACCCGGTCGTGGTCGATCACGTCGTAGCCGTGGTCGCTGCCCGGCTCCGCCTCCAGCAGCGGCGAGAGGTAGACCCAGTCGACGCCGAGGTCGTGCAGGTAGTCGGCGAGCTCGGCCGCCGCGTGCAGGTCGAACGCGTGGCGATCTGCAGCCGGTAGGTCGAGACGGGCGTCGCGGGGTGTGACGCGGGCTCATCGAGCGGCCGTCCCTCCGGTCGTGTTCGTGGTCGCGTTCGAGGCGCCGGTGCCGGCGGCGAAGCCGGCGAGCGACGCGGCGACCGAGTGGTCCGGCTCGACGTCCGGCTCCTGGTGCGCCTGCAGCACGACGCATCGATGCGGGCGTCGACGGTGCAGCTGCTCGCCCGCCTGCACCGCGCCGTGGTCGACGTTCCGGCCACCGGTGTCGATCACGACGTCCCATGCGGCGGCGTACTCGTCGCGGCGGGCAGCGTGAACCTGACCGAGCTCGTCGCGCGGCGTTGAAGTAGAGCAGGAAGTTGGCGTCGTCGATCCGCTCGCCGCGGGCGTCGCGCGCCGCGCGATGCCGTCGCCGTTGAGGTACATCGCCGATCGCCGTGCCGAATCCGCTGTCCCAGTCCTCGGGCTGCATCATCGGTGCCGTCGGGCTGCAGCCAGACGATGTCGGGCAGCGGCGTCGCCCTCGCCCGCTGCGCACGGGCGGCCGTCGAAGAAGCGCCCGCGCCGGAAGGTCGGGTGCTCGCGGCGCAGCCGCGAGATCGCCGCGGTGAACTCGATCAGCGGCTGGTCGGCGTGGTCCCAGTGCATCCAGCTGAGCTCGTTGTCCTGGGCGTAGGATGTTGTTGTTGCCCTGCTGGGTGCGGCCGAGCTCGTCGCCGTGCAGGATCATCGGCACGCCCTGGCTGAGCAGCAGCGTGGCCGAGGAAGTTGCGCTGCTGCCGGGCGCGGAGCGCGAGCACCGCCGGGTCGTCGGTCGGGCCCTCGACGCCGCGAGTTCCACGAGCGGTTGTGGCTCTCGCCGTCGTTGCTGTCCTCGCCGTTGGCGTCGTTGTGCTTCTCGTTGTACGAGACGAGGTCGCGCAGCGTGAAGCCGTCGTGCGCGGTGACGAAGTTGATCGACGCGACCGGGCGGCGGCCCGAGTTCTCGTAGAGGTCGGCGGATCCGGTGAGGCGCGGCGGCGAACTCGCCGAGGGTCGACGGCTCGCCGCGCCAGAAGTCGCGGACGGTGTCGCGGTACTTGCCGTTCCACTCCGTCCACTGCGGGGGGAAGTTGCCGACCTGGTAGCCGCCGGGGCCGACGTCCCAGGGCTCGGCGATCAGCTTGACCTGGCTGACCACCGGGTCCTGCTGCACGAGCTCGAAGAAGGTGGACAGCCGGTCGACCTCGTAGAACTCGCGGGCCAGGGTGGCGGCGAGGTCGAAGCGGAAGCCGTCGACGTGCATCTCGGTCACCCAGTAGCGCAGCGAGTCCATGATCAGCTGCAGCGAGTGCGGGTGCCGCACGTTGAGGGAGTTCCCGGTGCCGGTGTAGTCCATGTAGTACTGCTGGTCGTCGTCGACGAGGCGGTAGTACGCCGGCGTTGTCGATGCCCCGGAACGACAGGGTCGGGCCCAGGTGGTTGCCCTCGGCGGTGTGGTTGTAGACCACGTCGAGGATGACCTCGATGCCGGCGGCGTGCAGCGCGCGGACCATCGACTTGAACTCCTGCACCTGCTGGCCGAGCTGGCCGGCGGCCGGCGTAGTCGTTGTGCGGGGCGAAGAAGCCGATGGTGTTGTAGCCCCAGTAGTTGCGGAGGCCCTTGTCGAGCAGCGTGTTGTCCTGCACGAACTGGTGCACCGGCATCAGCTCGATCGCGGTGACGCCCGAGCTTCTGCAGGTGCTCGATGACCGCGGGGTGGGCGACGCCGGCGTAGGTGCCGCGGTCCTCCTCGGGGATGTCGGGGTGCAGCTCGGTGAGGCCCTTGACGTGGGCCTCGTAGATCACCGACTCGTTGTAGGGGATGCGCGGGGTGCGGTCGCCCTTCCAGTCGAAGAACGGGTTGATGACGACGCCCAGCATCATGTGGCCGGCCGAGTCCTCGTCGTTGCGGGAGTCGGGGTCGCCGAAGTGTAGGAGAACAGCGACTGGTCCCAGTCGATCTCGCCGACGGTCGCCTTGGCGTACGGGTCGAGCAGCAGCTTGTTCGGGTTGCAGCGCAGCCCGTTCTCGGGGTCGTACGGGCCGGTGACCCGGTAGCCGTAGCGCTGGCCGGGCTGCACCTGCGGCAGGTAGCAGTGCCAGACGTACGCGTCGACGTCGATCAGCTCGACGCAGGTCTCGGTGCCGTCCTCGTCGAAGAGGCACAGCTCGACCTGCTCGGCGACCTCCGAGTAGATCGCGAAGTTGGTGCCGCTGCCGTCGAACGTCGCCCCGAGGGGATAGGCGGTACCGGGCCAGGTCTGCACGGGAGATCTCCTTGTCCTGTCGCGCGCGCCATCGACGGTGGCCGGGGCGCGGGCGACGGATCACGGTACCGGGGCCCCACGACGGGAATCACCGGATCGGCTGGACCCCGGCGCATCGCCCAGGAACCTCCCAGGAACGCGATCGACGGCGGACGGGAGGGCAGGGCTAGCGTGCTGGTCATGAGTGATCTCGCCGTCCAGCTCGCGAACACCGTCAAGTCCTTCGGGGTGAAGGCCGTCTACGGGGAGTCCCAGGACATCGAGGGCACCACCTTCGTGCCCGTCGCCCTCGTCGCCTACGGCTTCGGCGCAGGTGAGGGGAACGACGGCGACGGCACCGGGAGCGGCGGTGGTGGCGGCGGCTACACGCTCCCGATCGGCGCGTACGTCGGCGACAGCCTCGGCGTGCGGTTCCAGGCGAACCCGGTCGCGCTGCTCGCGGTCGGCATCCCGTTCGTGTGGGTGGCGGGCAAGGCGCTCGCGCTCGTGATCAAAGCGCTGAAGAAGTAGCGCGCGGGCGCAGGGGCGACCTCTCCTGCGGGCCTAGAATCCGGCGTGACCGAACTGGGGACGCGCCGTGCGCTCGCCTGCGCGGCGGGCGTCGCCGCCGCTGCTGCGGCGATCGGCGCCGGTGAGCTCGTGGCCGCGGTGCTGCATCCGCCCGCCAGCCCGCTGCTGTCCGTGGGGTCGTTCGTGATCGACCTCACGCCCGGGTTCCTCAAGGAGACCGTCATCCGGGCCTTCGGGACCGGCGACAAGCCCTTCCTCCTGATCGTGCTGCTCGTGCTGCTGCTGCGTGCTCGGCGCCGTCGCCGGGCTCCTCGAGCTGCGCCGCGCGCCGCTCGGACGCGTCCTGATCGTCGTGGTCGGCCTCGTGGCCGCCGGCGCCGCGGCGACCCGCCACGGTGCGTCGGTCGTGGACGTGGCGCCCTCGCTCGTCGACCTCGTCGTCGGGGTGCTCGTGCTCGCCGCGCTCGTGGGCCGGATCCGCCCGCGCCCGGCCGGGGAGCGCGGCCCCTCGCGACGGACGTCTCGTGCTCGTCGACCGCCGCGACCGCCGCCGCCGGGGTGCTCGCCGGCTGGGGCGCGTCCGCGGCGACCGCCGGCAGCCGCCGGGTCGCGAGCGCGATCGCGCGCGTGCGCCTGCCGAAGCCCGTGACCGACCGCGCCGCCGCTGCCGGCCGGCGTCTCGCTCGGCGTGCCGGGCGTCGCCCCGTTCATCACCCCGAACGCGGACTTCTACCGGATCGACATCAGCCTCTCGCCGCCGCAGGTCGACCCGGCGTCGCTGGCAGCTCGAGGTCACCGGCGAGGTGGAGCAGCCGTTCCGCATCACGCTACGCCGACCTGCTGGCGATGGGGCTCGTCGGAGAGCCGCACCACGCTGATGTGCGTCTCGAACGAGGTCGGCGGCGGCCTGATCAGCACCGCGACCTGGCTCGGGGTGCCCGTCCGCGACCTCCTCGCGCGGGCCCGCCCGAAGGCGGGCGCGGACATGGTGCTGTCGACCGGTGCGGACGGCTTCACCGCGAGCACCCCGCTGACCGCGCTCACCGACGGCCGGAACGCGATGCTCGCCGTCGGGATGAACGGCGAGGTGCTGCCGGACCTGCACGGCTTCCCGGTGCGCATGGTCGTGCCCGGCCTCTACGGCTACGTCTCGGCGACGAAGTGGCTGCAGTCGCCTCGAGGTCACCCGCTACTCCGAGGCGACGGCGTACTGGACGAACCGCGGCTGGTCCGAGCAGCGGACCCGTGAAGCTGTCGAGCCGGATCGACGTGCCCGGCTCGTCCGTCGCGCCGGGCGTCGTCGCGGTCGCCGGGGTCGCGTGGGCGCAGCACACCGGCATCGCGCGGGTGCAGCTGCAGATCGACGACGGGCCCTGGCGCGACTGCGAGCTCGGCACCGAGGCGTCGATCGACGTGTGGCGGCAGTGGCGGTACCGCTGGACCGCCGACGCGCGGCAGCCACGTGCTCCGGGTGCGCGCCACCGATCGGCACGGGCTCGTGCAGACGGCGAGGCTCGCTGACGTGGTGCCGAACGGCGCCACCGGTCTGCACACCGTCCAGGTGCGGGTGGGCTGAGGCCCGTCAGGCGATGCGGCCGTAGAGGGCCACGTCGTGCCGTTCCGGACCGACGCTTGAACGCGCCGTGCAGCACGCCCTCGAGGGCGAAGCCGCAGCGGTCGGCGACGGCCCGGCTGCGCGTGTTGTGCAGCGCGGTGCGGATCTCGAACCGGTGCACGCTCCGGTCGGCGCGGAGGTGCTCGACGACAGCGAGCACGGACCGGGTCACGAGGCCTCGACCTTCTGCGGCGGCGTCGATCCAGTAGCCGAGCTCCGCCGTCTCGCGCTGCAGGTCGATCCGCGCACCGATGCTGCCGACGATCGCCCCGCCCTGCAGGATCACGAGCGGCAGCGAGCGACCCTCGGCGAAGGCGACGAGCTGGAACCGCGTGTAGGCGCGGGACGCCTCCTCGGTCCTGGTCGCCGTGCGCCCAGTCCTCCCAGAGCCGCAGGCGCGCCAGGTTCGCCGTCGTGAGCCGCTGCGTCTCGGCGACCGTCTCCGAGGTCGCGAAGCGCGAGCGCGCCGCCGTCGCCGAGGTCGTGCTGCAGGAACGGCACCGTCACAGCAGCCCGTCGGCGAGCTCCGCGAGGAGGTCGAGGTCGGACAGGTCGATGGTCTGCAGGTAGACGCGGTCCGCGCCGAGGTCCGCGTAGCGGCCGATGCGGTCGGCGACCTCGCTGATCGTGCCACCGAGGTTCACGGCCCGCAGGTGCTCGGGGTCGGCGCCGATCCGCTCCGCCCGGGCCCGGAAGGCGGCTTCGGTGCGGCCGACGGCGACGGGCTGCGCGATCGAGTACCGGAGGTCGGTGCGGCTCCGGCCGGCCGCCTCCGCCGCATCCCCGACCCGGCGGAAGGCGGCCTCGATGGTGGGCTCGTCGACGAAGCCCGCGTTGTACTCGGTCGCGTAGCGGGCGGCGAGCGCAGGGGTGCGGCTGGGGCCGAGGCCGCCGACGATGAGCGGCAGCGGGCGCTGCACCGGCTTCGGCAGCGCGGGGGAGTCGGTGAGGCGGACGTGCTCGCCCTCGAACGAGAAGGTCTCCCCGAGCGGGGTGGACCAGAGCCCGGTCACGACGGCGAGCTGCTCCTCGAGCAGCCCGAAGCGCTTCGCCGGGAACGGGATGCCGTAGGCGTGGTGCTCGGCCTCGAACCAGCCGGTGCCGAGCCCGAGCTCCGCCCGGCCACCGGACATGGCGTCGACCTGCGCCACCTGGATGGCGAGGATGCCCGGATGCCGGTAGGTCGCGCTCGAGACCAGGGTGCCGAGCCGCACCCGCTCGGTCTCACGGGCGAGCCCGGCGAGCGTCGTCCAGGCATCCGTCGGGCCCGGCATGCCGTCGGAGCCGCCCATGTGGTCCATGTGCAGGTAGTGATCGCTGCGGAACCAGCCGTGGAACCCGAGCTGCTCGGCGGTGCGCGCGTGGGCGAGCTGGGTGAGGTAGTCGGCTCCCTGCTGGGGCTCCGTGAAGACGCACAGTTCCATACCCGCCAGCGTATGCTCGGCCTTTCACGGGAGTCCGGTGAGCCGGGCTGAGAGGAAGCTGATCCAAGCTTCGACCGTGGGGCTGCGGGGGACCGCGCCCCGGAACCTGATCCGGATCATGCCGGCGCAGGGAGGCTCTCCATCCGCCCGTGCCTGACGAAGGGCACGCGATCCATATGACCGTTCTGGAACGTCCGCGGACCACCTGGCGGGTGGTCGACATCGTCGTGGCGAGCGTCATCGCCGCCGCGTGCAGCGTCGTGTTCATCGCCTGGGGAGTCGCCTACCAGGGACCCGCCACCCTCCTCACCCCGCTGCTGCCGGGCCTGCAGGGCCTGGTCAACGGACCGTGGCTGTTCGCCGGGGTGCTCGCGGGCCTCATCGTCCGCCGGCCGGGGGCGGCGATCTACGCCGAGCTCGTCGCCGCGGTGATCGAGGCGCTCGTCGGCAACCAGTGGGGCGTCACCACGCTGCTGTCCGGCGCGATGCAGGGCCTCGGCGCCGAGCTGGTCTTCGCGGCGCTGCTCTACCGGCGCTTCGGCCCTGGGGTCGCGTTCCTCGCCGGCGCCGGGGCGGGACTCGGTGAGACCGTCGTCGACCTGTTCCTCTACTACCCCGGTTCGAAGCCGGTGTTCGTCGTGATCTACGCGATCTCGACGATGCTGTCCGGCGCCGTGTTCGGGTTCCTCTCCTGGCTGCTCGTGCGGGCGCTCGCCCGCACCGGCGCGCTCGCCCGCTTCGCCGCCGGTCGCGACGCGAAGCGCGTCGGCTAACGGATGTCCCGGCCGGCCGCGATCGAGGCGCGGGGATGGGGATGGCGGCACGCCGGCCGCCGACCCTGGGCGCTCGACGGCCTCGACCTCGTCGTGGAGCCGGGGGAGCGCGTGCTGCTGCTCGGTCCCTCGGGCAGCGGGAAGTCGACGCTGCTCGCCGCGCTCGCCGGCGTCCTGGCCGAGGACCAGGGGGAGTCGCGGGGCAGCCTGACGATCGACGGACGGCATCCGCGGTCCGTCCCGGGCCGGGCGGGGCTCGTGCTGCAGGACCCGCAGTCGCAGGTGATCCTGCCCCGCGTGGGCGACGACGCGGCGTTCGGGGCGGAGAACCTCGGCGTGCCCGCCGATGAGGTGCGGATGCGGGTCGCGTCGGCGCTCGCGGCGGTCGGCCTCGACGTGCCGCTCGACGCATCCGCCACCCGTCTCTCCGGCGGCCGGCAGCAGCGGCTCGCGCTCGCCGGGGTGCTCGCGATGCAGCCGGGGCTCGTGCTGCTCGACGAGCCGACGGCGAACCTCGACCCGGACGGCGTGACCGAGGTGCGCGACGCGGTGGACGCGGCGGTGCGCGCCACCGGCGCCACGCTGCTCGTCGTCGAGCACCGCGTCGCCGTCTGGAGGGACGTCGTGGACCGCGTGGTCGTGCTGGCCTCGGATGGCACCGTGCTCGCCGACGGGGCGCCCCGAACGGTGCTCGATGCAGCGGGCGAGGGACTCGCGGCGCAGGGGGTCTGGGTGCCGGGCCGCTCGCCGGTTCTCGCCCGGCCGCCGGCCCCGGCGCCGCGAGCGCTGCTGGCCACGCGCGACCTCGTCGTCGGGCGCGACCGCCGGCCCGTGCTCGCGGTCCCCGACCTCGGGCTCGACGCCGCTCGCCTCACCGCGGTCACCGGGCCCAACGGCGTCGGCAAGACCACCCTGGCCTTGACGCTCGGCGGCCTGATCCGCCCGGTCGCGGGCGAGGTGGCTGCCGTCGGCGGCGCTCGCCGCGGGACTCCGCGGGGGACCGGCGACCTGGCGCTCGCGGCAGCTGCTGTCCCGGATCTCGGTCGTGTTCCAGTCGCCGCAGCACCAGTTCCTCGCCGGCACCGTCCGCGAGGAGCTGGCCGTCGGGCTCCGGGCGCTCCGCCGGATCACCGGCCGAGGTGGCGGCCCGCGTCGACGAGCTGCTCGAGCGCCTCGACCTGGTGCGGCTGGCGGAGGCGAACCCGTTCACCCTGTCGGGCGGCCAGCAGCGCCGGCTGTCGGTCGGCAGCGCGCTCGCCGCCGCACCCCGGCTCCTGCTGCTCGACGAGCCGACCTTCGGGCAGGACGCCGCGCACCTGGGCGTCGCTCGTCACGCTGCTGCTCGAGGCCGTCGCGGACGGCTCGGGCGTGGTCGCGGTCACCCACGACGAGGAGCTCGCCGCGCTCGCCGACGACCGCATCGGCCTCGAGCCGACGCGGTCGGTGCTCGCGTGACCGCCCTCGTCGAGCGGATCAACCCGCTGACCGCCCTCGGCGTCGCGCTGCTGGTCGACCTCGTGCTGCTCGCGAGCGTCGACGTCGTCACCGCCGGCACCGCCGTGCTCCTCGAGCTGCTGCTCCTGCCGCTGAGCGGCGTGCCGGCGCGCACCCTCCTGCGCCGGTCGGGCGTGCTCGCTGGTCGGCGGCCGTGGTCGCGGGCGTCACGATCGCGCTCTACGGGCGCACGGCCGGCGTCGTCCACCTGCACTGGGGACTGATCGAGGTGAGCGACGGATCGCTGCAGCTCGCCCTCGCGACGGCGCTGCGGATCCTGGCGATCGGCCTGCCCGCCGTCGTCCTGCTCGCCGGTATGGATGCGACGCGGCTCGCCGACGCCCTCGGCAGCCGCCTGCACCTTCCCGCCCGGTTCGTGCTGGCCGGACTCGCCGCCGTGCGCCTCGTCGAGGTGTTCGGCGAGGACTGGCGCACGATCGCCCTCGCACGGCGGGCGCGCGGCGTCGGGGACGGGAACCGGGTCCGGCGGCTGCCGTCCCAGGTGTTCGCGCTGCTCGTCGTCGCGCTGCGCCGCGCGACGCTGCTCGCGACCGCCATGGAGGCGAGGGGGCTCGGCGCCGCCGAGCGTCGAACCTGGTCGCGGCCGTCGCTGTTCGGCCGGCCGGACGCGGGCGTGCTCGCCGCCGGGGTGCTGGTCGCGGTGGTGGCCGTCGCCGTCGGCGTCGCGACCGGGAGCTACCGTGTCGTCCTCACCTGAGGTCGCCGGCGGGCGGATCGGCGCCGCGGCGCTGCTCGAGCAGGTCCGGGACCGGTGCAGGGCCGGTGTGCTGCTGATCGACGGCCGCTCGGGCAGCGGCAAGACGACCTTCGCGGGATGGGTGGCGCCTCGACTGGGTGCCCGGGTGCTGCACCTGGAGGACCTCTACTGCGGCTGGGACGGCCTGGACTCGGCCGCCGACGTGCTCGCCGAGCGGGTGCTGCCCGCGTTCGCGGCGGGCCGTGTCGCGTCCTGGCCTCGGTGGGACTGGGCAGCGGATCGCGTCGCCGGTGCCGGGTTCCTGCGCCCCGGCGGGCGACTGATCGTCGAGGGCTGCGGAGCGCTCACGCGCGGCCTCACGCCCATTCGCCGGCCTCGCCGTCGTGCTCGACGTCGATGCCGCGGTCCGGTCCGAGCGGATCCGGCGCCGGGACCCGGTGTCCGCGATGGCCGGCCACCGCCGGTGGGCGATGCAGGAGCAGCGACAGCTCGCCCGGGAGCCGATGCGGGCGCTCGCCGATCTCGTGCTGCCCGGCGGGGTGCGGTTACCGGCGCTGCCCCGGACGCCCGCTGAGCATCCCGACAGGCCGCTGCGATAGCGTCGCGGCCATGACTGCGAGCATCCCGTCCGCCGAGCCCGACCGTTACGTCGCCGAGTACGTCGACGGGCCGCTCGAGGGCACCACGGAGCACCGCTACCTGATCGACGGCAAGCCCGAGGAGCGCGTCGCGCAGATGGCGCTCGTCGACGGCAGCGAGGGCCTCTTCGACTACGTCGCGGGCGACACCCGCGAGCTGAACGGCGAGCAGTACGTGCAGTTCCGTTTCGACCCGAAGGACAGCGACACCCTGCAGGGCCAGGCGAACGCCAACGAGGAGTCCCGCCACATCTAGCGAGGCCGATCAGTCGGGCCGACGAGCCCGAACCCGCGCCCGGGCCCGGTGCGTCAGCCGGGTGGTGCGGTGCTGCGTGCGGCGTGGATGCGGTGCTGCTGCATCCGGTGTCGTTTCAGCGGGGAGCCTCGCCACCGTTTCGGGACGAGGTGCGGTGTGTGTTCGTGGATCCGGATCTCCCACTCGTCGGTGGAGTGGATGAGGTGGTGGTGGAACGTGCACAGCAGGATGCCGTTCTCGATGTCGGTTCTTCCGTGGTCGCGTTTCCACCAGGCGATGTGATGCGCCTCGGTCCATGCGACCGGAGCCCGGCAGCCGGGGAACGCGCACCCGCCGTCGCGGGCCGCGAGGGCGCGGCGTTGCGCGCGGGTGAAGCGCCGCTTCTTCCGTCCCAGGTGCAACGGTTCCCCGTCCTTCCCGGTGACCACGAGGCGGGTCTTGCCGGCGCATTGCAGGCGTTCGACCGAGGGGATCGAGATCCGGCCGAGGACCCCGTCGATCCACCCGCAGCCTTCCCGGTTCGCGAGGTCGGCCGCGTCCACATGGATCACGACCTCCGGCTCGGGTGCCTTGCTCGGCTTGTCGGTATCCACGCCGAGTCCGGCCCGGAGGATCGCGAACAACGTGTCGTGGTCGAACTGGGCCTTGGTGCGGTCGTCGCCGACCTCGTGCCATTCGGTGTCGTCGTCGCAGTCGTCAGCGGGCTGCCGCTTCCACTGCACGCCCTCGCCGGTTGGCGTTGAAGATCGCCCGCAGCAGCGCGGTCTCCTCGGTCGCGGCGAGGATCACGCTGCGGGTGATCCCGTCCGGTCCCTCGATCCCGACCTTCACACCCCGGTTCCGGTGCGCGGCATCCTCGGCCGGCTTCGCCCCGTCCGGGTCGAGCCGGGCCTGCCACACCTCCGCCTGCACCCGCAGCAGATCCGGTGAGGTCGAAGCGGCGCTGTCGACCAGTGCGGCCTCGGCGATCTCGAGCTCCTCGGCCGCCACCCGTCGGGCGATGGCGCCGAGCGCGTCGACGATCACCCGGGCGGCATCCACGCTGATCGTGCCTCCGGCGAGCGCGGCGCCGACGTGCGCCCACCGGCCGGGCAGCTCCTCGCCCTGCATCGACAACCGCGAACGAACCCGCAACCCCGAGCGCTGTCCGCTTCCGCGCTTCCCGGCCGCTGATCAGCAGCTCCCGGGCCAGGAGATCGGTTGCGTCCCGGTCACCGGATCGTCGCGCGAGGCCGTGCTCACCGAGCTGCTCTCGCGATCGCCAGGCGACCTCACCCGCAAGAGCGACCCGGCGCGCGTCGACGAGCCGGCCGAGCGCCTCCCAGGCCTCGGCGTCGTCGAGCAGCTGCCGGTCACCCATCCCCGCCGGACCGCACGGGAACGCACCGACGACAGTGATCGCCTGCCCGAGTCCGTGGTCCTGCATGCGCACATCGTGACACCGACCACCGACACTCCTTAGCGGCCAAGACATGCATCGGACCAGGGATTCGTTCTCCCCGACACCCCTGCCTAAACCGGCCTGTGGAAGAGAGGATCCCGCGCCACCGCGCGGCCATCTGCGGCGGTCAACGAGGCAGGACCGCACCCATCCGGCCGTCGCGCGGTACCTGTGGCGTGGCGCGGTACGCATGCCTACCGCGCGACGCCACACCTACCGCGTGACGAGGACGAGCAGGCGGGCCTCAGGCCCACCCGAGCTCGTGCAGGCGATCGTCGTCGATGCCGTAGTAGTGGCCGATCTCGTGCACGAGCGTGGTGTGGATCTCGTCGCGCAGCTCGTCCTCGGTCTCGCACGCCGCGAGGTGCGGCAGGCGGAACACGACGATCCGGTCGGGCAGCTCACCGAAGCCGTACCGGCCGCGGTGGGTGAGGTCGACGCCCTCGTAGCGGCCGAGCAGGTCCTCGCCGTCCTCCGGCTCGTCCTCGATCACGAAGGCGACGTTCTCGAGCCCGTCCACCATCTCGTCGGGCAGCGCGTCGAGCTCGTCGATCACGATCGCCTCGAACGCCTCCGCGGACAGCCAGGGCTCCGTCACCGCCGGCTCCGGCTGACGAGGAGGTAGCGCTCGTCCTCGATGGGGCCGCCCCAGAGCGAGGGATCCGGCAGCGAGGTCGTCTCGGCGGTCCTCCCCACCGCTTCGAGCATGCGCTCCATCTCGACCGCCGGGAGCCCAGCGCCCGTCCACCACCGCCCCTCGACGAGCAGGAGCACGCCGTCCGGTTTCAGCAGCGCCGCCCACGCCTGCAGCGCGGCCGCCGGGTCGGGCATCGCCCAGAGCACGTGCCGCTCCAGAACGACATCGAACGCGCCGTGCCGCACAGGGGGAGCTGCCGCGTCGCCGATGCGCCAGTCGATGTCCAGCCCGGCCGCGTCCGCCTTCGCGCGGGCCTGCTCGATCATCCGTGGCGCGAAGTCGACGCCCGTCACGCGGTGGCCGGCCTCGGCGGCGAGCAGGGCGAGGCTGCCCGTGCCGCAGCCGAGATCGACCACGTCCGACGGCGGCGATGGCAGCACGGTGTGGAGCAGGTCCCGCCAGGCGGTGCGTACCGCCGGGTCGCGCAGCCCGTGATCGGCCGCCTCGTCGAACCCCTGGGCCTCGCCGTCCCAGTACGACGGGCTACCCGCGCTCACCGGCGCCCGGTGAGGGGAGAAGGGATGGGGTGGACGACGGGACTCGAACCCGCGACTTCCGGCACCACAAGCCAGCGCTCTACCAACTGAGCTACGCCCACCACGAAGCCCGACGGCGCACGTCGAGCGGCCACGAGTCTACTGCACCGCCGGCGCGGATCCCGATGCCCCGTGCTGCGCGAACGCCTCGACGACCTGCGCGGCCGCGGCCTGTGCCTGCTCCGAGGACGGGCCGGGCTCCTGCACGAAGGCCGCGTGACGGTAGTAGTCGAGCTCGCGGATGGACTCGAGGATGTCCGCGAGCGCGCGGTGGCCACCGTGCTTGCCCGGGGCGTTGTAGTAGACGCGCGGGAACCAGCGCTTCACGAGCTCCTTGATGGAGGACACGTCGATGCTGCGGTAGTGCAGGTGCGCGTCGACGCGCGGCATCCAGCGCACGAGGAACGAGCGGTCGGTGCCGATCGTGTTCCCGGCGATCGGGGCGGTGCCCGCGCTGGTGAACCGCTGGAGGTACTCGAGCACGCGGGTCTCCGCCTCGGCGAGGCTCACGCCGTGCTCCAGCTCGTCGAGCAGCCCGGAGGCCGTGTGCATCGTGCGGACCACATCGCCCATCTGCGCGAGCGCCGCATCACTCGGCTTGATGACGATGTCGAAGCCCGGGTCGAGCGGCTTCAGATCGAAGTCGGTGACGACGGCGGCGACCTCGACGAGCTCGTCGATCCCGAGGTCGAGCCCCGTCATCTCGCAGTCGATCCAGACGAGACGATCAGCGGCGGCCATCCGCCCACTGTACCCAGCACGACTCCAGCGCCCTGAACCGCGCTCCCCGACCGCGCCCGGCAGGCCCGAAGGCGACGGGCGGATCATGAGGCCATGGCATCGACCCCGTCATCCCACCTCTTCATCCTCGCCATGGACCAGCGCGACAGCATCGAGCAGAAGCTGTACGAGCTGAAGAACGCGCCCACCCCGGTGGAGTCGGCGAGCATCGCGGCGAACAAGCTGCTCGTGTTCCGCGGCCTGCTCGACGCGGTCGCCGAGCTGCCCGAGGGCGCGCGTGCGGGCTTCCTCGTCGACGAGCAGTACGGCGCCTCCCCGGCGGTGCTCGCCGCCGCCGATGACGCCGTGAGCCTGGCGATGCCGCTCGAGGCGAGCGGCCAGCAGTGGTTCGACTTCGCATACGGCGACGACTGGCAGACTCACGCGACCTTCTTCGGCCCGGACCACGCGAAGGTGCTCGTCCGCGACAACCCCGGGCTGGACGAGCAGGACCGGGCCGGCCAGGCCGAACGGCTCGCGACGGTCTCGAAGTGGGCTGCGGAGGGCGGCCACGACCTCATCCTCGAGCTGCTCGTCGCAGCGACGAATGACGACCTCGCGAAGGTGCACGGCGACACCGACCGCTACGACCGGGAGCTCCGACCCGACCTCACCGTGCAGATCATCGAGTACCTGCAGGATCGCGGCGTGGAACCGGCGATCTGGAAGATCGAGGGCCTCGCCACCCGCGAGGCGGCGGAGCGGATCTCGGCCGCGACCCGCCGCGGCGGACGGCAGGCGAGCTGCATCGTGCTCGGCCGCCACGCACCGCAGGAGCAGCTCGACGAGTGGCTCCGCATCGCCGCACCGGTCGAGGGGTTCCTCGGGTTCGCCATCGGCCGCAGCATCTGGTGGGACGTGCTCGAGGACCGGCTCGCCGGGTCGATCGACGAGGCGGAGGCGCGGAAGCGGATCGCGGCGAACTACACGGGCTTCGTGCGCACCTACCTCGAAGCGCTCGGCGGCTGACGCCGGCGACTACTCGAACCGGGGGCGGAGGGGCCGGAGCGGGCCGGTGATCAGCGGCGCCTCGACCCGGTTGCGCTTCTGGTCGAGGCCGGACGGCAGCCGGCACGAGATGAGCCGGCAGTCGTCGATGGCGCGTGCGGGCACCTTGCGCAGATCGCAGTCGCGCAAGGTCGTCCCGGCGATCTGCACGTCGCCCTCGAGGGCGAGCACGGTGACCGAGGCGAGGCTGCAGCCGATGATCATCGACATCCGGCCGAGCTCCAACGTGCCGCCGTGGATGTCCTGGTTGCGCAGCAGTGTCGGCATCCCGAACCCGTCCTTCCGCATCGCCCCGCAAGGGGTTCGACGCGGCGACGGGGATGGATTGCCTCAGCGGCGGGAGAGGATCGCGTAGCCGGTGACGCCGCTCCCGTGCGGAACGAGCGCGATCTGCAGCGCCGCGGGTGGCACGCCGGGACTGGTCCAGCCCGCGCCCTCCGGCGACCCGGAGCAGTCCGCCGTGCTCCCGATCTCGAGCCGCCCCTTCGCGTCCTCCAGCCGCCATGCCATGGTGGCGCCGGCCGGGCCGGTGCAGGCGACCGTGACGTCGTAGTCGTGCGCGCCATGGGTGTCGGCCGCCTCCTCCCGCACGCTGGTCGCGGTCACGGTGGAACGGAGGATCTCGGCGGCGTTGTGCGGTGGGACGCGCAGCTCGGTCGGGGATGCGGATGGGGATGCGGATGCCGTCACCGGTGCGGATGGGTGCGCGCTGCTCGGGGCCGGCTCCGGTGACGTCGGCTGGGTGCAACCCGCCAGTGCGAGCACGAGCGCTGCGGCGGCGATGGGCACGGCGGGGCGGAGCATGGCCAGTGGTCTAGCAGAGCGCCCGGACTCCTCGGCCGTGCCGCGCGGTCAGGCTCCCTCCCTCGGCGCGGCATAGCGTGATCGGCATGCATCATCGCAACCTCGGATCCGGCCTCCGCGTCTCCGCAGTCGGCCTCGGCGGCAACAACTTCGGCCGGACCGGCACGATCACCAGCACCCAGGACGGCACGGATGCGGTCGTCGACGCGGCCCTCGAGGCCGGCGTGAACCTCATCGACACCGCGGACGTGTACGGCGCCGAGTACGGCGCGAGCGAGACCCTGCTCGGCCGATCGCTGCAGGGCCGCCGCGACGAGGTGGTCATCGCGACGAAGTTCGGGCATGCCGACATGGCGTCGCCGCTGCCGTCGTGGGGTGCGAAGGGCTCGCGCCGCTACATCCGCCTCGCCGTCGAGGGATCGCTGCGGCGGCTGCGGACCGACTGGATCGACCTGTACCAGCTGCACACCCCGGATCCCGCGACGCCGATCGAGGAGACGATCGAGGCGCTCGACGAGCTCGTGGTCGAGGGCAAGATCCGCTACTTCGGGCACTCGAACCTGCCCGGCTGGCAGATCGCGGAGGCGCACCTCACCGCGTCGCTCACCGGCCGAAGGCACTTCGTCTCGGCGCAGGACGAGTACAGCCTCATCGCGCGCGGCGTCGAGCGGGAGGTGCTGCCCGCGGTGCATCGCTTCGGGCTCGGCTTCCTGCCGTACTTCCCGTTCGCGAACGGGCTCCTCACCGGCAAGTTCAGCCGCAGCGAGCTCCCGTCCGACTCGCGGATCGCGCGGCAGCGGCCCTACATCCATGAGAACGCGCCGTGGGATGCGATCGAGTCCCTCGATGCGATGGCGAAGGAGCGCGGCTGCACCCTGCTCGAGATCACGGTGGCGTGGTTCCTCGCGCACCCCGAGGTCTCGAGCGTGATCGCCGGCGCCACCCGGCCCGAGCAGGTGCGGCAGAACGCGGCAGCAGCGGATGTCACGCAGCTCACCGCGGACGAGCGTGCCCGGATCGACGACCTCTTCCCCGGCCTGACCGCATCCGCCGCCGACGGCCGGACCGTCCCGCGCGTAAGGGCGGACGCAGCCCTTCTCTCCTCCACCCCGGACGGATGCCGACGGCCGGGACCGCGACGGTCCGGGGCTCAGCGGAGCAGGTGCCAGTAGTGCACCTGGCCGTGCGTGCCCGCGTGCGCCGCGAGCAGCGCATCGACCGACTGGTGCAGGGCCGCGGGGGAGTGCTCCGCGACCGTGACCGCGATCCGCCCGTCCGGCTCGGTCATGACGCCGGAGACGATCGCGGTGTGGTCGCGGTCGCCGCTGTCGTCCCAGTCGAACTGCGCGATGTCGCCGATCCTCAGCCGGGCGCGCTGCGTGTCGTCGACCGCGACGGCGAGCTCGGGGTGGGCCGCGAGGTAGTGATCGAGCGCGGTGGAGCTGACCCAGGTCTTCGTGTACTGATGCTGCCCGAGCCGCTGCGAGTGCCCCCACTCGGCGGTCATCGGCCAGCCGCGGGCGAGCAGCGCCTGGCTCGTGAAGTTCACGCAGTCGGTGCCGCCGAAGCTCCCGAAGGCGCCCGTGTTCCCGTGCTGCCAGTACCGGTCGACGTAGGCCATCTCGCGGGTCACCGAGATCGGCAGGATGGTCTGGTGCGCCGGCTCCTCGTACGGGAGCGAGCGCAGCGTCTTGACGGCGGCACCTCCGCCGCCTGCGAGGAGCACCACGGCGGCTGCGATCACCAGCATCCGGCGCCTGCGCACGCTCCGAACGCTAGCGGCGTCCGGCACTGGAGGAAGGAGAGCGGATGACCGACACGGAGATGCTCGTCGTCGGCGGGATCCGGTACCGGGTCCGCCGCGCATCCGCCACCGATCTCGGCGCGATCGTCCGGCTGCTCCGGGACGACGTGCTCGGCCGGGAACGGGAGCCGGTCGGCATGGCCCCGTACGAGGCGGCCTTCGCCGCGATCGACGCGGATCCGAACCAGCTCCTGCTCGTCGTCGAGGATCAGCGCTCCCGCATCGTCGCCACCATGCAGGTGTCCTTCCTCCCCGGGCTCTCCCGAGGTGGCGCGCTTCGGGCGCAGCTGGAAGCCGTCCGGGTGGCCGCCGACGTGCAGCGCGGCGGCCTCGGTTCCGCCTTCCTGGAACGGGTGCTCGACGAGTGCCGCCGGCGCGGCGCCGCGCTCGTCCAGCTGACCACCGACAAGCGCCGTACGGATGCCCACCGGTTCTACGAGCGAGCCGGCTTCGTCGCCTCCCACGAGGGGATGAAGCTCGAGCTGCGTTGAGCGGTTCGAGCAGATCAGGAGAAGCGCGTGGGCGTCCGGGTCCCTACCCTCGTCCTCATCGGGATACGAGGAGGACGGGATGACCGGAGCAGCGGGAGACGACGGCGCGACGTTCGGCGGGCTGACCGCGGGGGAGAAGGCCGCCCTGAAGGAACGCACCGCCGAGCTGAAGGCGCAGGCGAAGCGGTCGAAGGCGGCCGACAAGGCGCAGCAGGACGAGGCGGACCTGCTCGCGAAGATCGCGGAGCTGCCCGATGCCGACCGCACGATCGGGGAGCGCCTCCACGCCATGGTGAAGGAGGAGGCGCCCCAGCTCGCGCCACGCCTCTGGTACGGCATGCCCGCCTACTCGAAGGACGGCGCGGTGCTCTGCTTCTTCCAGGCGGCCTCGAAGTTCGGCGTCCGCTACGCGACCCTCGGCTTCAACGCCGGAGCGCAGCTCGACGATGGCGCGATGTGGCCCACCTCCTACGCGCTGCTCGAGCTGGGCGACGGCGAGGAGCACCGGATCCGGGAGCTGCTCCGCCGCGCCGTCGGCTGAGGGACGGGCGACGGGGGCTGGCGCGATCGGCGCCGAAGGTCCATCGTGAGGCGATGACGCTGCAGGCGGTGCCGAACCACCAGCCCGACGGGCGCTGGACCTGGGAGTCCGCCCGCGCGAACACCCGAGCCGTGCGGGTCTCGCCGCACGCGCCATCCGGTCTCGTCACCCTCAGCCTGTGGCGGGAGGACCGCTGCGTCGGGAGTCTCCGCCTCGCGCCCGCCGAGGTCGCGGGCCTCGTCGGCAAGCTGACCACCGCGCTCGCCGATCTGCAGGCGCCGGCGGTTTCCGGCGCGGAGCTGCTGGAGGAGCGGATGATGGCGCTCGAGGAGCGGCTCGCCGCCCTCGAGCAGGACGCCGGGTGATCCCGGCCCAGCGCTCCGAGGGCTCACGCGCAGCGGGCCTCCGCCGCGCCGTCAGGCGGAGTCCAGGCTTCGGCTGGCACGGTGTGGCCATGCGTCGTCGACACCGCTCCGCCCGATGAGCGGCCCAGCCGCCCGAGGCCCCATCGCCGGACGTCCGCCGGGGCGACCCGAGCTGACGCCGCCCGACCCCACCGGCTACGTCACCGTGCGCGACGCCGAGGGCGCGATCCCGTTCGGCGTGCGCCTCGCCGGCGGGTTCTCCTGGCGGATCATCGCGATGGCGATCGTCCTGCTCGGCTTCGTCGCGCTGCTCGCCCGGATCGGCGAGATCGTCATCCCGTTCGTCGTGGCGATCCTGCTGTCCGCACTGCTCACGCCGTTCAAGCGGTTCCTGATGGGCCACCGCGTGCCGAGGTGGCTGGCGGTGCTCCTCTCGTTCCTGCTGCTCCTGGTCTCCTTCGGGGCGCTGGTCACGCTGGTCTCCCTGACGATCAACAGCGGCCTCCAGAACGGGTTCGTCGATCACGTGGTGACGAGCTACCGGTCGACCTTGAGCTTCCTCAGCAAGTCGTCGTTCGGGATCAACCAGACCGATGTCGACAGCGCCGTGAAGTCGGCGACGACCTACCTGAAGGCCAACTCCAGCAAGATCGCGGCCGGCGCGCTCACCGGTGCCGACGTCGCGATCCACACGCTGGTCGCGGTGCTGCTGACCCTCTTCATCACCCTGTTCTTCCTGATCGACGGCTCCGGCATCTGGAACTGGTGCCTGCGGCTCTCCCCGCGCAAGGCGCGAGCGGCTGTCGACGGCGCGGCCCGCGCGGCGTGGCTGTCGCTGCACGAGTACGTGCGGGTGCAGATCATCGTCGCGCTCATCGACGGCCTGGCCATCGGCATCATCGCGGCGATCCTGCACGTGCCCTTCGCCGTCCCCCTCGGCGTGCTGGTCTTCCTCGGCGCGTTCATCCCGATCGTCGGTGCGGTCACCACGGGCCTGCTCGCCGTGGTCGTGGCGCTCGTCTACAACGGCCCCGTCAACGGGCTGTTCATGCTCGCCGGCATCGTGCTCGTGAACCAGGTCGAGAGCCACGTGCTGCACCCGCTGCTGATGGGCGGCGCCGTGCGGCTGCATCCGATCGCGGTGGTGCTCGCCGTGGCGGGCGGATCCGTCATCGCCGGCATCGTCGGCGCGGTGTTCGCCGTGCCGCTCGACCGCGGCGACGAACTCCGCGATCAAGTACATCGCGGGCGGGGAGTGGAAGGGCAAGGCACCGCCGACCCCTGGGCCGGTCCCGGAGGAGGGCGATCCGTCGCCGCGTCGCGACGACGACCCGAGGCCGAAGGACCTGAAGACCACCGCCTGAGTCCCGGCTCGGCGGTCAGTGCTCGGCGAGGAACCGGGCGACCCGCTCGCCCCAGCCGCGCACGTCGTCCGGCTGCTCCGCGATCTCGACCTCGCTCCGGGGGAGCACGTCGGCGAGATGCGTCGCGGATGTGTCGGGATGGTTCGGGTCCGATCGCCAGGCGAGCACCAGGGTCGGCTGCTGCACCGCCGCGAGGACCTCATCCGCGGGCATGTCGCTCTGCGGCGGCGCCGCGCAGCACCGAGGGCAGCACTTCGAGGGAGACGGGCACGCCACGTGCCCGCGCCCAGCCGCCCTGGTCCAGCAGCGGCACGGGTGGGAAGTTGTCGACGAGCCGGGCCCAGGCCTCGGCCCCGCGGAGCTCGATCAAGGACGCGCCGGCCATGTAGATCTGGGCCTGCTCGTGCCGCTCCTCGCCGATCGTGGGTGGGATCACGAGCACCAGCCGCCGGAACCGTTCCGGCGCGCGGACGACCGCCCAGAGCAGCGAGCCGCAGCCCGTCGACTCGCCGATGCCGTCCGCGACGGTCCCGGTCGGCCTGGCGGCGTCGAGCACGGCGAGCAGATCGTCCGCGAGAGCGGGCCAGCGGTACTCCTGCTCGTCCGTGCCACCCGAGGACTCGCCATGCCCCCGTGCGTCGAAGCGGACGAGCGGATGTCCGCCCTCCCGCACCGGGGACCAGTCGAAGACGCCGAGGGTGTCCTCGAGGTGCCGGCTGGCGAGGAACGAGTGCGCGACGACGGCCGGGGTCCCGTCGCCGTCGCCGTCCACGCTGTAGGCAAGCCGTGCGTGCGTCCGCTCGAGGTAGTCGTCCACGGGTCGGGATCCTAGGAGCGCGATCCGAGGAGATCCTCATCCGCACGTCCGGTGGTGCTCGGGTCGGTCACACGGCCTCCTCAGGCTCGATCGGAATCCGGTAGGCGGAGCCGGCCCAGCGCCGCCCGCCTCGCGGCCCGGCGCAGCTCCATCTCGTGCAGCGCCATCGCCGCGAGGTCCTCGAGCGTCGCGACCTCGGCGGCGGACATCCGCCGCGGCTTCATGTCCGCGACCGCGATGACGCCGATGTTGTGCCCTTCCCGCGTGATCAGGGGGACGCCCGCATAGAACCGGTAGGGAGATTCGCCGCTGCCGGGCATGTGGGCGGTGCGCGGGTCGCTCGCCGTGTCCTCGATCACGAGGGTCTGCTCCTGCAGGCTGCCGCTGGCACCCAGACCGCGGGCGCGCTCCACCTCGGCCACGTCGATGCCGCGCCGGGACTTCAGCCACACCCGGTCCTCGTCGACGATGCTGATCACCGCGATCGGGACCCCGAACAGCCGCGCCGCGAGGGCGGTGATCCGGTCGAACTCCGCGTCCGGCGGAGTGCCGATGAGGTTGAAGTCGCGGACCGCGGCGAGGCGCTCGGCCTCCGGGTCCTGCGCCTGCGGCCGGTCGCCCCCGAGGCGCCGCATGATGATCCGGCGGAACTCGGCGAGCGCCTCCCGCGCGGAGGGCCGGCCGGCCGGCTTCCTCGCGGTCATGCGGCGCAGGGCCGCCGCCAGGTCCGAGGGCATCTCCGCCGGGATCATCGGATCCTCGTCGAGCCGGGCGAACGCGGACTCGAGCACCCCGCCCGGGAACGTGACCCGTCCGGTGCAGTCGCCTCGAGGAGCACGAGGCCCAGCGAGTAGATGTCGGTCGCCGGGGTGATGGCGCCGCCCTCGACCTGCTCCGGGCTGAGGTAGGCGGCGGTGCCGGTCGTGGTCGCGCGTCCCCGTCGTCGGTGTGCCCGCGCAGGACGGCGATGCCGAAGTCGGCGAGCTTGCCGCGCGCGGGCCGGTCGCGCGCCTCGACGAGGAGCACGTTGGCGGGCTTCAAGTCACGATGGATGATCCCGCGTTCGTGCACGTAGGCGAGCGCGTCGAGGAGGTCCCAGCCGAGGTAGCTGATCTCGAACTCGTCCAGCGCTCCGCGCCGCAGGCGCTCGCGGAGATCCGCGTTCGGCACGAGCTCCATCACGAGGAACACCTGCGGTGCGGCCGGGTCCGCGAGATCCACCCCGGCGTCCAGCAGGGTGACGAGGCCCGGATGGTTGAATCCCGCGAGGATGCGCGCCTCACCCTCCTGCGTGCGGAGATCCGCGGTGTCGACCGCGCGGGTGCTGAACACCTTGACCGCCACGTCACGGCCGAGCAGGAGGTCGCGCGCCCGGTAGACGGCCGACGCGCCGCCCCGGCCGATGATCGCGCCCATGCGATACCGACCCTGCAGCATCACCGGAAGGGTGATGGGCGACATCGACTCCACCATCGGCCGCCCCTCCTCGGTCATCCGGCTCGGTTGCACAGGATGCTGTCACCCTTCGGGCTCCGACGATAGCGATTGCGCTCGGCGAGGCGGTCTGCACCCGTTCGCGCGGGCTGTCGATCCGGGCTGCCGTTCCGCGTCGATGAGATGAAGGACATCCTGAAGGGACCGGAGGAGACCACCATGGCGAACTACCTGCTGCTCATCTATCGCGACGAGTCGGCGACCGCGCAGGCCGGCGGCACCGACATCAGCGGGCCCTACCGCGCGTTCATGGAGCGCCGCGCGGGCGCGCTGCGCGCCGGTGCGGCGCTCGAGTCGTCCGAGACCGCGACCGCCGTGCGCGCCGACGGGGACGGCGGCTTCGCGATCACCGACGGCCCGTTCGCCGAATCGAAGGAGGTCCTCGGCGGCTACTACGTGATCGAGGCGGCGGATCTCGACGAGGCGCTCGCGATCGCGAAGGAGGTGCCCGCACCGTTCGGCGGTGTCGAGGTACGGCCGATCCGGGTGCTGAGTTGAGGCAAGCCGCCGGCACGGACGTCGCCGCCGCGGTCGCCGAGGCGCACCGCCGGGAGTGGGCGTCCGTGCTGGCGGCGACCGTCAGGCTCGCGCCCGATCTGGGCAGCGCGGAGGAGGCGGCGCAGGACGCCTACGCCGCCGCGCTCGAGACCTGGGGCGAGCGCGGCATCCCGGAGAACCCGGGTGCGTGGCTGACGACGGTCGCGCGTCGGCGGGCGCTCGATCTCCGACGTCGGGCCGAGGTGGCGGATCGCGCGCTACCCAAGCTCCTCGAGCAGGAGCCGGACGGTGAGCCGGAGCCCGACGGCTTCGCCGACGACCGCCTGCGGCTCGTGTTCACCTGCTGCCATCCGGCGCTCGCCGAGGAGACCCGGGTCGCGCTGACCCTTCGGATGGTCTGCGGGCTGTCGACCGCGGACGTCGCGAGCGCCTTCCTCGTCGCCGAGGCGACGATGGCGGCTCGCATCACCCGGGCGAAGAAGAAGATCGCCGCCGCACGCATCCCGTACCGGATCCCCGAGCCGGACGAGCTGCCGGAGCGGCTCGCCTCGGTGCTGTCGGTCGTCCACCTCGTCTTCACGACCGGGCACACGGCACCTGCCGGCGGCTCGCTCCAGCGGCGGGGCCTCGCCGAGCGGGCCCTCGAGCTCGCACTGCTGCTGCAGCGGCTGCTGCCCGGCGAGCCCGAGGTCGCGGGACTGCTCGCCCTCATCCTGCTGACCGATGCGCGCCGGCGGGCACGCGTGGACGACGACGGCGTACCCGTGCTGATGGAGCACCAGGATCGCGCCGCCTGGGATCGGACCGACATCGAGGCCGGGCTGCGGGCGCTGCGCCGTTCGTTCCAGCTCGGCCGGCCAGGGCGCTTCACCCTGATGGCCGCGATCGCCGCCGTGCACGACGAGAGCCCCACCTGGGCCGAGACGGACTGGGTGCAGATCCGGGGGCTCTACGACGTGCTGCTCGACGCCTGGCCGTCGCCGATCGTCGCCCTCAACCGGGCGATCGCGATCGGCTTCAGCGACGGACCGGCGGCCGGGCTCGCGGAGCTCGACCGGCTCGCCGCCGACCCCGTGCTCGCCACCTACGGCTACCTGCCCGCGGCGCGGGCCGACGTCCTCGCCCGCCTCGGACGGGCCGACGAGGCGCGGATCGCGTACGACGAGGCGCTGCTGCTGACCAGGAACGACGCGGAGCGGCGGCTGCTCGAGCGGAAGCTGCTGGCCGTCGGTGGCTGAGGTCCCGGCGCTCGCCGGTACGGTGCATCGGGTGTCCACTCCGCCGGCCGTGACCCTCCGGGCCCGCACCGAAGCCGATCTCGACGTCCTCTTCGCGCTCGCCGCCGACCTCCCCACCTGGGAGGAGCGGGGCCCGCTGCCGCCCGCTCCGCTGACCCGGGCCGCGTTCGACGAGCGCCTCGCGCAGCAGGAGGCCGAGGGCACGGGGAGCACCCGGTTCGTGATCGAGGCGGACGGCGTCGCCGTCGGCTCGGTCGGGCTGTTCGGTGTCGATCCGCTGGCACGGCACGCCGAGCTCGGCATCGCGCTCGCGCCCGAGGCGCGGGGCCGTGGCATCGGGACGGCGGCGATCGCCCAGATCGTGGAGTTCGCCTTCGTCCGCCAGAACCTCCGGCGGCTCCACCTGGAGGTGATCGCGTCGAACCTCGGCGCGATCCGCGCCTATGAGAAGGTCGGATTCGTGCTCGAGGGGCGCCAGCGCGAGCACGCCTGGGTGCGTGGCGCGTACGAGGACATCGTGCGGATGGGGCTGCTCCGGTCCGAATGGCGGGCCGGGCGGCCACGGGAGCGCACGGCTCCAGCCCGGCCGGC
Source organism: uncultured Actinomycetota bacterium (assembly GCA_963771645.1). GTDB lineage: Bacteria > Actinomycetota > Actinomycetes > Actinomycetales > Microbacteriaceae > Amnibacterium. The sequence goes on along the minus strand of CAVYUH010000005.1, from coordinate 23,279 downwards.
TGACCTACGCCGAAGTACGTATCGAAGCGACCTCCGGGAAGTGCTTGGGTCCAGTAAGTCGGTCCCCGCGGCGAGTGCCGGGCTCCGACGACGACGATTCGAGGAGGAGTGATGGCATCGGTCGAGCAGCTGGCGCGCACCAGCTTGGAGCGGTTCAACAGCGGTGACTTCGAAGGGCTCCGAAGGGAGCTCGGCCCCGGGTTCGTCTACGAGGAGGCCGGCACGGGCCGTCGCGTCACCGACCCCGACGAGATGATCGCGACGCTGCAGCAGTGGAAGTCGGGTCTGCCCGACGTCCACGGCACCGCGGAGCGCATGCTGGTCGATGGGGACACGGTGGCCATGGAGATCCTCTGGCGCGGGACGCACACCGGATCCCTGCCCACCCCCAGCGGCGACGTGCCGGCGAGCGGGCGGGCGATCGAGGTGTGGGCGACGATGTGGCAGGTCTGGCAGGGCGACCATCTGGTGTCGGAGCGGCATCATCTCGACGTGCTGTCGATGCTCGCCCAGATCGGGGTCATCGGCGCTCCGGTCTGACCCCCGGCCCACAGGGGGCGGTCCCGGCCGTCGCTCTCGAGCGCGGCCGGGATGTCGCGTGACCGCCTTCAGCCCACCTTCGCGACCGGCTGCACGAGCTCGGTGACCCACTCCGACTGCGGCCGGTCGCCAGGGGTCAGGTAGACCTCGCGCGCGGCGTCCGACGGGACGTAGCCCCGCGCCCGGACGGCGTCGGAGAGGGCCATCCACGATCCGTCGATCCCGGCGACCGGACCGCGGTGGGTGGTGATCGCGGCCTCGGGCACCGCGGGCAGCACGTGCACATCGAGGCCGGGGACCTCGGTGCTGCCGTCCTCGATCACGAAGCCCGCCGTGACGACGGCGCCGGAGCCGTCGCCCGAGTCGTCCGACGTGTAGAGCGCGATGGCGGCGCGGATGCCGACGCCGGCGGAGTCGAGGAGGGCCTGCGCCTCGGGGAACATCGGGCCGACGACAGGGCCGATCGCCTCGTTCCCGAACGCGGGGGCGCGGCGGGTGAGGGTCGCGACCCGGACGGCCGGGACGCTCTCGTAGTGGACGGTGATGCCGGTGTCCTCGGACATGGATGCTCCTTCGCTCCGTCGGAGGTACGCGTCGAAGCGGGCGAGCCGGTCGGTGTCCGCGGCGATTGCGCGCCGCAGGTCGTCCCGGGCGGCCACGAGCAGCGCGCGTGCGGCGGGGTCGCCGTCGCCCGCGCGCAGCACGGCCGTGATCTCGGCGAGCCCCAGTCCGAGCCCGCGCAACCGCATGACGTCGGCGAGGTGGTTCAGCTGCTCCGGCGCGTACGAGCGGTACCCGGTGGCCGGGTCGACGTGCGCGGGGATCAGGAGGCCGATCTCGTCGTAGTGCCGCAGCATGCGGACGCTCACGCGCCCGATCGATGCGAACCTGCCGATGCTGTACATGATGAGGACGATGGTTCCGTCTCACACGGTGTCAGAGTCAAGGCGCGTCATGCGGGCTGCCGCAGGACCGGAGTGGCCGGCACGACGATCAGCCGACAGGCTGAGCGGCCTGACGAGGAGCGGGCGCGAGGTCCTTCGCCGAGAGCCAGTCGAGGACGTCCGTGGCGACGTCCCGCCAGCCGTGGTCCATCGTCAGCGAATGCCCCCGGCCCTCGTACTCGTGGTACTCGGTGATCGAGGCAGTGTTGTCGGCGTAGAGCTTGGAGACCTGCACCGTGACGACGCGGGGCACCGTGTGGTCCTCGGTGCCGGACGTCAGCAGCAGGGGCCCCCGCACCGCTGTATGGGTGTCCACCGTCGCAGGGGAGTGCCGGACGAAGGTGGCCAACGCGTCCTCGAACAGCGGACGGCCGGGACCGGGGATGGTCCACGCCGAGAACAGCGCATCCGACTCCTCCTCGGTCAGGGCGTTCCCGAAGCTGTAGTGGAACTGCTTGGCGGTCAGCGCCACCGTGCGCTTCTTGTTCGCCGGGTTGCCGAGCACGGGGAGACCCGACTTGAGCTGCGAGAACGGGAGCGCCTTCACGCCCTTGATCGGAGCCGGATCGATGGCCACCGCCGCACGGACGAGGTCGTGTGCGAGCAGCTCCTGGGCGATCAGGCCGCCGAAGGAGTGCCCCACGACGATGGGCTTCGCGTCGAGGCCGTCGATCAGATCCGCGTAGTGGTGGCAGATGGCGGAGATGCCGATGTCGTTCAGGCCGGACGGGTCCTCGCGCGTCGCGGCCACCGTCTCCAGGTCGCCCGGCCACCCGGGAGCGCTCGGCGTGTATCCCCGGTCGGTGAAGAGGTCGAGCCAGGGCTGCCAGGCGCTGGAGTGGATCCAGAGGCCGTGGATGAAGATGACGTCGGTGTTCGGGGACATGGTTCGCTCCTTGCGAGTCGGATGGACCGGGTGATCAGAGGGTCTTGACGAGACCGCCGTCGATGAGGAGGTCGGCTCCGGTGACGTTCCCGGCGCGGCCGCTCGCGAGCAGGAGCGCGAGATCCGCCACCTCCGCCGGCTGGGTGAATCGGCCGGTCGAGAAGCCGCCCTGCTCGGCGATCGCCTCGTCGCGGGCCACCGCGACATCGACACCGCGGCGCTGCGCGATGGTCGCGGCGACGCCATGCTCGCCGAGCCACAGGTCCGTCGCGACCGGGCCGGGGCTGATCGTGTTGAACCGGATGCGCTGCGCGCCGTACTCCTTGGACAGCGACTTGGAGAGGTTCCAGATCGCGGCCTTGGCGGCCGAGTAGTCGATGACGCCCGGATCGGGAAGGAAGGCGTTGACCGAGCCGATCGTCACCACGTTCCCGCCGCCCCGGGCGAGCAGCAGCGGGATCGCGGCGCGCGTGGTGCGGACCGCTGCGAGGAAGCTGAGGTTGAGGGTCGCGAGCCACATCTCGTCCGTGACCGCCAGGAAGCCCTCGGTTCGGAGCCCGACCGCTCCCACGTTGTTGATCAGGATGTCGAGACCGCCGAGGTCCGCCGCGTGGCCGACCAGCGATGCGGGTGCGTCGGGTGCCGAGAGGTCGACCGGGACGAAGGTCACCGATCCTGCCGCGACCAGCGCATCGAGTGCGGCCGAGCTCGAGCGGGCCCCGGCGACGACCACGGCGCCTTCGTCCACCAGCCCCGTGGTGATGGCCAGGCCGATGCCCTTGCTCGCTCCGGTGACGACCGCGACCTTGCCGTTCAGCCCGAGATCCATCGCCCGCCCCCTCCGCCAGTGGTGCCGACGGTAGGGGAGCAGGGCCGATCGGAGCGTGGTCCCAGAACCCCCACCATCCCGCCGCGGGATCCGGTCGCTGAGAATTCCCTAGGCCTCTGCTGCCGATCTGCCTACCCTCGAACCGTGGACCCATCGGCGGTCGGGGAGTACCTGCGCGCGAGGCGCGAGGTGATGACCCCTGCCGATGTCGGTCTGCCGACGGGCGACCGTCGCCGGGTCCACGGGCTCCGCCGCAGCGAGGTCGCGATGCTCGCCGGCATCAGCCCCGACTACTACCTGCGCCTCGAGCAGGGCCGTGACGGGCCGCCGTCCGACCAGGTCCTCACCGCGCTCGGCCGCGCGCTCCGGCTCGACGACGAGAGCCTCGAGTACCTGCACCACCTCGCCCACCCCGTGCACGGTCACGTGGAGCACCCGTCCGACCATCGCGTCGACGACGCGCTGCTGCGGCTGATGTCGCTCTGGACCAGCACGCCCGCCGTGGTGATCGACGGATGCATGGACGTGCTCGTGTCCAACCCGCTCGCCGCGGCGCTCGCCCCGGGCATCTTCGAGCCCGGCGGCAACCTGGTGCTCGCGATCTTCGAGCCGCTGTCCCGACAGGCCGCACCGGACTGGGAGGAGCTCGCCGGTCGGACAGTCGCCTCGTTGCGGCTCGGTGCCGATCCCGACGATCCTCGCCTGCACGACATCGTCGGCGAGCTGTCCGCCGATCCGGACTTCAGCCGCCTCTGGGCGCGGCACGACGTGCAGGCGTTCACGACCGGGACGACCACCCACTACGTGGCCGACATCGGCTTCGTCGAGCTGCGCTTCCAGAACCTCGCGGTACCTGGACGCAGCGGGCTGGTGCTCACCACCTACTTCGCCGATGAGGGGTCGCCCGGCGAGCGGGCCCTCGCTCACCTGTCCGCCCAGATCGGCCGCGGCATCACCGTGCCGGCCGTGAGCGAGCTACCCGGTGAGGGTCGTCTCGAGCTGCGCTAGTGCCAGCCGGGTCGCCTCGTCGGCCGGGTGCCACACCACGAGCACCAGCACACCGTCCCCGGTGAGCGGCAGCTGCTGGTACCAGAGGCGCATCGCTCCGCCGGTCTCATGGTCGAAGGCGAGCGCGGCGCTCTGCGGCGCGTCCCTGCGGTCGAGCGACCAGGTGTCGGCGAAACGGCTGTCCTTCGACGCGAGCTCGCCCACCAGCCGGCGGAGATCCGCATCGTTCCGGTGCTCGTTCGCGGACGCGCGCAGCACCGCCACGACCTGTCCCGCCATCTCGGACCAGTTCTCCGCCGAGGTCCGCGGCGCCGGGTCGAGGAACGCGAAGCGTGCGAGGTTGACGCCGGGGGCGAAGCTCGCCGACAGCGCCGTCGCGAGTGGATTGGCCGCGACGACGTCGAGCCGCTCGTTCCGGACGAACGCGGGCACGCCCGACCACGAGCTCATCAGCCTGAGGATGTCGGGAAGGATCCCGAGCTCGGTCATGGCTGGACGGTACCCGCGGGCGGGCGCGCCCTCGTGGCCCCAGCCGGGTCACCCTCAGCGGACGAGCAGCCACGCGGCGAGGACCAGGCCGCTCGCCGCGATGAGGATCCGGAGCACGCCGGCCGGTACGCGGCGCGCGACCGACGGCCCGATCAGCCCGCCGACGAGGGCGCCGATGCCGAGCGGCCAGACCGCCTGCCACACCACCGCGCCGGTGAGCGCGAAGAGCACGGCGGGAAGGATGTCCGCGGCGAGCAGGATCACGTTCTTCAGCGCGTTGGCGCGGGGCAGCACCGGCTCGGTGCTGAGCAGCAGGACCGCGATCAGGAGGATCCCGGATCCGGCGCCGAAGTAGCCGTTGTAGACCGCCGTGCCCGCACCGGCGAGCACGACGGCGGTGCGGTTCGCGCCGGTGCCCCGGCGCGCCTGGCTGCGGGCGATCAGCGGCTGCAGCAGCAGGGTGATCGAACCGGTCGCGATGAGGAACGGCACGATCCGGTCGAAGGCCCGGCTCGGCGTGATGATCAGCAGCACCGCGCCGCCGAGCGAGAGCAGCACCGTCAGCGGCATCCAGGCACGGATCGTCGCCGCGTGACCGGTGAGCTCCGGTCGTGAGCGGACCGCGGATCCGAACCCGCTGCCGAGCAGCGAGACGGCGTTGGTCACGTTGGCAGCGAGCGGCGGGATCCCCACGAGCAGCAGCGCGGGATACGCCACCAGCGACGTGATCCCGCCCGAGGTGCCGATCACGCCCGCGACGACGCCCGCCAGGAGCAGGAAGAGCGGTTCGACGGCATCGGGCACGAGAGCACCCTGTCAGGCGCGGCAGGACGACGTCGTGGGCACACGGCGGCATGGGGGAGCCGGCAGGGCTGTGCCGCGCTACGAGCAGGACTCCGGACTGCCGACGGTCACGCGAAGGACGTCGCGACGTCCGCTGCTGAGGGCCGGCGTCGCTCGAGGAGCGCCAGTGCGCCGAGCGCCACGATGACCAGTGCCGCTGCGACTCCTCCGACCAGCAGCGGGGCGAGGACCCCCAGGCTGCCGTCGAGCGTGGCGGCGGAGATCCCGGTGCCGGTCGCCGTTCCGAGGTTGAAGGCCGAGGGGATGAGCGCGCCGGCAAGGGTCGGCGCAGCACCGGCGTACCTGATGACGCGGGCGATCAGGATCGAGTTGCCCGACAAGCCGGCGAGCCCGAGGAGCGTGAACATGGCCACGGCCGGCACCGGTGAGCTCGCGCAGGCCGCCATGCCCGCGATGGCCAGCAGGGTCAGCGAGGAGGTGATGAACGTTGTGGCGGATGGCCTCGCGTCACCGAGGCGGCCGGCGATGAGCGAGCCCGCGAGCGACGCCACGCCGAACAGCACGAGCACCGGCGGCACGGCGGCGGGCGGCAGGCCCGTCCTGTCCGTGAGCAACGGCGCGATGTAGCTGAAGACGGAGAGGACCCCGCCCGTCACGAGCGCGCACGTGAGCAGCGTGAGCCAGAGACGGCCCGACCGCAGCGCGGCGAACTCCTTCCCGACCGTGGGCACCGCCGTCGCCGACGGCTCGTGCGGCACGAGACGGAGGACGGCGACCGCCGACACGGCCGACAGGCCGGCGAGCACCCAGAAGGGACCTCTCCAACCGATGACCTGACCGGCGAAGGAGCCGAGCGGCACCCCGACGACGTTGGCGAGCATCGCCCCGCTCTGCACGACAGCAAGTGCGCGCGTGGTGGAGGCCGGCCCTGCGGTGTCCGTCGCCACGAGGGAGGCGACGGCCCAGAACGCGCCGGTCGCGACGGCGGTGAGGAACCGCGCTGCGAGAAGGACCGCGAAGACGCCGGTCACGGCGACGATCACGTGTCCGAGGGCGAAGACCGCGAGTGCCAGGGCGAGCGTCGCGCGGCGGGGGAGACGCAACGTCAGCAGCACCATCACCGGTGTGCCGACGACCATCCCGATCGCGAACGCGGTGATCGCGAGGCCCGCCTGCGCGACATGGACCGAGAAGTCGCGAGCCACCTCCGGCAGCAACCCGGCCACGATGAACTCGCTCGTGCCCATGAGGAAGGTGCCGGCGGCGAGCACGTAGGTGACCGCGGGGAGGCGGCTCCGCACCGGAGCGGCGGCGGCGACCTGCGTCGGGGAGGTCACGGGATCAGCCCTTGCCGAGTGACGGACGCACCGAGCGCGCTGTCGTTCATGGGTCAGAACGCTAGGTGCCCCCGGGCGGCGCAGGCACACCCTGTCGGTACACCCCTTCGCAGAGCATTCCTTCGGCCCGGGGTCACGCGTTGCATGGACGAACGGCACCTGCAGCACGACCGACGAGAGGAACAGATCATGAGAGCAGCACTGATGTACGGGGCGGGCGACGTCCGCGTCGCGGAGGTTCCCGAGCCCACCATCCTGGAGCCGACCGACGCGATCGTCCGGGTCACGTACGCCTGCGTGTGCGGATCCGATCTGCATCCGTACCACGACCTCGAGGCGACGCCGGAGGGGCGCCACATGGGTCACGAGGCGATCGGCGTCGTCGAGCAGGTCGGCGACGCAGTCGCGACGCTGCACGTCGGCGACACGGTCATCATCCCGTTCGCCTGGTCCGACGGGACGTGCGTGTTCTGCCGCGACGGCATCACGACCTCCTGCATCCACGGCGGCTTCTTCGACGGCGCCCCCTCCGCGACCCAGGCCGAGAAGCTGCGGATCCCGCAGGCTGACGGCACCGCGGTCGTCGTCCCGGCAGGCACCGACGAGTCCTTCATGCCGTCGCTGCTCACCCTGTCCGACGTCTACCTGACCGGCTACCACGCCGCGCACCAGGGCCAAGTGGGGCCGGACACGACGGTCACCGTGATCGGCGACGGGGCGGTGGGCCTCTCCGCGGTGCTCGCCGCGAAGCAGCTGGGCGCGGCGACGATCATCCTGATGGGCCGGCACACGGCCCGGACCGACCTCGGCCGGGAGTTCGGCGCCACCCACGTGGTGCCGGAGCGGGGCGACGAGGGCGTGGCGCGCGTTCTGGAGATCACCGGCGGTGAGGGGTCGCACGTGGTGCTGGAGGCGGTCGGGCACATGCCCGCGTACGAGCAGGCGTACCGGATCGTGCGCCCCGGCGGGACGATCTCCCGCGTCGGGGTGCCCCAGTACGAGGACGCCGCCGTCGGGTTCATGTCCCTCTTCGGCAAGAACGCGACCCTCACGGGTGGCCCTGCGACGGTACGCGCGTACCTCGAGGCCGCGATCCCGCAGGTGCTCGACGGCACCATCGACCCGGGCCGGGTGTTCGACCGGGAGCTGCCGCTCGCGGACATCGCGGAGGCGTATCGCCTGATGGACGCTCGCGAGGCCCTGAAGGTCCTCATCCGGCCGTAGTCCTCAGCAGCGGAACGGCCCGTGCCGACCTCGAGGTGGGCACGGGCCTCGCCGCGCGTGGGACTGCCGCACCTCGATCGACGGCTGTCTCACCCCGTCGAGGTGAATCCCGTATCGACGGGCCTGCCCAGACTGACGCCATGGAGGGAGCGTCGATCACCGCGCAAGGCGTGATCGACACGTTCCTCGTGCTGCTGATCGGCATCGGGCCCAAGCTCGCGCTGGTTCCGTACGTGGGGATCACCGCATCGCTGGACGCCACCACCAAGCGGCGCGTGGAGCGCACGATGCTGCTCACCGCCGGCACCGCCGCCCTGCTCCTGATCCTGCTCGGCGAGTTCCTGCGCGTGCTGCTGCACTTCTCGGTCGCGTCCCTGTCGATCGCGGGCGGCATCATCCTGCTCATCCAAGCCGTGGTGATGGTGCTCGCGCCGCCCCGTAAGGACGACCATGCACCGTCCGAGCAGGATCCGATGCGGCAGGCGCGATTCCCGCTCGCGGTGCCGTATCTGCTCAACCCCGTCGGCATCGTGGGCCTGGTGACGATCTCGGCCGAGTCGACATCGATCGCGGTGCTGGCGGTCGCCGTCGGCATCCTGCTGGTCGTCCTCCTGATCGACGTGGTGGTCTTCCGCTGGGCCAACCAGGTCAGCGCCAAGCTCGATGAGAGCCGGATGCTCATCACCGAGAAGGTCTTCGGCTTCCTCATCGCCGCGATCGCCGTCCAGCTGGTCATCGACGGCGTGAGTGCTGCCATGGGGCTCGCTCCGGCGCACTGACCCGCTGTCGAGACGGTCGATCAGTGCGGTGATGTGGACCGATCGACGTACTCACGCCGGACGAAGACGCTGAGCGCCGACCGCGAACGCGAGCACCTTGGAGACGATGTTGAACGCCAGGTTCACGCCGCCCCAGGGGTACCCGAACCCGAAGAGCGCCCAGACGGCGAAGACGCCGAACATGCCGGCAAGCCATGCGGCCGTCCACCGCGTCACTCGCGCCCCGGGCCGGGTGGCGGCCAGTGCGAGCGTCAGGACCTCGATGGCGAAGAGCGGCAGGAAGAACAGCGCCACGTAGAGCGCCGGAGCGGGCGGGATCGCCGTGGTCCGGGCCATCACGATCAGGTCGAACGGCAGCTCGAAGATCATCGGACCCGACGCACGCGCACAGCAGCGCGTTGCCGAGCCGCGTCCGAAGCCGGGTCGGCGTGAGCACCGCCACCACGACGAACGACAGCGCGGCGCAGACGAGCGTCACCGGGGTCACGTGGTTCGGCGGCGACGGCAGGGTCAGCCGCACCTGATAGGCCTGCAGGCCGTAGACGACGATGTCCGCGAGGAACGTGACGATGGCCAGCAGCCACGCGATCACGAGGAACGCAACGGTGCCACCGCTCGCAGTCGGCCCGGCGAGCGGCGTCCGGAGTCGGACCGCGACCAGAACCAGAGCCGCAGTCACGAGTGCGAGCACCAGCGCCAGCAGCAGGGCGCCGGCACCCGAGTACGCCGCCCACGAGTACTCCACCTGCTCGCCCCTCTCTCATGGGCAATCGTCTCGAACCTCGACCTGCTCGAGTGTGCTCCTCGGCGGGGCCCAGCGGTGAGACCGAGCCGGGCCGGGACGCTCCGCTCAGAGGGTGAGGGACCAGGTCGTCATGAGGTCGTGTCCGTCGTAGTCCCACGGCTCGGACACCGCGACGAAGCCGGCGCGGGCGTACAACGCGATCGCGCGCGTGTTCGTCTCGCGGACATCCAGCGACATCCGCGTGAGCCTGCGTCCGGAGTGGACGTGCTCTCAGGAGCTCACGACGACAACACGGGCGCGTGCACGGCTTGCAGGGCGGCAGCCAGCCGGCCTCAGTGCCCGCGATGGTTGGTCGCGAAGTGCAGATCGTGTCCGTCCGCGCTGAGCTGACGGGTCGGGACTCCTCCGATGCCGGCGTGGTTGACGAGCAGGTGCAGGGGGCCGATGAAGGTGGCCGCCACGCGAGGCTGGCTCCGACTCAGCCGCAGTACTCGGTGCGGTTGACGTACGAGGCGTTGCCCGTGGCGATGTTGATGATCGTGTTCTTGCTGTTGAGGGTGAAGGCGATGGCCCGTCCCTTCGAGCCGGGGAGTATCTCGACATTGAGGTAGAGGTTGGTGGCGGCCTTGAGCTTGCCCGGGTAGGCGGCTTTCAGGCTCTTCAAGGAGGAGCCGACCTTGATCTTCTTGGCCGTTTGCACGACCTTGGGGATGTCCGGAGTCTTCGTCGTACCGAACAGCGACCCGACGGACAGCATGTCGAGCTTTCCGCCGTTGGCGTGAGCGAAGCCGGTCAGGGCCGAACGTTCGGTGGGCGATTTGCCCGCGAGGTCGAAGATGCCGCAGTAGTGCTTGGGCGCCTTGCTTGAGGCTCCTGAATGCAATTCGGCGATCGCCTGCTTGACCGTCATGGTCGTGTTGACGGGGCCGATGGAGCCGAATCCGATGGTCCACGAGGTGGTTGCCCCGGCGTCGGGCACTGCTGGTGCGGCCTGCGCCCCGACAGGACTGAACGTCGAGAGCCCGACGATCGTGAGCGCCACGGCGGCGATGCTGGCGGCTCGTCGAGCCCCTCGTGCAGTCATGGGGTCAGTCTGTCGAGGGCGGGTTACTGGCGGAAGCCTCACAACCCGGGGCAGACCACGCCTCTCCGTTCGCCGCGTCCGCCATCGAAGGATGTGGTCAGTTGGGCTCGCAGAATTGCCGGCATCGGCAACGCTTGAGGCGTCGAAATATCAGGGTCTTGCGTCGGGCATGACATCGTTCGTCATTCCAATGGGCAGCCTCGACGTGGCCACACCTGCACCAGACATGGGGCTCGAACCGCCCGACGTTGACGAGGTAGGCCGGGTCGAAGTACTCGGGGTCGGTTCCCGTCATCCCAGGGTCCGTTTCATCGGATTGGGTGGCTCGCGTAGGGGTGGGTAGCGGGCCGGGTGAGTAGCCCGTTCGCGATCAGCAGAACGAGCCGGGAAATCATCCATAGCACCTACGCCTCGGCCACGACAAGGGCGTTGGGCCAGCCGAGGACGCGAGATGGCGGAGAGCAGGAACTTGATCACGCCCATCAGGCCGAGCGTTCGGGCTTCCGACTCCGTCGTTGCGGAAGGCCGCGATTTCATCAGCAGGGTTCACCACTTGTGGTGAGCCGCGCTCATCACGTCGGCTTCTACGTTCCTCGCGACGGCTCGGAGAACCGGACTGGTTCCGGTTCCGCCCTGTGGCCGACTCGAGTAGCGAGGGAAATCTGAGATGAAGATCACGACGTCGAACCTGATCCGGCTAGCGGGTTTCTCCGTGATGCTGGCGGGCCTCTGCTATGCAGCGGTCGGGGTGCTCCACCCCGCCAACATCCCTTCGGCCGTCACCACGACCCGTTGGGAGCTCGTCCATGTCGTCGCCTGCGCGATGTCGTTCTTCGGGCTGCTCGGGATGGCCGGGCTCTACGCCCGGCAAGCCTCGAAGGCGGGTTGGCTCGGCTTGATCGGCTACGTCCTGCTGAGCCTGTGGCTGGTGCTCATCATGGGGTTCAGCTTCGTGGAAGCCTTCCTGCTGCCGCACCTGGCCGGGGTGGCACCTGCGGCCGTCACCGCGTGGATGGGGATGTTCAACGGTCCTGCGGGCACCTTCAGCCTCGGTGTCCTCCCGAACCTGTGGACGCTCTCCGGTTTCGTCTACATCTTCGGCGGCCTGCTGTTCGGGATCGCGACGATCCGGGCTCGGATCCTGCCGCGCCTCGCCGGCGCGCTGCTCGCGCTGTCGACGGTGGTGGCCCCCCTGGCTGCGCTGCTCCCGAACGCCATGCAGCCGAAGACGGCGATCCCGATGGGCATCGCGCTGGCATGGCTCGGGTTCGCCGTGTGGATGGAACGCCGAACGGTGGCGGTCGGCTCGGCCGACCTGGAGCTCGTGACGAGCTCCTGATCGATGGCACGGCCGGGGGCCTGCGCGTCTGCGCCGGCCCCCGGCGTGGTCGCGACGTGGCAGGAGTCAGTGCAGCGCGCCATCCGGAACGATGCCGACTTCAGGGGACGGAAGCACCATGACCGACCGGCGGGACGATCAGGATCACGGCGAAGACTGGTACGAGATCCGCATCACGGGCCACCTCGACGACCGGTGGTCCGACTGGTTCGACGGGGCACGCATCAGCAGGGAGAGCGACGGCACCACGCTGATCCGAGCCGAGGTGGCCGACCAGGCCGCCCTGCACGGCCTGCTGCAGAAGGTGCGCGACGTCGGGCTGCCGTTGACGTCGGTCATCGCCGCCCGTCGGCCATGGCGGTAAGCCAGGCCCTCGCCTCGGAGGCAGGAGCGGCGAGGCCGCCCGAGCAGCGATCACCTGATGTGGTGATGTCCGGTCACCATGCCGGCCCGTAGCTTCCGGACATGGACATCGCTTCGACACGGCCCCGGACATCGCGGACGGCTTGGCTCGTTCCGCTCGGGCTCATCCTGCTCACGCTGATCCCGATCATCTCCGGTGCGCTGCGCATCACGCAGCTGAGCGGAGGACCGCAGCTCAGGCCTGCTGAGGCGAGGTTCACCGACTCCCCGGTCCCCGTCATGCTCCACATCGTCTCGGCGACGCTGTTCAGCCTCGTCGGCGCGTTCCAGTTCGTGCCGGCGCTGCGGCGGGGTCGACGCAGCTGGCACGCGAGCGCCGGGCGCGTGCTCATCCCGGCGGGCTTCGTCCTGGCGCTGTCGGGCCTGTGGATGGCGACGGTCTATCCGCACCCCGTCGGCGACGGGCCGGCGCTGCTGGTCATCCGCGTCATCTTCGGCTCCGCCATGCTGATCTGCCTCGTGCTCGCGGTCCGTGCGCTCGTTCGCCACCGCTACGCGGTCCACGGCGCCTGGATGACCCGCGCCTACGCCCTCGGGGTGGCTGCCGGCACCCAGGCCGTCCTGCTCATCCCCGGCTCGATCCTCTTCGGGCCGGACGATCAGGCCTCCCGCGCCGTCGCGATGGGGGCGGCGTGGGTGCTGAACCTCGCGGTCGCGGAGCTCGTGATCCGACGCCGTGCGGTCCGCAGCCGCGCCAGGCGCTTCCCGCGCGCCGACGTGCAGGAGCCCCTGATCCCTGCCACGACAGAAGCACGCTGACATCCCGCCCCCGGCTGAGGAAGCGTCAGAAGGACCCGGGCCGGATCCGGCTCCGGGCGGCCGCTCGCTCAGGCTCGCCGGCTCGGAGGACCGCAGCCCTGCGGTTCGTGACGCCGAGCTTGGCGTAGATGTTCTTCGTGTGGGTCCGCACGGTGTTCAGCGACACCACGAGTTCGCGGGCGATCTCCGGTCCGCTCAGCTCGGTCTTCAGCAGCCGGAGGACCTCGCGTTCGCGATCGCTCAGCTGCTCGACGGCTGCGGTCGGATCGGGGCCGAGCGCGAGTCCGTCCTGTCTGCTGATGCTGCTGAGGAGGCGCCGGACGATGCGCGGAGCGGTGTGCCGACGGGCCGCCGCCCTCAGGAGGGCTTCGAGTGATGGACCCTCGTCGGCGAACACCCGGAAGTAGCCCTCGGGCTCGGCGAGCCTCAGTGCACGGTCCAGGGCGACCGCTGCCGCCTGCTCGTCTCCGCTCGACCGTCGCGCCATGGCGAGGAGCACCAGCACCTCGATGACGGTCCCGGTCCGGCCTCCTGCCTCCGCGGCGACGAGCAGCCGGTTCAGCAGCGCCGATGCCTCCCGGGCGGAGTCGGGCGCACCCCGCCGCTGCGCGAGGAGGCATCGGGCGAGGGTGACGTGGTCGTGCTCGTGCAGGTAGTCGAGATCGTCGGTCGCCGACAGGCCTCGTTCGCGTGCCCAGGCGAGCGCGTCGTCGACCTCACCCCGTCGGAGCCGAAGCCGGGCTCGGAGACCGGCGATGGGCCGCACATCGGGCGCGAAGTCGGCGACGTAGTCGTGCTCCGCCTCGTCGAGCAGCCCGAGGGCGTCGTCCACGTCGCCCTCACCTTCCCGCACCGCCGCCTCGGCGAGGCGGAGGCGGCAGCGGAAGCGGGGCATGCCTTCGATCTCGCCCGCCTCACGGGCTCGCACGAGGTGGTCCTTCGCGGCCTGCAGATCGCCTCGCTCGGCGAGGATGGCGCTCATCCCCACGTGGAGATCCGGGACGCCCCGCATCACCGGCGTGGATTGGTCGGCGGCGAGCTGCAGAGCGCGCTCATAGATCTGCATGGCGTCGCGAAGGCGCCCCTGGGTGATCCGGATGTCCGCGAGCGTGGTCGCGCAACCGAGCACGTCGGCCACGTATCCCGCGCGGAGGAGGCTCGCGGAGCACTCGACATAGGCGGCGTACGCCGTGTCGAGGTCTCCTTCGCCCCACGCGGCCAGTCCGAGCAGGGCGGCCGCCGCACCGCGCCGCACGTGGTCATCGGGTCGGGCGATCTCGAGGGCCAGCGTCGCCTGCGTCACCGTCCCGGCGGCGTCGCCGAGCGTCAGCGCCAACCCGGCTCGATAGATGGCGATGGCTGCCGGCAGGCGGCCGAACTCCTCGCGATCGACGACGACCACCGGATGCGTCGGTGCGTCCTGCGGCCTATCGGCGAGCTCCTGTCGGCTGCGGTCGAGGCAGCGCGCCGCGTCATCCAGGCGCGCTTCGACGCCGTCGACGAGCCCGCTCGCGATCAGGGCGCCGGCGTAGCCCACGCTCAGCACCGGTCGCGACCGTACGAGCTCGATGGGAAGACGCTTCAGCCAAGCGAGGAGCACCGCCTCTCGCCGTTCCGCACGGAGCGCCGGGATGGCGAGCTCGACGATCTCTGCGGCGCGTGCGAAGTCGCTCGCGGCCAGCGAGTGCTCGACGGCCGCCTTGGAGTCGTCGTGCCGTGCGTACCACTCGCTCGCTCGCCGGTGCAGGCCCGGGATCCGGTCGGGCCGCTCATCGCGCAGGCGAGCTCGCAGCACGTCGGCGAAGAGCTGGTGGTAGCGGTAGGTGCTCCGGTCGTCGTCGAGCGGGACCAGGAAGAGATTCGCGCGCTCCAGTACCTCGAGCATGGCTCGGCCACCGCTGCGTCCGGTCACCGCGTCGCAGAGCGGCCCCGTCATCCGGTCCAGGACGGAGGTCTCGAGCAGGAAGGTCTCGACCGCCTCGGTCTGGTTCTGCAACACCTCCTCGACGAGGTAGTCCACGACGTATCGATCGTTGCCCGAGAAGGCCCGGACGAACCCCGGCAGGTCGTTCCGCCCTTGCATGGAGAGCGCCGCGAGCTGCAGCGCGGCGATCCAGCCCTCGGTCCTGCCCGTCAGCGCTGTGATGAGGTCCGCCTCGATGGTCAGGCCCATCACCTGCGTGAGGTAGGCCGCGGCTTCGTCGGAGGTGAAGCGAAGGTGGGCTCCCCGCACCTCCGTCAGCTCGCCGCGGGCTCGCAGCCGTGCGAGCGGCAGGGCAGGGTCGACGCGGGTGGCGATGACCACGTGCGTGCGCGGCGGGAGGTTGTCGATGACGAACGCCATGCCCTCCCGGATCTCGAGCGATTCGATGGCGTGGAAGTCGTCGAGCACGAGCAGGACGTCATGATCGACGGTGGCGAGGTCGTTGAGCAGGCCGGCGAGGACCGCGCGAAGGGCTACCGGCTGCGGGCCGCGAAGCACCTCGGCCTCACGCGAGCCGAAGCCGGGGCTCACGACCGCGAGGGCAGCGAGGACGGCCGTCCAGAACCGGATCGGTTCGTCGTCGTCGCGGTCGAGGGACAGCCAGGCGATCGACCTCCCGTCCCCGGGTGGGGCGGCATCCAGCCAGCCGGCGAGCAAGGTCGTCTTGCCGAATCCCGCTGGGGCGGCGAGCAGCGTCAGCCTCGACAGGACTCCGCGATCCAGCTGCCGCATGAGCCGCGTCCGATGGACCAGGTCGTGGCGCGGCGCCGGGATGCGAAGCTTCGACTCGAGCAGTTGACCGGACACCGGGGTGCACCTTCAGCCAGTGACGCCAGGACCTCTCGTCCCGGGTTCGGTCGTCACACTGCCACTGAATCGTCGGTGCGGCGGCGTGGGGGGCGACGTCCTCCCTCTCGAAGCCATCACCGCGCGGGACGGAGGATGCGCGGTCGGCGGGTTCGGTGTACACCTGGGCGCACGCGGTGCGGACGCTTCTCGGCGCTTCCATCGGCTCGTTCCGTGAAGGAGAGCCTCATGCCCAGGCAGTCCACCTTCTCGAGCAGCGATGGTGCGACCGGCCCGGGGATCCCTCTCCCGGCCGACTCGGGTGCCGACGGACTCAAGCCCGTCGGATGGGGCTTCATCGCGCTCTACACCCTCGCGTTCATCAGCACGTGCCTGGTGCTGATCGCACCCCTGCTCGTGACGTTGGCGTTGAAGATGGAAGCGCTGCTCGGGCCGCGCGCGGCACCCGGTGGCCTCGCGCTCGTCACCGCGATCGGTGCCCTCGTCGCGATGGTGGGCAACCCCTTCTTCGGCCGGCTGAGCGACCGGACCTCGTCCGCGCTCGGGATGAGGCGGCCGTGGATGATCATCGGGCTGGTCGGGGGCACCGTCGGTGTGCTGATCGTCGCGGTCGCGCCCGACGTGCTGGTCGTGCTGCTCGGGTGGTGCATCGCTCAGCTGTTCTTCAACGCGCTCCTGGCCGTGCAGGTGGCGGTGCTTCCCGATCAGGTCCCGACGTCCCAGCGGGGCCGCGTCTCCGGCGTCCTCGGCGTCTGCGTGCCGGTGGCATCCGTCACCGGCACCTTCGTGGTGCAGCTCTTCGCCCCGAACCAGCTGCTCATGTTCCTGGCGCCGTGCGCGATCGGCGGGTTCTTCATCCTGCTGTTCGCCACGACGCTGAAGGACCGACGCCTGACGGCTGCTGACCGGCCACCCTGGTCGCTGAGGGAGTTCCTCTCGACGTTCTACCTCGACCCTCGGCGGCATCGGGACTTCGCGTGGGCGTTCGCGAGTCGATTCCTGTTCGTGCTGGCCTACGCGTTCCTCGTCACCTACCAGGCGTACTACCTCCTGAGCAGGCTCGGAAGCGCCGAGGCCGACGTTCCGCGTCAGGTGTTCCTGGGCACGCTGGTCCAGTCCGCGTTCGTCGTCGCTGCTTCACTCGTGGGCGGGCGGATCTCGGACCGATCGGGGCGACGGAAGGTGTTCGTGCTCGCCGCGGCGGTCGTGTACAGCGCAGCACTCTTCCTGATCGCCCTCGCCACCGACTTCAACGGCTTCCTGGTCGGCATGGCACTCGGCGGTCTGGGATACGGCGTCTACGTGGCGGTGGATCTCGCGCTGGTGGCGGACGTCCTTCCGGATCGGCGGACCGCGGCCAAGAACCTCGGTGTGTTCAACATCGCCGGGGCCTTGCCGTTCTCGATCGCGCCGGCCATCGCCACCGTCGTGCTCGCCCTTACCGGAGGGAACTACGCCGCGCTGTACGCCGTCGCGGGGGTGTGTGCGCTCCTCGCCGCCGGGGCGATCCTGCCGGTGCGACGGGTCCGGTGACGGAGGGTTGCGCGTCCGGCGGATGGACGCGGTCCCTCCGCGTCAATCGATCTCGCGGGCGACGGAGATCAGCTCGAGACCGAGGTCCCGGACCCGGGCGAGCAGTCCGTGCAGCGCCGCCTGATCGGCGACCGGTCCGGTGAGGCTGGTCGACCCGTCCTGATCCGATCGGATGTCGAGTCCGTCGAACCAGGAGGACCACCGTGCATCAAGGCGACCGGCGACCCGGATGCGGTAGACGCGCGTCGATCCGCCGACGGCGCCCGCCCGGCCGGTGGAACCGGACGGGCGGGCGGACGCTGGGGCTGATGCGGTCATTCGACGCCTGCGGTGTCGAGCGGACGGGGCGCGGCGTACCGGGGCCGGCCTGCTGCTGCGCTGGTCGAGCAGGAGGGCCACGCCGAGTCCGGCGATGGCGACTCCGATCGGGACCGCGAAGAGGCGCTCGTTGACCTGCGGGAGGAACCGGATGGCGAGGGTGGCGACGACGCCGACGGCGAGCAGCGCGGCCGGCCACCGGTTGATGACCCGGGCACGGAACACCGCGATCCCGAACAGGAGGCCGCCGCTCACGAGGGCGAGCCCGGCGCCGGTGTTGAGGGCCGTGAACAGGCCGAGATCACCGGTGGCCGTCCCGCCGGTCGCGACCACGAGGACGTCGGCGACGTAGCGGGGATCGCTTCCGGCGAGGACCGGGAGCGCGACCAGCCCCATCGCCTCGACGCACATCATCGCGAGGAACGCAGCGCCGAGGAGGAGGGAGCCGATCAGGCCCACCACGCCCGCCTGCTTCACCTGCCGCAGGTAGACGCCGGTGATGCCGATGAGCGAGAGGACCGCGAACGCGATCTTCATCGACTGGCGGATCGCGAACTCGGGCGTCACCGCGAAGGCGGGATCGAGATGCGGATGGTTGATCTGCACGGCGAGGAACAGCACGCCGCCTGCGACGGCGGACACCCCGGCGGCCCGGGTGAGGGTGGTGGTGGTGACGGTCATGTCCGGCTCCCTGCTCGAGTCCGCGGCGGTGGTGCTGCGGATGCTCCGACGGTAGGAAGCGACGGGGTGACGGGACGCCACCCGATGATGTGGTGCGCTGGGTGATATCCGGGCGCAGCAGGTTCAGAGCAGCCCGCGCTCGCGGGCCCGGAGCACGGCGGACCGGCGGCTGCTGACCTCGAGCTTCGTGAAGATGTGCTTGGTGTGGCTGCGGAGCGTGTTCTGCGAGACGAAGAGCCGGCGGGCGATCTCGGGGCCGCTCAGCTCCGTGTCGAGGAGGCGGAGGACCTGCAGCTCCCGCTCGCTGAGCGTCACGGGCAGCGACGGGGCGCGGGTCCCCGCGACCGGATCCTCGGATCGCCGGATGCGCGCGGCGGCCAGGGCGCGCTGGCCCGCTTCCCGCCGCCACGCGGCGGAGGAGCTCCGCCAGCGCCGCGCCCTCGTCGAGGAAGCGCTGCCGATACCCCGTCACCTCCGGGCTCGCCTCCAGGGCCGCGACGAGGCGGGCTTCCGCGGCCCTCACCTCACCCCTGACGAGCAGCCCGAGCGCCTGCAGCATCCCGATCTCGACCAGGCTGCCGCCGCGGTCGGCAGCCTCCGCGGCGTCGTGGAGCCGGTCCAGCAGGCCGAGCGCGTCGTCCTGGGCGCCGGTGGCGAGCAGCAGCCGGACGAGCGTCAGGTGCTCGTACTCGCGGCGGTACCCGGCCTCGTCCGTGGGGGAGAGCCCTCGTTCCCGCGCCCAATCGGCTGCCGCGTGCAGCTCGCCGCCGGCGATCCGGATCCTCGCGCGGATCGCGCCGATGGGCCGCACATCGGGGAAGAAGCCCGGGTGGTAGAGGGGCTCCGCGGCATCGAGGAACGCGACCGCCTCCGGGAGGGCGCCTTCCGCGCGGGCGAGCGCTGCCCGCGACACGAACCACCGGTACCGGCTCTCCGGCATGCCGAGGGGCCCATGGGCATCGGCGGCCGCCTGCAGATGGTGAGCCGCCGCGTCGCGATCACCCGCCTCGATGTCGAGCTCGCTCACCCCCACGTGCAGATCCGCGGTCGCGCGCGAGACAGCGCTTCCGTGCTGCTCGGCGACCTGGAGTGCCTCGTCGTAGAGCCGGCGAGCGTGACCGGGCCTCCCGGCGGCGACCCAGAGGTCCGCGAGCACGACCGTTCCACCGAGCGCGTCCACGACGTTCCCGTTGGCGCGGAGGCTTGCGACCGCCATGGAGAACGACTCGATGGCGGCGGCGACGTCGCCCTGCGCCCAGGCTGCCAGCCCGAGGAAGCCGGCGCCCCCGCCTCGTGCCTGATGGTCCTGCGGCCCGGCGAGGGCCAGGGCCGCTCGCGCGTGCCGCACCGTGCGCTCGACGTCCCCCTGCGCCTGAGCGATCGAGGCGCGGTACACGGCGATGGTGGCGGGCAGCGTTCGCACCTCGTCACCCTCATGCCACCCCGCGCGCGCGTCCTCCGTCACCGCTTCGAGGACGGCTTCCGCCTCAGCGAAGCGGGCTTCGGCGCCGTCGAAGTCGCCGGTGAGCATCCGGCTGTACCCGGCGAACACCGTCAGCACCGGGCTGCTCTGGACCGTGCCGTCCGGCAGTCGCGCCAGCCAGGCGAGCAGGACGGCGTCCTGCCGGTCGCGGCGGATGGCCGGAGCCGCGGCCTCCATGAACGAGCCGCGCGATCGAAGTGCTTCCCCGCCAGCGCATGCTCGATCGCATCCGGCAGCGACCCGTGCTGCTCGTGCCAGCGGCTGGCACGGTCATGGAGGGTGGGGAGCTCCTGCGGCTGCTCGTCGAGCAGGCGGGCACGGAGCACGTCGCCGAAGAGGTGGTGGTAGCGGAACCATTCGCGTCGGTCGTCGAGCGGGACGACGAACAGGTTCGACCGCTCGAGGGCGGCGAGGATCTGCTCACCGTCGCTGCGAGCCACGACGGCGTCGCAGAGCGACGCGGACAGTCGCGTGAGCACGGAGGTTCGCAGGAGGAAGTCCCGGATCCGCTCCGGCTGATGCGCCAGCACCTCCTCGAGGAGGTAGTCGACGACGTAGCGGTCGTCGCCGGTGAAGCGCCGGACGAACTCACCGGTGTCCTCACGCCCCTGCAGGGAGAGGGCCGCGAGCTGCAGTGCGGCGATCCACCCTTCGGTCCGCTCTGCGAGGGCCGCGAGGTCCGCGGGCTCCAGCGCGACGCGTTTCGCGGACAGTACGCGTCCGCCTCGTGCTCGGTGAAGCGCAGCTCGGCGGCGCGGACCTCGACCAGCTGCCCCTGTGCCCGAAGGCGGGAGAGCGGGAAGCCCGGGTCGGCACGGGTGCCGATCACCAGATGCAGTGGGCGGGCAGATGGTCGATGAGGAACGCGCATGCCGCGCCGACATCCGGGCCGTCGGCGAGGTGGTAGTCGTCGAGGACGAGCCACACCTCCTCCTCAGTCGTCGTCAGGTCGTTCAGCAGCAGCGTGAGGACCTGGTCGGTCTGCTGGGGCGACGAGGCGAGCACCTGCAGCGCGGCGGCTCCGACATCGGGGAGGACCTTCTGCAGCGCTGCGATGACGTAGGCGAGGAAGGCCGCCGGGGCGCCGTCCCGCTCGTCGAGCGAGAGCCATGCCACCGCCTGAGGAGGGACGGCGGGAGCCGTGAGCCACTCGACGATCAGCGTGGTCTTGCCGAAGCCGGCGGGCGCCGAGACGAGCGTCAGGCGAGCGTCGGACGCCCGCGCCAAGCGGCGCAGCACCTCGGGGCGGGCAACGTGGCCGCGGCGGAGCCTCGGCGCGAAGAACTTCGTCTCGACCAGTGAGCCGTCCACGCGACTCCCGTTCCTGTCGGCTGTGCTGCGCGGTTCCGTGCGCAGCACAGCCTCCGCAGACCGAGGGCGACCGCCGGCAGGCGTCGATCCTCCGGAGCCGCCCTGCAACGCGGGCGCCCCGCGCCCGAGGCATCTGTTGCATCGTCAGGCCGTTGGCAGTCCAGGTCGGATGCGGGATGCGGCGACGGCTGCGGCGACGAGGAGGACCGCGGTGATGAGCAGGCTGAGCTGCATGCCCGCGACGAACGTCGCCAACCACTGATCCTCGTCACGGTCGGCCGGAAGTCACGCTTAAGAACGAGGGTGACCGTGGCCTACGCCTCCCAGTGAGGTAGGCGCCGACGGCAGACGATGACAGAGCCCAGATGCGACGCGTAGCCGAGGTTGCCGAGGTCGAGGCCGGTCGTTACCGTGAAGGATGGACCCGATGGTCGCCGACGGTGACGACGGCGGCGGAGACGGTGAGGTGCGGTATGGAGCCCGTCCGGCGAGAGGTCCATCCGTACGTCATGACGCCGTCGAGGGTGTCAGGGCAGGCCATGCCTGCGGTGAACAGGATGGGCAGCGACGGAGGGCTACCAAGGCACGCGGCCATGGCCGCGCCGCGGCGACCACGAGCAGGGCGATTTCGGATGCGGTGTCGAATCCGAGCCCGAAGAGGAGGCCGACGAGGTACATGTGCCAGGGCCGCGTGACGGTGCGCATGAGTGGGCGGAGAACCAGCGCCAGGACTCCCTTCGGTCCGGTCGCTCCTGCGGCTCGCTCGTCCTGAGGCCGTCGGAAAAGGACAGGAGGCGAAGGAGGAGCCCGAGGTTGAGCACCCCGAGTCCGCACAGGAAGGCGCCCGACACGTCGTCCCGAGCAGCGCGAGCGTGTTTCGCACGCCGCCGTCCGCGGGGGTGAGAAGGCTTCCTGCCAGCCGGGCTCCGGCAGCGAGTGCGGTGCAGAGCAGGAGCACGACGCTCGAGTGGCCGAGGGAGAACCAGAAACCGACCGAACGGGTCCTGATCCGGTCGCCCAGCAGCTTTCGAGTCGTGGAGTCGATCGCTGCGATGTGGTCGACGTCGAAGGCGTGCCGCATCCCGAGCAGGTAGGCGGTGAACCCGATGCTGACACCGAACGCCGGCCCGCTGCCGGGGGAGCGGACGTCGTGACCGGCAGAGGTCAGCAGCAGGATCCCACCGAGCAGATGCAGTCCGAGGACCACGACGGCCATGCGGACGAGCGAGGCTGCCGCGCCGGTGCGAGCCGGCGACTCGGTGTCGCGGCGACGGTCACGGCGCCGCCCGTCAGCCGAGCGGAGTGAGCCCGTAGCGCTGGACGAGGTCCGGCAACCAGGACGGTTCGCTGAACTCGAGCCCGTGCTCGGCGGCCAGTCGTTGCAGCTCCTCGGGATCCGGAGGCCGTCTTCGAACGCGTCGGCCAGCCCCCAGAAGAAGTGCTCGAACCCTGCGGGCGCGATCACCTCGATCATCCGTGCGGGGGTGCTCCCCGCGTTCCACATCGTGTGCACCTCCCCACGGTGCTTCGTGATGTACCCCCCGGCACCGAGCACGACCTCCCGATCGCCGGACCGGAAGCCGATCTCGCCTTCGATCACGATCGAGTACTCGTCCTCGCGCGTGTGCAGGTGCGGGGGGGCGAGCGCTCCGACGGGGAAGGGGTGCTCGACGATCGAGACCTGTTCGTTCGTCTGCTTCCCGAACAGCCGAAGACCACCCCGATGCTGCCCAGGCTCCCTTCACGCCCTTCGCCCGGTTGCACGACGGTGATCTGCGGACGTCCTCGAGACTCATCTCGAACCCCTCACTATTTGGTTATACACTGGTGTGTAGCGAAAGTGTCGACCCGAACGGGGGTGGTGTCAAGAGGTGGTTGAACAGCCGCGCACACCGAACAAGCGCCCCTACCGGATGCAGCGACGCGTCGAGCAGGTGGACCACACCCGCCAGCGAATCGTCGAGGCGGCCGT